>NZ_JANUIL010000002.1:0-35595 GCF_024788145.1 Bacteroides sp. BFG-606 | reverse complement strand
ATTGAGGTATACTTTATAATTTTATCGAATGATTTCTTTTGCGTATTTTTTATAGATTTGGCGGGCTAGTTTTATTCCGTCACCGCCTTCGTTGTAGCTGATTCTGTTACTAGGATTTACCCATTCGTTTTCATAAATCCGTGATTGATTAAAGAATTCTTCTTCATCAAAATTCTTCTTCTTTTCAGCAGCCTCGATTACTTTATTTATAAAACGATCCCACCGAACAGAATAATATTGATTGGTTAGACCTGCCCATGATCGATTAGCATAGTCGGTCAGGTGATAGCTATCTCCCCAAATGGTAATCAGAGAACGGGCATTCATTTCATAATAGTTTTTAGAAGCGGTATCATGTCCCATATCACGAGCATCAGTGATCCATTTATGCAGTGAGAAAGTTGGATGACAGCTAACGAGTTTATCAAGGTCAGCAAGAATCTCTCTCATCTTATTCCCCGGTTTTTCATCATCGGTATATCTCCCGCTTCATATGCAAGGGTGAACTCATCACGGACTACATTAAAATAATTCCCTAAAACTTGTCGTCCAATATTGACCAGATCAAACTCATAACTATCCCGTTGACAGTCTTTTACAGATAATAGCAATCTCCATGCTTCAACTAAATCTTTTGGTTGATATTCAATCGTTGGTTTGGTAGTCCAATGTCCATTTCCTTTCAAACAGGGGCGCGCATTGGTGAGTGTGCCTTGTCCCACTTGTGCTGGTTGGACGTACACTTTATTTGCTAGTATTTCCCATGCTTTTCTCGCTTCAGGAGATATCTTGCCAATTCGTCTGTCTGCCAGTTTAAAGAACCATTCTTTATCTGTCTGACCTCCATTCCATGCTTTGTCAAGAACAAATTCATACATAAACTGATTCAGGTCTATGCCTTCGAGAGTGGAACCTACTCCTTTAAGATTACTGCCGCCATTCTTTAAAGCATCTGCCAATCGTTCGCTCACCAAATTTACCGGACCTGACAGAAAGGAATTGCCACCAAAATTACCCAGATAACACCAAAGATAAGGTTGACCGAAATAACTGTCTGTCTGTTTCCAGATTTCTGTATATTCACAGAAATAGTCTAATAGAATCAACCTGTCTTGAGGCACAGAACGAAGATAGGATTTGATACGTGGAGTGGTCCAATGCTTGATGTCAGCATAAAACAGCCATGTCATCTGCAACCATACCGCTTCAGGATCTACAGCAGCTACAGATTCATAGATATGCTTAGCCATCATTCCCAAAGAATCGGCATCCCATGAAGGAGGATCTATTTCATTGAACGGATCGATGCCATAGATATGGTTTGTACCATATAAACGAGTCTGTTCGGTAAGATATTCTTTTTGTATGATCGCATACAAAGAATCCATGGGATTCAGGAAAGTACAACGATATTGATCGGCAAAACCTCCCCATTCGCTTACTCTGGTTGTTTTTATATTGGGATAAACCCGTTTCAATGCTGCCGGTACATGCCCGGCAAAAGCCAGCAATACAGGTCGCATATTAAATTCACGTTCACGGGCAACAATCTGTTCCTGCAACGCTGCCTGACTTGACAACCACTCTTTAGGTAAAGGACTTTGCCAGCCATCCAAGTTACACATTCGATGCCATGGAAGATGTGCAGGACCTGTAAAGTATCCCCGTATTTCTTCATCTGTCAATCCCAGTTTACTCCAGACTTTATACCAGATAGCTTCCTGACCGGTAATAGCAAGAGGCATATTGATTCCATTTAAAGCCATCCAGTCGATAAAATGTTCCCAATCACTCCATTTCCACCAAGTCATTGAATACCCGAACGTACAATAGTTTAGAAAGAAACGGGTCGGGACATTTGCCTTAATAGTGACTTCTGTTGATATGGAAGGGAGAGTTTTAGGTAATTCTATCGGATCATCCTTATACCATGAAATAGTGGTCAGACAGTAGTTTTTCAAATAATGATTCAAACCTACTGCCATAGAGTTAGCGTTATTTCCGGAAATAATAATTTTATTCCCTTCACTTTTGATGGTAAAAGTGTCTGCTGAAGTATTATTCAACAGACGGAAATCAAAAGATGAAGCATGTTGAGGAAACAACCGTTGTGTCATTTTATGCATGGTAGTGATATTAGCATCTTCCGCACGTATTTGGCAGACAACAACTAGAAAAAGGAGTATACTTAGTATTTTCTTCATAATCATATTATTGTTTGATAAAACGAATAGCACATCCACCGCTTGTTGCCAGTTTGACATGAAGTGTGTCAGAAGCTGTTACTATTTTCTCTTCATATTTGAAAGAAGTCGGATTCGTTTTCCATTCCGCATCGTCACCGTCAGCATATATTTGAGCAGTATACTTCGCGTCCGCATCCAAAAAGCTCAAAGGAACATCCAATTCTCTTGCATTTTCGTCTGTGATGCAGCCTACATACCAATCGCTGGTGTTACGGTCTTTCCGCGCAAACACGGAATAATCACCAATTTTGGCATCTACCACATAAGTTTTATCCCAGTCGGTAGGTACATCTTTAATGAAATCGAACGCTTTGATGCCTTTGTAGTTTTCTGGTAAATCCGAGGCCATTTGTAAGGGGCTGTAGATCACGACAAATAGCGCTAATTGCTTGCAAAGTGTAGTATTGACACGAGTTCCCGGATATGCCTCGTTAGTAAAGTTGAAAGTTCCGAATGTGAAGTCCATGGGCCCGGCTAATCCTCTAGTAAAAGGAATAACAGTTGTATGTTCCGGCGGATTTCCTCCATCGGGAGACCATGCATTGTGTTCCTGTCCGCGCACGCCTTCCTGGGTCATAAGATTAGGCCATGTGCGCTCAATACCGGTAGGCATAACAGGCTCGTGGTTGTCAATAGCTATTTGATATTTGGCAGCAGTTTCTATCACTTTCCGATAGTGACGTACACCATACTGACCGTCATGAGCTTCTTTAAAATCCATTAGGCGATTCACATATCCAGTTTTCACGGCATGCACTCCATATTGTTGATAGAAAGCGAAGGCTTTGTCCAATTGGTTCTCGTAGTTGCGGGTAGCAGCTGCTGTTTCATGATGTCCAATCAATTCTACGCCTTTCTCACGGGCATAATCAGTGATTGCCTTAATATCAAAATCCGGATAAGGTTTGGTGAAGTCTAAAGAATCCCCGTGTTTCATCCAGTTTCCTTCCCAGCCGACATTCCATCCTTCTACCAACACGCCGGAGATACCATTTTCTGATGCAAAGTCTATATATTTCTTTGTATTAGCAGTGGTAGCACTGTGTTTGGGACCATAATACCATGTTCCTTTACCCAAATGCATTTCCCACCATATACCGATGTATTTCCCTGGCTTTATCCAGGAAGTATTTTTGATTTTGGAGGGTTCGTTGAGATTCAACATCAAATAAGATGTAACCAGATCACCCGGTTTATCACCAATAACAACTGTTCTCCAAGGGGTAACAAATGGAGCTTTGATGTATGCTGCAACTCCATTAGACCAAGGAACTAATGAAGCGCAGAGTGTGGCAGAATCCTTGACTGTCAGATTCATTTTGGGATAATCTGTCAGGTTAGCTTCGTGAATGGCAAGATACTTTCCTTCTGCAGTTTCCATTGTTAGAGGAGTGCGTACAGTATCCAGTTCATTTATGGGAGAGAATGTTGCTATACATTCATAATATGGGTCGGATGCGGGAATCCACCAAGCTTTATGTATACGCGGCATTTTAAACTCTGTTGCTTCGCTCATAATAACTAATGAATCCATGGATTCCTGTTGCGGAAACTCATAACGATATCCGATACCATCATTAAAGAGACGGAATATTATATTAAGTTTACGTTTTTCTGCTACCTCTTGAAGTAGTACTTTCAATTCATTATAGTGGTTGCGTACATATCGACTCTCTCCCCAAGGTTGTTCCCAAGTTTCGTCCAAGGAGGAGCGTTCGGTGCCTTTAATTACAAAATGGTTTAAGCTATCTCCATGTTCCAGGATAAACCCTAGTTTAGAAGGGAGTATCACGGTTGCATTCTCTTTATTTACTGCGTATGATATTGTATTATCATTCTCTGTGACTGTTAGTTGTATCTTACCATCCGGGGATTTTAGTACCAGATTATCAGTTTGGCTACAAGCTGAAAGGAAGCTGGTGATTCCCACAATATAAAACACTTTTCTTAATGCAGTTAGTTGATTCATTTTCTTTCCTTTTTTATGTTTTTGCTTATTTAGGTTGCTGCATTTTACGGGTATATACATTACCGCAATGATCTGTAACTTCTACACGTATTTCGGAATCCTTCATTTCAGGAACCACATAAAACAAGTGTTCAGTAATGTCTGCTCCCAAATACTTATGCTTAAATGTAGAACTGTTTTTATCACAGTATTCATAAATAGCAGGGTCGTATCCGGAAAAACGAGTCATTTCTCCTCTGTCAATACCGTTTTCATACCATTTCACTTTCCAGGTTGGGTCGTAATTCCAAACATTTGCCACCACTGCTTCCTTTTTATTTCGACTGGCACCTACCGGATAAAGTTCAAATTGATAGTCCTTATCTTTTCCTACACATTTGTAATACCAGTTAACTTTACCTCCGTCAAACTCGTAGACGGCATATCCGCCCGGAGTTCCATCACAAGCCCAGGGAGCTTGCCAAAACAATGTTGACAAGGGGGCGTGCACGTGTTCGTAAAGATTGTCTGCCAACACATAATTTTCATTATAGTGTTCATGTCCTGACATGATATGAGCATTGTAAGGTTTTAGCAACTCATACAAATGAGAGCGGTTATTCATTACTTTCATAGTAGACTCCTTTCCCCATTCCTTTCGGCGTGCTTCTCTTGAATAGGTAGGGATATGTGTAGCAACTACTACTGTGGATCCCGGAGTAACTTGTTTCAAATCCTGTTCCAACCACTGGAGCTGTTGCTCGGTAAGATAACCAACATACAAATAGCTTTTTGCAATAAAGAAAATATCATCGAGAACAACATAATGCACATTTCCTCTATTGAATGAATAGTAAGTGGGACCATAATAAGATTTATAAGTAGTACGTGCATGTTCATTGGAACGTACATTTAAATCTAAGTCATGATTTCCAATTACATAGAAGAAGGGAATTTCCGTTTCGGCTATTGCATCTATCATGGGCGCAAAATAGCTGGGCTTTTTATTGATGTCACCAATAATATCTCCACACACTATTCCATACGCAGGGATTCCCTGATAGCTAGTTGCCAACAGCTCTTTCACATCTTTTGAGGCCTCCCGTACTTGTGGCATTTCTTCGTCAAAATACACTTGTGGGTCAGCCCATACAACCAAAACATGCTTTTGATTATTCGTAGATGATTGTGTCAGCTCAAAATCAAAATGTACTTTCTTTGAAGGTTGAGCAGGTACTTTTTGAAAGAATACAGGGATTTTACCTTTCATCGGAACGTCATAACCATCAGGAAGGGTAATATAGATGTATTCTGCATCAGAGGTACTTGTCATGGAGTATCGTCCTTTATTATCTGTAAGGACAATCTGCGTACCATCTGTCACAGGTACGTTAGCAACTCCCTTACCTCCAGACAGTACTTTCCCGTAATAGACTACGGGAGTAGTTTCAGCCTGTACACTAAAACAGGAAAAACTCCATTGGAACAGGCATAAAAGTAATAATAGTCTTAATTTCATTCTTTAATCCTTTCTATTTTAATCAAACGCGTAAGAGGCTTGTTTATTTTATATATTTGAGTTATCAACTGGTCTATTTCAGCCTGCCAGGCTTCACGTATCTGCGGAAACATGGCTTGAGTATAATTGGTATATAAATACTTCACCAGGTAATGACTCTCCCGTTCCGCTTTGGCAACATCAAGAGCAGCTTTATTATCTGCAAAAAGTAATCCTCTATGCTTAAAAAAGACATACTGCATAGCCATATATTGACGTAAACGTTTTTCTATAGCACACCTTTCTTCATTCAGATGCATGATAGACAGACTCTGTTGGTATTGGGGTGTACATGTTATTTCTGCCAGATTAACTCCTTTACTCAATTCGTCGCCACTCCAACAGCCAATTTCTATTCCATCAATAGTTACCCGGAAAATGCCATGCAAATCAGTTACTTTCATTATTTCCTGGTTCATTTCCTGCATAAAGGGAATTTGTCTGATAGCATCCCGAGCTGTGCCTTTCGTTCCCCAACGAGGAATCGTGTCGATAGGGAAAGGCAATGAACGGGATAAATATCTGAAAGATATTGTATCATTCTCATTCTTTATATGAGATATTCGGCAGTTTCGCTCTTCCATTGCTTTCCTGTTAGTGGCATTGATTTGGAAAGAAGCGATTTCCTGTCCTGCAAGTCCCTGTGCTTTCAGAAATAAGTACGCCATTACCATATGACCGTCTTTATCAGGATGAATCCGGTCACCGCCACAGAAAGTAGCTGTAGAATCAGATAGCTGAATCTGCTTATTCAACCCGCACATCACAGTATTGAAATTGACAAATCCCCATCCTCTCTTTTGGGCAACTTCTACCTGCATTTCAATAATTCGTTTGATCGTCTCATTCTTTCCGTGTAGAGCTTCTACTCCTTTCAATTTCACATTCTCATCATAGGGAGGAGAGCCTAGAAGTACTACGCTTTTTATTTTTTTGTCAGCAAGAATCTGCCGTTGCAGTTTTTCAAACTCTGTGTGAGCATACTCTACCTGCTGATTCGCATACTTATCATATCCGGGCTTATTATATCCGTCGAATCCGGAATCATTCATCCCGAAAGAACAGATCAGATAGGTCGGCTTTTTGATTTTAATATCTGAATCGAAACGATAAACCATGTGGCTCACACAATCACCACCGATTCCTCCATTATACATACGAAGAGGTAAATTGGGGAAGTGCGTCATGTAATACAGCCATATATAAGAATGATAATGCCCTCCTTCCGTTATACTATTTCCAAGAAAAACAATTCTGTCATTTGCTTTAAATGACGGAATTTGCTGCGCACTTACAGGAAACGATAAAATGCAACAGGTATATAATATAAATAGTATTTTCTTCATTACTAAACCTTTTTATTCAACCGGAGTAAGAATTGCTGCCCAACCGCCACCTTTAGCCATGGTGATGTTAATTAGTTCATCTTTTGAAACCATTACCTCTTCTGTTTTAAAATCCGAGGCGTAAACATCTGCATTCACACCGTCTTTGAAAATTTCCATTTTATATTTGGATGCTTCAAGAAAATCCAGTTTCACTTCAATGTTACGGGCATTCCAGTCTGTTAAACCTGCCAAATACCAATTCTTACCATTCTTGCGGGCAATAACTAATTGTTCTCCGATTTTAGCTTTTATAGCTTTAGTATCTTCCCAAATGGTAGGTATGCGGGAGATAAAAGAGGCAAATTCTGGAGCTTTATAATAATTTGAGGGAGAATCTGCTAACATTTGTAACGGGCTTTCATACACTACATATAAAGCTGCCTGATGGGCGCGTGTACCTAAACTGATCGGATGTACGAAATTGATGTAAAAGTCTTCCGCTGTTGCATTGTTTACTGCACCGGGAGTATAATCCATCGGACCGGCTACCATTCTTGTAAATGGAAGAATCAAGTCATGTACCGGATTAATATCTCTTGAATCCTTATCGTGCTCTAATCCCAGTACACCTTCAAAAGTCATCACATTGGGATATTTCTTCTGTAAACCGGAAGGTTTGAAAGATCCATGGAAATCAACGAGTAATTTACGGTCCATTGCGGCTTTTCCTACCCGTTCGTAGAAATTAACCATATATTGATCCGAACGTTGCATAAAATCTACTTTTATACCTTTGATTCCCCATTTTTCATAAACATCCAGAATTTCGTCCAATTCTTTATCAAGTGGGTTCCATAAAGTCCATAACACAAGACCAACATTTCTTTCCTTTCCATATCGTACCAGTTCCGGTATATCCAATCCGGGTATTGGCTCCTTAATATTCCAGGTTCCGGCTGACCAGCCTTCATCTAATAAAATATATTCAATTCCGTATTTTGAAGCGAAATCAATGAAATATTTATAGGTATCAGTATTCACACCTGCCTTAAAATCTACCCCGTATACGTTCAGTGTACTCCACCAATCCCAAGAAATCTTTCCGGGTTTTATCCAGTCTGTGTCTTGAGTAACAGATGGAGAGGCTAATTGATACACTAAGTTATTTTCAATTACTGCTTTGTCGTCTTCGTTAATCATTAATACACGCCAAGGGAAAGTTCTTGTTCCTTCAGTTTCAGCAATGTAAGAGGCTTTCTCCAATAATACTTCGTCACGGTCGGCACCTTCCTTTAAGGCACTTTTTAAAACTACAGGAGGAAATTCACCGGACAGCGTGTTATTACGATCACCTGTCAAAAATAGATTGGGATAATCGAAAAGATCGGATTCCATAATAACAACTTTCGTTCCTTTAGGGGTAGAGAGATAAATGGGTAGATAGCCTTTCATATCTTTAGTGAGCGAGGAGATGTTTAATTCATCAAAAATGGCTTCGCAGTGTGTGAGATATTCTTGATTCTTTTCTCTTGGCCAATATAGCTTACACCCTTCAGTCCAGTTCTGTTCGATGGTTTCAGTATTAATAATAACTTTAGGTTGCTTTAATGAAGTCTCAAAACGATAAGCGGCTCCATTGTTATATACTCTGAAGACTATTGCGTAGTTACCTTTACAAGTCAGAGTTAACTGGTTATATTGATCTTTGATAATTCTTTGTTTAAGTGGAATGACAGCTGTTTGCTCCGAATTTACTTTGAGTGTTTCAGCTTTTATTACTTTCGGATTTACTCCCGGTTGTTCAGTCTGCCCTTCAATATCCATCTGCATCAGACTGGGATTTAGTATACGTTCACCATTGTAATCAATACTCCAACTTAATAGTTTTCCGGCTGTTACCGTCACCTTGATTTTTCCATCCGGTGAACTTACAGTGTAGTTTTTGGCTTGAATTACCATGCATGTGCATAAAATAATGTGTAATAATATAAGTACTCGTTTCATTTTATATATTATATTTTATTGAATATTCGCTATTTAAAGACTCTCTGCTCGTTGAATTCCTTCCTTAATGGCTGCCCACTGATTGAATTCTATTACTTGCACAATGTCAAACACCATTAATCCTTCGGATTGGGAAAGACAGACATAAACAGCATCTGCTATATTGTCCTTATGATTTAAAGCATACAAAGTGCCATAGACTTTACATGCTCCATGAACAATGCGTTGTGCACGCGCTATACCATATTCTATGGATTCGGGATCGTTCAATCCAAATATTTTGGTTAAATAAGTTCCACATAGAAAGGTGTCTAACAATCCGGCAAAACCTGTATTTTTATATTCAGGTGAAGCCCAACTGTATTCTTTGGAAAAATCGTATTCGGTGGATGCCCAATTTTGTCCTTGCCCATAAATAGCATGAATCCATGAGGCAGCCCAATATTCTAATTGAATATCCGGTTTAATGTTTTTAATTTCTGTGCGCACCCGTTCTACAAAATTACGTATGACCATAGAGCGGAACTCCCACCATTTCTTATAATAAGTCCCTGTCCGTTTAGTGCCATCTGTATTCCAAATGAAAATATCATCTGGGAACCGATCTAATTGCTTTCCGATGTATTGTTCGAAAGCCGTTTTTGTTGCCTCCGAAAAATCACTTTCATCTCCCGGATAACGGCAATAGTCTAAGGCAAAACCATCAAAATTGTAATTTGTAACTAACTCTTTTATAAAATTCAGACAAAAGTCTTGTACTTCCGGTAAAACTGGGTTTAAAAAGGCGGAGACTTTTGTTTTATCGTCCTTAATATCTATCAAACCCTGATTTTTGGTATATTCCAAACAAGTTTTTCCATCCCATGTATCATCACGGTACGCCATACCATTTTTAGAAGAAGGTAGGCCTGCCGTAAATATAGTAGCAGAGACCGTAACTTTAAGTTCACGTTTATGAGCCTCATCAATGAAAAATTGAAGATAATCCCAATCTCTTTCGATATGTGTACCGGCAAGATCGGTCAATGGGGTTAAATAGGAACTTTTAAACAGGGCATCGCCTTGTACAGGACGCACATCGACTACAATTTTATTAAAACCTGTTGATCTGGCGAGATCAAGATAATATGTGATATTCTCTTTTTTGGAGAAACGTTCAAAATTTGCTTCTGCATCAAACCAGAGCATTTTTTCTTTTTCAGGAGTTGGTTCTTCCGGAATGACAGGAGTGGGAGGATTTGGCTCGGGAAGCTCTGATTCTACAGTCTTTGTAGAACAACTACTAAGTGATAGAAGAAAAAAGAATAATAAAATGCTTGGAATGTATTTCATACTTTATTGTTTTTATTTCCCGACTTCAAGCTGGTATTTAGAAAAAATACAGCCTGAAATCGAGAATAATAAGAAAGCTAAATAAAATAAACTTGTTATCCTAAAGATCTTTCGACCGTTATTTTAAAGCTACTGCCGTAGTTATAGCACGTTGGGCACCAGCACTTGGCTTTATCACCGGTTGACCGTTGACCAACATACAAGTTGAACCACCACCATCAAGATTCATAGCATCTACACAACCTAAGCTCTTCAGGACATTAGCCATCATAGCCATATTCATACCTTTTACACCTTCCGTTACACTGCGGCCTTCACAAACAAAAAATATCACCTTATTATTGGCTGTTACTCCGATAGCGGTTCTTGGATGATAACTTTCGGGAGCAACTCCACTTTCTTCATCAAAAAGTTCTTCAATAAAAGTATTTCTCACACTTCCGTCTTTCAACAGGATCGGTCCACCTCCAATCGCCGTTTCTGCATTTAATTTCACGCCTCTCGTCGGAAAATAAGCCGAAGGTGCAGGTTGAGGCTCATAACCGGACTTATTGGGAGAAGGTTGTTCATAGGTATATGTCACACCATCAGTTGTTGTATAAGCCCAATCTGTGGAGAAATAGCCATTCTTTGACAGCTGAAAGATACCTCGTGTAGGATAATAACTCTTTTGAGAACGTATTTCCTCCTGCGAGTTCACAGCTAAGACCTCTCCTCCACGGCATAGCAGACTGACAGACTTACCGGCTCCCATTACAAAATATCCACCATTCATAATTATCGGATATTTTTGTTGTTCTGCTTGCCAGATTTGATTGGGAGTCTTAGAGTATATCTGGTCTCCGATAGTTGCAAAATTTGCTTTTGACATATCCGCAACAGCAATAAAAGCTATGGCTTTCATGCCTTCCAGCTCTGACGGAGATTTGTATACACTTATGTATTCAGGTAATGTGCCAAACTCTGTTGTCTGTTTAACCCAACCTAATGTTGTCGGATCAGGATCCGGCATTACCACCTTTTCATTATCATCATCTGAACAACTTGTCGCAGACATGGCGGCAATCATGAAAAGAAGCCAATATTTTGATATATTTTTCATTATCATATCGATTTAATCGTAAATATTTATTTTTAGTTATCTCTGTGCTTCCGCACGTTCTATACCTTTTTGGATATCATCCCACAGATTCATTTCAATAACCTGTACTATGTCGAATATCATCAATCCTTCCGATTTCTCAAGACAAAGGCTTACTGCATCGGCTATATTGGTTTTATGATTTAAAGCATATATCGTTCCGAATACTTTGCAATCATTACCAACCAATCTCTGTGCACGGGCAATACCATACTCTATAGATTCCGGATCATCCATGCCGTAGATACGCTCTAAATACGTTCCACATAAGAAGGTATCCAGATAAGGTGCAAATCCTGATTCATTGTAGGCTTCCGATCCCCACGGATAATTTAATGAGAAATCAGATTTTGGACTGGCCCAATTCTGCCCTTGTCCATAAATACCATGAATCCAGGAAGCGGCCCAATACTCTAGTTCTACTTTATTATTGATAGAATGAATTTCTTTACGTACTTCTTTCACAAAACTAGTGATAACATTAGCCCGGAATGCCCACCATTCTTTATAATAAATACCAGGATTTTTCGTTCCATCGGCATTCCAAGTGAAAATATCGTCTGGAAAGTTCCGGACTTTTTTCCTAAGTAATGTTCAAAAGCTTTACGACTGTCAGCAGAGAAGTCACTATCATCTCCTGGATATCGA
This sequence comes from Bacteroides sp. BFG-606, assembly GCF_024788145.1. Lineage (NCBI taxonomy): Bacteria > Pseudomonadati > Bacteroidota > Bacteroidia > Bacteroidales > Bacteroidaceae > Bacteroides > Bacteroides sp. BFG-606. The sequence continues at coordinate 23,390 of NZ_JANUIL010000002.1, read as the reverse complement.
CAATAATCTAATGCATAAGCATCAACATCATAGTTTTTCACTATTTCACGAACAATACTTAAAGCAAATTTGCGGACATCTTTACGAACCGGATTTAAAAAAGCTCCTACTTTTTTCTTATCCTCTCTGATGTCAAGCATCTTTCCGTCAGGTGTATATTCCAAGCATGTTTTCCCATCCCAACGTGACTCATCATAGACCAGACCTTCGCGGGTAGCGGGATGTCCGGACGGAAACATTGCAGTGGAAACAGTGACTTTTAATCCTAACCGACGAGCTTCATTGATAAAATACTGCAGGTAATCCCAGTCACGATGAATTACTTTACCATTCACTGTTGTAAGTGGAGGTAGAATTTTACTTTTATACAGTACTTCCCCGTATATAGGTTTGACGTCTACTACTACTTGGTTGAATCCTACTGATTTGGCTTTTTCCAAATAGTAAGAAATAGAATCTTTAGAGGCAAAGCGTTCAAAATTAGCTTCTGCATCAAACCAAAGGTATTTAGGTTGTTCTTTGCCCCTGTTCCCGGCAAAGGAACAGGTAGCAAATAACAATAGAAAAAACGATATAATGCTTTTATTCAACATATTTCAATTCTATATAATTAGGAGTATGCCTATTTCTCGTATTTTGTAAGTTCATAACAACGAATACCTACACCATAACCGTAATAGAGATATAATGATTCTCCGTCATCACTTGGTGAACAAGTAGTCCAGATACAAGAGTTGGTAGTCCATGGCTCAATTGTTTCTGTGATAGGTAATGAATGATTACTAGACGGGTCTAGCAGATGCAGTCCAACCCAGCCCCAACCACAAGTTATGGTTGCTCCGTACCATCTGCCATTGAATGGAATACCTCTACCGGAAATAAGTACATGATTTCCCCAGCCAGCGTATCCTTTCTTATTCCACATGTCTATATATGGACCTGTGATGCTGCTAAATGCCCCTGCCGTATTTGCTTTATAACCGATTTCCGGTCCCATTACACCTCCGGCATTCACTGCGTCTATTACGTAAAATGGTGGGTTATCCGACACGTCGAGTACAGCCACAATCTGTCGCCAGTTACTATCATTACTGGGACGACCGGTAACCAAGGTTGAAGTGCCTGTATATGTACCATTCTCAAATTTGTAAACTGCATGTGTACCTACACCATCAGGTTTAGAATCATAAACATATCCCACTTTGTCAATATCACCGATTGCAGAAACTTTATTTGCTCCGGGAGTTACATTAGCAACCTTTGTGGAGCTCCCTCAACAGTAGTCCATCTGTATAACCCTACATTTTTTACTACACCGATCAAATTACCGGCGTCATCATTGACTAACTGGCACAAAGAAGCGTCTATTCCTGTCACATTCAAAGTCTTATCTACTTTCTGCCCTGTATATTTATCATAGAAATTAAATTGGGTATCTATTATATAATTACCAAACACTGCACCGAAACCATCTTTGTCTTTATTAGATGGAGTGGGTACACTAATTTCCCATTTTTTGAAAAAATATTCAAAACCTTCTCCATCATTTACTTTTCCGCCATAAGTCCATTTTACGGTCCAGTCAGTGGTTGTGCCATCTTGCGCCTTCACTGTGTAATGTACATCTTTTGAAAAATCTTGAGGTACATCGGGGGTAGGTGTAACTGTTGCATATGGAGAGATAAAGAAAGAACAAGTAACTCCATTGAGTTTGCTCAAATCTAAGTCCGGAGTGATCTTAAATTCAATAATGTTACCATCCTTAACGGTACCCTGTTTATAATTACCCTCGCCCAATCTAACTTTGAATCCGGTTATATCAGTGTCAGAGTATAATGTTGGATCATCCGAGCATGCGGAAAATACAACCATTGTTGCCATGACAGCAACTTGAAGCCAATTATGATATTTTATTTTCATAACATCTACTTTTTTAGTTATTTGGGTGTTTAGCAATCAAAGTATACTCCTTTTGCGTTCCATCACCTGCTACAATAGTTAGTTTAAATGGAGTAGATAAATCTTTAGCACCAGTCAATGAAGGATAAGCAAATGCTGCTACAGGCAAATTGGCTGTTACATATAATTCGCTCAATTTCACTTTTGCCGGAAGTTCGAAAGTTATATTTCCATTCTCTGATATGAGCCCATCATAAGTAGTACCATCCTCCGGAGAATTAGCACGAACCATAATGGATATGATATCACAATCAGAATGATAATGGATATCATCATGCTTTTCACAAGAAGAAAAGGAAAAGCTAAATGCTATCATTAATATGATGTATGTAATTACTTTGAAATTTTTCATAACTATAATAATCTTTTAATATTACCAAGGAGCATTATTCTCACATAACGGATTATTCTGTAATTCATCTACAGGAATAGGTAGCAAGTAATAGCGTTCTGGAAAGAAGCGGTTTATATTGTCGTCACATGACACTTGTTCATAAGTATAAGAATTATCATCTTTTTTGGTTATTTTTGTTCCATGTGCCTGTTTTCCATCAATAACTTCGCCAGCCAAACGCCATCTGCGTAAATCCCAATAACGGAATCCTTCAAAGGCCAATTCACAAATACGTTCCTTACGTAATAGTTTCATAAATGAGTCTTTATCCGGTGCTTCTTGTGTTGTACGTTCCGGTAGGTCAACACGTCTTCTTACTTCATTGAGAGCTTCCAAGGCATCATCCTGATTTTTAGCATAATCCTGTTCTGCCAGAGCTTCAGCCAGATTTAACAAAACCTCCGCATAACGCATTTCAATCCAAAACTGATCGCTTCCCTTATCATCAAATTCGGTATTGTTTTCTTGTAGATATTTTCTGATGAAATATCCGGTAACAGTTTGTTTTTCTCCCGGATTCATGTTATCTCTGTAAGCTGCAAAACCGTTTTCTGCGTCTACATAGGTATAAATAGTCTTTTCTTTCCAAGTAGCCCCATTATATATAATGGATGCATAGAAACGAGGTTCACGACCTACATAAGGATCTTTGGCCATGGAGCCGCTCCACGAGAAAGGAGTTCCGTCAGCCATATCATAAGAATCAGCCAGCTCACTTGTCGGGACAGCTCTTCTTATCCCTTGTTTACCGTCAGGAGCAAAATAGCGATCGAAATAATGGGGCATATCCGGAATTTTGTATGCTATGGAGAAAATAATTTCTTTATTACCTGCCACTTTAAATACATCTTTATATTCATCCATTAAATCATACTTATTGAGCTTTTTAATCTCATCAGCAGCGGTAATAGCAATATCCCAACGTTTTGCAAAGAGTGCTGTACGACACATATAGGCATACGCTGCTCCTTTAGTCAAACGCCCATCCCATTTGCTGTCCCATTCTTCCGGAAGGTGTTTGGCTGCGAATTCCAAATCCTTCAGAACAAAATCCCATGATTCGGCTTCAGTTGCTCTTGCTTTTGCTTTTTCCCCTTCTGAATCAACTCCATTTGTTTCGTCACGAAGAATAACTCCTCCGAAAATTCTTATCATACGTGCATAATTCACAGCGCGAATAAAACGAATTTCAGCAATACGAGTATTGAGAAAATCTTCACTAAACTTACTTCCATAGATGCCAGCATCACGCAGAAATACATTTTCTCTAAATATGTCGGTATAAAGTCCCCACGATGACATCGGATTATTATCTGATGTTATTGTGTTTTGCTGCAATAGAATCTTGTTATGAGCACTCCATGTTTGTGGAACTCCATTTCCATACTTAACTAAATCTGTATATCCATCGGTTAAGGATAAAGAAGAAAAGTTGGATAAGCCATTGAGAGGCTTATATAAGTAAGTCACATACATATCTAAAGAAGATTCCGAGCTCCAGGCTACTGTTTCTGAATATGAGTCTGTAGGATCTTTCTCCAACAAATCATGGCACGAGGTTAGAAACTGTGACGTAAACATCAGCCCTATCCCTAATAGATATAATCTTTTTATTTTCATAATTATTGATTTAATTAGAATGTGATATTTAATCCAACACTATAATTCTTTTGTTGGGGATAATAACCATTATTTATAATAGCCATTTCAGGGTCGCAATATTTAAATTCTGTGAAAGTAAACAGATTGGTGCCTGCTACATATACACGAACGTTAGATAGTCCAATATTGGCTTTCGCAAGTATTTTTTAGGAATTGTGTAACCAAACTGTAAATTCTTCAAACGCAGGAAATTACCATTTACTAACCACCAGGAAGAGGTATATGCATTATTTCCGTTATGAATGGCACTTAATCTGGGATAACGGGCGCTAGTATTTTCCGGTGTCCATGAATCTTCTACCAGATAATAAGGAGCATTTCCTCCCGAGTAGAATGGTCGTGTATAGACCGTATTGTCCATTGAACCATGATTATAAGTACCATTCAACGTATAACTAACAATAGCAGCTCCTTGCCATAATGCACTCAAATTGAACCCTTTCCAGTTGAAGTCCATAGACAGAGAGTAGTTTAACTCTGGCAAAGTGCTGTGACCGATTTTAACTTTATCCCCATCCTGCGTAATTTTACCATCTCCATTGATATCCCTCATACATGATATCACCTAAACGTTGAACTCCATTACCAACAAAAGGACGGTTATCCAATTGCTCTTGTGTTTGATATAAGCCTATAGCTTTATAGCCATAAATTTGTCCTAAAGGTTCACCTATGTTTGTCCGGTACCAAGGAGTACTTTCACTTTCAATCCGCGACAGAACTTTATTTCTAGCCCACGCTACACTACCGGTTATACTATAGTAAAAATCATTAACGTGGTTTTGGTGCTTCAATACCAATTCAAAACCGCGATTGTCGATCTTACCCGTATTTCCTTTTTGAGCATAATTTCCACCTAATGAAGGAGGAAACCACCACTCCGGCTTTCTTGTATATCTTTTGTCAGCTTATAAAATAAATCGAATTCTACTCCCAATAATCCATTCCACATTGTCAGGTCAGCACCAATATTGTAACTGCGGGTAGTAGACCAGGTTAAGCTGGAAGTAATAGAGTTGGATGCACCTAATCCTGCATAAGGAACTCCTCCGAATATGTAGGCATTCTTCTCTACGTTAAAAATACTTCTATGTAAAAAAGCATCTGTATTATCACTTCCTAATTCACCGACAGAAGCACGCAGTTTTAATAGGTTGATAGAAGAAAAATTGTTTTTTTATGAAATTTTCTTCAGAGATTACCCATCCCAAGATACAGAAGGGAAGAATCCCCATCTTCTATCTTTTGCGAATTTATAGGATCCATCTACACGGAAAGCAAATTCAGCAAGGTATCTTTTATCGAAAATATAATTGAAACGTCCTACATAACCAATGACCAGCTTTATCGCTGTGACTACCTGTAGGATTGGATATAAATTCAGTACCTAATGAAAGATCAGCGGATCATTAATGATGTGGCGGCTTTGAATCGGTGTTGTTTGTCCCGGATAGCGGTTACTGCAAAAACAATCTTTGACCGGACTCCATATCTGCGGTAAAGAGTGATGAACTGTTGAAAGCACCGGCGGCTCAATATATCGTGAGTCTTTTAGGTGGCGGACGCTTGCCGGAGCGTTTTCATCCGTCCAAGTATCCGGTGAACCGGGATAGGCCCAGGGCTACATTACGGGTTCGTGGCTCTATTTATAATGTTACCTATATAGTGGACGGAATGCCTCGTTCTATTAATGATATGAAGATCCTAATGACATTGAAAGCGTATCTGTCTTAAAAGATGGAGCTTCTGCAGCAGTTTATGGAGTAAAAGGGGCGGGTAGAATTATTATTATAACTACTAAAAAGGAGTCAGGAAGGAAAATCTAGAATCCTTATAACGGTTCAATAGGAGCATCTATGAATGCAACTTTCCCCAGTTTATGAATGGACCTCAATTTGCTTATTATTATAACATGGCTGACATGATGGATAAAATGGCAAATGGAAGTATTTCGGAGAGTAGTCAATATACTCCTACTGTTTTAAAGGCAAATGTACAGAAAGCGATGTTGAATGGTGATCCTACTGACGGGTGGGATAATGTTAACTATATTGATAAAGTATTCGGAGACCGGTATCAACCATAAACACAATGTAACAGTACAAGGAGGTAGTGATAAGATGCGTTGCTTAGCTTGTGTGGGTTATTTAGGTCAAAAGGTAACATTGATAATTTCTCTTACAAGAGATATAGGTGAGAACTAATCTCGAGCCTCAATTGGCTAAGAGGCCAGTTAAGTTTAGGTGTTGCGGGAAGTGTTGGCAGGCGTGAGACTCGGGATATGCTTCGGAGTGGTACGGATTCTAATTTCCGAACTAGGTGAACAAGGCTGGTTGTCAGTAGCTCGTAAGACTATAATGATGCACCCATATTTACCGGAAACATACGACGGACTTTTATAGTGCTACCACACAGAATAACACGGAGAAGTCCACTTATAGTCCGTTAGCACCGCATTTTATGAATCCGGATATAAGCATACTAACGACTTTGATTTACAGAGTAACCTCTCTTTAAGGTGTGGTGGCGCCTTGGGGGTTGAAGGCTTGAGCGTGAAAGTAACCGGAGCTTATGCACTATACAACTTCTCATAATAAGAATCTGAATACGCCTTATTCTACATATATACATGAATGCCGACTTCAACAACAGATTGGACTTGGTCTAAAGCAGATGATCCCGTGGTACAGCCAATGGAATAGAATTTAGGTGAAGGACAATACAGCTCTCATCAAATGGTAGGTCAAGGGGGTATGGAACCATGTAAACTCCTTCGGAAAGCATAATGTGGAAGCAATGGTATTAGCGGAAATCCGGGACTATAAAGAAAATAGCTTCTCCGGATATAATAAAAATATGAGTTTCTCGAACTTCCTGAATTAAGTTTTGGTCAGCCGGCTGACTCCCCAATCTCGGGCCACAGTGATGCAAATCGTAGCATAGGTTATGCTTTCCGTCCGAAATATGACTATGACAATAAGTATCTGGCAGAATTTACAGGTCGATATGACGGCTCTTATAAATTCGCGGGTAACGTCAGTGGAAAACGTTGGGCGGTCTTTCCATCAGCATCTGTAGCATGGAGAATATCCAAAGAAAATTTTATGTCTGATTTGACATTCTTGGATGACATGAAGATTCGCGCATCCATTGGTTTGTTAGGAAACGATGCAGTGAGCCCATACGCATTCCTTAGTACTTATGATTTGATGGATAGCAACAAAAATGCATACCTAGGACAATTTTGAATGGAAAAGTAATGCAAGCATTACGTGCTTCTGTTATAGCTAATCCTACTCTGACTTGGAGAGAACACTTTAACCTACAATGCGGGTTTTGATTTTACCATGTGGAATGGTCTGTTAGGTGTAGAATTCGATGCATTTTATAATTACACCTACGATATCCTGACATCCATGGGAGGTGATTATCCACCATCCATGGGAGGATATTATTATACCTATGCCAATTACAATAAGGTAGATAGCAAAGGAGTGGCAGCAACGGTGAGTCATCGTAATAAATTAAATTTAGCAGGTAAGCCATTCTCCTATGGTGCGAGCTTCAATCTGACATTTGCAAGAAACCGCTACCTCCGCTATCCGGATAGTCCTAATACAGTAGAATGGAGAAAACGTACAGGACGTAGTGTAGATGCCTCTGTTGTGTGGATTGCAGATGGTCTATTCCGTTCGGAAGAAGAAATAGACAATTCAGCCTGGTATGGCACCCGTCCTAATGTAGGTGATATCAAGTATAAAGATTTGAATGGTGATGGTAAAATAGACGAAGATGATAGAACACGTGTTGGACGTGGTAATCGTCCGGAACTAACTTATGGTTTGAACTTAAATTGTGACTGGAATGGATTCGATTTAAGTGCACAATTTACCGGAGGTGCATTGTTCGACGTATCATTGACAGGTACTTATTATAATGGCTATGACGACAACACTGTTTGGACACAAGCATTTAAAGAAGGTGCCAACTCACCATTATACTTGGTTCAGAATGCATATACAGTAGAAAACCCGAATGGAACATTCCCCGACTAGCGCTGGGCAATCAGGGGCATGGAGGAGATAATGGACTAGCTTCCACTTTCTGGCTGCGTAATGGTAGATACCTTCGTCTCAAATCTTGCACAATTAGGTTATACATTCCCCAAGAAATGGATGAGCCCCGTAGGTATTCAGAATCTAAGAATTTATGTAGAAGGTTCCAATTTATTCACGATTTGCGGTCTTCCTGATGGAATCGATCCTGAATCTCCGGGAGTAAATAACGGATACTATCCTCAACAACGCACTATTATGGGCGGTATAACTTTGACTTTCTAAACCTTTAAAAGTTCTATTATGAAAACAAAAGTATTAAGTATCATATTGTTGGGAGCCTCTTTAGGGCTTGGCTCATGTAGCGATTATCTGGACATGACTCCAACAGACAGAGCATCAGATAAACTTGTATGGAGTAAACTTGACTATGCAGAGCAAGCAGTCAACGATTTCTATCGCTATATAGATTATTTAGGAGTCTATCGGGACGGACAATGTTTGGCAGGAATGACAGAAGCTTTGACGGATCAGCTTAAATATGGTTCTTACAACTATATGGCCAAATGTCAAATACCCAGTGAAATTGCTTATGGAGGTTCTGTCCTTACGGTGAACTATGTTAGTACTTATTTAGGTAACTGGGGTACTATGTATGAGTACGTGCGCCGCGTCAATGAAGGTATCAACAAATTAAAGAAGTATGCTTCATTCAATCAGACTGATGAAGAACGCCTGGAAGCTGAAATGCGTTTTTTCAGAGGATATCTCTATACAGATTTATTAAAACGTTATAAAGAAGTTATCATATACGATGAGAACTTGGATAATATCCAAAAGGATATGCCGGTTAGTTCGGAAGCCGATGGATGGAACTTTGTATATAATGATTTGAAGTATGCTGGCGAACATTTGCCTGTCGATAAAACTCCTAACGGACGTCTAACCAGCGGAGCTGCTTATGCAATGTTGTCAAGAGCTATGTTGTATGCTGAAAGATGGGATGATGCTCGCATCGCAGCTGAAAAGGTGATGGCAATGGGCTATGAACTGGAAGCAAAAGAAGACTATTCAAATGCCTTTAAAGCGGGAAGCAAAGAAGCCATTTTACAATATTGTTATGATAAAAGTTCTACTGTGACTCATGACTTTGATGGATATATGACTCCTGGAGGTGATAAAGTATTGGATGGTAACTCCATGACTGGAGGATTTGGTACCCCAACACAAGAAATGGCTAGAATCGTATGAATATGCAGATGGCAGTGGTTTCCCTGATTGGAGTGCATGGCATACTGCTGAAGGTACTTAACAGCTACTCCTCCTTACGATAAGCTGGAACTCGCGCTTTAAAGCTACCATTCTTTATAATGGAGCAACATGGAAAGGTAGAACTATAGAATCTTTCGTAAATGGTACTGATGGCTGGGTGCATGGAAAACGGATGCGAAGCCGGAAGGGCGTTCTACCACCGGATACTATTTGCGCAAACTGGTAGACGAGGATCACAACTTTACTTCCATACAAGCCAGTACGCAGCCATGGACGGAAATTCGTTATGCAGAAGTCTTATTGAATCATGCAGAAGCCTGCTATCATTTGAATGGCTATACGGATAAGGCAAATAAAGATATTAAAGATATTCGTAACAGAGTCGGTTTATCTTACACAGACAAAAGCGGTAATGATTTAATAAAAGCCATCCGTCAGGAACGTAAAGTGGAACTTGCATACGAAGGACATTACTATTGGGATATGCGGCGTTGGAAATTATCTGCAACAGCATTTACCGGTATTCGTCTTCATGGAAATGAAAATAGAGCAAAATGCAAATGGATCTTTCACTTACATTTATACACAATGTGACGATAAAGATCGTAATTTCCCCGACTAAGATGTATCGTTCTCCTCAATGCCACAGGCAGAGTTGGATAATAACGGTGCAGTAACTCAATATGCAGAATGGCAATAAATCTAAAATGAAAATACATTATGAAAAAGAATATACTATATCTATTATTAGGGGTTTTGGCTCTCACGAGTTCTTGCCAAGATCCGGAATATGTGCTTCCTACTGCGGACAGGCAGGGAATCACGAGCTTGACTGCGCTCTTTACTTCTGGACCATACGTAGATAAAGAAGCAGTAGTGTATACCATTGCAGATGCTTCTGTAGATAAGTATGTAATCCCTATGCCATGGTATTATCCTGAAAATAGCGATAATGAAACTTCAGAATATATGAAGACGATGAGGGTTCAGGCAAAGTTGGCGCCCAACTGTACCATTGAGCCGGTTCTTTCAATTCTGGACTTGACTAAAGAAAACTATTTCACTTACACAGACGCTCAAGGATATAAGAAACAAATCTGTATCACAGGTGAAAGAGTTAAGTCTACTAAATGTCAGTTACTAAGTTTCTCAATACCATCAGAGGATATTACCGGTATTATCGATGAAGACCATAAAACTGTATCTTTAATCTCTGCAGAAGACTTATCTTCTTGCTTGGCAGATTATTCATTGTCAGCCCATGTAACCATGTCACCGGATCCTAAAACGGAGCCGCTTAATTTTAACTCGCCTGTGGAACTTACGGTGATAGCTCACGATGGAGTGACAAAAACAAACGTATACCATTCAAAAAGCAGTACCGGATAAGATCCCTTACGGATACAGAAAAGGTAGTGAAACAGAATTATTCAAATTGGATATGGAGTTATCGGATTACCTTGGACCGATGCTAATTCACCCTCTTTGGCCGTTAGCGGAAATAATTTGGTAGTTTGCCTAGGAGATGGTGCCACCACTCCTACATATTACAATGCATCTACCGGAAATAAGATTGGTAATGTAATCCTTTGGGAAGTGTGAGTGTTGCTTCTTTGGGATGTATGACGAGTGATAGTAAGGGAAATATATTATTAGCTACCAAGGCTACTAACGGTAAATCCTTCCTCTATCTACAAAAACTTCGTCTGTGACAACAGCTCCGACTTTATTGACAACTTATACCAATAGTACAGGTCTGGATATGGGGTACGAAAGTGTCTGTTCAAGGAGATATCAATACTAATGCCTCTATTATTGCCACTTGCGACGGAGCATCGGGCTCTGGTTCCAACAAGTTTGTCCGTTGGATTATAACAGATGGCGTACTGGGAAGTCCTCAAGTTGTTTCAGTAAACGGTGTAGATAGTTGGGGAGCACCTGTATCAAACACTAAAGTTGTGACTAAGGGAACTACCGCTCAAAGTGATTATTTCTTGTCATATTATGACGCTAACATACTTTATTGGGTGAATGGAGCAAGTAACAATGCAGCCAAATCTTTGGCAGATTCCGACAATGGTAATTCTTGGGCAATGAACAACAACTGTCTGGATGCAAGAAGCTTTAATAATGCACAATATCTTGTATTGGTATGTACAGCTCATTTCCCACAATGGGGTGGAACTCCATACCTATATATGTATGATGTAACATCAGACGGATCATTCACCGGTACAGTATCTACTTCGGATGCTTTGTCATTCAATCCGACACTTTCTTCGTTCAACTCTGCTGATGGTGTAGCTGCAACAGGCGATGTATTGCTTGCCCCAACAACAGATGGATATAAACTCCGTGTTTACTACGTGGATAACAACTGTAAGGTTATCGGAGGATATGAATTTGATTGTATCGACAAATAATTAAAGTAGTATCTACTTAATAAAACAAATATGATATGAGAAAATTTCTAGAAATACTAATACTGACTTTCTTGGGAGCAGTTACAATAACCTCCTGTAGTGATAATTCTGATGGAATTCCCGGATGGCCGTGGAACGATAATTCGGACAGAAAAAGCCGGACGAGCCGGATGTTACAGAAGCTAAGCCACGATATATTTGGATTGATGCGGCTGCTAATTTTCCTGACTATGCCAATAGTAAGGAAAACATAGCCAAAGATATGGAAAAGATAAAAGCGGCAGGATTCACTGGATATTATTGTCGATGTACGTCCCACTACAGGAGATGTATTATTCAATACAAATGTTGTAGATCAGGTGAAACGTATGGATGTATGGGGGTAATTCCGGATATAGTTATTATGAAAGGACGGAAACTTGGGATTACTTACAAGCATTTATTGATGAGGCTCGTAAACAGGAATTAAAAGTGAATGCATCCATCAATACATTTGTAGGCGGTTATTTATGTCCGTATAATCTGGGGCATGATGGAGTATTATTCCGTGATGATTCTAAAAAAGGATGGGCTAGTGTAGCTAATTTGGCTGATGGGCCAACCAATACAATGGATTTGTTGGACGATGAGACTGATTATGGGACAAAATTCTTCAACCCGGCTAATGATGATGTACAAAACTTCGTTTTACAATTATTGGCCGACTTGGCTAAATATGATCTGGATGGCATTATACTAGACCGTTGTCGTTATGATGACTATGGTTTAGAAAGTGATTTTTCAGACATTTCCAAACAGAAGTTCGAAGAATACATCGGTGAAACTGTAGCAAACTTCCCGGCAGATATTATGGCACCCGGTACGGATGAACTTCCTTCGGAACAGCCTGCCTATTTTAAGAAGTGGCTGGAATTCAGAGTGAAAGTTATTCATGATTTCGTTGTAAAGGCGCGCGACAAGGTTAAATCTGTCAATAACAATATCAAATTTGGAGTTTATGTCGGTGCTTGGTATTCTACATACTATACGTCAGGTGTAAACTGGGCCAGCCCTAAATACAACACCTCTACTTACTATCCGAAATGGGCTACTGCCGATTATAAAAAATTATGGATATGCAGATCATTTAGACTATATCTTCTTGGGTGCCTATGCTTCCGTGAACAATATATATGGAAGCGGGGAGTGGACCATGGAAGGCTTTTGCAAGAATGGACGCGAATTGCTACAAGGTGATGTACCTTTTGCCGGTGGACCGGATATAGGTAACAGTACCGGATGGACCGACGGAGGACAATCTGCCAAAATTCCGGATGCCATTGATGCTTGTATCAATAATAGCGACGGTTTCTTTGCCTTCGACCTTTGCCACATTAAGATGTATGACTACTGGAATGCTTTTTAAAACGGGCTTTGATAAATATCTGAATCTATCGAAGAATAAGGTTTGAACTAACCAACTAATTATGAAAATATATTTATTACAATTTTTTTTATTAGTAGGTCTAAGCTTGAATTTACAAGCCCAGATTCCTTCTTAATCATATTCGCGGGAAAGTGACTTGCGATGGAATAGGAATTCCAGGAATAGTAGTTACCGACGGAATAGACTGTACGTTGACTGACCAACAAGGCCAATACACTCTCCTCTCCAATAGAGATGTTCGTTTTATTTATTTATCCACTCCTTCCGGATATTTGCCGAAAGCAGAACAAACAATACCTTTATTCTATCAAAAGCTGAATCCGGCCAAACAAGGTGTTTACGATTTCGAATTGATAAGAAATCCGCAAAATGAAATGAATCATCTTTTTTTGGTGCAGGCAGATGCCCAAGTGACTTCCGAGGATGATGTAAAAGCCTATGCAAAATATTTGCAGGATATGAAAGAATATATTCGTCCTTATATAGGTAAAAAAGAGGTATTCGGTATAGATTGTGGGGATATTGTAGGAGATACTACCCCTCTTTATATCCCTCATATATAAACACGGTATCATCATTAAAGCTTCCCATATATCGGGCAATCGGTAATCATGACATGACGTATGGAGGACGTACTTTGAATACTCCTATCGTACTTTCGAAAGTTATTTCGGTCCCATCTATTATTCATTTAATAAAGGAAATGCACATTATATCGTACTCGATAATTGCTTTTATGTCAACCGTGATTATCAATATATAGGTTACATTGATGAACGCACTTTCCAATGGCTGGAGCAAGACCTCTCATACGTGCCTAAAGACAAACTTGTCTTTGTGGTAATGCATATTCCTTCCAGTCTTCAGAAGAAGTTAAGATATAATACCCTAGATCAGGATGAAAACTGTAAATACAGCTGCACTGTACAAACTATTGGAAGATTATAATGCTCATATCATTTCCGGACATACACATTTCAATTTGAACGTATGCTTTAATGATTCATTAATGGAACATAATACAGCTGCCGTATGCGGTACTTGGTGGCGTGCAGATATTAATGTGGACGGCACTCCGAGGGGATACGGAGTATATGAAGTAGATGGGAATCAAGTGAAATGGATATATAAAAGCGCAGGCTATCCGGCAGAACATCAGCTACATGTATATCCTGCGGGATCATCCGACGAGCATCCTTCTGATATCATTGCTAATGTATGGAACTGGGATGAACAATGGAAAGTGGAATGGTATGAAAACGGAAAGCGAATGGGAGAAATGCAACGTTATAAAGGGTACGATCCTACAGCCAAAGCAATCTGTTCTTGACAAAGAAAAGGTGAAGTATGAATGGATTTCCCCTGTTCTTACCGAACATCTTTTTCATGCTACTCCCCACAATAAGAATGCTAAAATGGAAGTGAAAGTAACAGACCGCTTCGGTAATGTATACACTAAAGCTATAGAAAATAAATAAAGATAATATGTTGAGAGCCAGATATTTTATATTATTGATATGTTTGTCGTTTCTTTTGAAGGCAGAAGCTAAAGTAACTCTAACTTCCATTTGGGGGAGTAATATGGTGTTGCAGCAACAATCAGAGGTTACTTTCTCTGGAACGGCAACTTCGGGAAAACGCGCAAGCTATCGCTTCATGGGATAATAAAAAAGTCCAAACGAATGTTGATACAAAAGGTGAATGGAAACTTACGCTTCAAACACCGAGAGCCGGAGGGCCATACAGTATAACGTTCTCGGACGGAGAGGAACTCAAGTTACAAAATATTTTAATAGGAGAAGTCTGGTTCTGTTCCGGACAGTCGAATATGGAGATGCCTGTAAAAGGATTCCGTGGACAGCCAGTGTTTGGCTCCCAGCCGTACATTGTATCTGCCAATCCTCAACGTCCATTGCGTCTCTATACAGTAAAAAATGCCTGGAGTACCACTCCACAGGAAGCTGGGGTGGAAGGAGAATGGGAAGAAGCCTCTCCGGAAGAAGTTGCTAATTTCAGTGCGACAGCTTATTTCTTTGGTAATCAGCTACAACAATCTCTGGATATTCCCGTCGGACTGATACATTGTTCCCTGGAGTATGTCAAAAATAGAGGCCTGGATGGATAAAGAGACTTTGTCGGACTTCCCGGAAATAGCATTACCCTGCGTGGAACAGAAAGAGTTTGAATGGATGGCAGGGACTCCCACATTATTATGGAATGCAATGGTAAATCCATGGAAAGGATTTCCTGTTAAAGGAGTTATCTGGTATCAAGGCGAAGCAAACACACCCGATCCTGGATTATATAAAAGATTATTTCCTGCGATGGTTTCCCAATGGAGAACATTCTTCAATAATCCCCAAATGCCATTTTATTACGTACAGATTGCGCCGTGGAAATCGGAAGGCAATGATAAACAGGATTGGGCTTGGTTCCGTCAATGTCAGTTGGAATTGATGTCAGAAGTTCCTAATGTCGGGATGGTGACAACAGGAGATGCCGGAAGTGAAAACTTTATTCATTCACCTTATAAAATAAAGATCGGTGAGCGATTGGCTTATTGGGCATTGGTAAAGACCTATCATCGTAAAGGTATTCAATATTCCGGTCCTATATATAAATCACACCGGATAAAAGAGAACATAGTAGAAATAGATTTTGAACATGGTGAAGATGGATTGACTCCTGAAAATCAAAATATAAAAGGATTTGAAATAGTCGGGACAGATGGTATATTCCGATCGGCTAAAGCAGAAATAATCAATGGCTCATCCACTGTAAAAGTATGGAATGATTCTGTAAATGATCCGGTAGAGGTGCGCTATTGTTTCCGGAATTATATGTTGGGAGAACTATGTAACAATGCGGAAATTCCTGCTTCTCCTTTCCGGATTGTAATCAAGAAGAAACCTGCTTTAATGTGGTTTGATGCCGAAGCTAATTTCGAACGTTTCAGTCATAAAGACTCGATAGACTACTATCTGGAGAAAATCAAATCATTAGGTTTTACCCACGCAATAGTGGACATCCGCCCCATTACCGGAGAAGTACTTTATCAAAGCCAGTTTGCCCCACAGATGAAGGAATGGAATGGTGCAAAAGCTGGGAATTTTGATTACTTGCAACATTTCATTAAAAAAGGGCATGAATTGGGACTTGAGATTCATGCTTCCCTAAATGTGTTCTGCGCCGGACACAATTATTTCGATCGCGGAATGGTATATAGCGGACATCCGGACTGGGCATCAATGGTGTATACTCCCGAGAAAGGCATTATTCCAATCACGGAAGAAAAACAGAAATACGGTGCTATGATTAACCCCTTGAATGAGGAATATCGGACGCATATTCTGAATGTACTGAAAGAAGTGGTGACCAATTATCCTGATTTGGATGGACTGATGCTCGATCGCGTACGTTATGATGGAATAACAGCCGACTTTTCATCACTTTCGCGTGAGAAATTTGAAGAATATATAGATAAGAAAGTGACCAAGTTCCCCGAAGATATTTTTGTTTGGAAGAAGAATGCTGGTGGGAAGTATATCATGCAACCGGGAAAGTTTTTCCAGAAATGGATTGAATGGAGGACGAAAAACATTACTGATTTTATGGCATTGGCACGTAAAGAAGTTAAAGCTACCAATCCAAAAGTTTCTTTTGGCACATATACTGGAGCTTGGTATCCGTCTTACTACGAAGTAGGAGTTAATTTCGCCAGTAAAAAGTATGATCCGGCTCAAGATTTCAGCTGGGCTACTCCCGAATATAAAAATTATGGATATGCAGAGCTGATTGATTTGTATGCAACTGGAAATTACTATACAGACATAACAATAGAAGAGTATAAGAAAACGAACCACAGTATCTGGAACGAAACAGACTCACAAGCTCAAGCCGGTACATGGTACTGTGTGGAAGGTTCTTGTCAACACTTACGTCAAATTCTGAAAGATAACAAGTTTATGGGTGGTATCCTAGTAGATCAATTCTACGATAACCCGGGAAAATTATCTGAAACAATAGAAATGAACCTCCGTCGATCGGATGGACTCATGGTATTTGATATTGTACACATCATCCAAAAGAATCTTTGGAAGGAAGTAGAAAAAAGGAATGCGTGAAGGGGGAGCTTTATGAATAACAGAGCTTTAGCTTTAGATGCTTTAAGAGGATATGCAATTATTACGATGGTACTTTCGGCTACCATCGTAACGCATGTTCTTCCCGGTTGGATGAGTCATGCGCAAACGCCTCCGCCAGATCATGTGTTTAATCCGTTGTTACCCGGCATTACTTGGGTAGATCTTGTGTTCCCTTTTTTCTTGTTCGCTATGGGAGCCGCGTTTCCTTTTTCCATAAGGAAACGTGCTGAAAAAGGTGATTCAAAACTGAAACTTGTTTATGAAGCTGTCAAACGGGGGGATTCAGTTGACTTTCTTTGCTATTTTTATCCAGCATTTTTATCCGTATATGTTAAGCTCTCCACAAGATATGAGGGCATGGTTGCTGGCTATACTCTGTTTTATTGTTCTATTTCCCATGTTTATGCGTATTCCTTTGAAGATGCCGGATTGGGTACATACTTCAATAAAAGTTGGAGCTTACATTATCGCTGCTATCATGTTAGCAACCACCTCTTATGCGGATGACAAGACATTCAGCCTATTCTCCAGTAATATCATCATTTTGTTGTTGGCTAATATGGCTATTTTCGGCTCTATTCTTTACATTTTCACAATGCATAATCGTTGGATACGTTTAGGAATTCTGATATTGCTACTGACAATGATATTAGGGAGTACAGTGGATGGTTCGTGGACACAGAGTGTATTTAATTATACTCCTCTGCCATGGATGTATCGGTTTGATTACTTGAAATACTTATTCATCGTTATTCCCGGCAGTATAGCTGGCGAATATTTAGCGGAGTGGATGAAAAACATATCAAAAAGAGACGGATGATTATGCTACATCTCCTTATCGTAAAATGAGTATCATGTTGATGATATTATCCGTCGTTCTTATCATTAGTAATCTTTACGGTCTCTACACTCGTAATTTGGTTATTAATCTGGTGGTTACAGTTTTATTGCTGCTAACAGGCAAATGTATATTTCCCCACAAGGTGGATGGAATAGTCCTATTATGGAAAAAAGCTGTTTAATGCAGGCGCATACTTACTTCTTTTGGGTTTGTGTTTTGAACCTTTTCAGGATGGCATTAAAAAAGATCCGACAACTTTTAGTTATTTCTTTGTTACTTCCGGGCTGGCTTTTCTGGCTCTTATATTCCTAAGTATTATTTGTGACTATTTCCGGTGTGTCAAAAGTACTCGTTTTTTAGTCATGTCCGGTCAGAATCCAATGATAGCTTATGTGGTCGGCGATTTATTGATTATGCCATTAGCTAACATATTAGGAGTTGCTTCATTGTTATCTTATTTTCAACAAAGTGCTTGGTTAGGTTTTCTCCAAGGAGTAATTCTTACTTCTTTGGCAGTTTTAGTGACTATGTTCTTCACAAAAATCAAATGGTTTTGGAGAACGTAAATATCAATGCGATTATTTTATATTAAAAAGATTTGCTTTCTGTCGCTTTTTTATAGATTCTACTATTTCCTATCCTTTGTAAATGAAAAGAAGTAGAGAAGTAAACAAATAAAATACGGTATTTATATGCATAATTACGAATAAAAGAACGGTCATTTGCATATAAATTACCGTATTATTTGCGAAAAACATACGGTTGATTCTAATGAAACGTACGGTTGGTTTTAAAGAAACACAAGGTTGGTTTATAAGAAACGCCACGTACATTTAAAAGGAAACATATTCTACTCGTAAAAATAGGATTTCTTGATTTATTAGAGGTGTTTTTAGGACTCTGTTTAGTTAAACAAAAAGCATGTATGGATTGATAAATGCATTCACTATGCGGCGCATAATATTCAATAATAATGATTATGCTCTATAATAGAAGAATTTCTTCGATTCCTGAATTATACAAATCACTAATCCGTACGATTCTTTTCTACGCCTGGCATTGAGACTGAATAAATTCGGATTATAGTGCAATTCAAATATCAAAATGACATTTTATCATTTTGATATTTGAAGATTTGTTTCTATTGATATAGCGTACGAAAAAGCCGCCTATTAAGATTATTAAAATAGTGACGCTATGTCAACAGGATAGCGTTGCTATAAGCTTCATATAGCGACGCTATACCAAGCCGATAGCGACACTATTTTATTTGATTGCTTTTTTTATGATTGGACAGACAAGATCAGCATATCTCATCATGCCTAAATCTGTGAAATGAATACCATCAATTGTGGCTTCTCCATCTTCTCCCAGCATATTCTTTGAAGAGATTAAAATAATATTCTTCTCATTTTCCTTCTTTAGTCGGTTGAATATCTCCCTTAGCGTATCATTCTTTCTTTGTACTTCCTTAGCAATTCTTTCATCATAAAGTGTATGAGTGAAGATAGGATCTTCTATAAAAATGATTGGCGTATCCGGATGTTTACTACGAATGATGTGATAGAATGTTTCCATACGTTCTTTCATCTGTTCTACAGAAGCATTAGGCACAAAGTCCAAAACAAAAACACTGGCATCTACCTCGGCTATCACTTTGGCGACTTCTAAATCTAGCAATGCATTTCCACTGAATCCCAGATTGATACATTCACGATTTAATCTTCTTGATATAACGTTTGTATGTGCCATTCCGGGACGTGAAGCACAACCTCCCTGAAGAATACTGGTTCCATAAAATACAACCGGCTTCTGACGAATTGGATAATCAATTAAAGGCTGATTGATAGTAGCTAACGAATCAATCCCTATAGATAGGGAAACCAAACCGTCATAGAGAGGAAGATAAAGCATATATTCTCTCTCTTCCGGTTGCATGTTAGCAATGATTATTGCTTGATTTATTTTTCCATTCGGACGACCACTGTTTACAAAACGCCACTCCCCATTCTTCTGAAGACAATAAAGGTCTAAGCCTTTTGCACCTGTATCAGTCATGTGATTCATATGAAAATTGATAAGAGCTTCCCATTTTGCAGCTATCGTGGTAGAATTACTGCAAAAACGTATCGCCATTCCGGCAGAATTACGACTTAAATTCCATAACGGAGCACGGGAAATATTCTTCAATGAATCCGGAAGTCTTTCATATCGTACTCCGGTGGCTTCGGTGGCTTTTCCTAATAGAGGGAACTTTGATGCATCATGATATACTAGTTGGGCATATATATGACACATCAAAAAAAGCATTATAAAAACACAAATTCTTCTTTTCATATTTTGAATATTATTGTTTCAAGTTCTCCAAAAGCATTTTATTCGGGTAAAGAACATGGTTACCAATACTGATAATGCCGTTAATACTACCCCTCGTAAAAATCCCATCCATGCATTCTCATTGAAATAAACAAGCAATGATGCAATTCCTAATAAATTGATTACGGGCATAATCAACAGATCTCCTACTACATAGGCCATCATGGGATTTTGTCCGGGCATTACAAGAAAACGGGTACTCTTTACACAACGAAAATAATCACATATCACATTTAAAAGCAATAAAGCCATAAATGCCAGACCTGAAGTGAGAAATAAATAACTCAAAGTGGCGGGATCTTTTTTTTATACCTCCCTGAAAAGGTTCAAAGCATAATCCCAAAACAACTAAGAAAGCTCCGGCTGTAAAAAAGTTCTCTCCAAAGCTTTATAAATCCTGTGCCCTTTCTCAATAAAAAGACTCCACTTATCAGCAACGGAATATTTATTATCAGGTTCAAGACTGAACAATGTGTATAAAGTCCTGCCAAATTTACAATAATTATAGCTAATGTCAAAAGAATCATTGCGATAGCTTTCCATTTATTTGTAGATTCAACAGACGAATCATTGTGCTGCTTCAGCCACTCCATCAAATACTCTCCGGCGATGCTTCCCGGAATCACGATAAGGAGATATTGTAAATACTCAAAATGAAAAGCCCAAGGTAGAGGTGTGTAGGTGTATATAGCTTGTGTCCAGGAATTGTCAACCTGTCCACTTAATAACAAAGCCATCAATATTAGTAATACACCTATTCGTGCCCGGAGATTTTGCATTGTGAAAATATATATGACCGAACCAAAAACAGCCATATTTGCCAGCAGTAATATGATTATGTTGTTGAATGATACATCAAAAGTTCTTTCATTTGCATATTGAGTTGTCAGTAACAAGACAATGGCTATTACATAGGCCGTTACCTTGATAACTGTACGCATCCAATCTGGCATTTTCAGAGGGATGCGAATGAACATAGGAAATAGTATAATAAAACAAAGAATGGATAATAACCAGGCACGCACGTCTTGTGGATTACTTAAAACATACGGATAAAAATGTTGAATAAAAATAGCAAAGAAAGTCAATTGCACACCTCGCTTGATAGCTTCATATACTAATCGTAACTTAGTATCCCCTTTCTCAAATCTTTTTTGATCGAGAAAGGGAAAGCAGCACCCATTGCAAACAGGAAGAATGGAAAAACAAGATCCACCCAGGTGATTCCCGATAAACTGGCATCGAAAGCTCTGTCCGGAGGAGGAGTTTGTGCGTGATACATCCATCCGGGTAGAGAATTCCATGCAACAGTTGCCGAAAGCACCATCGTGATGATGGCATAACCTCGTAGGGCATCTAAAGCATAAGCACGTTTATTCATATATCTATGGATTGATTGTTTGAATATATTCTTTGCCAAAACGGTCGGTTACTTTAACCGTTATATGAGCATCTTTATTTTTAGGAGTTGCCCGAAACATATGTTGGGTAGGTCTTGGGGTAATCCATGTATATACCATCTTTTCCCGGTCCGAACATACTACTGATGCGTATGGATCTAAACCAGTATATCGTGTCATGTTTCCCATCAACTGACCGTCTTCCAGCCATTCCACTTTCCACAGTTTATCCCAGTTCCATACATTAGCAATAATATCTGACGGATGTTCCTTAGAAGCTCCTACAGGATAAGAACGAAATTGATGTTCTTTGGGATATCCGGAACTTTTGTAATACCATTTTACATCGTTATCATTTACTTCATATACGCCATAACCACGTGGAGTACCATCCAGACAAATATCCGCTTTCCACCACGTACCACAAACTGCAGCCGTATTATGTTCCATCAGATTCTCATCGAATACGACATTAAGATTGTAATGAGTATGTCCTGTGATAAGATGTGCTTTGTAGGGTTTCAACATCTGATGCAGTGCACCTGCGTTGACCATCTGATTACCAATCATATCATAGTTATACAAAAAAGCTTCTTGTTTTTCTGTTTGGCGGGAAGGGATATGCATAATGAAGAATACGAGTGCCCCTTTCGGTACGTATGATAAATCCTTATCAAGCCATGCAAATGTTTTCTCATCCAGATAACCCATATAGAAATAATCACGTCCGATAAAGAAATTATTGTCTACTACAATATAATGGGCATTTCCCTTATTAAAAGAATAGTAAGAAGGACCAAAAGTATCTTCAAAAGTCTTGTAGGAAGTTTCATGCGTGCGACCGTCATAATTCATATCATGATTGCCAACTACACGATAGATAGGTATATCCAGTTGATCGGCTCTTTTCAAATAATCGGGATATAATTCTTGATGATCGCCTACAATGTCTCCACAATCAATTCCAAAAACTTCTGTTGTTGCATAAGAAGAGAGAAGTTGTTTGCAATCGTCGACTACATGTTGATAAATAGCCAGTTCGTCTCTGGAAGTAACTTGTATATCAGATTGAGCTACAAAAACATGGGAAACATCATCTTTGGGATTCTTCTTCAGATTAAAATTATAGTTTTGCTTTTTAGAATAATCAATAGGTAGATAGAAAGAAGGGATAGTTCCTTTCCGGTCTGTCAGATAGCCTGAAGGAGTACAAATATATACAAAACGACTGTCTCCCAAAGTGGGGATACTATATTTCCCTGAAGCGTCGGTCTGCACACATATATGGCCGTCGGTAACCATTACTCCCCCCATTCCTTTACCTTCGCAGGTGACTTTACCTTTGATAATGTTGATAGAGGCTTCCGCCTGAACTGAAAGGTTCAGGCAGAAACACATTAAAAGAAATAAAAACAAGTGTAGTTTATTCGTTCTCAT
>NZ_JANUIL010000001.1:5320000-6568582 GCF_024788145.1 Bacteroides sp. BFG-606 | reverse complement strand
AGTAACTTTTAATACATTTATTAATTAAGCAAAACTTCTACGTTTGCAAAATTGGGAATCTTATTCGGAAAAAACAAATCTATTTTTTCTTGTTTTTTTCATGCGAACAATAATGTGTTTACTTTCAATGACTTATGTATTTGTTGTCGGACACAGTCTGCTTACCCTCTCTTGCAATTTTATAAGTATTTGTATATTAATGTTTTACGTGCTTGAAATTAGCAATTTTCTCATCTTTGTACGTTTGTACGGGAATATTATTTCGGTTTATAGATAGACATTTGAAGAGCAATCTACTTTCTTTTGAAAGCTCCTTGTTATTTAGATAAAATCTATATAACAAGAATTTGCTACTTATCTTTCTTGCCGAATAATGAGAAGTGAACGTATCGTTTCGGATGCTCTTTCAGGTCCTCTAATAAGCTGGCTGCATTTTCTGTTGTAGCGTTCAGATTATTGTATAAAGTCGGGTCGTTGAAGAGCAGACCGAGCGTGTTATCTTTGCTGTTTAATTTTTCTGTAAGTATTTTTACGTTAGCCAGTGTTTCGTCTATTTTTTTGAAAGTGGCTGCATAATCTATCTCTTTCAAATTTCCGCTGATGACCACAAAGTTGTCTCCGATGGTATTCAGTTTACTTGTGAGTTGGGGAATATCGTTGCTCATTAGTCCTTTCACCTGTGAACTGACTACTGCCAGGTTGGCGGTTGTTTTTTCTATTGAGTGCAGTGTAGCAGGAATGCTCTTGTCACCTAAGATATTGTTCAGGGAGATGAGGATAGAGTCCAGCTTAGGCAGCATCTCTTCCACTTTCGGTATCAGTTGTGCTGCGCTTTCCATCATTCCGTTGTTTAGTGTGCCGGGAATGGTATCTCCTATGGCATATTTTTCACGTGGGTTGTTTGCCAGGAGAATATTCATACGTACGCCTCCCATAAGTTCGGATACGAGTTCGGCGGTACTTCCTTTAGGAATTCGCAGCTCGGTGTCCAGTTCTACTTCAACAATCACATTTCCGGGTTTGACATAATCATAATAGATGTCACGTACAATACCTACACGGACACCGTCGGCAAATACCGGGCTTGATTTAGTGAGTCCGTTTACGTTTTCAAATTTGGCATAGAAATAGCTGGAAGGCTGAAACATGTGTATACCTTTCAGCCAGTTGATTCCATATATAAGCACACATAGTGCAACGATACCTGCAATACCTATTCTGACTTCTTTTGTAATGTACTTCATTTTATCTTTTTATTTATTTTTTCTTTTCTTGAATTCGGCAATCGCTTCATTGATGTTCATTTTCTCTCCATTTCGGAAAGCGATGATGAAGGCATCCTTGAATTGTGCCGTAATGGTGCGCTTCGTACGCAACACCTTGTTGTAATCGGCGGAGGATCCATACGTGTATTTGTATATTCCCCCTTCCTTATAATAATCTACGTCTTTCAGTCCTTTCAGCCGTTTGTCGTTTTTGGCGAGAGGCTTGGAAGAAGTGAGTATCTGTATCTTGAACGTAATTTCACTGTCATTGGTTGCGCTTTCTGCTACAATTGGGCGCTTCGGTGCTGTTTTTGCTGTTGCGGCAGGTTTGGTTTTTGCTTCGGCTAGTAATTCTTGCTGTTGAGGAGCTGTGTTTACGCTTTCAGTATCCTTTTGGGCAATTTTCGGGGCGTTGTCTTCTTCCTGCTCGGTTGGGATAATCGTTTTGCTGACTCCCGTAAGGCGTAACTCATGTTCTCGTTTGTAATTCAGGAAAGCCCGGTAAATACCTTTGGCCATACTTCCGGCCCCTTCTTCGGAATTCAGATAGCGTTCTTCTTCCGGAGTAGAAATAAATCCCAATTCTATTAGAATGCTTGGCATCGCACTTGCTTTTAAGACGAGGAATCCTGCTTGATGCACTCCCCGGTCTGCCCGTTTACAGGTTTGGCGGAACTGTTTTTGCATCAGCGAGGCCAAGTGTACGCTCTGTTCCATATATTTGTCCTGCATGAACTCAAATATAATATATGATTCGGCAGAGTTCGGATTGAAACCGGCATATCTTGTTTTATAATCACTTTCGTAGAGGATAACGGAGTTCTCCCGCTTGGCAACTTCCAGGTTAGCGTCTGATTTGGCCAAACCTAGCGTCCAGGTTGAAGCCCCTTTGGCTGTACGGTTGTTTGCCAGTGCGTTGGTGTGAATGGAAATAAAGAGATCCGCCTTTGCGTTGTTTGCAATTTCTGCCCGCCGGTCCAAAGGAATAAATACATCTTTGCTACGGGTGTAGATCACTTTGACGTCGTCGCAGTTTCTCTTGATTAGATTTCCCACTTTCAGGGCAACGTTCAGATTGATGTTTTTCTCTTTCGAGATTTTGCCTATAGCACCAGGGTCATGTCCACCATGTCCGGCATCGATAACTACTACGAAATCTTTCCCCCATAAGTGGTTGGTACATGAGGGTAGAAAAAGTAGCCAGAGGCAAATGAATATGTATAATATGTACGGTCTATTCAGTTTCATATCTATAATACGGTGCAAATGTAGTAGAAATTTGTAGAAAACTCATGATTTGCCATTAAGTTTTGTGTTTTTTTCGGTTTAATGATAGCTTTTTTCCCGAAATCTCCGTTACTTTGTGCTTCGAAGTTAAAATGTACGACGATGCTTAAGTTTTTGAAGAATTGGACGTTACCTATTGCTATGCTGGTAGGTGCTGCAGGTTATCCGCTGTTTATCAGTCTTTCTTTTCTGACTCCCTATCTTATTTTTACAATGTTGCTATTGACCTTCTGCAAGGTATCTCCTCGTGATTTGAAGCCTAAACCTCTCCATATGTGGTTGTTGTTGATTCAGATTGGCGGGGCGTTGGCTGCTTATCTTTTGCTTTATCGCTTTGATAAAATAGTAGCAGAGGGAGTGATGGTTTGTATAATTTGTCCGACGGCTACAGCTGCTGCGGTGATTACTTCCAAGTTGGGAGGGAGTGCAGCCAGTCTGACCACTTATACATTGATAGCAAATATTGGAGCGGCTATTGCTGTGCCTATTCTATTTCCTTTGGTGGAGGTGCATCCTGATGTCACTTTTTGGGAAGCGTTTCTTGTTATTTTGGGTAAGGTGTTTCCGTTGTTGATTTGTCCTTTTTTGGCTGCCTGGTTGTTGAGCAAGTGTTTGCCGAAAGTACATCAGAAGTTATTGGGTTATCATGAACTTGCTTTTTATTTGTGGGCTGTATCTTTAGCTATCGTAACTGCGCAAACATTGTATTCCTTGCTCAATGACCCGGCGGATGGTTTTACGGAAATCATGATTGCTGTCGGTGCACTGATTGCCTGTTGTTTGCAGTTCTTTTTGGGGAAGACAATCGGCTCGATTTATAATGACCGTATCAGTGGTGGGCAAGCACTTGGGCAAAAGAATACAATTCTGGCTATTTGGATGGCGCATACTTATTTGAATCCATTGTCTTCTGTGGCTCCCGGTTCGTATGTGTTATGGCAGAATATAATCAATTCGTGGCAGTTGTGGAAAAAGAGAAAGAAAGAGATAAAATAGTGAATAATTAGGGATTATATGATTACTATAAGGGTAGCTTTAAATACGGATATAGAGGAAATTCAGTCTCTATATCGAAACACAGTGTTAGTGATAAACAGGCGTGACTATTCACAGGCAGAGGTTGAAGATTGGGCATCGTGCGGAGATGATCTTTCTAAAATAGAGGATATGATAAAGACTCACTATTTTATTGTAGCTGTTAATCAACGGTCACAAATCGTTGGTTTTTCATCTATTACGTCTCAAGGCTATTTACATTCTATGTTTGTTCACAAGGATTTTCAAGGTAAGGGTATTGCCACGATGCTTTTGGAAGAAATAGAACGGTATGCAATTACAGCCGGCATTGTGCGGATTACATCCGAAGTGAGTTTAACAGCTCGTCCTTTCTTTGAAAAAAAAGGTTATGTAGTAGAGGGAGAACAAAAGCGCAAAGCGAATCAGCTTTCTCTTACTAATTTTAGAATGGCAAGGGAGGTGGCTAAAATTAAGTTATGATGGTCGTATTCCTGCTTGTGGTGTCTTTTGTGGGGGGGGCCATATATACGAGGGAAAAAAGACTTTGCAGAGGAGTCGAGCTAAATAGTTCTCGCTGTGAAAAATGCAAAACATTTATAATAAAAAGATTACAGGTTGAGTTTAGTACGTTCCTTTGTTTATATATCCAAAACGGACTAAACTTCTTTGTCCTGACAGCAAGATAGGTGCTGGTGAAAAGAAAAAATACCTTTGTTTTCTTTTCGCTAGCATTATTTTTGTACTTTTGTCGCATATAACAAAGCGCAAATGGGTATAAATCAGAATTATAGAGAAGCAGTAAAGACCATAAAAGAAGCTATCCTACGCAGCCAGTACCGTGCAGCCGCATCGGTGAACAAGGAACAGCTATCTCTTTATTACGGCATCGGACGTTACGTGTCGGAAAATTCTCGTACAGGCTTCTGGGGGAAAGGTGCGATTGAACAAATATCTTCTCTGTTGCAAAAAGAATTGCCGGGGCTAAGGGGATTTTCAGCAACAAGCATAAGAAATATGCGTATTTTTTATGAGGAGTGGGATAAGGTTTTAAATCATCCGCCGTTGGCTGATGATTTGGTGTTGAATGAAAAATTGCTTCTTGTAGAAATTCATCAGCCACTGGCTGATGAATTTAACTGGTCAGACTTCCTTTCAATCGGCTTTAGTCATCATACCGAAATAATATCCAAAGCTAAGACTTTGGAAGCAAGGCTGTTTTATATACATGAGTGCGCCACTCGCTATTGGAGTAAGTACACTTTAAGGGATTACTTAAAAGCAGACCTGTACAGCCATCGGGGAACTTTGCCTAACAATTTCGCACAAACATTGCCTGATACTAAGCAAGCTTTAAAAGCTGTTTGTTCATTTAAAGATGAATACTTGCTTGATTTCATCAATGTGGAGGAACTGAATGAGCAAGAAGAGGATTTGGACGAAAAGATAGTGGAAAAGGCAATTGTCGCCAATGTGAAGAAGTTCATCATGACCTTTGGGCAAGATTTCAGTTTTATAGGCAATCAATATCGCATGGAGGTTGCAGGTGAAGAAATGTTCATTGATTTGCTCTTTTTCAATCGGGAGCTTAATTCCCTGGTCGCGGTCGAACTTAAATCCGGAAAATTCCGTACATCTTATTTGGGGCAGTTGAATACTTATCTATCCGCCTTAGATACATATATCAGAAAGCCGCATGAAAATCCCTCTATAGGAATAATTCTTTGCAGGGAAATGAATCAAACCTTTGTAGAGTTTGCAGTTCGTGATTATAACAAACCGATGGGAGTTGCTACATACCGTGCGTCCAAGGATATGCCGGAGCGACTTCGTAACGCTCTGCCGGACATTGAGGATTTGAAAAAGCTATTGTAAGGAAAAAGTCTTATTTATTTTTTGGGCAGGTAATTGCCTTTTGTTACTTTTGCACACGAAGCCCACCACTAAACGAATTTCTTCGTTTTTTTGTTATTATTTTGTTACCCACTGTTAGTAATAGGTGGGCTTTTATTTTGATAATCAGGTTTGTATGCTATTATATATAATGTGGAAGAATATTATTAATTCGTGGCAGTTGTGGAAAAAGAGAAAGAAAGAGACTGAGATTTCTGCATAATACTAAAAAAACTGGGATTGAAATTAAGGGCAAATGTGATGGAGCAAAAGATATTTGAAATAGAAGACTTAAAAGAACTGGAAGAATTTTTGCAATCCCAATCAGAAATAGAACAGTTGCGCGAACGCTTGTTTGCCAAGTTTCTGAAATATGCGGATTATAAAAATGCCGGAGAATGGAATAAAGCCGTTCGTCTTTGCGAGAGCCTGGCTATTATCGGCTGGGGAAATCACGAACCTGTCGAAGCATTGAGAGGGCAATTCTTTAATGGAAACCCCGCGACTTGTTTTCAAAATAAATTTGGAGAAACTCGTTTTGTCGATGCCATTTGGTCGAAAAGAGTCAACGGTTTTACTATGGAGCAGGGAAGAACAAGCTATTGTTCGAGTCCTGACGACCCGAATCAAAAGCAATCTGTGTCTTGGAAATATGAGATAAAGGAAGATATACAAGATATAAGACTTGAAAGCCAGCGAAACTGGATTCCTAAAAATCCGGTTTGGATAAGGAGGACAATTGATAACTGTTATGAAAACTCCAAAGCAGTAATCGAGAGTGTTGATAAAGAATTGAAACCGGAGTTGGATAGAAGGATGCGCCCAGAGATGTACGGACGTACTATTAATCGAATTATAATTAATTGTTCGTATAGCTATTATGATCATGACCATTGTAAAACAAACTATATCATTGCTGATGAAAAGTTGAAATTGAAACAAAAAGATTTCTATCGGACATTGCTCACTATGTTTACCAGGCAAGAAATAGAGAAGAATGGATATTATCTTCGCAATCGTTTTGAATTTGGACCATTCAGGGCAGATACCGGGAAAATTAGAATCGGACTATGCCTTGAGAAAGAATTCAGTGAATTGAGTCATGCCAAACAGAAATCGAAGCTAAGCGAATATATTCTGCTTGCTCTGAACCATGTTACCAACAAGCTGAAAAAGAAGAAGCTGGATTATGACTTTGACTTGATGCTTGAAGATTTTAATTCAATACTGGCTGAGTGGAAAGCATGAAAGATATTATAGAGTTATTATGCTTTGATGATATTATAATAACATGGAAGTAATCTTTTGTGTCAGTTATATTTTAGAATTGGTTTTGTTATCTTTGCGCCGAAATATTGTAACATACAAGAAAACAAAACATGAAAAATAAAGCTGTTGTAGTCGTTGTTTTCTGCAAGAAAAATATGACGAACAAGGTCGGTCAATTGACGAGCGACCGGGATTTGAAATACTCTATAAAGATTTTCAGGACTACGAATATGATGCGAATGGCAACTGGATTGAAACAAAGAATTTCAAAGATTATGTTGATTCAGGCACAGGACTCGGGCATATACTGAAACCTTATGTGGAGCGTGTCTTTACTTATTACGAAGAATAAAAACTTTAAATAGTTAGAGTTAAGGATTACCCCTAGAGTAGAAAACAACTATCATAACTCTCATTCTTTTTGCTAATATAGTTATTATCTGATGAATAAGAATGATAGATGTTTCTGAAATTTTGTATCTATCATATTTTCTTCATGAAATATGGGTATCTATCATTCTTATTCCACTGTTTTTGCTGTTTAATCTTTCATGGCATTAACCCGCACATAAATTTTATGACTGCCGCTTCCAATGGTGTCAAGTACTCCTTCCTTCACCCATCCGTTCAATTCATTCAGTGCTTTGTTCTTTAGTAGTCCCGTTAGTTGCGTATACTCTTTGCGTCGTATCATCGGTCGTTCATCCAGAAATTTCTCCAGCCTGCGCCGGCGTTCTTCCACCGGAACTTCGGCGGAATGTGCAAATCCCGACTTCGCTTTTTCCACAAATCCGCGAACCTTCTTTCGGAAAGAAGATGATGGACGAAAATTTACATTATCGAAATAAATGGACTGTGCATGTATCTCTTTGGCATCCATCACCGGGCGTGCTTTTAACTTGGCTGAAAAATATCCAAGGTTCCCCAACTGGACGTGGTGTCCGCTGACTAAATATTCGGATATTTTATTTTCAATAGCTAGCTGAACTCCTTCAATGTCTGCCGGTGTAAAACTGGAAGCTTGAGCGATCTCTTTTACAATTTGTTGAAAGTCGATGGTTCCGTTCGATACGATGCGGGGATATAACGGCTGTTCGTCTTCGTCTTCTTTCGAAGACGGCTTTTTGCGAAAATCATACTTTGCGTACATGTCTTTTCTATTATGGGTTAATGTAGCTAAAATGCCTTTTGAAAGGCATTTTAAATCTTGTTTTGCAGCAAGATAACCTACAATTGCAGCTTGGATAATCAACTTGAATC
The DNA here is from genome assembly GCF_024788145.1 of Bacteroides sp. BFG-606. Lineage (NCBI taxonomy): Bacteria > Pseudomonadati > Bacteroidota > Bacteroidia > Bacteroidales > Bacteroidaceae > Bacteroides > Bacteroides sp. BFG-606. Next base: position 6,560,594 of record NZ_JANUIL010000001.1, on the reverse strand, counting down.
AGTCGCTTTTCTTAGGCACACATTCGTGGGCTGTAGAGCCCACAGATGTAAACTGTACAGCCCGCATAGGTGGGCTGTACGGCACACTTATGCGGGCTGAAGTCTTACTGCCTGCAAAGATACATTATCCTGCCTTTATTCGCAAATTTAGTAAGCATTATTTCTATAAAATAAAGTCGTGTGGCGTGGCAAATAAAAGCGGTGAAATTTGTTTGGGCGAAGAGCATGTTGTATCTTTGTATGGCTGTAGTGCAGCTTTCCTTTTACTGGAAATAATAATAAAAAAAGATGAGAATAACATTAGTCAGAGACGATGGCAAGGTAAAAACCTTACGGACGTTGAAAATGGAGCTCCTTTTGGAGCAGATGAAAACGGAAGTCAAGGCGCAGCCCGTCTCAAAGATGAGGGAAATATTGCGGTATACTCTTCCGGGAAATTCGATTGAAGAGGTGCGTAAAGTTCCCAAAGTGATGCCTGCCGCAGCTTTTGTCCGTAAAGAAGGGGTAATGACCCTGAATGAATATAACGGCATAGTGATGATGGAGGTCAATGATCTTTCGGGAAGAGCGGAAGCAGACGAAATAAAGGAACTGGTCAAAGAGTTTCCGCAAACATACCTTGCTTTCACCGGCTCTTCTGGCAAATCAGTAAAGATATGGGTACGGTTCACCTATCCGGACGACTGCTTGCCGACTTTACGTGAGCAAGCGGAACTTTTTCACGCGCATGCTTATCAGACGGCTGTGAAATATTATCAGCCACAACTTCCTTTTGATATCGAACTGAAAGAACCGTCGCTCGAGCAATATTGTCGGTTGACATACGATCCCGGACTTTATTTCAATCCGAAAGCAATGCCTATTTATATGAAGCAGCCCGTCGGTCTTCCGTCCGAAGCGACTTTTATCAAACGAACGCGAGAAACCGATTCTCCTTTGCAGCGAATGGCACCCGGATATGAAAATTATGAAGCATTATCAGTACTTTTCTCCGCTGCATTCAACAGGGCGCTCGAAGAACTGAACGGATATCGGGAGGGAGACGATCTGCAACCGTTACTGGTGTGTTTGGCAGAGCATTGTTTTCGGGCAGGTATTCCCGAAGAAGATACTGTGCGGTGGACAAGGGCGCATTATCGGCTCCCCTCGGATGAGTTGCTGATTCGCGAAACTGTGAAAAGTGTCTATCGTTCCGCAAAGGGATTCGGCAAGAAGAGTAGTCTGACGACCGAACAGCTCTTCGCCATGCAGATGGACGAGTTTATGAAGCGTCGTTATGAATTTCGATACAATACGTTGACCACGGAAGTGGAATATCGCGAACGAAATAGTTTTAATTTCTATTTTCGTCCGGTAGACAAGCGGGTGCTGGCGAGTATCACGATGAATGCCATGTATGAAGGGGTGAAAATGTGGGATAGGGACGTAATCCGCTATTTGGATTCCGATCATGTGCCTGTTTATCAGCCGGTGGAGGCTTTTTTGTATCATCTGCCTCACTGGGATGGTAAAGACCGGATTTTGGAACTGGCTAACCGCGTTCCCTGTGATAATCCGCATTGGGCGCCGTTGTTCCGTCGGTGGTTTTTGAATATGGTTGCCCATTGGAGGGGAATGGATAAGAAACACGCCAACAGTACGTCACCTTTGCTGATTGGCCCGCAGGCATATCGGAAATCGACTTTTTGCAGAATGCTTCTTCCTCCTGCTTTACAGGCGTACTATACGGATAGCATTGATTTCAGTCGGAAGCGGGACGCGGAGTTGTATCTGAATCGCTTTCTACTTATTAATATGGATGAATTCGACCAGATTAGTCCTAGCCAGCAGGCTTTTCTGAAACATATTCTGCAAAAACCGGTGGTGAACACACGTCGTCCGAATGCTTCGGCGGTGGAAGAGCTTCGCCGGTATGCATCGTTCATTGCTACGAGCAATCATCGGGATCTGTTGACGGATACTTCCGGTAGTCGTCGTTTCATCGGTATTTATATGACGGGAGCTATAGATGTGTCGCGTCCTATTGATTATGAACAGCTTTATGCACAGGCGTTGGAGCTGCTTTATCATAATGAACGTTATTGGTTTGATTCCGAAGAAGAGGCTATCATGACGGAAAACAACCGGGAGTTTGAACAATCACCTGCTATCGAACAATTATTTATGGTTTATTATCGCGGGGCGGAAGAAGAGGAGGAAGGAGAATGGCTGCTGGCTATCGACATTCTGCGGCGGATTCAGAAAGCGAGTAAGATGACATTTTCTGCCAGGCAGGCTTCTTATTTCGGGCGTATCTTGCAGCGGCTCGGAGTGAAATCTAAACGGAAAACGTATGGTACGTATTATCATGTTATACCTTTGGAGGTAGAATAATCAAGTATGATAGATACCTCGTTTTTGATGGTCTAAGTATGATAGATACCGGAAATAATAGTTGTCTATCATACTTATTCTTTTAATTATAAGTGGTTTATAAAAATGAATGAGAGTATGATACTAGTTTTTTTACTTATAGAGAAGATATTTTTTTCTAATCTCTTTGTAATCCTGTAATTCTTTTTGCCAACTATTCCGGATAGCCTCTTCCGATTCCCCTTTGAGGATAGCCTTGCGTACGCTGTCAGTTCCCATCAGCAAATCAAACCATCGGGCACGGGAGAAGAAGGCTGCGTTTTCACCGGATAAGCGATAAAAGTTCAAGAAGTAGCGAAGCGTAAATCCATTCACATCGGTTACATTCCGGAGATCTTCCCCATAACAGGTGATACCTTTGTGCATTGGATTTTTGTCAAAACCGGGTAAGGAGCGGGGAGTAAAAGTGAAACTTCCGTATTTCTTATTAGGTGCGCCCAATACCTGGAAAGGAAAAGTTGTTCCTCGTCCCACGCTGATACGGGTGGCTTCAAAAGGACAGAGTGAGGCGTACAATCGGATAGACTGGTCGTTCGGGAGGTTGGGTGACGGTTTGATGGGAGGTGAATAAGGTTCTCCATGTTTCCACCCGATCATTGGAATTACCTTTAATGAACAAGGATTTTTCTTGTTGGCAATCCATCCTTCTCCGTTTATCATCTGTGCCAGTTCGCCGATAGTACATCCGTGAAGTACAGGAATGGGAAGCATGCCGACAAAGCTCCGGTAGGCAGGTTTGAGTATCGGACCATCCACATAGTCGCACGGATTAGGGCGATCCAGTACAATCATTTCTTTCTTGTTCTCTGCGCAAGCTTCCATCACGTAATACATCGTGCTTATATAGGTATAAAAGCGTGCTCCTACATCCTGAATGTCGAATAAGATCACGTCAACATCTTTTAGTTGGGTGGCAGACGGCTTTTTGTTATCACCATAAAGCGATACGATAGGAATACCGGTGCGGGAATCTTTTCCGTCTTTCACCGTTTCACCCGCATCTGCATTACCTCGGAAACCATGTTCGGGGGCAAATACTTTGACGATTTGAACATTTCTTTTTAATAAGACGTCGAGAAGATGAGTTTGCTTTGCCCCTACAACGGAAGTGTGGTTGACTACCATTCCGACGCGTTTTCCTTTCAACAACGGTAGGTATTGATCCATCTGTTCTGCTCCCGTGACAATTTGACTGTTTACACGCATTGGAAACAGCATAATGAACAGAAATATAAGAATGAAGAAAACTCTAGTTTGCATATCGGTGATTTTTTTTGTAATATTGCACAAAAATATTAATTTCTCGTCAAGAGAGCAAAAAATAAAGCACATGAATCCATACGAAATCATTGATAAATATTATCCGGAGAATACGCAGCAGAGACAAATATTAGTAATACACAGTTTGGCAGTGTCCGGAAAAGCAATGAAAATGCTGGATGCTCATCCCGAGCTACGTTTGAACCGGAGCTTTGTGAAAGAAGCTGCTCTGTTGCATGATATTGGTATTTTTCAGACCGATGCTCCAACCATTCAGTGTTTTGGTCCCAATCCTTATATCGCTCACGGATATTTGGGAGCAGAAATCTTGCGGGCGGAAGGTTTCCCCCAACACGCATTGGTGTGTGAACGTCATACGGGAGCCGGACTTTCATTGGAAGATATCATTGCCCAGCAACTTCCCGTTCCTCATCGTGAGATGTTACCCGTCACTTTGGAAGAACAATTAATTTGTTTTGCGGATAAATTCTTTTCTAAAACCCATCTGGATGAAGAGAAAACAGTGGAGAAAGCCCGGCAAAGTATTGCAAAATATGGTGAAGAGGGTCTAAGTCGCTTTGATAGATGGTGTTCTCTCTTTTTTATAGCACTAAAAAATAATTAAATAACGAAGATTCTGACTCATATTTGATGAAGTTTGCGTACTTTTGCCACTTCAAGCGTAAACTATTAGTTAATGGCGCCATTGAAAGCAAAAATACTTATATCATTCATACTGCTGATTGTCTTACTGATGCTTCCCGATGAGGCTACGTCTCAGCGTCGAAGAAGAGGAATGATTGCCTCCAATACCGCACAAACGGATTCCCTTCAGGGAAATGATTCGTTGAGAGCAGATACGGTAACGGTACGCATTGATTCCATCGCACCGGTAAAGAAGAAACAACCACTCGATGCACCGGTTGTTTATGAATCCAACGACTCCACTGTCTTTACTTTGGGAGGAGCTGCTACACTTTATGGTAGCGGAAAAGTTAATTATCAGAACATCGAACTCGCTGCGGAAGTTATTTCGATGAATCTGGATAGTAGTACTGTGCATGCATACGGTATCAAGGATACTACCGGAGTGGAAAAAGGTAAACCGGTATTTAAAGAAGGAGATACCTCCTATGATACGGAAACCATCCGATATAATTTCAAAACCAAGAAAGCGGGAATTACCGATATCGTCACCCAGCAGGGAGAAGGATATGTGACCGGAAGCAAGGCGAAGAAAGGAGCTAATGATGAAATTTTCATGGAGCATGGGCGTTATACAACCTGCGATCATCATGACCATCCTCACTTCTATATGCAGTTGACGAGAGCTAAAGTGCGTCCTAAAAAGAATGTGGTGACAGGACCTGCCTATCTGGTAGTGGAAGATGTGCCTTTGCCGTTGGCCGTACCGTTCTTTTTCTTCCCATTCTCCAGCAGTTATTCTTCCGGTTTCATTATGCCGACTTATATGGACGACTCCAGTCGTGGTTTCGGTCTGGCAGAAGGAGGATATTATTTTGCCATCAGTGATATTATGGACTTGAAGATGACGGGTGATATCTTCACGAAAGGCTCATGGAGATTATCCGGATTGACAAATTATAATAAACGCTATAAATATTCCGGTACGCTGCAAGCGGACTATCAGGTCACTAAGACGGGAGATAAGGGTATGCCGGACTATACAGTTGCTAAGGACTTTAAGGTAGTATGGAATCATCGCCAGGATGCTAAAGCCAGTCCGAACAGCACATTCTCCGCTAGTGTAAACTTCTCAACCAGTAGTTACGAACGTTCCAATATCAACAACCTTTATAATTCGCAGTTGTTGACTCAAAATACCAAAACATCAAGTATCAGTTATTCTCGTAGTTTCCCTGATATCGGTCTGACCTTATCCGGAACCACCAATATCGCACAGACGATGCGTGACTCTTCGGTTGCAGTCACTTTGCCTGACTTGAATATTACATTAAGCCGTCTGTTTCCGTTCAAACGCAAGAAGGCGGCAGGAGCTGAACGCTGGTACGAAAAGATTTCCATTAGTTATACGGGACGTCTGACAAACAGTATCCGTACAAATGATAATCATCTGTTTAAAGCCGGAATAAGTTCATGGGAAAATGCGATGAATCATAACATTCCTATCAGTGCTACTTTTACGTTATTCAAATATTTGCAGGTTTCTCCTTCGGTCAATTATACAGAGCGTTGGTATACTCGTAAGATCAATCAGCAATATAATGAGGTCGATCATAAGTTGGAGGCATTGCCGGGTGATACCCTGAACGGTTTCTACCGGGTATCCAATTACTCGGCAAGTTTGAGCTTGAGTACGAAAGTGTATGGTATGTACAAACCTCTTTTTGCTAAAAAGAAAGAGATACAGATTCGTCATGTAGTTACGCCGCAAGTAAGTCTTAGCGGTGCTCCGGGATTCAGCAAGTATTGGGAAGAGTATACCGATTATAATGGCAATACGCAATATTATTCTCCTTTCACCGGTCAACCTTATGGTGTACCTTCGCGGGAAGGATCGGGAACAGTCAGCTTCTCTATTTCTAATAACTTAGAGATGAAGTACTACGATGCAAAGAAAGATACACTTAAAAAGGTTAGTCTGATTGATGAATTGGGAGCAAGTATGTCTTATAATATGGCTGCCAAAGAGAGGCCTTGGAGTGATTTAAGCATGAACCTACGTTTGAAACTGACTAAGAATTATACGTTCAACATGAACGCATCGTTCGCTACGTATGCTTATACATTCGATAAAAGTGGTAATGTAGTAACCAGTAACCGTACAGAATGGTCGTATGGTCGTTTTGGACGTTTCCAGGGATATGGTTCTTCTTTCAATTATACCTTCAATAATGACACATGGAAGAAATGGTTCGGTCCGAAAGAGGGGGATGAAAAAGGGAAAGATAAGAATAAGTCGGAGGATAGCGATGATGAGGAATCCGATGGAATGGAAGGAGATGGCACTACGCCTAAGAAAGTAGAGAAAGCACAGGCTGACCCGGATGGTTATCAGGTATTTAAGATGCCTTGGTCATTGAGTCTTAGCTATTCGTTTAATATCCGTGAAGACAGATCGAAGCCTATCAACCGTTATTCCATGCGATATCCTTATACGTATACGCATAATATCAATGCAAACGGAAATATAAAGATTTCTAATAACTGGTCGCTCTCGTTCAACTCGGGCTATGATTTTCAAGCTAAAGAGATTACCCAGACTTCTTGTACAATATCCCGTGACTTGCACTGTTTCAACTTGTCCGCCAGTCTTTCTCCTTTCGGACGTTGGAAATATTACAATGTAACAATTCGTGCGAATGCAAGTATTCTGCAAGACTTGAAGTATGAGCAGAGAAGTCAGACGCAAAGTAACGTTCAGTGGTACTAGGATAAATTGAGAGTTGAGAATTGAGAATTAAAAAATAAGAATAAAGTGCAGGGTATTAAATTCGGGTGCTTTAATGAGATTGAAAAAGGGACTGTCTGGCAAGTTGAAGACAGTCCCTTTTTTATGTTTGAGCCTCAATGTTTATTTACCAATTGATTTCCGTTTCTCCGTGTGCTTTCAGATAATCGTTTGTACGGCTGAAATGTTTGTTTCCAAAGAAGCCGTTGTAAGCAGAAAGAGGAGAGGGATGGGCGGAAGTGAGTACCAGGTGTTTGTTACGGTCGATAAACGCTCCTTTCTTTTGAGCGTATGATCCCCACAGGATAAATACCAGATTTTCTTTTTCTTCTGCCAAAGCACGGATTGCAGCATCAGTAAATGTTTCCCAGCCACGGTTCTGGTGTGAACCAGCTTGGTGAGCACGTACGGTCAGCGTAGCGTTGAGCAACAATACTCCCTGTTCTGCCCAGCGAGTCAGATTTCCCGTAGCAGGGGCATCAGTGCCAATGTCGGCTTTAATTTCTTTAAATATGTTCACTAATGAAGGAGGGAAAGGCACCCCGTCGTTTACAGAGAAACAAAGGCCATGTGCTTGTCCCGGTCCATGATAGGGATCCTGCCCTATAATCACAACTTTCACTTTATCAAAAGGACAAAGGTTGAAAGCATTGAAGATCAGTTTTCCCGGAGGGAAAATCTGATACTGGCTATATTCGCTTTTGACGAAATCGGTCAGCGTGCGAAAGTAGTCTTTGTCGAATTCTGGTTCTAAATGAGCTTTCCAGCTTTCTTCAATCTGTACGTTCATAGTCTATTATATAAGGTGTATATCAAGTTCTTCACATTCTTTGCGCATATCTTCGGGCCAGATACTGGCTTGTATTTCTCCGATGTGAGCTTTGCGAAGGTAGAACATACACAGGCGGGACTGTCCGATACCTCCTCCGATAGATAGAGGGAGAGTGTCATTCATCAATCGCTTGTGAAAATAAAGTTCCAGCCTTTTTTTCTTCTTTTTCTTCTTTCAACTGACGTTGCAAAGCTTCTTTATCTACACGGATTCCCATGGATGACAATTCGATGGAGCGTTGCAGTACATCGTCCCACAGTAAAAGGTCACCATTCAGTCCGGGCAGATCGTTCAGTCCTTTGGTGGTGTAGTCATCGTAGTCTGGTGCACGTCCGTCGTGCTTCTTGCCATCACCAAGTTGACAGCCTATTCCTATGATAAACACAGCTCCGTATTTCTGACAGATGGCGTGCTCGCGGCATTTAGGTTCCAGGTTCGGATAAAGCTGGCGCAATTCCTCTGAATGAATGAAATGTAGCTTTTGTGGCAGGCAAGGTTTGATTTGCGGATACATTTCATATACCATATATTCTGTGCGGATCATAGCCGCATAAATACGGTTGACGATTTCCTTTAGGAAGTTCACAGTCCGGTCTTCATTGGTGATGACACGTTCCCAGTCCCATTGGTCTACGTAGAGAGAATGCAGGTTGCCCAGTTCTTCGTCCGATCGGATTGCATTCATATCCGTATAAATACCATATCCCGGTTCAATGTGATAGTCAGCTAAGGTCAACCTTTTCCATTTAGCCAATGAATGAACCACTTCGGCTTGCGCATCGCCCAGATCTTTGATTGGGAAAGAAACAGGTCGTTCTATTCCGTTCAAATCATCATTGATACCCATTCCTTTCAATACGAAAAGAGGGGCAGTCACACGTCTAAGGCGCAGTTCGGATGACAAGTTTAATTGGAAGAACTCTTTTATTTGCTTGATTCCCAGCTCGGTCTGTTTGAGGTCGAGTAGCGGCTTATAGTTCTTAGGTTTTATCAAGTAACTCATAGGTTTGTTAAATGTTAATTGTCGGCAAAGATAGGAATAAAATTGATATATGTAATGGGTATTGTCTAAAAGATTGTCAATTTGATAAAGTAAATGCTCTAAAGCATTTCAAAATAACAGTCTCCTAATATAGGGAAGTACCTTAAGAACTATAAAAAAAGGAGAATCATTAGGAAGATGAGAAGATTTTTTATACTTTTGTCCTCGCATTTAGAAAGAATGGCCCCGTAGCTTAGTGAATAGAGCGTCAGATTCCGGTTCTGAAGGTCGTGCGTTTGAATCGCACCGGGGTCACAGAAAAATCCCTTGATAATCAGTTGATTATTGAGGGATTACTGTTTTCTTATACCTTGGATAATTAGAACTAGATGCAGGATTTAGCCCTTGTAATTGATTTTTGTTGGTCTATTGTTGTTCCCAATAATTCAATATAACATGCTGACTATCAAAGCAGAAGTCTTAAAATCTAAGCAAAAAGTTGATAAAACCTATAACGTAAAGATTAGGCTAACCTACAACAGAGAGGTTAAGAGGTTGGCTACTCATATCTTTGTAAGAGCAGAAGACCTGACTAAGGACTTCAAGTTAAAGAACCCTAAGTATATCAAGGAAGCTGACAGATTGGTCAGATACTATGAAGACTTATGTATGGGGCTTCCATTGGAGGCTTCCAATTTAACCTTAAGTGATGTACTTGATTATATCCAGAAAGAGAAGGAGAAGAATACTCCTATTGACTTTATCCAGTTCTGCAAAGACTGGTTAACAACTACAGAGGTCAAAGGTAAGAGGAATTATCAAACTACCCTTAATACCTTCATTGCCTTCTTAGGAAAGGATAAACTGAATACCAACCAAGTTACCAAGTTGTTAATGATGGAGTTCATGGAATACCTTCACAAGAAAAGGGCTAAACAAGTAGCAGAACTTCAGAAAAAAGGAAAGAGAATACCCTCTAACAGAATGGTATCACTGTATACTAGTAGCATCAGACATCTATTCAATGAAGCTAAGAAGAAGTATAATGATTATGACAGGAATCTCATTAGGATACCTAACTCACCTTTTGAGAACTTGGTGATACCAAAGCAGGAAGCAACTAGGAAGAGAGCATTATCAGCAGAGTTAATTAAGAAGATATGGGAGTTACCCTATATCATTAATGCTAATGGCAGGGAAAGGTTATGCCCTTTTAACCTAGCTAAAGATTGCTTTATCCTTTCTTTCTGTCTTATAGGAATGAACTCTGCTGACTTGTATAACTGTAGTGAACTGGAAGATGGTTCAATTACCTATTACAGGACTAAGACCACAGACAGGAGACTTGACAAGGCTAAGATGAAGGTAGATGTTCTTCCTATCCTGTTACCTTTAATGAAGAAGTATGAAGACTACACCCAGAAGAAGGTGTTTTGCTTCTATCACCTCTATTCTACTTTCAAGAACTTCAACAGAGCCATCAATCTTGGGTTAAAGCAAATTGGCAAAATACTGAAAGTGGATGATTTGGAATACTATGCTGCAAGGCACTCATGGGCTACATTAGCTGTTAATAAAGTAGGTATAGATAAGTATACAGTTCATGCTGCCTTAAATCATATTGATGAGGCTATGAAAGTCACTGACATCTATATTGAAAGAGACTTCAAGATAGAGAATGAAGCTAACAAGAAGGTGGTTGAATATGTGTTTGGTAATTATAGTGAGCTGCCTAGTCCAGAAGTGAAGTAAGTTTAACATAAAAGAGCCTCTGTAGTTGATTGAATTATGGAGGTTCTTTAGTATATTTGTCTCACTTACTATCTATAATTAACATTAAACAAAGTGAGACATGAGCATGAAAGACAAGTAACCAAAGGAGGTGACAGAACTAGACAATAGTGATGAGCTAGTTAAAACTGACGATAAGGCTAATCAATCAGAAGCTATAATCCTAGTAGATGTTACCCCTGCACCTAAAAAGGAACCTAAAGAAGATCAGCCTTCAATAGTTGAAAGTCAACCGGAAGAAGTAGTACTAAATACCTATGGTGACTTGCATGATACACCTGTAGAATATAGGGAATTGTTATCCTCTACAGAAGTAAGCGAAGTTAAAAGCATACCTCAAGATACAGTATAACCAGCTTGGATAACTTACTGTTTGGCAGAGCACCAGAAGTAATAAGAGAAGAGGTTGGTGACTCCTTCTGGAATCTGGCTGACTTCATAGCTAAGATGCCTCATGGTATAGTCGATAAAAAGATACCCGGCATTGGAGCTACTACCCTTGAGATAAACTCAAAGAGAAACTCAATCATAGTCTTTCCTACTAAGGCTCTGGCTTATGGTAAGCACTCCAAGCATCCTAATACATTATATGTAGGAAGTGAAATCAAAGGAGAAAGCAAGAAGATCACCAACCAACAGATTGAAGAATACCTGACTAAAGATGGATATAAGAAATTATTAGTAGTAGCAGACAGCCTAGGTAGGCTATTAAGCATCATAGGAGAAAAGAACTACAAAGACTATTTCCTCATGGTTGATGAGATTGATGTTCTCCAGACTGACAATAACTTCAGACCCCAACTGGAGAATGTGATTGACTACTATTTCAGCTTCCCTGTAAAGAACAGATGTATGGTAACAGCTACCATGAAGGAGTTCAGTAATCCACGCTTAAAGGGTGAATGTAGATTTCCTATAACATGGCAATATAACACCCGTAGAGATGTGACTTTATTACATACAAATAATATCACACAAGTTATTATTGAAGAGGTGATCTCTCACCCAAAAGGGAAAGTACTTATTGCCTATAATTCCATACTCCAAATAAGAAATGTTATATCAGGACTGGATGAAGAGACTCGAAAGGAATGTGCAATATTATGTAGTGAGGCGTCTATAAAGGAAGCAGGAGAATACTTTGCACCTAAGCTAGGCGAGAATGATACCTTACCTGCTAGAATTAACTTTGCTACCTGTTGCTACTTCACAGGTATAGACATAAAGGATAAATACCATTTAATCACGGTGTCAGATGTAAGAAGAAACCACTCTATGTTGACGACAGACAGGATGACACAGATACATGGTAGATGTAGAACAGAGAATGGAGTACTAAGTGAAACTATCATATATAACACCGTAGGGTATGTATTAATAATGGAAAGCATGGAAAGTTACTCTGCCGCCCTTATAAATAAAGCCAAAAAAGTAATCAAAGTGCTAGAGTCAGCAGATGACATAGCACAAGGTGATTATACACTAACTGACCTGTTCTCAATAGTTAAAGAAGCCATAAGAGAGAAGGCACAAGAAAGAATTGCAGGGAATGAGCTAATCAATTTGACTAGAAAGGATGTATTTGGAAAGGATGTACCTGCCTACCTCAACATAGACTACATCATTGAAAGAACCGAATTGTATGCCTCATACTTTATGCCTGAAACACTGAAAGAAGTGCTAAGTAAACAGGTTAATATCATTAGCTATAACTCCCTCACTTATGATGTCTCTCCGGAGCAAAACAGCATAGAAAAGATTAATAAGGATGCACAGGAGAAATTAACAGACAGTTATATTCAAGAAGCCATAAATAACATCAAAGTATTATCAACCACAGGGCAGCTAAATGATAATATCATAAGCCATGAGATTAGGCATAGCAGAAGCAAGGTGAAGATATTCTATGAGAGATTTAGTAGGTTATACAAGTATGTTGACCTTGATAGCCTGCTGCATCAACTATGGGAGATTAGAACAAGTAACAGTGTAGCTTTCAAGAACCTTAATAATGCAGTCATATACTGGGCACTAGATGAAGACCACCCATTCAAGGTTGTTATAAAAAGAGGCTTTACCCTTAATAGAAGTTATTCAGCAAATGAGATACAAGAGATATTAATTCCTATAGTCCAGTATCATCTACATAAGGTACTGAAACCTAGAAAGTATGTAGCTTTATTGAAAAGTATATATGCCACAGACAGGACATCTAGGAACAAGTATATTATCAGAGAAGAGAATCCAAGAGGCTTTAGAGAGCATACTGGCAGGATAGCTGCCAAGGAGAATGATTTGTTAAATTTATTTATTTTATAAATTTCCCATCATAATGGAAATAATTCTTATATTTGTAGACTTATATAAATGTTATGGATAATCTATTTAGTTTTAGTATATTAAGTGGCATAAGAGTTTCTCCTAGAAGAAGAGCCAGTGTTGCCTTTATGGCTCTTGCAGGTAAAGGGCACAGAAGAAATATAGTATTACCTGTAGGTTTTGACCTTGATACTCATCTGACCCAGTATCCTCCAGAGGAATATGGATTTAAATCCAGTTTAAGATTCACTAGGGACAAAATATACTACTTTCTTGCTTTACTGGCTACTATACCTGCAAGGAATAAAGACTTAATAGATGAAGATGGTTGGGTTCCTATCACTATCGGTTATATCAAAGATAATATTAGAGATATTATTGCTTATAAGGATTACTTAGTTAGTACTGGTATTCTTGAATGTTATCCCCAATATATACCCGGAGTAAAATCTAGACAGTATAGATGGAATGAACTATATATTCAGTCAGGTTTTCATATTTGTAATGTAATCTGTAGTCATGAGGAAGATGCTTACTTTATTCAAGAAGAGAATGATGAAAAGCTTATTGAGCTACCTTACTTATATCATTGGTATGAAGAGAAAAGATTATCTATTAACCCTATAGTGAATCAGTATTCAGATGGCATTTTGCAATATAAGATGGAAGACAAAGAGAGGTGGAATAAGAACAAGAATACTAATAAGCTAAAACATCCCCTTGTGCAGTATATGGCAGCTCTAATAAACATAAATAAAATGGAGAACCATAGATATGAAGTACATATAGACAGCACAGTCCATAGACTACATTCTGTAATCACCAATATTGAAAAGGACTATAGGAATTTCCTCACATATAATGAACAAGAACTAGTCAGCATTGATATAAGTAATAGCCAGCCTTACTTAGCCTGTGTATTACTTAAACCTGAATTCTGGAGTATAAGAAATGAACTCTCATTAAGTCTATATTCATTGCCAGAGGACATTCAGAGAACCATTACTACTGTTGCTATACCTTTGAAAGTAGAAAAATTCTTCCAAACATGCAGTGAAGAAGACTTTGAACAGTACCTTGATATAGCTTCTAGTGGCAAAATGTATGAAACAGTAGCAGAAGTATGTCAACATAGCCTACAGAAGTCCATTAGCAGAGAAGAGGCTAAAGTGCTCATGTTTTACTTATTCTTTTCCAATAATCAAGGGCAGAGTGATGATACAACAATTAATCAAATGAAGAAGATATTCAGTACAGAGTTATTCCCCAAAGTAGCAGAACTGTTCAAGATTATCAAGCATAGATATAAGGATGTTACTATTGATAAACAGCATAATAGATTAGCCTGCCTATTGCAATCAATAGAGAGTGAAATCATTCTCCACAGATGTTGTAAGAGGATATGGGAAGAGGGTAATCATCAAGTTCCAGTGTTTACTATCCATGACTCCATTGCTACAACAGTTGAACATGTAGAATGGGTGAAAAGTATCATGCAAGAGGAACTAACTAATGCAATAGGAGTATCACCAAGCTTAACTGTTGAACATTGGAACTTAAGTAAAGTGAAGCATCCTAATATACTTCAAAGAGTAGTACAAAAGTAATCATAAAAGTGAAGAAATACTCAATACCCCCTTGTTTTCACACCAGAAGGCAAGGGGATCATTGTATCTTACATATATAAATAATGACTGTTTTTACTGTCCTTGCCTACCATATAGCTTAATTTTTTTTTTTGATTTTTTTCTTCAACTTGACTTCCATGAGTGCACCTTAAGTCACTTAAACACCCTCCCCTTACCTTAAGAGTGGGATATTCCCCCTCTGCAACAATGATAAAATAACAATTATGGAAAAGCTAAAATTCTTAGAGACAATGACAGTCAATGAGTTCAAGGCTCAAAAGGGGGTTAACAAGATTGAAGTAAAACAGAACCCTCACACAGGTAAGTGCTTCTTTGCCTATGGCTGTGAAACTGGTGCAGTAAGTGACAAGTTCCTTAATGGAGAAGTAACCAATCCTGTAATCTCTCAAGTATGTTCACCAGATACAGGTGATATGTTCTATATGTTGCACCAAAGAGGTGAAGGTGGAGCTATGACGCTAGCTACCCTATGACAGCTACCAGATTAACCATAAGGAGGCAAGCTTATTAGAGCTTGCTTCCTTTTTTCTTTATAGATTGTATACATCAACAATTAACATTATTCAGATATGTTGAACTTACGAGTTTCATCCAAGAAGCAAGCTAAAATTAAGCTTGCATTACAAGGCTGTGCAGGTTCAGGTAAAACCTACTCTGCATTGCTATTAGCTTATGGACTATGTGGTGACTGGACTAAGATAGCCATTATTGATAGTGAACATGGAAGTGCTGACCTTTATGCTCACTTAGGTGCTTATAATGTATTAAGTCTAAGTGATAACTTTACACCTGAAACTTACATGGAAGCCATTGGTATATGTGAAGATGCAGGCATGGAAGTTATCATCATTGATAGCATCTCACAGTGTTGGGATAACTTGCTTGAATATCATGCAGGATTGCAAGGAAACAGCTTCACTAATTGGCAGAAGGTGACACCTAGAATTAATGCTTTCATGCAGAAAGTATTGCAGTCTGGGAGGCATATCATTTGCACTATGAGATGCAAACAGGACTATGTTCTAAGTGAAAAGAATGGTAAGATGATACCAGAGAAAGTAGGACTTAAAGCAGTCATGAGAGATGGCATAGATTATGAGTTTACCATAGTCTTTGATATCAACATGAAACATCAAACTATTGCATCCAAAGATAGAACTAACCTCTTTATCAATAAACCAGACTTCACTATAACACCGACTACAGGACAGATCATATTAGATTGGTGTAATGATGGTGTCAATCTGGAGATGATAAGAAATAAGATTAACAGTAGTAAAACCATTGAAGAATTAACTGCTATCTATCATGCTTACCCAGAATGGTATCAGCAGCTAACATCTGACTTTATGCAAAAGAAAGCAGCACTTCAGGTACAAAAGAATCAACCAACTATTAACTATACCCCGAATTACATTAGATATGGAAATAATGCAGTTGCAGCCAGTCAGAGCTAATCTGATATACCCTAATAGAAATAAGGTAGATAATCCTTATATTCAAACAGTAGAGCCGATGGAAATCATCAACACAGGTATTACATCAACAAATCCTGTAGAAGCTGAACCAATAAGCACCAGAGAAGGTAAGAAGTTACCCTTTATTGAAGCTAATACCAAGGAGGTTACCATGCAGCACCTCAAGGAGGAATGTATTACACCTGTATTCTCTAAAGACAATGAGGTTACTATCTCACACTCCAATTTCATTGAAACTGTGTGGGAGGCAGCTAATAAGGTGTTCTCCAATGAGACCATAGAGGAACCTGCCATCAGGGTAAGCCATGTCATCAAAGGTAGAATACCGGAAGCCATCCATAAGCCTGTGAACCAACTATTAGAGACAGATAAGACCATTTACTATGAGAGAATGATGTTCTGTTTTGAAATACCTACCATACATGAGGACATAGCAGGTAATAGATTGAATCTTACTATTGGTGGTGTAAGAGCCTATAACCATGAGAACCTGTACAGCAGGAAAGGTGCAGAGAAGTTCAAGGTATTCATTGGATTCAAGAATCTGGTCTGCTGTAACATGTGTGTCTCCACTGATGGCTACAAGTCAGAGTTAAAGGTAATGAGCACTGTTGATTTATTCAGCTTAGTGATAAGACTGTTTCAGGAATACAACATAGCCAAGCACTTGTATTACATGTCAGCCTATAAGGACAGCTATATGAGGGAGTCTCAATTTGCCCAGTTCTTAGGTAGATGCAGATTATATCAGTTCCTTCCTATGGACCTAAAGAAGAAGCTACCACAGATGTTAATGACTGATACCCAGATAGGATTAGTTGCCAAAGCATATTACAATGATGATAACTTTAGTACTCTTCTGGATAGCAGGGAAATCAGTATGTGGAATGTATACAACTTACTAACTGGAGCCAATAAGAGTAGTTATATTGACAACTTCTTGGACAGGTCACTTAATGCCACCCAATTGGCAGAAGGACTTAATAAGGCTTTATATGGTGAGAATGAATATAGTTGGTTCATTAATTAGTGCATCTTATGGACAGTATAATGAATGTAGCAGAGGTGCAATTGAGCTATAAAAGCAATGTCAAATCATCAACTAGATACAAGATAAATAGCTCACAAGATGCCTATGAACTATTGGTAAAGTACTTCCCTGATGATACAATAGAATACAAGGAAAGCTTTAAAGTAGTGCTACTTAATCAGTCTAACAAAGTACTAGGTATAGTATCTATTTCAGAAGGTGGAATATCTGCAACCTATGTAGATGTAAGGCTAATACTACAAGCTGCATTGCTGGCTAATGCAACACAAGTAGTACTGGCACATAATCATCCTTCTGGTAGCATAAAACCTAGTACTCTGGATGATGTCCTGACTGAAAAGGTAAGGAAGGCAGCAGAACTCATGGAGATTCACATAATGGATCACATAATCTTAAGCCCAGAGGAGAAATACTACTCATACCACGATGAAAGGAGGTTATAACAACCAACCTTCTTCTTTCGGTTAATACTCCCTACCATTTTATACCATTATGATGGGAAATTTACCCGATCTCACTTTCTTATATATAATATATAAGAAGTAAGTGAGCATCAATGGCACTTAATAATATGGTATAACTGCAAATGTAAGCTGTGTTTCATTGCATCTGTTAAGGGGAATTAGTTGCAAAGTGAAGGAAGGCTATTAAATAACTTCACCCTTGAGGTGTGACAAAGTAAGTGAATATGAATCCCATCCAAAGTGAGTATGTTGATATACATAAGTCCACAATAGTTTGTGATATTCTTTATTATTACAAGTATGATACTTAAAGACTAGGAGGTTAACACCTCTTACATTGTGTTTTATTGTTGTTGATAGCTCTGGTTCTTTATGAACTAGGGCTTTCAATTAACATGTACAATATAACAGTAACCACATTAATAACAACCAACCTTTATTTATCAACAAGGTATATAGAAAGTGAACAATTAGCCCTACCTTTGCACATAAGGATATAGCTCACACCTATGGTTCTAATATGATTTTAAAGCTATTAAATTATGGCTGTCAGATGATGATTTATTACTGAAAAGTTATAACTTTGCAGTTGTATTAATTCAATGAATGCTAATGAAATAGAAGTTAAACTAAGACATATTAGAAAAGAAGTGTTTGCTTCTTACTTGTGATAGTCCTAAAATTACCACCTTGAAGACTAACAATCACAGCAGTAAGGAAGTGGATACTCATACCATATGGTGTGGGCTTCCCTTATATTGTGTGATTGTAGGTGTGTGGTAATACCTTGGACTCCCAATAAGGTTAGGCTCACACCTTCTTTTTGTAGTATGGCTACAAAAGGAAATACCATGAAATATTACTATGTACTATTACTACTATTAATTGCTGTCTCTTGTAACAGTAACCAGCACCAGTCTTCTACAGATCAAGATTCATTGCCCAAAGGTTGGTATGATGATACACTTACCCCCTATACAGGCAAAGATAAAGCTGAAAAGAATATGATCAGCCAAATGAATACCTACAATCAAGCCTTGTTTAGAGGAGATATAGACAATGCTTCTCTATACATATATCCTGATGTTATTAAGTACTGTAAGAAGTACTATCCAGAATTATCTGATAGAGCTATTATACGAACCTTATATAAGGATATGTCAGAAATATATCACACTTTAAAGACCACTTATGATGAGAAAGGCATTGATTACAACATCATAGTTAGTAACATAACTAACAGGGTGACAGATAAGGAGTATATGATTATCACATTTGAAGTAGTAGGTATACTTACACAAGGAGAAAAGTGTCTCCATGACACCCCAGAAACTAATATAGGTATATCATATAATAAAGGTAAGAATTGGACTTTCTTAGCTCTCAATGATGATGTTCCCAATATACTAAGAATGAAGTTTAATGAAGAGATAATTAACAAAATAATGAACTACTAAAATTTAAGATTATGGAACTAATGGATTTATTTAGGAAGCAATCCAGAGAGGAAGCTTTGAGAAGTAAGATTAGACAAGGATTTGAAGATTCAGTCATGGATGTTATCAGAGAGGGAGCAGCAGATTCTCCTATGGGAGGACTAATTGTCAAGACAGCCATTGCCAACTTCTATCAGAGAATGAAGTCTAGTGAACTTAGGGACATCTGCCTAGAGACTAGAGTTAATTTTCAGGATATACTTGATGAAGAATATCAGAATGCACTCCGTAAATATCTGGAGGAATAAGTTATGTGGTGGATAATAGTTATAGGAATAGTAGTCATTATGTTAATTAGATTTGCAAATGACTCCAATAAACAAGCTAATGCAGTGATAAAACAAGGGGGGATGAGGGTCAAATATAAGACTTTGGTCAATTATCTTTTAAAACAAGACCCAAATGCTAAAATAACCCAAGAGACTAACACACTTATTACTATAGGTCTATATGGAATAAGTGGTTCAACTGTATTCATTATTAGTCAAGCTTATGGACAAGTTCATATTCAATGGAAAGCAAATAGTAATGTATTTGGCAACCATCAGCTAGAATGGTATTTTAATGAGTTTCTTGATCAAACTAAGATGATAGAAAAGATAACAACTGACTTAACAACGTATCAAACTAATATGATGCAGAAATTTAAATAACATGAAGTTCCTCAAGAAGCTAGTAGGTAATAGCAAAGATTATGCTAAGATGGCAAATGCCGTTGGAAATGTAAAAGCTATATTAGATAATATTGAACAAAGTTACACTGCAGATAAAGAAGTCTTTCTCATAGCAGCATGGATTTGTAGAGTAGGCATTATAGATATTATAGAAAAGAATAACTGGACAATGAATTATAAGTTACTTGTTCGGATTAATGGCTGTAATGTTAGCATTACTTTTCATGAAGCATATTTGATGACTATTGGTAGACTATCTATAAAGGCAGAAGAGCAAAATAACGAAATTAAAGAATGTGTATTGAGTGTGCTTGAAAAAAGAGATTGGTTCTATCAAATAGATGCCATAATTCCCGATGAACAAAGGAAGTTATTTCAATAATACAATGAGCTATCCCCTATCATTTGGGATAATGAACATAGGACTTCCTGTGATTCCTGTAAAGGTAAAGGACAAATACCTTAGCTTTATTTTGGATACGGGAAGTACTTGTAACCTAATAGACAGTAATGTAGTAGAATATTTCAAGGATATAGTAGAACCTGTTGGTGACTACTATATAAGTGGAATAGAAGGAACTAAGCACAAGGTAGACATTATTACTCTACCTTTCACTTTTGAAGGTCAGACATATAAGCCTAAGTTCTGTGTTAAACCATTACTTGATGCTTTCAAAGGTATTGAGGATGATAGCGGAATACAAGTGCAAGGTTTACTAGGTACTGACTTCTTACTGGAGAACAAATGGAGTCTCAACTTTGATAAACTAGAAATAACATATTAACAAAAGTATTATGAGTAAAGTTTTTTTATTTGCAGTTATAATCCTACTAAGTATAGGATGTAGTAAAAATGATGAGAATGAACCATTAACAGATTATCCTCAAATGTCTGATCCAGATGATGTTTGTTCAGCAATGGATGATATAGAGTTTATGAGGTACTGTTATGAGAACTTTGATGTTAATAAAGATGGTAAGGTATCACCTATTGAAGCTCAAGCTGTGACAACTATCAGCTTTGGAAATAACAACACTGATGGTATAGTAACCAAAGTCAAATCTCTAAAAGGAATACAATACTTTACTAATCTGACCACATTAGAATGCAATATGTGTATTCTAAAATCACTAGATACCTCAAAGAATACGAAGCTAACTTCACTAAAATGTATGAATTGTGCTTTAACAGAATTGGATCTTTCTCAAAATAAAGCCTTAATTCATTTAGAGTGTGGTAACGATTACATAATAAATGAAGAAACATTGCTAGAGAGCCTAAATACAATTCAGGAGTTAAATTTATCAAACAACAGTAACTTACAACAGTTAAATTGTAAACTCTTAATATACCTCACTAATCTCAATATATACAATAATAAGGACTTAAAGATATTGAATTGTAGTAGTACATCTCTTTCTGAATTAGATATATCCAATAATAAGGACTTAAAGATATTGAATTGTAGTAGTACATCTCTTTCTGAATTAGATATATCTAATAATTCAATATTGGAAGAATTAGATTTCAGTTCTAGCATAAAACTTTTAAAAATTACCAACAATATTGAACTAAAAAGAATATACTGTCATGATTCAGAACTTACCAACTTAGATATATCTAATGCTCCCAAATTGGAAGAGGTATATTGTTTTAATACCAAGCTTACTCAATTAAGTATATCTAATGTTCCTAAATTGAAAAAGTTAAATTGTTCTTTTTCAGAACTTACCAACTTAGATATATCTAATGCTCCTAATTTGGAAGAATTAAGTTGTTTTCATACCAAGCTCACCAGCTTAGATATATCCAAATGTGCTAACTTGAGGAGTGTGAATTGTTATTCCTGCCCCTTATCAAGCATAATAGTCAGGAGAGGACAAGATCTCTATACAATATTCGGCAGCACACTGGGGGGAGTAAATATTCAATATGTTGAATGAAAGACACTCGTAGCTATCAATAGATTAAGTACTCTAGGGTAATTACACTCATACCCTATTAGTTCTAACATATATCAGTATGGCATAGAGCAATATACCTACCTCCATTAAAATAAGAAAGGTATTTGATGAACCAAATAGATTTGCTACATTTGCATTAACCACTTTAAATGATTAAAGCATGGAAAGAACCTATATTAATGAATTCCACAAGCAATGGATAGAGAGTACTCTCAAGTCAATAGCCTCTTGGCAGAAGCAGCCAATCTCATTAGAAGAGAAAAAGAAGCAGCAGGAAATGTTGAACCAACAGAAGGCTATAAGAGAAGGCAAGTTGAAGAGCTAAAGCTATTTGCTACTCAACATGACTTATGGATTAACATTAACTCTCTCCCTTTATCTTACCTTAGTAAAGGTGGAGAAAATGAAGTATTCACAGGTCATGAAGATGTTGTATTCAAGTTAAACAACTTTGAGTATGCAGGTGAAGACATTGAGAACTTCTTTATCAGAATAGAAGCACATAATCTATTCTTTAGCAATGTCACCTATCAGATGATTGGCTTTGCTTATAACAGTCAGCATGAGTTTTGTGCCGTGTTAGTTCAACCTTATGTCAGAGCTAAAAGAGAAGCTACAGAGGAAGAAATAGCAGAACATATGCAAGCATTAGGTTTCGAGATGGTTTATGAAGATGAATTCCACAATGCAGAGTATGAGGTCTTTGATGCAGTGCCTAACAATGTACTGTATGGTATTGATGATAAGCTCTATTTCATTGATACTCAAATCAGACTAAGACCTATTGAGATAACATTTTAAATAAATTTAGTTATGAAACAGAAGCAGGAAACTTAGCACCTCTAAGTGCTATTGGTAGTATGGTACTAGCATACTAGTAATGCTACCATTGTTGGTCTATAGTTGTTCTATAGGCTGTTAAGAGAAAGTATAAACAAACTAACAACTATTAAAGATAAGGGTGTTACTATGCCTGATTCCGGTTCTGAAGGTCGTGCGTTTGAATCGCACCGGGGTCACAGAAAAATCCCTTGATAATCAGTTGATTATTGAGGGATTTCTGTTTCTACTCCTGTGTGAATAAGGCTGGAAAACTAGCTTAAAGTCCATTGAAATGGATCGTTGTTGGCTAATTGTTGGTGTAAATGAAGACCTAACATGCTGACATTCAGGCTGGAAAATAGAAAGAGTAAAATGAAAAGCTTAGTACACATATCTGTATAACTTTTGAGGGCATTTCATTCTTAGTATTCTTTCTTTTATCTCGTAAGAGGTTCTGTTATTAGTCTTTCTTTGTATAAGAGTTACAAACTAATCGTCTATTTGGGTCATCCGGAAAATCCGGATTAGTTATTTGATTATAAAATTCCCAGTCTCTTTCAAGTCTTTGGGCTACATCTATATTGGCCGTATGGCAGATGTATTTTTTATTTGCTACATCCAGAATACCATAGGTAAGAATATCCTTTTCCTTTCCCTCCTTATTTTTATATACGCTTTTGACCAATAATATCTTATATTTTCCGTCTTCCCGAGTACAGTATTCTTTATTGGTTTCAAGAGTATATGTACCGGAGACATCTGTAAAATCATTGGAAGCCATTTCTACGATAATCTGTTTGGGCTCTCCTGTTTCCGGAGTGTCTGTTGAGTCATCGTTGCATGCGGATAGCAAGATGACGGATAAGAATAATAGTTTAAGTAATTTCATCTTTATATTTTATTTGTTTTTGATCCTTTTTTTAGTCCAGTATATTTAATTGAAATTATTTATAGTGCAAATGTACAGTTTTTGTATGATATAAAAGCGGTAATGGATAAAATAAATATGTTTCATATTCTTGATATTTAGATTAATAATCCTTGGATAGTCAGTTGTGTATTTTACTTTGCATTTTCTCAAACACAGTTAGTTATTATTGTATGTAGTTGTATAATTTAGCCTAAATAGAAAGAAAAAGTTGATTTAAATAAAATATTTCTTGTGAGAAATGCTAACTTTGTAGATATGAAAAAGTGAAGAACAATATTCTGTAGTAGTATGTTCATAGCTTTCCAGATGTAGACATTTGACGATAAATTATATTAATCCCAATAAATATAAATAAGAATGGAAGAAGCTAGAAAAAAGAAATGGGCTAGTATTGCACTGGTTATCGGAGCTATTGGTTTTATCATTATTGTGATTTACTTTACAGTTATTTCAAGTCTCAACATGTAAAACAGATCATTATGGCATTGAAAAATTAAAGCTTGGACATTTCGTTTGAATCTGTCCAAGCTTGTTTTTTTATGATTCCGGATGATTGACCGGCCTTATGGTAACGCTTTCTCTTTAGCTTCTTGAAACCTGAAGTCCCTTATCAGAAAGAGTCATTTCTACAAAACGAGCACGAGGATTAGGGGCTTGTTCCGTTAGTATCCGTCGGATTTGTCCGGCTGCTTGCGGGTCTTTTGCTACCATATATAAATAACCGCCGCCACCTGCACCGGGGAGTTTGTATCCCAGGGTGTAATCCTTGATTTTCTCAATAATGGCTGCTACTGCCGGTGGATTGGTTCCGCAATCTAATGCCTGATTCTGTATCCAGGTTTTGCCGACCAAACGACCGAAACTTTCGAAATTACTACGTAAAATAGCTTCACTCATATCCATTGCATGAGCTTTCATTTCGGCCAGCAAACTTAGATGCGGACCGGAATTGAGGAACATGGAACTGACAATCTCTGCCAAAATACTTTTAGCAGTACGAGTAATTCCCGTATAATATAACAGATGACAGTCGCGGTAATCAGGATGAACAAAGAGCTGATCGGGTAACCAGCGTACTAACGGATTCTGTTCGAAACCTGCTTCAGATTGAAGCAACTTAATACCGGAAAAGACACCGCCATATTGGTCTTGCCAACCTCCCCCTGTGGTCAGGAGCTGTTCTAATACTAATGTGTAACTGCATATATCATTTTTATCCCAAGCCAGTCCGCAGAAATCATTGATTGCTCCGAGCACGGTAGATGCCAGTATGGAACTGGTTCCCAAGCCAGAGCCTGCGGGAATAGCAGCCAGTAGAGTAATTTCGATTCCTGAACCGAAATCTTCCAGCTGTTTAGCTAAAGAAGGATAAGATTCCGTAGAGAATGCCGGTGCAAAGCCCGCCAATGTAAGGGCGGCTTTCGGGATGGAGAATGGAGAACCTACCTTTTTATAATCTTGCAGTTCCTCGTAATTCCTTATCACTTCCATTGCACCCATGTCGATAGAGCGAAGAGTGATGTGATATTCCTTGCAAGGTTTCACATATACTTGTAGCGGCGGTTGGCCGTTCAGCTCGATAGCAAGATTTACAACACTTCCTCCTGAATAAAGAGAGTAGGGAGGTGTGTCTGTCCATCCTCCGGCCACATCAATACGCACAGGACTGCGTCCCCATACGATTTGGTCGGAATAAACATTGAGTATGGGATGACTTTTACGTTCGCTCATTATCCCCAATAAACCGTCGCGAAGCAGTTGAAAAGCTGCCTGTTCCTCTTTGGCACAATCCTTGTTTTCACGTAGTTTCATGATACGTGCACGAAGCATCCGGTTGTGTATCCGTAACATGGGGGCGGCATCTTCTTTCAATACGTCAGGCATATCTAAATTGAAACGTACAAATTCATTTGCGGCATCCAGCAAATCGAGTTGATAGAACACACTCTTCTCATAATTGGCTGCCAGTCCTTTCCAGTTCTCCTTGCGGAAAGCATTGCGCTGTTCGTAAAGACGCTTGAGGTTGGCGCTTGCGGATATTTCGTCTGCAGAAACTTTCTCTGCTTTCAACCAAAGTTTTTTCCCTTCTTCCAGTCGTGGTTCCGAGGTCATCCAGCGTACTAATATGCCTAAATCTTCCACAGAAGCTACTTTAGGGAAGATAGATGCCGATTGTAAATCATCTGTACGCCCTTTTATATCCTCCCAGGTAATTCCTCTATCTTCCATCCAACGGGTAAAAGGAATATTAAGATAAGTAGTCGTTATTTTGTCCAACGCTCCTTTGAATACATCATCCAATCCATACGGACGCGCAACAAACTCATTCTCACCGATAGGAATAATGTCGATGCAAACCCCATCCGGCAAATTGATGCTCCACTGATTTTCAGGAACTCCTGTAATGATCTGGCGGGAACCTAATTTCCATTCCTTTCCCACATGGCTATTCTCAATCCATAAATTGGCGTTGTCGGCAGAAAGAGAAATTTGTGTGATGGAATTCTGTATAAAGATAGCCGGATTCGGCTTTACTTTCCGGTGCATGATTCTTCTTTGGTCCCGTACCTTATCCTGTATGGCTAAAGTAGAAGAAATCAGTTCGTGACTTGTGCCGTAATGATAGAATTCTCCACCCGGCAACGGCAATATAGCTACGGACAACTGATTGATTTCTTCATCTTCCGTTTTAGGATGCTCTCCCAAAGCCAAACCATAGTCCGAGTATAAGTCATAATAAGTAATATCCTTCGTACCTTCTTTCAACGACCGTTTCATCAATACTTCTATGGCGCGGTCACTCAAAATCCAAATGCCGATATCCATCAGGAAAAGATGAGTTTTCGACAATCCTTCCAACTCTTCCAGAGAAGGTTTCTGCAACATGAAGTCGAGCACCTCCGGTTTTTTCCGGTCGGAAACAAACACGCCATGATGAGTTGCCAATGACGGATTCACCCACAGCCCGTAGCACACTACGTCTGCGTTCGGAATATCCTGAAGCGGTTTTTCCGAACGGATATATACATCTCCGCTAGCAATCAGCGTATTCAGACCGGCCGGAGCCTGATTCATAATCCTTTCATAGAGCGGGAGCTGCAATGACAACAGATTCTGTCCCAGCTTTTGTCCTCTTTCCCAACTGAAGATCGGGATAGGAGTTAATATTTTGCCGGAAGGACCGTAGCTGGGTAGCCGACGGCTTTGTCCGCCTGCATGGAGCAATATTCTTTTTTCATGTCCTATCCAGTTGCTGAAAGACTCTTGTGGAGCGAATGCCTGATGGCAAGCTTGCAATAACCATGTAGTTCCGCCGCCGGAGCCTAGTTTGCTCCCTATGGGGTCTGATGTACAAAACCAATCGGTATGGTTAACTTCTTCCAGTTCGTGGAAGCAATGGATCAAATTGGGTGGTAAAGATAATAACTTTTGCATAGTAGAATCTGCGTTGGCTTAGATAGAATCTAAGCGAATTAAACTCCCGTAAAAATACTATTTATATTCCTGCTTTTCAATATTTTTCTCCTGTTTTGAAGAATAAATTTTCTTTTCAGCTTTTAGATGTCATTTTCAGTCATCATGTCCCAGGTGTCATTAAGTGCCTGCATGGATGGAAATAATAAATCAGCCCCGGCATCCAGCAACACTTGCCCGTTCAAAGGACCCGTATTGACTGCTATGGTGAAAATACCCGCGTTGTGTCCGGCTTCCACTCCTAACGGAGCGTTTTCTACAACAACCGCTTCATCCGCTTTAATCCCTCCTTTTTTCAAAGCCATCAGATACGGTTCGGGATTGGGTTTGCCATATTTTACATCGAACGCTGTAACCATCAGTTCTTTGTGAAACATTCCCGGATAGTGGTGTTCCAACCGTTCGAGCAGGGATAACTGACCGGAACCGGTGACCACCATCGGAATCAGACCGTCCTTCTTCACTTTTTGCAGCAACTCCCATGCACCGGGCATAGGCTTTGCTTCAGGATATGAATTGAACAAAACACTTTTCTCCTGATAGATGCTTTCTATTTCCTCCTGTGTGGCTTCTCTACCCAATTCACGTTGAAAAACAATATTGATTGTAGAGGCTCCTGTCCGTCCTTCATGCATATATGCTTCTTCGCGACTAAGAGTGAGCCCATGAGATTTCATTACTTTGTGCCAGGCTTCCGAATGGTAAGGCATAGAGTCAAAAAGTACGCCGTCCATGTCAAACAGGACGGCTTTCAGTTTCTTTTTCATACTTTGTACGTTGCGGAATCTTTTTAAGATAATATTTTATTTTTCTATAATCATTTTCTTTAGATCGGACTGGGGGATAATCACATCATATTGTTTTCCGGAATCCTTACCGATATATCTGTAAGCAATGTTTTTATTGTTCTCCACACAGGTTTTTATGAATATCTGGGTGGCAGGATCGGTCTGACTTGCCAGCGTTGACACAATACCCTCTTTCACTTCTGCTGCGTTTTCTTCAATCTGGCTGATAGGACACAACTTTTCGTCCACACTGCATATATAAACAACCGATTCACCTATGACTTCGATCTTTTCGACAATGACCTCTTCACTGGCCTGCATTGGAAATTGCAGATTCGCCATTTTCAGTTGCGCTTCAAGCTTTGTCTGTCCGCTTTGTGCCGGGTCGGCATTTGTGTTGATCACCTCTTTCAATTCTTCGGCAGTAAGTTCGCAAACCGCTTGCTCGCCCGACTTATTTCCTACAAATATCATGTGTAATCCGGAATTACACTGAGCCATCAACTTCAGCATTTCCTTTACATCAGCAGCCGGATTCTGAAACATCATTTTGATCGATGATTTCATGCTTTCCGGATTATCTTTCAATATCTTAATATTGGTAATTTCCTCGTTCATGTTGAGAGTGTACACTACGTTATCTCCGTCGTAGATGATGCTGGTAATCTTGCCGACTTCCCCCATGTCCAGCGGGCACTGTTTGTTGGCTATCCCGATCACAGTTTTGAGTTTGGCTTCCTGACAACCGGTCATGACTATCATTAGCAATGATATGCTACATAGTAGCATGAGTCCATTGGACTTCTTTAATAAATTTCCTGCCATTCTATTTGTTTTTTAAGTTTGATTCGCTTCATCTACAACTGTATACGAGGCAAAGATAACGATAAAAAATGAGAGATAAATTAGAAAAGGAAGATAGTTGTAAATGATGCTCCCAAGCGATTAACTATATAATTATTTGCTGTTTAGAGGAATATGTGTATTTTTGTAACG
The DNA here is from genome assembly GCF_024788145.1 of Bacteroides sp. BFG-606. Classification (NCBI taxonomy): domain Bacteria; kingdom Pseudomonadati; phylum Bacteroidota; class Bacteroidia; order Bacteroidales; family Bacteroidaceae; genus Bacteroides; species Bacteroides sp. BFG-606. Next base: position 6,531,777 of record NZ_JANUIL010000001.1, on the reverse strand, counting down.
TTATAAACTCGACGATAGCATGAAAAAGAGAGTATTATTGTTGCTACCATTGTTTTTAGGTGCCTGCTCTGATAGTGGAGAAAGTCCTGTTATCAAGATAGAAAAGCTTTATGCAAAGATCGAATCGGACGGTGAAAATACCAGTTCCGGTGAAAAGGACTATGCGAATCAGAGGGAGGAGTTGCCGGCCTTGAAAGTGGGAGATGAAGTGAAAGCCTTTCTGCTTTTGGATGGAAATGGGGCAGAACTGAAAACCTTTAAACTTCAGAATGACGATGAAGTGGATACTAAACTCTTTTATGAGCAAACAGAAGTATCTACGGAGGGAAACTTGACGGATGTGGAGAAAGGACAGCTCCGTTTTAAGGATGGGGTGTCAAAGGCCAGAATTATGGTTATGGCGACCATTAAACAAGTCGATAAGAACGGTGATGTAAAATTAGAGTTCTATCTTTCTTCCAAAGCCGAATGTGAAGGAGCACAGGAAGAAATCGGCTTGAAGACGAAAGCCGAAGATGATAAATAAGAGTAATAATAAATAATGAACGGTGAACAAATCCATGCATATAGCATAGTTGTTCACCGTTCATTGTTTATAGTTTACCGTTTATAAAACGTTCTTGATTTATAGTTTTGCACGGATTGCTTTGGATTCCTCTTCATAACCCGGTTTGTCCAGCAAGGCAAACATATTCTTTTTGTATGCTTCCACACCCGGTTGGTTGAATGGGTTCACGCCCAGCAAATAACCGCTGATACCACAAGCCTTTTCGAAGAAATAGAGCAGACCACCGATGTTGTATTCGCTCAATTCCGGAAGTACGATGCGCATATTAGGTACACCACCGTCTACGTGAGCCAGTTGTGTTCCCAGTTCGGCCATCTTGTTTACTTCGTCCACACGTTTGCCGGCTAAGAAATTCAAGCCGTCCAGATTTGCTTCGTCAGAAGGAACTTCCAGTTTGTGGTTAACCTTCTCTACTGAAATCACAGTTTCGAAGATAGAACGTTCGCCTTCCTGAATCCATTGACCCATAGAATGAAGATCTGTCGAGAAATCTACCGATGCGGGGAAGATACCCTTATTATCTTTTCCTTCCGATTCTCCGTAAAGCTGTTTCCACCATTCGCTTACATAGTGCAGTTTCGGGCAGAAGTTAACGAGGATTTCGATCTTCTTGCCATTTCTGTACAACTCATTGCGGGTAGCAGCATAAATAGCAGCCGGGTTTTCAGCAAATGCAACGTCCGATCCGCATACTTTTTCCATATCGGCAGCACCGGCAACCAGTTTGTCGATATCGAATCCGGCTACTGCGATAGGCAGCAAGCCAACCGGAGTCAGTACAGAGAAACGTCCGCCTACGTTGTCAGGGATGATAAATGTTTTGTATCCTTCTTTGTCAGCTGTAACACGGGCAGCACCTTTTTTAGCGTCCGTCACAGCAACGATTACTTTCTTTGCAGTTTCCTTGCCGCGCTGATCTTCACATTGCTTTTTCAGCAAACGGAAAGCAAGAGCAGTTTCGGTAGTAGTTCCTGATTTAGAAATATTGATGACACCGAATTTCTTATCTTTCAGATATTCAGTCAGTTCATACAGATAATCTTCGCTGATATTGTGTCCTGCATAGATCATGACAGGAGCCGTTTTCTTTTCCTGTAGCCAAGTGAAGCTGTTAGACAAAGCTTCGATTACGGCACGGGCACCCAGATAGCTGCCACCGATGCCGGCAACGATTACTACTTCACAGTTATCTCTTAATACTTTTGCTGTAGCGTTCAGGTCGGCCAAGTGTTCTTTAGTGATAGAAGAAGGCAAATGCAACCATCCTAAAAAGTCATTACCTTTGCCTGTACCTTTTTCAAGCATTTCCTGTGCGGCTTTTACTTCAGCTTCGTAAGCAAAAACCTTTTCTTTGGAGATAAATCCAAATGTCTTTTCAATGTTTAAACTAATCATATCGTTCTTGTTTAAAGATTATCTAAAAGAGTCAGTCAGCAATTTAATCTCGATCATTGGTGAGATACGTTCGTACAGGATGTTGTACACGGCGTCCAGTATCGGCATATTGACATGATGATGCTTATTGATTTCTTTGATACATTTCGTACCATAGTAACCCTCTGCAATCATTTCCATTTCAATTTGCGCACTCTTCACGGAATACCCTTTACCTATCATCGTTCCGAAAGTCCGGTTACGGCTGAAGTTGGAGTAACCGGTCACCAATAAATCCCCCAGATAAACAGATTCATCCACGTTTCTGTTCAACGGATGCACCGTGTTCAGGAAACGGTTCATCTCCTGAATGGCGTTAGAGATCAATACAGCTTGGAAGTTATCGCCATATTTCAGTCCGCTACAGATACCGGCAGCAATGGCATACACGTTTTTGAGTACCGAACTGTATTCGATACCCGCCACGTCATCACTGACAGATGTTTTGATGAAGCTGCTTCCCAGACGACGTGCGAAGATACGTGCTTTGTCTTTATCAGGGCAGGCGATAGTCAGGTAGGAGAGGCGTTCCAAAGCCACTTCTTCTGCGTGGCAGGGACCTGCAAGGACTGCTATGTTTTCTGGTGGCACACCATATTCTTTTGTGAAGTATTCCGATACAATAACGTTGTCATCGGGTACGATTCCTTTGATAGCGGTGATAATGAACTTATCCTTAATCTTCATTTTCAGCTTTTTCAGATGTGCTTTCAGATAAGGCGAGGGGGTGACAAAAATCAGTGTATCGGATTCTTTCACAATATCATTGATATTGGAACTGAAGTTGATACGCTTTGTGTCGAATTTCACCCCTGTCAAATAGGCCGGATTATGTCCTAATCGTTTAAAATCGGCGATGCGGTCGTCTCGTCGCATATACCAATTAATAGAATCTTCCTGCGCCAGACACATCTTTGCGATGGCTGTGGCCCAGCTTCCTCCGCCCATTATCGCTATCTTACCGGGTAGTTTCATTTGTTTAATTAAAAATTAAGAATGAAGAATGAAGAATTATGAATGAAAAGCCGAAACGATTCTCCATTCTTAATTCTTCATTCTTAATTTATTTAAGTTTATTTATCCACTCGGTCACGTCGTTTACGGACGGATTGGTCAGTTCTAATTTATATTTCTTGTTAATGCCGCAGATATCCTGGTGTAGCTTCTGCGGATTAACATCTTTCATGTCGGCAACTGTGTTGTAACCGGCTTTTTGAATCACCGGAACCCAGTCTTCTGCGATTCCCAATTCCACATATTTGGCAGCAGCGTCTTTTTTCACTACTTTTTCCGGGCGCATTTGCGGGAAGAACAATACTTCCTGAATGGTAGTCTGTCCGGTCATTAACATCACCAGACGGTCGATACCGATACCGATACCCGATGTAGGAGGCATACCATATTGTAAAGCGCGCAGGAAGTCCTGATCGATAATCATCGCTTCGTCGTCTCCCTTGTCGGCCAAACGCATTTGTTCTTTGAAACGTTCTTCCTGATCCAGCGGATCGTTCAATTCCGAGTAGGCATTAGCCAGCTCTTTACCGTTCACCATCAGTTCAAAACGTTCGGTCAGTCCCGGTTTAGAGCGGTGCATCTTGGTCAGCGGAGACATTTCAACCGGATAATCGGTGATGAAAGTCGGCTGGATATATGTGCCTTCGCAGAATTCTCCGAAGATTTCATCAATCAGCTTGCCTTTACCCATCGTCTCGTCGATTTCTTCCATTTTCAGTTCCTTGCAGACTTGGCGGATTTCCTCTTCGCTCTTGCCGTTCAGGTCATATCCTGTCTTCTCTTTGATAGCGTCCAGAATAGGCAGACGGCGGTAAGGAGCTTTGAAGTTGATGGTTTTTCCGTCAACCACTGTTTCTGTGCTACCGTTCACTGCGATACAAATACGTTCCAACAACTTTTCGGTGAAATTCATCATCCAGTTGTAATCCTTATATTGTACGTAGAGTTCCATACAAGTGAACTCCGGGTTATGGGTTTTGTCCATACCCTCGTTACGGAAGTTTTTACCTATTTCATATACACCTTCAAAACCACCTACAATCAGTCTCTTCAGATAAAGTTCTGTTGCGATACGTAGGTAAAGATCCATATCCAGTGAGTTATGGTGAGTGATGAACGGGCGTGCGCTTGCTCCACCGGCAATAGATTGCAGGATGGGAGTTTCCACTTCCGTATAACCGGCTTCGTCCAAAGCATTGCGCAATGTTTTCACCACAGTGGCACGTTTCAGGAATGTTTCTTTGATACCGTCGTTCACTACCAGGTCCACATAGCGTTGGCGATAACGGAGTTCGGGATCTTCAAAAGAGTCATAAGCTACCCCGTCTTTGTACTTAACGATAGGCAACGGTTTGATAGACTTTGCAAGTACAGTCAGCTTCTTAGCATGGATACTGATTTCACCCATCTGCGTGCGGAACACGAAACCTTCGATACCGATAAAGTCACCTAAGTCGAGCAGGCGTTTGAATACAGAGTTGTACAGTTCCTTGTCTTCTCCCGGGCAGATATCATCGCGGGTGATGTACACCTGAATGCGACCTTTAGAGTCTTGCAATTCAACGAAAGATGCTTTACCCATCACGCGGCGGCTCATGATACGACCGGCTACGGAAACTTGGCGTGGCTCCTCATCGTCTTTAAATTCAGCTTTAATATCTGTAGAGAAAGCATTGGTTACATACTCTGCTGCTGGGTACGGATCAATACCCATCGCACGAAGCTCATTCAGGCTGTTGCGTCGAATGATTTCCTGTTCACTTAGTTCTAATATATTCATTTCGTTACGTATTAACTCAATTTTGGAGGCAAAAATACGAAACTTTTCTCATATATCCTGTAATCCATCTCTTTTTTGTATCTTTGCCGCCTCAAACTAATAGGTATGACAGGACAAAAGACACCCACTGCGTTGGGTACGGAAAAGATTGGGAAGCTTTTAATGCAGTATGCCATTCCGGCAATTATCGCCATGACGGCGTCTTCTCTTTACAATATGGTAGATAGTATTTTCATCGGTCACGGGGTGGGTGCGATGGCTATTTCCGGGTTGGCGTTAACTTTCCCGCTAATGAATCTTGCCGCGGCTTTCGGCTCACTGGTCGGTGTCGGTGCGGCTACATTGATTTCGGTGAAGCTGGGACAGAAAGATTATGATACCGCACAGCGGGTTTTGGGAAATGTGTTTGTATTAAACCTTATTATAGGTATTTCTTTTACGGTAATTGTTCTTCCTTTCCTCGATCCGATACTTTACTTTTTCGGGGGAAGCGATGAAACGGTGAAATATGCCCGTGAATTTATGCAGGTTATCTTGCTCGGAAATGTGGTTACTCATTTATATCTGGGACTGAATGCAGTGCTCCGTGCTTCGGGCCATCCGCAGAAAGCGATGATGGCAACAATAACGACAGTGATAATCAATATATTGCTTGCGCCATTGTTTATTTTTGTATTTGACTGGGGAATCCGTGGGGCGGCTACGGCTACGGTTTGTGCACAGTTGATCGCATTGGTCTGGCAGCTTCATTTGTTCTGCCGTAAAGACGAGCTGATACGGTTGAAAAAAGGTATTTTCCGTTTGAAACGGAAAATCGTGCTGGATTCATTGGCTATCGGTATGTCTCCCTTCCTGATGAATATGGCTTCTTGTTTTATTGTGATTCTGATTAATCAGGGATTGAAAGAATATGGAGGTGATTTGGCAATCGGTGCATTCGGTATTGTCAATCGCATCGTCTTTGTCTTTATTATGATTGTGTTGGGATTGAATCAGGGGATGCAGCCTATTGCGGGATATAATTTTGGTGCGAAGCTCTATCCCCGTGTGACGAAAGTGCTGAAAGCAACCATTTGCTGTGCTACTGTAGTGACGACGATTGGTTTCCTGATAGGTATGTTCATTCCGGAAATCGTATCTTCCATCTTTACTTCGGACGAAGAATTAATCAATATTGCTTCTAAAGGTTTTCGTATTGTGGTATTTTTCTACCCGATTGTTGGTTTTCAGATGGTAGCTTCCAACTTCTTCCAGAGTATCGGAATGGCAAGTAAAGCCATTTTCTTGTCGCTGACGCGGCAGATGTTATTTCTGGTTCCCTGTTTGTTGATTTTGCCTCATTATTATGGACAAATAGGCGTTTGGGCCAGTATGCCTGTGGCAGATTTGGCGGCTAGTCTTATATCCGGAGGTATGTTGTGGTGGCAGTTCCAGCAGTTTAAGAAAGTAGCTTAATACATAGGATAGTAAAAGCCGGTTATTGAAAAAATCACTCAATAACCGGCTTTTACTATTGATACATTGTTCACATTTAGTAAGCACCTGACAATTTATATAATTCGCTTCCTGCCAATAAGAAAGCACCTACGCCATATACATCTGTTGCATCGAATCCGGCAGCTTTGGGTGCGGCACCAACAGGTTGTATATATCCCAACTTTCCATCAGAATGAACAGCTTTTACCAATGATTGCCAACCTTTTTCAAGTACAGGTTTGTAGGTTCGTTGGGGCAGGTAGCCATTACGGATTCCCCAGGCAATGCCAAAACACATAAAGGCAGAGCAACTATTTTCGGGCATATTATACGAATCAGGATCTAGTAAGCTGGTACGCCAGTCCCCGTCTTTGCATTGAGTTTTACGAACTGCTTCCGCCATTTCAGTAAATAGCCGGATATAGTAGTCACGTGAAGAACAGTTGAGAGGCAAATTGTCAACAATAAGAGGAAGTCCGGCAAATACCCAACCGTTACCTCTTCCCCAGAATTGTTTACTACCATTTTTCTCACGGAGGGGAATTCGTTTATTATCTCTATAAAAAAGATGTTCTTTCTTGTCATATAGTGAGTCTACACACTCTCTATATTCACTGTCCATATAATTCAGAAAGATTTTATCTCCGGTTATCGTGTATAGAGCCGCATAAACCGGAGGCGCCATAAACAAGGCGTCCGACCATGACCAACGTTCCGTTGTTCCCACGGCATCTGTCTTTTGTAGCGGAGCTTTCGAAGGATGGGAAGCCACATAATAAGCGCGTTCCATTACCGGTTGTAGCATACGCTTATCATCAAATCTGCGATACATCTCGATGAAAGCCTGCCCTACACAAATGTCGTCGGCATGATATACACGGTTCCACATATCCCAGTTATGTCTTTCACCAATAGTGCGGATAAAATCATAGCAGGACTGATTTCCGGAGACTTTTCCCCATTCAGTCATTCCGCGATATAAAGCGCCGTTTGTCCAGTCTAGTGGATTATGTTTTACTTCGTTGTGATGGCTAATTTGCCACTCGGATACGGCATTACAAACTTTAGTAATATCTTCTTTTTCCATCTTTGATGAAAAAAGCTGTTGAGCATTCAGGGTGCAATTTATTGATACTAAAAATAAGGCAAGAATCTTTTTCATTTATCATCTATTTTATCGGGGTTCTATAATTTTATTGCTTTATCCAATTTTACATCCGGATTACCTGACCAAATCTTTTTCCCTGTCCATTCCGCATAAGGGGCACTCCAGAATTCATCAGTGGCGGGAAGTCCCAATGCTGTGAATACAGTAGAGCATAAATACAGGCTACCAGTAGAAATGTATCTTTCAGCGATTGAAGGTTGATGTCCGGCAAACCCTAAAGTCAGCCATCCATGTTCGTCGAAATTTCCTTTTATAGCCAGATGTCTTTTTATGACAGCTGTTAGTCCGCATCGGACTTGTGCTTTAGTAATGGTAGTTGGCAGCAAATCATTTAGGGCTGCCAGTGAAAGTATATGGAAAGTTCCAAAACGATATGCTATAGAGCGTCCGGTTACAGGATATGCTCCATCCGGAGAGATCATTCTTTCCTGTTGTTCCGCATATCGGGAGAAACGTTGCCGTTCTTTTCTATAGAAGTCGACTTCGCCTTTACTGTGTTTTTGCATGATTTCCAGAACGTCTAAAAGCATTGGATGAATGACAAAACTATTATAGTAGTCTATATGTAGATTTGCTCCGTCACCATACCAGGCATCGCCTTTGTACCATTCCTTGAATCGCATGACAGCATACTCAATAGGATGCATATTGCATTTACCTGTTAATTCCAGCAAAGTAGCTTCGACCATAGCAGAAAAGAGTAACCAGTTGCTTTCTACCGGTTTAATCTTACTTACCTGTTGTAAGGCGTTTAGGATATTCTTTTGGGTTTCAGATGATAGTTTACTCCATATTTGTTTCGGAGAACGCAATAGTCCCTGACAAAAGAATGCAGTATCTACCAGAGGTTGCCGAGTGACTGTAAAATTCAGATAATCCGGAGATTGGGGATTGAATCCGTGATTGATGGACTCAGTCATCAGGCGGATATATTTCTCACGTATTTGTCCTTCTTGTGTATTGTCCGGGCCGAGTTCCAGCCAAGGGGCCATTCCTACAAATAAGCGTCCTAAAGCTTCCAAATGAGTGGTACGCGCATTGGATGGATTAGGCATACCGGAGATAGTCTCTACAGGCATGTTCTTTTTTAGTTCTCCTTTACTCATATTATTTAATAATGGGTCTGCAATTTGAGATAACATGTTGACCCAATATGCCCTGTCTTCCTGTCCTGAAGTTGTTTGTGAATAACCTGTGAAGTTAAACATCAGAAAGGCAATAATCAAAATACTATATCTCATGATTTTATTTTATGGTTTAATAAACTTGTCTATTGGAAAATCTATACCACCAAATGCTTTTATACTTGTCCATGGTTCAACCGGGTTGCACCAAAAAGGGTTATTGGCAGGGAGTCCTAAGGGCAGGAAACCTAATGCACATAGATAAACACAAGGAGTAGACAGATAAATATCTCCTAGTTCTGGTTGTTCGCCACAAACTCCGATCGTCAGCCAACCTTCTTTATCGAAAGTTCCCGGCTGCTCAAAAAGACGCTTAAGCATGGCTGTCATGGCTCCACGTACTTGTCCGGGCTTCAATGATTCCGGGAGTTTTTCGAATAAAGCACATGCCCCCAACACTTGGAATGCTGCTGAACGGTAACTGACTGAACGGCCTAGTATCGGATAGCTGCCGTCGGGAGCTATCATGCGCTCTTGAATTTCGGCGTAACGAATAAATCGTATCCATTCTTCATTCAGAAATGACTGGAAAGATGGCCTCTGTTTTACTGTCACTTTCAGGATTTGCAGTAACAAAGGATGGATAACATAGCTATTATAATAATCTAAATGAAAATCTGCTCCATCTCCATAAACTCCATCTCCTTTATACCATTCTCTATGAGAAGTCAAGGCTCTTTCTACTGTCGGAAAATTCCATTCTCCGGAAAATTCTTTTAATCCGCACTCCACCATAGCAGAAAATAACAACCAATTATTATTTCCCGGTTTCATGGTGCGGGTCGATTTCCACTGTTCAATGAGTCTCTTGCGGGTGGTGTCATCCAGATTTCCCCATAACTGTGTAGGTGCTTGCAATAAACCCTGTATTAAGAATGCGCTGTTTACTAATATCTGACGGGTAGCTGTGCTGTTGAAATAATCATTTGATTTCGGGTTTACAGAGTTTGCCAGAGCCTTGCACGTCATTTTAATATATTTTTCACGTAGCTTGCCTTCTGGAGTATTGTCTGGTCCAAGTTCCAACCAAGGTGCTATTCCTGCGATGGTTCTGCCTACAGCCTCCATATGAGTGATAAACTCCCGACTGCTGGCTAAAGCTGATGACGAACGCCCGACAGGAATATTTTTTTTCAGTTGGTCTTTGCTAAGATTGCTTATCACCGGATCAGCTATTTTCACGAGTGTCTGAATCCAATATTGTCTGTCATCATTAAGCGTATCACGTACTTGTGCATATGGCATAGTAGAAGTTGATTGATACTTTTTCATCACTTCCTGCAGCTCTTTCACTTTGTCCGGATACTGTAGATGAAGATTATTCGATTCTCCGATATCCTGTTTTAGATTAAACAATTCGGGAACATCTCCTTTTTTAAACTTACTATTACCAGTTTTAGGCAAATAGACCCAATCACCTTTGCGTATACCGTGAACTTCACCACCTTTTACATAAACATATTCGTCACGTAATCGTAGAGAAGGATTTTTGAGAAAAGATGAAATATTTATACCATCAATCTTTTGTTTGAAGGATTGGCAACCTGCATAGTGCATGATTGTAGGGAAAAGGTCGATGCTGGCAACTATTGCGTCACTAGTTACACCGGTAGGTATACTCCCTTTCCAACGGATGATACAAGGAACTCTGACGCCTCCTTCATAATAAGAGAACTTACCGCCTCGTAACGGCTCAGCGGAACCTCCGTCTTCTTTGAAAGACAACCACGGTCCGTTATCCGATGCGAAAATAACTAAAGTGTTTTCTGCTAATTTCTTTTTGTCCAAGTAATCGAGTAAACGACCTACATTCCAATCAATTTCTTCTACAACATCACCGTAGAGTCCCCGTTTGCTTTTACCTTTAAATTGCTCGGAGGCAAATAACGGCACATGAGGCATTGATGGGGTGATATAGACGAAGAAAGGTTGCTCCGGATTATTTTCTATAAAATCTATGGCATGATCAAAATAACGTCGGGTGGTAGTAGACTGGTCGCAGGGATACTCAATAATTTTATCTCCTTCAAATAGTGGAGAAGCGTTGTTCAACCTTTTTTTTATATCTGCTCTACTGGAAGTCCTCACAAATTCTTGGTCTTCTTTAGCTTTTGACAGATTATAACCTTCCCTGAAAGTAACATTGGAGGCGAACTGCTGGGAGGGACCGATATACATATCATTGCTGTATGGGATGCCATAGTAGTAATCAAATCCTTGATCTGTAGGTAGATGCCCTTTCAAATCGCCTAAATGCCATTTACCGAAGCAACCGGTTGCATAGCCTTGCTCTTTCAACGCTTCGGCCAAAGTGATTTCCTCTGCAGGCATCCCTTCAGATTCGGGGAAAAATACCCCTTTTACTCCATTCCGTGTATTTAATCTGCCGGTCAGAAGTCCTGCACGCGAAGCACTTGATACGGAAGACGATACATAAAAGTCGGTCAACTTTATGCCTTCCTTTGCCATGCGGTCAATAGAGGGAGTCTGTATCAATGGCGAATCATAACAACCAAGGTCCTGGTAACCCTGATCGTCTGTAAAGATAATCACAACATTAGGTTTCTGCCGGGCTTGCAATAGCCCGGCAGAAAAGAGTAGAGGATAAATAAGCAGTCTTTTGTTCATATCTTTTTATTCAGAGATAACGATGCCTTCTGTAATTCCACTGTCATTATAGCTGTCAACGCGGTAATGATACTGTACGCCTTTGGTAAGGATATGGAGCAGTAAACCGGTTGTCTCTTTATCTTTGACCTGGATACATTGATTAAGAAAATCAGGCTGATAACCAAAACGAACAAGATAACCATCAGCATTGGATACTTTATTCCAGCTAAGCGAAGCATATCTTTCATCGTCTTTGTTTCTTTTTACTGACAGTTCTTTAACAATTTCCGGTTTGTCCGAATAGCCAAAACCGAACACACGCAAATCCAATAAGGCAAACTTGCCTTCTTTGGGAGTATGGACATTTTCTATTTTAACAAAAGAAGTTTCTATCGGTTTCGGAAATTCTACATATTCATGTGGTATGGCAACCATGTTCCTTGATTTATCCACTATTAGTTTCCAATCCCTTCCATTGTCGGATACGTACAGTTTATAAGCGTGATAATCCGTTTCTTTGGGAGCATCAGGGTTAATGTCTTGTTCTGCAAAGTTTATCTGAATGGAATTCATACGTACTTTTTTACCTAAGTTTATTACGAAATATTCACCTACTTTGCCACTTGTAGCCGACCACCAGGTGCGAACATTTTCATCCACTGCCTTTTCCGGTTCGAAACCCGGTAATGAAGAAGACGCTGTACTCTTTTTATGATATGATTGGAGCATCCAGCCAAAAGCGGAAATATCTTGAGGATTGAATTTCTTTTGCGGTAGTGATATGGGATAATCCCCTAATACAGTATGGGTTCTCATTCTTCCTTTATCATCAAAAGAAACAGGAAATAAACCAATTCTTCTTTCAAATTCGTCATGATTACCCACCCACATGGAGGTGACTTGCCACCAATTTTCGTATTTGTCTTTAAATACACAACTATGTCCGGCTCCTCCGATAAAACCACCGACTTTTAGAGATACAGGATTATAAGGTTGTTCTACAAAACCACCATTTACACTATCACTCTCCAGAACCACATCACAATACCAATTGCAGATAGTACCTGGAGTGGCATATTGCAGGTAATATTTATTTTTGTTCTTCACAATCCATGCACCTTCAGGACATGGTACTTTGGAAAAATTTCCCTGCCAGGCAGAGGCATCAATTTCATCATACAATTCTCTACGTCCAAAATGATAGCCTGATTTACACTGATTGATGTCTGTTACATATTCTCTCAAGACCTTTTTTGAGCCTTCTATTTCTTTGAATGTGGCAGGATCTACTTCGAAGAAAGTAGTAGATTGAGTTCCACCTAAACCATAATAGAAAAAGAAGCGTCCATTGTCAATAAATAAACAAGGATCGGCCATACGTCTTACTTCACCACATTTTTCCCATTTTCCATTTTCCGGATCGGATGAGCGAATGACATCTACCGTTTTCTTGGTACGGTCTCTGGTGAAATTAATGAAGTATACATAGTTTTCATCGGCTGCCACAGCGGGTGCCACATAATGATCGACATCAAGGGCGGATGTCTCCACTTCCGGATTGAAATATACATTTTTCCATGTAATTAAATCATCGGATACTCGATAGCCGCCAATGTCCATTGTGGTAAATAAATAGTATTTGTTTTTAAATAATACGATAACAGGGTCGGCTGCGGAACGGGCTTTCTTTTCTCTTATTTGAAAGTTTCCCCAACCATAATCCAGATTCATTGGATTACAAAAAGTCGTCTGTTTTTCAACAGCTTTGTTCTCCGAACAGGAAAACAAAGTTAGTGAAGCGAATAAAATAAATAGTATATTTTTCATGAGCATACTTCTTTCATTCTATTTTTTCAAGGCTTTATCCACATTCAAATCAACACCTGCCCAACCTTTTTTACAAGTCCAATCAGCAGAAGGAGAAGACCAAAACTCATCAGAATCCGGTAAACCAAGCGCGATAAATACGGCTGTACACAGATACAGACTACCTGTTGATATATATGTCTCACCGATATGAGGTTGATAACCGGCAAAACCTACTCGTAGCCAGCCTTCAGGGTTAAACGTTCCGGGCGCATTAATCTGACGATTGATTATAGCGGATAGAGCGGACCTTACTTGAGCAGGTTTTACTCTGTCCGGAAGTAATTTTCGATAAGCAACATCAGATAATGCATGAAATGCACCGAATCGATAAGCCAATGAACGGCCCACTATCGGGAATGTACCTTCAGGTGATATCAGTCTTTCTTGTTGTTCGGCATAGCGTGCATATCGTTCGACTTCAAGATCATAGGGTATGGAACTCTCTATACCGTTTTTCTTCATTATTTCCAGCACCTCGACCATCATAGGATGTATGACGAAGCTATTGTAATAATCCAGATGAAAATCAGCACCGTCACCATACCATCCGTCACCTTTATACCATTGTGCAAAACGATCGCAAGCGTACTTTACACGTTCATATTCCCATTCGCCGGTAAACTCTTTCAAGGCGGCCTCTACCATTGCTGCGAAAAACAGCCAATTGGTTTCAGAAGGTTTTATTGCTCTTGATGATTTAAGTTCCTTGATTACCCGTTCTTGAGTTGTCTTATCAAGCTTGTCCCATAATTGCGTGCGTGCTCTTAATAGGCCGTGAGCAAGGAAGGCGGCATCAACTAATGGCTGGCGTCCGTTATTGAAGTTTAGATAATCAGGAGATTGGGGATTTACTCCATTAGAAATAGATTTCAAGGCTAAATTAATATATTCGGCACGTAGTTTGCCTTCTATCGTATTGTCGGGTCCTAGTTCCAACCAAGTTGAGATACCGGTAATTAGCCTTCCTAAAGCTTCCAGGTGTGTGACTTCTTTTCTTTTTTGCATATCAGCGGCGATAGACTCAACAGGCATATTCTTTCGCAGTTCTCCTTTTGCCATATTCGTTAACAGCGGATAGGAAATTCGATGGAGCGAACTTAGCCAAAGAGAACGATCCGAATTTTCCGAGAAGGCTGTTATTGTTTCAACTACCGGACGATTTTCCAGTAGTTTTTTATATCTGATTAATGCCTCTATAAAATAGTAGTCTGCGTATGTCAGAGGAGCATCAATCTCGTATTGTTTTGCCATGAAACCTGTACTATGTTTGATAATGTAATGATTATTATCACCCACTTTCTTTGCGCGATAACCTGGAGAAGCTAACGACTTTATTTGTTGTTCACCTATCGCGAGGAATTGTTTGCTTAGTTCTCCTTCCACATAAGTGCTTAATTCCACATAGGCTGATGCCATGATAGCACCTGCAGAGGCATCACGGTCTTCTTTGGGAATATTGGGAGCATCAAAGTCCCAATAAGGAATCTTATCCTTGGGCAGGCGCGGATGATTCATAATGAACTTACCAATCTTAATAGCATGGTCCAAATATTCTTTTTTACCAGTCTGCCGATACATCATTGTAAAGCCATATAGTCCCCATGCTTGTCCACGTGACCAGGAGGATTGATCGTTTACCCCTTGATGCGTCACTTGATTCAATACTTTTCCCGTAATCGTGTCATAACTTACCACATGGTATGAACTTCCATCAGGGCGGAAATGATTAATCATTGTCCGGTCTGCATGCGACTTGGCCATATTATAGTAGGTGTTGTCTCCCGTTAGGGAAGAGGCTACATTGAGTAGTTCCAAATTCATCATATTATCAATGATAACAGAGAATTGCCATTTTTTGCTGTTCCAAGAACGGGTGCATCCCGTCACCGGATGAAAACGGGTAGACAAAGATTTTGCGGCAGTCTCTATTACTTCCCTGTATGTTTCATTATGAGTGAGGCGATAACCATTACCAAAACTGCAATTGATAATAAAACCAACATCATGGTTACTGGTTGTGTATTTCTGTTTTTCCACTCGTGAGGTCATCTCTTCTGCGGCGGCTCTTACTTGCGGGTCATTACTATACTCGTAACAGTACCAAAGGGAACCCGGATAAAAACCACTTGTCCACCAAGCAGATTCGCAAGTAATCATCTTGCCATCTTTCGCTGTTCTCGGAAGTATGCCTTTCTGATCTTTCATTTCATTGAACATGGACATTGACTGTTTGACCGAAAATTCAAGAGCTTCATCAACGACTTTCTTCATGTCTTTTGTTACTGCTCCTGCTGAATAGGTAAAACCGGTCAGCAGAGTCAGACCTATAATTAAAACTTTCTTTCCGTTATTCATTATCATCATTTTAAAGAATTGATACTTATGTCTTTTATTATGACCTATTCTAGTTGTCAAAGTATTCAATTAAATTATAGACATTGTAATTTACTTCCTGCATAAATTTGCTTAGGTAAGGATACATTTCATAATGATTATCATACACGCCTTTATTAGCCGGTTTCCCGCTGTTATCCGTCCCATCGTCATCCTGATATTTGAACCAGTGCCATCCCACACAGTTCTTTGCTTCAAGCAGCCCCAGTGTAAAATGCTGATAAGCATATGCACGGTCATTCTGGGTCGGAACCGTGAATCCGGCTCCTGATAAGTTATTCAAATCGGAATCCTGACCTTTTGTATAAAATTCGGTAACCAAAAACGGAGTATCTGCCCATTCTCCCCAATTTTTAACATAGGAGTCCAACTCCGGGCTCCAACGGCTATAGTAATTGATGGAAATGATGTCACAGTATTTGCCTGCAGCAGCCACTACATCCTTCATATATTTGGGAGTGCCATGCAGGCGTGTGCCCAGATACATCATGCCCGGGTCGGCTTCCTTAATGGCATCCTTCACTCCTTTATAATAAATCTCGGCTAGCCGGCCTGCAAATTCACTATTCAGGTTATCTGTCACACTTGTTGCCCCTTTTTCATCCATAAATTTCTTTGCCGCTAGATAGGCCACATTTGTTTTATCCGTAAGTGCCAGAAAACGGTCTAAAATTTTGGAGTTCTGTGATGAGAAGTTGATTTCATTGTCCGAGAAGAAGCCTAATACGTTGGCATCATTCAAATAAGGTGCCAAAGAGGTGTTTATATATGTTTTACAGAAATCTGCCCAGTCATCATAAAGTACCAGCCCCAATTCATTGTCCGATGTATTACCTGGATAGGCATGGCCATTTTGTGTTCTGAATTGTCCCAAAAATCCGAATGAAGGAGTCAACGTTAACGGAGAATTGGGAATGGCAGAGTTGTGAGTCTGAATCTTTCCGTATGTATCCGTACAAAAGGCTCCCGTACCATGGAAACCAATACTAGCCAATTCTGCTTGTGATGTTGCTATCCATTTGGCGTCAGTGCCAAAGCGCTTGTTCCATGCTTCCTTATTGCGTGCCGAAGAACCGTAACGCATGGAAGTGACGCTCCTCTCATAATGCGGATAGCCTTCAGGATCGATAATCCACCAACGGCCGTTTATTTTTTTTACGTAAAAACGCCCTGTGGCTTGTTGTTTGGCTCCTGAAGTGAAACTACCATACTTATTTGTTATGGCCTTGTAGTCACTTTCCGACTTGATAGCAGGTTTGTACTCTCCCATGTAAGCGACAATACGGGTATTACTCTCCGTCCATTTGGTCACTGGTGGAAACTCATTGGAATACTTAACTTTTATCGGACGATAAGGCTTACCTAAAAGTGAGGGGCTATAAGGCTGCATTTCTCCGGGAGTCGGTAGCCCTTCGATGATGTCATTATTACCTGTATCGTCATTAATGACAACATCCGGTGGCATAAAATTAGGATCTTTCACTACATAATCCGTACACGAAGCGAGTGCGATATTGCATATCAACAATGCTATGATATAGAATGAATTAACTTTCATGATTGTCTTCTTTAAAGGGTTTTATTTGGAAATTTTTCGGATACAACGTACATACCGTGCAGGCGATTTGGCATATTTGGCACCAGTTAAACCGGGGTTCCACTGTCCGAAACGCACATAGAATACTTTCGAAGCATCATCCGCTTCCGTACTGGTGAAATAGCTGTCACCAGCGGTATTGTCAGCTTTTTCGTTCATAACATCCCCTCCATTATCAGTGAGAATTTTATCCCAAGCTGCGCGAGCATCTTTTTCTTCCTGCTTAATAGCATCAGGTTTTACCCCGATACTTTGGGAAGGTCCGCCGTTGTATGCAGTAAAGACCGCTTCCATTTCATTTCTAGCAGGTAAATACCAGCCATCTTTACAATATTCCAGAATCGGAATATTAGCAGCTATGGCACTCTCTCTCATCTTTTGAGTATTAGCTTCACCATCTTCCTGATCTGTTAAACCTAATGCATCTATAAATCCTTCGTTAGCCCAATTTATGGCAGTGGCACTACGCTTTAAAGACAGAATTTTAGCATTGTTGCCCTCTACCCAAAATACGATACCGCCTTCAGCCAGTTCTGTATCACCATCCATCTTTACAAAATCTCCTATCTGGAAAGCAGGAGCTTCCGTCTGTCCTTTCTGTTGTCTTATGGTTATTGTCACTGTGGCTTGAGCATCACCGCTGCCAGCTGTTATCGTTACAATGGCTGTACGAACTTCGTCACCGTCATTCTTAGATAAAGCAGTAAATTTGATTTTATCTTCATTCTGTACAGCAGAAAGCCACGTATTACTGTTACCTTCAATGACATATGCAAATGACAGTTTATTTGTGCTAACTGTGACATCTGCTGTAGCCCCTTCTTCACTTGTCAGTTCTACCTGCGTTGGTGAAACAGATAAGGTAGCGGGCTCCTCGGGGAATTTATAGTCACCGATTGCTTTCATGGCACGTACAAAACGGCTCGTACCTGTCTTGGCACCAAAATCCATTCCATATTTCCCGAAACGTACATAGCGTGCTTTCTGGCCGTCTTCATTTTCCGTGCTCGACCAGTAACTTTCTCCGTTACCATTTTCAGCAGCTGCATTTATTACTGCCCCTCCGAGATCGGTTAATTTTTTATCAAATGTAGAACGGGAAGCTTTTTCTGCATCACTGATTTGATCTGGTGTAGCATTGGTAAATCCGTTATCGCGTGCTATGCCATTATAGATATCAAATAAATTCCCTAATTCTTCAGAGGCAGGCAGATACCATCCCTCTCCTAAATTTGTACATAGAGCAGCTGCGTCATTGGTACCGGCATCAGTATACAGAGCTGTATTTTCCATACCATTTACCATCGAGAAAGCATTGTGTAATTTAATGGATGCTTCAAACGGATTACCACCCCAACGCTCTAGTGAAATAGCCTTACCTACTTCTTGATTATCCGGATCAACCCAGAATATCATTCCGAGTCCGTCTTCTGTTAATTGTCCGACTTTTAATGTCTTTACTTCTGACTCGTCCTTCGCCAACTGCTTCACTGTCACTTCCATTGAAAAATCTCCGGCATTTAACTTGACGATGGCAGAGCGCACCTCACCGGTTTCATTAGTAGTAAGGGTTGTATAGATAATCCGTTGCTTGTTAGCATCTACCGAAAGCCAACTGGCATTATAATCTGCAGTAATTTCGTTCGCTGTAGTGGATATTACCACTGTTTTTGAGGAACCTTCGTTTTTATAGAGTTCAATCTCTGTTTCACTATGATTAAATTCCGGCATAATTCTTACTTCACCATACTCTTTACAGGAAGTCAATATCATACTCAGAATCAATGATATCAATGTTAGTCTTTTCATACTATGATTCTTTTACAGATTTATAAATTAAAATCAGTCTCTTTTTATTTCCATGGATCACTTTGCGGAAAGACATTTGTTCCCATCAAGTCAATCTGCGTTTGTGGAATAGGCCATGTTTCATGTTTGCCTATTACGAAGTTCTGGCGGCATTCGGCATAGTCTTTATCCAGATAGGGGTCTTCCAGTACAAGGTCGCCTCCATGTTGACGAACACGTTCGCCCAAGATGCCAAGGCGTTTCAATAGCGACCAGCGCACTCCTTCGAAGTGTAGTTCGCGGGCATATTCATCCAAGAGCATATTGAGGGTTAAAGGACCATTTTCATGAGTGTTACCTGCCCTTTCCCAAGTTTTGTTGTAGTATTCTATAGCTTTAGGACTGTCTCCACCATCACGGTGGAAATAAGCTTCACTACACATTAAGTAAGTTTCAGCCAAGCGATAAACAATCAGATCTTTGAAACTGCTGGTACGGTCAGGTTGCGTAGCATTGGTCCATTGGTCAAAGTGTTTTTTTGACATCGGGTGTAATCTTTCCATATAGCCGGCTGCTTTACCATATAAGTCTTTAGGGATTTCCTGCCCATAATTAGCCTTACTTTGGTCATTGTAGTAAAAAGTGTGGATGAAAAGATCCTTATAACGATTGTCTTTTTCTTGATCATATAGGCTGAATAAATAGGTGTTTGGATAAACACGTCCCCATCCATATCCCCCTTGGGCAGCTTCAAATGTACAATCGGGATTAGCTTGGGAGCGGGTCGTTGTAATGATGGCAGCACGATGTCCCATTAATGGAGTACCGGTTCCGCCTCCACCCATATTTTCAGAGAATTGATAAGACCATAAAACTTCGGCGGAACGCATGTCTGCACTGTTGAATACGTCCCCTGTTTTGGCCATCATAGAGTACATTGTTCCATCTCTAAATATATCCTCGCATTCTTCAATCGCCTTATCATAATCCTTCTCCCACATGGCAACCTGTGCTCTCACGTGCTTGGCAGTCGCTTTGGTAACACGGCCATAGTCATTATTGGGTATTCCCCAATCGAGTGCATTGATAGCATCATCCAAATCGTTTTTGACTTGAGTGAATATCTGTTCTGAAGTAACAGGGTGGAAATCACGTTCCAGATTATTTACTGTAGTAGGAATCGTATTCAGATAAAGACGTTCAAAACGTTTCCATAGTTCAAAATATGCACGTCCACGGAAAAATTTAGCTTCACCCCATGCGCGGGTAGTTACAGGATCGTCAAATCCCAGTTGCTCCGCTCCGGTAATAATCTCATTAGCTTTACCGATAATGAAATAATAGTGTTGCCAGAATGATTCCACATCACTATTATTGGGCATGAAATTCTGTAGTTTCGCAATGGCAGTACTTGTTCCTGCACGGAAAGCCATAATATCAGTGCTGTAATCACACATCGTCACAATATAGAGGTTGCTACCACCACTTCCGTCTCCTTTTGCGAGTTCTCTGTCCAAACTGTATAATCCTATCGCTGCACGATACAATCCGTCAGGGGAAGTGGTCAGATAATCTGTAGTAATATCCGTTTTTGATTTGAGGTTCAGAAAATCTTCACAAGAAGATAAGAACGCAATGGAAGATATTGCCAGAGCTGTTATATATAATTTATTTTTCATATTCTGTGGGATTTTATTAGAATGAAACATTAATTCCAAATACATACTGTTTTGATTCAGGATATGCACCCGGTGTCAACTCCGGACTATAAGACAAAAAGTCTGTAAATGTCAGAAGATTGGTTGCTGTAGCGTATACTCTAAGTTTTTGAAGTTGAAGTTTCTTTATCCAAGTTACGGGGAAGGTGTAACCCAGTTGCAAAGTGCGCAAGCGAATGTAAGAAGCGTCTTGAATCGCTAAAGAACCATGATAAGTCACATTTGTGTTATGACTAGGTCGCGGGAATTCATTAGAGGGGTTGAATGGAGTCCAATAATTTACCTTCACGCCATTTAGTTTCCCTTGTAAAGAACCGCCACTATTGGATTCGGAGAGATATCCATTTCTAATTTTACGACCGGATACACCATACCAATCCATATATAAATCAAAACCTTTCCATTTGAGAGTTGTATTTAGGGAAAGTGTGAAATCTGGATCTCTTGAGATAGGTGTACGGTCATCGGCATTTATTTTTCCATCGCCATTTACATCCTTTATTTTAACAGATCCCGGAGCGACATTATCCTCGCGTGTCAATGCTTTATCAGCTATACCATCGCCGTCAGTATCAATTGTCGGTTTCAATGTGTATTCCAATTTGCCGTAAGCATTTCTTTTTATATCGAAATCTTCATACTGGTAGATGCCATCCGGTAAATAGTCATAATAAACATTTATGGGTTTACCTACAAACCAGCTATTACCCGGTTGACTCAATGGCTTGCCGTTTTCATCGACTTGATTGTCAATTTTTACGATCTCATTAGCATACTGGCTGAAATTGGCTCCCAGACTCCATGTAAAATTCCTTGTACGGAAGACGTCGCCGTTGATACTGATATCAATGCCGTGTGATTTAGTTTCTCCCAAATTATCAAGCATTTGTTCATAGCCTAAAACTGAGTTTAATTCGCGCTTGACGATCAGATCTGTTGTTCTAGTATTATAGTACTCGATCGTACCTGACAAACGATTGTTGAAGAAACCAAAGTCAACACCAACATTGGCTGTACGTGATTGCTCCCACTTTAAATTGGGGTTTGAGAGTTCTTTTCCGGGGAGATACCCCATATAGGAGTTGTCACCAAACTCATAACGTTCCTGATCTGTCAAGCCAAGCGTTGTATAGTTACCAATTCCATTCTGGTTACCTACAATGCCATAACTCAAACGGAGTTTTAAATTATCAATCCAGGACACATTGCGCAGGAAACTTTCTTCGTTTGCACGCCATGCCAGAGCCACAGAAGGGAATGTACCCCATTTGTTGTTTTTTCCGAATCGGCTTGAACCATCCCGTCTGATAGCCACATTCATAATATATCTATCCATAAATATATAAGAAGCGCGGCCCATGAAT
Source organism: Bacteroides sp. BFG-606 (assembly GCF_024788145.1). Classification (NCBI taxonomy): domain Bacteria; kingdom Pseudomonadati; phylum Bacteroidota; class Bacteroidia; order Bacteroidales; family Bacteroidaceae; genus Bacteroides; species Bacteroides sp. BFG-606. The sequence goes on along the minus strand of NZ_JANUIL010000001.1, from coordinate 6,509,813 downwards.
GATACCAGATTATTTTCAGAGAATGTTCTAGTAGGTGTGCCGGAGAATTGGCCATTGGATATAAAATCCCAGTCCATATCTACAGGTAAGTCACTGGTCGAATATCCTAGTCCTTTAGTTTGAGAGTGGTCTACTGACTGTACGGCAGTAAGGGTCAGTTTATGTTGCTGTTTTTTGATTGGAACTTCATAAGTGAAGATGTTTTCTATCAGATAATTTCTCTGTTCATTATTTGTCAATTTGGCGGTAGCTCCTCCACCGGGATAATTGACACCTTTCACTTCTCCATCTTCTTGTTGTCTGTTATAGAAAGAAGTATTTAAACGATAATTAAACCCTTTGAAAGGTTTTAATTCCAGAAAAATATTGACGCGGTAACTGTTGTTCGTTATTTCGCGTGCATAATTTTGTGCTCTATAAAGCGGATTAACATCGTTGGCAGTGTCGATATATTTAGTATAACTACCATCCGCATTGTATACTTTAGCTAACGGAGTGCGGGTAATGAACTCCGTAAAATTTCCATCTTCACGTTCACTTTTGGATAATGCGTAGGAAGTATTCACACCAAAACTTGCCCATTTGTTTACTTTGTAGTCCACGTTCAGACGGAAAGCTGCTTTTTTATATCCCGAACCGGTAGTCACCATACCGTCTTGATCAAAGTAATTGAGACCTGCTGATACACGGAGTTTGTCAGTTCCGCCACGTACAGTTAAATCATGGTTTTGGTAAAGAGCATTCTTTAACATTAGATCTTCCCAGTTGACAAACTGACCGTTTGCCCAGACTTCACTCATAATTTCGTCACTCAAAGCTTCTGCAACAGAGATTTCGCGGGCGTCAATAATGCCTTTGTCGTTTGCCATTGCTTCACGTCGCAGCATCATATACTCTTGTGGAGAGTAAAAATCGAAGTTACGCCACAAGGACTGAATACCTACATAGCCGTTATAACTCACTTCCATTTTACCTTGCATACCACGTTTGGTAGTTACAAGAATTACACCGTCACTGGCACGTGCGCCATAAATGGCTTGAGAAGCTGCATCTTTCAGGATTTCGATAGACTCAATGCTTTCTGCGCTTAAAGTACTGAATTCCTCACTGCTTGATACAGAACCGTCAATAACGTACAACGGAGTATTTTGCGCACTGATAGAACGGTTTCCACGGATGGTAATGGTAGGAGCGGCCCCTGGTCTGCCGGATGAGCTTGTTACATTAACTCCCGCTACACGTCCACGGAGCATGTCACCCACATTTCCTGCCGGAAAACTTTTCATTTCATCAGTTTTGACGGAAGCAACGGAAGTAGCGATATCGCTTTTCTTTTGATAACCATAGCCTACTACCACAATTTCTTCCAGCAATTTGGAATCTTCGGACATGGTTACATCAATAACTTTCCGATTCCCGACTTTATGCTCCTGATCTGCATAACCTATATAAGAGAATACGAGTGTAGTATTAGAAGATACCTCGATGGAATATTTACCATTCATATCGGTAATCACACCGGTTGTACCTCCTTTCACATGAACGTTCACTCCAATCAATGGGCCTTGTGTATCAGACACAATACCTGTCACTCGTACATTTTGCGCATGTATGCCTACCATAATCATTAGAAATATAGCCAGCAAGATTGTTTTTAATTGATTGTTTTTCATTTATACATAAGATTTAATTATTGAATATGCTGAACAAAAATCATCAAAAAAAGAAATATAACATAAAAGGATTGTACGAAAAGAAAGCAATATTATACGAATGCTTATTTCATGTCACCAAATAGATAATACAGGCTTATTATTAGATTCCTTCGTATCAAAATAGCAGCTTCTTTCATTGTCCGAGTCATCGCCCAATTGTCTGAGTTCCCTTATCAACGCAAAAGTGATCTCTTTCTGCTTGCACTTACGGACCAATCCGGTAACATCGAGCTGATGATATGAAGCATTTTTATCGACTACGATTTCTCCCGCTACATGTGCGGTGTTTCCTACCTGGGTTATGCGCATTTGTTCCCTATCTAAATTAGGAGCATTATTCCAATTTAAGGACATTTCATTCCAATCGCAGTTGTCTAAGGCGTAGACATGGAAACGATATGAATGCTTGTCCGACGAATTACCATAAATCTGCAGTAGTGCCGCATTTATATTATCTACTTTGGACAAGTCGAATTTGATGTAGCTGACCTGATTGTGATTAATCTGTGAAGCGTTCATTTCTACACTCATCTTTTTTATTTTGCCAAAGTTCTTTTCGCTATTACTGCCACTCTTTATAGTAGCGTCTGCTGTAGCAATCAAAGTGCAAGGCGTACTTTGGCAAGCAGGGATGGTAAGAAGCATCACACTTTGAGCCGGTAGTTCGAACGATAGTTGTCCGTTTTCAGAAATTTCTTTTGACCACACCACTTCGCCATAAGCATCCGCACTTACTTCTTCGGCAAATACCTTTGTACCGGTGGGGAGGTTTAATGATTTTAAATTCAAAGTCAGCGTGTTTGGCGAGAGTTTACGTTGTACAAGCCATATATAATATCGCATTTCTTCCGGGTTGTAAGAGGTTAATGCATCTACCTCATTATCGGGGACTGATTTCACCGTTTCCAATAGCGGCCGTTCGTCCTTAAAACCTTTTGCAAAAAGCCGGACTACCTGTCCCGTCCGCTGAATGCCACTGATGTCATAAGATTCCGGGATGTTTTTTACTGATTCTTCATCAAACAATTTTATCTCCCTCACCTTGATACTGCCCTTATCGGTAGCAATAAAACGAATTCTCGAACTTGTCACAGGAGTCTTAAATAGAAAGAATGATTGTGTGTAGCGGGCATTCTCTTCAATCGTTTCTTCAATGTCTTTCCAACCGGTACCCTCCCAATATTGCAACCGGAAATTCTTCACGCGGTCCGGACCTGTGTAGACTCCGTATTCCGAGCCTGTATAAATCACAGCTGCACCCAAAGAATAACTCTTTCCCAAATCTATTTCGAGGCATTTCTTTTCGTCTGTATTCACAGATGTCCACATGGAGACATCGGTCTTGTTGCCGTCGGTGATCACTTTCACTTGTGCAGGATGTGAAGAAGTCAAATCAATGACTTTCTTCCCCAATGCTACGTTATTGTAAGCATCTTCCACGATTCTCTTGCCTTGCCAGATAAAATGATGTCCCGATTTAATGCCACGCGGATAGGTGTTGCTGGTTGTGTTGGCAAATTTGAAGGCCCACATACCATACCCCTGGTTAAGGGTATTGTTTGTATATTCACCTGCCCATTCGGTAAATAGGGAAGGGGAGTCCATCGTCTCGTATTTGTCAATAAGATAGGCATTCATCCAACGCCCGGTTTCAGTATACACTATCGGAAGAGAGCGGTTTAAAGGATGATTATCTACTATGATCTTCCGTATGTCCGAAACCTTGGATACATATCCTGCTGCCGGAAGATTATAAGAGTGTGTCGAGAATATGTCCAGCAAGTCTCTGTCGGAAGGTAATCCCCGATAATCAATACGCAGGCTTTTCACAACCTCCGCCCACCAGTTAGCGTTGGAGCCTGCCGTAACAGGACTTACAAAACGTGATTTCAGATGTTTTCCATAGAGTTTGTTTACATCCTGTATAGCACAATATATAGCATCTGACACAACTTTCATGGCATCTACATATTGTGTGATTTTCATCGGACCGGAATGTCGGTGATTAGGTTCGTTCTGCATGGCGAACATTGTCACGTCACCCGTTTTGGCTGCATAAAATGCCAGGGCATAAAAACGTTGCCATTGTTTCCATTTATTGCTCCATGTATTGTCAAAGTCTGTTGAATTCATCTGTAGGACTACATCTATGTTCAAACGTTTCAATTCTAGTAAAGCATATTCAAATACCATTGAATTGGTTGAGAATTGTTGTTTGCGACATCTTTCCAAAATTGGTTTCCATTTGATGAAGTTATTTTTTTCGGGATTGCTTCGTAATTCATGTTTGTACGATTCAAACTCTTCTAGTGTATTCAGGTTCTTTTGATAATTCACAGCTTCTTCGGGTACATAATCATTCATAGATGTCCATACGCGTAAACTGTTTACATTGGAATATTCAAGCCAACCTGATATGTTGCTGCCGGGCATATAATATCCTTGATTGTAAGCCACGTATTTCATGGTATTTCCTACTACATTTTTATTGACTGTTACAAGCATGTCCTTAGGAAATTCTTTATGAACTCTGTCTGGCAGTTCATTCTGAATAACAGGAGCAATCATATTTTTCTTTTCTTTGCCATATACTTCAAACTCATTGATGGTAACAGGTTCCCCATCAGTAGAGATTAGTCGAAGCTGGAAAGTAGTAAGTTGTGGAGTAAATGTGAATTCTATTTTGTCCAGCCTGTTTTCTGTACATTCCGTATTGGGTAAGTCTGTCCAGTTTGCGTCGTCCCAATATTGAATCTTGAAATTCTTCATTGCCCAGAAGCCGGGAGCTTTTCCCTTCTCCTGTTCTGTCTTTTCCGATTCAGGGATTCCTGTGTGGATAACTACCCTGTCAATATCATAATATCTCTGCAAATTGACATCAAGAATATGCGGAGCACGGGCATTTGGGTCACTTATCCAGGAAGATTTACGTGAAATGACTCCGTCAGTCACATTTGATGCTGGAAACTCTTTTTGTTGTGAGGATGCTATTACCGGTTTATGTAATGCTACATTCACATTGTCAGCTGATATACTTGTAAAAGGTATAGTCATGGCTCCATAAACTAAAACCAAACATTTTCTAAGGTACATAAATCTTTTGTATTTTATGGTATGTATTTATTTTCCGGAGTAACAAGCATTATAGGTAGCTTCTGCATATCTGCGTCCCAGAATGATCTGGCTGTCTGCGCTGAAATGAGGGTCACTTTCATTAATCAGAGGAACTAATTCTTTGGATGACACGCAATAAGAATAAGGAATGTGTTTTGGAACCGTGCGTAACATTTCATTGAATGTTTCCGATGTTCCATTCTTTCTCCATTCTGCCAGTTCGCCTACAATAAATGGGAGTTTTTCATTATTTAGGTCTTTCCGTAAATTGGCTATCAGTTCTTGTAGTTTCGGCATATATGTTGCCGGGTCATTACTGTCGCTTTCTCCTTGATGCCAGATGATGGCTTTTAGTGTACCGAACTTCATCGCTTGACGTATACGTGACAGGGTTTCATCATAATAATTATCTTTTGCTCCCTTCATCCATGAGTTGATTGAACTGCCTCCACGGGCATTGACTACCAGTCCTAGTGGACGTCCGGTTCTTTCTGTGATTGATTTTGCAAATGAATAGGCAGGTCCTACTCCTTGTAAACCCAATCGTTTGCGGATCGTAGAATATTTATTCAGAGGATTGCGTGCCGGTTCCATACTGCCGGTGGGAGTAAGCAGATATGTGTTTTTAATATAACCTTTATAGTTATCTGTGATATATCCTCTTCCGGCCATATTGGACTGACCGATAAAAAGAAACAAATCAAGGTCAGGAATTTTTGGTTCAGGATTAATATGGACACCTTCTGTCATCAACTGATATTTGTCTGTACGGAAAGGAACTGCCGGAAAACCCTCTTCATTAAATAAGTTCATATCGGTACTATTCACCCAGAGGTAACGGACATCTACGGGATTTGTCACCAGATTATTTTTCACTTTTACTTGATTTTTGCCTACGATTATTGCTTCAGCGGGATAAAACTTGCCGTCTTTACCCGCAACAGTGAAGCCTGAAAGTGTTGCTGCTTTGTCTTTGCTAACGAGTCCTGTACCGGTATTGGCAAAATCAAGTAGCAAAGAGCCATCGGCAGTTTTCGTCATCTTTTTGAACTCCGGTCCTTGGCAAACCACTTTTTTACCGTAAACTTTTCCTAGTGCTAATTGAGACAACCGCCAGCCTACCGTGTCTTTCACTATGGGATGAATATCTTTCGGATTACCCTGATCGAAAGCGACAACCATTGCTGTATTTTTTACATGGAGTGAGGTGAGGTATTGCGCTTCACGTAGTTCATACCAATAGCGTGTTTTCGTTTCGAATCTGGGTAACTGAATAAAGAGAAAAGGAATATCTCCCTGTCCCCAAGCAGTTCTCCATTCCTTTATCATGGCAGGGAACAGTTTGCGGTACTGCGCTCCGCGGGCTGTGTTCGACTCTCCCTGATAAAAGAGGAAACCTTTCAATGTGTAAGGGATAACAGTGTTTAGCATTGTCTCGGACAACCCTATCGGCCTATGGAAATTCTTTCTTCCCATAGGTTCTACCGGTTTGTCTATATATTTCTTTTGTTCTTCGCTCAGCTGGTGATATTCTGTCAGGCTTGAAACATAACGGTTGTATAATTTCTCGTACCCGTCCGGTCCGTAAGAATTCACCATACTGTCATAATGCTGTACTATCGGCTGGAAGTCTTTGTCCGACATCAGCAGTGTCCTGCTTGTCCAGGCCTCCACCGTGGTTCCTCCTACCGGAGTCTGAATGATACCGATAGGAACATTCAACTCTTTATGTATGTTTCTGGAAAAATAATAAGCGATAGCAGAAAACTCCGGTGCTGTCTGCGGTGAACATACCCTCCATGATGCTTTGGACACTTCCTGTTCCGGGTAGAATTTTCTCGGTACTTTATAATAACGTATTTGTGGATAGTCTGCCAAACTAATTTCCGTTTGAGCATCTTTTACCCTGCGTAAAGCGAATTCCATGTTCGACTGACCACCCGCCAACCATACGTCACCTATTAAAACATCTTGAAAACTAACCTTATTATTACCGTTTATAACTTCTAATTTATAGGGTCCTCCGGCTTCTCCGGTCTTCAATGTCACTTGCCATTTTCCCTGAATGGCTTTTACTTTCTGAAGCTGCCCTGCAAACCGGACCTCAACCAGTGAGCCGTTTTGAGCTTCTCCCCATATCTTTATTATGGCATTTCGCTGCAACACCATATGGTCCGTAAAGACATCTGCTACCGTAAATCCGTCTGTTGCAAAAGTCAGTATTGCTATCAGAGATAAATACAAAGAGAATAATATGCGTTTCATAGTTTGCCTGATTAAAATTCATTGGCAAATATCCTGCTTTTGTACATTATAAGATATAAAAATCGTTCTTTTAAGAAGTAACATCGTACGGAAGTTAACTTTTCGATTTGCTTATTATCGTCTTTAACAATATGGTACGCCTGTCTCCTTTCAGCATCACCTTCATACTGTCTTTTAAATGAGAGATATTTGTTCTGATAACCAACTGCTGTTTAGGTTGAATAACATACTCTTTCCATTCTCCTTCTGCAACCGAAAGACTGATATTAAGAGGTTCTTCTACCGGGTTCTCCAATACGGTAATCATAGTCTTCGCTTTTCGGGGAAGTGCCAGATAAAAGTAACCTTCTCCAATAGTGGACGACTTATCGATTATAGGGCTTCCACCACGCGAGAATTTGAATGGGGCCATCGGGCGTCTGCCATAAGGAACGTATTGTACTCCCGGTTTCGAATTCCAGCCTCCGTAGGAACCTGCATACTGATAGCCATATTCGTCAATCTGCACTTTATACTTAGGCAGTTCTTCCTGTCCCTTAGGAATGATAGGAACCGTGTTTACCATCAGGCCGTTGCAGGGAGCATTGACGATTCCTCGTTCGGAGGCATAGTCTCCCCAGATAATGGAATCGTTTACGGCTACATATCGTTCGTGCTTCTTATCGACAGCCATGTATTGAATCATGTTGGACAAAAGTTTGTCAGCTACTGGATCTGTTCCGCAGTGGTCTATCAAGTCAAATCCGGATAAAAGGATGGAACCTTTACCTATAAATATTTCGGATAATGCCGTAGCAGCCAGAGCACGGCTATAATTGGCAAGAACAGCTACATCCTTCATGGAGGGTGATTGCAGGTCATAACCGGCTTTTACAGGGTAGATGGCCGGAAAACCATTCTTCGACTCATCATAGGATGTATAGTCAGACCATAGCCTGAACATACGGGGATTTAATCCTTTGAAAATCGGATGATAGGGACGTTCCAGGTTAATATTCATTCCGTCTTTATATGCCAGAGAAGGTGACAGATAGACCGGGTCGTTATTACTGTGCTGCAGAAATTCAATCTTTATAGGTGACCAGGATTGGTTGAAGTCTGTTTTATCCTGCTCCAAACAAATTATGCGGCCACCCTTATTGATATATGCTTTCAGTTCTCCGGTCTGCCTGTCAAAATTATCATTCCATGAGTTTTTGCCGATGACAAGCGTGGAGTTTTGGGTGAGTTCTGTTATTGAACGTACTGGTTTCACCGAATATCCGTTTCTTTTCAAACAATTCAAAGTCTGTTGTTCCGGTGTGGTGTCATATACGGAAATCGTAGCTGTTGCATCAACTGCGCTGTTCCAGTCCTTTCCGGCTATAAATAATTCGCTTTCATTATATGACACTTTTTTGCCTTTGGAATAAATCTCTCCTTTTAATAAATAATCTCCCGTAAGCAAATTGGGGGGGATATTGATAGTCAGAGGCAATTTACCGGTTCCGTAATAAGGTACAAACGGAAATTCATTTTCTCCCGATATCACTTTCCTGCCTTCCTGTTCAATCCACCAATGCAGGCGGACATCACTCAATGCATTGCAGTAATCGTCATCATTTACCACATGAGCCACCACTGAAAGTTTGTTTCCTGCATATATCTGTGATTGCCAGTTTTCCCAGCTCAATAATATGGGCTGATAACTAAGTTGATATTGTCCGGCAACCGGTTTTGGCTTCATTTCGGCAAAAGATTTCACTCCATCCCAATTATGAAATACAATTGTGAAGGGCATGGTGCCTGCCAGACAATCGTTTTGGCTTCTCAAACGCCGGAATAGTTCCGTGGCATTTTTCAGGACAAACGCCTGATAGGCCATGGCTGCTTCTGCCTGTTCCGTATCAGGCAAATGCCCTGTCCAGCATTTTTGAGAACCGGGTTGTTTGGTTCTTGAACAGAGGTTAAAGCGTCCGTCTATACCGGTATAATTGCCAACACATTCCGTAAAGGTGATCGGCTGTACTTTGCCCGGATTCTGCCACATATCCTTATCGCGCATATTCAGGTAAGTAAGAAAAGAGTTGTAATACCATCCCCAATATCTGTGCACGTCATAAATGTCTGCAGATTTCCCCAGACCATAGCCTGCATTACATATATACAGGCGGGTATTATCCCATTTTTTGAGTTCCTGATACATTCGGGTGAGAAAATCTCTGTATAAATCACCCGCCTTTCCTTCGTAAGGCATTTCGTTGGATAAGATATAAATCACAACAGAAGGATGGGAGGCGAACGGGCCTAAATCTATTTCCTTATAAGTTTTGAGCGATAGTTCAAAATCTTTCGGGGGAGCTGTTTGGGTTGCATGTTTGGGGCGACCGTACCGGCCGGCGAATATCATCATTCCTTCTTCGTCGCATACGTCCATCCAATTTTGGTTATCAGGGATACGGATGATATTTATATGGAGGCTTTTCATATATCGCACATAGTCACGGGCAAACTCTTTACTTTGTTCCAGTTGTTCCGGTATGCCACGTTCCGGTGGATTTATGGCATTGCCTCTCAGGTAGATCGGGTTGTCATTTAAATAGAAGATACCGTTATGCATCTCGAACTTTCTGAATCCGATTTTCTTCTGAAAAGTCTGCTCCCCGGCTTTTAGTGTCAGATCATAGAGTACAGGTGAAACCGGACTCCACAATTTAGGAGTCAGTTGGCCTGTCTCCAGTACTACTGTCGTATCGGTTTTATGAGTAAAGAGATATTCTTTGGAAAAGCTGCATAGTTTCTCTTTATTCTGTGAACCGACAATGGTAGCATCAAATAATAACCGTTCACCTGCCTCTGCTGATAATGCTACTTCTATCTTGACACTCTTATCAGAGGTGACAGGAGTTATTCTTTGAATATTGGCTGCTGTCAATAATAATGGGAATAACAGGCCAAAAGCACCTAATAGCTTTGTTTTCATAGTATGATTATTGTATTTAAAATGGATAATAAATTTATTCCACGTATTGATAAATTCAGATAAAGCACCGCTAATCTGGAAAGTGCTTATTCGGGAGTCTTTTTTTCTTCTCCTTTCTGGAACTGCGCCGGTGTCATTCCAAACAATTCCCTGAATCGTTTAATGAAATAGCTTGGAGAGTTGAAACCTACTTCATAAGCTATTTCTGAAATTGTTTTAGTGTCAGACTGGATCAGCAGCATTTGTGCTTTTTTCAGTCTGACGTTCAAAATAAAATCATTCGGTGTCTGTCCTGTTATTCCTTTCAGTTTCAGGAATAACTTAGTGCGTCCGATGTTTAAAGCCTGTGCAAACATATTCACGTCAAAATCGGGATTATCGATGTTCTGTTCGATACAGGTCACACATTGTTCCATAAATTGCTGGTCTGCCCCATTGGTTGCCAGAATATCTATATTATTATCCATTTGTTTAGCATATTTTTTCTGTAACAGCTTTCTGCCGTTCACCAGGTTATTACAACGCATAAACAAATGTTTCACATTAAAAGGTTTGGTGATATAGTCATCCGCCCCCATTTTTAACCCTTGTATAGTAAATTCTTCCGCAGTCTGTGCTGTGAGCAGTATTACAGGAATGTGTGACGTTTCAAAATTACTCTTAATCATCCGGCACATTTCTATACCGGACATTTTGGGCATCATGATGTCACTAAGCACAATATCGGGTTGCACTTCTTTGGTTTTTTCAAAACCTTCTTCACCGTCTTGTGCTTCATAAACCGAATATACTTTGGAGAATAACCGTACTAGCAGTTCTCTTAACTCTTCGTTATCTTCGACAATCAGTATTTTATTCGACGGTTCTTCCTTACTGTCGGAGTTGTCGTCATCCGGCAGTTCCTCCGGCATCTTTTCATCATCCATCTTCAGTAACGAGATGCAGTATGAATCAATATCAGGAGTCTCTATCTTTTGTGAAGCCGATATGTGGCTGTCTCCCAAAGGCAACTCGACGACAAATGTCGTTCCTTTTCCCTCCCGGCTTCGGGCGCCGATTTTACCTTGGTGAGCTTCGATAATACTTTTTGCAAGAGCCAGCCCGATGCCCGTACCTTTCTGGTTATCCAAGCTGTCGACTTGATAGAAGCGGTCGAATATCTTGTCCAAATTTTCTTCGGCAATGCCGATTCCCGTATCTGAAATAAGTATCATAACGCTGTTTTCATACTCTTGTACTGACAACGAAACCGTACCTCCGAGAGGTGTATATTTAAAGGCATTGGACAATAAATTATAAATAACCTTTTCCAGTTGCACCACATCAAACCATACATCTAATGAACGGTCTTTGTTGAAGTATTCGAAAATAATCTGTTTGCCTCTGGCATATTCCTTGAAGGATAGATAAATTTCATCCAGAAACGAATAGATATTCTGTTTGCTATATTTAAACTTTTCGAATCCCTGCTCTTGTTTCCTGAAGTCAAGCAATTCGGTTATCAAACGTTTCATGCGCAGTGTGTTTCTATGGATGCCTATCAGTCTGCCATATACTAGCGGTTGAATATCATTCCGTTCCATCAACATTTCCAGCTGACTCACAATCAGAGTAAGCGGAGTACGGAATTCATGTGATATATTAGTGAAAAATCGGAGTTTGGACTGGTTCAATTCTTCTATCTGCTTTTTTTCTTTCTTCTCATATTCAAGTGAGGCCCTCAATTTCAACTTGGAAGAGTAGAAACTCACTATTATATAGAGAGAAATAATCATGATAACGACATAAGAACAGTACGCCCATGTCGATTTATAGAAAGGCGGTTTTACAATAATGTCTATTTCTTTGCAAATGCTTTCCCTTCCGGAATATTCTTCGGAGCTTTTTATCATTAGCTTGTAGTTACCCGGATTCAGGTTCGTATAAGTGATACCTTTGCGATAACCGGCACTCATCCATTCTTTATCAAAGCCCTCCAGTTTATAGTAAATCCGATTTCTTAGTACTGATACATAATTTGATAATGAGAAATTAACAGTGAGTATGGAATGGTTGTGGTTCAGAGTGATTTGCGGTTGATATAAGATAGACTCGGAAAGGATACCGGAACCATCATTAGGCAATATGAGTTTATTGTTCACCTCCAATGAAGTAAAGTTCAGTTGATAAGGTTTAACGTAAGAATTCAGTTCCTTTTCAAAGAAAGATATCATCATCTTAGGACCGGATAGGAAGATCTCATTATCATGGGCAACAAACAATCCGTAAGGATTCAACGCTGTCATCGGGAAACCATTTTGTTTGTTATAGTTATAAAACCGCTCGTTTTCCATGTCAAAACGAGAAAAGCCCTGGTTGCTTGCTATCAGAAGGTAACCGGAAAGAGATTCGTTTATATCCAGGATATAATCGTTAATCAAGTCTGAATTTTGTGAGTTAAACGACTTGAATGTATTAGTATCAGGTTGGTATAGAAATATCCCGTCTCCGGAAGAACCTGCCCATATGTTTCCTTTTTTATCTTCAAAGAGTACATTTATAAGGTTGCTTCCTATGACTCTTCCGGAGGTGTTGGGAACAAAGTATTCATCCCGTTTATGGGTTTCAATATTATACTTTACCAGCCCCCGGTAATAGGAAAACCATAGATTGTCATGCTTGTCGAGATGCATATCGATGATCTGCCTGTTGTTGAGTTTGCTGTCCATTAATAGTTTGGTACATTCTCCGGTTTGCGGATTAAATAAACCGATACCGTCGTGGGTGGCCAGCAACAAGTTTCCTTTATACGGAATAATTTTCCGGACTATATCGTTAATCAATGTATTCTCCTTGCCGGGAATATGTCTGTAGTTGGTGAATTTCTGTGTTTTCAAATCCAGCTTGTCCAATCCTCCCTTTAGCGTTCCTATCCATAGGAGCTGGTTCTTCTCATCCAGATATAGAGCTTGGATTGCATTGGATGTAAGAGAATTACTATTATTACTATGTTTATATTCGATGAAGTTTTTTGTTTTTCTATCGAGATAATTCACTCCTCCGCCTTCTGTTGCGATCCAAATGCCGCCTTTGGAGTCTTCTTTCATTCTTCCGGCGAAAGGAGAAGTCAATTTTCCTTTCTGCGATTCATCCGGATAATAATAGGTATAGATTTCATAATCCGGATTAAATAGGTTGATTCCTCCATAGTAGGTACCTATCCAGAAGGTCCCTTGCTGATCTTTCATCATACAAATGATAGAAGAGTTGCTTAGGCTATAAGGCTTGTTGTCTTCACTGTAATGAGTAATATTGGTGGAGACATCCAGCTTGTCCAGCCCTTTAAAAGTCCCTATCCAGTAATTCCCCCAGCTGTCTTCCATAATGCAACGGATATAATTACTGGAAAGCCTGTTTTTATAAGGTCCGTCCTTGTAGTTGGTTTGTACACCGTTTCTGTCTAGCCGGAAAAGTCCGTCATCCTTAGTCCCTATCCAGATGTTTTTCTTGGAATCTTCATAAATACAGGTTATATCTTTATCGGGAAGATAATTAAGCCATTTCTTGTTGCTGTCTATCATGTACAAGCCTTTATTCATGGTTCCTACATACAGGTTGCCTTCATGATCTTCAGTGACGCATGATATGCGTGCGCTGTCCAGGTGGTAATAATATGCTAATTTATCTTCTGTGCGGTTGTAGGTGAACAATGAATCTCTCGTGCAAACCCATAACTGGGAGTTGCCGTAGTCAATGGCCTGGATATTGTTATTACGGATAGTATGGAAGGTGTTTTTTCTAATATCATATTCTACTACGGCGTATTTGCACCGGATATAAATATGACCGTTTTTATCACCGCAGATGGTACCGATGTTATTATTGTACAAGCTGTTTTTATCGTTCTCTATCGGACGGAATATATGGAAGTCAGTGCCGTTATATCGGTTCAGGCCATCTTTGGTCCCTATCCAGATAATACCGAACTCGTCTTGATAAATAGATGTGATTGTGGGTTGTGAAATACCATTTTCTACTCCGAGTGCCTGAAAATGTATATTTTGTCCAAACGAAAGAGTAGAAATAAATAATAAAAGAAAAGGGATATACTTCTTATACATACAATGGACTCCTTTAATACAAAACAAACTTATGAATTATTTTCGAAGTATACCAAGTAAAACGGCTTGTTTAACTAATACAATCTTCCGAAAATAATCGGTTGGTAACAAAGGTAGTGTTGGGTAGCTGTTTTTAATATAAGAATAGGACGATTATATATCAATATTGTACGCAATCGGTGAATAATCCTTTTTTATTGATTATATTCCAATTCAGATTATTGTAATATCAAAAAAGAATAGAATTTTGTTTTGCTGACTCACGAAGGCAACAGTCCTATCTTCTTGTTCTGATATTCTTTAGGAGATGTACCGACATACTGTGAATTATGTGGCTTATTTGAAAGCGGCGGGACAACTGCAATGATAAAACCAGTATTCTGGACATCCTTATGGAATGTCCAGAATACTGGTTATGATTTGTACCTGTCGGGGAGTAAAAGTTCGTGTACGCGGATGATAACCTGTGGCAGTCAATAACCGGAGCAGTTCTTTATTTATTTTAATCCATTTGGTGAATATGCGTATGGCGCAACGGGGTGTAATGTTCGGATTGTACATACAAGCCAATTCCTTTTTCTTATAAGTTTTAATGCGAAACGGAATTTCTTCCTCTTCTGATGGCAATTCTTTCATGTTGATAGTTTAATGTTTTAAGATGTTGTAAAGGTACAAAATAAAAAAGGCGTTGTCAAGTCTTTTATAAGAATACTTTGGAAAACAGTACCCGCCTACGGACGGGTACTGTTTTCCTGCTTTTAAAGGCTGATAATTAATCTTATGCTGCCGGGTCCGGTGCTTCTCCTTTGCCGTCATCCGGATTGGGATTCGGGTTGGAATCCGGTTGTTCCGGGCTGATGGAGCCATCATCGGAAGCCACCGCTTTTTGAACACTGACTTTACTAAGCATCTCTTTGAATTTGTAGCCCGGAGTGAAAATAATTTTCACTCTGCGTATCGTATCGCTATCTACCTCTTTTTCAGTATCCTGACTTTCGCAATTCATACCTGGACGGAAGCATCCGAAATCTCCTAATTGAACAGAAATACCTTTTCTAAGGTTGAGATTTAATGTATCGATCAAAGCATCGAGTACAAATTTTACCGCTCCACTGGGAACCATTCCGACTTTAGTGATTTCCTCGCACAAATCTCTGAAATCCACCGTATTGGTGATTACATTTTGTGCTACATACTTTTCAGCTTTAGTTTTGTCAAAGCCGAATGTTCTTTTTTTAATGACGTATCTAAGTGCCATAGTTTTTTGTTTTTTTAATTAGTTACTTTAGTTATCAATTCTCTTTGTGATCACGATGCAAAGATACTATGGGCACTTTCCGGGGAGGTGCTTTAACGGTCCTAGATGTACGTACTTTGATTCACTTTTATTTATTTTGTTTGTATACTTCTGATTTATAGATTCTTATATTTTCTACTTTAATAGCCATTTCCAAATAGGGAGTATTTCAATTAGTTTTCCTTCTATTTCAATAGTCCGTTCTTCAGAATATGTAATTATCATCAGTTGGGAACAGTCGAGGACTCTGGATAGCTTAATGAGAGCTCCCACTTCACGGTCGTATGTTCCGTCACTGTTGTCTAAGGAGTAACATACCTGAATGGCTGTGGTGCTATCCGGAAGATAAAAGTCAACCTCTATGCCTTTATTATAGAAAAAAACAGTATCTTTGTGTCCATAGCGTCTAAGTAGGGTTATGGCAACTAAATTTTCCAATAAAGATGTTTGTCCGTCAAGTAAAAAGAGATTTAGAATCCCGTTGTCATTAAAATAATATTTAGGCGTACTTTCCTTGTCGGCTAATTTACCGGCAATATTATGAATAGATGAAATGAGCCATGCGTCTTTAGCATATTCCATGTAGTTTATAACAGTGGTTACACCCACTTTGGCGCCAGTTGATGAAACTATATTGGCGATGCGATTAAAGGATATGGGTTGTTTGACGCTTTCGGCTATTTTCTTAAACAATACTCTAAGAGCAAATGTATTGTCAATCGAATGACGCGTAGCTATATCTCCCAGATAGATTTTTTGATATATACTGGTCAGATAATCCCGTTTTGCATTAAGTGTGGCACCTTCCGGAAATCCGCCAAAGAAAAAATAATCGTTGAATTTGCGCAATATTTCGGCTTTCTTCTCCGTAGCTATAAGGGACATAGGGGTTAGTTCGATGTTATTGGCTGTAAGATATTCTTTGAAATTGTAAGGGTATACGTCTACGGTTATATATCGTCCACCGAGAGTAGTCTGTACATCTCCGCTAAGCATTTTTGCATTACTGCCGGTGATGTATACTCTATGTTTAGTGTCTGCCATACGACGTGCAAACTTATCCCAACCTGTGATATTCTGTATTTCATCAAGAAATAGTATAGGTCTTTTGCCATACATCTCAAGATGAATTTCAAGCAGCAAGTTTAAATCATTCACGCACATTCCAACAAGCCGTTCATCTTCAAAATTGATATAAAGCATCTCATCCCAACCCATTCCTAGTGAAAGGAGTTGTTGCATCCGTTGATAAAGCAAAAATGATTTTCCGGCACGTCTTATGCCGACAAACACATAATTCCCAAATTCCTCGAAGTTGAAATTTCTTGGAATCACTTTATATTTAGGGACTTCAAGTTGGTTGTCCGCAATTACAGATTTTAGAATTGTTCTATTCATCATAATGTATATATCTTATTGATAATACAAATATAAGCATTTTTATCCTACAGACAAGATAATATATCTATTATTTTGTCTTGTAGATAAGATAAAGGATAAATAAGCAATTCTACTTGTGCCAAGAGTTTTTGTGATGTTTATACCTTTATATATACAGTCAACTTTCCAATCCCTTCTTTCCTTATTATTCCGTCAGTGATAAAGGATTTTAATTCTTCAATAGCCACTTTTTTATTTCGTCCTGTCAGATGGCTATAATCTGTCCGGCTGATGAATAGGTGATTTTCCAAGTATGTGTTGAGGCGGTCGCGACACGTCTCACGGGAGATACTATTTTTCTTAGGGCGTGTGATAGATTCTCCTCGTTGCAGCCTCATTTTATCGCCTACTTCTTTCTTGAATGGACGGCTTGCGCGGAAATTAATATTTTTCATTTGGACAGACGCTGCCCGAATTTCTTTTTTATCTTTAATTGGCGGACATTGCAGCGAGGTAGAGAAGAATCCGAAGTTCCCTATTTCTACATTCCAGCCGTCGGCTAGTAAATCCCGTGCTTCATTGGCAAAGGCTTCCATGGCTCCTGCCAATAAACTTCTGCTGATACCGGTAAACTTGTGGACACGATCCAGAAACTCTTCTTTACCTACGGTTCCTTTGGAGACAATACGGGCGTGTAGCGGTTGTTTCTCTTCTTTGTTTGGACTAGGAGTCTCAAATAGGTCATATATTGCACTCATATACTAATGTTTAGTGATTTTATAGTTACTATTAATTCGTTCTACAACTGTTGACTTTTAGTTCTACAGTTGTTTCCCTTTAGTTCCACATCTGTTATTGTTTCGTTCCATATTTGTGGAACGAATTGATATGTGCTACAAAAGTAGCTACTTTATGCAAGAGAGAGGTGCTTTAATTGTAGAGTAGTTTTTTATATGAATAAGATAACTTCGTAATAACTTGCACTTCCTGATTTATTCAATTACTTTTGTAGCGTATAAACCAAAAGAAAGGAGTTGTATAAGTATGGCAAGACCAATTAAGGAAACTCCGATACTTTTCGGAGAAGATGCTCGGCGATTTGAAGAACGGATGAAAGAGAAGCGTAGTGAAACGCCGGAGCAGCGGGAAAAAAGGTTGAAAGACTATGAACTGGCAATGAAAATCTTTAAAAAATAAAAAATGAATCGTCAGTTGATAGAGGAAGCGTATGAGATGCGTAAATTAAATATCTCAGAAAAAATAAAATCGTTCGATTGTGGAGATACCGATCTGAACGATTTTATTTTAAATGAATCTTTTCTTTATCGGGAAGCTTTGTTAGCTGTAAGTTATGTACTTGAAAATAAAATGGGACAACAAACAGTCGCATATTTTAGCCTTGCTAATGATCGTATTTCTTTGTCTGATTTTGAGAATAAAACAGAATTTAATCGTTTTCGAAAGCATCGGTTTGTGAATGAGAAACGTTTAAAAAGTTATCCTGCCGCTAAAATTTGTCGTTTAGGAGTCGATTTATCTGTGAAAGGTCAATCAATAGGCTCATTCCTGTTGAATTTTATCAAAAGTTACTTTGTTATTGAAAATAAAACGGGTTGTCGCTTTTTAACTGTAGATGCGTATGCGGCAGCTGTTCCTTTTTATGAGAAAAATGGATTTATTCCTTTGAATAATGAAGATGTGGATTCTGCTACACGTTTGCTTTATTTTGACTTGAATGATATTGTGAAATAGATTAGAGCAGCTTTATCAAATATTTTGTTTTGTATACAAAACAAAATGATGTACCTTTTATTCTATATATGAAACGAAAACCTTTTATTGAAGTCTGCCTTTTTGTATACATACGCCTGATCCAATCTTTTTCTTATCAACCAATCATATAATAAATAATAAATCTTATCTTTGTATATTATATGATAGATTACGATTATGACAAAGAGTACGATGGGAACTAAACTTCCTCGCAAGTTGATTTCGAAAATGCAGATTGTAGGCGAACAAATAAAATTGGCTCGTTTGAGACGGAATTTGAGTATTGCGCAGGTAGCAGAACGCGCTACTTGTTCGGAACTTACGGTCTCACGGGTGGAAAAGGGATTGCCTACTGTTTCTATTGGTATTTATTTGAGAGTACTCTATGCTTTGCAGCTGGATGGTGATATTCTTTTATTGGCAAAAGAGGATAAAATGGGCAAAGCATTGCAGGACTTGAGCTTGAAGCAACGGGAGAGAGCGTCTAAAAAGAAAACTAGTCAATGAAAAAGATAGAAGTATATGCCGATTTTGATTGGCTGAAAGATATAGAATTGATTGGTGAATTGAGCTATGAAGTGCTTCGTGGTTCAGAAACGTATGGATTTCAGTTTAGTAATGATTGGCTGAAAAAATATGGGGACTTGTTTTTAAGTGAAGATTTGAATAACTATCCTGGAATACAATATACCCAACAAGGCAAAGGTATCTTTGGATGTTTTTCTGATGCTTTACCCGATCGCTGGGGACGAGCTTTACTGAACAGACGTGAGCAGTTGTTGGCAGCAGAAGAAAAACGTGCTGTACGTCGACTGACTTCATTTGATTATCTAGTGGGCATTGATGACTTTTCTCGGATGGGTGGTTTTCGTTTTAAAGAGAATCCTAACGGTGATTTTATCAATATCAGTAATAAATTGCGAATACCTCCACTTACGGCTGTCCGGGAACTGATGTATGCCAGTCAGGAGATTGAGAAAAGTGAAGAACAGAATCTTTTGCCAGATAAAAAATGGCTGATTCAGCTAATTCAACCCGGTACCTCTCTTGGAGGTGCACGGCCAAAAGCGAGTGTGACTGATGAACAGGAAATATTGTATATCGCTAAATTTCCATCCCGGAAAGATGATTATGATGTCGGTCTATGGGAACATTTTTGTCATCTTCTGGCAGCGAAAGCTGGAATCAGGGTAGCTTCAACCGGAGTACTTGCTACAGAAAGTAAATATCATACCTTTTTATCCAAGCGGTTTGATCGGAGAGATGATGGAAAGCGCATTCATTTTGCTTCCGCTATGACTCTGCTTGGATTGATGGATGGAGCTAATGCTGGTACAGGGAATGGTTATCTGGATATTGTTGACTTTATGATACAGGGTTGTACGAATGTGGAAGTTAATCTTCAAGAGCTTTATCGTAGAGTAGCATTCAATATCTGTGTGGGTAATACGGATGATCATTTTCGTAATCATGGCTTTCTATTAACTCCCAAAGGGTGGACTCTTTCTCCGGCGTATGATATGAACCCGACTTTGAATGAACAGCAAAGTTTGCTAATCTCCAGTTCTTCTTGTGAGTCGGATTTGACGATTTTGTTGGATGCTTGTGAGGATTATATGCTTAGCAAAGACATGGCTGTAAAAATAATTTCCGAAGTAGTTGACACTATGAAAGGTTGGCGTCAATTGGCTATGAGGCTCCAAATTTCGAAGCGTGAGATAGATTTATTTGCCCACCGTTTTGATAGATACAGTTCCTTTGTTTTCTCTGCTGTTTGAATGGGCTGTAGTGTTATCAGGACAATAAAATTCAACCTCCTTTTCCCTGATGGTAAATTCTACTCTCGCTCCATTAATGAGCGGCAGGTTATGAGTCACGTGTCCTACCGGAAAATTGAAATAGACCGGATGATCTCTTCTGCAATAATACACGAAAAAAAATGATGCCGGATATGTTTCCTCATTAAAACAGGATTGTGTAAACTTTAAAACGATTCGAATAACCGGCTTTTTTTAATACAATATTCTGTCTTTGATTTTCACTAAACATTTGCGGCTTTCTTTTGTTGTTTTCCGAAAAGTATTTGTACCTTTGTCATTGGAACGTAGTATGCCTTTGTGGTATGCGATTGTGCGTTTCCTCGGCTAACAGGAAATTGTAACGGATTTTTTAACTCACGCCGGGAAGACGCCTGTACTTCTATGACTTCTCATAGGGTACGGGCTGTCTGCCCGTGTGCGTTGGGTAGCCGTTACTACCTCCTGTTAGCGGGATTGTGACAGCTCCGTACTTTTTTATAATAAAAGGTACGGAACTAGTTAATATTATTAATCTAGTTCCGTTTTTTTATGGCAAATTGGCTCACAACAAAACAGATGTCCGAAAGACACGACATCCAAGAGGCTATTTTAAAGAATTGGGCAAATCTTGGATACATTACGAGTTCCCGAATCAACGATCAGTTGTTTTTGGATGATGAGAGTTTGGATGCTTATCTGGAAGCTCACAAAAGACTTGGTTTAGAAGCAGATTACCTTTCTAAAATCGTAGAAGAAAAGAAATTGGAACGTGACTTTATCATTTCCAGATACGATGATCTACTATATGTATTGAGAACACAGAAGACCTGTAAACCGCTATATGAAATAATCATTCGTGAACTGGCAGCATTGATTCTTCACCCTGTTGCCCGCAATATTTTCTATTCTATTTCTACAGGAGAATCAGTAGAAAAAGTGGCTGGTCGGCATCGAATTACCTATCAAAAGACATTGCAAATTTATAACTCTATACTTAAAGGATTGAAACTGAAGAAAGATATATTGGCTACTTATCGAAAACGTGCTATCAATGCTCGTTTTTTATCTTTGGCAGACAATAATAAGAATATAAATGTTGAGCAGGAAGAGTGGATACTTCAATTACCTGTTTGCAAAGTAGCTGATACCCGGTTGGGTAATGTTTTGTATAATCAAGATGTTCGAACGGTAAAAGATTTACTGGAAATCGTATCGGGAAGAGGTTGGAAAAGTCTGTTAAGAATAGAAGGAGTAGGAAAAACTTCCTACTATCATTTATTATCCAAACTTCAGATGATAGGTGTTGTGGATGAAAGTCTGGACAGGATTCTTGCCGGGCGCTCTATTGGTAAGTTTAATAATAAATGATAGATGATGGATAAAGCATAATGCAAAGAAATGGAATGCAAAAAGACTATTTTAAAAGAAGATAAGAGTTCCGGTCTTTAAAATAGTCTTTCTATGTTGTGTATGTATGAACATACTCTTCATCTTTCCGCCTCTATTGTATAAGTAAAACTGTCTGCGCGGTAGTATCCGATGTTGTATTCAATCGGCATTCCGTTCACATCATAAACAAATCTTTTCCTTATTAATATAGGATCACTGGATTTTATTTCCAGCTTTTCTGCGATAAATTCCCCTGCAAGTCTGGCTGAAATCTCCTCTTTGCTGGTTTTTACCACTATATTATATTGAGTTTCCAGCATTTCGTATAATGGGCGTGTGTAGTCTTCTTCTCCAGTCAATGGAATGTTAGGGTTGAAATAAGAGATAAAGTAGACAAACGGGTATTCCTTTTTTCCTCTGACGCGCTCCATTACTACGCAGCGGGCATCAGGATTAGAACCTAAATTAAAGAATATGCCGATTTCTTCAGTCGGACGTTTCAAGCTGATATGTAGTTCGAAATTACGTATTTCGATACCTAACATCTTCATTTCCTGCGAGAAACTAAGCCAGTTCTTCACTCCGCCTACGATACCTTTCTTTACCACCTTCGTTCCGTATCCTTTCTTTCGTACCAGAAGTCCCTCAAACACGAGTTTGTTGATAGCTTGTCTTAATGTGTTCCTTGAAATATGTAATTGTTCAGACAATTCGACTTCGTTAGGAAATAGCTTTCCGTTTTTGTACTCTTCAGATTCTATGAGCCTTCTAAGTATCTCTTCTGCCTGAATGTGGAGGGGTTTATCGCTGCTATGGTCTATTTTCATATCTATCCGGATTGGTTTATTTCCAGCAAATATAAGATTTATCAAAAAATAATCCAAGTTTTGTTTGGAATAAAAATAAAATCTATAAATTTGCACAATTTAAAATATGTATGAACATATAAGATTGAAAACAACTATAAATATGAGAAAAGCTAATTATGATAAATTTCCTTCAACGAAGTTGACGGGGATGCTTGTTCAGGGTTGGGATGCTGTCATTTCTGTGTTAAAAAAGCGAATGGATACAAAAAAAGTGCTGGCAGTGGATTTATATACTGGAGTATATGAAGAAGAAGTGCTGGATGCTTTTTCAAAAGAATTTTCCGGAAAGGTGATGAATGTACGTGATTTGATGAAACCGGAACAAGAGATCCAAACTTTGACGGAACGCTTCATGACAGAAGATGTGTTGTTTGGCTATGTGACCAATTTGAAACTGGAAGATTATTTGGATGCGGATAAATTGGCTGCTGCCCAAAAGCAAATTAGTGAAGCGGAGGATACTATTGTAATAATAGGTACGGGAGCTGCCATGGTGGCTCCGCAGGATGCGATGATTGTATATGCGGATATGGCACGTTGGGAAATTCAACAACGTTTCCGTCGGCATGAGGTAAAAGCTTTAGGGATAGACAATCGGAAAGATGCCGTTTCTTTGCAATACAAGAGAGGCTATTTCAATGATTGGAGAGTATGTGATAGGTATAAGGAAAGATTGTTTGACAGGGTAGAATTCTGGATTGACACCCATGTGGCCGGAACACCGAAGATGATTGATAAGGATACTTTCTTTAAAGGGGTAGAGGCAACGGTGAACACGCCGTTCCGGGTAGTTCCTTTCTTCGATCCGGCTCCCTGGGGTGGTCAATGGATGAAAGAAGTTTGCGATTTGGATCGTGAACGCGAAAATTTTGGTTGGTGCTTTGACTGTGTGCCCGAAGAAAACAGCCTCTATTTTGAGGTGAACGGAGTGCGCTTCGAACTTCCTTCGGTCGATTTGGTGTTGCTGAAAAGTAAAGAGTTGCTTGGCGAACCGGTGGAAGCACGCTTTGGAAAAGACTTCCCCATCCGTTTCGACTTTTTGGATACGATAGGTGGAGGTAATTTGAGTTTGCAGGTGCATCCTACCACTCAATTTATCCGTGATAGTTTCGGTATGTATTATACACAGGATGAAAGCTACTACATGGTAGATGCGGAAGAAGATGCCGTAGTTTATCTGGGAGTGAAAACGGGTGTTGATAAAGAAGCGATGATCGACGATTTGCGTAAGGCACAAAAAGGTGAATTGGTGTTCGACGCAGAAAAGTATGTCAACAAGATTCCGACAAAGAAACACGATCACTTTCTGATTCCGGGAGGAACGATTCATTGTTCCGGTGCGAATAGCATGGTGCTTGAAATCAGTTCGACTCCGAACCTCTTTACTTTCAAACTATGGGACTGGCAACGTCTGGGACTGGATGGAAAACCACGCCCAATCAATGTGGAACGTGGTAAATGCGTAATCAACTGGAACCGGGATACGGAATATGTAAATGAACATCTTCGCAATCAGTTTAAGGAAGTGGCTTCCGGAGATGGGTGGATGGAGGAACGTACCGGATTGCATCCGAATGAATTTATCGAAACCCGCCGTCACCGTTTCTCGTCACCGGTGCTGCATCACACAAACGACAGTGTAAATGTGCTGAATTTGCTGGAGGGAGAAGAGGCCGTCGTTGAGAGTCCTACTCACGCCTTTGAACCTTTCGTGGTGCATTATGCGGAAACATTTATCATTCCTGCTGCGGTGAAAGAGTACACCATTGCCCCGTATGGTAAATCGGCAGGAAAAGAATGTGTAACGATAAAAGCCTACGTACGCTTTTAATAATGAAATAATTCAATTATCTAATATCTTGAAAACTATGTATGAACATGATGAACGAATCGTAATGACGCTTGATGCGGGAGGCACTAATTTTGTGTTTTCAGCCATACAGGGCTGTAAGCAAATAATATGTCCAGTTTGTAAGGCAGCTGTAACTGACAATTTGGAACGATGTTTGGATGTATTGGTAAAAGGATTTGAGGAGGTGATGAAACGACTGACTCGGAAGCCTGTAGCAATCAGTTTTGCTTTTCCTGGACCGGCAGATTATAAGAATGGTGTTATTGGTGATCTGCCTAACTTTCTAGCTTTTCGGGGTGGTATTGCTTTAGGAGAATATTTAAAACAAAAATTCCATTTACCGGTTTTTATTAACAATGATGGTAATCTTTTTGCTTATGGAGAGGCGCTTGCAGGAGTCTTGCCTGCAATAAATAAAATGTTGGAAACTTCAGGAAGTAAAAAACGATATAGAAATTTGTTGGGTATTACCATAGGTACAGGCTTTGGTGGTGGGGTTGTTATTAATAATGAGTTGTTATCTGGCGATAATGGCTGTGGCGGTGACCTTTGGATATTTAGAAATTATTTTTACGAAGATAAAATAGCGGAAGAGAGTGTCAGTATTCGTGCTGTAAATAGAGTTTATAAAGAAATATCAGGGGATGAAAGATGTCTGACCCCCAAAGATATTTATGAGATTGCTGAAGGAAAAATGATGGGTAATCAGGTAGCGGCCATTGGTAGTTTTTCTTCTCTGGGAAAGGCTGCAGGAGATGCGGTTGCCTATGCTTTAACGGTTATTGATGGAATAGTTGTGATTGGTGGGGGGCTATCCGGAGCCTCTAAATATATAATGCCTTCATTTCTGGAAGTGTTGAGAGGTAAACTTACTACTTTTTCTGGTCGTTTCTTATCCAGATTACAGATGGAAGTTTTTGATTTGGACGATTCTGAAGATTTGTCCCGTTTTTTATCGCAAAAGTTGACGGAAATTCCAGTTCCGGAATATGGAACTTTGGTATCATGTGATTTGAATAAATATGTAGGAGTAATGAAAACTAAGCTAACTACTAATGTCGCTATTTCTGTAGGAGCCTATGTGTTTGCATTAAATGAATTGGATAAATATTTATAGTATCTATATTAATATGTAATAATCAACAGCTTGCAATATTCACTATCGCGTATTAGGGGCATAAAGAATATATAATTTTAATAATGTGACATATGAAACGACTTTTTTTTTCTTTTTTGTTGATAATTTTTGTAGTCTTATATGTTAGAGCCGATAAAACATTATGGGAAATAGGTGAGAAAAATAACTCTTCGGCTGAATTTGCATTAGGACCTTCAGGATATACAAAATTTCTGGCTAATGATTTCGGATATGAAGATCGTTATTTTTTAATTGGAGGTTCAGATGTAAGTAAGGACTTTCCATATGTGTTACCGGGACCTGCAGATCAGTGGGGAGGTACGGGAGGAACTTCTGGATGGCGGACGCATGATGCGACCATTCTTTTTGATTTGGCAAATGTTCCCAAATCTAAGGATTGGAAATTGGTTGTAGATTTATTGGGGGCGAGTCCTATAGGGGCAGTGGTAAAGATTAGAATAAACTCTGTTGACAAAAGATTTGTTGTAGACGGGGGAGTGAAAGAAGTTTTAGAAGGTGATTTACGGAATGCTAAAAATAGTGCATTAATATTTCCTATTCCTGCTGATGAATTAAAAAAGGGGGAAACACTGTTGTTATTTCAGTTTTAGAAGGTGGATGGATTGTATTTGACCAGATACGATTAGTGGGGCCTGAAAAGGCGGGCTTGGGTAAATTAAACAAAAAAGTATTTTTACGTGGTGTTTCTCCAGCTCCTTATGAAATAGAGGAAAATGGACGAAGATATCAGCCTTTGTTAATTGACGCAGAACATTTGGCAGGAAATCCTAAACTAAGGGTAGAATTGGACGGACTAGAAATCTTTTCTGCTGATATGGATACGGCTCGTTATCAATTTGAGGCTCTTATGCCTGCTGTTTATGGACGTCAGAAAAGCATGTATAAAGTTTGGGCTGATAATGATCTGCTATATTCGGATATAGTGGTTCGTAATCCTCAACAATTGCAATCGTGTGCCGATTACGTGGACACAAAGATAGGGACAGGACATTCTCGTTGGATGATTGCTCCGGGACCATGGATGCCTTTTAGTATGGTTAAGCTGAGTCCTGATAATCAAAATGCAGGATGGCAATCAGGCTATCAACCTACTTTTGAAACTATCGGCTGTTTTAGTCATATACATGAATGGACGATGGGAGGGCTTGGCATGATGCCGACAAATGGCGAACTTCAAATAAGGGTAGGGGATGAACTAAGACCGGATGAGGGTTATCGATCTCGTATAGATAAAAAAACAGAAGAGGCACCATTGGGGTATTATAAGGTGTATATGACTGATACGAAGATATGGGTGGAGAATACGGCTACCACTAGGGCATCTTTTCAAAGGTATACTTTCCCTAAAGATAAGGATGGGCGTGTAATGATTGATCTTCAGATTCCTACTGAATATGATTATAAACTGATGGATGTAGAAATAAAAAAAATCAGTGATTATCGAATTGAGGGATACAGTCATCAGTTATCTCCTCGACCTAATGTCTGGAGTGGAGATGCTGATCAGGAATATGTTGTAAATTTTGTCATAGAATTTGATACCCCTATTAAAAATGTAGGAGGATGGGTGGAAGATAAGGTGTTGAATAGGGACCATATTGAAGGCAAAGACTTGAAATATGCTGGTTTGTATGTAGAATTTGATACTAAACAAACACCGGTTGTTCAAGTTCGTACAGGTATTTCTTTGGTTAGTATCGCTAACGCATCGGAAAATCTGGAAGAAGAAATTTCCAGGAAATTTGGTTGGGATTTTGCTTCTATTGTACAAAACCAGAAACAAACATGGAATGAGATTTTGGGTCGTGTACAAATCACTTCCAATGATCGTCTGGAAAAGGTACGCTTTTATACAAATATGTATCGTTCTTATTGTCGGAATATTTGGAGTGATGTGAATGGTGAATGGATGTCGGCAGATAAAAAGGTGCAAAAACTGGCAGATCCGAATCATAGGGCATTAGGTTGTGATGCTTTTTGGAATACATTTTGGAATTTAAATCAAGTGTGGAATTTGGTAACTCCGGAGTGGGCTTCCAGATGGGTTAATTCTCAATTAGCTTTATATGAAACAAATGGATGGTTGGCTAAAGGACCTGCTGGTATGAAGTATATTCCGGTTATGGTAGCCGAACATGAGATTCCGTTGATAGTTTCTACTTATCAGATGGGGATTCGGGATTATGACGTAAATAAGGCTTTTAGGGCTGTAAAGAAGATGCAAACTACTCCTGCTACACATGTTGCTGGCGGATTTGCGGGAAACAGAGATCTTATACCTTATTTACAGTATCATTATGTACCTATTGAGAAAGGGAGATTCTCCAATTCTTTGGAGTACTCTTATGATGATTGGACAGTTGCTCAGTTTGCAAAATCATTAGGAAAATATGAAGATTATAAGATGTTCAGCCAGCGAGGTTCATGGTGGAAAAATGCTATTAATCCAAAAAATGGATATGTTCATATGAGGGATACACTAGGAAATTTTGTAGAAAAATTTGATCCCTTTAGATCTGGATGTAATATACATTATGTGGAAGGAAATGCTTGGCAACTTAGTTTCTTTGTTCCGCAGGATATACCTGGCCTGATTGATATAATTGGGAAAAATAAGTTTGTGAATCGGCTGAATTGGGGATTTTCTGCTAGTGAACCATGGCGTTATAATGCTCCTAATGATCAATATTGGGATTTTCCTGTAGTTCAAGGTAATCAGCAGTCTATGCATTTTGCTTTTTTATTTAATTGGGCAGGGCAGCCTTGGTTGACACAGAAATGGGTCCGTTCGGTGATTGATAGATATTATGGTTATGGAATTGCTAATGCATATTTAGGTGATGAAGATCAAGGACAGATGAGTGCATGGTTTGTGATGGCTGCTATAGGTTTGTTCCAGACAGATGGAGGATGTAAAATGGATCCCGTATATGAGATAGCAAGTCCTTTATATGAAAAAACTGTCATTAAATTGGGAAGACTTTACAATCGGGGGGGAACAGTTCATGATTGTTGCTAAAAATGTTTCAAGAAAGAATAAATATATTCAAAGTGCAGTGTTAAACGGGGAGAAACTTGATCATTTTTATTTTCCGGCATCAGAATTACTAAAAGGAGGTGAATTGATATTGGAAATGGGAGATACACCTAATAAAGCTTGGGGAGTCGTTAAATGAAAACACAAAAATCTATATATGCCGCCCTTCCCGTTCTTTTCGGGTTCTTTGTTATGGGCTTCTGTGATATAGTCGGCATTTCTTCCGATTATGTTCAACGTACTTTCAATTGGTCTCCTGCGATGACCGGATTTGTTCCTTCGTTAGTTTTTATCTGGTTCCTGTTTTTGGGTATTCCTATTGGAAATCAGATGAACAAATGGGGGCGTAAGAATACGGTCTTGCTTAGTATGGGAATAACGGTGGTAGGTATGCTTCTGCCTTTGGTTATTTATGATAGCATGACTTGTATGATTGCGTATGCGTTGTTAGGTATAGGTAACGCTATTCTGCAAGTTTCACTGAATCCGTTACTGAGTAATGTAGTAACTGGTCAACGATTATTAACCAGTAGTCTGACGGCAGGACAGGTAATCAAAGCAGTATCTTCTCTTGTCGGACCAGAGATTGTATTGCTGGCTGTAGCACACTTTGGAGACGACAAATGGTATTATTGCTTCCCTATATTAGGGTTCATCACGTTATTATCCGCTGTTTGGCTGATGGCTACTCCTGTTAAACGGGAAGATTCTAGTGCCGCGACCCAACAACTTTCTATCAGTGATACTTTTTCTCTTTTGAAAGATAAAACGATTCTGCTGTTATTTTTGGGTATCTTCTTTATTGTCGGTGTAGATGTTGCTACCAATTTTATCAGCTCCAAACTGATGGCGGAACGATTTGACTGGACGGCAGAACAAGTGAAGTTTGCTCCACAGGTTTATTTCTTAAGCCGTACGGTAGGTGCTTTGCTGGGTGCTTTCTTGTTAGCCCGTATTGCTGAAATGAAATATTTCCGTGTGAATATTATTGCCTGTATGATCTCTTTGCTTATTCTGGCCTTTGTGAAAGATGATATGATAAATCTGATTTGTATCGGTGCTGTCGGTTTTTTTGCTTCATCGGTATTCTCTATCATTTATTCGATGGCTTTACAGGCAAGGCCGGAAAAAGCAAACCAGATTTCAGGGCTGATGATTACTGCTGTTGCCGGAGGTGGAGTAGTTACTCCGGTGATTGGATTTGCGATTGGAACAGTAGGTATTATTGGAGGCGTTTTTGTCACTTTAGCTTGTGTGGGTTATTTGACTTATTGTGCTTTTGGGGTGAAGACCGCGAAAGCATAGTATTATTGCGGAGAAGATGCTATCTTCGCCCGAATCCTACTTAGCGACTGCGGAGTTATCCACAAGTAAGACGCAATATGTTTTAAAGGTACATATTGCAATAATTCCGGAGTCTCTTTGATAAGGTTGAGATAGCGTTCTTTAGCCCGTGGGCTTCCCGAACTGATAAGCCAGTTCTCCTGTTGAAGAAACTGATGATCCATGAGGCGGAGCCCCAAATTAGCGAGTCCGATGGATGAGGCGAATAGCTGATTCAGAGCTGTTCGGGAAATACAATAGGCCACACTGTCACACATGACCTCAATATTTATTAATGAGTAGGCATTATCTACATAACCCCAGACGGAGAAAGCAGCTTCTCCGTCTGAAGCAAACCAGATGGTAGTGTCCACTCCGTCTTTATGATAATAGGCTCGCCATATTCCTGTCTTGATAAAATAAAGATTACAGTTCTTTGTCCCCTCGCGTACTATTAAATCTCTCTTTTTGAAATGCACCTCTTCCATACAGTTCAGTAGAGACTGTACATCGGTTTTTGATACCTTGTATCTATCGCAAAGTTTTTCAATGAATGTTCTCATATTGCAAAGATACTTATCGTCGGCAGACAATGAAACGATCTTTCAAATAAATTCCGAAAATATAGAAAGTGGTTAATAACTCTGCCAATGGTACGGCTAGCCAGATACCCGGTGTACCCAATACCGGAGGGAGCGCAAAGAATCCGATCAACATAAACACTACTCCCCGGAGAAGAGTGATAATTGTTGCCCGCTGACCTCTTTCGACACTCTGGTAATAACCAATGCCAATCATGTTGACGGCAAAGAAGATGAATCCTGCTCCAAAATAAGGAAGCCCGTTTACTGCTATATCGAATGCAGCGTAACTGCGGTCAATAAATAATGAAACGATGTCTTGGCAGCATAGTACGGTAAGAATGAAAAAGCTGATACCGCAGATTAAAGCGGTCCGAATGGCGAGATGCAGTGTCTTTCGTACACGTTCGGGCTGTCCGGCTCCGAAGTTATAACTGATAATCGGTTGTGCGGATTGTGCAATGGCATTATAGACCATGAAGATGATAGGGAAGAAGTAACAGGCAATACTGAATGCTGCCACTCCGTCTTCACCGAGATGGTGGATGAAAACGTAGTTTCCCAGAAACATCATACAGGCAATGGAGGCTTCACTGATAAAAGCAGAACTTCCCAGTTTAATCATATAGCCGATGTTGCGAAGAGTCAGTAACAGACTTTTGATACTTAATTTTATCCGGCATAGATGGAGGGTACGAGAGAAACGGAGGAGGTAAATCAGTGTCATCAGCCCTCCTACAACAGTCCCCAGACTGGTGGCAAAAGCTGCTCCCATCATTCCCCAACCAAATTCGAAGATAAATATATAATCCAGTATGATATTGAGTATGGCTGCAACCGCATTACACATCATGGCATAGGTGGGCGAACCATCCAGGCGGATGCAGAACATTCCTATATTTAATACTTCGTAGAATACGAGAAAAGGGATGTACCATGCCATATATTCTATGGCTAACGGTAATAACCGGTCCGAACTACCCAATAATCTGGCTAATGGCTCTATAAAATAAAGACACAGAGCAGACAGGATAAGTATGAGCAATGCGGAAAAAGCAATTGCCTGAGTGATATTAATACTTGCCACTTTGCGTTTTCCCTGAGATAAATGAATGGAAGCCACCACCGAAGCTCCCACTCCGAACATCAGTCCAATCCCTGCTGCAATCATAAAAAGCGGTGCAGTGATATTTACTGCTGCCAGTGCGTCACTGCCAATTCCTTTTCCTACAAATATACCGTCCGTAATAACGAACAGAGCCGAGAATACCATCCCAAGTACTGTAGGAATTAGTAACTTACGGAACAACGTGGAGATGTTCATACTGCCGAAATCAATACTATCTTTCATAACTTTCTACCTTTGTCATTGAAAATGGCGACAAAGGTAGGGTTATGAGAGGAGATAAAAATTACCAAATGGTAATTTTTGCTATATAGTAATGAGATAAGAAGAGGCACTTTGTTGATTCGTATGCTGATATGCAAGAAGTAGGGTATTATTATCCCAACGACAGAATCAATATTTGTGCCGTCAATACTCGCAGAAACATGGTGAGCGGATAGACCGTAGCGTAACCAACGGCAGGAGCATCACAAGAGGTCAGGTCATTGGAGTAAGCCAATGCCGGCGGATTGGTGGTAGAACCTGCCAGAACACCGATAAGCGTGAAATAATTCAGCTTGCAATAATATCGTCCTATCAATCCTGTAATCAGAAGTGGCAGGATGGTTATAATGACTCCGTAGCCTACCCATACATATCCTCCGCCATGAATGACTGTGTCTACAAAGCCTTCGCCTGCTCCCAAACCTACGCAGGCGAGGAAGATGGAAATACCGATTTCACGAAGCATCAGGTTGGCACTCATGGTGGTATAAGTAATCAACTTGTATTTCGGACCGAAACGGCTAATCAGGATAGAAACGATGAGCGGACCGCCTGCCAGTCCTAGTTTCACAGGTTGCGGGATTCCGGGAAATGCGAAAGGAAGACTTCCCAGGATACATCCTAAAGCGATACCTATAAAGATAGGAATCAGGTTCGGGTGATTCAAGCGTTTCATGGAGTTGCCAAGTACTTTCTCTGCATGAGCAACAGCCAGTTCGGAACCTACAATGGTGACACGGTCTCCCATTTGTAACTGTAATTGTGGAGAAGCTACCAAGTCTACTCCCGAACGATTGACGCGGGTGATGTTTGCTCCGAAGTTATTTCTGATTTTAAGTTGTGAGAGTGTTTTCCCGTTCAATTCCGGTTTAGTAATCAGGATACGGCGTGAAATGAGTTCTTTGTTCAGTTGTTCCCATTCCATTTTGATTTCCTTTCCGAAGAATACAGTGATTGCTTCCACGTCAATCGGGGTAGAGATCACTAATATGATATCCCCTACATGTAGGGTTGTCTCGGAATTAACCAATTCGGTTTCTCCACCTTCGCGGTGTTTGATGCGGGAAATGACAAATTTACGGTTCAGTAACGGGCGGAGTTCTTTAATCTTGATACCGTCTACCGATTCGTTTCTCACCTCGATGGAGATAGGGCGTACAGTAAGTTCTTGAAGATGTCCCAGACCGACTTCTGCATCTTTTTCTTCTTGAGCAGTATTGATGCGCAGGAGATATTTCAAAGCAAGCAGTGAGAGGATGATACCTACTACACCCAGCGGATAACTGACAGCATATCCTAAAGCAATTTCGGGAGCGTCTATACCATTCAAATCACTGTTGGCCTGTTGTGCGGCTCCCAGTCCCGGAGTGTTGGTGACGGCTCCGGACAGAATACCTACCATTGTGGTAATCGGAGTTCCGGTGGTGAAGTGCAGGATGATAGTAATGGTTACTCCTAATACTACTACTAGCATGGCCAGCATATTCAAGGTGAAGCCACCCTTTTTGAATGCCGAAAAAAAGCCGGGCCCCACTTGCAGGCCAATTGAGTAAACAAACAGAATCAATCCGAATTCTTTCAGAAAGTGGAGCAGGTGTTCGTCCAGATTCATGTTGAAATGACCGAATACGATTCCGACAAAGAGTATCCAGGTAACTCCCAGAGATACTCCCCGCACTTTGATTTTTGCAAGGATGATTCCAAACGCTATGGTTAGTGACAGAATCAGTACGGAGTGTGCTACTCCGCCGCCCCAAAGATTGGGGTAACCTTCAAATAAATTTCTTAGAACTTCCATTGTGATTATTATATGATGATATTTAGTTTGGCTAAAAAGTACCCCCGGAGAAATCACTTCTGCGGGGATACGCACACATTGAGCATGACGGTTTAATGCCGTCCTTTTGATATTTTAGCTAGAGAGAATTTATCCTCCTTCAATCATTTCCGATGTCATGACTACCCGATTATTTTTTTTACAGTCTGCCGTTTTCCTATCCCACGAGTAAAAACAGCTATTAAGGTATGAATGGCAGGTCTTCTGACTGACTCCCTTCCTGATTCCTTCCCGACCTTGACTATCTATCATACCCGGTCAGTGGTAAAAGTAAATATCAAGAAGTTGAATAGAGTTTCACAGCAGCGGGACTGTCCGGGATTTACACCCGATTCCCTTTTAATTCAGATAGTTGATATGGCTATCTGAAACCAATTCGGGGGCAAAGATAGCGAATTTATATAGAACCCAAATGAATGCTACCTATTTATTTTATACACAGTCTGATTCTTGTCGGATATCTGTTTGTTTATTTGATGCGTACTCTCATCTCCTGCGCATCGAACGTGACTGATTCATTGCGGAAAAGTCTTTCTATATGTCCGCTGGTCACCATTTCCTGAGTAGGTAGTGTGTACATTTGCGGATTATCTATGAGCATGATGGAGTCGCAGAGCGATAAGGCGATGTCGAGGTCATGAGTGGAGAACAAGATGCATTTGCCCTCGTCCTGTGCCAGTTTCTTTAAAAGTAAACAGAGCTCGTAGCGGTTGGGTAAGTCCAGGAAGGCGGTCGGCTCATCAAGCAGGATGACGGGAGTATCCTGTGCAAGGGCACGGGCAATCATGATTCGCTGACATTCGCCATCGGACATTTTGTCCATTGTCTTTTCTGCATAACCGGACATACCGACTAGCTGCATAGCGTCGTCCACTCGCTTTTGGTCTTCCGGTTGCAGTTGACCGATCCAGTTGGTGTAGGGAGCACGTCCTAAAGCTACTACATCTTTACAGCGGAGATTGGCGATGCGTACTTTATCGGTGGTGACAAAGCTGATATTCCGGGCTAATTTTTCCGGTTTCAATGAAGCTATGTTTTTTCCTTGCAGAGTAATTTCTCCTGATTGAGGCTTTTCCAATCCCATCATAGCACGGAGCAGGGTACTTTTTCCCGTCCCGTTACGTCCCAGCAGGGCGACGAGTTGTCCGCCCGTGATTCGGGTATTTACGGTTTCCAACAGCGTGCGCTGTCCATATCCTAATGTCAGTTCTTTAAGCTCTATCATTTGAATCTACGCAAGTTTTTGGTGATTACCCATAAAATAACCGGAACACCTAGCAAGGCGGTGATGCAGTTAACCGGAAGCTGGAATTTCTTGGCGATGATGTCGCAGAGAAGCATACTGATAAGTCCTGTCAGCATGGTGCCGGGGACAAGTATCCGGTGGTCGGCATTGTTGAACAGCAGTCGTGTGACGTGCGGTACTGCCAGACCGATAAATCCTACCGGACCACAGAAAGCGGTGACCGTTCCTGTCAGCAGTGCGGTAGAAACAAAGATGAACGTGCGTGAACGTTTTATGTTCATTCCCATCGTTCGTGCATAGTTTTCACCGAGCAGTAGCAGGTTCAGCGATTTGATACAGGCTACGGAAATCAGTAAGCCGATACATAGCATAGGTAGCATAATTCCCAGTTGGGTGGCTGTGATATGGCTAAGAGAACCCATTGACCAGAGTGTGAACATTTTCAGTTGTTCGGCAGAACTTAGGTATTGCAGAATCTGGATAATGGCGCCTGCCACATAACCTATCATAACTCCCATAATCAGTACACCGAGAATGTTCTTCACTTTCCGGCTGATAATGGCTACTCCCAATAAGATTACAGCAGTTCCTATCCAGCCCGAACCAACGATACCCAGTGACTGAAGAATTGGAAACTCCGCCCATCCAAGTAATGGAGCACCTAGTATGAACAGAGCTACGCCCAGTCCTGCACCGGAACTTACTCCCAGCAGGTAGGGGTCTGCCAACGGATTCTGGAATACTGTTTGCATCTGTAAACCACTAACGGAGAGTGCTATTCCTATCAAAGCCGCTACCACTACCCGTATGAAACGGATAGAAAGGAGAATATTACGTGTCATTTCATCACATTCGCCTCCTGTGAGTACAGTCCATACCTTGGTGATTGGAATATATGTATCTCCCGTTGCCATGTCTATCAGTAATAACAGTATGGCAACTATACCCAGTGTAATGAATAAAAAGGGAGTACGTTTATCAGGTTGTTTCATTCCAGATGTCTGTAATAGTAAAGTGAATCGGATACGAGTTCGGGGTGAAAGATATGAATCAGGTCACGCAATACGATGTCGGGACGTACCACTGCAGATTCCCAGTAGTCATTGCCTCCTGTCGGCGTTGTTCGTAAATTGTTGTTGTAAACAGTTTTTTCGCGTACTGCCTTGGCATCTGCGAATTTAGGATTGACCGTCTTTAGTTCATCCAACGTAGAAGCCATGCCTACATTAATCCAGTAGTCGGCCTTTTGTATCAGTTTGTAAGCCGTTTCCAGTCCGATGGGAGTGGAACTGTTAGAAGTGTTTTCTTTGTAGATGTAATCCGCACCTGCATCAGTTACCAATTGTGCCATGTAACTTTGTGTGGAAGGCATCACCCAACTGTCGTTCCACGGAGTATTGAACATAACGGTAGGACGTTGCTTGACGGAGTCTGTAAGTGTTTTTAGTGCATAATAGCGTTTGGGGATTTCTCTGAATATTTCCATTCCTTCCTCCCGCTTGTCCGTCAGCTCCGAAAGAACAAGCATCCATTCGGCTTTGCCGAGTGGTGATTCTTCCAGATACTCTCCCATATACAAATAGGGTATAGAGAGTTCTTTTAGTTTATCCGTCACAGCGGTTTGGGCATCACCTATTCCATATAATAATACCACATCAGGCTTTAGGCTGATCAATAGCTCGTAATTCATTTCCGGTCCCAGGTCCTTGATCGAATCTTTGTGGGCAAGAATATAAGGATTGGCAATGTAATCGATACCTGACACTCCGACAATTCTGTTTATTTCTCCCAACGCGTCGAGCATGGCAATGTAAGAAGAAGACATGCATACGATTTGTTTCGCTCCGGCAGGAATTATAGGTCCATTGAATCCGGCGGGCGCTTGTTCACCGTTGCGTGAAACGAAATAGGACATTGTTATGTCTTTAGCCCCTTGCCATGGATTCGTTATCTGTATAAGGGTGCTGGCAAAATTCTCTGCGCCTAGAATCTTGAATCCTGAAGCATATTCGGGGATATATATATTTTGCTTAAATACCTCCAGAGATGTTTTATTACGAGATATGCAGCTTGCCAAAAAGAAGAGGCATAGTAATGCGATAGTTGAGATTGGAGATTTCACTTTTATACGGCTTTTAATTAGAAAAAATAATAGTGGATGCTCTCGGGGGCAAAGATAGGACTTATTATTAGTTTGTTTTTATTTTAATTCGAATTTTCTTCTGATTTATTTCTATTTAGTGTATATTTGCCACAGAAATTTTGGTGTCACTCGTCCGATGCTACGGAAGAGTGGTGAAAAGGGAATCAGGTGTAAATCCTGAACAGACCCGCTGCTGTAAGCTCCGCCAATAGTTTTCCTACAATACTCAAATCCACTGTCTCACTTTGGAGAGATGGGAAGGGCGTTAGGAAAATGGAGTAAGTCAGAAGACCTGCCAAAGTTGAATTCTTGAAACTTTCTGGGATTAGAGTTTGAAGAGTGCAGTTTTTTTATTCAAAATACATCTTTATTGATGATGTGAAGTTCCGGAAGGAAATAATATGCCTTTTTGAATGTGCCATTATACGGGAAAGAAGTACGTATATGTGTTTGAGTGTGTGGAAAATTGCATCCTTGCTGTAACCCTATGAAAGTTTATTATTTTAATTAATAAACAGGAGGATTATGTTCGGGCAGATTCATTTTAGGATATTTTGGATAGGATGCTTTTTGAGTATGGTTTCATGGTTGTCAGCACAAAGCAAGCTGGACAGTTTACATCATCTTAATGAAGTAGTAGTCACTGCTAAAATTAATAAGGAAGTGATTCCTGTTCAATCTTTATCAGGAGATAAGTTAGAAAAGTTGGCGGTACATTCAGTTGCAGATGCCATACGTTATTTTTCAGGAGTGCAAATAAAAGATTATGGTGGAATAGGTGGTTTGAAGACCGTTAATATTCGAAGTATGGGGACGAATCATGTCGGAGTGTTCTATGATGGCATTGAATTGGGGAATGCTCAGAATGGAGTTATTGATTTGGGGCGCTTTTCTTTGGATAACATGGAAGCTGTCACTTTATATAATGGTCAGAAAAGTGCAATTTTTCAGCCGGCAAAAGATTTCGGCTCTGCGGGATCTATCTATCTGCAGTCGAGGACGCCTGTGTTTCAAGGAAATAGAAACTATCATGTAAGAGCGACCTTTAAAACGGGATCTTTCGGAGTTGCCAATCCCTCTTTGCTTTGGGAACAAAAACTGAGTGAGAATGTGGGTGCATCACTTAGTACCGAATATATGTATACAACCGGAAAGTATAAATTTACTTATGCTGTAGCCGGGGGATATGATACTACGGCAGTCCGTCGCAATGGAGATGTGAATGCTTTACGTGCCGAAGGAGGCTTATATGGTAAAATGAAAGGTGGATACTGGCGTACGAAAGCTTATTTTTATAATTCGGAGCGTGGATATCCTGGTGCTGTTGTTCGGAATCGTTTCTCACATGAAGATCGCCAGTGGGATAAAAATTTCTTTTTTCAGTCTTCTTTCAAGAAAGATTTCGGTGGAGTATATAGTTTGTTGTTGAACACCAAGTATGCGTATGATTATTTGCACTATTTGGCAGATCCCAGAAAAGAGGAGGCTACTATGTATGTGGACAATACATATCGTCAACAGGAAGTTTATTTGTCAATGGCTAATAGGGTAACTCTTCTTCCTTTTTGGGATGTGAATCTTTCAGCGGACTATCAATGGAATAAGTTGGATGCTAATCTGACTGATTTTCCTTATCCCCAGCGGAATACGACATTAGTAGCAGCAGCTACTTCTTTACATTTTGAGCGTTTTAAGTTGCAAGCTAGTGTTTTAGGAACTTTCGTACAGGAAAATGTTGCTTCGGATACTACTTCAGCCGGGAATAAAATGGAATTTACTCCTACTTTCATGGCTTCCTATAAGCCTTTCAAGAATATTGATTTTAATTTACGTGCTTTTTATAAACGGATATTTCGTATGCCGACATTAAATGATTTGTATTATACATTCATAGGAAATATAAAATTAAAACCTGAATATACGAATCAATATAATGTAGGGTTTACTTATCAGAAATTATTTGCTGGAACGTGGCTGCAAGCTTTAAATGTTCAACTGGATGCATATTATAATGAGGTGGAAAATAAAATAATAGCAACTCCTACCAATAATTTCTTTCGTTGGACAATGGTTAACTTGGGGCTTGTCAAAATAAAAGGGGTGGATGTCGTTTTGCAGGGAAATTGGAAATTGGGTGATGATTGGATGTTTGATAGCCGATTGTCATATACTTACCAAAAAGCACAGGATTTTACTGATAAGCTGGATAAAGATACGTATGGAGGGCAAATAGCGTATATACCCTGGCATAGTGGTTCGGCCATACTGAATGCTGAATACAAATCATGGGAGTTGAACTATAGTTTTATATATACGGGAGAACGTTATGATGTCTCTGCCAATACTCCGGAAAATTATCACCTTCCTTGGTATACAAGTGATTTATCTTTTGCAAAGAATTTCAATTGGAAAAAGTATGATTTCAAGTTGGCTTTGGAAGTGAATAATATTTTTAATCAACAATATGAAGTCGTAAGGTCTTATCCGATGCCCGGAACTAACTTTAAATTCATTTTATATTTAACTATATGATGGTGAAGAATATTCTTTTGCATGTCTTGTTTGGAATAGTAACAAGTTGCTGTTTGTTTGCTTGTCGGGGAGAACTGCCGGTTTTACCTTCTGATGAGATAGAAGTTGGTAAGGATCCGATGGGGGGGATCCGTATCAAAGGAATGTATCTTCTTAATGAAGGAAACATGGGGAGCAATAAATGTACGCTTGATTTTTATGATTGTACTACCGGTAAGTATCATCGCAATATTTATGCTGAACGAAATCCGTCTGTGGTAAAAGAATTGGGAGATGTTGGAAATGATTTGCAGATTTATGGGGATAAATTGTATGCTGTAATTAATTGCTCAAACTTTATAGAAGTGATGGATGTGGAAACAGCGCAACACTTGGGGCAAATAGATGTAACGAATTGCCGGTATATCACTTTTAGCGATGGAAAGGCGTATGTTAGTTCTTATGCAGGGCCTGTCGGAATAGACCCTAATGCACGCCCGGGAAAAATAGTTGAAGTAGATACGACTAATTTGGCTATAACCCGTGAAGTGGTGGTCGGTTATCAGCCCGAAGAAATGGTAATAAAAGATGGAAAACTCTATGTCGCCAATTCCGGCGGTTACCGTTTCCCGGATTATGACCGGACTGTATCAGTCATTGATTTGAAGACCTTTAAAGTTATTAAAACTATTGACGTGGCTATCAATCTTCACCGTATGAAGTTGGATCGTTACGGGCGTATATATGTGAGTTCGAGGGGGGATTATTATGGAACCGGGTCAGATGTTTTTATTATAGATACTCAAACGGATCGTGTGACAGGGAGTTTGGGACTTGCTGCCAGTGAGATGTGTATGAGTGGAGATTCTATCTATATGACAAGTGTGGAATGGAGTTACGTTACGGAAAGTAATACTATCACTTATACTCTTTATGACGTGAGACAAAATAAAATAGTTTCTCACAATTTTATTACTGATGGAACAGAAACAGAGATTGCAATTCCATATGGGGTGGCCGTAAACCCAGAGACAAAAGAAATTTTTGTAACAGATGCAAAAAGTTATGTAGTGCCCGGATATCTTTATTGCTTTAGTCCTGAAGGAAAGAAAAGATGGAAAGTCAGGGCAGGAGATATACCGGCTCATTTTGCTTTTACAACGAAAACATTTCAATAACTAACTGATAATTAATAAAAATGGAAAGGAAGATTTTAAGACTAACATGGGGCATTGCAGTTTTTTTATGTTGGGGAACTGTATTCACAGGGTGTGGTGATGAAGAAGATACTTTTGAAAATATAGAACCTACTCCTGAAGGGGCTACGGCTTATATCACTAAAGTTTTTGATTTTGTTCCGGCCGTAGGACAATTTACTAATTCGTTGCCGGAATATGAGGAAGGTGATACACAAGAGGCAATGAATGAGAAAGTGTTGGCTGCTATTGGTAATAATAAAAAAGGAATGATTTCGTTAGGAGGATTCGGGGGATATGTTGTGGTAGGTTTTGATCATACGATCGCCAATGTTGTTGGAAAACGTGATTTCCGAGTGCTTGGCAATGCTTTTTATTCTGCGGATAATCCTGATATCAATGCACCGGAGGGAGGAAGTTGTGAGCCGGGAGTGATCATGGTGGCTTATGATAAAAATCAGAATGGTGTGCCGGATGATGAGTGGTATGAAATTGCTGGTAGTGCTCACGAAAACCCTGCATTAGAATTATGGTATGATAAGGCTGTAACTGCTGGAAATGATGTGAAGACTTATCGAAACTATGAAATTACATACTATCGTCCGGAAAAAGAGCCGACCACTTCGGAAGGAAGGGAGAAATATATCTGGTGGGAAGATAATCAGGGAAACTCCGGATATAAAGTGAAGAATACATTTCACAAGCAATGTTATTATCCGGAATGGATAAAAGAAGATAAAATAACTTTTAAGGGAACTTGTTTACCTCAAAATGCTGTTGACGAAAGTGGGCAAGGTAGTTATTTTGTATTGTATAAATTCCGTTATGGTTATGCTGATAATGAATTGAATACAAAAGACGAGTCTGCTATTGATATAGATTGGGCAGTAAATTCAAAAGGTCAAAAGGTGCATTTACCCGGGGTTGATTTCATAAAGATATATACTGGAGTCAATCAGGGAAATGGGTGGTTGGGGGAATGCTCCACTGAAATATCAGGAGTTGAGGACTTACATATTTTAGGAGTTGATATTGATACACGTAAATAAGTAAAAAATAATTTATAATAATGAAGATAAAAATGAGAAAGTATTTAGTATTGGCAACTGTTGCCTTGAGTTTAGCTTTTGCAGCTTGTGATGATGAGAATAATGTGAACTCATCTGTATTGATTGGGAACGGATCGGGAAGTAATGTGTTAGCGCAGCTGGATACATTATACTTAGATGCTC
This sequence comes from Bacteroides sp. BFG-606, assembly GCF_024788145.1. Taxonomy (NCBI): domain Bacteria; kingdom Pseudomonadati; phylum Bacteroidota; class Bacteroidia; order Bacteroidales; family Bacteroidaceae; genus Bacteroides; species Bacteroides sp. BFG-606. The sequence goes on along the minus strand of NZ_JANUIL010000001.1, from coordinate 6,467,643 downwards.
GGATTGAAAATCTGTCAGGAACAATGAAATATCTGTGGACAGTAGATGGAAAAGAAGTGTCAACCGCTTCAACATATAAATTCTCACAACCTAAGACTGGAGAGTATGTTATAGGCTTGACTGTATCAGACAGTAACGGCGAGACCTTTCAAACGAATATGACTGCCAAGGTGGAAGGACGGTTTGGTAATGGCGCTTTTGTTTTGAATGAAGGAAATATGAGTAATGAGACAGGAACTCTGACCTTTATTGATTCAAAAGGAATAGCGGTAGATAGTGCGTATTATCGGGTAAATCAGACTTTGCTCGGTAATGTCTGTCAGGACTTGTTTATTAGTGATAACCGAATTTATATACTTTCTCAGAATGGCGCAAAGAATGGGGGTGAAGGATTATTGACTATTGCTGATGCAGATAATTTGGAGAAAGTGAGAGTGTATAATAATACGACCTTATCTTGGCCGACTAACTTGGCTGTGGTAGGAGAAAATCTCTATATTCGTGATAACAAAGGAGTTTATATGTTAAATACTTCTACAGATGTTTTGACTTTAGTTGAAGGCACTAGCGGAGCTTTGAAAAATCGTATGGCTGTGGTTGGAGAAAAAACTTTTGTAATGGGTAGTAAAAAGCTTTTTGTGATTCAGAATGGAGTTGTTGTACATACGATTTCATTCGAAGGTGCTTTATCCGGCGTCGCTAAGGCGTTTGATGAAAATTTGTGGGTATCGTGTACAAGTCCGGCAAGTATTATAAAAATTAATCCGGTTGATTATACAATAATTGATTCTCATCAATTAGATGTCAGCATCGGTGCTGGCTGGGGAGTTGCTCCTGCCTTTTCTGCGAAAGATGATATTATTTATTTTAGCAATGCCGGCTTTAAGTTATATCGGCATATTTTCTCTCAAGATAAGACAGAAGAGGTTGCTAATATAAAAGATTATGTGGAAGATGCCGGCATATATTATAATAGTTTGGGAGTTGATCCAGTAAGCGGAGAAGTCTATTTTGCGACTTTAAAAGGATATGCAGAGTATAAAACAAATGATATTGCTATTTTGGATTTTACTAAGTCGCCGGTTTTGCAGACTGATATTAAAAATAAAAATAGTTTTCCTGCAGGAGTTTTCTTCACGGAAAATTTTAAGTAAAAAATATAGTTTATAATCTATTACGTTGAATGATAGAGACTTCCTTGTCCGAGAAAAGAATGTCCTTTTAAGAAGTATATTTTTTGATTGGTAAGGAAGTCTTCTTTTTGTTTGGATATATTGTGACCTTGTGTGATTGGAATGTAATTAGTTTTAATAAAATGGATAAAGTAGTATGCTTTCAAGAAAACTCCTTAATTTTGTGTCATAATTTCGACAGAATTAAATATTAGACTTGACTACTATTGATATGAAAATTAGCAGACTATGCGGGGGCTTTTTATTAATCTTTTGCATGCATACAATAATGTATGCTCAACAAGTGAGAACTGTGCGAGGAAGAGTGCAGACTGTGGAAGCCGGCAGTAATGAGAAGCGGGCATTGCCATCTGCCAGCATTGTTATTTTGGCGAAGAGCGATTCTGCCTTTATCAAGGGGATAACAAGTGAGAAGAATGGGCGTTTCGTTCTTAATTATCAACCGCAGAAGAAAAAGAAATACCTGTTGAAAGTCTCTTTTATGGGAATGCAATCTGTATACCGGACGCTGGAAGACTCTGTATCGGTGAATATCGGTACAGTGGTATTGAAAGATGATGATATTCAGATTAGTGAAGTGACGATAACGGGAAAATTGCAGGAAGTAGTGATGGAGGGAGATACTACGGTTATCAATGCTGCCGCTTTTAAGACTCGTGAAGGAGCTTATCTGGAAGATTTGGTGAAGCGTGTTCCCGGATTGGTATATAATAAGAAAGATAATTCGTTGACATACAACGGACAGCCCATCAGTGAAATCAATGTAAATGGCGAAGCTTTTTTCTCCGGAGATAAAAAGACGGCACTCGAAAATCTTCCGGCAGACCTGATTAGTAAGTTGAAAGTATATGATAAGAAATCGAAAGAAGAGGAGTTCACCGGAATTAGTTCAGGAGAAAAGAAATATGTACTCGACTTGCAGACTAAGGATGAATTGAATAAAACCTGGCTGACAAATGCAACAGTAGGATACGGGAATAACCAGAAGAAGGATTTCGAGGGGCAAGTGAATTATTTTAGTAAAGACGGAGATAATCTTTCTTTTATCGCACAGTCTACCAACAGATACCAAAATAGTACTTACAAGGATAATATCAACAATTCGGTAGGAATGAATATGACTCATAAATTCGGTAAGAAATTCTCCCTGACCGGAAGTGTGAACTATAATCTGAACCGGAACGGAAATCTTTCTTCCATTTATCAGGAACAGTATTTACCGGCAGGTAATCAATATTCTGCGTCTACTAACGAGAGTAACTCTAAGGGACGGTCGATTAGTTCTAACTTCATGGGAAGTTGGGAAGTGGATAAGCGTACACGCATACATTTCACCGGTAATGTAGGAATCTCTCCCAACAGGAATGAAAACAGTAGCCAGAATGCATCCTTTGATGCTCCTCCCGGCATAAGTCATGAGAGCTTGTTTGATGACTTTGAATCTATTCCTCGGAATATAAAAGTGAATCGTAGTGAGAACCGGTCGCGTTCGGAGAATCAGTCGAACCGTTATAGCTGGATGATGGGTATTATGAGGCGTCTGAATGAAAAAGGTACAACGCTGGCATTGAATATCCTGAACTCGGATTCGTGGGGGAGATAATGAAAGCTTTTCGCTTTCCAAAACTACTTATTTCCGTCTCGAAGATAAATTGGGAAATGATTCGGTGCTTTATCGTAACCAGTATTTGAAGTCGCCTCAAAAAAATAATTCATGGAGAGTCGGGATTACCTTTGCCCAGCCTATTGGTAAGAAGATGCATTTCCGGGTAGCATATAACTGGGATACTAACTATGAGCGTGATAATCGTGATACGTATGAATTATCTTCTCTGACGAAGTCGGAAGTTTTTGGTGAGCTGCCTCCCGACTATGAAGCAGGATATGTGGATAGTTTGAGCAATCGGAGTCATAGTCGTACGAATGGACATAACTTGGATGTAGGGCTCAATTACTCCGATGATACCTGGATGTTTAATGCCTCATTGGGAATGACCCCGCAAAAACGTGCCATTGAACGGAAAATGGGAAAGCTCTATGCGGACACTACCATGCATACTATCGACTTCCAGCCTATGATATGGGTGAATTGGAAAAAGAAAGAGGCACGGATCACTTTCAATTATAGCGGTAGAACCCGGCAACCCTCTTTATCTGATTTAATGCCGCTGACGGATAACAGTAATCCGTTGTATATCACCCGGGGAAATCCGGATTTGAAACAGATGTTTTCTCATAGTGTCCGTGTGGGCTTTCAACACTCAAAAAAAGGTATATCTGCGAATATCGGCGGGCAAATGGAACAGAATAGCGTGACGCAGGTAGTGCTATATGATGCACAAACCGGTGGACGTGAGACATCTCCTATTAATATTAACGGAAACTGGAATGTATATGGAAGTGCCAACTGGTGGAAGCGTCTGGGACATTTTTCCTTGCGGTTGGATATGAACGGTAATCATAGCAATCGTGTCAGTATGATTAATGAAGACAAGAGCCTCGAACCGAAGAAAAGTACGACACGTGATACCGGATTGGGGTGTGACGCGAATGTATCTTATCAGCCCACGTGGGGAGGCATTGATTTCTCTACTTCCTGGAATTATCAGTATTCGCTTAATTCTATCAATGATAACGATACCTATACACGTAATTATAGTTTCCGTCTTGAGGGATACGTTGACCTTCCTTTTGGTTTGCAATTACGGACTGACGGGGCTTATTCTTTCCGTAATGGTACGAATATCCGTAAAGGCGAAGATGACCAAATGTTGTGGAATGCAAGTGCTAGCTGGCGGTTTTTGAAAAAGAAAGAAGCGGAATTATCTGCCTATTGGGCGGATATTCTCGGAAAGAGGAAGAGTTTCGGGCGTACGACTACTTCTGATGGTTTTTATGAGTTCCGTAACCAAGAAATAAAAGGATATTTCATAGTCACTTTTAAATATAACTTTCGTTTGATGATGTGATTTTTAGAAAAAAGTCGTATGTTTGCTACAGAACCATAAAACAAAATGTACTATGAGCGGTAATTACGTTATCAATATCGGCCGTCAGTTAGGTAGCGGTGGAAAAGAAATAGGAGAGAAGTTGGCTGCCCGTTTGGGGATCAACTTCTACGACAAGGAACTGATCAATCTGGCTTCAGAGGAAAGCGGATTGTGTAAGGAGTTTTTTGAAAAGGCTGATGAAAAAGCTTCGCAAGGTATTATTGGCGGACTGTTCGGTATGCGTTTTCCTTTTATCAGTGAGGGAGCTATGCCATGTAACAACTGCTTGAGCAATGATGCCTTGTTCAAAGTACAGAGTGATGTGATCCGTCATCTGGCAGCAGAAAGATCTTGTGTCTTTGTAGGACGTTGCGCAGATTATATTCTGCGGGAACATCCTCGTTGTGCGAATGTTTTTATTTCAGCCTCTAAAGAAGATCGCATAGCACGGTTGTGTAGTATGCATCATATTGATGCGGAAGCTGCAGAAGAAATGATGGAAAAGGCGGATAAGAGACGTTCGGAATACTATAATTATTATAGCTATAAAACGTGGGGAGCAGCAGCTACTTATCATTTGTGTATCGATTCTTCTTCTTTGGGAATTGAAGAGACAGTGCGGTTCATTGAAGAATTTGTGGTAAAGAAATTGCAGCTTGTATGATAGGGTGATAGAAAAGTAGATTGAAAAAATAAATAAAGCCGGCATATTTCATTAGGATATAGCCGGCTTTATTCTTTATGTGCTAAATTTGATTTACATCATTGTTAATAATATCATCTGTCCTGTCAGAATACGGAGGAACATCGATAACGGATAAACTGTAGAATAACCCACTGCCGGAGCATCTCCGGAGGTTGTTTGATTGGCGTAAGCCAATGCGGGGGGATCGGTATTGCTACCGGCTATCAATCCCATTAGGGTGAAGTAGTTTACCTTATAATATAATCTTGCGATAGCACCGATAATAAGTAGCGGGATGACGGTGATCAGGAAACCACAGCCTACATAAAGCAGACCGTCACCTTCAACTACCGTTTGCACGAAATTGGCACCGGCATCTATACCTACACTGGCAAGGAAGAGTACAATACCGATTTCGCGAAGCATCAGGTTGGCACTCATGGTTGTATAGGTTACTAAATGTAGCTTATGACCAAAACGTCCGATAAGAATAGCCACTACCAGCGGTCCACCTGCCAAGCCTAATTTTAAAGGAGTCGGCATACCCGGAAATGCAATCGGAAGACTACCCAGAAGGATACCTAAGAAGATACCAACGAAAATTGTGACAATGTTCGGTGTATCCAAGCGTTTCAATTGATTACCCAGTACACCGGCTACGCGTTCTACTGCATCTTGCTGTCCTACTACCATTACGCGGTCACCTACTTGAAGTATCAGGTTCGGATCGGCAAATAAATCCATACCGGAACGGTTGATACGGGTAATATTCACCCCATACATGCTACGGAAGTGCATAGAACCTAATGTTTTACCATTGATTTCCGGTTTAGTGACCAGAATACGGCGGGAAACCATTGGAAGATCTTGTTTCTCCCAGTCGAGTTCCACTTCTTTTCCGATAAATACAACAATTGCCGGAGCATCTTCTTCCGAGCAGACGATAAATAACTGGTCGCCTACATTAAACACTGTTTCATGGTCGGGAATACTTACATGACCATCATGGCGGATTCGAGAGCAAACGAAGTTACGACCCAAGAACTGCTTGATTTCAATCAGGTTTTTTCCACTGATTGATTCGTTCCGAACTTCCAGGCTCATCATGTGAGGTTTGTGGTGTGCATCACCGCTTTGAGTCTTTAAGTTCTCTTCCTCTTTGGTCATGTTGACACGGAAGATGTAACGGATAGCGATGATAGAACCGATGATACCTACCACACCAAGCGGATAGGCACAAGCATATCCCAATGCAATCTGTGGACCAGTATAATTTAGCTGGTTCAAGGCTTCATTGGCAGCACCAAGTCCCGGAGTGTTTGTGACAGCTCCATAGAGGATACCTACCATCATCGGCAGTTCTACCCGGCCGTTCCAGAGGTAATAGAGTCCCAGTGCAACAGCAATATTTAACACTACGATGCCTACAGCCAACAGGTTCAATGTCATTCCTCCTTTTTTGAAAGAGGAAAAGAAAGATGGCCCCACCTGAAGACCGATACAGAATACGAACAAGATCAATCCGAACTCACGGATGAAATGTAGGATGTGTGTATCGGCCGTGAAGCCGAAATGTCCCATTAGGATGCCGGCAAACAAAACAAATGTGACGCCCAAAGATACTCCGAATATCTTTATTTTACCAAGATACACGCCGACAGCCACTACAAATGCGTAGAGGAGCACGATGTGAGCTACGGAGCTGGGGTCCCACAATAAACTTTGTAACCAATCCATAATATAGCAGTTTTTATAATGTTTTTCTAAAAACGGGTGCAAAATTACTCATAACATCGGAGCAAATCAAATAAATGAAGAACTAAAAATGAAGAATTTCTATGCAGATTGTATACATTCGACGAATCGGGACGCCCTGTGCGAATTTTCCCTAAAAAAGAGATTCGTTTTAACTTATTGGTTATATTTGCAAGTCGAACGACGGATGTTTAGAAAGAGATAGATAAAAATAAAGACAATATTAATCTTGTTTTAATTTTAAATAAACTATGGCAGACAAAAAAGAAAAACTCTTCTCAGACTTTTCTCCTGTCTCTACCGAACAATGGATGGAGAAGGTTACAGCCGATTTGAAAGGTGCTGATTTTGAGAAGAAGCTCGTTTGGAAAACAAACGAAGGGTTTAAGGTGAAACCTTTTTACCGGATGGAAGATCTGGAGGATTTAAAAACTACTGATGCGCTTCCTGGGGAGTTCCCTTATTTAAGAGGAACTAAAAAAGATAACAATGCGTGGTTGGTTCGCCAGGAAATTAGAGTGGAATGTCCGAAAGACGCCAATGCGAAAGCACTGGATATCTTAAATAAGGGTGTTGACTCACTTTCTTTTCATGTGAAAGCAAAAGAACTCAATGCGGAATATATTGAAACACTGTTAAGTGATATTCAGGCGGAGTGTGTTGAACTGAATTTCTCAACCTGTCAGGGGCATGTGGTTGAGTTGGCTAATCTGCTGGTAGCTTATTTCCGGAAGAAAGATTATGATGTGAAGAAACTGAAAGGTTCTATCAACTATGATTTCTTCAACAAGATGCTGACTCGTGGCAAGGAGAAAGGTGATATGGTGCAAACAGCCAAATCCTTGATTGAAGCCATTCAGCCGCTTCCTTTCTATCGTGTGCTGAATGTAAATGCTTTATCATTGAATAATGCAGGTGCTTATATTTCTCAGGAATTGGGTTATGCTCTGGCTTGGGGAAATGAATATATGAGTCAATTGACTGATGCCGGTATTCCTGCTGCTATAGTAGCCAAGAAAATCAAGTTTAATTTTGGTATCAGTTCCAATTACTTCCTTGAAATAGCAAAATTCCGTGCGGCACGTTTACTTTGGGCAAATATTGTAGCTTCTTACAATCCCGAATGTGTGCGTGATTGCGAGAATAAAGGTCCTAACGGAGAATGTCGTTGCGCAGCAAAAATGGCGGTTCATGCCGAAACCTCTACTTTCAATCTTACTTTGTTTGATGCACATGTGAATCTGCTTCGTACACAAACAGAAGCAATGAGTGCTGCATTAGGAGGCGTAGACTCAATGACGGTAACTCCGTTTGATAAGACTTATGAGACTCCGGACGAGTTCTCGGAACGTTTGGCTCGTAACCAACAACTGTTGTTGAAAGAAGAATCTCATTTTGATAAAGTGATCGACCCTGCTGCCGGTTCTTATTATATCGAGAATCTGACTGTGTCTATTGCAAAACAGGCTTGGGAACTCTTCCTTACTGTAGAAGAAGCAGGTGGCTTCTATGCGGCATTGAAAGCAGGAACTGTTCAGGCTGCTGTGAATGAAAGCAACAAGGCTCGCCACAAGGCAGTTGCACAGCGTCGTGAAGTGTTGTTGGGTACAAATCAATTCCCGAATTTCAATGAAAAGGCTGGTGATAAGCAACCTGTTGAAGGTAAGTGCTGCTGCGGAGGTGACTCTCATACTTGTGAGAAAGATGTATCCACATTAGTGTTCGATCGTGCTGCTAGTGAGTTTGAAGCGTTGCGTCTTGAAACAGAAGCGTCGGGTAAACGTCCGAAAGCGTTTATGTTGACTATTGGTAATCTGGCAATGCGTCAGGCACGTGCTCAATATTCTTGTAACTTCTTGGCTTGTGCCGGTTATGAAGTAGTCGATAATCTGGGATTTGAAACTGTAGAAGCAGGAGTAGAGGCAGCTATGGCTGCAAAAGCTGATATTGTTGTTATCTGTTCCAGTGATGATGAATATGCTGAATATGCAATTCCAGCTTTCAAAGCACTGAATGGTCGTGCTATGTTTATCGTTGCCGGTGCTCCGGCTTGTATGGACGACTTGAAAGCCGCAGGTATCGAAAATTTCATCCATGTCCGTGTCAATGTATTGGATACCTTGAAAGAGTTTAACACTAAACTATTGAAGTAAGATGAGAAAAGATTTTAAAAACATCGATATATATGCCGCATTTCAGCCGACGAATGGTGCTGAATGGCAAAAGGCTAACGGTATCTCCGCTGACTGGAAAACACCGGAACACATTGAAGTGAAGCCTGTCTATACAAAAGAAGACCTTGAAGGAATGGAACATCTTGGCTATGCTGCCGGACTCCCTCCTTATTTGCGCGGTCCGTATTCAGTAATGTACACTCTTCGCCCTTGGACTATCCGCCAGTATGCCGGATTCTCCACTGCCGAAGAATCAAATGCATTCTATCGCCGTAATTTGGCTTCCGGTCAGAAAGGTTTGTCAGTAGCATTCGACTTGGCTACTCACCGTGGATATGACCCCGATCACGAACGTGTAGTAGGCGACGTAGGTAAAGCCGGTGTATCTATCTGTTCATTGGAAAATATGAAAGTGCTGTTCGATGGTATCCCATTGAACAAAATGTCTGTGTCTATGACAATGAATGGAGCTGTGCTTCCGATTATGGCATTCTATATCAATGCCGGTTTGGAGCAAGGTGCTAAACTTGAAGAAATGGCCGGTACTATCCAAAATGATATTCTGAAAGAATTCATGGTGCGTAATACTTATATTTATCCGCCTGCATTCTCTATGAAGATTATTTCTGATATTTTCGAATACACTTCGCAGAAGATGCCTAAGTTCAACTCTATCTCTATCTCCGGTTATCACATGCAGGAAGCAGGTGCAACTGCGGATATCGAGTTAGCTTATACATTGGCCGATGGTTTGGAATATCTTCGTGCCGGAACGGCAGCAGGCATTGACATTGATGCATTTGCACCGCGTCTGTCTTTCTTTTGGGCGATCGGAACCAATCACTTTATGGAAATAGCCAAGATGCGTGCTGCACGTATGTTGTGGGCGAAGATTGTGAAGCAATTTAATCCGAAGAACCCGAAATCACTGGCATTGCGTACTCACTCACAGACTTCCGGTTGGTCGTTGACAGAACAGGATCCGTTCAATAACGTAGGGCGTACTTGTATTGAGGCTATGGCTGCAGCTCTGGGGCATACTCAATCTCTGCATACCAATGCATTGGATGAGGCTATCGCTCTTCCGACAGATTTCTCTGCACGTATTGCCCGTAATACTCAAATTTATATCCAGGAAGAAACTTATGTTTGCAAGAACGTTGACCCATGGGGTGGATCTTATTATGTAGAGTCTCTGACTAATGAGCTGGCACACAAGGCTTGGGAACACATTCAGGAAATTGAAAAATTGGGTGGTATGGCGAAAGCTATCGAAACAGGTATTCCTAAGATGCGTATCGAAGAAGCTGCTGCACGTACACAAGCCCGTATCGACAGTGGTCAGCAGACAATTGTCGGTGTGAACAAGTATCGTTTGGAAAAAGAAGCTCCGATTGATATTCTTGAAATTGATAATACGGCTGTTCGTCTTGAACAGATTGAAAACCTGAAACGTTTGAAAGAAGGACGTAACCAAGCTGAAGTGGACAAAGCATTGGCAGCAATTACCGAATGTGTAAAGACTGGCAAGGGTAACTTGTTGGAATTGGCTGTGGAAGCAGCTCGTGTTCGCGCAACATTGGGTGAGATTTCTTATGCTTGCGAACAGATAGTAGGACGTTATAAAGCAATAATTAGAACGATATCAGGCGTGTATTCATCAGAAAGTAAAAACGATAGCGACTTCAAACGTGCTTGTGAACTGGCCGAGAAGTTTGCGAAGAAAGAGGGACGTCAACCTCGTATCATGATTGCGAAAATGGGACAGGACGGTCACGACCGTGGTGCTAAAGTCGTAGCAACCGGTTATGCTGACTGTGGTTTCGACGTGGATATGGGACCCTTGTTCCAGACTCCGGCGGAAGCTGCTCGCGAGGCTGTTGAAAACGACGTTCATGTAGTAGGTGTTTCTTCACTGGCTGCCGGACATAAGACATTGGTTCCGCAAATTATTGAAGAACTGAAGAAACTGGGTCGTGAGGACATTGTAGTGATTGCCGGTGGTGTTATTCCTGCACAAGATTACGATTTCTTGTATAAGGCAGGTGTAGCTGCTATCTTCGGTCCGGGTACTCCGGTAGCGAGAGCTGCTTGTCAGATTTTGGAAATTCTAATGGATGAAGAATAAGGAAAACTATCTTATTGACAGATTGTATATGCAATAAGTAACCATGAATCAATAGAAAAAAGGGTCAGTTACTGGCCCTTTTTTTGTATCCTATTATTGAAAACTTCCTTTTGGGCGTTTTATAAAAAAGTACCTCAGATTTGATTTATTGAAAAAATATTCATAATATTGTCATCACTTTGTTAACTGTTGCCCCGTACCTTTGCGCATAAATTTCTAAACTATGGTAGATTTCATGGATGATAAACAATTATTGGGAGAGCTGAAAAGAGGCAATAATGCAGCTTTTGAGTTTCTGTTCAAAAGTTATTATCCTCGTTTGCGAGGGTATGCTATTCGTTTTATAGAAGATGAAGAAACGGTTCGTGATATTATTCAAGAGTGTTTCTTACGATTTTGGGAACGTCGCGAAATGTTATCTGCCTTCTCACTTACTTCTCTTCTTTTTTCTATGGTCCGCAACGGATGTCTGAATTATCTGAAACATCGCTCGATTGTTGAAAAGTACCGGGTGGAATACCTGGCAAAGGTGGATGGGGAAGAAAGACTCTACTATGCAGACTTTATGCAGGATGCAGAATATAAATTATTATACAAAGAATTGCAGGAGCAGATTGCCCTTGTGCTTAATCAGTTGCCGGACAGGTCGCGTGAGATTTTTTTGTTAAGCCGTTTCAGGGGATTGAAGAATAGGGAAATTGCAGAAAAACTACAAATATCTACCACAGCAGTCGAAAAGCATATAGCAAGGGCTTTGCAATATTTTTCCCGGCATTTCAGCGAACGCTATCCGGTGGATCTGTATATAGTGATATTGGCATGGCTGATGATGGAGCAGAAATAATCAATGCACTCTTCGGTTATATAAAGAATAAGAAGCAGGAAAGTTTTTTCTGCTTTTTTTTGTTTCAGAGGTTGGGTAAAAGAAATATGGGTTGTTACATCTTATAGAAAGTGAATATAATGAAGCAAGAAGAAAATATCCATGAATTGGCTATTCAGTATTTTGAAGGACGCATATCAAGAGCTGACGAAAAGAATCTGTTCGAATATATTGAACAGGTGGAAGGTGGCTATGGCAGGTTCCGTCAGTGGGAGAGGGAATGGATGAATCACCGGAATACCGATTCGGAGACAGATGCCGGATGGGAAGCTTTGAAGCATAAGATGTATACGCAGGAAGCGATTGTCCCGTTATTGAGAAAGTCGAAACTTGGTATATGGAAGATAGCCCGTATCGCTGCCGTTATAGCATTGATTGTTGGTACTACGTTGGGTATTCAACAGGCTATTTACTTGTTTACGCCAAAGACTTTCTTTGTTTGCGAAGCTCCGTTGGGGGATAAGAGTAAGATACAGCTTTCGGATGGTACGGTTGTATGGCTGAATGCAGGTTCCGTATTGAGATATTCGAATTATTTTAATACAGCCGACCGAGTGGTAGAGCTGGAAGGGGAGGGGTATTTTGAGGTGACTAAACAGAATGGAAAGCAATTCACGGTAAAGACGCATGAATATGATGTGGTGGTAAAAGGTACGAAATTTAATGTATCTGCCTATTCGGACGATTCTTATATAACAACCACCTTGCTGGAAGGAGCGGTAGAGTTGAATTATAAAGAAGATCAGATACGGATGTCTCCAGGAGAATCTATTTCTTTGGATTTGGCAACAGGACAGTTGAAAGGAAAGAAGGTAAATGCACGTCAGGCAATGGCGTGGGCGGAAGACAGGATTGAATATGATGACATTACGTTAGGAGAGATGGTGAAGAAACTTTCACGTCAGTACGATGTGCATATTCAGTTAGAGTCGGAGAAATTGGGAGATATGAAGTTCCGTGTTTCGTTGCGTAATAAAGAGACAATCGTAGATGTAATGGACGCACTGAAAGAAATCATACCTATCAAAGTAGAATATAAGGAAAAGGATATATATATAAGATAAGAACTCAATGTTTAATTGTAAAGAAATCAGGTATGAATATTACTCAAATAGGCAGATTTGGGATGCTGTTGATGATGGCATCTGTTGCAATCTCGTGTTCTAACCCTAATCCTTTGGACTCATATACTCGTGTTCCGTTCGAAAAAACGGAAACGGATGACGGAAATAGTGATGGTGATGGAGACGGTGCCAGTGGTTTGTTCGAGAAAGGAAACGGAACGGACAGCAAACCTTATATGATAATGAATGCTACGCAGATCAGAAATATGCGTAGTGTGTTGAAATCGGGAATGAAAGTTTATTTCCAGTTAGGTGCTGATATTGATATGGCAGGCATTGATGACTGGCAGTCGTTGAATGGTTCCGGTGATTTTCCTTATGAAATAGATTTTGACGGAGACAGCCATGTCATTAAGAACTTCAAATGTTCTGCCGGTGATTATCCGAGTTTCTTCGGAGTATTGTGCGGTGATTGTCGTAATGTAGGCTTTGTGAATGCTTCTGTATCATCTGCTCGGCAGGGGATTGGAATTATTACCGGTTATCTCGGACTTAAAGATAAAGGTAACGGAAATAAGACAGGAAGAATTGTGAACTGCTATACGACCGGTGAAGTGATCGGTTCTGGTGCGGCAGGTGGAATAGCCGGTGTATTGGCAAATAGCTATGATGGGCAGGAAAGTTATATAAAGAACTGTTATTCAAATGCAACGGTCAGCGATCAGGCGGCAAGTGGCGGAAAAGCAGGCGGTATTGCCGGACGGAAAGTAGGTGTCGGCGGATTTATTGAGAACTGCTATGCATACGGAGCAGTCAGTGCAACTAAAGGAGGCGTAGGCGGTATTTTGGGACAAATTGACAAAAGTTGTGACATTGCTATCAAGAACAGCGCAGCATGGAGTAACTTGACCGGAGTGGATGCTTCGTCAACCGTAGGACGCATTGTTGGGGTCTCTGCTTCATTAGGCAATTATGAGAATTGTTACGCCTGCGAAAGTATTGTACTCAAAGTGAATGAAAAAACGATTACCGCATCAGACGAATCATCAGCCACGGGAACAACTTTTCACGGAGTGGCGAAGTCAGCGGAAGAACTGGGGAATATCATCGTAGCCTGGAATCCGAATCTTTGGAAAAAAGGAACGAACGGTTATCCGATATTCCAGTGGTCTGAATAAATAAAGCCAGTCGATACAAAAAAGCAGAAATAATCTGCTTTTTTGCTTTTATAGGGGTTGGGCAGATGAATGATGAGTTGTTTTATCTTATAGAAGCGATTCAGAGAAATACTACAATCGAATATATATATCCTTAAATATAAATCACTTTAAATTGTAACAACTTAATTGATAAAATTATGAATGACCGAAGAAACTCATTTTTTAGACTGTTTCTCCTGATTCTGTTGTGTTTGGGTGTCCAGTCACTACGGGCGCAGACAGTTACAAAGGTCTTTAAAAATGAGCCGCTGAAGGCGGTATTGAAAGAAGTTGAGCGGCAGACGAAGTACTCCATTATCTATAAAACGGACGAGGTTAATGAAAACAAGAAGATTACGGCTTCCTTTCAGCAGGCAACTGTTAATAATGTGCTTGCTACTGTTTTGGATAAGGATGTAGAGTACAAACTACAAAACCGGATGATTATCATCACAAAGAAAACAGCACGCAATACTGCTGCCGTCCCATCGCAGCCTTTACATCGGGTTACGGGGAAAGTGGTCGATGTGAACGGTGATCCGGTAATCGGTGCCAGTGTACAGGTGATGGGACAGTCTATGGGAACGATCACGAATTTGGATGGTGAATTTACATTGTCCTCGGTTCCGGCCAATGCCCTAGTCGTTGTGTCCTATATCGGATTTGAGAAGAAAGAAATTAAAGTCTCCGACTTGCAGAAATCTTCGAGAGTAATACTCCGGGAGGATACGGCTACGCTGGAAGAAGTGGTGGTGGTAGGCTACGGTACTCAAAAGAAAATAAACCTGACGGGAGCTGTTGCAGTAGTAGACAGTAAAGCGATGGAAGACAGACCCGTGCCGAGAGCCTCACAGATGTTGCAAGGGACTGTGCCCAATATGAATGTAACTTTTGGGTCTGGGTATCCGGGAGCTTCGGCAACTATCAATATCCGTGGTGTGAATTCTATCAGTGGCAATGCATCGCCATTAGTGCTGATTGACGGAATAGAAGGGGATATCGACCGCTTGAATCCGAATGACATCGCTTCCATTTCCGTATTAAAAGATGCATCTTCGGCCGCTATTTACGGGGCTCGTGCTTCTTATGGTGTTATCCTCGTGACTACCAAGGAAGGCTCCGCCCGCAAGACTACCGTTTCGTATGATGGAAGATATTCATGGAGCAATCAGACGACTTCTACTGATTTTGAAACCAGGGGATATTATTCGGCAGGCATCAACGACTTGTTTTATACCAATTATAACGGAAAGCCTTATACCAACTATACGGAAGAAGACTACCGCCAGCTTTGGTTGCGCCGGAATGATAAAACGGAGAATCCCGAACGTCCCTGGGTGGTTACCGACCAACGTGACGGAAGAGATACATACGTCTATTACGGTAACTTCGACTGGTATAATTATCTTTATCGTAAAAACAGACCGATGTGGGAGCACAATATCAGTGTCAGTGGGGGAAATGAAAAGTTGAACTATTATTTATCAGGAAATACAGTTGACCAAACGGGTATCTTCAGACAGAATCCTGATAAATACAAGGTGTATAATTTCAGAAGTAAAATCTCGGCAAAGATCACTCCACGACTGACAATCAGCAATAACACGAAGTACCATTATAATAGTTACTCTTATCCGGGATTATCGGGTATTAATAACAACTTCAATACTGCGGTGAATCATGCACTGGCGAGCTTTGTACCCATTAATCCGGATGGCAGTGCGGTGTATCTGACTTCGTTGAGCAATTCTGCTGTTTTGGATGGCATGGGAGCTATCCTTGCTTATGGAAAACATAAGAATGAAGACCAGCGGTATGAGTTTTCCACGACTTTCGAAGCAAGTTTCAATGTAATGAAGAACCTGAATGTCCGTGCAAACTACAGCTACCTGCACTATAACTATCAGACCATGAACAGAACAGTAAATGTACCATATTCCAAATATCCGGGTGAGATATCCTATCTGACTACCGGAAGCGGTGTGAATCAGTTGAAGGAAACACAGACCAATCATTGGTATCAGGCTTTCAATGTTTATGGTGATTATATGCTGGATATTGCCGACCATCAGATAAAAATCATGGCAGGTTACAATTATGAAACCAAGCGTCTGAAAGATATCAAAGTCTCCCGCCAGGGTTTGCTCTCCGATGACTTGAATGACTTAAATCTGGCAGTCGGAGATGCGATGACTATGTCCGGCGGACAGAATGAATATGCGCTTTTGGGAGCATTTTATCGTCTTAATTACTCCTATAAAGGAGGTCGTTACCTATTTGAGACAAGCGGACGTTATGACGGAAGTTCACGTTTCAGAAGCGGACACCGTTTCGGTTTCTTTCCCTCGGCTTCCGTAGGATGGAGAATAAGTGAAGAACCGTTTTTCGGGAATTTAAAGAAGAATATTGATAATGTGAAATTGCGTCTCTCATACGGTTCGTTAGGAAATCAGCAGGTAGGATATTACGATTATATCCAAACCATTAATACCAACGGTACAATGAATTATATCTTTGGCGATCAGAAGAAAGGCTCTTATGCAAGTGTCTCCGACCCGAACTCCGCTGACCTGACCTGGGAAACCGTTTCGACTTGGAACGTAGGACTGGATCTCGGATTCCTGAACAACCGCCTGAACCTGACTGCCGATGCCTATGTTCGTGATACTAAAGGTATGCAAACTTCCGGTAAAAAACTTCCCGGTGCTTATGGAGCCAACGAGCCCAAGCAAAATGCAGCCAACTTGCGTACCAAAGGCTGGGAATTGATGCTGACTTGGAATGATGCTTTCAAACTGGCAAACAAACCTTTCCGTTATAACCTGTCCGTAGGTTTGGCAGATAATACATCGAAAATAACCAAATTCGATAATCCTTCCAAGATATTGAGTGATTATTATGTAGGTCAGAAATTGGGAGATATCTGGGGATATGTAGTGGACGGACTTTTCAGAACAGACGAAGAAGCGGCAAACTATAATGTCGACCAAACAGCAGTTAACTTCGTTATCAATACAGCGCAGGTGAATCCGGGACTTCACGCCGGTGATATGAAATTTGTTGATTTGGATGGCGACCATACAATATCTTCCGGCTCGAACACGGCAGATGATCCGGGCGACCGCAAAATAATCGGAAACTCATTACCGCGCTATACATACAGTATTCAAGGTGGTTTCGACTGGTATGGATTCGATTTCTCCATCTATCTTCAGGGAGTAGGACATCAAGACTGGTATCCGGGCACTAATTCTGTATTCTTTTGGGGACCATACGCTCGTCCGTATTCATCGTTCATTCCACGCGATTTCTTGAGTCAGGTATGGAGTCCGGAAAATCCCGATGCCTATTTCCCGCGCCCGATAGGGTATCTTGCCCTCGGCAACAACCGTTCTTTGGGAGTGGTGAATGATCGTTATTTGCAGAATCTGGCTTATTGCAGAGTGAAGAATATCACAGTAGGCTATACGATTCCCGCCGTATGGATGAAGAAGGTAAAGATAGAGCGCCTGCATATCTATTTCAGTGGTGAGAATCTGTTTACCTTCTCTCCGCTAAAGAGTGACTACATTGATCCGGAACAAGCATCGGCAGAAAATTCCATCCAATCGGCAAATGGTAACGCAAAGTTGTACCCTTGGTCAAAGACCTATTCTTTTGGAGTGAACGTAACTTTTTAAACTAACTAATATTTGAATTATGAAACCTGTTTATATAGTATCTTGGTTGTTCGCATTGGCGATATCTTTCGTGTCTTGCGACGATTGGTTGGATAAGACACCAAAAGACCGCCTGTATCCGGATGTATATTTCAAGACTGAAGATGAGTTGCGATTATTTACGAATCAGTTTTATAACAATCTGGTTCCGTCCGCTGTCGATATTTATTCCGAGTCGTCCGATTTGATTGTCAAGTCCGACTTGATGCTCGAAATGTCCGGACAGCGCATCATACCCGATGAAGGAAACGGTTGGAATTTTACGGCACTTCGCGATATTAATTTCTATCTGCAGTATTCCCATAACTGCACGGAAGTGAATGCCCGTAACCGTTACGATGGTGTTGCCCGTTTTTTCAGAGCTTATTTCTACTTTGAGAAGGTGAAGAGATACGGCGATATTCCCTGGTATGACAAAGCACTCGACTCGGATGATCCCGAATTGTATAAAGCCCGGGACTCACGTGAATTTGTCATGCAGAAAATGCTGGAGGACCTGGATTTTGCGATAGCCAATCTTCCGAAAACGAAGAATGCGTATGTACTGACCCGGTGGACGGCATTGGCCCTGAAATCCCGTGTCTGCCTGTTTGAGGGTACTTTCCGCAAATATCATGGACTGGAGGATTATGAAAAATACCTGAATGCCTGTGTCTCGGCTTCTGAAACCTTTATGAACGAAAGCGGATATACACTCTATAAATCGGGCAGCACACCTTACAGGGATTTATTCGCTTCCATAAATCTACAAGCGGATGAAGTGATTTTCGGCCGTGACTATGAAGCTTCTCTTTCTGTGCTTCATAATGTGCAGAATTATGAGAACTCCACCACAATGGGACGTCCGGGAATGAACAAGAAGATAGTGAATTCTTATCTGATGGCGGACGGAAGCCGTTTCACGGATAAAGCCGGTTATGAAACGATGACATTCGATCAGGAATGTCAGAATCGGGATCCACGACTGGCACAAACCATCCGTACCCCTGGATATACGAGAATTGGAAGTACAAAGAAAGAAGCCCCGAACCTGGCTTATACCATGACCGGATATCACCTGATAAAATATTCGATGACGGCTAACTACGATGAATATAATAAATCGTGCAACGATATTCCCCTGTTCCGCACGGCAGAGGTGTATCTGAATTTTGCAGAAGCAAAAGCCGAACTGGGCACTTTGAAGCAAGCTGACATCAATAAATCTATTAAATTACTTAGAGACAGGGTAGGAATGACTAACCTGGATATGGAACTGGCAAATTCAAAACCCGACCCGTATTTGATGAGTGCTGCCACAGGTTATCCGAATGTGAAAGGAGCCAATCAGGGAGTAATCCTTGAAATCCGTCGCGAACGAACCATAGAACTGGCAATGGAGGGTTTCCGTTATTACGACATCATGCGTTGGAAAGAAGGTAAACTATTTGAGAACGATCTGCTGGGAATCTATGTTCCCGGGCCCGGTACTTACGATTTAGATAAAGACGGTACGGATGATGTCTGTTTCTACGTAGGAACAAAACCTGCCGGAAATGTACCTTTATATTTAGAGATTGGCGAGCAGATTCGCTTGTCGAATGGTGAAAGTGGTTATATCATCTGTCATAGTCTGATTACCAAGAAATGGAATGAAGACAGAGATTATTTGTACCCTGTTCCTATCAGCGAACGTACTTTGTCCAATGGTGTGATAACACAGAATCCCGGTTGGAATGACGGATTGAACTTTAATTAATTAGATTCAGAAATATAAATTCTTATGAAAAATATGATTTCTTATATATGTCTTTTGGCAACCGTGTACAATCGCCAAATCAAAAAATTCCCGACCGAAAAACAAAATGTGTCATTAAAACACATATTAACATAAAACAAAATGTGATTTTTGGTGCAAAATTAAAGCCTGTTTAATCATCGTTTAAACAGGCTTTAATTTTAATCTATGATCATGTAAACTGATAAATCAGGATTGGCAACAAGCGGAAGAACATCCTCATCATCAAGAACGCTCATTGCATATCTATGAATACTTTTCTTTATCATTTCCAACGTTGGTTTTTCAAGGAATATGGAACTGGCAAATGTCACCAGTTCGTTTCCTTCGTTATCGGTTCTGTCAATGGATTGTATTGCATATCGTATTATCCATGTTCCATCGGATAATTGTTCGATCGGCTTAGCCAATTTCCGGGGTAAGATATTTTTTCGCATTGCCTTTTCTTATTTGTTTTTTTAATTGTTTCTTAAAATTATATTCGTTCTTCAACACAAAAACCTCCCAATGTCCCTGAACATAAAAATATTCCCACCATGCAGGATTAATACGTTTCGCCACTTTCCGTCTTAGATTGTACGTATTGAAATGCCTCATTAATCCATAGTAGGAATTCAGGGTGGCAACAAATTTGTCCGCGTGTGCTTCCGCAAAGCCTTCCTCCGCTATTTTATTATATTTGCTGATTACATCGTATAAATTACCGACAACACGGTTTGAAATATAAATTCGACCGGGCAAAATGAATGCCCCTACAAACAAAACTCCCTTAGAATGATGCTGTATATATATTTTTTTAGGATGTAATTTAAGAAGCAGCTGCTCTTTCAGGTAACTGTCAAGCAAAGGAACAGTATTTAGAATATCTTCTTTATTACGCATTACAAAGGCGAAATCATCCACAAAACGCACATAATGCTTGATTCCCAGTATTTCGGAAACATAGTAATCAAAACAAGAACCGATAAAATTTGCGAATTTCTGCGCATGAAGACTGCCGGGGGCAAAACCATGATCCGGATCAGCATGAAACAAACTTTTATCATGAGGCAACTCATCCCATAAATGTAACGGTGATTTCCTATAACATTTATACTGTGGCTGGTGAAAGATAACAGTGCGCAATATATATAATAAACACTCTATATCGTCGCCTTTATAGTTATCCCGGATAAACAGGTCGATCATTTCCCATAACAGGGATTTGGACATTGACATAAAAAAGCTTTTGAAATCACCCTTGAAAATGTATGCGTCTTTCGTATAATTTTCACTGACTTCCATGATCATCCCATTCAGATAGATAACAGCCGAAAGTGCTCCTTCACCAATACGGCAATTTTTTGAAACATTTCCCTGTGCCTGAAAACGCTCTTCCAAAATAGGATCAAGGCGTAGATCAGCCCAATGTTGTATTACACGATCAACATAAGCGGAAGCAAAAATTTCACGAAGAACGGGCTTTTTCCGTATGAAGCATTTTGAATAATCAGGTTCGTAGCGACCGTATCTGATAGCATCCCACACGGCAACCAAATCCGTGTCATATTCAAACGAAAACTCTATGCAGTCATCTGTATTGCGTTTATTCTTGCAACAGACGTCAAATGCATGCACGATGGAAGATAAGGGTATGTCATAGATCGGTTTATCTGTTGCGGAAACGGGACGAACCCTGCCTGCGTTAGTCTTGTTGTTCGTGTTCACGTTGCCGTTGTTCATGTTCACGTACCACGCGTTCGAGGATTCAGCATTCACTGTCTTAGTCTTTCCCGGTTCATCACCGGGGGAATGCCCAATAGATAAATTAGATTGCTCTCCCATAAACTCCGTGAAGATTATGGCTCTGGCTTTACGGAAGCTGTCTTTTCCTGGGAAGCGGTGAAATTACGCCACCCTATAATTTGCTTTTCAATCGACGTAATCATCTCAATGATGTCTGCTGTCGTCTGAATATTGATCAGTTTCCGGTCTCGACATACCCTTAATAAGAGTTTCAATGTATCAAACTTAACAAGGAATTCGTTCAGGTATTCCACTCGACGCGGAAGGCTTGAATTTGCATAACGGATCAACTCGCAACAACGAAGGGCGGACATCATAAGTTCCGTACCGAATTCGTACCTGTAATTCTTCGGAAACTTGTCTCTTGCATCAAGTATCAACATTAATAACCGATACATTAATTGATAGACTGGTCTGTCCTCTGCTTTTCCCATGTTAATTTTTGATATTTTTAAAATTTTTCTTTTGCTCCGCAAAGTTAATGATTGTCAAACTATTAACACTCATTTTTTCAGAATTTTAAAACTTAAAAAGCCCCTACCGGGGCTAATTAAACGTAACTATCTAAGAGATAAAGAGTTAAAGAGATAAAGAATCTATTGCGGAAACGGGACGAACCCTGCCTGCGAGAGTCTTGTAGCTCGCGTTCACGCTGCCGCTGCTCATGTTCACGCACCACGCGCCCGAGGGGTCGTATTCGGTGCTGCTCCAATACCAGTCAGTTGTAATTATATTTCGATTACCTGATACAGAGGATAATAACTCATTGATTTCGGTCTTATATTTGGCGATGGTAATGAGTTCTCCTTCGCTGGGAAGATACCACTCGGTTTTGTCTTCAAGTCCGTCCAGTTCAAGCGTACAAGCCTTATAGTTCTTTGCTGCTTCTGCGGCTGGTGCACCGACGACACCGGAATTATCCTTGACTCCTGCAGTGGCTTCTATGATAGCATCAGTATTTTGCTTTCCGTCTGCCGTTTCATAAAGCCCTTGATTACCGTTCCCGTAATTCTTAACGCCACGGATGTCCGTACCGTATGCCCCCCATTTGAAAGTACGCCCGCCTATATCGTCAGTGCAGTCGCTTTTCGCTATGACGAACTGGCGACGATCCGCACGGATACGGACACCTACACGCAGGTATTTTGAACGGTTATTTGCGCTAAGGGAATTCCATTCTTCAGCAGTAAAGAACACGTTGACACCGTCTTCGATCCGGATTGTGGCAAAGGACAGGTCAAGCAGCCCGCCAGCCCATCTGATATATTTTGCAATGTCACTGGCAGGCGTATTTTCGTTCACGTTGGTAAAACCGATCTCCTGCAAAACAGATACCTGTTCTTCTTTATTCATGCGCAAAAGCAATGCGCTTTCATTATTCTTGTCTGTCATAAATATGTACTGTTTTAATGGATTACTCTTCTGCCGTTGCCCTTACATGCAACAGGCTTGTATTTTTATTCTGTACGTTCATGTGCCCGGTATTCAAATTGCACGTCCATGCATTTGTCGTATCATAGTACGTGCTCGTCCAGTAGTATTTGTCCGTCAGGAACATGCTGTCACTGCTCCAAAATGCACGCAGCATTTCATTGATTTGGTCACGGTATCGATACATGATCATCATCTGTCCGGAAGAAGGCAAGAACCATTCAGTATCATCCTCCAGACCGTCGCCATCGAGTGTGAAGGCTTTATAGGCTACGGCAGCTTCCGCAGCGGGTGCGCCTTCCACACCGTTCGAATTTGTCCCTTTCAGGGCATCAAGGATCAGGCGTGTATCTTCTTTCCCGGTGAAGCAGGTGTACATTTTGCCCAGCATCTTTGCGGAAAGCCCGTCAATCGCTTTACCAAGACCGCCCCAATAGAAGCTGGAAGACAAGTCAGCTGCATAACACTCTTGTGCCGCAATGACAAAAGACTGCGAATGTGCCCGGATACACAAACCACGACGGATAAACTTCAACTTGTTGGCAGGAGTCAACGAGTTCCACTCCTCACGGGTAAAATACCATTTGGAATTATCGGAAATCCGGTTACATGCCACCCGCATGTCCAGCAACCCGGTAGCCCACTTTATCCGGTTAGGGAACTCGCTGGCACGCGAGTTTTCCGTAATGTCGGCAAAGCCTACCGCCTGCAAGGCTTTTACCTGTTCCTGTTTATTGAGACGCAGCAGGGTTGCGCTCTGTTCTTTTGTACTCATGTTATTTGCTGTTTACTATATCGTTAATATCCATATTTTCTTCCGCAAACCGTTGAAGGTATTCTTCATAGGTTTCACCATTATAATAGTCCATGATTTCACCCACATTATCCAATGTGACTTCGGGATAATAGGGTTCTCCGCCATACGCTTCCGCATTAAACCAGTCGATGATCTTGATATAAGCGTCGATTATGGTGCTGACGGTCAGACCTTCGAAGCCGTTCCGGATCGCTTCTATATCCGAGTTCTCGATGACTTCATCCAGCAGATAGTTCCCGGTAAGTACGGGCTTCTCTACCTGATTACCGTTTTCATCCAGTCCCCCGATACCGAGTTGCAGGATTTCCAGCACTTCCGAACCGTTCCCGATGAAATCACGGTTTGTGATACGGATATGGCGGAATACGACATTACCTTCCTGCGAATCGATTATGTCGCGGATCATCTTTACAACGTCGATAAGCGGGCAGTTTTCCACGCGCAGTGTGGTGATGTTCGGCATGGATTCAACAACGATGCCTGTGTCCGCGTTCAGCCCCTTATAGCTCAACTTATCGAGGTTCATCAACTTGAACTGTGTCATGGTGGTCGGCAGTTCCGCATATTGAACCGGACAGCCGCCTACAAAATTGATAATCTGCAGGGAACTGCCGTATGCCAACAGGCGCAAAAGGCGTGTTGCCCCGGTCAGGTCAAGAGATACCAGCTTTTTGAAGTTCTCAACGTTCAGGAGTCTCATGTACGGTTTTTCACCAAGCGGGAGGTCTGTGACGCTATTGTTGGCATATCCTTCGCGTTTGCTGCCGAACACCAGTTCCTCGACACGGATCAACGTAGTGAAGTCTTTTGCCTGTGTACCGTCGATGTTGACAGTGCTCAAATCACCCAAAGACTTGATCTTCGATGCACCGATGATATAGATCGCGCTCGATGAGTTTGAACCGTCGAAATGGAATGTCACCTTTGAGCCGTCTTCTTCCGCCCATGCCCCCTGTTGTGCGGCTGGCGTATTGAAGCCCGCCCACAATTTCCATTGCTCGCTTGCGGTCACTTCGATATTGATGTCCTCACCGATGGCGCGGAACATGCACATATTATCCGCCTTCAGGATCGTGCTGACACCGAAATAAGCGTCAAGGAAGTCATAACGGGCAGACACATAGTAATGGCGGTAAGGGATACCCATACCGGAGATCACGTTGAACGCCTGACCGCCCGGATTGGTGATATACTTCGCCACGGAATCACGGCAAGCGACGATCGCAGGGATCAAGAGGTGGTCTTTTTCTTCCGATTCACGCAGAACGGCTTCGTAGGAGAAAGCGGACTCGCCACCCGGAAGGCGCGATGTGCGGATTTTCTCCGCGGTCGCTGCAAGTCCGACCTGATCATAACGCCACATGCCTTGCCAAACGACGCTCATACGTCCGGCAAATACGTTTTCCCCCCTCCATGACGCTGTCAAGCATCACGTTATACGGAAGTTTGAAGATACCGGAATTATTCTTTCCGTTCGTACTGTCCGAATCATAATCGTGGTTCATGTACCAACGGTAAATACCGTCCGGGCAGAGGTACAAAGCCCACATGCTGTTTTTCGATAACTGGTCGACGCCTGAATGATACAGGATACGGACTAGGTATGCGCGGAAAGAAGCCACGCTGCAATACTTGTCCATTTCCTCAACCAGCTTCCGGTATCGGTTTTCGAGCGTATCGCTGACCTGTGCACCGTTGATACTGATTTTGCCGCCTGCCATACGGTTCTTCGGGTTACATGAATACACCCATTCGCAGAACTGTTTCCAGTGGTACGGTGTCTTCTTTCCAAGCGCATAGGCAAGGTTCATGCCGTCATCGTCCGGTGTACGGAATTCAAAGAACATCGTCCATTTGGGAACAAGGCTTTCCGTTGACAGTTCCGCACCGTACAAGCCTTTCACCCACTTGCTGTGCGTCGACTGCATAGTCATGAAGTTGTCGATATCATCGAAGATGCACATACCTTCATAATCAAGCATTTCAACACATTCAACCGGATTCAGGACACGTCCGGTAACGACCGTTTTCCTGCCGTTGAAAGAGATTGTTCCGGTAGTGTTTTTCCATGCCCCGTCGACGTATTCCATGAACTTGTACGAAGCGTCCGTCGATTTGGAAAGCATGTAGATCGTATCCTGATCGTAGTCGTCAGCATGGGACATGAAATAGGATTCCGTCACGTCCGGAAGGTCGGTGAAGTCGCCATAACTCAAACAGTCGGCATTGTAGCCGGGAACATCCTTGAAGCCGAAAGTCGGTGGATTTCCCTTGTCAATGTTCCAGTCACCGCGACACCAAAAGTACGCGTCATTGATATTTCCGGTATCTGATTTGAAGACAAGCACACTGTTACCGTCAATACTTGTACGCAAGTCCAGCGTGTTGTTTTCATCCGCATAGTACGCGTTCTGCGCTGGGGTCATATATTCCTCGCCCAAAGCCTTCTGCATATCGTTATTGATACGGGAAATCGGGGTGTTTACCTTGTCGGGTGATGCATAGTTGACCTTCAGGCAAACCTTGTCGAATGGAATAGTCTCACCACGCAAAATGATTTTCTTGTTTACAATCGCGTCGAGCAAAGCCTGCGGAGCCCGTTCCGGATACATCGCACGGATAATTGCCTTTTTCAGCTTGTATTTCCTGTTCTTATAGGTTGGATAGAAGGCGGATGTCGTACCCTGATTGGTCGTTTCCACGTTCTCGAAAATAAGACTCATACCTTTGTCCTTGCAGAACAGATACAGGTCTGTATATATCTTGGTGGACGTGTCCGTTACGTTGTCAAGCGTTTCAAGTTTATAGTCCCCGTGTGGCATTTCGACCAGACAGTCGCACATTTCAAGTGCTTTGTTCAGGTCGATTTTATTGTCGGTTAGGATATCGTTCTTTTTGTTCAAAGCGATCATTTCGTCCGTATCAGATTTACCGATCACAAATTCATCGTTAATCTGTTCGTCCGCCATTTCCTTTTCCCAGGAGAGCAAGCGGTACATATACAGTTCCCCGGCTGTTCCGGAGAAGCTGATTTGTTCGGACTGTTTGATCGCGCTTTGTCCTGCCGTATATTTGGATGCGCCAATCAGGTCACCGTCACAATATAGCTTGGTATAGCCTTTGCCGTCCTCTTCCGCATTTGCCTTTTCAATGACGAAAGCAAACTCGTAGATGTCGCCCGGCTTGAAATACCGTTCGATCAGTTCAGTTCCGAGTGCTTTGAAGTACACACATTTTGAAGTGATACGCCACCCGATTTGGTTTGCTTCGTCCCAGCATGACACGACGTTCGCGTCAGGATCGGCAGCGTTCTGCGTCTTTATCTTGATGATGGTAGTCGATCCGGTCTGCTCAATGTTGGTACGGTTATAGGGACGATAAGTACACAATGCGGTGGCATCATCCGAAACCTTGAACGCCTTCCCTTCGTTCTTGTCGGTGACAAAGGCATTCGTGGAATAGTTGAACCCGTTCTGCTTCATTTCATAAAGTCCGTACAGCCATGACTTGTCCTGATCCGAATTGTCCTTGTCTGCCGGATTGAAATAAATCATATAGCTGGAATCACCATTGATGTCAATGACGGAACTGTTAACGGAGTACTCAATCGTATTGCTTTCCCCAGCACCGCATTTCCCGTAAATACCCAACGTATTCCTGATATTGTCCGCAATAGTAAAGCCATCGACACGGGTGGACAGATTGAATGTACTGTTACGTCCTACTGATACGGTAGTCAGCACTGTATCGGTTTCACTGTTGTCTCCGGTAGAGGTATTGGCAACTTTCGCGACCTTGTGTATTTCGACATGGGCATCGGTAGCGACATGGCTGGGATCATAGCACGCCACTTCGATGTTCAGGTTTGCATACTTCTTGACTGACCATGCCGTTTCCGTTTCTTCGGAATGCGCAAGCGCCACGATAGGCATAAGACTTGACGGGTTGACAATCATCACATCAAAGAACTGGTAGTTCGACCATACGCCCGATTCCACGTCCTGTGCGACAATCCTGACAGTATATGCACCATGTTTCAGTCCCAAAGACGAAACGTTGATTTGCAAGTCCTGTGAGCGTGTGGAAGCCACGCTGGTTTGTGAGATCAGCTTCCATTCGTCGCCTATTTTGATATGTGCCGTAACGGTTGACTTATTGGCGGAAGACAGTTTGAACACGTCCGTCATGGTGATGAGTCCCGAACCTTCCTGCAATGTTTTGTACAAAGCCCATACACGGGAAAGTTTCAGGTTTACAGCCGTGACGCTGATTGTCTTCTGCGCGGTATTTCCCCCGTCATCGGTGGCAACGACCACAAACTTGCGGTTCATCGCTTCGCTGAAATAGCTTTTAACGGAAATCGCAAAAGTGTAGTCCGTATCTGACGGGGAACTTTCCCGGTTCACGTTGAACGTTTCAAGCGTTTCCCCCGTTGACTTGTCTTTCAGTTGCAGGGTTTCGATATTGTTGTATGAAACCATTTCACCCGATCCGGTACGTGACAGGATCGCAAGCCTGATTGTCAGGTCGTCAGTTCCGAGTGCGGCATACAGGGAGGTCTTTTGCGGATAGATATACACGATTGTCCCGGCAACGCCCCCACCGCCACCAGTTCCGACTGCAAAGGTGAAACCGTCGCCCAGCGGAAACCCTTCCGCGTCCTTCATGTACACACGCACCGTTCCGTCTTCCGCCTGTTCGCCATCCACGTCGACGGGCATGGCATCATAGACCGCACCACCTGCTACCGGGTTCACGCTGTCCTTGATGATTTCGGAATCGGTTTCGACTGTTCCCCCAGCGGCAGAACCGAAGTCGTTCCATGCCGCCAAGTCATTATAATCGGCACGGGACGCGCACAACTGTTTGGACTCGAATGTTTCCTTTCCGGTGCGGTAGATGATAACCACACCGGGTTTGATGCATTCCGTTTCATTTGCCGTCTCGTAAGCTGTCAGGGCATCGATAGCCGTTTGAAGAATATAGTATCCGTTTGATAATGGCGCAATTTCATCGACCAGCAGCACTGCGCCTTTGCCCGTCATGTCGCCACCAGCACCACCGAAGTCCGTCCAGTTCGCTTCTGTGGCAAAGCCTTCAAGGGATGATCCGGCAAACTGTTTGGATTCCCATTCACCTTCAGCAATTTTATAAGTCAATACGATACCCGGTTTGCGGTAAGTGACATTATCCGCATTCTCCCTTTCCGTAATTGCGGCAATGGCTGCGGACAAGGAATAGACAGAGCCGCCACATATTTCGTTGACATTGATAACGGACAGGGCTTTGTTAGCCAGCGACAATGCTGAAGACGCGGTAGCCTGTGCGTCTTCAGCCGATTTCTTTGCCGCTTTTGCAGCCAAGTCCCGCAGACGCGGCTAACTGTATCGCGTCGGAGTCGGCAGAAAGCAAAGCCCCGGCAAAGTAGATGTAGGTCTTGTTGCCGAACAGGTATATTTTATTCTCGTGCGGGTGTGTGCGGTCGGTATTCATATAGGCATCAACACCTTTCCAGCTTGGATAATACTTGTTGTCAACGAAGCAGGCAAATTTACCCAGACTGGCGAGAAATACAATTTTACCGTCTTCAGTAGGCGCATTGGACTGCTCCAACACAATGGAAGAGTCGGTTACTATTTCGTCGAAGCGTTCTGTTGAGTGATGTACGAAATCTACCATTAATGAAGACACGTCCTGTGATGTGCTGTCGGCATCGTCAGAAAGGCTTTTAAGTTTACCCCATACTGTCCCGTCTTCGCTTTCCGATTCCGTGCCGATATTATCGGACAGCTTTCCGATATTTTCATTCGCTTTTTTAGCGGATTCCGCAGCTTCGTTGGCTTTCTTTTGTGCAGCATCAGCCGTATTCTTTGCCGTTTCTACATCTTCTTTTTTTGCATATACGGAAAGGTTGCCTGTCGTTGAGACAAGTTTCCACCCCGGATTTTGAAAGGCGTAGATGTTACCATTGTCGACTGCATCGGGGGTATTCTCGTCATACACCGTCACGATCTGACCGAATTTCAACGGCTTTCCGTCAGAACCGACCGGGGAAGTACTGTCCGCGTTCATCTCCGCGACGGTGGTGTATGTGTTACGAATCCCCAACCCGATCTGGTTTTTCTCCGCTTCGTTGATGACATCCAGCGTTTCATCAATCAAGCCGCCCACTTCTTCAGGTGATATGGATAAGGAATCTTTCTTTGCCGAAAGTTCCTGTGCCCGTCTTTTTAATTCGTATATTGTTGCCATTATCAGTTAAATCTTTAATGTATCCTCGATTAAAATAGTACTTGCAGGCATTTGGACAAGTGGGCTGCCATCTGCTGAAGCTATATAACAGTTGCCGTTATCGAATGTGAGTTGAACAATCATTGATTGTGGATTATCCCATGAATCTGCATACGACATCGATAGACTGAACACTCCGGAAATATTCTTTACAGACGAATCAAATGTACATAATCTCCGTTTGCCGTTCACTTCAGGAGCTATCATGGAAGTTCCTGTATTGGCAGCAGCCAAGATATTAAAATAGACAGTTTCATTGCCCGTCTGTTTTGCCCGGTATATGATTTCTGCTTTTCCGGAAACGACTTCACTTAGGGATAACTGGGCTTTCATGTCCTTTTCTATTATGGTCTTGTCCAAATAATCTGTGACAATAGCCAATATTTTGTTCCTGAATGTTACTACATCATTTCTGCCTACATACATATCTGACTTTGTATATGTTGTTGACAGTTTTACATACCTGCGCTCATATACTTGCGCTTCGGAATTGTCCGCAAATATTTCATTTTGAAATTTTTCCTGAACAACCACCCAGTATACTGGTTGTGATGTAGGCACAGTAAGAATATCCGGTTTTATCGGATAAACTTCATCACCTATCACGATATATCCATTTCCGACAATAGTATACACTGTATTGGAACCAAGGATTTCCGTGCTGACCGGATCGCTTAACAGAATATGTTTCTCTCCCAGTTTCATCCCGGAACAAATGGCTTTCAATACGTCTGCTGTGGATTCTTGCATAAATTCCAAATCATCCAAATAAAATGGCTGTCCGCCTTCTTTAAATAACAGTTTATTCATATTCGTATATTTTAAGGACGTAGGTTCGTCCGGCTGGTTTATAATAGTCAATCAAGTTTTTAATCTCATTCTCATACGTTGACAGGAACGACGGTATGTTCACCATGTAATTTCCCGAATAGTTCCCTTCACCGCGCTGCTGGATGTGTTTCTTTCCCACTCCTTCACCCCGTTTATACAGGTAGGACGGGATTTGCTCTTCCCTGCGGTGATACAGGTACGATTCTTTTCCCGCAATATCAGTGATGTATATTTCCCTGTTTTTCAAGAAAAACCTGTCGTTCAGCACTTTCTCGATATATATCACCTGACCGTTTATATTCAGCTTGTTGATAGCCTGTTTACGGTAGCTTTTAAACAGGGTGTAAATGAAGATTAAAGGGAGAAGGAAGATGGATATGATTGCAAATATCTTCCTTTTCCTCAATGACGGACGAAGCACATACTGCGCGTATTTGATAATGTCAAAATCATACCACATAAGTCAGGGAGGTTTCAAGGCTGTTCAGGATGAAGCACCCGGCTACAGCCGTATAGTTATTATTTTTAATTACGTTATATTCCGTAGCGGATGCCGCTTTTGCGGCACATTCTCCAAGTTCGACGTCCAGTACGCCTTCAACCCTCTGTATCGCGTCAACAAGTTTTGTCTTATTGAATTTACCGCCATACTCGATACCTTTCAGATAATCGTTGATGGCGGCAAGTACTGGTTTACTACCATCCGTCAGGCGGATACCGGAAGCGTTGATAACCATAGGATCGACTTCTATGGTCGCGTTGATACGGATGTCATCTGCCGGAATTGACTGTATCGACAAGATTACCCCGGCAATCTTGATCGAATTCATATAGCTTTTAAATGCCGTCAGAACGTCCCCGGTCAAAGGACAAGGAAGTCCCCCCCTCATCTCCGGACACGAGTATCTGAATACTTCCTCCGCGATCTTTGACTGCCACATACTTGACAAGCTGTTTGGTTTTGTCGATAACGGAATACCGGAACTGGTATTTCTCCGGATCATAGACCAGCGGATCACCATACTGGAAAGCCAGCGCACTGCTATGATACCATCGCACGGTCGGTATGATATTGGCGTCAATCCGTTCCTCCACGTCCGATTTGAACTGGTCAAACATTTGCTCTATGACGTGCGCTGTTGCCGCAAAAATGTAAAACAGGGTACTTTCTATTGATACGGGGGAAAACACCGAATCAAAGTCGGCATCACCCGTGATGCCATACAGGTCACGGATAATGCTGTTTGACATATAGGCATCCGTCATTTCTTTCTTTATTTCTGCGATTGTTCTAGCCATTACTTAAATTGTTCGGTAAACTGTTCGGTGAAAATTCTCAATCGTACCGCATTTGAGGCGGTTTCAGAAGTAGCCGGACAAACGGAGTTCCGCTGGCAGTAATCAGCCAGTTCACTGTTATAGACCTTTTCCGGGGTTTCGATTTCCTGTCCGGCTTGTAGGGTGTCCGTTATGCCCATATCGTTCGTCCTGGCAAGCATGAAAGCCGCTTCGATTGTACCATATTCCTGCACGGCTATGTCCAGCAGGGTTTGTCCGGCTTGTACTACAGTTTTCATCTTACATTTTTATAAATAAAAAATACAAATGCAATAAAAAAGGCTGCTATTACGGCTTTTGCCCACGGAGGAATGTACGCGACCTTTTCAACGACCTTTGTATCATTCCTCTCCTGTTTTTCCAGTTGCTCCTTCAATGTCAGCAGGGTTTCCTGAATTTCCTGTATTTGTACCTGAAGTTGTTCATTATAGGTTTCTTTCTCCTGTCTGGTAGACGTTCCTGTCGCTGTCTCCGTGGAGGTCGGGTATTGTTTCCCGGTCGAATCCGGTGGCGAATAGTTCGTCTTCTGCCAGTTGAATTCCATTTGCTGCATCATCTCGATCATTCGCTCAACATTCTTGTTTACGCTGACCTGCGCTTTGTCTGTAGAAACTTCTTCCTGTTCCGTCTGCTTCTGTTCCGTGTTATCCTGATGGACGGTCGTGTCCGTTTTGGACGATCGGCAGGAACAGACGGACAGCACCACGATTGTGAGTAAAAAAACGAGTATCTTTTTCATTACGGTCGAACGATTACAGGTGGTAAAAATGAGGTAAATTCACTCTTTACGTCGAAGCAGGGACATTCTTTCATCCACTCGCATTTTTCGACGATGCCGTTCCCGTTCTTGTCCGGACTGGTATCTCGATGCCCGAGGATATCAATAATGTCGTGGCGGTGGCAGATGTCCTGAACGAGCTCGCGCATCGCTTTCTTCTGTGCGTCCGTCCGGGTATCCTTTGCCTTGCCGTTCTTATCCAGTCCGCCCTCATAGCAGATACCGATTGAACATCGGTTATAACTGGTTTTCTCACCGGGAACGATAAAGTTATCATGTGCCCCGATTTCGTTTTCCGCACGCATGGGAATCACGCGACCGTCTTTCCGGATATAATAGTGGTATCCCCATTTTCCAAAGCCACGGGCTACGTGTGAATCATTAATTTGCTTCTCTGTGAAATCTTTGTCCTCGCGTGTTGCAGAACAATGAATGATAATGTATGTAGGTTTATTCATCTTTCTTTTCCTCCTTATTTTCTGTTTCGTCTTCTCCTTGAATGTATTTCTTATACTTGCATTTATACCTGTAATCAACTCCGAAGAGTGCGCCTGCAAAAGTCGAAACTTCGCCATAGGCGACTAAAACCGAGTTGTCAATCTGTCCCGTAGGTACTACCCAAAATCCGCAAAACAGCAGGATCATTCCGGATACGGACAGGAAAACTGCGATCCATAACTGTACGTGTAGTCTTTTCATGATACATACAGGTTATAGAATCAGTCGGAAAACTATCCATACCAGTAATATGACCACATCCGCCAACAATGCCCCGCGTACCGTCGCCCGGATGTCTGCCATATCCGGAACATCGTCTTTCGATTCCTTCCATTTACCAGCCAGCCATGCGGATACAGTTCCCAAAACCATGCCGCCCAATACGCTAGGGAAGCTCACCCCAAACAGGAAAACAGATGCTACCACGCACACGGCTAAAATGAGCATCCCAATCAGTCCGTGAATGATTTTGTCTACTCCGAACTTTTTAATCAGATCGTTACTTGCTTTCATTTTCAATCATTTTAATCGTTAGTAATTTCAATATTTATTTTATCCACCAGCTCCGAATAGTCAATGCCCGCGCGTTTCAGGTGGATTTTCATTTGTTTCTCAATGGCTCTTTTATCAGCCTGTGAACGGATATACCGGATCAGGTTCGCACCCAGCACCGGGTCTTCTTTCAACTCACCCTGATTCAGCTCAAGCACGATTGCCGCATTTTGAATCAGAGTGTCACCGATTACGAACCCGGTCAGCCCGTCTTTTCCCTTATGGGGGACAATTCTGATATCACCATCCTTGTCGAGTAATAGTCCTTTCATTGCTTCACCCTTTCGTTTTCAATGTCCCTGACCTGTGTCTCTTTTAGTGATTCCGAAATGTAGGAAGACAATGCCGTTTTCAAAGCCGATCCCCCGTCGTTCGGTACAGGTGTCCATCCTGACAATTTCTGCTTCAATGAATTGATGTCCTTTTCAATCAGGTTCAGCCGTTCCGTCAGTTCCCCGACTTTTACCAGTCCGCCCAATGTCCCGCCATTCAGCACAATTTCGTCCACCTCATCAGCAGAAATCAGGAAGGCGTCAGTCTCCTGTCCCTCGATGATTCCGACCAGACAAGTTGTTCCCGGTTTCGGATAGATGCATAATGCACCCATTCCCAACTGGACATCATAATATTCAAGCTGGTCAATGACCCCGGTCACATCCATTGCCTTGTTTTCTTTATCAACCTTGTCTACCGTTACCCAGCGCAATTGCGCCTGTCTAGCCCCTTCGCGCCATTTTTCAAGCGCATCACGTAACTGTTCATCCGTAGTCATTCCGCACGTCCTCCCAACTCTAATTTTTGCCTGTATGTAGCATCGTCACTGAAATCCTTTGTCACCTTCTCAACGTAATAGTATCCGTTCATTTCCGGAGTTATTTCACTCTTCAGGTCAATCGTTATACCGTGGCGGACGACAGGTATCCCGAACAGTTCGACGCCCCCGCGGTACTTCTGCTTTTTAAGGCTTTCGTAGAAATCTCTGGCGAACTTCTTCAGGTCTTCGACCTTGACGGACTTTCCTTTTTCATTGTAAGTCAGGTTATAGACCTCACTTCCTTCCGTTCCGGCTTTTGCTTCCAGTTTCTTGCCGCCAGCACCGATGCTGACAACCTTGACCTGAAACTCACCGTTGGTTTCGTTCAGGTTCTGACTGACGGCATTTTTTTCCAGTACGATTTTCACCTTTTCGGTGTCGACCTTTTCGGAATAGACATTTCCGCAATACAGGACTTTGCCGATGAAATAGCAGTGGAGGTTGGTTTTCTTCCGGATGTCATTCAGGATTTCCGCGACCGTTCTGGAAGAATACCGTACCGCACCAAGTTCAGCATCATAGTTCGTCTTCACCTCATAGCCTTTGGCAACGTCTGCAAGCAGTTTCTTCAGTGTGACATTCTTTGCGGAATAGGACACTGTTTTTCTTTTCAGGTTATACATTTCGTCCTCGCACCGGATCGTCACTGGAACACCCCAGCCGATCAGCGATATATATCCTTCAAATTCCGTGTACAGGTTGGAATCATATCCGAGTTCAATCTTCACCTGATCCCCGGCAGACAGCAGTTCCTTCAGGTCTTTTCCGGCAAAGTATTTGATACGCCTGGGAAGGACTATTTCTGCAGAGTCTGTCAGCATCTTCCATGAACTTTCGATGTGAACCGACGAAATCGTATAGATGACCAGTTCCTCGCGTCTCTTGTTTGCCGGGAATGTGATCCGGCTGCACATCATATAGCTCATAGTGTCAGTTCATAAGGGTTATCACTCGTTGCTTCTATCGTGAACGGAACTACGCTGCTGTTTCCCTGAATCGGATTGAACGAAATGTTATCAATGACAATGGAGTAAATTTCCTTGTTGTTGAAGATGCTTCCCGTAACTCCGACCGCTTCCGTCACTTTGCGGAACTTGCAGAGCGCGTTCACTTGTTCGGCAACCGTCTTATAACCTTCCCGGCTTTTGTCTGCTATGCAGAATCCCCGGATATTGATTTTCCAGTCGTCGAGCCCGTAGACTTCCTTTACAGTTCCGTGAACACCCAATACCTTCGTTTTTGAACAGTTCATCGAGCGCGAAAAGTCCACGATCGTTGCATACGGCATCGGAAAACTAGCCATATTCATCGTGCCGCGTGACCCGTCCGGATTATAGGTGCTGTATTGCTTGTTACCGTCAAGGGTAAACGTCCCGATGACCGGAGTCCCCATCCAGCTGTATGCTTCGGCTTCGGCATCCGGAATCGTTGTCACTCCGATGTATTTCCCCGGATCGTAATCCTGCAGGGTTCGTCCCCACGGAAGATAAATCGGGGATGAAATCCCGAAGACCTCCGTGAACAATGCACCAATATTTAACGCTGTATTTCCTGTCATAACTTTATCCTATTGCTGGTACTGTATCGGTTATCACCGCTAAAATTTCCCGTTTGACCTTATCCGCAACATCGCGCATGTCCGCACCTGCCGCAACCCTGAAATGATTGTTGAATGTCACGTTCATGGTGATATTCCTCACGCTGCTTCCACCTTTTCCACCAAGTCCCACGTCTTTCCCGGAAGTCCCCCCGGTTGAGGTTGTGACGGTGGTCGGTTTGTTGACTGCCGCTGGTGCGGTGTCCAGCTGGAACTTGTCAAGTCCGGGGACTTTGTCCTTGTTCCGCCAGCTTTCCCGTCCCTTTTCCTTGCCTTCTTCCCATGCCCGACCGACTGCCACAGCGTTGTCAAACACTTCTTTCTTTACCCGTTCAAATACGTCGTCAATGCTCCAGTCATCCCTGAACCAGTTAACCGGATTCAGAATTTCAATGATTCCCATTTGGATGGTATGAATCGTCTTGAAAAAGGAAAGAAAGCCCGTTTTAAGGACTTCCCACAGCCCGAACAGGAACACACGGACTCCTTCAAACTTGTTATAAAGGAAAGCCACGAAAGCGATGACAGCCGTTATGATTGCAACGATCCAGCCGATGACAGGGATACCCATGATAGCGACGGAAATCAGCCGGCTACCCACGATTGTAGACAATGCCATTTTAGCCATCGACGCAACCCAAACCCCGGCAATCTTTGTTATTCCAAGTGACATGATCTGCGAAATAGACCATGCGACAGTTCCGAGCGTGACAAGCGCGCCTACAAAGATTCCCACAACTTCAATGGCAGGGGCAATCGGTTCTACAAATTCAAAGAAACTGATCTTCAGGTCGTCGATAAACGCTTGCATACGTTTCTGCTTTTCGGCATAAGTATCCATTTGTTTATTTGCCATGTCGACCGCAGAAGTAGAACCCTGTATCGCTTCCGTCCATGTGTCAATTTGGTCTACACCCTCAATCAAAGCCATCGCTGAAGCAAGGTTTTCACTTCCGAACAACGCGGACATGATTGTAGCGTTGTGCATGACCGGAGTCAGGGCACGCAGTCGGTCAGTCAGTGAAAGGGACTGGTTTTGCATCGTTTTTATATTGACCCCGGCAGCTTTCAGTTGCTTGATCGCGTCCGTAGTCGGAGCCTGCAATTTGACTATCGTGTTACGCAAAGCGATACCGCCTTCTGAACCCTTTTTCCCCGATTTGTCAAGCAACTGGATCAGGGAGTTTGTTTCGGCAAATTCAACCCCGAATGTTTTTGCAACACTACCCGTTTGTTTCAATGCTTCCGCGACCTCCCTGATTTCGGCAGACCCTTCGACAGTTCCTGCCGCCATGATGTTCATATAGTCCGTCATAGTTTGTGCGGCTTTCATCGGATCATCGAGGGAAACCTTATACTGGTTCATGGCGGTGGACATGGCTGCAGACGCTCCGGGGACGTCATTTTGCATCGTTTTACTAAGTGTCATTACATTATTCGACATGATTTCGAGCGCGTCCGGTGCTTTTTTCAGTTCCGGAGTAATCTTTGAAAGCAAGTCCTTATAAACGACCATAGCATTTGACGCATCGACACCGAACGCTTTTGCCGTGTTACGGGCTTTGGTGGCGAGAACGTCCAGTTCCTTCCCCTCCATGTTGGTGATACCGGACATTTCGGCAACGGCAGTTTCAAACCGGACGCCCGGTTCGATGGCGTCGTTAAAGGAATCACGGATATTGTCAACACCTTCCTTCAGCTGGTTGAGAAAGAACATTCCCTTTCCCAGCCCTTCCAGTTTTCCGGCTGTTTTTCCCGATGTCTCCCCAAGACGTTCAACCACTTCCTCCGTGTCGTCGATTACCCGTGTAGCTTCTTCGGCTGCATCGGTTGCCGCATGTAGCGGAGACGTGATCCTGTCAACCAGTTCCAATATCCATTGAGTCACTTGCATTGTCTTTTGAGAATAATCGGTTTACAACTTTAGCGAATGCATTGTGCATTACTATTTCAAATTCTTCCAACTCCGTTTTCCGCAACATGCGGTATTCGGCATAGAGCCGGAGCCATTCATCTTCGTCCAGTTTGTCCGGGATGTCGAAGCCATATACTTTTTTCAGGATGGCATCTATTCCCTCGACAAGACCGAACGCTGATGAATATTCCTCTATGCTTTGCTGATAAAAGCCGCCTGTCCGGCAATCAGTTGTCCGATGGCGGTCAGGACTGAAGTATAGACGGTAGAATCTTCCAACGCCTCCATATTGCCAGCCGCCACGCAGTTCCGGATCAGGATGTCATTTGCTTCTTCAAGATCATCCTTTTTCTTTGCCATAGCCAGCAGGATGTTTTTTTTCGGGCGGACGATCAGGTAGTCGTAACGTTCATCCTCGTCCACCTGTACGGTGACATGCTTCAGGCGTTTTCCGTATTTCAGTTTCAGTTCCGTATGCTCTTCCTCTGTGAAATCGACAATCAAAGCCTTTTCCTCCGTTGTCAGTTCCTCGTAAGGCTTTCCAGCCTTGATTTTCATTTCTTCTTCTTTCATTTTAAAAGTCTTTTAAACGGTTATTAAACTACATTGCCACATTCCAGTCGATATGGCTGGGAAGAAGGGTGAATTGTGTGGCAATGCTTTTATCACCCTGTTTAACGTCCACGCCATTGTCCGTGAATTCGACGTTCCGGATTACGTCCTTCATGACAAGCCCTTTATACTCATACATGACCGGAATGTCGAACGGCTCGATATCCGTGAGACGCTTTCCCGAACCGAGTGTCAGTTGCAAGGCGTTCACTTCTTCTTTCAGAAGGGTGATCGATGCTTCAGCCTTGTAATTCCCCTCACCGCGACCGACAGGAAATTCACCGGCACCGTAGATGTTGTCTTTCTCTTTGCTGTCTTTGTAGGAAAGGGCTGTGATACCCTCTACCTGACGACCGAGCATGACAACCTTGACGCTGTTCCATCCGGCTATTTTTCCGAACTTGTTGATTAATGTTCCTAACAATGCCATATTTTCAGATTTTATTTGTGAAACCCAAGTCAATCTCAAACTCATGTACAATACCGTCTGCAACCAGTTTTACCTTGATATTGAAAGGCTTGTCGCTGACAGCCATCTGTTTGGGATTGATATAAATGTCGAAGTCTGCAATATCCTCCGAAGTTACCATAGTTTCCAGTGCGGATTTGACAAGCGCGTCCCAACTGCTGATCGTGGTATTACTGATATATCCGGTTGACGGGTCAGCTTTCACCTTACTTCTCACACGCGGTAACAAGGTATTGCGGATAATACGTGCCGCCTTGTTCCAAACAGCGTTATATTCAATATATGCATAGTCGCTGTCCGCTTCCGTACACGTACATGAATTGCTGAAAAAGAATCCGGCATACCCTTGAAAGCTGCCGACGAAGATATACCCTTGGTCAGTCAGTTTTTTCTGGTCGGATACGCTCAACTGTGAGAAGGGTTTGCCATTGCTCAAGGCTGCATCCAGCCAAAGCCCGTTCAGTTTGTCAGTCAATGGATAGTCCTTTGTCCCCTTTGCCGTCCGTGGGTGGTTTTCAATATCAACACTGCCCATATTTTCATGTACATAGCGGACAGACAGCATTCCGAGTGCGCTTCCTACGGCAGCGTGTGTCCGGTATGCTTCATCCTTTGCCGCCCGTGCCGGGTCTTGTGCAATCACGACAGAGACGTTTTCAGCATCCAACTTCCGGAGGTCGACAGCATCGGCAATGGCATTGATATACTTTCCGACACCTTCCAATATTACCGCATCGATATACAGGTGGTCTTCCCTGAATTTATTGACCATCTTCTGTGCCTCTTGTACGGCTACTGTGATTGTTTCGTCCGCAGTCAGTGAGCAGATACCGATGGTGTTTACTCCGTTGATGGTACGTACCGCATTGACGAAATCTTCCTTCGTCAGCAGGCTTGACACTTTTTCAGACTTCGGAACCAGCATAAGATACAGCGAACGTTCCGGAGACAGGCGGAAGACTTCGCTGGTATGGTAATGCACCAGTTCCTTGTTTTCAAGATCAATGGTATCATCCCAACCAAGTGCTTCCAAATCGGTAATGTCGTTGAGGTTTTCCGGCTTGTAATATTCAAGTTTTCCGATCTCCGATCCACCGACCACGAGCAAGATGATGCGGTCACTGGTATCGGTATCCCGTACCAGCCCGCCATTAACTTTGTTGATGATTACTCCTGTAAAATTTCCCATAAAATAATTCGTTATACGGATTTACCTGATAAAATTGCACCAACACCGAAATCTTCAATACGGTCTACAATACCGTAGGTTTGGGTACGATATTCGGATGTAGGACTCTTGCTGCGTGTATCGGTCGTTTCCGGACGATACAGGGATTTCACGGATTCGATGTGGTAATACGTATTCGGAGCATAGAAGAACGTGCTTGCCTGAAAGTCCGTTTCGGCAGACGGTTTTGTGCCTTCCGCCACCTTCTTGGCTGTTTCCGCATTATAGAACGGGCAGTCGTTATTCTCAAAGAACTTGATACCCATGAAGCCTTTCGGTTTTCCGGTTGCCGGATCAAGGTAGAAAGTACGGTCATAGAAGTACTTGGACGCATCCTTATCCAGCAACAAGTCACCCATGTGCAGGGGGAAAGCACCATGTACAGGGCATCGGTAACGGGAAGGTTCCACGTCTTTGCGAGCGTTGCAAAATCGACCAGATCCTTATAAGACAGTCTCAAACGACCATTAATATCTTTCTCACCCGTTGTCCGGATAACAGGCATTTCTTCGTTTGAATCATCCTCCGGAGCCAGTTTGTGCAGCACATGGTTGCGGATACCGACCTGAAAGGCTTCATTGTGCTTCACACGGATAGCAGCGCGCTTGTCAAAAGCGAGATAACGGATTTCGTCATCCGTACAGGAACTGGGTTCCGTATCGTAGATTTCCCACGGTACGATATAATTCTTTCCGGTCATTTGCTTCGGCTCGAAATCTTCCGTGTTGTTTACGCGAAAACCGACATTGTTAATCAGTTTGTTTCTGCGTACACCGTCCGCAGCCAAAGCTCCGGCAGGAACAGAGCCTAAGACCTGCATGAAGTCCGCCCTGTAATTGCGACGTTCGATCAACAGTTGGGGATCGACGTACTTGTTCAAATAAAGACCGTCTACTGGTTGTGCCATATTCTTTTTTTTAAATGGTTAGTATTTTATTTTCCGTTACGCTTTATGTAGTCATTCAAAAGACGTTCGTATTCAGCCGGATTCTTCTCCATGATATTTTTCAAAGCCTCCGGATCGTTTTGAAGGTCTTCGAACTTTTTGTTTGTGGTATCCGTCAGACTGGGAGCATGAACTTCCGGCATTTCCACAGGCTTGATAGCGTCGAGCAGCTTCTTTGCGGTATCGAAATTGCTGGTCAGGTTCGCCTTCCAGTCGTCACGAACGTCGGCTGTGATTCTTTTTTCCTTGATCGCACTGTTCAGGATGTTTTCG
This sequence comes from Bacteroides sp. BFG-606, assembly GCF_024788145.1. Lineage (NCBI taxonomy): Bacteria > Pseudomonadati > Bacteroidota > Bacteroidia > Bacteroidales > Bacteroidaceae > Bacteroides > Bacteroides sp. BFG-606. The sequence goes on along the minus strand of NZ_JANUIL010000001.1, from coordinate 6,425,901 downwards.
ATTTCCTGTTCCTTGCGTGCCTCCTCCTGTCTTTCGAGCATGTCGACGCGGTCTGCCTTACGCTTCCACACGTCTACCTGTGCGATGAATTGTGCTTCCGTGGTACTTGCGTCCATTCCGAAGCGGGTAGTCAACATTGTTAAATCCATGTCATTTTTTGATTTTTCGTTATTAATAGAGTCAGTAATCTCAATTTCACCTGTGTAACCGCAGTTGGTAATCATTTGTGCCATAGCCTTATCGACTTTTGCCTTGCCTGTAACTTCCGTCACAAAGCCGTTTTCCTTCGCTTCCTGCGCGCTCATCCAGTAGTCGCCCTTCTCCCAGGCGTCCCGGATTTTCTTCTTGTCCGTGCACTTTGACAGGAAGGCATTCAGATAGTGCTCATTCAGTTTGCGCATGACCTCCAAAGCCGATTCAATATCAGCGACTCTCCCGCATGCCCCTCCGCTGACCTGATGGATCATGAAAAGTCCGTTGGCAGGCATGGAGAACGATGTGCAATTGATAGCGATGTAGGTTGCCGCACTGGCTACCAGCGCACCGCCTTCACCCGTAATTTTGCCGGGAAACTTCTTGATCACGTTCACGATCTCGTTGGCTTCGAAGCATTCGCCACCGGGAGAGTTGATATAGATATGCACATCCTTGATTCCTGATCTTATCAGTTGCTCAATTTTGGAAGTGAATTCCGCTTCCGTCTCCCTCCATTTTGATATTGTGCCTTTGAGTTCAATCCGGGCACGTCCGTTTTCCGCTGTTGCAGTCAGATTCATTTTCGCGATATTTAAAATTTCATACTGCAAAATTGGAAAAGGAAAGGCGGGTACGGAAAAAGCGTTTTCATCTTGGAAAAAAAACAGTGTTAACAAGGACGTATTTTTTCCAACTTGGAAAGAATACGTTCCAACATGAAAAGCCGTTTTCCACAGGTGATGATGAAATATGACCTTTGCTGCGTAAACGAAAGGAAGCGATATGCCAAGCAAAGAATACTACCGTAAATTGAAGAAGGAAGCGCACGACCTTTATGTACGTGAAGGAATGACGTGCAAGGAGATTTCCACACGAATAAACGTGTCGGAAAGGTCTGTTTCAAGCTGGATTAATGAGAATGACGCACTTTGGAAAAAAGAGCGTCAGGCATCTGTTATTTCATCGCAAAAGCAGGGTGACAACCTGAAACAGATTATCAACATTCTTGCAGACCAAAAACTGGAGCTGCTGCGCATGATTGACGAAGCCATTGCGGAAGGTGACAGCGACAAGGTGCTCGAACTACGGAAACAGGCGGCTACGCTTGACAACAGTGTGGCGCAATGGGGAAACCAGCTCAAAGAGGTGGACAAAAAGAACCGGATTACGCTCGCTATTTACATTGATGTCATGAGCCGGATATTCGATGCGATGAAGGTGTACGATGCAGACCTTTATTTTAAAACACTGGACTTTCAGGAGAACCACCTTTATGAAGCCGCAAAAATGTTGGGATAATGAAAGTCGAAGATAGCAAAGCCCTCAAGGAGTATCAGGAGAAGTTAAAACGTGCGCGGTGCACGGGCAACCTGATTGATCCGGACGAATCGCTGACAGTTCGGATGAACCGCATACAGCGTGCGAAGCGGGATGTCAAGTATCTTGTCGAAACCTATCTTCCCCATTATGCGACCGCAGACTGTGCGGACTTTCAGATCGCTCATGCCAATAGGGTGATGAACGATCCAATTTATAAAGGATATGCCGAATGGGGACGCGGACTTGCAAAATCGGTATGGAACGATGTGATCATTCCCCTATGGTTATGGATTAACGGTGAGACGCATTATATGTGTATCGTTTCCGACACATTTGACCGCGCTTGTGACCTGCTGGAAGATTTACGTGCGGAATTCGAGGCAAACGAACTTTTGAAACACGACTTTGGCGAGCAGTATAATCCGGGATATTGGGAAAAGGGAAACTTCGTAACGATGAACGGCTTTATTTGCAAGGCGTTCGGTGCGAAGCAGAAGGTTCGCGGGCTTCGTAAAGGCGCACATCGTCCTGACCTGTGGATAATTGACGACTTGGAGACACCGCAGACCATCAAAAACAACCGGATGCAGGATGATTATGCGGACTGGATCGAAGCGGACGTGCTGGCAACCATGACGGGAAAGCGCAGACGTCTGATAGGTGCTAACAACCGTTTTGCATCCCGGATGGTACAGACGATTCTCAAACAACGGCATCCCGACTGGGACTGGCATCTGGTGAAGGCTTATGATCCGGTAACGTATGAACCAGCGTGGAAATCGATGTATTCCGCCCAGTTCTATCGTCAGCAGGAAAAAGACATGGGCATTCTCGCGGCACATGCGGAATATAACCACGTACCGCTTGTCAAGGGTAAAATATTCAAGCCCGAAATGGTGAAGTGGGGAAAGCTCCCTGACCTTCACACGATGAATGCGATCGTGGCACATTGGGACATTGCGTATGCCGGGACAGATACAAGTGACTTTAACGCATGTAAGATTTGGGGACGCCATAAAAATGATTTTTGGCTGATAGACGGATTCGTAAAGCAGTCAAAGATGAAACTCTGCGTACAATGGATGTGCATGAAGCAGGCTGAATTCAGGGCAAAGGGCATTATCTGTTTTTGGCAATATGAGAGTCAATTCTGGAATGATGAAGTTAAACGGAACATTGAGGAAGCTGAAGCGGAAACGGGGGTGGAGCTTAATTTGGTTCCAATACAAACTCCCAAAACGATGACCAAGTTGCTTCGTATGCTTTCCATGCACCCGTATTATCAGAACGGTCGTATGTATGTCAATGAACTGCTAAAGTCAAACCCTGACATAGCTGTCGGCTTAAAGCAATTGTATGCGGTTGAACCGGGTATGACAGAACATGACGACAGTCCGGATGCCGATGAACAGGCGGTGAAGAAACTTGAAATATACACTGATCCCCCACAATCAGAGGATGAACCCGCGTCACGACCGTGGAAAGCGGGAAGATATAAACGTAAATACACTTGGTAACTATGAAGTACATCAACATGGATGATTTGACAACCATCATACAGAATCGGTTGCTGATCGAAAGTATAGAGAAAGAAGAAGAGATACTGGCAGGGATTGAAGACCTTGTCATAAGTGAAGTGTGCGCCTATATCGGTGGTCGTTACGACGTGGGGAAAATATTTGGTGATCCTCCGATCCGGACAGGGTTGTTGGTACGTGTGGTCGCATGTATCACAGCCTGTCGTGCTGTCAGCCGGAATGCAACCCGTAAAGTTCCGGATTCCTTGTCGGGCTTGAACGATTGGGCGGACGGCATACTTGTCAAACTGCGCGACGGGATCATGACTTTGCCACAGGATATTCCCCCGGTAACGGATGAAGACGGGAACGTGCAATATCCCATATTATACGGGCACACGCGCAATGGTGGATGGTTTCTTTAAATAGTTTTTAAACCGCTTTTAAAAGGTATGTTATGTACAAGAAGTTAAGAGAAATATTCAACTGGTTTCAACAGAAGGCTATTCGTCGGATGAGCCTGAAGAATATACTCAATGAGTATTATTATCGAATGGACAGCAGTGGGTTGCCAACGTCAGGAACAATGTATAAAAGGCAGGCTGTTGTTTATCGGGAAAAGACCATTGACGACTGGATCATGTCAGTGACCGCAGCTACCGATCCGGATGATCCCAGGCGTGGTTTATTATACCGCTTTTTTCAGTCGTTATATAACGATGAACATTTGCAGACGACCATTGACAATCGCGTCTTACCTGTGCAACAGGCAAAATATAACCTTGTGGATGATAATGACAATGAAGATGAGGAAGCAAAAAAATTACTGGATCGTCCATGGTTTCACCAGCTTATCAGAATCTGTTTTCTGCATCAGTTACAGGGGGTATCGCTTGCCGATCTTTCCCACCTTGATGATAATTTGGAAATTAGCCATGTCGAAGAAATTCCCATGTCAAATTACATTCCACAACAACAAATCATCATCAGGGAGGAATCAGACCAGACTGGATGGTCGTACAAAGACGGTGCGCTTGAACCGTACTATGTACAATTCGGGAATCCGTGGTCGCTGGGGATGCTCAACGAACTGGCGGTCATCATTCTTGCCAAGAAATTAGGATTGGGGGCATGGATGAATTATATCGAAAAATATGGTGTTCCGCCCGTCTTTGTTACTTCAGACAGAATGGATAAAAAGCGGATGGACGAATTATTCGAAATGATGACGGACTTCAGGAATAATTTCTTTGCTGTGCTGCAAGGAAACGAAACGGTCGAGTATGGGAAAGAAGCCGGGGGAAATACAACCAATGCTTTTTTACCGTTAGAGGAACGATGTGACAACCAGATCAGTAAACGTTTGCTGGGTCAGACGGGAACAACTGAAAACGGTGCGTGGGAAGGTACGGCAGAAGTACATGAACGTGTTGAAAAATCGCGGCACGAATATGATAAAATGTTGTTCCAGTTTTATTTCAATTACATTATCATTCCCAAACTGGTAAAGATCAGCCCGGTATACAAACCGCTTGAAAGGCTGAAACTGAAGTGGGACGACACGGAAAGTTTGTCTATCACGGAATACATCGAAGCAATCAACAAGCTGGCTTATACCTTTGAGTTTGACCATGAAGAAGTTGCTAAAAAAACAGGTTTGCCGATCATTGGTCAAAAGAAAAATCCCGGTGGTGAGCAGCAGGGAGGAACATTGCCGAATCAGCCCCAAACAGACCCTCAAAAAAAAAAGACCGAACCGGACGATGAAACGGTAACGTCGCCTGTCATGGAAGCCGGGGAGTATGATTTCAGCAGTATCATCGGAAGAGTGATGAAACAGGTTTACGAACGTAAAGTTAAGACAGGGAATATTGACGGGGAATTATTCAGAAAGACATACGAGGAACTGAATAAGAAGGCGGCTGAAGGATGGGGAGAAGACGACTATAATGATCCGGAACAGGCGGAAGAACCTCAACGGATACGTGACAACTTGTTCAAGTTCTCCGGAGCGAAGACGTATCAGGAAATTAAGGAGATGAATGATGCCCTTTATGATGATAAGGGGAAAAAACTTTCTTATGAGGACTTCCGGGAAAAAGTAATGGCAATTCATAAAGACTATAATGAAAATTACCTTCGCACGGAATTTGAAACGGCAGAAACAAGCGGCAGACGCGCCAGTGAATGGCAGGAATTCAAGGAGAATGCGGATATAATGCCTAACCTGAAGTATGTGACTGCCGGGGATGAACGGGTAAGAGAATCACATAGGATACTGGATGGTGTCGTAAAACCTATTAACGATCCGTTTTGGCTGCAGAACTACCCGCCCAACGGATATCGGTGCAGGTGTTATGTCGAACAAACGGACGAACCGGAAACACCTGCTACGCCTATTGTGACGATACCGGATGCTTTTGCGAATAACGTAGGTCAATCCGGTGAGATATTCACGGTTGCACATCCTTATTTTTCAATGCCGGACAATGACCTGATAAAAATCAGGAAAGAGACGGAGCGGAATAAAATATACGCCCCTTATCATCGTGATCCGGAATCGAAAGTGATGATCAGCGACTTTGCTGATCCGAAAGACTTGGCAAAGAATGTGGAAAGCGCACGGGTAATTTCAAAGGAACTGAAGATGAAAGTAAAAATCCGCCCGCACATCAACGAGGACGGGGTAAAGAACCCGGAATATTTGATTGACGAAAAGCTGGCAGACCTGAAAAATATTCAGGGGCTGGGCGGTATAAAACACGGGCTTGACAGTTCGAAAAAACAGCAGTGCGAATATACTGTATTCAATTTGAGCGCTTTTGACACTGTCGAACCGGAAATGCTGAAAAACAAACTGAACGGCATATACAAACTGTATGGCGAAAAGTATGCCGGGCAGCGGATGGTGTTCATTTATAAGAGAAAAGCCGTGAAAGTGTCATGGCAAGACGTGGTGGACGGAAAAGCAACCGACCTTCTTAAAGAACTTCAGGAGCAGTAGCCGAAACTACCACTCCTGAAGGGAGCTCTTGACCTGTTACAGCCGCGAACATTGCAAATATACAATTTTATTTTGAAATGCAAATGGAAAGAACTGAATTACCTGATTTTTTTAAAGAATTATCCACACTGGTAGAAGATGCGCACCGCTACGCGAAAGTTGCGGGTGTGAACTTCTTCAAGCAGAATTTTCGCAGGCAGGGGTTTCTTGATACATCACTGACACCGTGGGCTAAAAGGTCACTCGCAATCGGTTCGGATCGTGGCGTATTGATACAAAGCGGGAAGCTCCGTGACAGCATACATGCGGTCAGCCGTGGAATAGACCGTATCATTTATCAGACCGATCCGCTGGCTTATGCCAAGATCCACAATGAAGGCGGGTACATTGTCGTAACGGAGCGAATGAAACGTTATTTTTGGTATTTGTACATGAAGTCGACCGGATCAATGCAAAAGAGGAAAAATGGCGAATTACGGCAAAATAAAGCCAATGAGCGGCTGTCTACAATGGCTTCTTTTTACAAAAGTATGGCACTTAAAAAAGTAGGCAGCAGGATAAGAATCCCCAAACGTCAGTATATGGGTGAGTCCGCTACGTTTATGAAGCAACTCGATACATGGATCGCATCGGAGATTGACAAACGATTCTCGAATATTTAATCTATATAGTTATGATTTGGACAGACTGCTACAAAGAACTGGTTGAAATAATACGGAGCAAAGATGAGTTCCTCGCATCTATCCCGGATGAGTATTCCGAGCTAAGGGAACGGATGGAAAATACACCGGGGATTGAACATATAGACATGTGGCATGAACAGGTTAGTTTTCTCGATGAAGAACATCCCTTTTCGTCCCCGGCTGTATTCATTGAATTTAATACGCTGGGTATTGAGGATGAAGGGTTACTCGTTCAGCGGCTTCACACGCAGATTGATTTCCGGCTGTTTTACGAAACTTTTTCCGATACCTACGAAGGTGCGGCTATGCAGGAAGAGGCGTTGTCCTTTCTTGACCTGTTGACATTGCTGGGGATGATGTTACACGGAAAATCGGGAAAGAACTTCGGCACGCTCCGACGTACCCATGTCGGACGGGAAGAGTCGGGGGGTGCGGGAAACCTGTACCGGATCAGCTTTGAATGTGAAATCATGGATTACACCACAATGGAACTTGCAAGCCATGCCGACATGAAAGACCGTGAAATGAAAATTAGCAATGGGGACTTACCGGAGAAAACGGAAGACGAAGAACCGCTGTATCATCTATGATGCAACGGTTAAAAACCAAGACTAAGTTGATTTGTATCGTTCTTTTTTGAATCGGGCTTTTTGCCCTCTTTTAATTGTTCGTAATATGATAAATTCTCCGATATATAAAAAATCCGTTTGTAGATGTAGTTCTGATCAAGAAAGAACAGGTCATGACTCATACGCAAAAGAACATCCTCCAAACGGATGCGCTTTTTATCATAGAGAAGATAGAACGTTTCTACCATCTTCCGGTCACGTATTTTGGTCATTTCAGGATTCCGCATAAGAAAGCACTATTATAAGCGCAAATATACGGATTTTCAGTGATTTGTCAAAATTGAATATAAGCCTGTGGGGGAAAGGCTATAAAAAAGCCCCCAGCCTGTTAGTAAAGACGCCAATCACATACTAACAAAATGCGAGCAGACGCACAGCCGGGGGCAAAAACCCTTGCTGCGTCTACTCGCATTTTTGTTTTATGTGATTGGCATTGCAAAGATAATCAAATTTGTATTATTATTATAAACATTCATTTTAAAAGAGTATGAGCATGTTGAAAGAAGAAATTGCGGGTATGACTACCGGATATACAGTAAATGCACCACAATGGGTGACTACGTTCACAAAAGCACCAGAGTTTAAGTCCTTTTATAAGACCGTCTCCGGAAATGAAGGAAATAAATGCAATTACCCGACACGTTTAGACCTCTACGGCTGTGGATGCTTTCACGACTGTTCTTATTGTTATGCAAAGTCACTCCTTAATTTCAGGGGACTATGGCATCCTGATAATCCATCTGTTTCCCGGACGGACAAAGTGGGGAGGAAGATCTGCAAATTAGAGCGGGGAACAGTTGTGCGTTTGGGTGGAATGACTGACTGTTTCCAACCTTGTGAGGCTGTTTACAGGGAAACCTATAAAGCAATTCAGAACCTGAACCGACAAGGGGTACATTACCTTATCGTGACAAAGTCCTCAATGGTAGCAGATGACATATATATCCGGTTGATGGATAGAAAACTGGCGCATATACAAATATCTGTGACTTCTACGGATGACACTCTTTCACGTACATTTGAAAAGGCGTGTCCGCCATCTGCACGGATTAAAGCTATTGAGAAGCTGCAGGAGCAAGGATTTGATGTCTCTGTCAGGTTATCACCATTTATCCCTCAATTTATTGATTTTAGGGTTCTGAACAGTATCAGATGTGATAAGATTCTGGTGGAGTTCTTGCGGGTAAACACATGGGTGAAGCAATGGTTTGATATTGACTATTCCGAATACACCCTGAAGCATGCAGGGTATAATCATTTGCAGTTGGAGCGAAAAATCGAATATCTAAATAAGATTTCAGGATTCAGGAAGATTTCAGTTTGTGAGGACGTGGATAGTCATTTTCAGTACTGGAAGAAGAATGTAAACTACAGCCCGAATGATTGCTGTAATTTGAGAATATAAAATTAAGCCGCGCAAAGATTTTTTCTTGCGCGGCTTTTCTCGAACGGATAATCATTTGTAGAATATGTATTTTTCTTCGCAATAAATGCAATGATTTTCTTTGCAATACTTCTCAACTGCCTTGCGCGTTTTAAAGTCTTTTACTTTTCCGTCTTTCGATTGAATATGCCCCACATTAAAGTCTTCATCTATCTTTAGGGGAACAAACCTTGTTTGGGTATTAAATCGTTTCATGTTTATAGTTATTCTTTTTCCATTAATTTTAAAATCCTGTTGAACTCATCACGGCTCATATTGGTAGGTACAAAAGATGCTTTTACCTCTTCAAACGGACGAAGAGAATGTTTTAATGTTTCTTGAGCTTCCTCCCTTGCTTTTTGGGCACACATTTCAATATATTCTTCATCTGTCATATTATAATCACTAACAGTATCTATCACCGTTGAGAATCGGCATAAAAGCCCATTCTTTTGTCTTGCAATAAAGCTCATCTATTTTGTTTTACTTAAAATTACCACTCTACTTTATATACGCCATTCCAATTCTCATCTATAGAGAAACGTATTTTATATCCGACTTTTATTAGTATATGTCGTACATACGAAGACAGATTTATGAATGTGTGCGAATGTTCTCCACGTTCTTTCGCCTCTTCGATTATTGCTACTACTTCTGCTATATATAACATTCTATTCCTTTCCGTATTGTTATGATAACTCTACTATTTCAGGTGCAGGAGTGATGAGCTCTGTTACTTCCAGATTTATTTCGTTTATTACGATTGAAACTACTGCGTCGGGTTTGCAAGTTTCAAGTTCTTTTATTAACTCTTTTACTGTCATATTATTCTTTCCTTTCTATTTATTAGTTAATTTTCACCCAGATACGAGAACCTGGTAAATCTGATTTAGCTGACATAACATGAAATAATAATACTTTTTTCACATCTACACGGTTCCCTTTGATTGTTCTCTTAACTTTTTCTGCACTCACAAAATAAGTGTATTCACGTTCACCATTTAGATGTTTGTTAAGAGCTTCTTTTGCGTCAGATTCCTCTTTAAAAACATCATAAGAATATGCGTTATAGGTCCGTTCTCCATCCAATTTAAATTGTAGCTGATAAAAGACTTCATTTGTTTCTTTATCAAAAGATTTTCCTATTCTTATCTTCATATCTATTATTGTTATACGTTATTTTTCTCCTTGTCAAATTCAGCTAAAAACATCTGTAATCCTACCCCCATTGAGCACACACCATCGAACAACTTATACATCAATTCCGGCTCTTCTTCCCAAATTTGATAGACTATTACTTTTTTTCCTGCTCCTTTCATCCATCCTGCCTCCGAATGTGCAGAGCGTCCACAAGGCAATACAAGAACACAAACATCTGCCCATTGCATTGCATCAAAATCAGATTTGAAACCAGCCTGTGCAATGGGATGTTCAAGCGCAGCCCTATATTGGTCTGTACTCCAATTCCGCCAATCTTCATCAATCTGTGACCACTGAAATCCAGTTTTTCCAGCAGGATGCCTAAAATCGTAAACCTCATGTCCCTGCTCGCGAAGGAAACTAACTACTTGTGGTTGATGTTGATTTCTCCAACTACTTGCTACATAAATCTTTGCCATATTCTTATTCCTTTCTAAATTAAATATTATCAAAAGCCGATCTTTCCCGGCTGTTATCCCTTTATTTTAAAACTCCACAATAAGCCAAAACCGATAAGGAGGTAAATATACCTATTACTGATACTAAATATAGAATCAGTAGATCCTCTAAGCTATTATCTTTTTTCATATCCAATTTAATCTTCTACTATTTTATCATCTGTTAGCAAACGTTTCATTGCCCGGTCTCTTTCCGCTTTTGAAGGATAATTGTCCCCATACCTTTTCCAACTATCCGGATTTATATCGCTTTTAAAAGTGATATGCGGCTGGGGGTAATCATGGCGACGCAGGATTGTATAGCCGGCTTTGCACAGTTTTCTTTGATCTTTTGCATTCATCTTTTTGCTAATTAGAATTAAACTTGATTCTGGCATAACGATAGAATCGTATATAACCAAACTGGTAGGAAGGGTGCTCCGTATTATCCGATATGGTAATTTGTACATTATAACCTTTTATTCGTAAGAAACGGGCAGCAATTTCCTCAATAGTGTATGTTTTTATATATATATCCCAATCACTAACGACCAATATCGTTTTCACATTCCCACTTTTCAGAATCCTTTTAAAATTTCTGATAGTGCGTATTATCTCCTTCTTCTTGTTCATACTTTAGTTTTATCCTCTTTTAAAATAGTTTTATAGGCTTCTTCCATCCGTTCAATCTCCTCCACACATGCCAGCCATCCGGGAAAACCTCCGATGTTTTTGTCATCGATATAGCAATGGGCATATATCTTTTTCCCGCCTTCCCCATATTTAGCGACATTTTCAGGATCATGGTCATTTACACGGTCGAATGGTATTTTGCGTTCCAACAGCCAGTTGATGGCATTCAATAACTGATCACCAGTACGGCATGTCCAAATAATGATTTTATGTCCTTCATCATGTAATTTCCGGAGCGATTCACCAGCGTATGGTTGCTCCCCGTCAATAGCCGGGAATCTCCCCCGGCTAATGGTTCCGTCAAAGTCAACTGCTATAATCATAATCTACAGAATGAAGGTTCAATACGACGCCATACTCCGTTCTCGTCACGCTTATGGAAATAGTAATTAGTTGCAGTTTTATACACGACATTACTTTCTTTAAACAGTTGCATGATAGAGGCATATTCTTCATCAAAACGTGACTCCAATTCATATAATTTGCTGATAGACTTATAGTCCAAATCCCCCTGACGGTTACGTTCGAGAAGCGTCATCGCCATTTGATACATCGGATCATCGACTCCTTTTTCCGAATGGGCTATATAATTCTTCAGGTAGTCAATCAGCCTTTCGGCAGCGAGATCGGCACGTTCATCAAAACTTTTCACCTTGTTGCTTTTTACCTCCAGTTTGAAGTTCCCGTCTACTACTGAAAAAGTGGCGGTTTCTTCACCCTGACGCATACGGAGCTGACCGTATTCACGCATCACGTTACGGAAAGCCTTGCTTTCACCCACAATCCAATCATAAAAGCCCTGAACATCATTCACTACTGGCATGAGTTTACTTTCCACATCGAACATGAACTGATGTCTCAACGCTTCGTAGGTTTCCTTCCGCTGAATGGACTCTGTTTTTTCTTCCTCTTTCAGTTTACGCAACAGTTCCGCCTTTTCTTCTTTTGACAATTTACTAATATCCATACTATTAACTTTTAAATGATTAATTACAATTTGATTTTATATACTTCTTTCAGTTCCCGTTCCTTGTTTTCCGCTTCGATATAAAGCGATGACCTTTGGTCTACCAACTTCGCAAACTCGTTACGATTCATATTTCCGGCATACAATTTTTCGTGTATGGCATCCAGCTCACCGGGAATCTTGTCAAGCCGATCCAGTAATTCATTAATCCGGTTTATCCGGTGTTGTTCCGCACTAATATCCGCCATCTTCTTTCTTTTTTAATATTGACTCCAGCTTCGGTATCAACAGGAGAAGTTCTTCCCCGTCCAGTTCGCGAAACTTCTTTCCTGCTATCCGGGTATCAAGGCAAAACGCATTCACCGCTCCCCAGTCCGTTGTGTCGATTCCGATCCGCTGCACTCTCTTCAGGACAGCCGATCTGCGTCTCCTTATTTCCCGTTCGGTGATGGTTAGATCCTGGTTTTCTTTTTTCGCACCGTTCAAATAACCGCAGAGATACATTGCCTCGCTGTATGTCAACTCTTTTGTGGTATTTGTCCGTCCGTCTGTCAGGTCTAGCAGGATAGCCCGCTTTTGTTCGTCATCAATGCCTTGTGCGCTGTATATGATATGCAGGCGTTTGATAAGGCTCTTACTGATAGGTTTCTTCGTCTTCTGTTCCATCATTATCGCTTTTAATATTTTCAATCCAATATTTTTGATACCCTTCCGCCCATACTATGTAATATCCGCGTGAACCTCCTTTGCCACGTCCGATAAATGTTGCCTTGAAATGTTCCACGTAGATTCTTTTAAAGCTGTCACGTTTCACGTCATAGGCTGTTTTTCCTTCCACCTCGCGCCCGTCCACATGCGAGATGAAGACAAATATCTTTCGCGGATACTTCTTGCGCAGGCGGATTATTTCGGGGGCTTTCGCTCCCCCTTGCTGCTCGAAGTATTGTATGGAGTCTATCATTATCACGTCCGGGCTGCGTTGCTTTGAGAGGTATTCGTCCAGTTCTGTGATGGTGGCTTCATCCGAATAGATTATATTATTCGTTTTACTATGAATGCCGACACTAAGAACGGAATTCACGAAGTCGTCGCACGCGCCCATTTCAAGTGTTAAATAAAGAACCCGGAGCCCCATTTCATCAAATTTGCGTGCCAGCTGCAGAGCGAAAGAACTTTTTCCTTGTCCCGACTTTCCGTAAATGATCCAGCAACCGGATTTTTCCGGACGACCGAATGCCAGATACCATTCACCGTCAAAATCAATATATTCATGTCGGATGTCTTCTAGGTTCTTCTGACTCCAAACTTTCATGCCAGTTCTCCACGCTCGATTTGTTGTTTGATTATACGGTCTTCGATCATGCCGGACAGTTCACGCAAATCATCGGTAAACCAAACATATTTTCCCGGCACAGGCTCTTTTTTCTCTTTATTCAACTTTCCCCAAATGTTTTCCTGTTCCTCCGTATCATTGATCCCGTTTGCCGCGCAAATGGCTTTGACATCCTTCTTTGTGGCTCCCAGTAATGCGATGTAGTTCCGGCAAAATCTGCCGTCTATTTCGTCGTATCCTTCTACACGACCGACATAACGCTTTATATTGCGTTCCAGCGTCTCCGTTCCGGCTACGATAGCCCCCAAACGGTGTAAAGTATCATCATATAGAGGTATCAACGTACAAAGGGCACTGTGCGCCAGTTTTCCGGCATCATCAAGGATTAACAAAGGGGATTTTCCAGCCATGCGGTTTATGTGTGAAACAACCAAGTCCATAAGGTCATCGTTATCCATATAGCGCGTTACCGTTTCCCCCATGCATGTGGCTAACTTGGTCAGGAATTTACGTGCCGTCCACTTCCGGCATTTCAGATATATGACTGAATTATCAGTACTCATGTTATAAAGGTCTATGAGGGATTGAGTCTTCCCACTGCCGGATCGGGAAGATATGCACATCCATTTGTGATTCCGTTTGGCTGCCACGAACGCGGTGCGTACCTGCTGGTAACTGGTGACGCTTTCCACTACATTCCAGGCGTTTTCGTAGTAATTAAGACCGGAAGCGATCTTTTCAGCGATAGAGTCTTCGTTAGCTCCATACTTGCCGCTTCTGAATTGGGACATGGCGGTATCCGATATTCCACATTTACGCGCCAACTCCGTTGCAGATGATCCGCGATTGATTAACTTCTCTATGTACGTTTTTAATGCTTGATTATCCATGTTGTATATCTTTTAAATTGTTTTTAAATCATCTTGAAAAATTCATGTCCAGCGGGTTGTAATCGTAATCTTCATCATCCGTTCCGGTGGAAGCCATTGCTACACTTTGCCGGGTGATATGTTGGGTCACTTCCATGAAATCCGCGTCCGTGGCGTCATCCCTCATTTTCGACCGGACATCCTTGTGCTGTCCCAAGCTGTCGGTTATCAGGTAGCGGTCAAGAACCGTTCCTGCAGCTATTTCGGGGATACGTTGGCAAATGGTGGTGATTCTCCTGTCTACCTCTTTCACTTTCTCCTTCACCGTTTCCACCATTTCAGTGTTGAACCTGTCGACACGTGCCCGGTATTCAAAATGTTCCGGTTTCTGATCAGCCAAAGCCATCGGAACTTTGATATCACGTTGCAGTACGTATTGCAATGTCCCGATCTCTTTGTCAACACGACCGGACTTCAGGCGTTTTGCGTTCGATACAAGCACCTGACTCATATCGTCCGGGTCAAAGCGTACTATCCAGTCTTCGTTGTAATGGTCGCGGAGGGAAAGGTCGAAGCTGTCGAAGCAGATTCGTTCACCCATGAACTCGATAAACAGTCCCGAACCTGTGATCTTGTTTGTGCGTCCGGTGGTTTCCCCCATGAGCATCAGATATTCCTCAATCCCGAAAGGCATTTTGCGGGCTTCTTCGGTACGTTCCCATGCAGCGCGGTAAGCATCTATCTTCTTTGCCCGTTCCTGCGCTATTATAGCCTCTAATTGCGCAATAACGGTGGCTTCATCCGGGATGAACTTGTGATTCTGGTTTAATACTTCCAAATTAGGCTGGTTATCTTTGTCGGCAGTGATACCGAAGCCCGACCAGTTCGCCTGTTTTTGGCAGTATTCCACGTTCAGCCGTTTGAAATAGGGTTCTACAATTTTGGACTTTGCATTTCCCAAAGCGGCTGGTGTATAGTACTTGGTCATGGCTTCATAGAAGGGAACCATCACCTTCTTTTGATAATTGTCGCTTTGTAGCTGTAAAGGCTTATAGCGTTCCCCAAATAGCTCTTTGGTATGTTGTACCGCATTTCGTAATGCTTCACGAATAAGAGCGGGTGATTCATGGTCGCCAATGGCATACCCTACCGGATATTTTTCACATGCGTCAAGTACGACTACCATCGTTTTCCGGTTGGTATAAGTGGTGTACATATATCTCTTTTCCTCACCGTTTTTCTTTACCGTTTTGGGAGTCTTTTTCTGGTAGAACAGTTCCGCATCCCATCCGTCCAGCGTCCAGTAAGTAAGTGCTTGTGTCGGGGCTTCGCGGTGTATCTGTTTCATGCGTGTGTTCTTCAGAGCTTTGTCTCCCTTGTTTCCCGCCATTGTTGTGAGAGCAAATTTTTGTCTCCAGTTCTCAACGGTGGTAGGACTATCGATCGGTTTCCAATCCATCAGGGAAGCCACCTTGTTGTATTCTTCCATGATTTGAACATTATTCAGATTGTTATGCATACTGATTAATTTATGCATCACTGCCTTTGCGTCCTCGTTCAGTACGACTGCCGCGTATTTGTTGCCATACGATTTATGGATGACACTGCGATAGCCTTCTTCCTCACTGATCCGTCGTGCCGCTTCATATTGCTCGCATTTACGTTTCAAAGCCTTCCAGTTCTTCGGCAGGTTATGAGGAAAAATATCACGCCCGTTCGGGTCTTTCAGTGTCAGAAGATCATTGCTCAACTTACAGAGCTTTTCCCAAACGTTGATGCGCGTACCACCACCGCCTATCGAGTTGGCTTTACGACCATCGCGAAGGGAGAGGAGCGCGTTCATGATGCGCACATTAAGGGTATATTCGTCAATCTTCGCGGGGGGAAGCTTCTTGTCACCGTCATAGCGGTATTTCACACTGAAAAACTCGTAGGCGGCATTGCTGTAGACAATCGCATCTTCCAGTATGGATTTCTGTGTTTTAGCGGCAATTTCTGCACGGGGATCACCTTTACGTACAATGTACCCTTTCTTTACGTCCTTTCTCATGGTTTCAAAATCTACTAGGGCAGGACATCCGGGAATACCACGACGGAGTACGATAAGTTGCCCGTTCCTCACCATCGAATAGTATGTTCCTTCAGGAATGAACCCATCTTCACTCCCAACTTGCGTTTTGGGATTGAAGATGATTAATTCATTCGCAAACACGCAAATCCGATTATTAAATATCTCAGCCATAATAATTATACTATTAACTTTAGCGCAAGTCCCGGCACTGCCCCAGGATTGTAGCTGCTTCCCCTCTTTTCACCTGTTCCCATTGAAAACCTGTCCTAACACCATTAAATAATACCATGACAAATTCAATCTGAAACCATGAGTCTGTGTTATCCCGAAATACGGGGAAGTTCCTTGCTTGCATACTTGTTTTACTCTTCGTCCTTTTCCGAACGGAATTCCCTTTCAAGAATGGTCACTATCGTGAAACAGGCAATAACAAAAGCCGCCTGCACATTAGAGGCAGACACCTCAATCCCGTCAACCAATGAAACGGTAGTTATTATCCCGACCGCTATCAACACATTCTGAATCACTCTAAATGTTTTCATATACTATATCGTTTTTCTTGTTCTACATTCATGTTTCTAAAAAGGCTATTCCTATTCATCACGAACCGGAATAGTTTTGCTACATTTGTAGCCAATATGGAAAATATTTAATTTAAATAAACCGTTATGATGTTTTTCGATGATTTGGAATCTAAACTTGCATCAGACCAAACAATATGCAAGAGTATACTCCGAGATGTAAAATGTCCTGTTCATAAGCTAAAGGCACGTATCATCTATGATTACGACAAAGACTTCACTTATGCCCATATTACGAAATGCTGTTGTCCTCAATTTGCCCAAATAGTGGCGGATACGATCCGTAAAACAGAGACTATTGATGTAGTAGTAATTGACGACTGTGAATATACTCGCTGAATTGGACAACTTTCTCACTGAAACCCGGCACGTGTCACCAACCATGAATAGTTTCTTCTTGAATCTGGCATGGTTGCCGAGGCGTAGCACATCATCTGCTGTTAAGTTATCACCCATGACAATGGCTTGAAAAATAATGCGATCTATACGTTTCAAAATCTTATTCTTTTGCATTGCAGATTTTTATTTATTGCTTATTACTCTTGTTACATTTCCGTGAGAATCCAAAACCTTCACTTTTGATGGTTCATTACCTTCAGTATATTTAATTCCACCATTTTCTTGTGCCATTCTACGAATAGCTTCTGCATTCTTTCCATTCCGTTTGAAACGGAGTATTTGACTAAGATTTGCGAGAGATATTCCAAATGTTTCTGCAATCATCTTTCGTTTTTCGGTGTCTCTTAATTCAATTATTTGTTTCATACCTTTTTATTTTAGAGTAATTATTCATACATTTGAGCGCTGTTAATCTGTAACACGCTGCAAATATAATAGAGATATTTCAATTATGAAAGAAAACATGAGAGATTTTTCAGTATTAAAGCAGAGAATTCTGCAATATTTAGATTTTAAAGGGATTACAAAGTATGAATGTTATAAAAATACAGGCATAACCAATGGCGTGTTGAGTCAACCAAATGGAATGTCTGAAGATAATTTATTGAAATTTCTCTCATATTATAGCGATATCTCTACGGATTGGTTGCTTGCTGGATGTGGTTCAATGTTGCGTGATGACAATCAAACGAAAATTTCTAAAATCGTTCCAATAGAGTCGGAATTTGAGTCAATCCCTATCGTTGATATATCTGTAGCTGCAGGTTATGGATGTGAAAATCCTGATTTTATAGAAGTCGTGGAGACTATTAGGCTTCCTTACAATATGCTACGTAGGAATAGAAAATATTTCTGTGTTAAAGTACGAGGAGAAAGTATGTCTCCGACATTATTAGACTGTTCATATCTCATTTTAAGATTATTGGATCGAAGTGAATGGAATGAGATTAAAGACAATCATGTATATGTGGTAAGCGACAGAAGTGGACGTGCTTACGTGAAACGCATAAAAAATAGATTCCGTGAACATGGTTTTATAGTTTGTACCTCTGATAATGTTGATAAAGCTAATTACCCAAACTTTAATTTGATGGAAGATGAGATTAATACTATACTATATGTGGAATGGTATTTAAGCGCAAAGATGCCTAATATTAACGCGACGTATTATGATAAAGTAAACCATTTAGAAGACGATGTGGATGCTTTGAAAAGTCAAATGTCCCTACTTATGAAAAGGTTAACTTAATATTAAACATTATATTTTATTATAAATCATTGTTTTTTAGCATATTACCAAAAATATCTGTATTCCTAAAAGTTGTATTATAGGGTATAACTCAATGCATATACCAGTATTATAGGGTAAAACTCAATAATAAAAACACTTCTTTTTTAATGGGTGTTTAATGGGTGATATTCACATTTTGTCTCTATTTTCTAATGGGTGTTTAAAGGGTGCTGACATGGGTATAGGCTATTTTAACAATAAATTATATCTTTTCCATAAGTCTGTATTTATCACGAAATAAACAAAAATACATCCTATTTTCTTCATTTATTTCGTATATTTGCAATTAGAAAAACTTCCATATAGCAACTATATAGAAGTTTTTAGTATTACAAATATCTAAAAGTAAAGTCATGGCTAAAGAGACTAAGGTTATACATGTTCATCTCATTTTCAAAAAAACAAGCCGTTTTTTTGGTTCTATATCAGCAATCTATTCTGAATTTACTGCTGAAGAAATAGGTATTACGGAAGAAACCCTACGTCACAAAGGGTTGTCCGATGGTGTTTCCTTCGCTACTAAAAAAGCGATCATACAACAAGGAGTGCTTATTCGAAGCGCACGAAAATAGCATTTTAAGCCGCTGTAATGTATTTCTATATCTAAATTAATAAAGGCTATACACCCATCTAAATGGAGCGTATAGCCTTTGTTTTAAGCCTAAAAACAGAAGCAACATACAGTCTTTCCTTCGCCTTTTCAATCTGTCTCTCATTGTTTCCCCTATTTACAGCACAGTCCACCGGAATGAATATAGAAGCAACGGAAGCAAAATAGAAGGAACGGAACTTTTTGTTTTCTTCCCAAATATATTGCGTGACATTCGTCAATCACCGATGTACAGGCGGTTTCACGTACTTCACCTTACATTTCATTCATGCCACATTTTGTATTGAGCCCCGTACGTGTTTGCCAACTTGTCCTGTGCCGACGACATGGACAACTCTAAATTCGATAATATGATACCTTACGGTAAACAGGAAGTTTCCTATACTTATCCGAAAGGGGAGGGGAACCTTAGAGTGTTGACCTTTAATATAAGGCATTGTGCCGGTAACGATGACGTGATTAATTATGACAGGACAGCCGCTGTTATCAACGGAATGGAACCCGATGTCGTTTGCCTGCAGGAAGTGGACTACATGACTACCCGCAGTAATAAAGTCGACCAACTGAAAACCTTGGCGGATAAAACAGGCATGAACCACTATTTTAGTAAGTCAATCGCTTATCAGGGTGGTGAATACGGTAACGGTCTTTTGTTCAAAGGGACGCCGATCAGCACGAAGACTTATCCCCTTCCCGGTGCCGAACTCCGTTCTGCTGCCATAGCTGAATTTGAGAACTATGTAGTTATCTCCACCCACTTGGCTTTGGAAGAGAATAATAGAGTTGAATCTGCAAAACAGCTCACAGACCTTGCCAAAACATATAATAAAGTGGTTTATATGGCTGGTGACTTTAACGAGGACTTGATGAATGGCACATTCTTTACGGAACTGAAGAAAGAATGGGAGGTTGTCAGTTCTACAGAAAACACTTTTCCTACCGGACAGGCTACCAAACGGATTGATTTTGTTGTTACTTTGAAAACTCCACCTACCACTGTGGTAAAATCGAATGTAATATACAACCTGGATGGTGTCAACGTAGCAATAACTTCCGACCATTATCCACTTTATTGTGATTTTAAGAAGCCGGCCGGACTTGAAGAATATCCGAAGGCAGAAGGTGACCTGCGCATAGGTAACTATTTCCTGACCTATTGTAAAGGCACAGATGGCGTGATTGATTACGACCGGACAGGACGTATTATCGCCAAAATGAATGCGGATATTGTTTGCTTGCAGGGACTGGATAAGGAAACGGAACGTTCGGAAGGTATCGACCAGTTGAACGTACTGGCACAGAAAACGAATATGCATGATTACTTTGCTAAAGCCATTGATTATAAAGGCGGTGAATTCGGTGTTGGTATACTGACAAAAGAAGAACCTGTAAGTGTAGACAGATACCAAATGGCGGGAAAGAGCGAGATGCGTGCAGCTATGGTAGTGGAATATGAAAAGTTTGTAGTAGCCAGTACCAATTTCGATACGGATATGGCAAAGCGTATAGAGGCCCTTCAAACGTTAGAAACGAAACTGTCCGCCTATAATAAACCTGCATTCCTGTTAGGATACTTCAATGAGGGCGACTTGGAAAGCGAGTTTTTCCAAATGGTGAAGAGTAACTGGAATCTTCTTAGTGCTGATAAGTCTACCGAAGTCAGTGGTAAGAAACGTCGCCTTGACTTTATCGTGTCTTTGAAGAGTCACAACGTAAACGTGACGCAGACTGATGTGATAGAAAGTCTATCGGGAGTAGATGTGACCGTTGCTTCTATACATTATCCTCTTTTCTGTGATTTCTCCGGTTTAAAATAGAAACGTTATAGAGAGGCTGCACAGAGCTATGCACATATCGTGTGTAGAACTGTGCAGCTTCATTATATAGCTTATCAAACATCAAATGGAGTGGTATAAAAAAGGAGAAAGTGGTACATCTTGAAAACTATTTAGTTGAAGTTATCATTCTTTCTCCGATCTATGACTTTATGGACTTTTTTCTCTCTTCATGCGGTCAATGAGAAATAATCGTGTAACTTTGTAAACTGTTAGTGTAAAAACAAGAAGAGAAAAAAATGATAGTTTGCATAGCCGAAAAGCCATCAGTAGCACGCGATATAGCCGAAGTACTCGGCGCTCATACCAGAAAAGAAGGATATATAGAAGGAAACGGATACCAGGTGACCTGGACATTCGGGCATCTTTGTACCCTGAAAGAGCCGCATGAATACACGCCTAACTGGAAATCGTGGAATTTAGGTAGTCTGCCAATGATTCCTCCACGTTTCGGCATCAAGCTGATAGAGAATCCTACATACGAAAAACAATTCCACATTATCGAGGGACTGATGCAGAACGCAGATGAAATTATCAACTGCGGTGATGCCGGGCAAGAAGGAGAATTGATTCAGCGTTGGGTGATGCAGAAAGCAGGTGCACGCTGTCCGGTGAAACGGCTGTGGATTTCTTCATTAACAGAAGAAGCTATCCGGGAAGGGTTTGCGAAGCTGAAAGATCAGACTGATTTTCAATCACTCTATGAAGCCGGACTTTCCCGTGCGATGGGTGACTGGCTATTGGGAATGAACGCCACCCGTCTTTATACCATTAAATACGGTCAAAATAAACAGGTGCTTTCCATTGGTCGTGTGCAGACACCGACCTTGGCACTGATTGTCAACCGCCAGTTGGAAATAGCCAATTTCGAACCCAAGCAATACTGGGAACTGAAAACCAACTATCGGGATACTACTTTTTCCGCACTTATCCGCAAAAGTGATGAAGAAATAGCTGCGGAAGAAGAAAAGAACGGTGGAAAAAAGAAAATAGATAATCCGGGTATCGACCCTATTGCTAACCGGGAAGAAGGTGAGGCATTGGTAGAACGTATAAAGGATCTTCCGTTTGTAGTCACTAGTGTTGGCAAGAAAGACGGGAGAGAGTTCGCCCCACGTTTGTTCGACTTGACTTCTCTTCAGGTAGAGTGCAACAAGAAATTCGCTTATTCAGCTGATGAAACGCTGAAACTGATCCAGTCTCTTTATGAGAAGAAGGTAGCTACCTATCCGCGTGTCGATACTACTTTTTTGAGTGATGATATTTATCCGAAATGTCCCGCTATCCTGAAAGGACTTCGTGATTACGAAGTCTTGACAGCTCCGTTAGCCGGCACTACACTTCCTAAATCAAAAAAGGTATTTGACAACTCGAAAGTAACGGATCACCACGCCATTATCCCGACCGGAGTCTATGCTCAAAACCTGACGGATATGGAACGTCGTGTCTATGACTTGATAGCCCGTCGTTTTATAGCCGTATTCTATCCGGACTGTAAGATTTCTACTACTACAGTCATGGGCGAAGTGGATAAGATAGAATTCCGGGTAACCGGAAAACAAATCCTGGAACCGGGATGGCGTGTTGTATTTGCCAAAGATGTAAAAGAACCTACCGAAGAAAAAGAGGAAGAGGATGAAAATGTACTTCCTGCTTTTGTAAAAGGAGAAAGTGGTCCTCACATTCCCGACCTGAATGAAAAATGGACGCAGCCGCCCAGACCTTATACCGAAGCAACTTTGCTTCGTGCAATGGAGACAGCCGGAAAACTGGTGGACAATGATGAACTTCGTGATGCCTTGAAAGAGAATGGTATCGGTCGGCCGTCTACCCGTGCTGCCATTATTGAGACATTATTCAAACGGAACTATATTCGTAAAGAAAGAAAGAACCTGATTGCCACCCCGACAGGAGTGGAGTTGGTGCAGCTCATTCACGAAGAATTATTGAAATCGGCAGAACTGACTGGTATTTGGGAAAAGAAGTTGCGTGAAATTGAAAAGAAGACATACGATGCCCGTCAGTTTCTCGAAGAACTGAAACAGATGGTTTCGGAAATAGTGATGAGTGTACTTTCTGATAACACAAACCGACGCATTACTATTCAGGATGCAGTAGCTGCAAAAGCCGAAGAGAAAGAAAAGAAAGAAACTAAAAAGCGCGAACGTAAATCGAGTGCACCGAAAGAAAAGAAACCAAAAACAGGAAAAGCGGCAAACGAAGTGAGTTCTAATTCGGCACCTTCTCCGGCTCCGGTTACTACTCCTGCTTCAACTCCTTCTGCTGCAGGTGATGTAGATACGTTTGTAGGTCAGCCATGTCCGCTTTGTGGTAAGGGAACTATTATTAAAGGAAAAACTGCTTACGGATGTTCGGAATGGAGAAATGGATGTACTTTCCGGAAAAATTTCTAATATAAAAGGGGGAAGATAATTGGGAGTAAAAAGACCGTCATATCACGAAGAGAGTGAGAGATGGAGGTTCTGCAATTAACAGGTTAGATTTAATCTGCATTATATGAATGCGGCCTCTTTATTATGCTGCATTGAAACAAATTAAGTGTGTTTGCAGTCCAGACAAATTTCCTACCTTACTATTGCTTTTTACTGATTTATTTTGTATCTTTAGTGGTTTCATCCTTTCAGAGATAGATGGTCACCTTATAGAATGATTAATATCACCTTATAAAGTGACATTAGTCATTCTATAAGGTGACCATTGTCCCGTTGTAACGTGACAACTACTCGAGTACATAAAAGATTCTAGTTTTCTGCATAGAAAATCTTAAATCTATGCATTGAATAATCTTAAATACAATAAAGGTTATGGAGATATTACTTTATGGAAGTAGAATATCTTACTTGATCTTTATACGAATTTTATTTCGTTCCATAGCTGTTATCTTGTGATTAATGTCTTCTTGCACTGGTGAATTTCATTTTATATGCTGCCATACGATGACAAGGTAAAGTACACTGCTGAAAATAGTTAAGTGAAAAGCTACCTGGTTTGTTGAAAAATACTATATTTGTACACAACTCTAAATGTTCTATTTATGAAACACGACTGTCAACCAAAACCCATTGATACGGATTATATGGTATTGGTGCATGATATGATACGATTATCAGGACAAATAGCTCGAAATGTACACAATATGGGCAGAACCTGTATGTTTTGCCATCAATAAGTTATAAGCATGAACCGTTTTATAAACTACTACAAGAAGATATTCTCACAAGAGTATATGGATCGCACCATTTCGGGGGGTATCAAGTCGCAGCTCACCCTGTTACTCGTTACTATTGCTACGGTGCTGGCTATCTTCTTTATCATCGTGATGTTCTTCTCTATCCAATTTTATGGACATGAGGAATGGGGCGAAAGGCTCTGGGTGGTGTACAACAACTTTGTGGATCCTGGTAACCAAATGAACGAGACAGCTTGGTCCAGCAGGCTATTGCTGGGAATTGTTAGCTTTTCGGGATCCATTTTATTGGGCGGTGTGCTCATCTCTACCATTTCTAACATTATAGAGCGGCGTGTGGATGTGGTAAACACGGGGCGAATGACTTACTGCAATATAACTCAACACTATGTATTGATAGGCTTCAATGAACTATCTATCAATATGATACGCGAACTATATAACGAATGTCCTTCGGCACGTATCTTGCTGATGAGCGGTATAGAGGCAGCAACGGTGCGCCATCGCATACAGTCTGCCTTGCCCATCGAAATAGAGCGGCAGGTGCTTGTTTACTTTGGCAACATTGAGTCGGTCGAAGAACTTCAGCGGTTGAACATAGTGAGCGCGAGTGAAGTGTATGTATTGGGTGATGAAGAACGTTGCGGACGTGATGCTAAAAATATAGCGATTGTGCATTTGGTGAGTGCTTTGCGTGGCAAATGCCCCGATGGCAAGGTGATGCCTGTGTATGTACAGTTCGACAGCATCCCTTCGTACTCTAACATACAGAAAATGAATCTGCCGCCGGAGGTGTTTTGCATTGAGGGGAAACCTAATATCTTTTTCCGTCCCTTTAACCTCCACGAGAATCTGGCCCGGCAACTATGGAGTCTCTATGCTGCCGATAGTGAAAGATATTATGATCCGCTAGACTATCGCCCCATAAGCATAACGCAACAACCTGATGGAAGCTGGAGTGCTACTAGTCAAGACTATGTGCATCTGGTTATTGTGGGATTCAACCGGATGGGACGCTCGCTGTTGCTTGAAGCACTACGTATCTGCCATTATGCCAATTACGATGACCGTCTGCCGGCAGATGAACGCATACGTACCCGCATCACTTTAGTAGATCGAGAGATGGAGTCACAGAAAGACTACTTCAAAGCTCAATTTCCTTATATAGAGAGTCAGATAGACGATATTGAGGTAGAATATTGCCATGACGACATTTGTAGTACTGCTATGCGCACCCGTCTACAACAATGGGCACAAAATAAACACTGTATGCTTACAGTGGCTATTTGTGTGCATGATCCCGATTTGAGTCTCTCATTAGGACTCAATTTACCGCATGAGGTTTATCAGCATCAATGTCGTGTACTTATCCGTCAGGATTTCAATAACGATTTGTCGTCGATAGTGGATGATGAGCAAGGGCGTTATCGTTATGTCAAGGTGTTCGGCATGGTAGATAGGGGGATGAAGAAAAACATCTTGCAGGATAAACTCGCTTTGTATGTGAATTACCTCTACGATTGTTGCTATACGGATGAAAGCCTCAAGCAGAAAGAGGTGTTGAAGAAGATGTATGAATCTTATAGCAGCCACTCTGCCGACTTCATTTTGATGAATCACCAGGCACACTATCTGTGGAATAAATTGAGCGAGCCGTTACGTTGGGCTAACCGCTATCAACTGGATGCCTATAGTGTGTTTTGTCGCACGTTAGGCTACGGTATTAAGCGGAGCGACCGTTCGCCGGCGCGTATATCCGTATCTATGTTCAATGAGAATCTACCGTCTCAAGTTTTGTATCTGTTGGTGCGCATGGAGAAATACCGATGGAATGCCGAGCGTACGGTGGCTGGCTGGAGACGTGCCGAGGTGAAAGATAAAGTTTTCTTGCAACACCCTCTCATTATGCCTTTCAACGAATTGTTGCAAAAGTACCCCGAAGAGGTGGAGAAGGATGCCGACGTTATTCTTAATCTGCCCTATGTACTGGCATTGGGAGGATATGAACTTTATAAACTGGCGTAACCCTTATACGTTGAAAACCTAAAATTTCTTCCTGCATTGAATAAATGCCTTTTTTTCATTAAAATCATCTTTCTTTTGAGGAATAATTGTGGTGCATTTGTTCTTATTATAAATAAGAAGATCAATTATTTAAATAGAATGAATATGAAGAAAAAATTAGCAGGAGTTGCATTGGTGTTGGCTACCGTCTCTTTGATGAGTATACAGCCTGTAGAAGCATGTACGCGTGCGGTGTATATAGGCCCTGACCAGATGGTGGTAACGGGACGTACAATGGACTGGAAAGAAGATATCATGACGAATATCTATGTATTTCCGCGTGGCATCCAACGTATGGGACATAATAAGGAAAAAACAGTGAACTGGACTTCCAAATATGGAAGTGTGATTGCTACAGGATATGATATAGGTACTTGTGACGGAATGAACGAGAAAGGATTAGTAGCTAGCCTGCTTTTCTTGCCGGAATCCATTTATTCTCTTCCCGGCGATACCCGTCCGGCAATGGGCATCAGCATTTGGACACAGTATGTGCTTGATAACTTTGCCACAGTACGCGAAGCGGTGGATGAATTGAAAAAGGAGACTTTCCGCATTGATGCTCCCCGTATGCCGAATGGAGGACCGGAGTCTACCTTGCATCTGGCTATCACTGATGAAACAGGCAATACGGCCGTATTGGAATATCTGGATGGGAAATTGAGCATTCACGAAGGAAAAGAATACCGGGTAATGACAAATTCTCCTCGATATGAATATCAGTTGGCCATTAATGATTACTGGAAAGAAATCGGTGGCTTGCAGATGTTGCCGGGAACTAACCGGGCAAGCGACCGTTTTGTACGGGCTTCATTTTACATTCATGCCATTCCGCAGATTGCGGATGCAAAGATTGCAGTTCCCAGCGTATTGAGTGTGATGCGTAATGTTTCCGTGCCATTTGGTATTAATACACCGGAGAAGCCTTATATATCTTCTACCCGTTGGCGTTCCGTATCCGATCAGAAGAATAAGGTATATTATTTCGAATCTACCCTGACTCCGAATTTGTTTTGGCTGGACTTGAAGAAAATTGATTTTAGTCCGAAAGCCGGTATTAAGAAACTGTCTCTGACAAAGGGCGAAATTTATGCAGGTGATGCAGTGAAGGATTTGAAAGACAGCCAATCATTTACCTTCCTTTTCGAGACTCCGGTCATGTAATTTGTCAGTGTGATAGATATATAAAAGAGTGGTGGACAAATGCTTGTAATCAAGCTTGTCCACCACTCTTTTATATGTATCGTTTATAACTTGATTGTTATTTATCCGCTTTATCGTCTGGCATATTCCTGATGAAACTCTATGACTGCCTCTATCCCTTTCCGGAAGATCTCCAATGAGCAATTCTCATTTGGAGAATGAATCGCATTCGATTCGAGTCCAAATCCCATCAATACGGTTTTGATTCCCAATACCTGTTCGAAAATAGAGATGATGGGGATACTTCCGCCACGGCGTACCGCCAACGGCTTTTTCCCGAAAGCGATTTCGAAACCTTTCTCTGCTGCCTGATAGGCAGGAAGTGAAATCGGGCACACATATCCTTGTCCTCCGTGCATGGGAGTCACTTTCACCTGTACTGTATCAGGAGCGATACTAAGAATATAATCTGCGAACATTTGCGAAATCTTATGGTGATCCTGATGCGGCACTAACCGGCAAGAGACTTTAGCATAAGCCTTTGAAGGCAGTACGGTTTTAGAACCTTCTCCTGTATATCCGCCCCAAATGCCACATACGTCAAAAGACGGACGGCAACTGTTACGTTCCAATGTGCTATATCCTTTTTCTCCGAAAAGCTCTTTTACACCGATTGCTTCTTTGTATTTCTTTTCGTCAAAGGGAATATGGGCTATCATTTCCCGTTCGGCTTGCGGCACTTCTTCCACATCATCGTAGAATCCGGGAACAGTGATACGTCCGTCGGCATCCGTTACTTTGCTGATAATCTGGCAAAGCACGTTGATCGGATTGGCTACCGCACCTCCGAAATGTCCGGAATGCAAGTCACGATTCGGTCCCGTCACTTCTATTTCCCAATAAGCCAGCCCGCGCAGACCAGTAGTCAATGAGGGAAGTTCGGCTCCTAGCATACTCGTATCCGACACTAGAATAACGTCTGCTTTCAGCAATTCTTTATGTTCTTCGCAGAAAGCTTCCAAGCTGGGCGAACCTATTTCTTCTTCACCCTCGAAGATGAACTTCACATTATTCTTCAGTAATCCGTTTTTGACGAGATATTCAAATGCTTTCACCTGAATGAACGATTGTCCTTTGTCATCATCCGCTCCACGTGCCCAGATATGTCCGTCACGTATTTCCGGTTCAAACGGTTCGCTTTTCCAGAGTTCCAATGGTTCGGCCGGCATCACATCGTAATGAGCGTAGATTAATACAGTCTTTGCATCCGGGTCTACGATCTTTTGAGCGAAAACAACCGGATTGCCCTGTGAGGGCATTACCAATGCTTCGTCCACACCTGCTTCCAATAACAGCTGTGCCCAGCGTTCCGCACAAGCCAGCATATCGTCGTGGTGCTCCGGCAAAGCACTGATGCTGGGGATGCGGATGAGGCTGAACAAGTCATCCATCATCTTAGGTTCGTGTGCCGCTATGTATTTCTGAATCTCGTTCATTAGAGTTGCGTCGTTTTATCCAGTAAGTAATAATCGAGTATAGTCATGGCGGCCATTGCTTCTACGATAGGTACGGCACGAGGTAATACGCAAGCGTCATGACGTCCGCGTGCTTTCAGAGTGGTGTCGACGCCATCAATGTTGACAGTTTCCTGTTCCATCAGCAGCGTGGCAATCGGTTTGAACACTACACGGAAATAAATATCCTGACCATTACTCAATCCTCCCTGAATACCTCCGGAGTGATTGGTGTGCGTCTCGATCCGTCCGTTATTGTTATAGAAAACATCGTTCTGTTCGGAACCTTTCATTTTCAATCCCTTGAATCCTTCGCCGTATTCGAATGCTTTGGCAGCGTTGATGCTTAACATGGCGTTACCCAAGGCAGCATGAAGTTTACCGAAAACAGGTTGTCCCAATCCGATGGGGCATCCCTTAATGACACAGGTCAGTGTACCTCCGATGGTATCGCCTTCACCTTTTACCTTATAGATAAGGTCTGCCATTTCTTTTGCTTTTTCAGGGTCCGGACAACGTACATCGTTGGTTTCTATCAGGTCGAAATTATAGTCCGAGTAAGTACCCTCAAGCTTGATAGGACCTACCTGCGAGGTATAGGCAGTGATGTTGACTCCCAGTTGGCGGAGTGCCAGCTTAGCCAATGCACCGGCTACAACGCGCGAAATCGTTTCGCGTGCAGAGGAACGTCCGCCGCCGCGATGGTCACGGATTCCATACTTCACCGTGTATGTGTAATCAGCGTGTGAAGGACGATATACATTTTTCAGATTGTTGTAGTCATTGGGGTGTTGGTTTTCATTCCAAACGATAAAACCGATAGGACACCCGGTTGATTTCCCCTCAAAAATACCTGAAAGAAACTCTACTTTATCAGCTTCTTTGCGTGGGGTGGTAAGGATTGATTGTCCCGGACGACGGCGATTTAGTTCTTGTTGTACAAATTCTTCGTCGATGGTAATTCCTGATGGGAATCCGTCAATCACTCCTCCAATTCCTTTTCCATGAGACTCACCGAAACTTGTGAGTCGAAAGATATTGCCAAATGAATTAAACATAGTTGTGGCTTTTTAAAAATTACTATATGCAAATATAACAAAGTTTTCGGTAAGAAAGTTGCGAACTCGAAATAACTTCGAAAAAGGAAGCATATTGAACCTTTTTTCTTCTTTTTAGTTTATAAAGGACGAATTTATTGTAATAACTAAACCAAAGACGTATGAAAAAGAATCTATTGTATTTATTGGCATTGGTATGTGCTCTAACTTTCTTTGCTGCTTGTAGCAGTGACGATGACAACAGTGATAACAGGAATAACGAGAATCCTCCCGAAGAGGAAGCTGTGATAACGGCTCCGGATGTAATCGGAACGTATTGGGGAAATCTGGATATATCCATGATACCGGATGGTTCTGACCAGGAAATTGTCATCGGCGACGGAATAGAGAAGTTTATCACGCTCTCGCAGGTCAGCAATACGGAAGTGAAGATTGAACTGAAAGATTTTGAATTGTTCATCAATCAGCAGATACTAAAGTTTGGAGATATTGTCATTGATAAATGTGAAGTGAAGAAGGGGGAAGGTGTGTCTACATTCACCGGACAGCAAGACCTTACGTTTGAAGGAGATGCCGCCTCTTTGGGTACTTGCCCTGTGACAGTTACGGGAACTGTAGAAGATGGAAATGCAGACATGACTATTAATGTGAAAGTGCCTGCATTGCAACAGACGGTGAAAGTAACCTACTCCGGAGTGAAGCAGGTGGCAGAGCCTAGTGGGACTTAAAAAGCATACCCGAAACCTATATTCAAGTAGATGGGGTACATGGCAAAAGTGATCGTATTAAAATCGTTTTTAAATATATCATTCAATCCCCAGGTAAGATCGGCGTACACATTGAGGTGTTTGAAGGCTCGCCATCCGGCTCCTACTTGTAGTCCCCATTGGAAATGTCTCAAATCGTCAGAGAAATCGTATGTTGCAATTTTGCCGTCGGTAAACTCTACTTTCGGACCGGTGGGATTATCTTCCCGCAAATATCCTTCGTATACGTGACCTGAAAATTCTCTTGAAAGCAGATAGGAGAAATAAGGCCCGGCTTTGATGTTCCACCGGTTGGTTAGTTTGTAGGTAGCCATTAGAGGTATTGTCAGTCCGGCGGTATGTACTTTGGTTTTTACTCCGCCTGTCCATACTCCGCTGATTCTTTCACCTCCTTGCCCGAGAATCTCCATATTATAATTCTTCACAGTGGCTTCGGTAGTCATTGCTTTGTTTTCAAGCCGCAATCCGACTATAATTCCGAGCTTGTTCTGAACGGCAATCCATTTGGTCACTTCACCTCCTATACTGATAGCTAATGTCGGGTTATATCCGTCAATGGAACGGATTTCCACCGGAAGAGGAAGCGGGGCTGTGCCGCCAATGCTGAAACCTGCTTTTATCTCATATTCCAGTCCGTGAAGGGCGGAACGGATCAGTGTTTCATTTCGATCAACCTGTGCATAGCCGGGGAGGGCTATTCCTATACAGGTTAGTAAGCTGAATATATACGGATAGATTTTCATCGTTCTTGTTGTTATAAAGTTATTTAGTTTTACTAATTTTCCGAGTGATAGATTAACTCGGCCTCGTCAATGAGCAACGTACTTCCGATTGCTCCGTTAAAATGATCTCCTTCCAGACTTGAGGTGAACACTATGGCTATATTATATTTTCCATCCCTTAGCTTTTCCTTATCTATGAATTTGCCGGGGAGAGTGGTGAAAGGCAGCTTAAAGTAAGTCCATTCATTTGTTTCTTTGGCATTATCAATCCGTGCTGTTGAAATTAGATTTGGGCTGGTAAACGCGTTCGTCCCATCAAGAGTTGGAACAGATTCGCTGGTTTCGTACATGATGGCATATATGTCACAGATATCCCGTTTCCCATTTACAGGTTTGCCTCCTTCTGTAAACTGATCTCCTGCTTTATATTTATAATAACCTGCCAGATAAGTAGGTACATGCCGGAAAGGAAGACCGAATTTAGTTGCTTTAAGCGGATTACTCATCGCATTGTTTACATCGAAGGAACCGATAAACAGATTTCCTGCCGCAATGGGCATTCCTGCTAACTGTCCGAAGAATCCGGTACTGCGTGTCACTAAAGAAAGGCATTTGCCGGCTTTTCCGTCCGTTATTTGGAAAGTAGGATAATCATCAGCTGTTTTAGCTACGCCGGTCATGGCATAGCCCGCATTTCCGCTGGCCCATTCCATAACGACTTTATCTCCTTCGCGTTCTACAAATATGTAGTACTTCTTTCCGCCAAGCGTATCTTCGAAATTATAGTTCGTGGCAAGTTCGGTGTCGATAACCGATACGATATACGTTTTCTTCCAAACACCATCGGCGGCTGTAACAGTATATTCTTGTGGAGTATTGAAATTTCGCTCCGTACCGCTAAGGGGACTAATTGTAGCTCCCGGAGTCAATGTAAATTCAGGTGTAAGTTCTGAAATATCAGTTCCCGGACCGACGAAGATAGTGATGGAATTATTGTTAATAATAGGACTGGTTGTCATGGCTACTCCCGGTAGTATGCAACTTAATATGTCTGCTTCTGCATTGAGAGCTTCTTCGCGGATACAAGAAGAGGAAACAATAGCCAGCAGCAAATAGAGAATCACGTGTTTTGCTTTCATATTTCTATCAATTCATTCTGTTAAAGTTTGGTATATGGAAGGTTTTATAACAATATGAGATTTTATTTGTTCATTATAGAATGCTGGAAAAGAAAGAATTTCTTATTTTTGTGGAACTAAAACTTATAAGTCCATGACTGAATCAGAAAGAAGGCAAATTATAGAATTGATTAAGAAAGAAGTCATTCCGGCTATTGGATGTACGGAACCTATCGCAGTAGCGCTTTGTGTAGCTAAGGCTGCTGAAACGCTGGGAGTGAAACCGGAGAAGATAGACGTCTTGTTAAGTGCTAATATATTAAAGAATGCCATGGGAGTCGGAATCCCGGGGACGGGTATGGTAGGGCTTCCCATAGCTGTAGCTTTAGGTGCGTTGATTGGCAAATCAGACTACCAGTTGGAAGTGTTGAGGGACTGTACGCCGGAAGCGGTGGAGCAGGGAAAACTGTTTATTGCAGAAAAACGGATTTGTATTTCTCTGAAAGAAGATATTACGGAAAAGCTTTATATCGAGGTGAACTGTAAAGCGGGAGATAAAACAGCTAAAGCTATCATTGCCGGTGGACATACCACCTTTATATATATAGCCAAGGGTGAACAGATATTGCTCGACAAGCAACATACAGTCAGCGAGGAAGAGGAAGATGCTTCGCTCGAATTAAACTTGCGTAAAGTCTATGACTTTGCACTGACTGCTCCGCTGGATGAGATCCGTTTTATCCTTGATACAGCCCGTTTGAATAAAGCTGCTGCCGAGCAAGCCTTTAAAGGTAACTACGGACATTCTCTAGGTAAAATGCTTCGAGGAACTTACGAACATAAAGTGATGGGTGACAGCGTATTTTCTCATATTCTCTCTTATACATCAGCTGCTTGCGACGCCCGGATGGCGGGTGCAATGATTCCTGTCATGAGTAATTCCGGCAGTGGTAATCAGGGGATATCCGCTACACTCCCTGTCGTTGTCTTTGCCGAAGAGAACGGAAAGAGCGAAGAAGAACTTATCCGTGCTTTAATGCTAAGCCATCTTACTGTTATATACATCAAACAAAGTTTAGGACGTCTGTCCGCTTTATGTGGCTGTGTGGTAGCTGCCACCGGATCCAGTTGTGGAATCACCTGGTTGATGGGGGGAAACTACAATCAGGTTGCCTTCGCCGTTCAAAACATGATTGCTAATCTGACAGGAATGATTTGTGACGGTGCAAAACCGAGTTGTGCTTTGAAAGTAACTACCGGAGTTTCGACAGCTGTATTATCTGCAATGATGGCAATGGAAGACCGTTGTGTGACTTCCGTAGAGGGAATTATCGACGAAGATGTAGATCAAAGTATCCGCAACCTGACAAGAATCGGCTCGCAAGCCATGAACGAAACGGATAAAATGGTGCTTGACATCATGACGCATAAAGGATGCTGATTTCAAGTATTAAGTATTAGCTCAAATAACGGCATAAAAAAAGTATTAAGTATTAAAGCCCGGCTGTGTCCGCACGGAATTAATACTTAATACTTTATATTTAATACTTTATTTAGTGACAGTGTCCGCCTTCGCAACCGCAGTCGTCTCCGCAGCCATCACCGCAGCTGTCGCATCCGCAACCGCAGCCATCACCACCACTCATCATTTTCACAAGTTCCTGAATTTCTTCGTTCGTAGCAGGACGGCTTTCCAGTATTTCACCTTCAAAGATCAGGTCGGCACCAGCCAACGGGTGGTTGAGGTCGACTACTACAATATCCGGTTTGATTTCTACTACGCTGGCATTTACGCGTTGACCGTCACCAGTCATCAAAGGCACGATGTTACCCTCTTTAATACGTTCACTGTCAAATTTGCCATCTATTTCAAAGATATTTTTGGGGAGGTCAATAACGTGTTGTTCGTCATATTGTCCGTAAGCCTTATCTGCCGGAATGGTAAAGTCAAATTTATCACCTTTAGAAAGAGCAGTTATCTGATTTTCGAAATCTTCGAGTGTTGTTCCTAATCCTGAAATGAATTGAAAGGGATGTTCTGCTTTTGCTTCTTCGAACAACTCTTTTTCACCATCTTCCATTGTATATAGTTTGTATGCAACGGTAATGTACTTGTTTTCTACTGTTTCCATCTGATATTTTTTGTTTCTGATTAATAATTCCCGGTAATCCGGGTCGACAAAGATACGAATTATTTGCTTTTACTCCGGTATAGGGAGGGTAAATTTCAGATTATTAAGTGCTTTTGTCAGAAAAGAAAAGTAGGACACATCCTTTGATAATAGTTGTAAATTCAACCTTTAAGTGATAAAATAGAGAAATAACACCACTCTTCTCTTACAATTATTAGCTTTTAAGTGATTTTTTTCTTCGATTTGTTTGGAGTTAATAAAAAAGCCCTTACCTTTGCAGCACGAAAATAAAGAAAAGAAGATATGAATATGTTACATACATCTATTAACCTAGCAGTCCTGCATATTATTCGCGTCGTGGTGGTCCCATCAAGAGCGTGAGAAAGGTTTTTGTGTTGTATGTGTTCGTACCATAAAAGATAGAATTTAGAGCCTTTCTCACTTGTGTGAGGAAGGCTCTTTAATTAAAAGATAGATTGAAATGAAAAAGCAATTACGCAGTTCGTTTAGTACACAAGGCCGTCGGATGGCGGGAGCCCGTGCATTATGGGCAGCCAACGGTATGAAGAAGAATCAGATGGGTAAACCCATTATCGCTATCGTCAATTCGTTCACACAGTTTGTTCCGGGACATGTGCATCTGCATGAAATCGGTCAGCTGGTGAAGGCAGAGATTGAGAAGCTGGGATGCTTCGCTGCGGAATTCAATACAATAGCTATCGACGACGGTATAGCAATGGGACATGACGGTATGCTTTACTCGCTTCCTTCACGTGACATCATTGCAGACAGTGTAGAGTATATGGTTAATGCGCACAAGGCAGATGCAATGGTATGTATCAGCAATTGCGATAAGATCACTCCCGGAATGTTGATGGCAGCTATGCGTCTGAATATTCCTGCCGTATTTGTATCGGGCGGTCCGATGGAAGCCGGAGAATGGAATGGTCAGCACCTGGATTTGATCGATGCGATGATTAAATCGGCCGATGAAAGTGTCAGCGATCAGGAAGTAGCGAATATCGAGCAAAATGCTTGTCCTACTTGCGGATGTTGTTCCGGTATGTTTACCGCCAACTCAATGAACTGCCTGAATGAAGCAATCGGACTGGCTCTTCCCGGAAACGGAACCATCGTAGCTACACACGAGAATCGTACGCAGCTTTTCAAAGATGCAGCAGAACTGATCGTGAAAAATGCAAAGTTATATTATGAAGAAGGAGACGAAAGCGTACTTCCCCGTAGTATTGCTACCCGTCAGGCTTTTTTGAATGCCATGACGCTGGATATAGCGATGGGGGGATCGACCAATACAGTTCTTCACCTGTTGGCTATTGCTCATGAAGCAGAGGTAGACTTCAAGATGGACGATATCGACATGCTTTCCCGCAAGGCTCCTTGTCTCTGCAAGGTGGCTCCCAATACACAGAAATATCATATTCAGGATGTAAACCGTGCCGGTGGTATCATTGCTATCATGGATGAACTGGCAAAAGGAGGTCTGATAGATACATCCGTTCGACGGGTAGACGGAATGTCATTGGCGGAAGCTATTAATGAATATTCAATCACCAGTCCGAATGTAAGTGAAAAAGCAATTAAGAAATATTCGAGCGCAGCCGGAAATAGATTCAATCTCGTACTTGGTTCACAGGGTATGTACTATAAGGATTTGGATAAAGACCGTGCAACCGGATGTATCCGCGATTTGGAGCATGCTTATAGCAAAGACGGTGGATTGGCCGTGTTGAAAGGTAACATTGCGCAAGACGGTTGTGTAGTAAAAACAGCAGGTGTAGACGAAAGTATCTGGAAGTTTACCGGACCTGCCAAAGTATTTGATTCGCAAGAAGCAGCCTGTGAAGGCATTCTCGGAGGCCGAGTCGTCAGTGGCGATGTCGTCGTCATTACGCACGAAGGTCCGAAGGGTGGTCCTGGTATGCAGGAAATGCTTTATCCTACCTCTTATATTAAATCTCGTCATCTCGGAAAAGAATGTGCTTTGATTACCGACGGACGTTTCAGTGGCGGAACTTCCGGATTGAGTATCGGACATATTTCTCCTGGAAGCGGCAGCTGGAGGCAATATCGGAAAAATTGTAGACGGAGACATCATAGAAATCGATATTCCGGCCCGGAAGATTAACGTGCGACTGACGGATGAAGAATTGGCAGCCCGTCCGATGACTCCTGTCACTCGTGACCGTTATGTGCCGAAGAGTCTGAAGGCTTATGCCAGCATGGTAAGTTCTGCCGATAAGGGAGCAGTGAGATTAATCTGATATAGTTCATTTATCAACTATCAACTAATATGAAAGATTTAATAACAGGTGCAGAGGCTATGATGCGCTCTTTGGAACATCAGGGAGTGACTACCATCTTCGGTTACCCCGGTGGTTCCATAATGCCGGTGTTTGATGCCTTGTACGATCATCGAAATATATTGAACCATATTTTGGTTCGTCACGAGCAGGGAGCTGCCCATGCGGCACAAGGTTATGCCCGTGTATCAGGAGAAGTGGGCGTTTGCCTGGTGACGAGCGGTCCCGGAGCAACTAATACGGTAACAGGTATTGCAGATGCGATGATCGATAGTACACCTATCGTAGTGATTGCCGGACAGGTAGGAACAGGGTTTCTTGGAACAGATGCTTTTCAGGAAGTTGACTTGGTAGGTATTACGCAACCAATCGCCAAATGGAGCTATCAGATCCGTCGTGCGGAAGATGTGGCCTGGGCGGTCGCACGTGCGTTTTATATTGCCCGTAGTGGTCGTCCCGGTCCGGTGGTACTGGACTTTGCCAAGAATGCGCAAGTAGAAAAAACGAAATATGAACCGACGAAAGTCGATTTTATCCGCAGTTATGTTCCTGTTCCCGATACGGACGAGGAGTCTGTAAAGGCAGCTGCCGAACTGATTAATAACGCCGAACGTCCGCTTGTATTGGTAGGACAGGGTGTTGAATTGGGAAATGCACAGAACGAATTGCGTGAATTTATCGAAAAGGCGGATATGCC
Organism: Bacteroides sp. BFG-606; assembly: GCF_024788145.1. NCBI lineage: Bacteria > Pseudomonadati > Bacteroidota > Bacteroidia > Bacteroidales > Bacteroidaceae > Bacteroides > Bacteroides sp. BFG-606. Next base: position 6,388,100 of record NZ_JANUIL010000001.1, on the reverse strand, counting down.
TGCAGGCTGTACGCTGCTCGGACTGTCTGCTTTGCCGACAGAACATCCGTTGAATAAAGGAATGTTGGGTATGCACGGTAATTTGGGGCCGAATATCAATACCAATAAATGCGATGTGCTGATTGCCGTTGGTATGCGCTTTGACGACCGTGTGACTGGCAATCTGGCTACTTACGCCAAACAAGCGAAAGTGATTCATTTTGATATTGATCCTGCGGAAGTGAATAAGAATGTAAAGGTAGATGTAGCTGTTTTGGGAGATTGCAAGGAGACTTTGGCTTCTGTGACTAAACTCCTGAAAAAGAGAACTCATACCGAATGGATTGATAGTTTCAAAGAATATGAGAAGGTAGAGGAAGAAAAAGTAATCCGCCCTGAACTTCACCCTGCAACAAACTCTTTGAGTATGGGAGAAGTGGTACGTGCGGTAAGCAATGCTACTCATCATGAAGCAGTTTTGGTAACAGATGTAGGTCAAAATCAAATGATGTCTGCACGTTACTTCAAATATACGAAAGAACGCAGTATCATCACTTCCGGAGGACTTGGAACTATGGGCTTCGGTCTTCCCGCAGCTATCGGGGCAACTTTTGGAGCACCGGAACGTACCGTATGCGTATTTATGGGAGATGGCGGACTGCAAATGAATATTCAGGAACTGGGTACAATTATGGAGCAGAAAGCTCCGGTGAAAATTATCTGCCTGAATAATAATTACCTTGGAAACGTACGCCAGTGGCAAGCTATGTTCTTCAATCGCCGCTATTCGTTTACTCCGATGTTGAATCCGGATTACATGAAGGTTGCTTCGGCTTATGATATTCCTTCCAAACGTGCTTTTACCCGTGAAGAACTGAAAGAAGCCATTGCAGAAATGCTGGCGACGGATGGTCCGTTCCTGCTCGAAGCGTGCGTAGTGGAAGAAGGCAATGTTCTGCCGATGACTCCTCCGGGTGGTTCGGTCAATCAGATGCTGTTGGAATGCTAGGAGAAGTTGAATATTGAGAATGGAAGATTGAAAGTTCGCAATTAAAATTTAGGATTATGAGTGACAAGACATTATATACGATAATAGTTCATTCCGAAAATATAGCCGGATTGCTGAATCAGGTAACTGCTGTATTTACTCGTCGGCAAATCAACATCGAGAGTCTGAATGTATCTGCTTCTTCTATTAAAGGTGTACACAAGTATACGATTACAGCCTTGACAGATAAGGACACCATTGAGAAGGTGGTGAAACAGATCGAGAAGAAGATCGATGTGATTCAGGCACATTATTTCACCGAGGATGAAATATACTTCCATGAGATTGCACTTTATAAGGTATCTACCCCTGCTTTTCAGGAAACTCCGGAAGCATCCAAGTTGATCCGCAGATACAATGCCCGTGTAGTGGAAGTCAATCCGGTATTTTCTATTGTTGAGAAAAATGGCATGAGCGAAGATATAACCTCACTCTACGGTGAACTGAAGGCTTTAAATTGTGTTTTGCAGTTTGTTCGTTCGGGACGCGTAGCGATTACTACCAGTTGCTTTGAACGGGTGAACGAGTTTCTCGATGGACGGGAAGCCATGTATAACCAGAGTAAAAACCAACAAGAATAATGAGTGAAGAAAATAAAATAGGAACTTATCAGTTTGTGGCAGAACCGTTTCATGTTGACTTTAACGGACGTCTGACTATGGGCGTACTGGGAAATCATCTGTTGAATTGTGCAGGTTTTCACGCAAGTGACCGTGGCTTTGGTATTGCAACACTGAACGAGGATAATTACACTTGGGTACTTTCGCGTCTAGCTGTTGAGTTGGATGAAATGCCTTATCAATATGAGAACTTTTCAGTTCAAACATGGGTGGAAAATGTCTACCGCTTGTTTACTGACCGTAACTTTGCTATTATTGATAAGGATGGGAAAAAGATTGGTTATGCGCGTTCCGTATGGGCAATGATTAATCTCAATACCCGCAAACCGGCCGATCTATTGACCTTGCACGGAGGAAGTATCGTAGATTATGTCTGTGACGAACCTTGTCCTATTGAAAAACCTTCACGTATCAAAGTGACAAGCGATCAGTCAATGGCTACCCTGACGGCAAAATACAGTGATATTGATATTAACGGTCATGTGAACAGCATCCGTTACATTGAGCATATCCTTGATTTGTTCCCGATAGAGTTGTACAAGACCAAACGTATCCGCCGTTTCGAGATGGCGTACGTGGCCGAAAGTTACTTTGGTGATGAGCTCTCTTTCTTCTGCGACGAAGTGAATGCAAACGAGTTTCACGTAGAAGTAAAGAAGAATGGCAGCGAAGTTGTTTGCCGTTCGAAAGTGATATTTGAATAAATGTGAGAATACAAAATTAATTAATAACGGATGACGTAAGTCATCAAAAACTAAAAACAAAAAGAAAATGGCACAGTTGAATTTTGGAGGTACTACTGAAACTGTAGTAATCCGTGACGAATTTCCATTGGAAAAAGCTCGTGAAGTATTGAAAAATGAAACAATTGCTGTAATCGGTTATGGCGTACAGGGACCTGGACAGGCACTGAACTTGCGTGATAACGGTTTCAATGTAATCGTTGGTCAACGTGAAGGAAAAACATACGATAAAGCAGTAGCAGACGGATGGGTTCCGGGCGAAACTTTGTTCGGCATTGAAGAAGCTTGCGAGAAAGGTACTATTGTAATGTGCCTGTTGTCTGACGCAGCAGTAATGTCTGTATGGCCTACTATCAAACCTTACTTGACTGCCGGAAAAGCTCTTTATTTCTCACACGGTTTTGCTATCACTTGGAATGACCGTACAGGTGTAGTTCCTCCTACTGATATCGACGTTATCATGGTTGCTCCTAAAGGTTCGGGTACCTCTTTGCGTACTATGTTCCTCGAAGGACGTGGCTTGAACTCTTCTTATGCTATCTATCAGGATGCTACAGGCAAAGCAATGGATAGAACCATCGCACTGGGTATCGGTATTGGTTCCGGTTATCTGTTTGAAACAACTTTCCAACGTGAAGCTACTTCTGACTTGACAGGTGAACGCGGTTCATTGATGGGTGCTATCCAAGGTTTGTTGCTGGCACAGTACGAAGTATTGCGTGAAAACGGTCATACTCCTTCTGAAGCATTCAATGAAACAGTGGAAGAACTGACACAGTCATTGATGCCGTTGTTTGCAAAGAACGGTATGGACTGGATGTACGCTAACTGTTCTACTACTGCTCAACGCGGTGCTCTTGATTGGATGGGCCCATTCCACGACGCTATCAAGCCGGTAGTTGAAAAGTTGTATAATAGCGTGAAGACTGGTAACGAAGCACAGATTTCTATCGACAGTAATTCACAACCTGATTATCGTGAAAAATTGAATGAAGAGCTCCGTCAACTGCGTGAAAGCGAAATGTGGCAGACTGCTGTTACTGTTCGTAAACTTCGTCCGGAAAACAATTAAACTGGATAAATTATACAAGTTTGTAAAAGGGAGAGGGCTGTTTGCTTTCTCCCTTTTTGGGTTAAAAAGAGATTTAGAAATGAATAAATGAAGCTTTCCGAAATTATTTTTCAAAAATATATTGATTATATGGACAAAAAATGCAAGTTTATGTTTATCTTTGCGTCATCAGATAAAATAAACGAGAAGTATGAATTAACTTAACCAGCCCTGAAGAATGATTAACATCACTAAATAAATAAACGAATGACGCTGCTTTTGATTTCTCAGAAGTGGTGATTTAGTGTGTTTTATCTTTATGGGAGTTGATATTTCTTTTTGAAATCTGCATTTGTATATTGAAAGTAAAAGTCTTTTTAATGGCTTCTTAAATAAAGAATAGTACTGACGTAAAATAAAATATTGTTTGTTTTGTTTGTGTTAAAACGAAGTGTGGTTTCGTGAGAAAGTGCACTTTGTTAAAAGGAGGATTAAGTATTTAATCCTCCTTTTTAATGAATAACATCAGCCTTTTGTAAAAAGGATGTTTGGTAAGGGTAGAGGTATCTCCTAATATAACAAGCTTCATTCGTGCCCTTGTAATCGCTACATTCATTCTTCGCAAATCATTCAGGAACCCAATCTGCCCATCCTCGTTGGCACGTACAAGACTGATGAAAATAACGTCCCGCTCCTGTCCCTGAAAACCGTCTACCGTGTTTACAGTGATGAGGCTGCGGAAGGGGCGTAAAAAGCTGCTCCCTTTGATCTTTCCCCTCAAATATTGCACTTGCGCCTTGTAGGGTGAAATCAGACCGAAATCAATTCTTTCATCCAATATCCGTTCTTTGCCGATCCGTTCGATATATGCTTCCAGTTCCTGTAGTAATAGATTGGCTTCCTGCTTGTTGATGCGTCCGAAACTCTCACCTACAAAATCTTCGTGAAAGTCCATTTCCGAAGTATCAATCCAATTCATAGGGGTGTCAAAATCAAGAATACCCCGGTAGCGCACTTCCGGAGCAGCTTCCAGTTCTCCGTGGTAGAACCAGTCGGAGGGAAACTGCATGATGGCTTCGTGCATTCTGTACTGCACTTTTAATAAAGAAACAGCAGAAGGCTTTTGCTGAACCACTTTTTCCATTAACGTGTGATCCAGTCCTCCACGAGCGGCTTCTATACATTTGATAGTTGGTGGGAGCTGGCAATGGTCTCCTGCAAGGATGACGCGGTCTGCCTTACGGATGGCAATCCAGCAGGCAGCTTCGAGCGCTTGAGCAGCTTCATCAATGAACAAAGTAGGAAAGCGACGCCCGTTGAGCAGACGATGGTTGCTGCTGACCAGTGTAGAAGCAATCACACGGGCACTATCAAATAGATCGGCATTGATTTGTATTTCCAACTCTGTGGCACGATCGCGGAGATGGCTCATGCGATTACGCATACCTTCCCGTTCAGAATAACTTCCCCGGCGCATCCGGCTACCCATTTCACGGATAGATTTGCGAATTCCCCAAAGTTCCGGATAGGCAGGATGGCTTTCAAACCGGCGTTCGTAGGTGGATGAAAGCATTCTGTCGTTGACCCGGGTAGGATTCCCGATGCGGAGTACGGGTACTCTCCGGTCTACCAGTTTCTCACAAATCCAGTCGACAGCAGTGTTGCTTTGTGCACAGACAAGCACTTGCGGTTCCCGGTGCAATGTTTCGTAAATTGCTTCGACAAGAGTCGTTGTTTTTCCGGTTCCCGGAGGACCGTGAACGATGGATACATCACGTGTGCAGAGTACCTTGTTGACAGCTGTTTCCTGGGTGCTGTTCAGCCAGGGGAAGCGGACAGGATATAACTCCCGGAATCCCGGTTTTTGTGTGCCAAGCAAAATATCACGCAGTTCTGCCAGACGATTATCTTTAGCGCGTATGGTGTCTTCCAGTGCCTCGAACATGGCCCGGTAGGATGTTTCGTCAAAATAAAGTTGCACCCCCAGTATGCCGTCAGTTTGCAGTTCCGCTAAAGCTCCCGCTCCGGGAAGTACAACTACCATTCGCTCCTCATCTGCAAAGCTGACAGTAGCGATGAAATTCATGTACTTCACTTTTCCTTCGAATGACTGGTGGAAAAAGCAGACGGGGCGGCCGAACTCGAAGGAATGCTCCATTTCTTTATTTTCGGTTCGTGTAATATCTATTACAAGCTGATTCAGAGAATTGTAGTAACTTCGGCCAAGAGAGACGGGATACCAGCAGAGACCGCGTTTCACTTTACGGGCAACGCCCATTGTTTCGGTCTGCCGTTTAAATTCTTCCTTTTCGTGTTCATACTCCATCCGTAGGAGGAGTTGCTGTTGCTGAAGGTCGATGATTGGACTTTTCGGATTATTACTCATAATAGGCGCAAAGGTAACAAATCTTCGTTCCGGGTAGAAAAAATATTTCATTTTGTTAAACATTACTCGAACGCCGTTCGTTATTTTTATAGATAGACTCATAAAAGATAAAACAATATGGTATATGATGTGACTATGTTAGAAGCTTTCTACGCTGCTTATAAAGGAAAGGTAGAACACGTACGGGCTATATTGAAACGCCCCTTGACGTTGGCCGAGAAGATTTTGTATGCTCATCTGTATGATGTAGCCGATTTAAAAGATTACAAACGGGGAGAAGATTATGTGAACTTCCGTCCCGACCGTGTAGCTATGCAGGATGCGACTGCGCAGATGGCATTGCTTCAATTTATGAATGCAGGTAAGGATCAGGTGGCTGTGCCCTCAACAGTACATTGCGATCACTTGATACAGGCGTATAAAGGTGCAAAGGCGGATATTGCTACGGCAAGATTGACCAATGAAGAAGTATACGACTTCCTTCGCGATGTATCTTCCCGTTACGGCATCGGTTTCTGGAAACCGGGAGCAGGTATTATCCATCAGGTAGTACTCGAAAACTATGCTTTCCCCGGCGGTATGATGGTAGGAACGGATTCCCACACTCCTAATGCAGGCGGACTGGGCATGGTAGCTATCGGTGTTGGTGGCGCGGATGCTGTGGATGTGATGACAGGAATGGAATGGGAACTGAAAATGCCGAAGATTATAGGTGTTCGTCTGACCGGAAAACTAAGTGGCTGGACATCTCCGAAAGATGTAATCCTGAAACTGGCCGGCATCCTTACCGTAAAAGGAGGAACAAATGCTATTATCGAATATTTTGGTCCTGGAACCGAATCCCTTTCTGCTACCGGGAAAGCTACCATTTGTAATATGGGTGCCGAAGTAGGGGCTACTACCTCTCTGTTCCCGTTTGACGGGCGCATGGCTGCCTATTTGAGGGCTACCGGAAGAGATTGTGTGGTCGATTGGGCGGAGGCTGTCGATGCCGATCTTCGTGCGGATGATGTAGTGACCGACGAACCATCCAACTATTACGACCGTGTGATTGAAATAGACTTGTCGGAACTCGAACCTTATATAAACGGACCGTTTACACCGGATGCCGCTACTCCTATTTCCGAATTTGCAGAAAAAGTGTTATTGAACGGCTACCCCCGCAAAATGGAGGTGGGCTTGATCGGTTCATGTACCAATTCTTCTTATCAGGATTTGAGTCGTGCAGCTTCTTTGGCGAAACAGGTCACTGAAAAGAACTTGAGTGTCGCTGCTCCGTTAATCATCAATCCGGGTTCGGAACAAATTCGGGCTACTGCCGAAAGAGATGGGATGATTGAAGCTTTTGAACAGTTGGGTGCCACGATTATGGCAAATGCCTGTGGCCCTTGTATCGGTCAATGGAAACGCGAGACGGACGATCCGACACGGAAAAATTCAATCGTTACTTCTTTCAACCGTAACTTTGCCAAACGTGCTGACGGTAATCCGAATACCTATGCGTTTGTGGCTTCTCCGGAACTGACAATGGCATTAACGATTGCCGGCGATCTCTGCTTCAATCCGTTGAAAGACAGATTGGTGAATCATGACGGAGAAAAGGTGAAACTATCCGAACCAGTAGGAGATGAACTCCCTTTGAAAGGTTTTACATCCGGAAACGAGGGGTATATTGCCCCGCACGGAGCAAAAACGGAAATCAAGGTGAAGCCTGATTCTCAACGTCTCCAGCTCCTGACGCCTTTCCCGGCATGGGACGGACAGGATTTACTGAATATGCCTTTACTGATTAAAGCACAAGGAAAATGTACTACCGACCATATCTCTATGGCAGGTCCGTGGCTCCGCTTCCGGGGACATTTGGAGAATATTTCCGACAATATGCTGATGGGAGCTGTCAATGCTTTCAACGGTGAAACGAACAGCGTTTGGAATCGTTCAACAAATACTTATGGAACAGTTTCCGGTACGGCAAAAATGTATAAGTCTGAAGGTATTTCGTCTATAGTTGTTGCCGAAGAGAATTATGGAGAAGGTTCCAGCCGTGAACATGCAGCCATGGAACCGCGCTTTCTCAATGTGCGTGTCATTCTGGCTAAGAGTTTTGCCCGTATCCACGAAACGAATCTGAAAAAGCAGGGAATGCTTGCTCTTACTTTTGTAGACAAGGCAGACTATGAGAAGGTTCAGGAACACGATCTTTTGTCAGTAGTAGGTTTAGTCCATTTCGCACCGGGTCGCAATTTGACGATTGTTCTTCATCACGAAGACGGAACGAAAGAAAGTTTTGAAGTACAGCATACCTATAATGAACAGCAGATAGCCTGGTTCCGTGCCGGCTCTGCTTTAAATGCAAGATAAAATATGAGCAAGATAACCATGCAAGCAGATGGTACGTTGCTGGTGCCCGATGTGCCTACCGTACCTTATATTACCGGCGATGGAGTAGGAGCGGAAGTGACTCCTGCCATGCAAGCCGTAGTGGACGCAGCTATCCGGAAAGCTTATGGCGGCAAACGTCGGATCGAATGGAAAGAAGTGTTGGCTGGAGAACGTGCTTTCCATGCAACAGGTTCCTGGTTGCCGGATGAAACAATGGAAACCTTTCAGGAATACCTGATAGGAATCAAAGGCCCGTTGACAACTCCTGTCGGAGGTGGAATCCGGTCGTTGAATGTAGCGCTGCGTCAGACACTTGATTTATATGTCTGTCTTCGTCCAGTTCGTTGGTATCAGGGAGTACAGTCGCCTGTCAAATCACCTGAAAAAGTGAACATGTGCGTGTTCCGTGAAAATACGGAAGATATCTACGCAGGTATCGAGTGGGAAGCTGGTACTCCGGAAGCTGAAAAGTTCTATAAATTCCTGAAAGACGAAATGGGAGTAACAAAAGTCCGTTTCCCGGAAACCTCTTCTTTCGGTGTGAAACCTGTATCACGTGAGGGTACTGAACGTCTGGTACGTGCTGCCTGCCAGTATGCGCTCGACCATCATTTACCTTCTGTAACGCTGGTGCATAAAGGAAATATCATGAAGTTCACGGAAGGTGGCTTCAAGAAATGGGGTTACGAGCTGGCACAGCGTGAATTTGCCGATGCTTTGGCAGATGGCAGACTGGTGATAAAAGATTGCATTGCCGATGCTTTCTTGCAAAATACACTCCTGATTCCCGAAGAATATTCCGTGATAGCTACCTTGAATCTGAATGGAGACTATGTTTCCGACCAACTGGCGGCCATGGTAGGCGGTATCGGTATTGCTCCGGGAGCAAATATCAACTATCAAACAGGACATGCCATTTTTGAAGCGACTCATGGAACAGCTCCCAATATTGCGGGAAAAGATGTGGTGAACCCTTGTTCTATTATACTTTCGGCCGTAATGATGCTCGAATATTTTGATTGGAAAGAAGCGGCTGCTCTGATAGAGAAAGCCTTGGAACAAAGCTTCCTGGACGCTCGCGCTACACACGATTTGGCTCGTTTTATGCCGAATGGAACCTCCCTCTCTACTTCCGCTTTCACTCGTGAGATCGTGGAAAGAATTGAAAAACAAAAGTAACGAATAAAAAACGAAGAAAGATGAAAAAAGAGTACCTGATTTACAAACTTTCCGAGGAGATGAAGGAAGCTACCCGGATTGATAATGAATTGTTCCCAAAGTTTGATGTGAAACGCGGATTGCGTAATGAAGACGGCACAGGTGTATTGGTAGGTTTAACCAAAATCGGTAATGTAGTAGGCTATGAACGTATTCCGGGTGGTGGATTGAAACCGATACCGGGAAAATTATTCTATCGTGGTTATGATGTGGAAGATATTTCGCATGCCATTATCAAAGAGAAACGTTTCGGTTTTGAAGAAGTGGCTTACCTGTTGCTTTCCGGACGTCTGCCGGATAAAGAAGAATTGCTTTCTTTCCGTGAATTGATTAACGACAATATGCCGTTGGAGCAGAAAACAAAAATGAATATCATAGAGTTGGAAGGAAACAACATCATGAATATTCTTTCACGCAGTGTGCTTGAAATGTACCGTTTTGATGCGAATGCGGATGATACTTCCCGGGATAACCTGATGCGTCAGAGTATTGAACTGATTTCGAAATTTCCCACTATCATTGCTTATGCGTACAATATGCTTCGCCATGCTACTTTCGGACGTTCTCTGCATATCCGCCATCCGCAGGAAAAACTCTCTATTGCCGAGAACTTCCTGTACATGTTGAAAAGAAATTATACCGAACTTGATGCTCGTACCCTCGATTTGTTGCTGATTCTTCAGGCAGAACATGGGGGCGGTAACAACTCCACTTTCACTGTTCGCGTTACTTCTTCTACCGGAACGGATACTTATTCGGCCATTGCCGCAGGTATCGGTTCATTGAAAGGCCCGCTTCATGGAGGTGCAAATATTCAGGTTGCCGATATGTTCCAGCATCTGAAAGAGAATATCAAAGACTGGACAAGTGTGGATGAGATAGACACTTATTTCACCCGAATGTTGAATAAGGAAGTATATAATAAGAGCGGATTGATCTACGGTATAGGACACGCCGTTTATACAATCTCCGATCCCCGTGCTCTTCTGTTGAAAGAATTGGCTCGTGACCTTGCCCGTGAAAAAGGAAGAGAAAGTGAATTTGCTTTCCTCGAACTGTTGGAAGAACGGGCCATCGCTACTTTCGGACGTGTTAAAAACAACGGAAAGACAGTATCCAGCAATATCGACTTCTATTCAGGCTTCGTGTATGAAATGATCGGCTTGCCGCAGGAAATCTTCACTCCTCTGTTTGCTATGGCACGTATCGTAGGCTGGTGTGCACACCGTAATGAAGAATTGACCTTCGAAGGTAAACGAATTATCCGCCCGGCTTATAAGAATGTACTCGATGATTTGCCTTATATTCCAATCAAGAAACGCTGATAAAAACAAATCCTTTTATTGAATATATAAGTGATCCCGGATGTATGCCTCGTAATTTCAGGTATGCGTTCGGGAATGCTGTTTTTTTATGTTCTTAAAGGAATGTATTTCAGATTCTTTCTATTTTTTGTACCGTCATTCGTTTCATTTTTGTTATTTTTGCGTGTTACAAAAAAAGATCGACATGAATATAGCTGCTTTTAATCTGTTTCTGGGCGTGATGAGCCTGATTGCCCTGGTTGTTTTTATCGCCCTTTACTTTGTGAAAGCCGGATATGGCATTTTCCGTACGGCATCGTGGGGCGTAGCTATATCCAATAAACTAGCCTGGATATGGATGGAAGCTCCCGTTTTCCTAGTGATGTGTGTAATGTGGATATATTCCGAGCGTCGGTTTGAACCGGTAATCTTCACTTTTTTCCTGTTCTTCCAGATTCATTACTTTCAACGTGCTTTCATTTTTCCCCTGCTACTGACGGGGAAAAGTAAGATGCCGCTGTCAATCATGTCGATGGGTATTCTTTTTAATTTACTGAATGGCTATATGCAAGGTAAATGGATCTTTTATCTTGCTCCCGAAACGATGTATCAATCCGGTTGGTTCGCTTCACCGTGGTTTATTATAGGCACACTGCTTTTTTTCACAGGTATGCTGACGAACTGGCATTCGGATTATATCATCCGGCACTTGCGCAAACCGGGAGATACCCGGCACTATCTGCCTCAAAAAGGTATGTACCGTTATGTCACTTCCGCCAACTATTTCGGTGAAATAGTGGAATGGGCAGGATGGGCGATACTCACCTGTTCACTTTCCGGACTTGTTTTCCTTTGGTGGACGATTGCTAACCTTGTTCCTCGTGCCAATGCCATCTGGTGCCGTTATCGCGAAGAATTCGGCGATGCAGTGGGAGAACGGAAACGAGTGTTCCCTTTCCTTTATTAGGTATTAGGGCATTTTTCATTACGACTTAAATATGACTCAATAAATATACTACTATGGAATCTAAACTTTTTAGTCCGGTCACCTTTGGCCCTTTGACGTTGCGGAATCGAACAATCCGTTCGGCAGCTTTTGAGAGCATGTGTCCGGAGAATACTCCTACGCAGATGTTGCTGGATTACCATCGTTCGGTAGCTGCGGGAGGAGTGGGTATGACAACAGTGGCTTATGCTGCCGTGACGCAAAGCGGACTTTCTTTCGACCGTCAGTTGTGGTTGCGTCCGTCTATTATTCCCCGTTTGCATGAATTGACAAAAGCTGTGCACGATGAAGGTGCAGCAGTGGGTATACAAATCGGACATTGTGGGAATATGTCCCATCGAAATATTTGTGGTGTCACTCCTATATCCGCATCTTCGGGTTTTAATCTTTACTCTCCTACATTTGTGCGTGGAATGAAAAAGGAGGAGTTGCCGGAAATGGCACAAGCGTATGGAAATGCTGTCAATCTGGCGAGAGAAGCAGGATTTGACGCTGTTGAAGTGCATGCAGGACATGGTTATTTGATTAGCCAGTTCCTTTCTCCATATACCAATCATCGGAAAGATGAATATGGTGGTTCGCTCGAAAACCGGATGCGTTTTATGGACCTGGTGATGGAAGAAGTGATGAAAGCGGCAGGCAATGATATGGCCGTTTTGGTAAAAATGAATATGCGTGACGGTTTCAAAGGAGGCATGGAGATTGACGAATCGATACAAGTGGCTAAACGTCTATTGGAACATGGCGTTCATGGATTGGTGTTGAGTGGAGGCTTTGTGAGCCGTGCACCGATGTATGTGATGCGGGGTGCCATGCCAATCCGTTCGATGTCTTACTATATGAATTGCTGGTGGCTGAAATACGGAGTCCGTATGTTTGGTAAATGGATGATCCCCTCTGTACCTTTCAAAGAAGCATATTTCCTTGAAGATGCACTGAAATTCCGGGCAGCTCTTCCGAATGCGCCGCTGATTTATGTCGGCGGTCTTGTTTCTCGTCAGAAAATAGATGAAGTGCTCGATTCCGGTTTTGATGCCGTACAGATGGCGAGAGCTTTGCTCAACGAACCGGGATTTGTGAATCGGATGAAAAAGGAGGAACAAGCACGCTGTAGCTGTGGACACAGTAATTATTGCATCGGTCGTATGTATACGATAGAAATGGCTTGTCATCAACATTTGAAAGAACAAATCCCTTTGTCTTTACAAAAGGAGATTGATAAATTGGAGAAAAAATGAGTGAAATGAAATGGGCGATTATCACCGGTGCGGACGGAGGAATGGGGACAGAAATAACACGTGCCGTAGCCAAAGCCGGTTATCGAATCATAATGGCATGTTATAATCCGAAGAAAGCGGAGATTGTCCGCGAACATTTGAGCAAGGAAACCGGAAACCCGTATTTGGAAGTAATAGCTATTGATTTGTCTTCCATGCAATCGGTAGTTTCTTTTGCCAACCAGATTTTGGAAAGAAACCTCTCCATTGCTTTGCTGATGAATAATGCCGGAACGATGGAAACAGGTTTTCATACTACTTCTGATGGGTTTGAGCGAACGGTAAGTGTGAACTATATGGGACCTTATCTGCTTACTCGGAAATTGGTTCCGCTGATGGTGCGTGGAGCGCGTATCGTCAATATGGTTTCTTGTACATACGCAATTGGTAAACTCGATTTTCCCGATTTCTTTCACAGAGGAAAAACGGGGAGTTTTTGGAGAATTCCTGTTTACAGTAACACCAAACTGGCTTTGTTACTATTTACTTTCGAACTCTCCGGGCAACTTCGTGAGAAAGGAATCACCGTCAATGCTGCCGATCCGGGAATTGTTTCTACCAATATCATTACGATGCATAAGTGGTTTGATCCGTTGACGGATATTTTTTTTCGTCCTTTTATCCGCAAACCGAAGAAAGGGGCTTCTACGGCAGTCGGTTTATTGTTGGATGAAAAGGAAGCAGGCGTGACAGGACAACTGTATGTCAATAACCACCGGAAAAACTTGTCTGATAAATACACGAATCATGTGCAGAAAGAGCAGTTGTGGGAGGTGACGGAACGGTCGTTAGCGCAGTGGCTGACATGATTCATTATGACATTTTTCGAATTCAGTTGTCATTATTTCTTTGATCTGTTGGATCTCGTCGCTTAATATTGAGTTTTTCCGATGTCCGATGTAGAGTGTATTTTTCATCTCTACATATCCTTTCCACAGGCATATAATATCTCCTCGTTCTATAGAATCCCGGCAGATAGAATGAGGCATAAGTGCCAGGCCGACACCTTTTTCCAGACAGCGGAGAATGGTGTTCTTGTCAGGCATCACATAATTGGGTGCGAAATCGCTCTCTTTTTTGAAATTGAGTTTCCAAAAACGCGCCCATATATTTTTTTCGTTGCTGTACCAAAGTTGAGATTGTAACCATTTTCTTACCTGACCCTTATTCTCAATATCCAGCTGCTGGAATTGAGAGATATCGGTTTCTTTTCCTGCAGCGACGATAAATTCGGAGGTTCCGAGAACTTGATATGAAATATTGTGAATGGGCGTTTCGATTGAAGTGATAATAATGTCTACCGAACCGCTTTCCAGAAGCTCACTCAATTTGTCGTTGTCTCCGAATTGTACGATGAGATTAAAATCTAAATCGGCGATATGAGGAGCTATTAGTTGAGAAAATAGTCCCGAATATACTCCAAGGCAAAGAGTCATTCTCTCTTTTCCACTTCTCTTGCGGACACTGTTTTCTACTTCTTCTAATTTGGTGAGTGAATAACATATTTGCCGGTATAGCTTTCTTGCTCGTTCATTGGGAATCATTTTCCGGGTGTTACGTTCAAATAACGGATGTCCGATATAATTTTCCAGTGAACTTAAATGCAGACTGACGCCAGGTTGAGAAATATTCAACTCTTTGGCGGCGTCGCTCATAGTTCCCGTATCAAATATAGCTTTAAAGGTTCTAAACCACTCCAGATCTGCTCTCATCTTGTCTTATTTATTAGAAAAGTTTGGGTGATACCAAATTTTTATGATTTTTATAATTAATGCTTGTTATATACTTTTGCACCCGCAAATGTAATTCTTATTTAGAATAAATAAAAATATGAGTCGGGTGAAAAAGATTGTTTGTTGTGAAATAAAGAGGATGACAGGTCTACTGTTGTTGATGTTAATTCTTTCTCTATCAGCTTATTCGCAGCATGGGGGATCCATGATATCGGGTCGAATAATATCTACGGAAAAAGAAATAGTTGATTTTGCTACTGTTCACCTGAAAGGGACTGGTTTCGGTTCTGCCACTAACCGTGAGGGGCTTTATCATATTAAAGCTCCCGGTGGCGAATATACATTAGTTGTTTCCGCTATGGGATATAAAACGATAGAAAAAAAAGTGGTTTTAAGAAGGGGAGAACGGATAAAGATGAACTTTACCATCACTCCTGATGTGAAAGAACTTAGTGAAGTGGTGATTTCTACTTCCGGAGTGAACCGAGTGAATAAATCAGCTTTTAATGCTGTAGCGATTGATGCAACCAAACTTCATAATAGTACGCAGGATTTAGCCAGTGCTTTAACGAAGGTGCCTGGTGTGAAGTTGCGTGAGTCAGGCGGGGTGGGTTCGGATATGAATCTTTCTTTAGATGGAATGAGTGGAAAAAACATCAAGTTATTCATTGATGGAGTGCCGCAGGATGGAGTAGGAGGCTCGTTCAGCCTGAATAATATTCCGATTAATTTTGCAGAGCGTATCGAAGTATATCGTGGTGTGGTACCCGTTGGCTTTGGTACGGATGCTTTGGGCGGTGTGATAAATATTGTCACTGGAAATAAGCGGCGTACATTTGTCGATGCTTCATATTCTTATGGATCTTTCAACACCCATAAATCGTATGTGAATGTGGGACATACGGCTGATAATGGGTTTACATTCGAAATCAATGCTTTTCAGAATTATTCGGATAATAATTATTGGATTGATACTCCGGTGGAACATTATGATGAAGTGGTCGATGAAGATGGCTGGGTATCCGGCTGGGATTCGGAAAAAATAGAACGGGTGAAACGCTTTCACGACACTTATCATAATGAGGCTGTTGTGGGTAAAGTGGGGCTTGTGAATAAACCGTTTGCCGACCGTTTGATGCTTACCTTTACCTATTCGCAAAATGATAAGGAAATCCAGAACGGTGTTGTACAGGAAATTGTATACGGACAAAAACGGCGGAAAGGCCATTCATTTATGCCTTCGGTGGAATACCGGAAAAGAAACTTATTGCTCAAAGGTCTGGATGTGAACCTGACTGCAAACTATAACCGTAATATTACTCAAAACATTGATACGGCAACTTATGAATATAACTGGCTGGGACAAATGCGGTATAAAAAAGGTAAGTTGGGCGAGCAGAGTTATCAAGACTATAAATCAAGTACCGATAACTGGAACGGTACCTTTACTGCCAATTATCATTTGGGTGAAAGCCATGCTTTCGTGCTTAATCATGTGTTGATGGGGTATGAGCGTAAACCTACTTCTTCTGCTAATATAACAGATGCTACGGGTGCCGCCCAGTATAGCAAAATTGAAAAGAAATCAAGGAAGAATATCACAGGACTTTCTTATCGTTATAGTCATAAGGATTTGTGGAATGTTTCTGTGTTTGGTAAATACTATAACCAGTACAGTAGTGGGCCGAGAAATACCAACAATGATGATAGTTCTTCCAATAATAGAGTCAGTTATGAAGAGTCTGCCGGTAGTACCGGAGCCTTTGGCTATGGGATAGCTGCTACGTATTTGTTTTTGGATGGATTTCAGGCAAAGTTTTCGTATGAAAAGGCGTTACGCCTTCCTACAGCCGATGAATTGTTTGGTGATGATGATATGGAACTGGGAGATGCAGGATTGAAACCGGAACACAGTCATAACGTAAATGCGAGCTTGTCTTACTCACACGAATTTGGAAAACATTCTATATATGTCGAAGGAGGATTGGTGTATAGAGATACGAAGGACTTTATCCGGCGTTTGACCGGAACGTTTTTGGCAGGTTCATCACAATATGCAGCATACATGAACCATGGACGTGTAAGGACAATGGGCTGGAATGCGGAAGTACGCTATAATTATTCTAAATGGTTTTCTATCGGTGGAAATTTTACCGATTTGAACACGCGTGATTACGAGAGGTACGGATTGAATGGGAGTGAATCGACTACCTATAAAGTAAGGATGCCGAATATTCCTTATTTGTTTGCTAACGTAGATGCTTCCTTTTATGCGCATCATCTTTTTGGAAAGGGCAATTTGCTGACAGTAACATATGATAATTATTATGTGCATGAATTTCCTCTCCATTGGGAAAATCATGGGGCTTCCAATAAAAAGGGAGTACCAAGTCAGTTTTCTCATAATCTTAGTTTGGTTTATAGTCTGAAGAACTCCCGCTACAACTTTTCTCTGGAATGTAAGAACTTTACAGATGAGAAGCTTTATGACAACTTTAGTCTACAGAAAGCCGGTCGTGCTTTTTATGGGAAAATCAGATATTATTTCAACAGATAAAAAATGAACAGGCTCTTTGAGCTTAATCTTTAAATATTAGTCAATTTTTAATAGGAACAAAAAATGGTAAGAAAGAATTTTTTATGGATGCTTGCAGTGTCTATGGTTATGGGATTGACAGTTTTGTCTTGTAGTGATGATGAGCCGGGAAATCAGGGAGACGACGGTGAAGGAACAGGTAGTGACTCTCCCAAATATGGGGTCAATTTTACCCTTATTGATTCGGATCAGCAGAGGTATAAAACTTCCACTCTGGTAACCGAAGATTTGGTTGGAAACGGAGAATATTTTACCGTATCCGGCTTTGAATCCATAGGTGATAAAGTGTATACAGCCTTGTGTCCGTTGGGTTTCAGTGATTATGGAATTGAGTCGGGAGCAGCAGAGGGATATGAAGACCTGATTGCGGAAGATGAAGAAACCGGAGAGAAGTCAATAAGTGCAACTGTACACCCTAATCAAGTTTGGATTGGAATTTATGACGGAATTAATAATTTTGATAAGAAGCCGACTATCATCACTGATAATCGTATCAGCTATGCAACTTCACGTTATCGTTCTCAATTCTACCCAACTATTTGTGCGGCAGATGACGGTTATTTGTATGTCTTCTCAAACAGTGTAGCAAAGAGTCAAAGTAATGAAAAAAATAAAACGACTCTTGATGCAGGAGTGCTTCGTGTCAACACAACAACTAACGAGTTTGACAAGTCTTATTATTTTAATATAGAAGATGCGGCAAATGCTACATTTGGAAAGAAACTCTCTTTCTTCCAGGTATGGCATATCACAGGTACTAAATTTTTGTTGAGAATGTACGCTACAGAAGGAAAATATGACTCTACGAGTGATGCAAAAATGATGGCAATTTTTGATTCTCAAAGCGGAACTTTAACTAAGGTGACCGATTTCCCGGTTGCTGAAGAATTGGCGGATATGGGAAGATTTGTTTATGTTGAAAATGGTAAAGCCTATATTCCGGTCGTATTCCAGAAATCTGCTTCGGGTTCATCTACAGTTCAACAACCCGCCATTTATATTATTGATGCTGCGGCTGCTAAGGCTACTAAGGGAGCGACTGTTCAGGCTGACGGAGGTATTACCGCTATTTGTAAAATGAATAATGGGACGTTGGAGAAATATGTAATTGCTGCTGCAAGTTCGGAAGCCTCTTATTTGGTTCCGGCAACAGAAGCGGAAATAAATGATCCGGATGCTGTATTAACTATTAAAGTGGAAGGTGGTAGTACGGAAACGGATGCTGCAACTCATTGGCTCTTCCCTAATCAAAAATATGCATACGGTTTGGGATACCGTCAAGGTGATGCCGGAGTTTCATATTCTTTCGAACTGAAAAGTGACGGTACATTGGGCAAGCGTTCGGCAGAATTTACCATGCCGCGTTTTACGGCATTCGGAACTAGAGATCAATATTTGATTCTGGGTGCTGCTGCTGAAACAAGTTTATAAAACAGTATAAAAATAGATAAAGGCCGGTTCTCTCTCTTCTTTTTTAGAGGGACTGGCTTTTTACCACTCCAAATACAATGAAGAAAATTTTCAGACAAATACATTTGTGGCTTTCCGTCCCTTTCGGACTGATAATTACTCTTATCTGTTTCTCCGGTGCTATGCTGGTATTCGAGAATGAGGTAAATGAGTTGTCCCGTCCTGCACTTTACTATGTAGAAACAGTAAAAGAGGAACCTATTCCTATCGATAAGTTACTTGAAAAAGTGGCAGCGACATTGCCGGACAGTGTATCTGTGACCGGTGTTAGCATTTCTTCTGATCCCGGGCGTACTTATCAGGTCAATCTTTCCAAACCACGCCGCGCATCTTTGTATGTAGACCAGTACACGGGTGAAGTAAAAGGAAAAAGTGAGCGCAGTAGTTTTTTTACGTTTATGTTCCGGATGCACCGCTGGCTGTTGGATAGTATGAAACCGGGAAATGATGGAATATTTTGGGGTAAGATGATTGTAGGTGTCAGTACACTGTCATTGGTTTTTGTATTGATCTCGGGAATCGTTATTTGGTGGCCTCGTACACGTAAGTCTTTGAAAAACAGTCTGAAAATAACAGCAACAAAAGGTTGGAAAAGATTTTGGTATGACTTGCATGTGGCGGGAGGAATGTACGCCCTGATTTTTCTGTTAGCTATGGCATTGACGGGATTGACATGGTCCTTTCCGTGGTATCGGACAGCTTTTTATAAAGTCTTCGGGGTAGAAATGCAAGTGCATACCCTCCAAGGACATGAACAGAAGGGTAATCCCCAAAAGGGAGATGTCAGACTGGCACATCAAGAAAAGAAGAGAGAAGGCAATGATGCACAAAATGGTGAAAGAGGTGGGCGTCCGAAAGGTCGGAAGGACAATGGAGAACATGGAGAGAGGCCACATAATGGTAAAGAACAATCAGGAAATCATAAAAAAGATAGAGAGCATGCCGGAAATCAGGGGGCTGGAGAATATCCACGGAGGCAGTTGGACAGTAAGGAATATCCGGAAAACGATCACAGTAATCGGTATTCTGCGGCTTTGCCATTCGCTTATTGGCAGGAAGTGTATGATAAACTAAGGTATCAAAATCCGGAATATAAGCAAATCAGTGTTTCTTCCGGTACGGCAAGTGTATCTTTCAACCGCTTTGGAAATCAGCGTGCGTCTGATCGTTATTCTTTTAATACGGATACTGGTGAATTTACAGAAACAAGTCTTTATCAACATCAAGACAAGTCAGGGAAGATTCGCGGCTGGATTTATTCGGTACATGTCGGTAATTGGGGAGGGATGTTTACCCGCATACTTGCCTTTATTGCCGCTTTGATTGGGGCTGCATTACCACTGACCGGCTATTATTTATGGATAAGGAAATTCATCAGGCAATTAATAGGTACGAAGAAATAAAGGCTGTATAATGGTAGGCCATTGTCAATAATGGCATCTTAACTTTATTTCTATTCCGATTTGAGCAAAATCATACGATTTTGTTTAGAATACATTATGATTTGTACTCTTTTTATTGTCAATCTGTCAGAATAACACTCAAGTGGTTGAATATCAATTCTATATATCCTGACAATAGATGCTGATAATAGGCTGACAATAAAACATATATACTTTTATTGTCAGTGCTGACTCCTTATCAGGTAGCTTGTTTGCAGGCTGATAAAGTGGGGGGAATAGGAAAAGAAACTGGTATAGTTACGTTGGGATACCGGTATTGTTCTATTAAAGTACCGGTATCATTAATTTCCCACGGCCGTGACAAGATCTTCTCACGGCCGTGGTAGGAACTCTTCACGGCTGTGGTAGGAACTCTTCACGGCTGTGGGAAGAAGCTACCACGGCTGTGGTGAATTAGCTATATCGGCATCCTAATCGAACAATAGTTACTGTATGATGGAAGTATTGCAGTTGTATAACGGTAGTTTAATGGATATTTGTCGCGAAAGGTAAGTAGCACTGGAGGATGGAATTCATATATGTGAACGCACTTGGTGTTGTAGTTGCGTTCATCTCTATCATATTATATAAATAAAAGAGCCATGAATAAATGGGTTACTCCATCATTCATAGCTCTTTATCGTCATATATCAGTATAAATAAACTCTTTAGAATAAAAAATTAGATCGAAAGCTCTTTCAATACAGTGACGAGGTCTCTCTTGATCGGTTTGTCATTCTTAATAGCCTTGCTGAACGGCACGTAAACGATTTCATCATGTTCGATTCCGATCATAACATTGCGTTGATCTTCCATAATGGCATCGATAGCAGCAGCACCAAGGCGGCTTGCCAGAATACGGTCGTGAGCGGTAGGACTACCACCACGTTGCAGATGACCTAAAATCGTCACACGTACATCATATTGCGGATATTCGTTTTTCACACGTTCGGCATAATGCATGGCTCCTCCTGTCAGTTCGCTTTCGGCTACTAATACAATGCTACTGTTTTTGGACTTGCGGAATCCGTTTTTGATAAACTCTTCCAGTTGGTCGACTTCCGTACTGAATTCCGGAATAATGGCAGCTTCCGCACCCGAAGCGATAGCTCCGTTCAAGGCAAGGAAACCGGCATCACGTCCCATAACTTCAACGAAGAACAAGCGTTCATGTGAAGTAGCTGTGTCGCGAATCTTATCTACGGCATCCAATATGGTATTCAATGCAGTATCATATCCGATGGTCGTATCTGTACCGTAAAGGTCATTGTCAATAGTTCCCGGCAGTCCGATACATGGAACATCAAATTCCTGTGCAAAGATACGCGCACCTGTCAGTGAGCCGTCTCCACCGATGATAACCAAAGCATCAATGCCTTCTTTTTTCATGTTGTCATAAGCCAACTGACGACCTTCCGGAGTCGTGAACTCTTTACAACGGGCTGTTTTCAGGATAGTACCACCCAACTGGATGATATTACTCACATTCTGACTCTTGAATTCTTTGATTTCACCTGTAACCAGACCTTTATATCCTCTGTATATACCTTTAACTTGCAATCCATTGTAGATGGCTGCACGTGTCACTGCACGTATAGCAGCGTTCATTCCTGGAGCATCACCTCCGGAGGTCAAAATTCCGATACACTTAACTGTTCCCATATAACAATCTCTCATTAATTAGTTTGACGCGGCAAATGTACAACAAAAAGTTGAAAGCAGTGGTTATGAAGTTTTTTTTCGTAAGAAGAAAACATTAAAAATGTTCAAATGACCTTTTTTTGCTTTCCTTTTATTCATTCGTGTTACTTTGCCGTTTCCTTATGTTGCTTTGCTATTATTCTTTGTCAGAATAAAGCTGTTATTCTTTGATAAGCGTCCGAATGTGATTGTAAATCTTCTCCATCAGCCATTTAGGAGTAGAAGTCGCACCACATACGCCAATTGAATTTACGTTTTGAAGGAGAGAAGGATCTATTTCTTTCTCATTATCTATCAAATGTGAATTGGTATTTACCTTCAAACATTCTTCAAACAGCATTTTTCCGTTTGAACTCTTTTTGCCACTGACGAAGAATATCAAATCGTGTGTAGCTGCAAACTCCCGGAGCTTAGGCATCCGGTTGGCAACCTGACGACAGATAGTATCATAATATTCGAAAGTCGCTTCCGGTGAAATATGTTGCTTGAAGTATTCCACGATTTCCTGAAACTCGTCCAGTGACTTGGTGGTCTGTGAGAAAAGACGGATGCTTTTGTTTAAATCCAACTGTTTGGCTTCTTCTGCCTTTTCAATGACAATTGCTTTTCCATCTGTTTGTCCCACCAATCCCAATACTTCAGCATGGCCGTTTTTGCCGTATATGACAATTTGTTTTTCTTTGTCACTGTCTGTCAGATACCCTTGTCTGATGCGTTTTTGCAAACGTAATACTACCGGACAGGTCGCATCGATAATCTCTATATTATTTTCACGGGCAATCATGTAAGTTTCCGGTGGCTCTCCATGTGCACGAAGCAATACTTTGGCATTCTTCAGCTGCTTGAATTCTTCCCGGTTGATCGTGATTAATCCCATCGTTTTAAGCCTTTCCACTTCCCGGCTATTGTGTACAATATCTCCGAGACAATAGAGAGTCTCTCCCTTTGCCAACTCTTCTTCTGCCTTATGAATGGCTGTCACCACACCAAAGCAGAAGCCGGACCCCTCGTCTATCTCCACCTTGATCATAAAGCAAACTATTTACTTACCTTATTAAATTGTCTGAAAAGCCATTCCTTTTGCTCTTCAATCGATAAGTGGGTGTTATCCAGAAGCAGGGCATCTTCAGCTTTGCGAAGCGGACTTACTTCCCGGTTCTGGTCGATATAATCCCGTTGTTTCACGTTTTCCAGAATTTCGTCGAAGCTGGCTTCCTGTCCTTTTGCTTTCAGTTCGTCATAACGGCGTTGAGCACGGATTTCGGGAGTAGCGGTTACAAATATTTTCAGTTCCGCATCAGGGAAAACGGTGGTTCCTATATCCCGGCCATCCATCACAATTCCTTTTTCCTTTCCCATAGCTTGTTGCTGCGCCACCATTTCTTCACGTACGAAGTCAAGCGTACTGATAGGACTCACTTTGGAAGAAACCTCCATCGAACGGATTTTATTCTCCACATTCACGCCGTTGAGATACGTGTCGGGACGTCCGGTTTCCTTATTCAGCTGGAAAGATATACGAATGTTCTTGATTTCTTTTTTCAGTTTCTCCGTATCGATCACGTCTCCGTTGAAAATCCCGTTTTCTATGCTATATAAAGTGACCGCACGATACATGGCTCCGCTGTCAATGTAAATATAACCCACTTCGCGGGCAAGATCTTTGGCCATTGTACTTTTTCCACAAGAGGAAAAGCCATCGATTGCAATTGTTATCTTTTTCATATTCAGTTTATCTGATTTGTCCGCCAAAGATACGGTAAATTTGAAAATCAACCATAGGTTTGCTGTTAAAAGGGGCAAGACAAAGTACGAAAGAATTAAAAAAGTTAAAAAGCTGGATAAAAAAGAGATAAAGAGGAGAATGGATCTATGAAAATGTACTATATTTGCCCAGAGACACACGGAAGACACTTTTTTTTAATCATTATATTAATAAATTTATGGAAGTTAAAAAATCACCCAAGGCAGACTTGGAAGGCAAGAAGTCTACATGGCTGCTCGTTGGTTACGTGGTAGTTCTAGCTTTCATGTTCGTGGCGTTCGAATGGACCCAGCGTGACGTGAAAATAGATACAAGCCAGGCAGTAGCTGATGTTGTGTTTGAAGAGGAAATCATTCCTATTACTGAAACCCCGGAACAGGCAGCACCACCACCACCTGAAGCTCCAAAAGTAGCAGAATTGCTGGAGATTGTGGATGATAAGGCTGAAATTGAAGAAACAACAACTATTATTAATGAAGATAATCAAGCTCGTGTAGAGGTTAAATACGTGCCTGTACAGGTTGTTGAAGAAGAGCCGGAAGAACAGACAATTTTTGAGGTTGTAGAAAATATGCCGGACTTCCCGGGCGGACAAGCAGCTTTGATGCAGTATCTGGCAAAAAATATTAAATATCCGACTATCGCACAGGAAAACGGAACTCAAGGACGTGTTATCGTACAGTTCGTTGTTAATAAGGACGGTAGTATCGTGGATGCGAAGGTTGTACGTAGCGTTGACCCGTATCTGGATAAAGAAGCCCTCCGTGTGATTAACACCATGCCGAAGTGGAAACCAGGTATGCAGCGCGGAAAACCGGTACGTGTAAAATTTACGGTTCCTGTGATGTTTAGATTGCAGTAATTTGTAACACTATAAATTGGGAGGCTGCTTTCGGCAGCCTCTTTTTATTCATTCATTTTTTTATTCATCATGTTTACAGCTTCTCAATTACTCGATAAGATAAATAATCATATCTCTGAAATCCAGTTTACCCGGACGCCGAAAGGGCTTTATGAACCGATTGAATATATCCTTTCTCTGGGTGGGAAGCGGATACGTCCTGTATTAATGTTGATGGGATATAACCTGTATCGGGAGGATGTTGCGTCTATATACGATCCTGCCACTGCAATCGAAGTTTATCACAATCACACCTTGTTACATGATGATTTGATGGATCGTTCGGATGTGCGCAGAGGGAAACCTACCGTACACAAGGTCTGGAACGATAATACTGCTGTACTTTCGGGAGATGCTATGCTGATTCTGGCATTCCGGTATATGACGGGTTGTCCGCCGGAACACCTGAAAGAAGTGATGGATTTATTCAGCCTGACTACACTCGAAATATGTGAAGGACAGCAACTGGATATGGAATTTGAATCTCGCTGTGACGTCACAGAAGACGAATATATTGAAATGATTCGTTTGAAAACAGCTGTGTTGCTTGCGGGTAGCCTTAAAATTGGTGCAATTCTCGCAGGAGCGACTGCTGAAGATGCAGAGAATCTATATAATTTTGGAATGCATATCGGAGTAGCATTCCAGTTGCAGGATGACTTGTTGGATGTATACGGTGATCCGGAAGTGTTCGGGAAGAAGATAGGTGGAGACATCCTCTGCAATAAAAAAACATATATGCTTATCAAAGCACTGAACCGTGCGGATGAAAAGCAGCATACTGAATTGAATCGTTGGTTGAATGCGGAAGCTTTTCAGCCTTCTGAAAAAATCGAAGCGGTAACTGAAATCTATAATCAGTTGAACATCCGCAATATCTGTGAAAGCAAAATGCGTGAATATTATACGCTCGCTATGGAAAGCCTGGCGGCGGTAGCTGTTGCAGAAGACAGAAAAAAGGAACTGAAGAATCTGGTGAAATTGTTAATGTATCGTGAAATGTAGCTATTATGCCTTATAGACGATTACCAAATACAGATCAAGCAAGAGTTCGGGCACTGAAAGCGGCTGTCGAAAAGGGAGAGATGTATAATGTGCGTGACTTGGCTATTACATTGAAGACATTATTTGAAGCACGTAACTTCTTGCATCGGTTCGAGGCGGCGCAAATTTATTATACACAGTGCTACGATAATCAGTCACGTGCCAGCCGTAAACATCAGATGAATGTGAAGACTGCCCGGCTGTATATCTCTCATTTTATTCAGGTGCTTAATTTGGCAGTGCTTCGTGATGAAATCAAGGTGATACATAAAGAGTTATATGGCTTGCCTGCTTCTAATACCGTACCGGATTTGTTGAGTGAAGCCTCATTGGTAGAATGGGGGAAGAAAATAATCGAAGGCGAACAACTAAGAACCACTCAAGGTGGCATACCTATTTATAATCCGACTATTGCACGCGTGAAAGTGCATTATGATATTTTCCTGGATAGCTATGAACGGCAGAAGAATTATCAGGCATTAACCAATCGTAGTCTTGATGAACTGGCGTCCATGCGTGACCGTGCCGATGAATTGATTTTGGACATCTGGAACCAAGTAGAAGCCAAATATCAGGATGTCACTCCCAATGATACCCGATTAGAAAAATGTCGCGACTATGGGCTGATATATTATTATCGCTCCAGCGAAAAAATAAAAGAAGAAAAAGAAATATCATGTTGATCGATACTCATTCTCATCTTTTTGTTGAAGAATTTACCGAAGACCTGCCGCAGGTGATGGAACGTGCACGGAAAGCGGGAGTTTCCTGTATTTTTATGCCCAATATAGACAGTACGACCATTGATGCTATGTTGTCAGTTTGTAGGGATTATCCGGGATTTTGCTATCCGATGATCGGATTGCACCCCACTTCTGTCAATGAATCATATGAACAGGAATTAGCGATTGTCCGTAAATACCTGTCGACTTCCCATGAATTTGTGGCTATCGGAGAAATAGGTCTTGATCTTTATTGGGATAAGACTTTTCTGAAAGAGCAGATCTTGGTTTTTGAAAAACAAATAGAGTGGGCGCTAGAATATGATCTTCCCATTGTAATCCATTCAAGAGAAGCGTTTGAATATATATATAAGGTAATGGAATCCTATAAAAATACCCCATTGACCGGCATTTTTCATAGTTTTACCGGGACATCGGAAGAAGCGGAGAAAATGTTGGAATTCGAAGGATTTATGTTAGGTATCAATGGAGTTGTAACTTTCAAGAAGTCGACCTTACCGGAGACACTGGCGACTGTTCCTTTGGAACGTATTGTGCTCGAAACCGATTCTCCCTATTTGGCTCCCGTGCCGAATAGGGGAAAGAGGAATGAAAGTGCCAATGTGAGAGACACCCTTATGAAGGTGGCGGATATCTATCAGATGGACCCGGAGTACGTTGCACAGGTCACTTCTGTGAATGCGCTAAAAGTGTTCGGAATCCGCAAATAAGGTTCGAAAGGTTTTAAATTATATTAATTTGCAGTATTTATTCGAGATAAAAGAGTAAGAATGCTTCTTGAAAAAAAAAAAAGAATACATTTGTAGCTGAAAATGCTGAAAACGCAGAGGGAGAGGTGCTCGAGTGGTTGAAGAGGCACGCCTGGAAAGCGTGTATACGCCAAAAGTGTATCCGGGGTTCGAATCCCCGTCTCTCCGCAGAAATGAAAGAGAGATGAGAAGTAAATACAATAATAATCAATTAATTAATCTTAAAAATTAGACACACAATGAAAAAGTTATTTGCAATTGTTGCTGTGATTGGGGCCTTCACTTTTGGCTCAATTCAATTTGCTCAGGCTCAAGACGCTCCTGCAGCAGAACAAACTGAACAACAAGCTGCTCCTGCCGCTGAAGCTACTACTGCTGCTGCTCCTGCTGCAGAAGAGGGTGGTATTCACAAGGAAATCAAAGTTAAATTCATCGAAGGTACTGCATCTTTCATGAGTTTGGTAGCTATCGCTTTGGTGATCGGTTTGGCTTTCTGTATTGAACGTATCATTTATTTGAGCTTGGCTGAAATCAACACAAAAAAATTCATGGCATCTATCGAAGCTGCTTTGGAAAAAGGAGATGTTGAAGCTGCTAAAGACATTGCTCGTAACACCAGAGGTCCGGTTGCTTCTATCTACTATCAAGGTCTGATGAGAATTGATCAGGGTATTGATGTAGTTGAGAAGTCAGTTGTATCTTACGGTGGTGTACAGGCTGGTTACCTTGAAAAAGGATGTTCTTGGATCACACTGTTTATCGCAATGGCTCCGTCACTCGGATTCTTGGGTACTGTAATCGGTATGGTGCAGGCATTTGATAAAATCCAGCAGGTAGGTGATATCTCTCCGACGGTTGTTGCAGGTGGTATGAAAGTTGCCTTGATTACAACTATCTTCGGTTTGATCGTAGCATTGATCCTTCAAGTATTCTACAACTACGTACTTTCTAAAATTGAGGCTCTTACAAGTGAAATGGAAGATTCTTCCATCTCTTTGCTTGACATGGTAATCAAATATAACTTGAAATACAAAAAATAATCTAAAATGAGTAAGTTAACATATAAAGCATCGTATTACGCACTTTATGCGATGTTTGCCATTATTCTGATCGTAATAGGGCTTTTCTTTTTCGGAGGAAATGCTACAGGCGATGCAGTGATTGTGGGGGTAGATCCCGAAATGTGGCAGCCGGCTCAAACAGATGCCTTACTCTATTTGATGTACGTCTTGTTTGGTGTGGCTATTGCTGCTACAGTTCTTGGTGCTATATTCCAATTTGGTGCAGCTCTCAAAGATAATCCGGCAAACGCTATCAAGTCTTTGCTCGGTTTGGTTCTTTTAGTTGTTGTTTTAGTTGTAGCTTGGTCTATGGGTGATGGTACACCGATGCAGATCCCTGGCTATAGTGGTACTGACAACGTTCCTTTTTGGCTGAAACTAACAGATATGTTCCTTTATTCTATTTACATACTGTTGTTTGTGACTATTGTTGCAATCATTGCAAGTGGTATAAAGAAAAAATTATCGTAATCAATTGAGGACACTCAATCAAATAAGTGATTAAAAATGGCAAAAGGAAAAAGAAAAGTTCCTGATATTAACTCAAGTTCTACGGCGGATATCGCTTTCTTGTTGCTGATCTTCTTCTTGATTACGACATCAATGGATACGGACCGTGGTTTGGCAAGACTTTTGCCTCCACCACCTGAAGATCAAGATCAACAGAATACAGATAAGATCAAAGAACGTAACGTCTTACAGGTATACCTGAATAAGGATGATGCCTTGATGTGCGGAAATGATTATATCAGTGTTGATGAGCTAAGAGAAAGAGCTAAAGAATTTATTGCTAATGTTGCTAATGCAGAACACATGCCTGAAAAAACACAGAAGAATGTAGAATTCTTCGGCACATATCTGGTTAATGACAAGCACGTAATTTCTTTGCAGAATGACCGTGGATCTTCTTATCAGGCATATATCAGTGTGCAGAACGAATTGGTGGCTGCATATAATGAATTGAGAGACGAGTTGGCTCAGGAAAAATGGCAAAAGACATATGCGGAATTGAATGACGATCAACAAAAGGCGATTCGTGAAATTTATCCGCAGAGAATTTCTGAGGCAGAACCTAAAAAGTACGGAGATAAAAAGAAGTAAGTAATGGGAAAATTTAATAAGACTGGTAAACGTGAAATGCCGGCATTGAATACTTCTTCGTTGCCTGACCTTATCTTTACTTTGTTGTTCTTCTTTATGATTGTAACAACAATGCGTGAGGTAACATTAAAGGTGCAGTTTACACTTCCGCAAGGTACTGAACTCGAAAAACTGGAGAAGAAATCGCTGGTAACATTCATTTATGTAGGGGAACCTACACAAGAATATCGCGCGAAAATGGGTACTGAAAGTCGTATTCAGCTGAACGACAGCTATGCTGAAGTTGGTGAGGTACAAGACTTCATTTTCCAGGAACGTGCAAGTATGAATGAAGGTGATGCAGCTAAAATGACTGTGTCTCTGAAAGTAGATCAAAAGACAAAGATGGGTATTATTACTGACGTAAAAAATGCTCTTAGAAAATCTTATGCTTTGAAGATTAACTATTCAGCTACTAAACGAGGTGAGAAGTAATTAGTTAATTTAATATATAAAAGTGAAGGGTGTCCAAATCGGTTTGGACACCCTTCACTTTTATATATTCTTGAGATCAATAGAAGTAACTTTGCAGATTGAATTTTTATTAGCCTTTCTTCATATTGTATTTTTTACTCCGTATACTTCCGTATGAATTTTACTCTTGATTGTTTCAAAGTCCTTTTCACAATCCAATTCTCCGTGTACCATTAAATACATGGGGAGAAAATCATCTCCGGGTTTGTAAGGAGGTTGGCAATAGTCTTTTTCCCACAGCGTAAAGCTTTGACGTTGATAAAAGCTGATGCGTCGTTTTGCCATTTCCTCTATCGGACGTTCTACTTCCAATACGATCGGGCGTTTCAAATAATTGCACAAGTGTTCCAGCGTGCGTTTTCCATAGCCTCCATTTCGCAGGGCAGGATTGGTTGCAAAGTGTTCTACATAGTAGAAACTGTCAAAATCCCAATAGGTAATGAAGCCGACTGGCAGGTCATCATCAAAGATAATGTTATTATAGAAGTTGCCCGTACGATCAGTGTACTCGCGTAGTTGTTCCAACTGACGGTACTCTTCTGGTGGAAACGAGTCAATTAGAAGCTCTTCCATGAATTTGTAATGTTGCAGATCCGACGTACTAATTGGCTGAAGTCTAATCATGAGGTTTGGGTTTTAAGTTTGACAATAATATAATTGTATTCCATTAAGGAACATAAAATTCAATCATTCGACGGATGGCACGTTGACAAACCGGACAAAACTCCGGATATTCGTTTGTTTTCATGCGGCAGTCGTAAGCCGGACGATAAATACCTTTGGCAGAGTAGCCTCCTCCTTCATATACTCCTACCGGATATTTCTTTTTTTCAGCAACAGGGGTAGGGATCGGAGTACCTGGCGGAAGCATATCTTTCCATTTGGAAGCGAAGTTTACCCGTGTTGAAATATTCTGTTCCCACGGTTCGACATCCAGCGGATAAGTATCTGTCATCACATCATCATCATAGAAATATTCGTCGGCCAGTCCACCGAAACTGTGTCCGAATTCGTGCACTACTACCGGCTTGAACATCGGGTGATGGGCTGTGGTCAGCGTATACGAATTGTATATTCCTCCTCCACCATATACATCCGTGTTAGCCAGGATTATGATATGTTCATAGGGGATGCCTGCCAATGCATTGTGGATAGATTTTACCCGGCTGGTAGTCAGATAGCGGTCCGAATAAAAAGTATCGAAATGAGAATGAACTGCCGTTTGTTTCCATTGGTTTTCGCGGGGAACACTGACACCGCTGTCCGTAGAAGGGCTGGCTACGGCAACAATATTAAATTTGCCCTTCATGGAGCGGAACGGCTCATACGAAAACAAACTTTCGCAGGTGCGTTGTGCATCCTGATAGAAAATATCCATTTCTTTTTCTGTGTATCCTTCTGCAAGGATGGCAACGTCTATGCAGTCTTTTTCATTACCACTTTGAAGCATATACCGATGCGGAGTGACATGTGATACCCCCCGTTTATGAATCAATATATCATCCGGACGGATGATATGTTTGTAGGTAGCCAATCTTTTTTTTCGCGGAGAATATAAAGTGACTTCTACCTCCACGGGCTGTTTAGGATAAGGAAGAAGGAAAGTATTCTCAAATCCTTTGGCTGTTTCTTTGGCTTCGTCTGTAGACAGCCACTCTTGAAACAAAGAAGAGAATGACGTTTGGTAGATACACTGTTTGCTGGCAAGGTCTTTCACTATAATTTGTCCGTTGCCTTCCAAAGGAAGTTCCGAAAGATGATGTTGACGGCCTGCCCAAGTAGGAAGTTGTGATAGCTCATCCAGATAAATAGCCTGTTGTGTAGCATCCCCGGTAAAGATATAATCCACTCGCAATGTTTTGTTCTGAAAATAATCAGCAAAATTCTGTGCATAACTTCCTATAGAAGTACAGAAACACAGAATGATACAGCAAATATGTTTCATATAAACGGTATATTTATGTTTTTCGCAAAGGTACGAACTATTGTTGACTTATCCGCTTTCTGCAAATAAAAGTAATAGATTATAGTATTTGTTGTCGAAAAATCGCTAACTTTGCATAAAAGATTCATTGATAAAAACAATTTGATTCAAAAATGGGACATCATCAATTAGATGCTTTAGATGAGCAAATTCTGAAACTGATTGCAGGGAATGCGCGTATTCCTTTTTTGGAAGTAGCACGAGCTTGTAATGTTTCCGGTGCTGCAATCCATCAGCGTATTCAGAAGCTTACTAATTTAGGTATATTAAAAGGTTCGGAGTATGTCATCGACCCCGAGAAAATCGGATATGAGACTTGCGCTTATATTGGTATATATCTGAAAGATCCCGAATCCTTTGATTCGGTAACGAAAGCTTTAGAAGCTATCCCCGAAGTGGTGGAATGTCATTTCACTACCGGAAAATATGATATGTTTATCAAAATTTACGCAAAGAATAACCATCATTTATTGAGTATTATTCACGATAAGCTGCAACCATTGGGGTTGGCACGTACCGAAACATTAATCTCCTTCCATGAAGCCATTAAGCGGCAGATGCCAATCATGGTCGACATAGAAGATGAAGATTAATCGTTATTTTCTCACGTAATCAACAAAAGCATAGGAGCAGAGATGTTTCTCATCCGCAGGATGAGCTTCTCTGCTTTTTTCTTGCCACATCTCCGGTGATACTTCAGGAAAATAAGCGTCGGCTTCGGGAGCCGTGTTGTCTATCTCTGTCAGGCAAAGTTCGTCAGCAAAGGAAAGAGCCTGTTGATAAATACTTGCTCCTCCTATAATATAAATGTGTTCCTTCTCTTTACAACTTTCCAAAGCCGCTTCGAGTGAAAGGAAAACTTCCGCACCGGGACATTCTGTAGCCGGGTTGGAAGATAAAACGATGTTTCTGCGATTGGGTAATGCGCCTTTCGGTAGTGATTCGAAAGTTTTGCGTCCCATCAGTATCGTGTTTCCGGTAGTTAATGCTTTGAAACGTTTCAAATCATTGGGTAACCAGAAAAGAAGTTTGTTCTCGAAGCCGATAGCCATACGGCGGTCTACGGCAGCAATGATAGATATTTTACTCATAAAGTTACACGGCTACTATTCCTGCAATATGCGGATGCGGATCATAGTTCACTAATTCAAAGTCCTCAAATTTGAAGTCGAAGATACTTTTCACATCCGGATTGATCTTCATTTGTGGCAATGGACGAGGTTCCCGTGATAATTGGAGCTTCACTTGTTCCAAGTGGTTCAGGTAGATATGCGCATCACCAAAGGTATGGACGAAATCTCCGGCTTTCAATCCCGTCACTTGTGCCATCATTTGCAGCAATAATGCGTATGAAGCAATATTAAAAGGAACGCCAAGGAAAATATCAGCGCTGCGTTGATATAGTTGCAGGCTTAACCGTCCGTCTGCTACATAAAACTGAAAGAAAGCATGGCAGGGAGGTAAATTCATATGATTCAGGTCCGCTACGTTCCAAGCGCTTACAATGATACGGCGCGAATCCGGATTATGTTTGATTGTTTCCACCACTTCACTGATCTGGTCGATAAATCCACCGTTATAGTCAGGCCATGAACGCCATTGATAACCATAAATATGTCCTAAGTCGCCGTTTTCATCCGCCCATTCGTTCCAGATACGCACTCCATGTTCCTGAAGATATTTCACATTAGTATCACCTTGCAGAAACCAAAGCAATTCGTATATGATTGATTTCAGATGTAGTTTCTTGGTTGTCAGGCACGGGAAACCGTCATCAAGATTAAAACGCATTTGATGACCGAAAACGCTGATGGTTCCGGTTCCGGTACGGTCACTTTTTTCTGTACCTTCGGTTAGTACACGATTGAGTAAATCCAGATATTGTTTCATAATGAATAAGTTGTGGTGAAAATGATTCTCCGCACAAAATTACAAAAATGGAGTGAATAAATTAGCAAACCAGCCGACGAACTTCTTCCACGGGGAGCGCTTTTTCCAGAATTCAGGCGTCAATTGAGTGCAATGCTCAATATCATCCCGGAACATTGTATTTAATTCACCCGTTATTTGGGTATCAAAGATAAAGGCATTAGTTTCGTAATCATAGCGCAAGCTGCGGCTGTTCAGGTTGGCAGTGCCGACTGTACAGAACAAATCATCCACCATCATTATTTTAGAGTGATGAAATCCACCGTTGTACATATAGACAGTAGCTCCTCTTTTCATCAGTTTGTGTAACTTATAAAGTGCGGCATCCGGAGTAAACGGGATATCGGAGGCGGAAGAAACCATGATTGTAACATTTACGCCTCGGTCGATTGTCCGGTTCAACGCCTTTTTAATTGAAGAAGTCGGTACAAAATAAGGATTGACAATATGAACATTCTTTTGGGCCGAATAGATGCTCATAGCATAAGCGTGGCTCAACATACGGCTATTCTTTTTCGGGGTACGGTCTACGATTGCTACCACAATATTCGTACTGTCCGTTTGTTCCTCATGTTGGGGGAAATAAGCGGCTCCACCTACATTCTGTTTGGTTTCCTTATTCCAGATCGTTAGGAATATCTCCTGCAAATCATTGACGGCATCTCCCTCAATACGTGTGTGCATATCACGCCAGGTTCCGATTTTGGGTAGTCCGTTAATGTAGTAGTCAGCGATATTCATACCACCGGTATAAGCCACTTTTCCATCTATGACAGCTATTTTCCGGTGATCGCGATGGGCGGCGTGATTGATATAAGGGAAAGTGAACGGATCGAACTTGACAATCTCGATTCCTTGTTCACGTATTTTTTTGAGATGTTTCTTTTTGAGTGGTTTGTTGTTCGACCAGTTTCCGAATGCATCGAACATGGCTCGTACTTCGACCCCTTCCTTCACTTTTTCGGCCAGCAGAGCAAATAAAGCATTGGCGATGGAGTCATTTCGGAAGTTGAAATATTCCAGATGGACGTGGTGTTTGGCTTCCCGGATGGCTTCGAACAAATCGATAAATTTCTCCCGTCCGCTTTTTAGCAGTTTTACTTTATTATTATCAGATATGGGAATTCCCGATTCTTGTAAATAACGTAGCAAAAGGGAATCGCTGGTTAATCCGATTGAGTCCCTGGGATGTATCATCAGACTGTCGATGATACCTGCCTGAACACTCAATATAGGCAGGAACAGAAATAAAATAAATATACGTAATTTCAAAACTCTTCTCACTCTTTTAGTTTACAGAAGAACAAAGATACGATATCTAAGTTTGGGCTCCTTTGCTAGTTAGGGTAGATTTATCATTCTTTAACAAAATAAATCCTTTTTCAAGAGCTAATTATGCCATTGAAGCAACCTTTCGTGTAGCCATGAATAATAGTACAACAGCTGCGATAATAATTGATTTCGGATCAAGGCTGGCAGTGCCATGATTAATCATACCGATAAATACTTCTCTTATGGTTCCCCAAGCTGCTTCCAAACCGCCTAACCATACAAAAAGTGCGACCGCCACAGTCATCACGAAAGCGCTCCAGATACGAGCCAGGCGATTGCTACGACCGGGTAAGTGATGCATGACACGGCGACTGAATCCGTTATCTGCTATTTCCTGCTTGTTTTCTGCGAAGAAATCGCGCAAGAGCTTATCATTGTCTATTTCTGTCATAACCGTTTTGTTTTAAATACGTTGCTAACTTTTCTTTCCCGCGTGACAGATGGCTTTTCACTGTCCCTGACGGTACTCCTATAATCCCTGCAATTTTGTCGATACTAATGTCCTCCATATAGAACAACGTGATGCAGGTTCTTTCCACTTCTTTAAGCATTTTGAGTGACTGGTAGACATCCATTTTCTGCCCGATATTCTCCTGTTCGGTGCTGTTGATGGCGTCTATTTCTCTTGTATCCAAGTCAGCTGTCTCTTTCCGGCTGCGAATATAATCATAAAAAACATTATAAGCAATACGGTACAGCCACGTAGAGAAACTTGACAAGTTCCGGAAAGAGGCAATGTTCGTATATGCTTTGATAAATGTATCTTGCGCAAGGTCGTCACTCAATTCGCTGTCGCCGCAAGTCAGGTTCAGGAAGAATCGCCGGATGGGCGACTGGTACTCCTTCACCAACTGGTCGAAGGCCTTGGTGTTCTTGAACACCACGACCTGTGCGACTAACGATATATCATTGAGTTGGCTCATTTATTCTCGTCGTTCTTTTCTTCGTTTACTCCTTTGTCTTTCTCTTCGGATTCGGAAGGGATGATTTCGAAACTATCGGTTCTAACGTTATTCGGGTTCTTTTTTTCATCCTTATTACCCGTATACATCCGGGTAGCATTTGCGTCTTGAGTCTGTTGTTTACTACCGATAATCCATTGTCCGATACCCATGAATGTAACGAGTAAGCCGATAGCTCCCATTCCGAATTCACCGGTGATTGCCCAGAGGAAGATGAAAAGACCGATACCTGTAAAAGTGTTCTTGATGCCTTGTGAACGCGAATCTACAGTTTTGGTTTCGCGGATAAACTCTGCCGGAAGCGGTTGGCCGGCAGCAAGTGCCTGTTCGGCAAGGTGATAACGTGCTTTCCGGTTCTTATAACGGAAGAAGAAGATTACAAATAGAATGAATACCGGAAATCCGAATACAGCAACGATTGCTATGATTGTTACCAGAATACTACCAGCACCGA
Organism: Bacteroides sp. BFG-606; assembly: GCF_024788145.1. NCBI lineage: Bacteria > Pseudomonadati > Bacteroidota > Bacteroidia > Bacteroidales > Bacteroidaceae > Bacteroides > Bacteroides sp. BFG-606. Next base: position 6,351,606 of record NZ_JANUIL010000001.1, on the reverse strand, counting down.
CATTATTGAATGGGAAATCACTGTCATCCGATTCGAATGTGAAGCTGGCTTTACCATGAGTGCTGCTTACATTACTTGAGTTTGCATCAACGTCTGTAGAGTCGGCATCCGCTGTATCTACACCAATCACCGTGACAGCAGTATTATTCGTATTTGCTTTATTGTCTTTGGTCACAGTAACTTTTACTTTCCCGATGGAATCACGAACAACGGTAGTCTGGGCAACAGCCAGTGTGCAAGTGGTCAGTACAACCATCAATGCTAATAGAAAATTTTTCATATCTATAGTTTTTTAATTTATTTCTTTGTCTGTTAGACGTAGTTAATATCATAGAAAGTTGCAAAGAGACGAAATATTTTTGATATTTGCGGAAATTAATAAACGAAAGATGGAATTACCTGCTTCTTTTATAGACTACACCCGCGCTCTATTGGGCGATGAAGAATACGACAAACTGGCTGTTGCCCTCCAACAGGAACCACCGGTTAGCATCCGGTTGAATCAATTGAAAATCAATCATTCTTTATCGGATAAGGTACCTTGGTCTTCCGAAGGATTCTATTTGAATGAACGTCTTACTTTCACGTTCGATCCCTTATTTCATGCAGGCTGTTATTATGTTCAGGAAGCTTCTTCCATGTTTGTGGAGCAGGTACTCCGGCAATATATCACCGGACCGGTGAAGATGTTGGATCTTTGTGCGGCTCCCGGTGGAAAATCGACTCATGCCCGTAGTGTACTTCCCGAAGGGAGCCTGTTGGTAGCTAATGAGGTGATCCGGAATCGTTCGCAGATCCTTGCTGGAAACCTGACGAAGTGGGGACATCCGGATGTGGTAGTGACCAATAATGATCCGGCAGATTTTTCGGCTTTGCCCTCTTTTTTTGATGTGATTCTTACAGATGTTCCCTGTTCCGGTGAAGGTATGTTCCGTAAAGATCCGGTAGCTGTGGACGAGTGGAGTCCCGAGAATGTGGAAATCTGTTGGCAACGCCAGCGACGGATTATTGCGGATATTTGGGATACGTTGAAGCCCGGAGGTATTCTTATATATAGTACGTGTACATTTAATACGAAAGAGGATGAGGAGAATGCACGTTGGATTCAACAAGAGTATGGAGGCGAACCATTAACTGTTCAGGTGCAGGAGGATTGGAATATAACAGGAAATCTTTTGTCGGATAAAAGGGATCATTCCAAGTCTTCTATTCCCGTCTATCATTTTTTCCCTCATAAGACGAAAGGTGAAGGCTTTTTTCTGGTGGCTTTTCGTAAGCCGGAGACAGAAGAAGAGATTCCGGTATCTTCTTCTGCGAAAGAGAAAGCCTTCAAGAAGAAGGATAAGAAAGGGGCAGCAACATCTTTTCCTGTATCGAAAGAGCATCTGAATATGGCCAGAAGCTGGTTGAATGATGAAAATTCGGACAAGTATATTTTATTGGCGGAAGGAACAAATGTCCGGGCTTTTTCACATTACTATATTAATGAGTTGACGACGATGAAACAAAGCCTGAAAATCGTGTCGGCAGGGATTGAGATAGGCGAAGTGAAAGGAAAGGATTTAATCCCTGACCATGCGTTGGCGATGTGTACCTCGCTTTTGTGCCGGGAAGCATTTGCCACGGAAGAAATAAATTATGAACAGGCTATCACTTATTTACGAAAAGAGGCCATTGCCTTACCGGCAACAGCCCCTCGTGGGTATGTTTTGCTTACTTATCGGCATATCCCTCTCGGATTTGTGAAGAATATCGGCAATCGTGCCAATAATCTTTATCCGCAAGAATGGCGCATCCGTAGCGGATACTTGCCGGAAAATATACGCATCTTATCAGAAGACGTTACTGATTAAGGCAGTATTCCTGCAGGTATTTCCTGTTGGGAAAGGGTAAAAACGAGTTGTCTGCCTGTGCCTGCTTCGCCTCCTGTAAATTCTTCCAGCGTGTAGGAAGGAGGAGGTGCAGGTGATGTCCGCGTTTCTCCAATGGGCGGAGTGTTCCAGTTCAGATTTAGGCTTTTATCCAACCGGTGAAATAAGTACGAATTTCCCCATATAATGAATTTATGATCGGAAACAGGTGTTGCCATATCTTCCGAAAAAGTGAGGGTTAGTGTCACTTTCTCATCGTCTCCCTCTTCTTTTTCCAGTTTGTAACTTCCTTGGGTTATTAATTCAAGTCCGGATGAAAAGGCGGTCTGTTCTCCCTGTTTGAAAAAATAAGCATCCCGTGCGTGGTTGTTAATCAGAAAAATGTCGGAAATGCCAGGTAGAAGATTCGCGTCTCCGTTGGGTAAGTTAGACAAGTAGCTGCGGAGCAACTCTATATTTTCGTAATTATCGACCACCTTGATTGGTAAAGTGCAACTCTCTTGTGTGGCGTTGTCCGTTACTGTCAGATAAGTCGTTCCGGTGAGGATACCGGTTACGTAAATCATACGTCCGGCAGGTACTCCGCTCCAGCCAGTTTCAGTTCCGGCACTTGCGATGCGTGTGTCTTTCATTGCAAGTGAGTAGTCACCATTTCCGCTTTCCAGTCCGAGGTAACGTCTGCCACCCATAGGCACTTCGTATTCACTGTTGTAAAAACGTAGTGGATTGTCGTCATCATCTTTACAGCCACTTAGTAGCGTAAGGATGCAGCATAACATGAATAAATTGAAATGTTTAGGTCTCATAATTTAAATTTTATGTTCGTTGCAAATGTAATGTATTCTTTTGAAATATCCAGTCGGAAATTGAAGAAAGAGAGATGGAAAGAGAGATGGAAAGAGAGGAGATCTATTTAGGCACGAATTACACGGATTAACACTGCTGCTTTATAGTAATGACAACACTAAAGACCGTGAAATCCGTGTAATCCGTGCCTAATTTATTATATAAACATACTTATATCACTTAAAAATAGAAATTAGTATGTTCAGCATAGCCCATGCTTAAAGGGTTTTATGTACTATTTATAGCTTGCTTTTGTAAATCCGTGCCATTGCCTTTTGGTACTGATTTTCCAATTGCAGATAATTTTGATGACTTTGATAGATCACCGACACTTCAACGAAGTACTCGATCATACTAATTTGTCCACCTGTCAAAGCTTGTTTCAGCAATGCCAAATCTTGTTGCGACTGGAAAGTCTTACTATATTCTTCCATTGAAGCATGCAGCGTTTTCGCTTCCCGGTAAAGCTGTGCCAATTCAGATTCCACTTGCAGGGTAGCATTATCCTTTTGCAAGTCGATGTTGAGTGCCTGCGCTTTAGCGATTTTCACCTTATTCCGATTTTCGAAAAGAGGGAAAGAGAAGCCTACCACTACACCGTTGAAAGGCACACCTGTTTCCGTATTCCGACGGTAGCCGAGTTCTAGTTTCGGCAACCACTGGGATTTATTGACAGCGATTTGTTTACGGGCAACGAGACTCTCGTTGCCTAGTGCCATTAGAGTGCGGTCCGTTGCCATGACTTCCGATTTCAACATTTGGTAATCGCTTGGGAACGGTATAGCCGGATATTGGTTCTCTTCGAAAACCACCGGAATATTACCATTCAGTGTATTCAACTCCTGCTGCTTATTGCGGAGTGCTGTCTCGTTCAGAGACGCTTCCGTTTTGACATTCAGCAGCTCCAAGTTGATTTTATTGGTTTCGAGCGCATTTGCATCTCCCGTTTGGAGACGCTTGGCATACATTTTAGCCAGCTCTTCCGCATTGCGGAGACGTTCTTCCAAAATATGCTTTTGCTGACGGAGCATAATAATATCCAGGCAGAGTTCTTTTGCCTGTAACAGCTTCTCCTGACGAAAAACATCCGCCTGACTGTCAAAAGCTCCTGCCTTCAGTCGGTTCAACTTGTTACGTGTAGCATATAAACTGGGGAAATCGAAGCTTTGTGAAACAACCAGCTCACCGATTGTTTCGTTTTTATCTTTCGCTCCCCATAGATGCGCGTAAGAAAGAGTAGGATCAGGTAAGTTATTATCCGTTTTGGCTTCCAGCTTCTGCGAAGTAATCAGTTGCTCGTTTGCCTGCAGCTCTCTATTGTTCGTTTCGATATTTTTCAATACCTGGTCAATTCCGTTTTGAGCTTGCACTCCGCCTATGGCTAAGAATAGAAGTGCAGTGCTTATGATTATGATTTGTTTCATTCTTATTTTCTTTATTTGTTACAATCTATTGTTGATAGATACTTTATGATAAGGCATCTGTTATGTTCGGCACCGGGGAACACCCCTTTTCTCACCGAGGAACACTTGTTTCCTCACCGAGGAACGATGCTTTCCTCACCGAGGAAAAAGACCACCCTCTACAGGCTTTCCTGAGCCTTTTTCCGATGCATCATCAGATAAACGATCGGGACTATGAAACCGTTCAAAAAAGTTGACGTTAATAATCCTCCTAAAATCACTTTAGCCATCGGACTCTGGATTTCGTTACCGGGCAAATCGCCGGCAAGTGCCAATGGAATCAGTGCCAGTGCAGAAGACAATGCTGTCATCAAAATCGGATTCAGACGGTCAAGAGAGCCCTGAATCACACTGTCGTACACATTCAAACCCTCTACCTGTTGCAAATGGTTGTAGTGACTGATTAACAGCATACCGTTACGGGTAGCAATACCGAATAAAGAGATGAAACCGATGATAGCCGGAATGCTGACTTCCCCTGTTGTAATCACCAAGGCAAAGACACCACCGATCAGTGCCAGCGGAAGATTCAGCAAGATAACCCCGGATTCTTTCACGCTGCGGAACTCATTGTACAGCAACAGGAAAATGACTACAATACTGATAAACGAAGTCAACGCCAACGTCCGGCTGGCAGCCTGCTCACTTTCAAACTGTCCGCCATACTCGATATGATAACCTTCGGGTAATTGTACCGATGTATCGATGCGTTTCTGAATATCATTCACGACACTGCGCAAATCACGGTCAGCCACATTCGCGGAAATGACAATTTTACGTTTCACATTCTCGCGGTTGATCGTATTCGGACCCATGGCCGATACCACTTCCGCTACATAGCTCAAAGGAACCTTGCGGCCGTCGTTCGTGTCTACCATCAGGTTACGGATTTTCTCCATCTCATCCCGGGCATCATCCTTCACTTTTACGATCAGGTCAAAACTCTTGCCCTGTTCATAAACTTGTGAGATCACTTTTCCGGCCAAAGCCACATTCACATATTCCGAAAATTCCGGCAGGGTAATACCGAACTTAGCCAGCATTTCCCGTTTAGGCTGTATTTTCAGCTGCGGACGTTCGATCTGTTGTTCCACGTTCAGGTCGGCAACACCGGGAATGTCACTGATCGCTCCTTTGATTTGATTACCGAGTGAAAACATCTTATTCAGGTCATCACCGAATAACTTGATAGCGATATTCGCTTTCGTACCCGACAGCATTGCGTCGATACGGTGGCTGATCGGTTGTCCGATTTCTATGTTTGCTCCGGTGATTGTACCTAGTTTTTCACGTACATCCGCTACCAGTTCACTGCGCGAGCGGTCTTTCAATTCGAACGGAGCCTCTATTTCAGAAACATTGACTCCTAACGCATGTTCATCCAATTCGGCACGTCCCGTTTTCCGGGCTACCGTTTGTATTTCGGGAATCGTCATCAATAACTCTTCGGCGCGATGTCCCATTTTGTTGCTTTCTTCCAGCGAAATACCCGGCAGAGAACTGATATTGATGGTGAACGATCCTTCATTGAACGAAGGTAGGAAACTGCGTCCGAGTGTGAAAAACACTCCGAGCGCAACTACAAAAAGTCCGATTGTACTTCCGAGAGTCACACGCTTATGTGCCAGTACCCAAGTCAATGCTTTTTCATAAATCCCTTTCATCCAGCGGGCAACGGGAGCTTCTTTCAGTTTCTTGTTCGTCTTGTTGCTTCCTAATAGATAAGAGCAGAGCACCGGAGTCAGTGTCAGGGCGACTATGGTAGATGCAAACAATGCCACGATAAAAGCAACACCTAGTGGAACCAACATTCTGCCTTCCATGCCGCTCAAGAAAAATAACGGAACAAAGCTGACCACGATAATCAACGTTGAATTAAGGATAGGCATGCGCACCTCTTTCGACGCATTGAATACCACTTCGAGTGTACTTAGTCTTTCTGCTTCCGCTTTCAGGCGGTTCTCCCGCAGTCGTTTATATACGTTTTCCACATCGACAATGGCGTCGTCTACTAATGAGCCGATAGCTATCGCCATACCTCCAAGACTCATGGTGTTGATTGTCAGCCCCATGTAGTGTAAGGTCAGGATTGAAACGAGCAGGGAAAGAGGTAGTGTCACCAATGAGATCAGCGTAGTACGTACATTTGCCAGGAACAGGAAAAGCACGATGACAACGAAAATACCTCCTTCGAAGAGTGATTTCTTCACATTGCCGATGGAGCTTTCAATGAAGCGGCTTTGACGGAATATGTCCGTTGAAACTTTTACGTCCGGCGGCAGATTTTTCTGGAGATCTTTCAGAGATGCTTCCAGTTTGTCTGTCAGTTCCAGTGTACTGGTAGCCGGTTGCTTGGTAACAGTCATCAGGACGGCAGATTTGCCACGTTCTGAAGCAGTACCCAGTTTCGGAGCTTTCGGTCCGATGGTAACGTCTGCAATATCTTCCAGCGTGACAGGGAAGTTGTTCACCGTTTTCACTACCGCTTTGCCAAGTTGCTCTGTTTTAGAAGTGGAGAGTACACCACGTACAATATATTCATTTCCAAATTCATAGAGCACGCCTCCGTTTGCGTTCAGGTTCATATCCTGTGTCACCGCCATCACTTCTCCCATCGAGATGCCGTAATGACGCATCCGTTCGGGATCTAGCTGAATCTGATATTCTTTGATATCTCCTCCGAGCACAGCCACTTGTGCCACTCCTCCGGTAGACAGCAGGCGTGGACGGATAGTCCAGTCCGCAATCGTGCGAAGATCGAGCATGGAAGTGGAGTCGGCAGTCAGACCGACGATGAGCATTTCGCCCAAGATAGAAGATTGCGGTCCAAGAGTCGGTTTGCCGACATTGACCGGCAGTGATTCGCTCACCACCGCTAATTTCTCACTAACAATCTGACGGGCGAGATAAATATCCGTTCCCCAATCAAATTCTACCCAGACAACGGAAAATCCGTTGGTAGAAGAAGAGCGGACACGACGCACACCCGTAGCTCCGTTAACGGCAGTTTCAACAGGAAAAGTAACGAGCTGTTCAACTTCTTCCGCAGCCATACCATTCGCCTCGGTCATGATTACTACCGTAGGTGCATTTAGGTCGGGGAATACGTCTACTTCCGTATGCATGGCGGTATACGTTCCTGCAATAAGCAGGAGGATGGCCGCACAAACTACAACCAGCCGGTTGTGTAGGGAGTAATGTATAATTTTATTAAGCATGATGTTTCATTAATTGAGAGTTATAAATAACTTGATAGATGCGCCGCACAAAAAGACGGCTGCGACGCCTAGTCTCTTTAGTGTTCGTGGCTGTGTGCCGGGATTGCATTGCTTGCGCTTGCCAGTCGAACCTGATAAGCACCCTCGGTCACTACACGGTCGCCGGCCTTTACACCAGTCAGAATTTGAACACTTTTGCCGTTGTCGGCTCTTATCGTTACTTCCTGTTTTTTATAACCCTCTTCGTCCAGTTGCAGATAGATGAAGAAGATACCTTGTTCCTCTGTCAGCGCGGTGCGCGGAAGAGAAATCACGTTTTCCATTGCTGAAGAAAGCAGGAATACCTCCACAAATGAGCCGGGAATCACTTCCCCTTTGTTGTCGAACTCAAAAGTGACAGGCACATAAAAAGAATTGTCTCCGGCAGCTTTTCCGAAAGAGAGAAGTTTACCGTTCAATGCTTTCAACTCGTACACCTGATTATTATAAGGAGTCTGGAAATTGGCGGAACTGATGGTGCGGAGATACGGGTAATACTTTTCCGACACTTCGGCACGGAGGAAAAGACGACGGTTCTGCGTCACGCTTACCAGCGGTTGTCCGATTGTCACATAGTCGCCTTCTTTCACGAGAATACTTTTCACATATCCGGCAATGGGAGCCGTAATACTTTGTCCGATGGCCGAATGATTCTTGGAAAGAGCTTCGTAACTAAGACGGGCGTTTTCGTAACTTTGCTCCGCTTGTGCAAAATCCTTGTCGGATACAATCTTGTTTTTAACAAGCTCCTTCATACGTTCGTATTCCTTCTTGGATACCTCGTAGGCAATGCGGGCACGTTGCACCGGATCACCGTCAGCGATATTCTTTGAAGAAATGGTGACTAGAGGAGTGCCGCTGCCGACGCTCATTCCTTCCGTTACTTTTCCACGGAAAGATACCACGCCGGCTACTGTGGCTACGGCAACCGATTCATCCCCTTGAGCAGCCAGCACCTGTCCGCTGGTTTTAATTACTTGCTGGAAAGGTGCAGGTTCAATAACGCTCACCTTTACACCGGCTGCTTCAGCTTTCGCTTTCGGAAGAATGATTTCATCACTGTGGGCTTCGGCAGCTTCGTTGTGTTCATCGGCTGCTTCATGATTGTGTTCTCCGCTACATTCGCCTTCATGGGAATGATCGGGTCCCTCTGCCTCGTGATTATGTCCTTCCGCGGCATGAACGTGTTCATTGTGTGTGTGTGTGACGGTACTATTATTACAGGATCCCAGAACGAATAAGCTCAGGATTCCCACGAAAATAAGTTTTTTCATAATGATATTTTCCTACTAAATTTTACTGTTTTCTTTTTACGCTACAAAGATAAGGTAGCGCAGATGCAACTGATTTGCATTCACGCTTTTACGCAAAAACAGAGTAGGGAGGGGCACGAAGAGAAGTGGTACGATGGGTATCCGTACCATGCAAAGAGTCTCGGTAGACGTAATAGTTCTTAACCCGTTTCTCTTGCGGTCGTAATAGATGTTCGATGATTACATCCGTGAATAAGGTAGCAATGAATACGTAATCCGGTCCGCTATCCGTATGGATGGATGGAGTGGGGGAGTAGAAACGAGTCAAACATTCGCTGCTGCAACATGAGTCGTTTCCCGGGTGATGATGATGCGTGGGACATTGCTGTTCTACAGGCAAGTCCTGCTTCATGCAAATCATCCCGTTGGGATGATGATGATGGGGAATAACCGCTGCCACCAACATAATAATGTTGATAAAAAACAGCAGAGTTACTATTATTCGTTTCTTCCCTTTCATCCTTTCTTTTAGAGAATTTATTTTTTTAGTGATTCTTTTTCTTTTTCCTGCAAACGTTCCAGCAATTCGGTTGCTGACACATAAATAACTTTTCCATCCGGTGTCCCCTGACTAAGGAGTGTGCCGTTACGAGCATTTTTTTCCAGCAACCGCTTTTCGGCTAATTGAAGGCCGCGCCGTAATTTATCGCTCAATTCTTGCATTTCATTATTTGACATAATTCTTGATGCATTTAAAAAGTTCAAGTTCATATATCCGATCCTCGCCGTTTTGGTAGCCTTCGGCTACAATCACTCGAGGAGAAATACTGTTATCAGCTAACAGCCAGTAGTCTACACGCGGCATATATATCTGAAACAGATTATTAATGCCTGCCTGATAGCGGCGGTAGATGACATCCATCGGTACATTATGTCCCCCTTCATTGACCCGTTGTAATACACGGTTGACGGCAAGTTCCGGAGAATTCAGCCAAAAATAAATCAAGCTGATTTTATATCCGGCATTTTGGGCTCTTTGAATGAGCCGGGTATATGAACGGGTTGCTAATGTCGTTTCAATAGAGAAACTCACTTTAGAAGCTAATAGTTCATCAATACGTTTCAACATCAGACGACCGGCTTCTATAGCCATACTTTCTGGATTGAAAGGTGATAAGCCTTTGGCAATTTCATCCGCATTGACAAACTCTTTGCATAATAGAATTTCAGGCAATACAGTGTAGGAAGCCGTAGTTTTACCAGCTCCGTTACATCCACTTATAATGTACAACTGCCTTGTTTCATCCATTCTTTTCTAAATACCTGTTTTAAATGATGTTGCAAATATACAAATACTTTTATTTCGCCTGTAGCCGATCCCCTCTTTTTATTATTTATTATTTCTTTTCCAGTTCTTGCAGTGAATCCATTTTCTTCTTTTCGAGGAACTCATAGATACCGCAAAGATGTTCCGTCACCTTTTGATTACCGAACTCATACACCTTGGTAACCAGCCCGTCGAGGAAGTCACGGTCGTGTGAAACGACGATCAGCGTACCGTCAAAATCCAGCAATGCCTGTTTCAGAATATCTTTCGTCTTCATGTCCAGATGATTCGTCGGTTCATCCAAAATAAGGAGGTTGACAGGCTCCAGCAACAATTTAATCATGGCCAGACGGGTACGCTCTCCGCCCGAAAGCACTTTGACCTTTTTCATCGATTCCTCGGGACCGCCAAACATAAACGCCCCCAGCAAATCACGAATCTTGTTCCGGATATCCCCTTTGGCTACATCGTCAATCGTTTGGAAAACCGTCAGGTTTTCATCCATCAGCGAAGCTTGATTTTGAGCGAAATATCCGATTTGCACATTATGTCCCAGAGTCAATGTACCGTCATGCTCAATTTCCTTCATAATACACTTCACGAGCGTAGACTTACCCTCACCGTTCTTACCGACGAAAGCCACCTTATCACCGCGCTCAATCGTCAGGTTAGCATTGCGGAATACCACTTTGTTTCCGTATGTCTTTCCAACTCCCTCCATAATGACCGGGTAACTGCCCGAACGGGGTGAAGGCGGGAATTTCAGTCGCAATGCAGAAGTATCCTCTTCATCCACCTCCAGCAATTCCAGCTTCTCCAGCATTTTGACGCGGCTCTGCACCTGCAACGTCTTTGAATAAGTCCCCTTGAACCGTTCGATAAACTCCTTCGTTTCAGCAATAAACTTCTGCTGCTCGTCATAAGCCTTCTGTTGCTGTTCGCGGCGATCCTTGCGCAATTGCAAATATTGCGAGTAATTCACCTTGTAGTCATAGATACGTCCCATCGTCACTTCGATGGTGCGTGTTGTAATATTATCCACGAATTTGCGGTCGTGACTAATTACGATGACCGCTTTCCCATTATTAATAAGGAAATCCTCCAGCCATTGAATAGATTCGATATCCAGATGATTCGTCGGCTCATCGAGCAAGAGCACGTCCGGTTTCTGCAACAGCAATTTGGCGAGTTCGATACGCATTCGCCATCCACCGCTGAAATCACTCGTCTGACGCTGAAAATCCTCTCGGGTGAACCCTAATCCGAGCAATGCCTTTTCCACATCCTCTTCATAATTAGTCGCGTCAATCGAATAAAACTTCTCGCTCAAGCTGGACACTTCCTCAATCAGCGCCATGTAACTGTCGCTCTCGTAGTCCGTCCGTGTCTCAAGCTCCTTATTCAGCTTTTCGATCTGCGCTTCCATCTCATGAAGATGTGAAAAAGCCTGTGCCGTTTCGTCAAACACTGTTCTTCCGTCTTCCGTCATCAGATGTTGAGGCAGGTATGCCACTACACAATCTTTGGGTGTGGAAACTTTTCCACGTGTCGGTTGCCGTGCGCCTGCCAGAATTTTCAGCAGCGTACTTTTTCCCGCCCCGTTTTTACCCATCAGAGCGATGCGGTCTTTTTCATTAATTACGAAAGAAATATCACTAAATAAAGCAGTGCCGCCAAACTCTACGGCTAGTCCGTCAACAGAAATCATACTATTCTTTTAAATTGAGGCACAAAGATAGCGAAATATATGAATCTTTTTTATACCTTGCGGGCTGAAAAGGAAAATTGCTTAAAAAAACAGATAAAAAAACAATATATAAGCGATATGGAAAGCGAACAAATGAATGAATTCAGACCTTTAATTTTGGTAGCTGAAGACGATGACAGCAACTTTAAATTAATCAAAGCTATCATAGGCAAAAAGTGTGATATCGAGTGGGCTAAAAATGGACAGGAAATGGTGGAGTTGTTTCAGCAGCACCAGCAAAGAGCCAAAGCAATGCTGATGGATATTAAGATGCCGGTGATGAACGGATTGGAGGCAACGAAGATAATTCGTGAATCTAACACAGAAATTCCTATTATTATGCAGACTGCTTATGCTTTTAGCTCGGATAAGGAAAATGCAATGAATGCAGGAGCAACTGAAGTATTGGTGAAACCTATCACCTTGGGTATTCTCCGCACTACGTTGAGTAAATATTTACCCGATTTGCAGTGGTAAGATTTATTCTTACGGGATTTTTTAAATTTATCAAAAAGAGCTTAAGCGCTAAAAACGTAAAAGCATAGAAAAGAAGTATGATTGGGTAGAAAAATGGTATTACTCTAACTTCATCTCATGCATTTGGATAAAATAAAATAGGCGAACCTCACGGTTGGCCTATTTTTGTTCGTCTCTGTTAATTTGTTAGAGTACAGAAACGACTCTATGTAAAGTCTCTCCTTTGAGAGATTTTAAGTTCATTATTTGTTTCCGCCAGCCCACCATACGGCCTCGCTATATACGTACTGACCGTCACCGAAAGCAGCTTTCACTTCAGGATTTGCCAATACATCGTCTGCTCCATAACCGAAGCGCAATGGGAATTTACTGCTGTTCTGCGGGTTTTTCAGTACAATGAAGTTTTCTCCTGCACCTTTCAGACGGCGGTAGTCATTATAGGCTTCCAGTGATTCGCCGGATGCGCCGAAGAAAGCAAGATACTTTTGTATCATTGTCTCTTGCAGAGGATTGGCATCGAACAAAGGTTCCACTTCATCCGTGAAATATGTTTCTGCCACATCTGCACCCAAATCGCTGTCACCATCATATATCCAAGTATCAGCAGCATCTATAATTGAATTTCCCAGATTCTCGAATCCGGCAGTGATAGCAGCTTTCAAAGCACTCTTAGCTTCACCCAGTCTGCCTCCTAAGCGGCATAATGCTTCTGCTTCAAGGAATTTCACTTCGTGATAGCTGATTAAAAGAGTAGGAGCCGACATAGCCCATGATATCATCGACATACCATAATTATTCTGCAACTCTTGCGGAGTTCCGTTAGGAGCCGCTTTGATGCCTGCGATGTCCGTAGCTTGCGTAGCTCCGTATCCATAAGTGATATATCCGGTAGGATCAGGCTCCAGAAACGCTTGCGGTGCTCTGGGGTCATTGCGCTCAACGAACTTTTCAATCAGACTTTCACTGGCTGCCAAACTGTTACGGCTGTAGCTGAATGCCCAAAGCGGATTTACTTGTGCATCAGCATCGTAAACTGCCAACTTACATTCTTCACTTGCGTTGGCGAATGATTTGCTTACATAAGTAAGAATATTCTGAAGATCTGTTGTCTTATTGGCACTTTTGTTGAGCAGACGCATTGTATAACGTGCTTTTAACGCATAGGCCGTTTTGAGCCACATACTTGCCTGTGTACTGGTGCTTGAACCATAGATCAAGTCTTTAGAACCGACAGCACCGGATAAACCCGTATCTTTGGCAGTACCGTTATTCAGTAGGGTGATAGCATCATCCAGGTTCTGCATCACTTCCTGATAGATACTTTCCTGTGTATCTATTTTAGGTTGCATATACATCGGTGTGCCGTCCGGATTGAGGATACCAGTCTGGCTGTACGGTGTGTTTCCGAACACATCGGCTGCCACTGCTCCGTTGTAGGCGAGCAGGATTTTAGCAATCGCTTCTGTCACTACGTTTCCTTTTTCCGAAGGATCTTCTTCGCACTTCTTGATAACGATTTTAGCGTTCTTGATATTTGCGTACACATTGATCCATGCGTTGTTGTAGGTTGTAGCCGTTGAAGGCTCTCCGCTGCGTACTTCCGCGCGGTAAAGCTGGTTGGATATACCCGTTTCATGTTCTATGTAAACAGAAGAGTAGAGCGAGAAATCCCCTCCTACAGTGCTGAATGCAGTACTTACGCCTAAGTCTGTAATCAAAAACTTAGCGGGCGCATCCAACGGATTGTTAGGGTTTTCATTGATTTTATCCATTGCGTCTTCCGTACAAGCAGAAGCAATGGCAGCAGTCAAGAAAGAAACTGCCAGCAATTTTCCTATTGATTTATATTTTTTCATTGTCTTGCAGATTAAAATTTAATGTTGAAACCAAAGCCGAAACTAGCTGTTTGCGGCATTGAATAATCTTCAAATGCTCCTGCCATGTTGTTGTTACCCTGACTGGCTTCCGGATCGAGGTCAGGCAATTGTGCCCAGATCAGAATGTTTCTGGCAAATGCGTTCACAGAAAGTTCAATCGAACGTTTTTGAAGAATTTTGTAGTTGACAGCCACTTCACGCAGTTTGATGAAAGAGTTGTCATATACAGAAGATTCGTCGATGTCGTTCAGACGGCTGTAATATACCTGTTGTGCGTTTGCACCTGTGATGGCGATATCGTTTTTAGTTCCGTCAGTTTTGTATCCGTCGAAGATGATGGTACCTTCACGGTTTTCCGTTCTCTTGCTGACACCGTAGTAATCTGCCAGTCCGGTTGTTCTACTATACATCTGACCACCCTGTTTCCAATCAAGCACTGCGCTGATAGTACACTTCCATAAGCGTAATGTGGTGTTGAAGCCCATCAGGAAGTCCGGAGAAACCTTACCGATAACCTGTGCTTCACCAGCGATAGGTAAACCGTTTTCGTCTACCAGACGATTACCGTTTGCATCTCTCTTGAAACCTACACCATAGATGACAGGGAATTTCTCACCTGCTGAAGCGCGTACCTGCGGAGTAACGTAACCACCCAGAGAGATATTCTCTACACCCGGTGCCAGTTCATCTACGTAGTTGTCGATCTTTGTCCAGTTGAATGCAAAATCCCAGTTGATATTCTTCGTCCGGATTGGGGTGAAGCCAAGAGTGAATTCGTGCGTGTTGGTATGAATCTTACCACCGTTGGTAAGCAGTTTGCTGGCACCGGTAGAAGAAGCCAAAGGCACTTCAAAAATCTGGTCTTTAACGTTCTGGCGTGAGTATGTATAACTGAATGTGATTAAGTTATCGAGGAAGTTCACGTCAGCACCCACTTCATACGAACGTGTGTTCTGTGGTTTCAGTTTCGGGTCGAAAATCGTTGAGTACGGAGTATAGGCGGTAGTGCCTTTCATCGGGTACATGATCGGAGTCAACATATAGAATCCACCTCCATAAACCGGAGTCGAGTAATAGTTTTCGAGGAAATCCCCTGCTTGTCCTACTTCCGCGTAAGATACTCTTAATTTGGCGTGATTAACCACATTGTTTTTCAATGCATCCAGTTCCGTCAGGATAAAACCGGCCGAAATAGAAGGATAGAAGAACGAGCGGTTGTTGCGTGGCATATTAGATACGTAGTCCTGACGTCCGGTGAGGGTCAGATAAAGCATATTTCTGTAAGAAGCCGATATGTTACCGAAGAATCCTACTGTACGGTTTTTCCATGTCTCTTCCTCCGTCTGTTGAGTAGTGGCGTTGTTGATGTGGTTCCATCCCGGGAAGTTGTAGTTCGTACCATATTCATAATACTTCTTTCTGTTGCTTTGGATAATTTCGTTACCCACTACCGCATTCAGTCCCCAGTCTTCATTGATGTGCCAGTCGTAGTTGATGGTCAGTAATGAGTTGTATGTAGCGTTCGTCCAGCCGTAGTTCTCGATCTGTCCGCGACCGCCACCGGTGTTACTACCGTATCCGTAGCTATCTACGTAATGAGTGGTGTAAGCATCCACACCAACCATGTATTTAGCGTTCAACTTGTGGTTCGTTGTGCCGAAATCAGTCTGATAGCTTGCATATACATTTCCGAAGAAACGGTTGGTATCTTCCGTAAATTTGTTGTTCTCCATCGCCCAGTAAGCGTTGTCAAAACTGCCACGGAAAGAATTTTGTGCGTACAGGTTGCCGTCTACATGGCTTGGAATCCCGGCCAGATCATAACTGGGAGGGGCTGCGTAAACCGTTCTCAACAGACCATTACCGGAAGTCACCGCTTTATCGATGGAAGTGGTGATGTAGTTAGCTGTAAATCCGGAGCTCCAGTTATTAGTCAGTTTGGTGTCCGCACTTACCTTTACATTATATCTATCCATGCCAGTGCTTGAGATAATACCATCTTGATGTGTATTTCCCAATGAGATAGAGTAGGAGCTTTTATCGAGCATCTGTGCTACATTCAGTGAGTTACTCCAGGTAATTCCTGTGTCGAAGAAATCCTTGGCATTGTCGTATGCCTGTGGAGTGACCCATGGATCAAGACCAGCTGCTGCACGTTGGGGAACATAATATTTTCCTTGATGTACACCATACTCTTTGGCATAGTCACTATTTGCATTACTACCACCATACGTTGCGTCGTTGGGAAGTTCGGAAATCTTAGGTCCCCAAGATGTTCCCGAAGTGGCACTGAATACTCCCCCGAACCTTGTGCATATGTTTTCTGGAACTCCGGCAGACGACCGACTACATCGAAGCTGACATTGGAAGAGAAGCTAACCTGCGGTTTACCTTTTTCCAGTCCTTTACCGCTTTTGGTCGTGATGATAATCACACCATTGGAAGCGCGGATACCATAAAGCGCAGAAGCAGCCTGACCTTTCAAAATGTTGATACTTTCAATATCATTAGGGTCGATATCCACTGCACGGTTGGCGAAGTCCGCTCCGCTCACACTACCATTGTTCTGAATGTCTGTGCTAACGTCAGGAGTACTGGTCACCGGCATTCCGTCAATAACGTAAAGCGGAGTATTGTCACCCGAGAAAGAACGTGCACCACGGATGGTGATCTGTGAAGAAGCTCCCGGCATACCACTTGAAGGTTTAACGTCCAGACCTGACACTTTACCTTGCAATGCTCCCGCCAGATTAGAGTTGGCAGCTTGCGTCAGTTGATCTGATTTTACGTCCTGAACGGCGTAACCCAGTGCTTTTTTCTCGCGCGAGATACCCATGGCTGTCACTACAACCTCATCCAGTGCTTTCGCGTCGCTTTTTAATACAACATTTATCACTCCCGGTTTGATGGAAACGTCCTGTGAAATCATTCCTACATAAGAAACGCGCAAAGTTTTAGCAGAACTTGGTATGTAGAAGTTTCTGCCTTTATCATTGTTAATAGTTCTTTAACCTTTTTGAAGGTGTAAAATGATAAAAAGATACCGTTTAGGAGGTAATAATGTTCACTTTTCCTTGAAAAGCCTGATTTTGATGCTTTCTTTCTGATAGAAATCATCTTTTAAAAGATGCTAAATTGGAAACGTTTTGTTTTAACCTATCAGTTTTTAGAAAGTTCTTGCTTTCAAAACGATATTTTTTAGTTAAATACGTAACACTTTTTTCGATTTGTCATAATTCGTGTTATCTTTGCAACCTGTTAGAGACAAAAAATCTGTTTATAGGTTAAATTTAAGAGAGAATTTATGAAAAGAAAATTGATGTTCTTAATGACCTTCCTTTTTATAGGTATAGGTCTGGTGACAGCGCAAACATCCAGAGTTACCGGTTTGGTTACCTCTGAAGAAGATGGGCAACCTGTCGTAGGTGCTTCAATATTGGTGAATGGCACTACCCTTGGTACTATCACTGATATTGACGGTAAGTTTACAATCACGAATGTACCAAGTTCTGCTAAGACTTATTGATCTTTTTTTCTCCCTTTCCTCGTGCTTTTTTTCTCCTATCTTATTGTTTTTCAATGTTTTTGTTTCGGATTTTAAAAAATAACCTATTCTTCCGTTTCTTTTATTGAAACTTCCTTTATCAATTCTCATTTATTTAGTAATCTTTGCTTCTCATTGATTTTTGAGATGGGATTAATATTCTACCCAAATTTTGAATGAATTTCCCGGTGTTTTTCTTCATCTAAGCATTTTTAATGTTCGTGTTTTGAAGGCATGAGTTAAACGTTATAATCTAATAGTGATTGAAATTATAAGTGATAGTAAAGGAGAATATGAAGCACTGCAAGTATAAGTTGTCTGACACCCGGGTGTCAGACAACCTAGTTCTACTAACTAAAATAAGTGTAAAGCCATACTATTTAATTTGTATTAGAACAAATCAAATTTACGTTTCTACAAAAACGGGATTTTCAATTGCTGTTATTTTATTCCGCCACAATTACTTCGATGTCATAACCTATGAAAAGTCCACTCTCTATAACACCGGTGATTGCCTTCAGTTGTTCTTCGAGCGAAGAGTCGATGTAGTTGAAACGGGTGTCGAGGATAAAGTTGCCGTTTTCTGTAAAGATAGGCCCGTCTTTGCCATGAGCAGGACGGAGGACAATCTCCGAGGCACCCAGTCGTTGCAACTCGTGCTCTACATAAGTCAGCGAGTCCGGAAAGACCTCTACCGGAATGGGGAATTTGCTTCCCAACTGATTGACACGCTTGCTGGGATCGATGATGATGAACGTTTTGCGGCTGCTTCTAATCAGCAGTTTCTCTTTGAACATCGCTCCGCCACGTCCCTTAATCAAGTTCTGTTGCGGATCTACTTCGTCCGCTCCGTCGAATGTCCAGTCGGGGCGTTTGTTCCAGAGGGTAGTTTGGGGGATGCCTAGCTGTATGCAGGTCATCGAGATTTCTTGTGAGGCGGGAATCACTTCGATATGCAAGTGCTCTTCACGAATTCGTCGTGAGAGTTCGAACAGAGTCAGGTAGACTGTAGAGCCGGAGCCGGCTCCTATCACATCCCCGTCTTTTGCCGTGGCGGCAATTTCGCGGGCTACGTGTTCTTTTGCCTCCCGGTTGATGATGGAGTCCGACCATTGCAGGTGTTTTATCAGGTGATTTTCCCAATCCATAAGTTTACGTTCTAAATCGTTTTCGTTTTAAGTTCCTCTTTCCTATATAACGAATTTGTGAATCTGTTTGTTTGTTCGTTCATTGGTTCATTTGTTCGTTCGTCTGTTGGTTCATTCGTCTGTTCGTTTCAATTTCAGGTGATTCGATTGTTTAAATAGTTAATAAACGGTTCGTTAATTTTTAACTTTGTTGCGTTAAACGTTAACGAATCTCTGCTTTTTATTAAACCGTGTTATAAGTTCGGCTGCTTTGGCCTGAAAATTTGGAGATGACCGAAAAGTTCGTATCTTTGTACTGTGTTTTTCATAGTATTAGATTTAAGGTTAACAAAGATTGGCTGTCTGGGATAGATAGCCTTTTTTTTGTTCCTACCATTCCTTACAGAATCAGCCAGATGGCAATGATATGTCCGATGCTGCCTCCCAGGCAAAACAAATGGAAAGTGGCATGCATATACGGTTTGCGCAATGAATAAAAGACAGCTCCCACGATGTATGAGACTCCACCGCCGATCAGCCACCAGAAAGCGGTAGTGGCTCCCATTTCTCCCAGATGATCCAGCAAAGGCTTCATGGCCACTAATATGCACGCACCCATACCCACATAACAGGCCGTTTCGAGGTTGCTGTGTTCTTTTAGCTTTTTGAAGCTAAGAATGAAACCGGCAATAGCCGACAGCCAGACGAAAGCGAAAATTCCCCATCCCCATCCCCCGGCATGCCGCAGGACAAGTAGCGTGAAAGGAGTGTAGGTGCCCGCGATATGCAGGTAGATAGCTCCATGATCGAATTTGCGGAGCAACTCTTTCAGTTTCCCCGGACGGCTGCCGTGATACCACGTAGAACTGATATAAGAGGAAAGCATCCCCGCCAGATAGACGGATACACAAGCAACTGCCCACTGCGGTTCCATATTCTCGGAAGCCTTTTCCAATAGGAAATATCCGGCCACGATTCCAAGTAGGATACCTGCTCCGTGACTAAGAGTATTTGCCCATTCTTCTATATGATTGTATCGTTGGTTCTTCAATGTTCCTTTTATTGAATGGTTAAGTCGCAAAAAATATTGAGTCGCAAAGATAAAAAAATAGAGAAAGGTGTATCACCTTTCTCTATTTTAATTTTGTTTTATGTATAAAATATATTATACCAAATGTCCGATCCATTCTTCGCGGTCGCCGGGGAGAAGGTCGATAACGGGAACTTCTACCATCGTGTAGCATCCCGGTTGTTGCTTCATGGAAGCGCGTGCCACGCATACCAGTACTTGTGCGGTCAGTGCGGGGTTGTTGATACGCATATTAAATTCGAACAACTGGTTCTGTGTTTTGCCTGATACACCTTTGCGAGTCAGATTTACACCATGACCCATGTCCAGCAGGGCGTCTACACTCGGAACGAGTTTTACGTGTGTTTCATCGTTCACGAAGTAAGGATCTGCTTTGATGGCAGCGGCTACTTCTTCGAATTTATATCCGTCTTTCAGTTCGATGTATACCATGCGGCGGTGGATTCCCGTGCCGGTCGGAATGGTCATGGAAAGGGCAGCTTTCACTCCGTCAACCGCTTTTACGGCTACTGTGTGTCCCATACTCATACCGGGACCGAAGTTGGTGTAGGTGATGCCTTTCGGAGCAATTGCTTCCAGCATGGTGCGTACGATGGAATCGCTTCCCGGATCCCATCCGGCAGAGATGATCGATACGGCTTTATGTTCTTTGGCGGTAGCATTCAGGGTACGGCGCAGGTCTACGATACCGGTGTGGATATCGAAACTGTCTACCGTGTTAATTCCCATCGCCAGATATTCTTTTGCATATTTCTCTACGCTGCGGGTCGGCGTGCAAAGAATAGCTACGTCTACTTCTCCCAGCTCTTTTATGTCCTTCACTACTGCGTAGTTTGCCAACTCTTCCGGTTTGTTCTCTGCTCCTGCACGACGAACGACTCCGGCTATTTCGAAATCAGGTGCCGCCTGAAGCGCTTCAAGTACATAATGTCCAATGTTGCCATAACCAACGATGGCAGCTCTTACTTTTTTCATTCTTTTCTTGGTTTTAATGAACAAATTTCTTTCTTTTGCTTGCAAAAGTAAACAAATTACTACTAACTTTGGTTCATCTGCTTTAATATTTTATTTTTTTTCACTAGCAGGTGATATCGGTCCGCATGAAAGCAAATCAGGGTGTGATGTGCTACATTGAAAAAACTCTGTGGCCTCTGTGTCCTCTGTGGTGAAATTGTTTTATCTTTGTCCCTGTTATGATAGAATATAATTAGATATGATAGAATATATTAGGGGCGAACTTGCCGAACTAAGTCCGGCAACCGCGGTGATTGACTGTAACGGGGTGGGATATGCCGCCAATATATCTTTGAATACCTATTCGGCTATTCAAGGAAAGAAAAGCTGTAAGCTATATATTTACGAGGCGATTCGTGAAGATGCGTATGTGCTCTACGGATTTGCCGAGAAACAGGAGCGGGAGATTTTCCTATTATTGATTTCCGTCTCCGGAATCGGGGGGAACACGGCACGTATGATTCTTTCGGCTCTCTCGCCTGCCGAACTGGTGAACGTTATCAGCACCGAAAATGCGAACATGCTGAAAACGGTGAAAGGCATCGGGCTGAAGACTGCGCAACGCGTGATTGTCGACCTGAAAGATAAGATAAAAACAATGGGAGGGGTTGCTGCCGGAGGGGCTTCCGCAGGTCTGTTGTTGCAACCTGCCAATGCGGAAGTGCAGGAAGAGGCGGTGTCTGCATTGACGATGTTGGGGTTTGCTGCTGCACCTTCACAGAAGGTGGTATTGGCTATCTTGAAGGAGGAGCCGGATGCTCCGGTAGAAAAGGTTATCAAACTGGCTTTGAAACGTTTGTAGTATGAAGCAACAGAAGATATATATGAAAGCATGGCTGGACGCTCATGGTCGTGCAAAGGTGGTAGGCACGGATGAATGGTATCTGGATTTCGCTAATCATTTATTGCCGTTGGTGGCAGAATCGTATTTATTTAAATGGGAAACAGCGGAAAGTCAGCAACAAGTAGCTTTGATGGTGGCTTTGTACCTGGAAGATTGTGTAGCGGATGGCGGAAACTGGCGTCAGTTTATTCATTGGCACCGGAAAAGCTACGGACGTTATTTGCCTTTCTACGCACTGACGGAGGAATATTTGCCGGACGAAATTAACCGTGAAGATGTTGTTTTCCTTTTGTGGGCCATCAATTCTCCGGTTGGCGATGATTTTGATGGAGTAGAGAACCCGATGGATGCGGATTTGCTGGAGTTTGCGGATACACTTTACAACCGTTTGGATGCTGCGTTCGAATTGGCTCCTATCAGCGATCACCTGGCAACGGACTGGCTGATGGAAACGGAGCTGATGCAAAAGAAGCGGATGCCTCTGCCGGTAGTTTTGCCGGGAGAAAAGATGCCTACAAACGTAGAACGTTTCCTTGAAGCGAGCAAAGGTGAACCACTTTTATACTTTGATTCTTACGAAGCGCTGAAATTTTTCTTTGTGCAGTCGTTGAAGTGGGAAGATGAAGAGGATTCTTTGTTGCCTGACTTAAAGGAGTTCGGTAACTTCGTGGTTTTTGCCAATCCGAAAGGGTTGTTGATCGGTCCTGATGTAGCCGAATATTTTGCAGACAAACGTAATCCGCTCTACAATGCCGAACTGGCTGAAGAGGAAGCATACGAATTGTTTTGTGAAGAAGGCTTGTGTCCGTTTGATCTGCTGAAATATGGAATGGAACATGATTTGTTGCCGGAAGCACAGTTCCCGTTTGAGAACGGAAAGGAGTTGTTGCGGGAAAACTGGGATTTTGTGGCTCGCTGGTTTTTGGGTGAGTATTACGAAGGAGAATAGGAGTTATAAGAAATAAGTACTGTTTATATAATTGCTGTCTATGCCAATCAAAAAAAGTAACAATCCTTTTGCCGGAAAGACAAAGTCTGCAGTCGGTAAAAAGAAGACGACCGGAAAACGGGTCGGAAAATCGAAACAGGAAAAGGCTAATAATCAGTTGAATAGAAGGGTGAAATAAAGGTGTGTAGACCACGCCGTTTTGGGTTGTCAGGCTACGCCGTTTGATGATGGCAGACTACGCCTTTTCTCCCTACCAGGAAACGCCTTTTCTCTCACGCAGAGGATTAAGAGTCTCATTATACATTTGACGGGAATAGTTGTCGTTTATGAAAAATAACAACTATTCCCGTCTATTTTATTATTAACCAATGTTTTTTTCTGCTGGATAGCTTCTCTTTTGACGGTTATGAGTGATATTATAAGTAAGAAAGTAGGCACGGATTACGCGGATTACACGGTTTTAAAAAGATTGCGCAGCCAAGACCGTGTAATCCGCGTAATCCGTGCCTAAATATATTTCTTTCTAACCGGATAGTTTTCTTTTTGCTGAATGGTTTCTTTTTACTAATCGGTAATTTCTTCCTGTGCTTTCCGTTCTTTCTTCTTATTGATGAATCCGATTTTCAGGTTGGCTTCCTCTTGTTCTTTTTTAATCTGCTCCATGGCAGAGAGGATTTGTGCTAATTCGTAAACACCTGCTGCGGCCTGGCGGTCGGTGGGACTCATTGTCGTTTTATAGGTGCGGTCGCCTATATATTCCACACGGATATTTTTGTCTTTATTGAGATTCAGGAATTCGATTACATTTCCGTCTTCCCCTAGTTTGTAGTCAGCTTTTTCTATTTTCTCGTTCATATCCGTTGACTCGTAGCTGTCTTTGGAGCTTGGAGTTTCTGCAAAACTGCCGTCAGGGGCAATCACTTTCACTTTTGTATGGTGGATATTGCCGGCACCACAGTAGATGGAAGTCATACTCATTATACCTTGCTCGTTCACTTGGAAGCGGAGGTATGAACGGTGCATATTCTTTTCAATGGTCTGTGTAGGCCAGAGGTAGTTGCCGACTTGTTGATATTCGGCATCTTTTTCTAGTTTGAATTTGTCCTTGATGGCATTGAATTCTTCCGTCTTTGCCTGAAAGGCGCTATCCAGGTAAGCAAGCGTTTTTTGCTGTGCCTTTGTTTCAACATCGAGCATCAGTGCCTGTCCCGCCTTACGTGCTTCGAACGCTTTGGGATAGAGAATCTTGATACTGTCAATTTGTAACTTAGCTTCTTCATAGTCGCCACGTTCGTAGGCAGCCTTGGCAACCATCAGTTTTTCATTGGCTTTTTTCTCAAGGCCATTTCCGCAGGCAGCTAATGCCAGCGTACCCAAAAAAGAGGATAGTCAGTTTTTTCATCACAAATTCTATTTACTGGTTTTATTAGCGGCAAAAGTACAAATATATCCCTTATTTTTGTAATTTTGTCCCCTCAAAACTTATAACTAAAAAGAATGATAGAGTTGACTCAAGAGGAATTGAAGCAGCATTTTAGCGAACCCATCTTCGGACAGATAGCCGAAACGGCTGATACACTTGGTATGGAGTGTTATGTGGTAGGTGGTTACGTTCGTGATATTTTTCTGCAGCGTCCCTCTAAAGATATAGATGTAGTAGTTGTAGGAAGTGGAATTGCAATGGCGGAAGCCCTTGGAAAACAGTTGGGACGTGGTGCTCATGTTTCTGTTTTCAAGAATTTCGGAACAGCACAAGTAAAATATAGAGGCACGGAAGTAGAGTTTGTTGGTGCGCGTAAAGAGTCTTATCAACGGGATTCGCGTAAACCTATCGTTGAAGACGGCACGCTGGAAGACGATCAGAATCGTCGCGATTTCACGATCAATGCTTTGGCCGTATGTCTCAATAAAGCACGTTTTGGCGAATTGGTAGATCCGTTCGGAGGTTTGGAGGATATGAAGGAAAAGACAATCCGCACTCCCCTCGACCCGGATATCACTTTCAGCGATGATCCCTTGCGCATGATGCGTTGCATCCGTTTTGCTACGCAATTGGGTTTTTACATTGATGATGATACTTTCGAATCGCTTTGCCGGAATAAGGAACGGATTGAAATTATATCCCGTGAACGTATTGCGGACGAACTGAATAAGATTATTCTTTCTCCAATCCCCTCAAAAGGATTTATTGATTTGGAGCGTAGCGGTTTGCTGCCGTTGATTTTTCCGGAATTTGCTGCCTTGCAGGGGGTGGAAACACGGAACGGGCGTTCCCATAAGGATAATTTTTATCATACGTTGGAAGTGCTGGATAATATCAGCAAGAAGACTGATAACCTTTGGCTTCGTTGGGCTGCTTTGTTGCACGACATTGCCAAACCTGTCACGAAACGTTGGGAACCTAAAGCGGGATGGACGTTCCATAATCATAACTTTATCGGTGAAAAGATGATTCCGCATATCTTCCGCAAGATGAAGTTGCCGATGAATGAGAAGATGAAGTATGTACAAAAGCTGGTCAGCCTGCACATGCGCCCGATCGTTATCGCGGATGACGTGGTGACAGACTCGGCTGTACGCCGTCTGCTCTTCGAAGCGGGTGATGACATTGACGACTTGATGATGCTTTGCGAAGCGGACATTACTTCCAAGAATATGGAACGTAAACAGCGTTTCCTGAATAACTTCCAGTTGGTTCGACAGAAACTGAAGGATTTGGAAGAGAAAGACCGTGTCCGTAATTTCCAGCCTCCTGTGAGCGGTGAAGAAATTATGGAGATTTTCGGCTTGGAACCTTGTCGTGAGGTCGGAGTCTTGAAGAGTGCTATTAAAGATGCAATCTTGGATGGAGTGATTCCGAACGAATATGAGGCGGCTCATGCTTTCATGTTGGAACGGGCGAAGAAGATGGGAATGACGCCTATCCGCTGATAGAAGGATGGAACAGATATATTATAGTATTCAGATACAGATTTATACGAGTCAGTAGTTGAATTGGAGTAAAAACAGTATATAAATGAACTATTTCACCACAGAGGACACGGAGGACACAGAGGTTATAATAATCTCTGAATTAGAACTCTGAAAACTCTGTGTCCTCCGTGTCCTCTGTGGTGAAAACGGTACGGAAATGAATGATAACTTGCTTTCCAACTGCTGATTACTCATTATTTCTTTATCCGTACGTTTACCGTTTGGGCAACGTTACCGAAAAATGAGGATTCGGAGTATGTTGTTCAAAGATGATAGCCTTCATCTTTTCCACGATATCCGGATGTTGGAGTGCTATATCATGATCCTCATGAATATCTGTTTTTAGATTATAGAGGAACGGTGTTCCTTTTTTCACTACCATTTTCCAATCATCCATGCGTACGGCAATCTGGTCTGTTTCATCAAACTCCCAATACAGAAAGTCATGTTTCTTTTGCTTATTTTTACCCAGCAGTGTGGGAGCGAAAGAAATCCCATCGAAATAATCGACTTCTTTTTCCTTATTGCGATATTTCTTTTCGTAGTCTTTGATACCAATGACTTCGCAGAACGTCGGCATTAAATCATAAAATGCACAGATGTGATCATTTACTTCGCCTGCAGGTATGTGTCCCGGCCAACGGGCGATAAATGGAATACGTATTCCTCCTTCGTGACATTGACGTTTCAGTCCGCGTAGTTTTCCGTCTCTGCCGAAGAAAGTAGGATCGGCTCCGCCTTCCTCGTGAGGGCCGTTGTCACTGGAGAAAATAACCAATGTGTTTTCGTCCAGTCCTTTTTCTTTCAGTTTTTTCAAAACTTCGCCCACGTAATAGTCCAGGCGGGTAATCATTCCAGCAAATTGGGCGTGTGTATGCGTGATGGCGTTGTATCGTGAGCCTTCGCTTCCCTTAAATTCTTTATCCGGGTTGAATTTAGCTTTGTATTCATTCAGGATAGAATCTTCCGGCTGAACGAGTTCCGCATGAGGCAAGGTGTAAGTCAATACGCCGAAAAACGGCTGTTTACCGTCTTGCTGATCCAGCCACTCCAATGCTTTCTGGTGGATCATGTCGGCCGAATATTGCGGACGTTTCAGGTAGTCGGGACCATACATCGGATATTGGATGTTTTCATCCATCACTACACGTACCACTCCGGTGTCACCCAACGCTTTACTATAACGGTTCAGGAAATTAGGGTAATAAAGATGGGCCTGAAACTGACAGATATAACCGTAGTATTCGTCTATCCCCCGTTTGTCGGGAGTGGAACAGGAGCCTTCGTAACCTCCGGCCCATTTGCCGAACATACCTGTGGTGTAGCCGTTATCTTTCATGATCTCCGGCAGGATTACGTGGTCGGGATCATAAGGGTGTTGCCCCACTATTGAGTATTCTTTATTCTGTCCATATTCCACGATCGGTGCATTTTTCCAGTACTCCTTGTTACCTCGTACTTCACAATGGCCTGAATGTTGTCCTGTCATGAATGAAGCTCTGGAAGGGGCGCTGACGGGACTTCCTGCGTATGCTTGCGTAAAACGCATTCCTTCACTGGCCATGGCGTCTATATGAGGGGTGCGGATAAATGGTTGACCGTAGCATCCCAAGTCTCCATATCCCATATCGTCACAAAGGATGAAGAGGATATTGGGCTGGGTATTTTTTTTCTGTCCGTTGGCAGATAGGGTAGATAGAAGCAGGATGCTGCCTATCAATGGGATTGATTGATGATTCATGATGTTGTTGTCTTTAAAATGAAACATTTCCTTCACGTACGCTTTGAAGGATACCCTGCAGTTCTGCCACTTTCTCCGGCATATTCTTTGCATAGTTGGTTACCTCTTTCACTTCTTTCATCTTATAAAGCTGGGGTTCTTTAGAGTTTCCGGTTTCTATCTTCGGTCCCCATTGAATCATTTTCGGTCCGTCATTCGGTTCGATGTATTTCCAGTCTTTGGTGCGGACGGACAGTGTGTGATTGGAAGCCTGCTCTATCACCCACGGGCGGTCTGTCTTTTCTTTACCCAGCCAACTTCCCAGATAGTTGTAACTATCCGGTGCGGCATTCTTAGGCATCGTAGCTCCGGTCAGGGAAGCGAGAGAGGCGAGCCAGTCCACTTGTGAAACCAATAAGTCTGAAGTCATTCCTTTTTCTACTCCTGCAGGCCAGCTGACGATGGCAGGAATACGGGTTCCTCCTTCGAAGGCACTATATTTGTTGCCCCGTAGCGGTCCCGCAGGACTATGACCGTTGAGCAGTTCCTCTGCTTTGTCATCGTATCCGTCGTCTACTACCGGGCCGTTGTCACTTGAAAGAATAATGAGTGTATTTTCTCTTAATCCCAGTTTTTCGAGTGCATTCAGGATTTCACCGACACAATAATCGAACTGTACGATAGCGTCGCCTCTTAATCCCATCGGATTTTTTCCTCTGAAACGGTCGTGAGGAAAGCGGGGCACATGTACGTCATTGGTGGCAAAGTAGAGAAAGAAAGGTTTGTTTTGGTTGTCCTCGATGAATCGAATGGCGTGTGTGGTAAGTGAATCTGCAATGTTTTCGTCTTTCCAGAGTGCTTTTCCACCGCCTTTCATAAAACCGATGCGTGAAATTCCATTAACGATCGACATATCGTGACCGTGACTTGGCTTGAGGTTATAAAGTAATTCAGGATTACTTTTTCCGGTTGGTTCACCCTCGAAGTTCTTTTGATAGCTGACTTCGATGGGAGCACTCGGATCATAGTTGGCTACTTTCCCGTTTTCGATGTACACACAAGGTACACGGTCGGCTGTAGCTGCCATAATGTAATGATAGTCGAAACCTAAATCGCCCAGTGCACAAGGTAACGGAGCATTCCAGTCTTGAGTGGCGGTTTGATCTCCGAGTCCCAGATGCCATTTGCCTACTGCGGCAGTGGCGTAACCGACACTTTTGAACATATCTGCCATGGTGTATTGTTCGGGACGGATAATCATTCCGGCATTTCCTGCCGCTACATCCGTTCCTTCTTTGCGCCATGCGTATTCTCCGGTCAACATGGAGTAGCGGGAAGGGGTGCTGGTGGCGGCTGTTGCATGAGCATTGGTGAAAAGGATTCCCGATTTTGCCAGTCGGTTGACGTTGGGTGTCTGTACGTTTTTAGCTCCGTAACATTCCAGATCGCCGTAGCCGAGATCGTCGGCATAGATAAATACAACGTTGGGTGTTTTTGACTTTGTCGGTGTGGTGTTTTCCGGTGCTTTGTTGGCGGCTGTTGCAGCGCAGGCAACAGAGGAAACAAGGGTTAGAATGAAAGGTTGTTTCATTGTTTTTGGGGGTTAAGTGTGTTATTATTAGTAGAAAAAGATGTGCCTGTTCTTTGCCGGACACATCTTTTTCATTGTCTGTTTAACTTAATTCAATGATTTCTTCATTGCAGTTTGTCAGTTTTTCGATTCCTTCGTTGGTCACTACCCAGGAGTTCTCAATACCTACGGGACCTACACCCGGAATAACGATTTTCGGTTCGAGGGCAAAGACCATACCCGGTTCTAATGGTTGCTTTATGCGGGGAGCCAGTACCGGAGCTTCATTAATCTCAAGTCCGATGCCGTGACCGATAAACTTGGCTTGTTGTCCTGTTCCCATAAATTTGTCGGCAAATCCGGCTGCTTTGACTACTTCGATTGCTGTGTCGTAAAGCACTTCACAGGCAATGCCCGGTCTGGCAATGGAAGCAATCTTTTCCTGGATATCCAGACAAACTTGATGGGCGGTGTAAGCTTCTTCGGGCAGTTTGCCGATGGAGAATACACGGCTCATATCGTTCATGTAGCCGTTGAAGTTGCCACCTAAGTCCACCATAACGCTTTGTCCCTCTTTTAACGGAGTTTTATTTGCTCCTCCCGGCAAGGCAGGATCAAGTCCCTGACCGCCTAAGGCAAAATCGTAAGGAGAGGGGTAACCGGCATTGTCTCCGGTCAGTACACTACCCATGAATATTTCCATACTGCGTCCGAATACCCGGAAAATTCCAAGACAACCTTGCAGGCGCATCAGACGTTCTATTTCGATGGAAAATTCAATGTCCGTCATACCGGGACGGTATACACTTGGAATCTGCTCATAAGCCTTTGCATGAGCAATGCTGGAGCGGCGGAACATTTCAATTTCTACAGGTGTTTTCACACTGCGCGCCTGGCGAATCAACGGGGTACCATTTACCACTTCCGCTTCCGGGAAGAGACTGGCCAGACGACAATATTCCGTATAAGGAAGTTCGTCACCTTCTAACATCAGTTTGGTTGGCATCGGCAATCCTTGTTCTTTCAGCAGATCAACGATTTGTTCCGGTTTGCGGATAGAGAATGAGTGCTCTCCTGTGATGTTATTAGGACGTTTAAAAAATAATAGTGCAGGCGAATGAAGGGGGGAGGTAAAGATAGCCACTGACTACACAGCCATACGTGTAAATTAAATTTGCATTACAAGTGATAAGTGCGGCGTCGATGCCCTGTGACACCATCAGGCTGCGAATTTTGTCACGGCGAAATTTCAATTCGGGTTGTAGCATTTTTTATTTATTACTTGATTATTAATTACAAAACCAATAATAGTAAATTATTAGTTGTGAGTTATTTATCGCATATAACAAATTCACAAACTATTATTTAACCTATTATGCCACAAAGATAATTAATTCCAGCGAAAATAACGTTAATCTCAAAAAAATAGCGCTACCCGCGTCCTGTCACAGGAGGCGAGCAGCGCAAACCACAAATACAAATACAACTAAACAAAGTCCTTGAATAAATTGAGAATTAAAAATTGAGAATTGAAAAATAAATGTCTTGTTGACTAACATAGTCCACTACCAAACTCTTTTATTTTTTAATTTTTAATTCTCAATTTTCAATTATTAAATAACGCCTTGTCCCATCATTGCGTGAGCTACTTTCATAAACCCGGCAATGTTGGCACCTTTCACATAATTAATATATCCGTCGGGTTCCGTGCCGTATTTCACGCATTGTGCATGGATGCCGTGCATGATTGCATGGAGCTTTTCGTCCACCTCGGCAGCACTCCAGCTAAGGTGCATTGCGTTTTGAGACATTTCCAGACCGGAAGTGGCTACACCACCTGCGTTGACCGCTTTACCCGGAGCGTACATCGTCTTATGTTCAATGAAAAGATCGATAGCTTCAGGGGTACATCCCATGTTGGAAATTTCTCCGACGCAAAGTACGTCATTTTTTATGAGATTTTGAGCATCTTCTCCATTTAATTCGTTCTGGGTGGCGCAAGGAAGTGCGATGTCTGCTTTCACTTCCCACGGGCGTTTTCCTTCTACGAAGGTTGCGTTCGGATATTGTTCGGCATAAGGAGCCACAATATCGTTACCCGAAGAACGAAGTTCGAGCATATAGTCTATTTTTTCACCACTGATACCATCCGGATCGTAGATATATCCGTCCGGACCGGAAATCGTGATTACTTTTGCACCTAGTTCGGTAGCTTTAGTAGCTGCTCCCCAGGCAACGTTGCCGAAACCGGAAATTGCCACTGTCTTACCTTTTATATCAATCCCTTTTGCCTGAAGCATCTGATTGACAAAATACAGTCCTCCGAAACCGGTAGCTTCCGGACGAATCAATGAACCGCCGAATTCCAATCCTTTGCCGGTGAATGTACCGGTAAATTCACGAGTTAGTTTTTTGTACATGCCGAACATATAGCCCACTTCACGTCCTCCTACGCCGATGTCACCGGCAGGCACATCCATGTCCGGCCCGAGATGGCGCCACAACTCCAGCATAAATGCCTGGCAGAAACGCATGATTTCGGCATTACTCTTACCGCGTGGAGAGAAATCGGAACCGCCTTTACCGCCACCCATAGGCAGGGTAGTCAGTGCATTCTTGAATGTTTGTTCGAAACCAAGGAACTTCAGAATGGAAAGATTAACGGATGCATGGAAACGGATACCACCTTTATAAGGACCTATCGCATTGTTGAATTGTACACGATAGCCGAGATTGGTCTGTACCTCGCCTCTATCGTCCACCCATGTCACACGGAAAGTGAAGATACGGTCAGGTTCTACCAATCTTTCTATGATTTTAGCTTTTTCAAATTCAGGATGTTGATTGTATATATCTTCGATAGAAAGAAGAACTTCCTTCACTGCCTGAAGATATTCAGATTCACCGGGATGCTTAGCCTCCAAAGAGGACATGATTTTCTGGATGTTCATGATACTATATTTTAAAAGGTTAATTCTGATAAAATGTCAACTAACTCACTGCAAATATAGGAAAAATTTTCAGATGTGATTGATTTTATGCCATTATTTTGATTAAATAATGATAAAATGATAGTAGGAACAAGTGCTAGGTATAAAGTATAAGGTATTAAGTATTAGGCTGCGCTGCAAACCGCATAGACTTATACTTAATACCTTATACCTAATATTTAATGTAAGTATTCAGCGCTAATACTTAATATTCATCCCTAGGTTGTACATGATGAAACCGTAGATGTCTGCTTGTTCTTCAAGTACTTTTGCCATCGGTTTACCTGCACCGTGACCTGCTTTGCTGTCGATACGGATCAGTGTCGGGTTTGTACCGTCGTTGTCTGCTTGCAGCGTAGCGGCAAATTTGAATGAATGGGCGGGAACCACGCGGTCGTCATGGTCGGCAGTGGTCACCAGTGTTGCCGGATATTTCGTGCCCGGTTTCAGGTTGTGCAATGGAGAATAGCCTTTGAGGTATTCAAACATTTCTTTGCTGTCTTCGCTTGTTCCGTAATCGCTTGCCCAGTTCCAGCCGATAGTAAATTTATGATAGCGTAGCATATCCATCACGCCTACCTGCGGAATTGCTACACGGAACAGGTCCGGACGCTGTGTCATGCAGGCACCTACCAGCAGACCACCGTTGGAGCCACCTACAATGGCGATTTTATCTTTGTTCGTATATTTTTCGTTGATAAGATATTCGGCAGCAGAGATGAAGTCGTCGAATACATTCTGCTTCTGCATCTTAGTTCCGGCTACGTGCCAGTCTTCACCGTATTCGCTGCCACCACGCAGGTTGACTTGTGCGTAGATACCGCCATTTTCGAGGAATGGGATGCGCATTGCACTGAAACCAGGGTTGAGGCTGATGCCGAAACCACCGTATCCGTAAAGGAATACAGGATTTTTTCCGTCTTTCTTCAGATCTTTCTTATAGGTAAGGAACATCGGGACTTTTACACCGTCTTTGCTGGCAAAGAATACTTGTTCCGTCACAAAATCATCCGAGTTGAACTGTACTTTCGGTGCACGGTATAGTTCATAGGTGTTCTGGTCCATGTCATATTTATAAGTGGCACCCGGAATGGTGAATGAAGTGAATCCGAAGAAACATTCTTTATCGTCTTTGTTGCCGCTGAAGCCTACCGAACCGAGTGACGGCAGTTGGATTTCCTGAATCTGCTTGCCGTCGAGCCCGTAAACGTATGCATGGTTCGAAGCATCTTTGTCGTAAGTAAGGAACAGTTTTCCACCGATCACTTCTGCGTTTGAAAGAACGGCTTCCGATTCGGGAACGAGTTCTTTCCAGTCCTCCAGTTTCGGACGGTTGATGTCGGCTACCATGATCCGGTTTTTCGGTGCGCCATAGTTAGTATAAATATAAATCTGGTCGCCTATCACTTCAATCGGGTAGTATTGGTAGTCGAGGTCGGTAGTCAGTTGGATGAAAGGAGAATTCGGCTTTTTCAGGTCTCGTATAAATAAGTTGTTCCCTCTTCCGGCACCGGATTCTGTGAGGAAGAGAATACGTTCGTCTTCGCTGGTGCTGGCTGTATAGAAACGTTTCGGATAAGCCGGATTCTGATAAATCAGTTTATCTTTCGATTGCGGTTCACCTATTTTGTGATAATAGATTTTGTGCTTTTCGTTTACGTTGGAGAATTCTTTTCCTTTGGCGGGAGCATCGTAGGCGCTGTAATAGAATCCGTCTCCCTGCCAGGCGGCACCGGTAAATTTGGCCCATTCGATGTGGTCTTCCAATAACTTGCCACTTTCAGTGTCCATGACAAATATTTCAGACCAATCCGATCCGCTGCGTGAGATACTGTAAGCGGTATATTTGCCGTCGTTTGAGAAATAAAGACCGGTCAGTGCCACTGTGCCATCGTCCGAGAGCTTGTTCGGGTCGAGGAAAACGCGAGGCTCGCCGTCCAGTGAATCCTGTACGTAGAATACACTCTGGTTCTGCAGGCCGTCATTTTTACTGAAGTAATATTTGCCATGTTTCTTGATTGGCGCACTGATTTTCTCGTAATCGGCCAGTGTGGTCAATCGTTTCAACAAGTTTTCCCGGAACGGAATCTGGCTTAGATACTCATTCGTTACTTTGTTTTGTGCTTCTACCCAGGCAGTAGTAGCTGCACTGGTGTCATTTTCCAACCATCTGTAAGGGTCGGGAACTTGTGTACCGAAGTACACGTCTACGGTGTCTACCTTCGCTGTCTCGGGGTAGACTAGCTTTTCTGTTGGGGAGCGCATGACATCACCATGATTCCACTCATTAATAAAGTTACTTTTTTCATGTGAATAAAAAGTCTTTTTGAATAAACTTAAAGTTACAAATCTACAAAATAATAAGAGATAAACAAGTAAACTTTATAAAGAAGATGATGGAAAATGAGATTTAAAAAATTAACTTTGCAAAAGTAATCATCAAGTATAAAGGACTATGGGTAATTTTATTACGAATATCAAGGTTAATCACATTTTTCATTTGGAAAACTTTTGTATTCCAATTTCTGAAAATGAGAAAAAACATCTGATTATTACGGGAAAGAACGGAAGTGGTAAGACTATTTTGTTGAATGCAATTGTGGAGCATTTGAGCAAGGTTTGCAATGATAAGACGTTGAGCTTTTTAGATGTTAAAAAGAATTTAATATCTCATCGAACATGGTTGCAAACGGCTAAGGCCGCTAATAATTTGCGAGATATTGTCTCTAATCAGGATAGTATTGAACATTATAAAACTAGAATTGAAGAAATGTATGGAAAAGTGGAACTTTCATTCCATGATATATATTCCATCTCTAAGGATTTTCTAAGTCAAGATTTTATCATAGCCTATTATGCAGATGAACGTAGATCTCTTTTTGTAGAACCTAAGAATCCGATTAAACCGGATTTGGAAATGAAAACTGATCTGACACACAATAAAGTAGATCAGTTCTTGAATTTTATGGTTGACTGTAAAGTGCAAGAAGCCTTAGCCCGTAATGAAGGAAAAATGGAGGATGCTGATTATATTCGTCAATGGTTTGTCGGTTTTCGTAATATCCTCCGTCAGATATTTAATGATACAACCCTGGAACTTGATTTCAATTATAAAGATTACTCTTTCCTCATTCAAACACGTGGAAAATCGTTTAAATTCACGGAGTTGTCAGCAGGATATTCAGCTGCATTGGACATCGTAGCCGATTTAATCTTAAAAATGCAATCGCAGGATAATGTGGTACGTGCATACGAGAAAGAGGGAATTGTGTTGATTGATGAAATAGAAACACATCTTCATTTGGAACTACAGCGAATGATCTTGCCGATGTTGACTGCTATTTTCCCTAATATACAGTTTATTGTTACTACTCATTCTCCTTTTATTCTTAATTCTTTAGAGAATGCTGTTGCTTTTGATTTGGAACATCGTGAACCGATTGAAGATTTAACGGATTATTCTTATGAAGCATTAGCGGAAGGTTACTTTGGTGTTCGCACAGATTCCAGTGAAATTCAAATGCGTTTACAACGGCTGGAAGAGTTGATTCGTGCAGAGCAGCTTTCTGTTTCGGATAAAAGTGAATTGGATATGTATCTGAAAGATTTTGATAAGATTCCGGAGGCAGTAGCTCCTGCAGTTAAAGCTAAATATTATGATCTGAAAAGAGAGTGGCAAAATAAGAATGAATTAAGATGATTAGAATTTGTAAGAATGCGGATAAGCCACAAACTTTAGATAAAAGTTATAATACGGACGAAGTCTGCAAACAATTACTGATGGATCAGAATGATAAATGTTATTTGTGCGAACGGCATTTGACAACAGATTACCAAGTAGAACATTTCAAGTCGCAAGCTAATAATGGAGACTTGAAACAAACATGGGAAAACTTATTTGTAGCTTGTGGATACTGCAATAATAAAAAATCGAATAAGTATGATGATATCTTAGATCCGATCCATTATGACATAGAGACTATAATAAGGCATTCGAATGACTTTGTCAATCAGAAAGTAATATTTAATAGTGACCATGCGACTTCCGAAGTGCTTTCAACGATTCAGTTGTTGAATTTATTATTTAATGGGAAACTACCTTATAGGAACTGTCGTGAACAACGATTTTATGATGAGTTTATTCAAAAAATGAACTTTTTCTCTTATGCTGTTAATGAATATATGTCAGGTAAGAAAGAAGATTATTATCCGGTTATAAAGGAGTTGTTGGATATTCGTAGTGAATATTTGGGATTTAAATATGCCATTATTCATAGTAACGATCTGCTGAAACATGATTTTGGAGATATGACGATTTGGAATAAGAAAGGAGAATGACTTTATGCTTAGTAAATATAAATTAAACCAGCTTTACTTCAAAGATACACAATTCGCTAACTTGATGACAAGGCGGATTTTTAACGTGTTATTAATCGCTAATCCTTACGATGCTTTCATGTTGGAGGATGACGGGCGCATTGATGAGAAGATTTTCAATGAATACACTTCTTTGTCTCTGCGCTATCCACCTCGTTTCTCGCAGGTGTCTACGGAGGAGGAAGCACTGTCACAGTTGGAAAACATGTCGTTCGATCTGGTGATTTGTATGCCGAGCACGGGGGATAATGACAGTTTCGACATCGGCCGTCACATCAAAGAGAAATACGAGCATATTCCTATTGTCATCCTGACTCCTTTCAGTCATGGTATTACTAAACGGATTATCAATGAAGATTTAAGTGCGTTTGAATATGTATTTTGCTGGTTGGGTAATACTGACTTGTTGGTGTCTATCATCAAGTTGATAGAGGACAAGATGAATCTGGAACACGATGTGCAGGAGGTCGGTGTGCAGTTGATTCTTTTGGTGGAGGATGGTATTCGTTTCTATTCTTCTATTTTGCCGAATCTGTATAAATTCGTGTTGAAGCAGAGTCAGGAATTCTCTACTGAAGCCTTGAATGCTCACCAGCGTACGCTCCGTATGCGTGGACGTCCTAAAATAGTGTTGGCACGTACGTATCAGGAGGCGATGGAAATCTATCATAAGTATCAGAATAATATATTGGGGGTAATCACTGACGTCCGTTTCCCGAAAGTGGAACGGGGGGAGAAAGACGGTCTGGCAGGTATCAAGCTGTGTGCGGAGATACGTAAGAATGATCCGTTTGTTCCTTTGATTATCCAGTCTTCCGAATCTGAAAATTCGTCTTATGCAGCCAAGTATGGTGCCAGTTTTATCGACAAGAACTCCAAGAAGATGGACGTTGATTTACGCCGTATTGTCTCCGATAATTTTGGTTTTGGTGATTTTATTTTCCGGAATCCGGATACAGGGGAGGAGATTGCCCGCGTCCGGAATTTGAAGGAGCTGCAAAATATTCTTTTTGCCGTACCTGCGGAGTCTTTCTTATACCATATCAGTCGGAATCACGTGTCGCGTTGGTTTTATTCGCGTGCCATGTTCCCGGTAGCTGAATTTTTGAAACCGATAACCTGGAATAGTCTTCAGGATGTGGATGCTCACCGTAAAATCATCTTTGAGGCGATTGTGAAGTATCGTAAGATGAAGAACCAGGGAGTCGTGGCGGTCTTTAAGCGCGACCGCTTCGACCGTTATTCTAACTTTGCCCGTATCGGGGATGGCTCTCTCGGAGGAAAAGGACGTGGACTGGCATTTATTGATAATATGGTGAAGCGTCATCCGGAGTTCGACGAGTTTGAAAATGCGCGTATCGCTATTCCGAAAACAGTGGTGCTTTGTACGGATGTGTTTGATGAATTTATGGATACTAATAATCTGTATCAGATTGCACTGTCAGATGCGGATGATGCTACGATTCTGAAATACTTTCTGAAGGCAAAGTTGCCTGACCGGTTGGTAGAGGACTTTTTCACTTTCTTCGATGTAGTGAAGTCTCCGATTGCCATTCGTTCTTCTTCCTTGTTGGAGGACTCTCATTATCAGCCGTTTGCCGGAATTTATAACACCTACATGATTCCTTATCTGGACGACCGCTATGAAATGTTGCGGATGCTCTCTGATGCTATCAAAGGGGTGTATGCTTCGGTTTATTTCCGTGACAGCAAAGCGTATATGCAAGCCACTTCGAATGTAATCGATCAGGAGAAAATGGCTGTTATCTTACAGGAAGTAGTTGGAAACCAGTACGGCGATCGTTATTATCCGTCTATGTCCGGTGTGGCCCGTTCACTGAATTATTATCCTTTAGGAGATGAAAAAGCCGAAGAAGGAACGGTTAATCTGGCTTTGGGATTAGGAAAATATATTGTTGACGGTGGCATGACCCTTCGTTTTTCTCCCTATCATCCCAATCAGGTGTTGCAAACCAGTGAAATGGAAATAGCCCTCAAGGAGACTCAAACTCGTTTTTATGCATTGGATTTGAAAAATGCCGGACATGATTTTTCTATCGACGATGGTTTTAATTTGCTGAAACTTCATGTCAAAGAGGCGGAAAGTGACGGTGCTCTGCGTTATATTGCTTCTACCTACGATCCGTACGATCAGATTATTCGTGATGGTTTATATCCGGGAGGACGTAAGGTGATTACTTTTGCTAATATCCTGCAACATGATGTTTTCCCGTTGGCTCGTATTCTGCAGTTGGTATTGAAATATGGTGAACAGGAGATGCGTCGTCCGGTTGAAATTGAATTTGCAGCAACGTTAAGTCGCGAACATGATAAATCCGGAACTTTCTATCTGTTGCAGATCCGTCCTATCGTAGACAGTAAAGAAATGCTGGACGAGGATTTGAACGAGATTCCTGATGAAGATGTGATTCTCCGTTCGTATAATTCATTGGGACACGGTATTATGAATGAGGTATATGATGTGGTTTATGTAAAAACCGACAATTATAGTGCTTCCAATAATCAGACGATTGCCTGGGAGATAGAAAAGATCAATCAACAGTTCCTGAGCGAAGGAAAGAATTATGTGCTCGTTGGTCCGGGTCGTTGGGGAAGCAGTGATACATGGCTGGGTATTCCGGTGAAGTGGCCTCATATTTCGGCTGCCCGTGTGATTGTGGAAGCCGGTCTGACTAATTACCGGGTAGATCCCAGTCAGGGGACACACTTTTTTCAGAACCTGACTTCTTTCGGGGTAGGATATTTCACGATCAACGCCTTTATGAATGATGGGGTTTATAATCAGGATTTCCTCAATGCACAACCAGCAGTGCAGGAAACGAACTATCTCCGTCACGTTCGCTTTGAAAAACCTGTGGTAGTCAAGATGGACGGCAAGAAGAAGTTGGGAGTAGTCTTGATGCCAGGCGTTGATAAATAAGCTTTATTAACGTTCAATTTATTATATAATGAAGTTCTGTTTTTCATCTGAAAGACAGAACTTCTATGTTATATCTCTTAAAAATGTTTCATTTTTCATATTCTAGGCCTTAATTGTGGTCTTCTTTTCATATTCGAAAATAAAACTTTCTTTAGATACTTTATTATAAAGAAATAAAACTGTATTTTTGCGGCTAGTTTACAAGATAGCACCTGTATATTAGGTATTTAAGCTTATCTTTGATTTCAGAGAGAGGGACTCCGTATTATTTAAAGGCGTATTTAATTCGGTATGAAGGGTATTTTGAAGTTTATTTTATTTTTAGAGATTGTATTATTGTGCAGTTGTGTAAACGATGAAAAGCGTTCGGGTGCCTTTGGTGGAATGAGCTTGCATCTATCCGCAAATTCTTCGGTGACAGATGTTACGACACGCTCGAGTGAGGAAGTACTGCCTTCCATACAAGATTTCTCTATTTCCGTGTTGCAAGGTGACAAAGTGCAGGCTTCCTGGGATAAGTTAAGTGACTATGATGAAGACACTACTTTTCCGGTAGGAAGTTATACCTTGAAAGCTTTCTATGGTGACATTGAGAAGGAAGGCTTTGATTCTCCTTATTATGAGGGTACTACCGATTTTAATATCCGTGGTGGCGAGACTACTCCCGTGGAAACTACTTGTAAATTGGCCAATACTAAAATAAGTATTGAATACACGGATGATTTCAAACAGTATTTTAAGACTTATTCTTCTACTGTACAGGCAGAGTTGGGAAGTGAAGTTTCTTTTTCGTCCGGAGAAACGCGTGCTGCTTATGTGAAGCCGGGTAGAATTTCAGTAAAACTGACTTTCACGAAAGTGAATGGCGGACTAAGTCCGACTACCGTTGAAGTGGCTACCATTGAGGAGGCGTTAGCTCAACATCATTATCATTTGCAAATGAATGTGGATGCTGGTAAAGCCATGTTGAGCATTGTCTTTGACCGTGTAACGGAAGTCAGACCCATTACTTTGGATATTTCGGATAAAGCATTGAATATTAAACCTCCTTATTTCACATTGACCGGATTTGAGAAAACAAGTAATGATGGTAATCAGTGGGACGGTAATCCGATTGAATCGAATCAGTTATCGGCTTTGTTGACTTCTTTGGGCGGTTTTACGAAATGTATTCTTAGAACTACTTCTCCTAATTTACCCGATTGGCCGGAGGAAGGATTTAATCTGGCGGCACTTACTCCTGAAGATCAAGCATTGCTGGACAAATCAGGTGTGAAGTTGATTGGCTTTGGTATTAATCAGGATCAGATGGGTATTATTAATTTTACTGGTTTGATTCCTAATCTGAATATTACGGATAATAATGATACTCATTTATTCTATTTGAGTGCCACCAGTACTTATGGTAAGCAAAGTGAAGATTATGTGTTGAATATAACAACGCCTAAGAACTTTATGTTGCTACCTACGGATCCTGTGAAGATGAAGAGTAAAGAAGTGACAATTCCGGTGAAACTGAAAGAAGGCAATCCGCAGAATATTAAGCTCTATTATCGTTATTATGGTGTGATGACTTTGATTAACAATACGGTTATCACTCCGATAGAAGGAAAAGAAGGATATTACAATATAAAAGCAAGTGGTATTGATATGGGAGTTGTAGCCAAAGACTTCCAAGCTGAATATAACGGTTTGAAATCGGCCATCGTTTCCGTAGCTGTTATTATACCTTCTTATAGTGTTATTCTCGAACCGTTTCATGTGTGGTCGTATACGGCCGAAATGACGATTGTACCTGAATATGCCGAAGATATGTCTAATGTGATAAGTGCTATTGAAGCATATATTTCTTTGAATGGAAGTACGTGGACGAAAGTGGATGCCAAAGATTTGAAACTTGATGCAACCACTGGAAAGGCTGTCATTTCAGGACTTACTCCGGGAACTACTTATTATTTCAGAACGACTTGTGATGATGGTACGACTTATTCAATTCCTGTTATGCAGGTAACAGAGAGTGTAATACAGCTTCCGGATTTCACGCAAGGATGGGGTAAGACAATCTTTAGTGGAACTATTAATAAAGGAGGAAAGTATAATCATAGTTCTTTTTGGGGAGATAATAGATTTGATACAACAAATTTAACAGCACTTGATTTTGATGAAAATGAATCTTGGGCTACAGTAAATGAAAAGACAGTACCTATTAGTGGTGTTAAGAACACTTGGTATATGATTCCTTCAAGTATGAAACAAAGTAATGGCATTCTGATGCGTAATGTGGCTTGGACTGTGGCAACAAGTGACCCTCCATCAAGAAATGCGATTGGTGCAAGTACTCTTAATGATTTGACGCCTCCTACTCATGGTCATCATTCTGCCGGTAAGCTTTTCCTGGGAAGTTATAGTTATAACCATTCTACTAATGTAGAAATCTATAATGAAGGCATATCCTTCACTTCCCGTCCGATAAAGCTGAAAGGTACTTATACTTATGTAGCTAATAACGATCAGGGCGGAATTGTAACTGTAATAGTAGAAAACCGCGAAGGAGGACAAACATTAAAGTTAGCTGAAGGTAGTGAAGTCTTAACAGCGACGAGTTCTCAAAAGGATTTCACGGTGGACTTAACTTATAATACGATGTTTGAGAAAAAAAGCGACTCATTTAAGAGTGATGTTTGCCTCTTCTTCCAATGCTTCAAACACTCAAAGTGTTGAAGACAGTAAGATTAAAACAACGGATAATAAGGGTGAAGCTATTTCTACTGGTAGTGAATTGTATATAGATAAAAATATAATATTAGAATATAAGTAATGAGTAATATGAAAGCAATAAAAAAACTCGTTTTTATATGTTTGGCAAGCATTTTAGGATTATGCAGTGCTTGTATGAATGATAACCCTGATTTTGGAAGGGACGACGAAGGAACCGGGAATACAAATCAAGGTGAAGGACAGGTAAGACTTGCGGGAACAAGTGTTTCTGTTTCTGTGGATGTGCTGTCACGTGCAGACGGTAAAGCAATCAATACAGATGATTATATCATTCGGATTTATTCGACTGATAATAATTTATTGGTAAAGGAATATACAAGATATAGGGACATGCCCGAAATCTTAACCTTGAATGTGGGTAACTATAAGATTGAAGCATTATCACATGACGTAAAACCTGCTGAATGGGAAAAACCTTTCTATAAAGGAACCCAAACTTTTACAATAAAAAAAGATGAGGTTACATCGGTTGATGTAATCAAATGTTTCTTGCAGAATATAATGGTGACAGTCGACCTCAATGATGATTTGAAACAGAAAGTAGGTGGTGACCAGTCCATTACAATAAAAGTCGGTACAGGTGAACTGACTTTTAATAATACCGATATTGGAAGTGGACGTGCCGGATTCTTTGAAGCTGCCGAAGTAAGCAATATCATTATTGTTCATTTCCAGGGAACGGTAGATGGGGAATGGACAGAAGAGCAAACCAGTTTCAGCAATGTGAAAGGTGGAGAGCACCGGAACATTGTGTTTAATCTGGAGATACCTTCAGTGGGTGACATGGGATTAAGCGTAAAGCTGGATGCAGTATGTAAGAAAGTGGATTTACTTGCTTGGGCTAATCCGGGAGCAGAAGATATATTGCCGGAAGATCCATCCGTAAATCCTGGAACAAGTGCACCGACAATCGTAGGACAAGGTTTCAATATAATGGATGAGATAGAAGTAGAGAAAGACGAAACCAAAACCATTATTGTTAATATCACAGCAGATAATGGTATTCAAAATTTGAAAGTGAAGATTGATTCGGAGACTTTGACACCTGAAATACTGAAGTCAGTAGGTTTGTCTTCTGAATTTGATTTGGCACACCCTGCAGATGCAGATTTGGAAAAAGCGTTGAAGAGCTTAGGTTTCCCAGTGGGCAGTGAAGTGATCGGAGTGAAATATTTGGTGTTTGATATTACACAGTTTACGCCGCTACTCGGATTGTATGGACTTGCTTCTCATAATTTTATTATTACCGTTGTCGATCAGGCAAATAATACCAGAACAGCTACTTTAGCATTGAAATCAATAGCAAAGAAAACAGAATGAAAAAACTGATACATATATTAGTTATAGCTTTCATTGTTGGACTTGTTTGTGTCTCCTGCCGTGAAAGTGACCTGACAAATAATGGAGAGGGCGCATTATCTTTGAAGATAGGTGTTCAACGTGAATTACCTACTGTTTCTGCCGGAAAGACGAGAGCTACGCTTACTGATGAAGAATTGCTCCAGAAGTGTAAAGTGTATATCCGTAACGCGGAGGGCTTGGTGCGTAAATTCGCCACTTTGGATGAAATGCCGGAACAAATACTGTTAGTTCCCGACAATTATAAAGCGGAAGTTACTGCGGGTGATTCCGTAGCTGCATCTTTTA
Source organism: Bacteroides sp. BFG-606 (assembly GCF_024788145.1). Classification (NCBI taxonomy): domain Bacteria; kingdom Pseudomonadati; phylum Bacteroidota; class Bacteroidia; order Bacteroidales; family Bacteroidaceae; genus Bacteroides; species Bacteroides sp. BFG-606. The sequence continues at coordinate 6,307,924 of NZ_JANUIL010000001.1, read as the reverse complement.
CCGATTCTTATTTCAAGGGGACGAAAGAGTTTACAATTTCAAAAGGGACGGCTATTTCGGAATCAGTAGTGTGTGGCATTCGCAATACAGTAGTCAGTCTGGCTCTGTCTGACGAATTACAGGAGGCATTTCCTACTTATAAAATTACAGTGAGTAACCGATTGGGAACTTTGGAATATACACAGGATAACATATCCCAACTAGGATATTTTATGCTGTTGGATGATGAAAACCAATTAAGATGGAACCTTGTAGGGCAACTTAACGGCAGTGGAACAGAAATAACCAAAAGTGGAGTTATTAATCTGGTACGGAAAGCAACCAGATATGATTTGACTTTTAGTAATTCTTCCTCTGAAGTGGGTGGTGGCATGATCTCTGTAAATGTGGTTGAGACAGCTTTGACGACGGATGAGAAAGTAGATATACTGGCACGTCCTGTTATTAAGATAATCGAGAATGATCAGATTTACGAGTTGGATAATGCAGTTTATCGTGCGCAATTCGACAAGGAAACACCTATTGTTGTGCGGATGGCTGCTAGTGTGCCTTTTACTGAATTGAAAGTGACGAGTGCGGATTTTGCACGGTTGGGAATTACCCATTTTTCTTCTTTCGACTTGATGGAATTGACTGAAGTTCAGATAAGAGAACTGGATAATCTTGGATTTAGTATCCAATTTAATGCGGATATGACAAAGGTTCAGTTTGCATTTAAGGAAAACTTGAGAGAGATAATGACTAATTCGATCGATGACGGTAATAACACCTATCGATTTGACATTGAAGTAAGGGACCGGAATGGAAAAGATAGAGCGAAAACGTTGACGGTTATTGCTACAGATGCTTTGGTTGCTACCGAGGATATTGCTACACAGAACGATGTTTGGTCAACAAAAGCCACTCTGTATGGTAGTCTGGTTGCTTCAGTTACAGAGATGAATTTCCGTTACCGGGCGATTGGTTCCAATGATTGGATGTATTCGAATCAGGCTGTGTTGAATAATAAAATATTTACGAGTCAAATAACCGGACTTGAACCTGGTATAACCTATGAATATCAGGCAATGGCTGGTACTGTTGCAGCGAAAGAAACAAAACAATTCACTACAGAAGCTCCTGCACAATTGCCGAATGCTGGATTTGAAGACTGGCATGGAGATTCGCCTCTTTATATCTATAAGAGTGGTGGAGAAATGTTTTGGGATAGTGGTAATACGGGTTCTGCTACATTGAATAAGAATGTGACAACGTATGATGCAGCCATTAAGCACAGTGGGAATTATTCTGCAAAATTACAGTCTCAATATGTGGCTCTTTTTGGAATTGGTGCTTTTGCTGCCGGAAATATATTTGTCGGGAAGTTCCTGAAAATAGATGGTACAGACGGTATTTTACGGTTTGGACGTCCTTTCACTTCACGTCCATCGAAATTGGTGCTTTATTATAGATATGTAGCTGGTACAGTGGACTATTCAACATTGGGTGAGTTGCCGAAAAACAGTAAAGATATGGGCTCTATTTATATAGCATTGGGCGACTGGCCACATCAGACTTTTGACGGAGAAACGGATATACCGGTACTTGTTAAGACAAAGCCTGCTGACAGGCAGCTTTTTGATTCAAATTCTTCAAATGTGATAGGCTATGGAGAGTGTATTCTTAAAGAGTCGACGGAGGGTGAAGGATTGATAAAACTGGAGATCCCGATTAACTATCGCTCTAACCGTAAACCGACTGATATTATTTTAGTGGGTAGTGCAAGTAGATATGGAGATTATTTTACCGGAAGTACGGGCAGTACTTTGTGGCTTGATGATTTGGAATTAATTTATGAATAAGCAAAGTATGAATTACTTTATCAAAACTTCATTCCTGATAATCTTGGGAATAATTGTTGGAACGACGCAAACATGCGCGCAACAGGAGTTCAAACGGAATATAGAAATGAGAACTTTCATTCCTAAGGGACAATGGATTGTGGGTAGTTCAGTTTCTTATTCTCAATACTCAAATGATAACTATCAGTTTCTGGTGATAGAGAATTTGAGTGGGGAAGGGTATGCTTTTAAAGTGAGTCCGGTATTGTGTTATGCTTTTAAGGATAATGTAGCTGCAGGTGGACGTTTTATGTATAGCCGGACGTATACCAAGCTAAATAATATCAGTGTAAATATTGATGAAGATACCAACTTTGATATTAGTAACCTGTATGAATTGAAGAACTCTTATTCGGGAATTGCTGTCTTGAGAAATTACATCAATTTAGGTACTAGCAAGCGTTTTGCATTATTCAATGAAGTGCAGTTAGAATTGGGAGGTTCTGTTTCAAAAGTGGTGAACGGTAAAGGGGATGACCTGACAGGAGTATATCAGACTTCTTTGGATGCAAGTGTTGGTTTGAGTCCGGGTTTGGTTGCCTTTATCAATAATTATACGGCAGTGGAAGTAAGCATTGGGGTGTTGGGACTGAATGTCAGCCGAACCCATCAGGTGACGGACCGGATTTACGAAAGCAACCGTTCGTCGATGAGTGCCAATTTTAAAATTAATCTTTTCAGTATAGGACTGGGAATAGCTTTTTACCTTTAAAAAACAGGACGAATGTATAAACGGTTATTGGTAACAGTACTGGTGTCTGTATTCTTTTTCTCTTTGTGGGGAAAGACAGAAACGGTTTGTCAATCGTTGGAGGTAGAAGATTCTGTCCCCGTTTTTCAGAAGGATACGCTACCAGTAAAAGGGAGCTTGGACTTCCTGCGAATCAAACGTATCGGACGTTATGATCGTGGAATCATGAACTATCGTTTCATTCCTAAAGGGAAGTGGATCTCTGGTTTCACAATGTCATACTGGGATTATAATAGTGCGGATAATAAACTGCTGTTTGCCTATTTTGATAATTTTGATTGTGATGGGCGTAATCTGAATTTTTCTGTATATGGAGGCTATGCTGTCCGTGATAATATGGTGTTGGGATTGAAGTTCGGATACCGGAATATGCGAGGAGCCTTGAATAATATCACGTTGAAAATCGATGATGATGTCGATTTCTCTTTGAAAGATTTAAAGTTGGAACAAAATTTGTATAACGTGTCGTTCTTCCATCGCTCTTATGTAGGTTTGGATGCCGGTAAACGATTTGGATTGTTCAATGAGACTGCCTTGACATTCAATTTTGGAAAGTCTAAATTCGACCGTGGTGTAGACGAAAATTTGGTTAATACTCAAACAGATATATTTGAGGTGCAATTGGGAATAAATCCGGGATTGGCTGTTTTTATTATGCAAAATGTAAGTATTGAATGTTCGCTCGGAATAGCCGGCATTCGTTACAGGCAGGAAAAACAGAAAAATAATCTGGGAGAGACGGGAAAACGGATGACGGGTGGATCTAACTTTAGGGTGAATCCTTTCAATATTAGTTTGGGATTGACGATTTGCTTATGATTTTATGAGACATAGAAAAAAATACATATTACTGTTCCTGCTTCTGGTTGTATGCGCCGGCTTGGTATTCTTTTATGGAATAAAAAGTGAGGGACAGGAAGACAAACAGGAGGTATTGTCATCAGTAGAGGATACTTATCAGGTACCTGAAGCTGCTGTGGACTCTGCCCGCCAGATAATTGGAGAAGTGGAGGAAAACGTGTCTCCAGCAGAGAATTCTGTGGAAAAGGTTGTGAAGAAGCCTGAAGAAAGACCAGTGGGGAAGTTTGTAGATAAAAAGCAGGCAGATAAAAGGCAGAAGGTTGCGTCTAAGAGAGAAGCAGTAGCTGTTCCGCCAGTTTCTTCAACGGATATAAAATTGGCTTCTGATGTTGTCAATACTCCTTTGAAGTTAGAAGGAACGATTTGTGACCTTGTATTGTCGGAGCGTAAACAGGATAGTAAAATAACAGCTGCACTTCCGGTTCACACGGTTGAAACAGTTAAAAGAGAGTTCGATTGGAAAAGTGATACGTTAGAGACCAAGCGAGGCATTGATTTATTGAGAATCAAAAGGGTAGGGCGGTTTGATCGTGGCATTGTGAATTATCGCTTTATGCCTAAAGGAAAATGGATATTTGGTACGGATTTTTCGTTTTGGGATTATAACAGTGAGGACTCCAAATTATTGTTTACTTATCTCGATGATTTTGATTTTGAAGCACGTACCATTAATGTGGCTCCTTTTATCGGTTATTTTTTCAAAGATAATCAGGTAGTGGGTGTAAAGCTCGGTTATAAGCATACGGACGGTCATTTAGGCAATGTTAGTTTTAAGATTGATGATGACGTGAATTTCACTCTCAAGGAATTGAAGTTGAAAGAAGAGTTGTATAATTGCACCTTTTTCCATAGCTCCTATATCGGGTTGGATCCGGGAAAACGTTTCGGATTGTTCAATGAAACCAATCTGCGTTTGGGATTCGGACATTCGGAGTTTACAAGAGGTTCGGGCGAGAGTTTGAAGAATACCAAAACGAATATATTTGAGGCACAGTTGGGGATTAATCCCGGAGTGGCTGTCTTTATTATGCAAAATGTGAGTGTGGAATGTAGTGTGGGAGTGATAGGCTTGAAATACCGTAAGGAAAGTCAGGTGAATAATCTTGGTGAGAAAGGTTCCCGTACGAACGGTGGAGCCAACTTTAAAATAAATTTGTTTGATATTAATTTAGGATTAACTATAAGTATGTAATCATGAAAAGTAAAGGCAGAAATAGACTTTTATCCTTAATTATATGCATTTGCATTGCATTTGCTTTTTCATCATGCGTCAAGAATGATTTGCCGTATCCTGTTGTCAGATTGTCTATTACCGGCTTTGAGGTGAATGGACAGATTGGTAGTGCAGTCATTAATAATGAAGAACGTACGGTGACAGTAGACTTGCTCGATTCTGTGGATTTGAAGAAAGTGATTGTCACCCGTTTCGATTATTCAGAAGAGGCTAATACGGATTTGAAGGTGAATACAACGATTGATTTGTCTTCTCCTAAAGAAGTGGTATTGTCTTTGTATCAGGATTATCGCTGGAAGATTATAGCCAACCAGACCGTCGAACGAGTATTTAGCGTCAAGAATCAGGTCGGAGGAGCCGTGATTGACGAAAAAGCTCGACAAGCTATCGTTTATGTCAATAAAAATACGATGCTCAACAAAATAACCGTGAAAGATTTGAAGCTGGGGCCGATCAGTTCTACCGTTTCGCCTGACTTTACCACTTTGAAGGACTTTACACAAGAGCAGAAAGTAAATGTGACATTTAAAGGAAAAACCGAAGAGTGGAGTTTGTACGCATTCATCACGGATAAGGTTGTCTTTACTAATTCGGCGGATGGCTGGACTAATGTAGCATGGCTTTATGGAGAAGGACAGGAGGATGTAGTGAACGGCTTTGAAATACGTGAAGCTTCATCAGAAGAATGGACAAGGGTAGATCAGGATATCGTTGTACAGAATGGAGTAAACTTCTATGTTTGTGTTCCGCATTTGAAAGCGGACACGGAATATGTATGTCGTGCTTTGGTGGATGGAACAGAAGATCGTGGTGAAGAGATTACTTTTAGAACGACTGCTGAGATTCCTTTAACAGGTGGTACATTTGATAATTGGAATCAGAGTGGTAAAGTCTGGAACCCGTGGGGAAGTAATGAAGCTCCTTTCTGGGATACCGGAAATCAAGGAGCTACAACCTTAGGTGACAGCAACTCTGTTCCTACCGAAGATATATGGTCGGGTAAAACAACCGGTAGGGCTGCGAAACTTGAGTCTAAGTTTGTGGGAGTGGGTTCTGCCGGGAAATTAGCTGCCGGTAACCTCTTTGTCGGTAAATATGTGGCAACCGACGGAACAAATGGTATCTTGAACTTTGGGCAATCGTTCTCTGCTTATCCTACTCATTTGAAAGGATATTATAAGTACCAGCCCGGAGTGATTGATAACTCTTCCATTGAATATAATTATTTAAAAGGAAAGACAGATACCTGCTCGATCTATATTGCCATTGGTGATTGGGATAGTCCGATTGAAATACGCACCAAACCTTCTAACCGGAAATTGTTTGATAAAAATGATAAGCATGTGATTGCTTATGCTGAATTTACATCGGGAACTCCTGTTGCCGTGTATAAGGAATTTGACTTGAAACTGGAATATAGGGCTACGAACAGAAAACCAACCTATATCGTCCTGGTATGTTCTGCAAGCAAATATGGTGATTTTTTTACTGGAGCGTCCGGTAGTGTGCTTTATGTGGATGAGTTTAGTCTGGAATACGATTATGATAACTGATTGGCTTTATAGCATATAACGAAGATAAATGGGTTCAGAGATATAAACTCTCTTTCCTTTTTCAAATCATCATTTTAATTTGTAAAATGGTATGTTATAAGTCCTTTTGGGTATATTTCTTTAAAAATAGAACAGAAACAAGAAAAATAGACCTTGCAAATATCTGAAAATAATAGTTACTTTGCACCTATGTTTTGAGAAAAAACATGGAAGATATTGTTTTATCTTCTTTAGAAGTGAGAAGTTTTTTTAAATTAAAAGAGAATGTTATGAAAAGAATTTCATTTTATTTGTTTGCAATGTTAATTGGCTCAATGAGTTTTTTAATGTCTTGTAGTGACGATGATGACGATGATACTACTGTTGCCTCTGAAAAGGTAGCTGGTACGTATAATGGTAATTTAGTTGTTAAGTTGGAAGGGCAGGAAGTAGCCAATGAGCCCAAATCTTTATCTCTGGTAAAGAATGGAGATGACGCAGTGGATGTAGTTATCAAAGATTTTGTTTTGAATGTATCTATAGGTGGGACTTCTATACCTGTAAGCTTGGGTGATTTAAAAGTGGCGAAATGTGCGTTGACCCAGAAAGACGGTAAATCTACTTTCAGTGGTGCGACGGAATTGAAGGGAATAGAAGTTCCAATAGGTGCTGCGTCGATGTCTGTCGATTGTGCAATTGACATAACTGCTGCAACGGTGGATGGTAAGAATTTGAATTTGCCGATTGTTGTAGAGGTAAGTATGGCTGGAACAAAGTTAATGGATGTGGATGTCCAATATACTGGTGTGAAACAATAAAACAATAGAACATTGAGTGTCACAAATGAACAGCCTGTAAGTAGGTTGTATTGATATATCAATGTGTGAGATTTGAATTGTAGATTCCCGCTGATTATTAAAAACAGAATATTTCTTTTTAATAATCAGCGGGAATTTATGCTTTTTCATAGCCTATTTTAGGTGTATTTCTTTAAAAATGGAACAGAAACAAGAAATATAGACCTTGTGGGTATCTGAAAATAATAGTTACTTTGCGCCTGTAAAAGTCAGGCATCTGTGTGATGGGAATATCACGTATTTGCTTTTATTAATTAAAAGTAGAATTTAGAAAATGAGAAAGAATTTATTTTATTACTTGTTTGCTGTATTGTGTACAGCGACATTGTTTACATCTTGTAGTGATGATGATAAAAACGGTAACGATGGAGGAGAGGGGCTTGGACTTAATAGTTTCGTGGTAGGAACCTATGATAGTCAGTTGAAAGTCTTCTTGGAAGGAGTGGATTTGACAGAAAGTGCCCCAATTTCTCAAAGAATATTTGTTAAATCGGAAGACGAGAACAAAGTAACGGTGTCTTTGCGTAATTTTGCGATAGATATAGCTGGTGCTCCTTTTACTGTAGGGGATATTGTAGTTGGTGGCGTTGTTTTGGAAGGTGATGCTTCTCAAGTAGTATTGCAGGAAACTAAGACCACAATACAACATGCAGATTTGGGTACATTGGACATTACCGTATCGGGAAATGTGGTTGCAGAGAAAGTCAATATGACAATAAATGTGGTCCAACACATGCCGGAAGATCCGTCTACTACAATGAATATTGAAGTGAAAGTTACGGGTACCCGTATTAGTACGGAAGCGGATGATGCTGATTATTCAACAGTATTTGCAGGTTGGTATCCACGTATGGAGAATGGTTTTACTTGTGATTACACAGGTGAAGGATTTGAATTGACTGAACCTTCTAAAGGGATCACTATGGTGGCCAAAGGTTATAATAAAATTAGTATTTCATCATTTAATGTGTCTTTCCCTGTAAAACCTGGGTTTACAGCGAGTGCTTATAAATATCAGGGTTTGAAAGCTGATGAAGTGGCTATCGAAAAGCAGGCAGACGGCTCTTTCAGTATTGGAGAGTATAAAGGAACCACAACCGCAGTTGCTAATAGAAGGGAAGCAACCGAGTATACAATTTCAGGTTCTATCAGTAGCGACAAAGAAATGACCTTGAAAATTAATATAAAGTCAGAAACATATAATGTAAATTATACATTTGTTTCTGGTGTATTAAAGACAGAGAAAGAACTATTGAGTGTAACCATCAATGAAGATGTACTTGCTTATAAACCTTCTATTGTTACTTCTTCAATGGGAGGCAACTGGATTATTCTTTATGCAAAACCGGATGCACAGGCAGAACAATTGAAAATTGTGCCGAAGTTAGTTGTTTCAGATGGTGCAAAGGTGTTTTATAATGGTGAACTTTATAACGGAGGTGCTATTGATTGTTCTAAGACGCAAAGAATAAATATTGTTTCAGAGAAAGATTACAGCGAAGGCAAGACAACTGGAGAAGAATATATTATATCTTGTGGTATTTTGAATTTTGCAACCGATTTGGATCAATGGGAATTGAAAAATAATACTAATGATGAAGATATGAAGTATTATGAACCGATTGGCGGATGGACAACTTCAAATCCGGGAGTTGAATATTTAAAATCAATGAGTTTTTTTACTAAATATGATAAAACAAAACCTTATGCTGTACATGAAGAAGCAGCAGGTTATTCAGGTAAAGCAGCTAAGTTGACAACACTTAATTCAAGTGGTTCAGCCTTGGCAATGGTTCCGTATGTTACTTCCGGTTCTTTGTTTAATGGGGTATTTATTACAGAAATTTCTAACACCTTAAAGAGTACACGTTTCGGACAGCCTTGTGATAGGGAACCGAAAACATTCTCTGGAGTTTATAAATATACAGCTGGAGAAAAATATTATGTATGTCCAGATCCGAAAAAAGCTAATGTAGCGAACTTGGATGAGTCAAAAACAGATGCCCCGGCTATGAATGCGGTATTGTATGAAGTATCGGATTATATGGCTGATTATTTAGATGGAACAAATTTGTTGACGTCTGAAAAAATAGTCGCGATTGCTTCTGTAAAGGATGCTGGTGAGAAAGCAGAGTGGACTACATTTAATGTATCGTTTGAATGGAAAGACGGTAAATCATGGAATGCTTCAAATAAATATAAGCTAGCTATTGTGTGCTCTTCAAGTAAAGACGGAGATAAGTTCTCCGGTGCACCGGATAGTGTATTATATATTGATGATTTGAAAGTATCTTTCTAGGATTTCTTTCGTCTATGACAAATAAAAATAAGCAGGAATATAATTGTTCCTGCTTATTTTTTTATCTACTATTCATTATCAATTAAATCATATGTTTAGTTGAATATATCTTTTTGATGCAGAAATGAACTAATCGCGCTAAAAATGACTAAAGACACAATAAAATTGAGTTCTTCTCCTACACTTTCTTCACTAGGAGATAATTATCTGTCTAATAGGTGTTCTCGGTGAAGATACAAAGAGGAAATCTCTTCTTCACGCCTTCACAATCTTCACACTTTCACTGCTTGTACCTTCGCAGTTCATAATCTTCGCTTCAGCTATAATCTTATTAAATTAAATAGTTGACATATAAGAAACCGACTATTGTTGTCTATCTAGCTGACTGTAGTTGTCTAATCAGTCGACTATAGTTGACTAGGTAGACAACAGCAGTCGGCGATTAGCAAATGGAAACAAAATATGCGGTAAATCAGTGACTTATCAGTAGTAAGAAAGGTTGGTTCTCATATTGAAAGAAAACAAATCTTTTTTGCTAAACGTTTGACCAAAAAGTGGAAATTGATGAAAGAATCAAGCATCCGGTTGGTGAAGAGGGTGAAAGGGTGTGAAGAATGAAAATAGCACTGTTAATTCACAAGAAACATATGTGAATTAACAACTTGGTATTATGTGAAAGATGTGAATAACAAAATACATCATCTATTTAGGCTCTTAGTTTATTTTATATTGAGATCCATAAGATAAGAGTCTATAGAATGAATTAGTTCATTTCGGCACCGGAATTAAATTAAAGTAGAAAGGCAGTCTTTCCTAAGACTGCCTTTGGGTATATTTTATGATAAATATTTTTTAATCCTACACAGACTCTTTAGTGTATTTATCTTTAGAATGCATATCCAAATCCTATATTTAAATAGATGGGATACATAGCAAATGAAATAGTTGTGAAATCCTTTTTGAAAATATCATTCAATCCCCATGTTAAATCAGCATGCAGATTTAAGTGTTTGTATGCTTTCCATTCTCCTCCTACTTGTAAACCCCATTGGAATTTGCGCAGATCATTGGAGAAGTCATAAGTTGCAATATTGTCACCTGTGAAATTAACTCTGTCACCAGTAGCGTCTGGAGATCGAAGATGTCCCTCATAAACATGGCCGGAGAAGTCCCCCTCCATCATATATGACATATAAGGTCCAGCAACGAGTTTCCATCGATCGTTGATTTTGTAGTTAGCTAGGATTGGTATTGTCAAAAGAGACATTTTAACTTTGGTTTTAACTCCTCCTGTCCAAAGTCCTTCAACTTTTCCACCAGTTTCGTTAAAAATTTCCATGCCATAGTTTTTTACTGAAGCTTCAGTAGTCATACTTTTGTTGTCGAGGCGGAGTCCTAAACTAAGTCCCCATTTTTTTTGAGCATCTAGCCATTTAGTTATATTTCCTTCCAAAGTAATCGAAAGTCCAGGTGAGTAGCTTTCAATTTTTCTGATTTCTTTGGGAAGAGGAAGTGGAGATGTTCCACCTATATTCACACCAGCTTTGAACTCATAATCTAATCCATGTAGGGAGGACCAAATAAGTCCTTTATGCTCATTAGATGATTGTGCACTAACTTGGCTAATACCGAAGAAAAGTGTAACTATACTAGCCAATATGTATTTTTTCATATGTTATTTTTTTAATTATTATTCGTTATTTTGTTCGTCTTCTTCACAGTGAATGGTTACTTCATCTATCCACAGAGTACTTCCTATTGAACCTTTGAAATTAGCTCCCTCTATACTTGAGGAGAAAACGACAGCAAGTTTATATTTACCTTCATCGAGAGCTGATTGTTCTATCTCTTTTCTATGTTCAAAAGGTATACTGAAGTGTGTCCATGTATCAGTCTCTTTCATCTCTGTATCGGAGATTCGGGCAATATATACTATTTTTTCCTCGGAATCAAAGTTGAGGTTGCCATCCAAAAAGTCATTAACATTGTCTGCTCTGTATAAAATAGCGTATATATCACCTTTGTCTTTGCCTTCCATTGAAGGATCTATCACAATCTTCGGAGGGCTCTGACTTTTATCAATGCCTGATATATATTCAGTTCCTGGCTTGAACTTATAATATCCTTCCAGTTTTGTAGGGTGCTTAAAAAATGGAAATCCAAATTTGGTCGCAGCTTTTGCATCTTTTAATGCGTTTCCAACTTCAAATGAACCAATGAAGAGGTTACCTGCTGCGATTGGCATACCAACCGTTAATCCAAGGCTTCCTGTGCCTTTAGTTTCCAGTTTCACACCTTTACCTATATATCCTTGGGTTTGAAGAGTTGGATAATCCATCGTGTTTTTCCCCATGCCGGTAAGCTGGAACCCTGGATTACCACTTGCCCATTGGAGCATTTCTGCTTTTTGTTGATTGAATTCATAAAAGATATGATAATTGTTGTTTCCGTCTTCTATGTTCTCAAAATGGTATTCAGTAGGAAGCTCTGATTTGATAACAGTGATGGTGTAGACCGCTTCTGTGGTACCACTTTCAGATGTAACTTTGAACATACGTTGATATTGTTCCAATGTTTGTTCAGATGTAATGGGAACTTTCGAAGTTGAAAAATCATATTTGGGAGCATCGTCATTCGCTAATGCATTGACAGGATTGATGCTAGCTCCATCAGGTAGTTCGAATTTGATTTCTAATGCAGACAAGTCGGTAGATTTAGATACATAAATAGATACTGTTTTGCTGTAAGTATTAATGTTAGCTAATTGGATATTGCTGCCGCTGCATCCGTCTATAGCTGCTTCAACATTTAGAGCTTCATCTTGAATACAGGAAGCAACTGCCAGACATAGTATCATTCCGGCGAATAATTTTTTTAGTTTCATCAGTCTGTTATAAATATTAAGGGGTTATACAGGGGGCAAAGATAGTTAAAAGAGTTGAATGGCTATTTCAGAAGAATGTTAAAAGAAAATTCGAGATTGACGGCAATACTATACAAAAGAGACTGTCTTAAAAATATAAGACAGTCTCTTTATCAGTAAAATATCTTTTTCTTTATTCTTTCAAAGCCTCTTGCAAATCAATACCCAGTGCTTTGGCAACACCTGTTCCGTATGCAGGATCAGCCTTATAACAGTTGCGCACATGACGTTGTTTGATAAACAATTCGGAGTCTCCCATGGCACGAGCTGTGTTTTCGAACAATAATTGTTGTTCTTCAGCCGGCATCAATCGGAATAAGTCACCCGGTTGGCTATAATAATCATCGTCATATTCCCGTTCGTTGTAGTTGTAAACTTCACCGGTAACTTTGAGTGGCGGTTCTTTCATGTCAGGAGAATCCTGCCATTCGCCGTAACTGTTCGGTTCATATCCTTTGGTAGCACCGTAATTACCATCTACGCGCATAGCACCGTCACGATGATAGGCGTGGAAAGGACAACGAGGTTTGTTGACCGGAATTTGTTCTGCATTCACTCCTAGCCGATAACGCTGTGCGTCGCCATAAGAGAATAAACGACCTTGTAACATTTTGTCGGGAGACAGACCAATACCGTTTACAATATTCATCGGGTTGAAAGCAGCTTGTTCCACTTCAGCAAAATAATTTTCAGGGTTACGGTTCAGTTCAAGGATGCCGACATCTTGTAGAGGGAAATCTTTGTGAGGCCACACTTTAGTCAGGTCAAACGGGTTGATGCGGTAGTTGTCCGCTTCTTCCTCCGTCATTAACTGAATTTGGAATAACCATTTTGGGTAATCCCCTTTCTCGATACTCTCGAAAAGGTCGCGTTGATGAGATTCACGGTCTTTGGCAACAATTGCTTCTGCTTCTTGATCTGTTAGGTTCTTGATGCCTTGCAAGGTACGAAGATGGAATTTAACCCAGATACGTTGATTTTCTGCATTGATAAAACTATAGGTGTGACTGCCGAAACCGTGCATGTGGCGATATGAATAAGGAATACCGCGAGGACTCATAGTAATGGTAACCTGATGCAGAGCTTCCGGCAAAAGTGTCCAGAAATCCCAGTTGCTGTTCGGGCTACGCATATTCGTTTTCGGATCCCGTTTGATGGCATGGTTCAGATCCGGAAACTTAAGCGGATCACGTAAGAAGAATACAGGAGTGTTGTTGCCCACCAAATCCCAGTTACCTTCTTCCGTATAAAATTTCATGGCGAAACCTCGGATGTCACGTTCTGCATCAGCAGCTCCACGCTCTCCGGCTACAGTAGAGAAGCGGACAAAACATTCTGTTTGCTTTCCGACTTTACTGAAAATTGCTGCACGGGTATATTGGGTAATGTCATGAGTAACGGTAAAAGTACCGTAAGCTCCCGAACCTTTAGCGTGCATACGTCTTTCCGGAATAACTTCACGATCAAAATGGGCAAGCTTTTCAATAAGCCAGGGGTCTTGTAACATTACAGGTCCGCGTTGACCTGCAGTTTGCGAATTCTGATTGTCGGCGATGGGACGCCCGTTCGCTGCAGTAAGTTTTTTCTTTTCCATAAAATAGATTCTTTTTAGTCGGAAGTAAAGTATAAACAAACCGTAGTTTTTCATTCTTTTATTCCGGAGTTTATAATATATAACAAAGATAGGCTTCTTTTGCTCGCTTGTCAAACAGATAATTTCTATCTAAAGATAGAGAATAACTATGAATTGTGTACGTATTGCCTGTTATTTATTTTTCTACATAAAAAAACTCCCGCACTTCCTTTCGGAAGGCGGGAGTTTTTAAATAAACTATAGCTTATATTTCTTTTGCTGATTATACGATACCTTGTGCCATCATTGCTTTAGCAACCTTCATGAATCCGGCTACGTTAGCACCCTTCACATAGTTTACGTATCCGTCAGCTTCTGTACCGTACTGAACGCAAGCTTCGTGGATATTCTTCATGATACTCTTCAGTTTTTCGTCTACTTCTTCAGCACTCCAACTTAATTTGATAGAGTTTTGAGTCATTTCAAGACCTGATACTGATACACCACCGGCGTTAGCAGCTTTACCCGGAGCATAAAGGATTTTTGCATCCTGGAATACTTTGATAGCTTCCGGAGTAGAAGGCATGTTGGCACCTTCAGATACTGCGATACAGCCGTTTGCTACCAACTGACGGGCGTGGTCACCGTTCAATTCATTTTGAGTAGCAGAAGGAAGAGCAATATCACATTTCTCACCCCAAGGTTTAGCTCCTTCTACATATTTACAACCATATTTTTCTGCATATTCACGGATACGGCCACGATACAGATTCTTCAGTTCCATGATGTAATCCAGTTTTTCACGGTCGATACCGTCCGGATCGTAGATATAACCGTCAGAGTCAGAGCAAGTAACTACTTTGCCACCTAGTTCGATTACTTTTTCGATTGTATATTGAGCAACGTTACCAGAACCAGAAACCAGACAAACTTTACCTTTCAAGTCAGTGCCTTTTCTCTTTAGCATTTCCATCAGGAAGTAGATATTACCATAACCGGTAGCTTCCGGACGAATCAGTGAACCGCCGAATTCGCGGCCTTTACCTGTGAATGTTCCGGTAAATTCATGAGCCAGTTTCTTATACATACCGAACATGAAACCTACTTCGCGGCCACCAACACCGATATCACCGGCAGGAACGTCAGTTTCAGGACCGATGTGACGCCACAGTTCCAGCATGAATGCCTGTACGAAACGCATTACTTCGGCATTTGACTTTCCACGAGGAGAGAAGTCGGAACCACCTTTACCACCACCCATTGGCAGAGTAGTCAGCGAGTTTTTGAATGTTTGTTCAAAGGCAAGGAATTTCAAGATAGAAAGGTTCACAGATGCGTGGAAACGGATACCGCCTTTGTAAGGGCCGATTGCGTTGTTATGCTGAACACGGTAACCCATATTGGTTTGAATATTACCTTTATCGTCCATCCAAGTCACGCGGAACTGGAATACTCTATCAGGAATACACAAACGTTCGATCAAGTTTACTTTATCAAACTCCGGATGTTTGTTGTATTCTTCTTCAATCGTAGAAAGTACTTCTTCTACTGCTTGATGATATTCCGGTTCATTGGGAAATCTTCTTTTCAGATCGTCTAATACCTTTGCTGCATTCATAATCTTTTTTTTCTTTAATTGGTTGATATAAATAAAGTGCTAATTTGACAATTTGCTAATATACCGTTTGACTATGTGCTTTTGTGCTATATAGCAGATTTGCACATCTGCATATGGGTACATCGGATATTTATTTTCGGTTGCAAAAGTAAAGATAAAAATTGAACTGGCAAACATTTTATAAAGAAAAATGCGATAAAACATCAAATTTGATATTTTATCGCATTAAAAGTAGGAAAAAAGATATTTATTTGTTCTTTTTGATCGACTTATAGACAGGAATAAATACTAATGCTGCCGAAATGCCAAGCATTACTACTGTCATCCCGTCAATTCGTTCGGCTTTTGTCAGAACTAGATAGCAAAGCGCCAACCAAAGCAGGCTGATGCAAACTATTTGTGATTTGGATAACGGACGTTTCATTTACCTGCTCTTTTCTTTTTGTCAACGATGGCGTCGATCACGGCTACAGCTGTGATATTGACAATGTCGCGGACGGAGCTTTCGAAATCGGTGAAATGAATAGGTTTGTTCAATCCCATCTGGATAGGGCCGATGAATTCCGTATCCGGATCCATTGCTTGCAATAGCTTGTAACCGGCGTTTGCTGAACTCAAATTCGGGAAAATCAATGTATTTACATCTTTGCCTTTCAGGCGGGTAAACGGATATTTGGTATCACGCAATTCGCGGTTCATGGCAAAGTTAACCTGCATTTCACCGTCGATAGCCAGTTCCGGATATTCTTCCTGCATATGGGCAACAGCTTCGTGCACTTTCACAGGGCTACCTGCGGTATCAGCACCGAAGTTGGAGTATGACAACATGGAAATAACCGGCGTGTGATTGAAGAAACGAACTGTTTTATCAGACAGTTTAGCGATGTCAATCAATGTTTCCGTATCCGGGTGGCGGTTAATCAGTGTGTCTGCCAGGAAGTAAGTACCTTTCTTGGAGTTCAGGATATGCATTGTTCCGAAGTGTTTGAAGCCCGGTTGGATGCCGATTACTTCTTTGGCCACTTTGATCGTATTGCTATATCTTGTATAAAGTCCGGTGATGAAAGCATCCGCATCTCCGGTTTCCACCATCATCATACCGAAGTAGTTGCGTTCGAACATCTTATCGTTGGCTTCTTCATAGGTAAAGCCTTCGCGTGCACGTTTTTCTGCAAGAATACGTGAGTAACGTTCGCGGCGTTCCGATTCGTCCGGGTGACGGAGATTGACGATTTCAATACCTTCCAGACTAAGATCCATTTCTTCTGCCAGTTTTCCGATAGCTTCGTCGTTTCCTAATAAGATAGGATGGCAGATACCTTCGGCTTTCGCTTCAACGGCAGCTTTCAGCATATTCGGATGGATACCTTCGGCAAATACGACACGTTGCGGTGAACGACGGGCTGTATCATATAGTTGGCGAGTCAGTTTGGACTCATAACCCATCAATTCGCGCAGATGAACACAATAAGCATCCCAGTCTTTGATTTCAGTGCGAGCTACTCCGCTTTCCATAGCAGCTTTTGCCACTGCACAGGAAACTTCAGTGATGAGGCGTGGATCTACCGGTTTCGGGATAAAGTATTCCGCACCGAAAGAGAGGTTGTTCACGTGGTATGCCGCATTGACTACATCGGGTACCGGCTGTTTTGCCAGGTTAGCGATAGCGTGTACGGCTGCAATCTTCATTTCTTCGTTGATAGCTTTAGCGTGAGTATCCAAAGCGCCGCGGAAGATATACGGGAAACCGATTACATTATTAATCTGGTTCGGATAGTCGGAACGTCCGGTAGCCATCAGTACGTCAGGACGTGCTGCCATGGCGTCTTCGTAAGAGATTTCCGGTGTCGGGTTAGCCAATGCGAACACGATCGGCATCGGAGCCATGCTGCGCACCATATCCTGGCTTAACACGTTTCCTTTCGACAGGCCGAGGAATACATCTGCACCTTTGATGGCTTCTTCCAGCGTGTGAATATCCGTGCGGTCGGTTGCAAAAAATCTTTTCTGTTCGTTCAGATCCGTGCGCGCTTTGCTGATAACACCTTTACTATCCAGCATGACGATGTTTTCGAGACGTGCTCCCAGTGACACATACAATTTAGTACAAGATACGGCAGATGCACCTGCACCGTTCACAACGATTTTTACATCTTCGATTTTCTTTCCGGCCACTTGCAGGGCATTCACCAAACCGGCACTGGAGATAATAGCAGTACCGTGCTGGTCGTCGTGCATGACAGGAATATCCAGTTCTTCTTTCAGGCGACGTTCGATTTCAAAACATTCAGGAGCTTTGATGTCTTCCAGGTTGATACCTCCGAAAGTAGGAGCAATAGCTTTTACTGCAGCAATGAATTTCTCCGGATCTTTTTCATCCACTTCGATGTCGAAAACGTCGATACCCGCGTAAATTTTGAAAAGCAGACCTTTACCTTCCATTACAGGTTTACCGCTCAATGCACCTATATCACCCAGTCCGAGTACGGCTGTACCGTTGGAAATAACAGCCACCAGATTACCTTTAGCTGTATATTTATACGCATCCTGCGGATTCTTCTCTATTTCGAGACAAGGTTCTGCTACACCGGGAGAATATGCGAGTGATAAGTCGGTTTGTGTACTGTAAGGTTTGGTAGGCACTACCTCAATCTTACCGGGTTTGCCCTGTGAATGATAGAGCAAAGCGGCTTCTTTCGTTATTTTAGCCATGGTATTTATGAAATTTGTTAATAAGTTATCATTTGACCGCAAATGTAGGAATAAAAGTTCGAAATTGTAGCTGTTGATTAATAATTTCTATTAATTTTATAGCAAAATGGCTGAATTTATGATATGATATGTCAAGGATGTGTTTTTGTATTCTATTCCCTTTTAAATGCTATGATATTGATTTATTGAAATTTTAACAAGTGCTTTGGTTGTCGGTTTTAGTTATTTCGCTATTTTTGAATCGATATATGATTTAACCTTATTTTATAATGATTACCACCCAGCAACTCCAATTGTTGAAAGAAGGAAATAAAAATGCTTTTGAAGCATTGTATCGTGGATACAGTGCTCGCATTTACAATTTTGTCCTTTCTATGGTGAGCAATGCCGGGTGGCGAAAGATATCACACAAGATATTTTTCTCCATATCTGGGAGAAGCGGCTTAATATCAATCTGGAAGGTAACTTTGACGGCTATCTTTTTAAAATATCCCAAAATATGGTATATCATTATGTGAGACGCGAACTTCTGCTTCAAAATTATGTAGACAAGCTTTCGGATGAGTCATCTGACGAATCCGTAGAGATAGACGAAGAACTGGATTATTTGTTTTTGGAAGAATATATCCTGAAACTTTTAGAAGAATTGCCTCCAGCACGTCGGGAAGTTTTTATGCTTTACTGGAAATCAGGGTTGAACTATCGTGAGATAGCCGACCAGTTGAATATCTCGGAAAAGACTGTTGCCACACAGGTGCACCGTTCTTTGGATTTCTTGCGTGACAAATTGGGAATAATTGCTTTTTCAGTCTCTCTCTTCTTACACGATATCTAATGTGAAAGCTTTAATAAAAGTTAATATCCGAATTATTTCGATTTCTCTGTAGTCCTTTTCTGTCTCTCAAGACTAGTATAAATAGAACAGGAAAATTATGGAGCAACACGATTACATAGTACTATTGGAAAAATTCTTCAAGAAGGAGGCCTCTTCTGAAGAAAGAAGGATACTTATTGAATGGATTCGTAAACCGGGAATTCGTGATGAGTTTAATCTGCTTTGCGAGCAAATGTGGAAAGAAGCAGCCGTCGAAATCGATAGGACAGTGGAAGAGGAAATGTGGAACCATCTGCAGAGGAATTTGGATGAGTCCAAGATACTGTCTCCGAAGAAACGGCGCTGGCAACCTATTATATATAAGGTGGCGGCCACCATCTTATTACCGGTTTGTTTAGGACTGGCCGCTTACTTTGGGGTAGAACATATGAATAAGGTGTCACAGGACCCTTTCATGGTGGCAGTCGATTATGGACAGAAAGCGAATCTGACTTTGCCTGATGGAACGAAAGTCTGGTTAAATTCGGCCACTCATCTTTCTTATGATGCGGAGTACAACAAATCCGACCGGAAAATCTATTTGGATGGAGAAGCCTATTTCGAAGTGGCGAAAAACAAAGAAAAACGTTTTATCGTCTGCTGCAATGATCTGGAGATAGAAGCGTTGGGAACTACCTTTGATGTGAAAGGTTATCGTGACGATCATTCTGTCACGACACTGCTGGCAGAAGGAAGCGTCAAGGTTTCTAATAAAACGGATGCTACCTTGTTGAAACCCGGAGAAAAGGTAGAATACCATAAGAACAAGCAGACATTTACTAAATCGGCAATCTCGGATATGCGTGAAATCGACTTTTGGCGGAACAATATGTTGATTTTTAATTCATCATCTTTAGCGGAGATCGCGACTACGCTGGAGCGGATGTACGGAGTGAAAGTCGTGTTTGACTCCGAAAAACTGAAGAACGTGCTATTTTCCGGAACCATCCGGAATAGCAGCTTGCATAATGTATTTTATATTATAAGCCTTACTTATCCTTTAACCTATGAGTTAGAAGGAGATACGGTGAGAATAGGAAGTAGTATTAACTAAAAAAGACGATTTATGGAAGACACCTCATAAAAAACAAAGAGGGTAGAATTATGTAGCAGCATAATTCCACCCCGAAATCAAATACGGTTTATACATGATAGTAAAAAGAGTTTTTCCTTATACGGATAAGGGAAAGGGAATCCTTTTGCTTCACGATTTTACAAAGATAATAAAAAGTCTAATTTTCAGACTTATATTTTAAAGAATTTAAAGCTAATTACTAATGAGAAAACAATTACATATCATATTCAGGCTTGTTATGTTTAGTTGTATCTTGCTGTTTGTGTCTCAAGAGGTAAGTGCGCAGATCACTTTCTCTGTGAAGAATCAGACGATACGTCAGACGATACGAGTGATTGAAAAGAAGGCCGATTACAGCTTCTTTTATACAGATAAGCTTCCCGGATTGGACCGAAAAATTTCATTGACAGTGAGCGATGAAAGTATTGATACGGTTTTAGAAAAAGTTTTCAAAGGATCATCTATTAGTTATAAAATAGAATCGGGTAAGCAAGTGGTGCTTACTCTGAAGAGTGAACAGAACGCCCCTCAGAAAGGCGATAAGAAAACAATCACAGGTGTTGTTGCCGACCGGAGGGGAGAACCTTTGATTGGTGTCACGGTGAGAGTGGAAGGAGAGAATATTGGAACTGCTACCGATATAGACGGTCGTTTTTCTTTGGAAGCTCCTGTGGGGGCAAAGGTCAATTTCTCCTATATCGGTTATGTTTCCCAGTCTCATACGGTCAATAAGCAGAATGTATATAATGTGTCATTGAGTGAAGATTCGCAGGTACTGGAAGAGGTAGTCGTGGTGGGATATGGTTCTATGAGACGGAAAGATATCACTACTGCGGTATCTGTCGTTTCCACGGCAGACATTGAAGAACGTCCGATCATGACAGCTGCACAGGCTATTCAGGGAAAAGCGGCCGGCATTCAAGTCGTGCAGCCGTCGGGTATGCCGGGTTCCGGAGTAACGATCCGGGTGAGAGGAGCCACTTCGGTACAGGCGTCTAATGAACCGCTGTATGTGGTGGACGGTTTGCCGTCAGATGATATATCGAATATCAGTCCGAATGATATTGAAAGTATGCAAATTCTGAAAGATGCCTCATCGGCTGCTATTTACGGAGCACGTGCGGCAAACGGAGTAGTGTTGATTACGACTAAAAGAGGAAAGATCGGTGCACCACAAGTGAAAATGAGTGCTTATGTAGGTTTCTCTAAATTAGGAAAAAAAATAGATGCGTTGAATACGGAGCAATATAAAGACTTGATGAAAGACTTGAAAGCTGTTTCGGATGTTGCCCCCAACATCCCCGAAAGTGAAACGCGCTATGTGGACTGGACTGATTTATTCTTCGGTACGGGTGTCAATCAAAACTACCAGTTGTCTGTGGCAAATGGAACCGAGAAACTGCAATATTTTGTTTCCGGAGGTTATTCCGATGAACAGGGTATCGTGGAGAAAGCACACTTCAACCGGTATAATTTCCGTGCAAACTTGGATAGCGAGCAGACCAAATGGTTAAAAATGGCACTCAATTTTGCATATTCGCATACAGGCGGACAATGGGTGAACGAAAGCCGCAGTTCTTTGCGTGCCGGTTCCATCTTGTCCGTTGTGAATACTCCTCCGTTTATGCAGAAGTGGAATCCGTATGATCCGAACGAATATGACGAACAGGCTTACGGTGCACGCATCTTGAATCCGCTGGCTGCCAATGCGGCAGACAGTAACACGAATACAGATCATATAAATGGCTCACTCGGCTTCACGGTTGACATACTCAAAGGACTGAAGTTTAAAACGACTTTCGGCATTGAACTGACCAATGAACATTGGGACTACTATCTGGACCCGATTTCAACTTCGGACGGACGGGGTACAAAAGGACGTGTGGAAGAGAGTTTCTCACGAAACTTCGAATGGCTTTTTGAAAACTTACTGACTT
This sequence comes from Bacteroides sp. BFG-606, assembly GCF_024788145.1. Lineage (NCBI taxonomy): Bacteria > Pseudomonadati > Bacteroidota > Bacteroidia > Bacteroidales > Bacteroidaceae > Bacteroides > Bacteroides sp. BFG-606. The sequence continues at coordinate 6,285,798 of NZ_JANUIL010000001.1, read as the reverse complement.
ATGATTGTTCATTCAACAAACATAACTTTTCCATTTTGGGAGGAGCTACTCAGCAGCGTGCACAATATAACGGTTCGTGGATGGCAGGTTTCGACCTGGCAGAGTCTTATCCCGATATTCATTCCATCAGTGCCGCCAACCAGTTGGATAAGGATGCTTGCGGTTCTTCTGCTTCCGCATGGACGTTGGCCTCTTTTCTGGGTCGTGTAGCCTACAATTACGACAGCCGTTATTTGCTGACGGTTAACTTCCGTGCAGACGGTTCTTCCCGTTTTGCTCCGGGACATCGTTGGGGTACTTTCCCTTCTGTTTCCGCAGGCTGGAGAATTTCAGGTGAAAAGTTCATGCAACCTTTGCAGGACATTGTTACCGACCTGAAACTACGTGCCGGATGGGGTATGAACGGTAACCAGGGCGGTTTTGGAAACTACGCTTACATGGCTTCTATGAGCGTCAGTAAACTGCCCGTTTCGGAGGGAAACTTATATCCGGGGCTTGCCATTAAACCCGGTTCGGCAGCCAATAAAGAACTGACCTGGGAAAAAACAAGCCAATGGAATCTGGGACTTGACCTGACCATGTTTGATTCCCGCTTATCCTTCTCGGTAGATGCTTACTACAAGAAGACCACCGATTTGCTATTGACAGTCAGCCTGCCGGAGAATGTAGTGCCGAGCAGTGTGACAAGAAATGACGGTGAGATGGTGAATAAAGGTATGGAGTTCACTCTCTCTTCCCAGAATTTTAAAGGTAACTTCCAGTGGAATACCGATTTCAATATATCTTTCAACCGGAATAAGTTGACGAAGCTCGGCTTGAATAAAGTCTATTATTATGCTGAAATGTACGAATCCAAGGAGAAAGCCGTCATCCTGAAAGAAGGGCTTCCGTTGGGAACATTCTTTGGTTACATATCAGAAGGTGTTGATCCGGAAACCGGAGATATTATCTATCGTGACTTGAATGGTAACGGTTTTATCGATCCGGAAGATCGTACCACTTTGGGAAATGCTCAGCCTAAGTTTATTTACGGTATGACGAATACATTCTCGTATGCCGGTTTCGACCTGTCTATATTTTTGCAGGGAAGTCAGGGCAATAAGATTTTTAACGCGTCGCGTATTGATATGGAAGGCATGACAGACTTTAGAAACCAGTCGGTTCGTGTGTTGGATCGTTGGAAACGACCGGGTATGATTACCAATGTCCCCCGCGTTGGTAATACAGAGAATAATCATAACTCCTCCCGTTTTGTAGAAGATGGATCTTATCTGCGCCTGAAAACAGTCACTTTATCCTATAGTTTTCCTAAGAGATGGTTGAATAAGATACATCTGTCCAGATTGCAGGCTTACGTCACCGGACAGAATCTCTTCACACTGACAAAATACAAAGGATACGATCCTGAAGTAAATGCTTTTGGCGGAGACTCCGTTGCTCAAGGAGTGGACTATGGTACTTATCCTCAATCGAGGGCGGTAATTTTTGGTTTGAATGTTGAATTTTAATAGCTGCGAAAATGAAAAACATAATAAAGTTAGCGTATGTCGTACTCTGTACATTAGTCGTTTCATGCAGTAGTTTCTTGGATGAGAAACCGCAATCGGATTTTATGCAGGAAGGTACCGGAACGGAAGATCAGGAGTCTAAATATGGAAGTCTGGCAGATGCACAGGCCGAGTTGCAGGGTGCGTATGAGAGTTTTAAAGCAGATATATTCCAGTCGGAAAATTATACCATTGGAGATGTGCAGTCCGATAATTGTTATATCGGCGGAGACGGTGTGGCCGAACAGGAGTTTGATTTGTTGAAACTGACCTCTACCAATTATAAAGTAGAACTGGTCTGGTCGCAGTATTATTCGATGGCCGGTACCGCCACCAGTGTGATTGAAAATACGAAGATGATGGACCCTGCCTCTACCGTAGCAGAAGAACGTAATCGTGTCATTGCAGAAGCCAAGTTCTTGCGAGCATGGGCGTATTTTGATATTGTCCGTTTATGGGGTGATGCTCCGATGGTGCTGGATTTGATTCCAACCATTACAGCCGAAAATCTCGATAAATGGTATCCGGTGATGTATCCGGAACGTTCTGCTGCAGATAAGATATATGACCAGATTCTGGACGACCTGAATGAAGAAAATACCATTCGTTACCTGGTAAGCAAGAATAAAGGTATTTTTCAGGCAACCAAGGGAGCAGCCTATGCTTTACGTGCCAAAGTGCTCGCAACGAGAGGGGAGAAATCAACACGCGACTATACCAAAGTGGTTGAGGCTTGCGACAAAGTAATAGCAGAAGGCTATACGCTGGTCGGCAATTTTGACGAGTTGTGGCAACCCGACAAGAAATTTTCTTCAGAAAGCATCTTCGAAGTCTATTACACCTCCGATGCTCCGAATTGGGCTTACTGGGTATTGCTGAAAGAAGATGACGGATCAGTAACCTGGCGACGTTATTGTACGCCTACTCATGATCTGGTTGCTAAATTCGACAAAGAGAAAGATACCCGTTATGCATCCAGTATTCTTTGGAAATCGGTGCCTTATGATACCTATTGGCCAGCAGACAGTTACCCGTTGTCTTATAAAATTCGCGAGAAGACTTCCAATATCATTTTGATGCGGTTGGCAGACATACTGCTGTTGAAAGCCGAAGCATTGGTAGAGTTAGACCGCACCCCGGAAGCCATCCGGATTGTGAACAGCATTAGAGAACGTGCCGGTTTTGCTCCTTCTTCTTTAGATGAAAATATGGGGCAGGCCAGAGGACGCCTGGCGGTAGAGAACGAACGCCAATTAGAATTGTATATGGAAGGTCAGCGCTGGTTCGACTTGGTGCGTAATAATCGTTTGTTGGAAGTGATGCAGAAACATAAAGACAAAGACGGCAGATTGCTGTTTGCAGGTTTGCAGGCTTTCCGGCAGTTGTGGCCGATTCCTCAAGGAGAGAAAGATAAGAACACCAATCTGACTCAAAATGAAGGCTATTAATGAAAAGAGGAACGTAAAACTTTAAAAGAAAAAATGATGAAACATAATAATCTGTTTTTATGGCTGCTGGGGCTGACTGTTTGTTGGCTGGCTTCATGCAGCGAAGAAGAGGGCCGGGTGACGTATCCATATTCGTGTCCCGAAATATCGGAACTGCAATTCTCGACTACCGATCAGACACCTGCTGCCGATTCCCTTTACTTTTCTGTGAAGATTCACGACCCGCAGACTCCTTTGTCTACGCTGGAAGTGAAATTGATGACAGGTGAAACTTTGGTCAGTTCGCAGTCGATCCGTACGAAAGGCACTGATGTCTCGATTGTTGAAAAAGGGATTTATATCCCGTTTGAAGCCGGGCTTGAAGAGAATCAGGAAGCGAAGGTGATCTTGACAGCCATCAATGTGGAAGGTAGTGAAGTCACTCAAACATTTGATTTCCATATAACCCGTCCGCAGATTCCCGAAGTGCTTTATCTTCACTATAACGGCGAGGTGGTAGAAATGAACCGGAGTGAGGACAATCCTTACCTGTACCTCACGGAAGTTTCCGATTCGGAAGAGGGTTATCCGATGGAACTATCCGGAAAGATCTCTACCGCAGCGTCATTGGATGATGCAAAACTGATTTGGGGAGCTGCCGAAGCAAGCAATACGGCAGTCCTTATTGAAGCGTCGGGACCTAGCTTTGCTTTTGATTACCGGGATTGGTTTGTCGAACAGATCACTTTCAATGTGATGACTTTTGAACTGGGAGTAGTCGGCTACCAAAAGAACCTGAAAATTAAAGAAACCGAGTTGATAGCCAGTGAGGGATTTTTCCGTGCACAGATTAGCTTTACGCAGGGTGAAGAGTTCGAAATGAGTGGATTTGAAGATGTGGAACACGCTTACAACCGCGACTTCTTTAGTTATAATCCGGACAATGGCAAGTTTACCTTCCTGCGCAAATCGGGAACTTGGGAGATCTATTATTCTTCTAAATACAATTATATCTGGGTGGCACGGATGGGTGATACGGCTCCCACTTGCTTCTGGCTGGTAGGACACGGATTTACTTGTGCACCTGTCTGGAATGAGGCATATAATAGTGGCGGCTGGAATTTGGAAGATATATCACAGTTAGGATATATTGTGCCAATCGGTGAACAGAAGTACCAGACCACCGTGTATTTGAGTAACACTCATGAATGGGAATCCTTCGAAATCGAAATTTACAGCGATTTGCAATGGAATAAAAATCAAGGTATGCTGCTGCAAGAAGGTTCTTTGTCCGGCGACACGGATGGAATCGAACTGTCTGCTTCCAATGGAATAACAAGTGGAAACGGTTTCGTTCCCGGTTATTATCGCCTGACTTTCGATGCTTCGCAAGGAGTGGGCAAAGAAACTTTGCACATCGAACGATTGAGTGATTAATGCCTAAAAGAATGATATATAGAAAACAGGAAAGCCTATGAGAAATATGCTATATGCAATATGGGGAAGTCTGTGCCTTCTGCTGGTCATTTCCGGCTGTAAATTGACTGACGCGATGAAAGCCCCCGTGTCATTGACCTGGGAGATGGGAGCTGCCGAAGTGCAGCCCGGCTACTATGAGAATTCATTTGTCCTGAAGAACATATCGGATGCTCCTTTAGGAAAGGATTGGATCATCTATTATTCGCAGCTACCTCGTGAGATTCTGCAGGAAGAGTCTGCTTCGGTCAAAGTGGAAGTGGTGAATGCGAACTTCTTCCGGATGTATCCGGCAGAAAATTTCCAACCATTGGCTCCGGGAGATTCGCTGACCGTGACATTCTGTTGTACCAACGGATTGAAAAAGCTGTCACATGCTCCTGAAGGCACTTACTGGGTGAGCCAGTCAGGCGGCAAGCAAGGTACTCCCTTGCCTGTCGGACTGACCATCCGGCCGCTGCAAGGAATGGAGACAGAAGACTGGTATCCCGCGCCGGATAAGGTATACGCTTCGAATTTGGCGTTGGAGACTACAGCCCAGTTGCAGCAAACTGATATTTTCCCGTCAGTGAAAGAAGCGTTTCCGGCTACCGGCAAAGAGGGTTTTATTATAGAAAATAAAGTAAAACTGACTTTCCATCCCGATTTTGCCAACGAAGCAGGATTATTGAAAGAAAAGCTGGCAACCATCCACGGTCTGGAAGTCGTTTCCGAAGCACCGGTAACGGTTCATCTGGATTATTTGCCGGAACGGGGAACAGCAGTGAACGATGAATATTATCGGATTGATACGGGAAACGGGCTGATAAATATTTCAGCTTCCACTTCACATGGCATTTTCAATGGGACGCAAACCTTGCTCTCCCTGTTGAAAGGTCAGGAAAAGCCGTTTCGCTTGGAAGCCCTCTCCATCCGTGATTATCCCGACTTGCCGTATCGCGGGCAAATGCTGGATATTGCCAGGAACTTTACGACTGTTGAACATCTGAAAAAGCTGGTAGATGTAATATCTTCTTATAAACTGAACGTACTGCATTTCCATTTTTCGGATGACGAAGGCTGGCGTCTGGAGATTCCCGGCCTGGAAGAATTGACCTCGGTCGGCGCACGCCGGGGACATACCACGGATGAACTGGAATGTTTATATCCGGGCTACGATGGCAACTATGATCCGTCTGCAGCTACCTCCGGCAACGGATATTACACCCGTGAAGAATTTATCGATTTACTGCGTTATGCAGCTCAAAGGCATGTACGTGTGATTCCGGAGATTGAGTCTCCGGGTCATGCCCGTGCAGCAATCGTGTCCATGAAAGCGCGCTATCATAAATTTATGAATACTGCCCCCGAAAAGGCCGACGAATATTTATTAAGTGACGTACAAGACACTTCCCGCTATGTTTCCGCGCAGTCTTATACGGATAATGTCATGAATGTAGCATTGCCTTCTACATACCGGTTTATGGAAAAAGTGATTCGTGAGTTGATAGCCATGTATGAGGAAGCGGAGGTACCTTTGGCTACGATTCATTTAGGTGGTGATGAAGTACCCGAAGGAGCCTGGATGGGTTCTCCTGTCTGCCGGGCGTTTATGGATGAACACGGGATGACAAGTGCCCACGAACTATCTGAATACTATATTACGAAGATGGCAGACTATCTGCAACAACATCATTTGCAATTTAGCGGCTGGCAGGAAGTAGCGTTGGGACATCCGGAAACAACCGATCGGCATTTGAATCAACTTGCAGCAGGAGTGTATTGTTGGAATACGGTTCCTGAATGGGAAGCGGATGAAATACCTTACCAGATAGCCAACAAAGGATATCCGGTGATTCTCTGCAACGTGAACAATTTCTATCTGGATTTGGCCTATGACGCTCATCCTGACGAAAGAGGTCTCTCGTGGGCGGGATATGTCGACGAGTCCAAAGGTTTCTCCATGCTTCCATATAGCATTTATCGTTCTTCACGTACCGATATGGCAGGCAATCCGGTCGATCCGGACATCGCAGGAAAGGGAAAAACGACTTTGACCGCTTTCGGAAAGGAACATATCCAGGGAGTGCAGGCACAATTATTTGCTGAAACCATCCGTGATTTTGAAGGGGTGGAATATTACACCTTCCCTAAAATCCTCGGATTGGTGGAACGCGGTTGGAACGCTTTTCCCGCCTGGAGCACTTTGGCAGGAGAGAAAGAACGTCAGGCTTACAATAAAGAACTGGGCCTGTTCTACTCCAAAGTGAGTGAGAAAGAAATGCCTCACTGGGCGTCCCGAAGTATCAATTTCCGTTTACCTCATCCCGGACTTTGCATCAAAGAAGGGCAACTCCGCGCCAGTACCCCTATCCGGGGAGGCGAAATACGCTATACGACCGATGGCACGGAACCGACCCTTCATTCGGAACTTTGGAAAGCTCCCGTAGCCTGTGATGCTTCCGTTGTGAAAGCGAAACTGTTTTATTTAAATAAAGAGAGTGTGACAAGCACTCTCAAAGTAGATTAATCCACAAAAGTAGATAAGTTATGAACTATGATAAAATAAAAAGAACCGGAATATTATTCTTGTTGGGAATAGGTGCGATCACATCGTTGTCGTGCAATGATAATGATAACGGCGGCTATCCGGAGCGAGTGCCCACCCGCCTGTCAGTGATGCCTTTGCCGGAAAGAGTCGATTATAAAGAATCGGTTGTCTCTCTTCCGCAGAATGTGACTGTCAGCCAGAACATTCCGGCTTCTACGTCTCAACTGCTGAAATCCACCCTGGAAGAGAAACTTTCTCTTTCCGTCAGTGATGCCTCCAACGATCGTGCCTTTATCCGTGTGAAACAGGAATCGGATCTGGCAAAAGAGGCTTACCGGCTCACTGTTACCAAAGAGGGAGCCTGCATTTATTATTCAACGGAAACCGGACTTCTCTGGGGAATCCAGACATTGAGACAGGCGCTCGAACAAGCAAACTTCTTCACTTCCGGAAGTGCTAAATATCTTCCGATGGTCGATATAAAAGATGCTCCCAAATATGATTGGCGCGGATTTCATATCGATGTAGTCCGCCACATGTTTACGGTTGATTATCTGAAAAAGGTGATAGACTGTTTGTCGTTCTACAAGATAAACAAGCTCCACTTGCATCTGACAGACGATCAGGGCTGGCGCATTGAAGTGAAAAAATACCCGTTGCTGACGCAGGAAGGCAGCTGGCGTGACTTCGACGAATATGACAAGAGATGCGTAGAACTTTCCCAACAGGATTATAACTATGAGATAGATCCCCGTTTCGTGAGAAATGGTTCTCAATATGGTGGTCATTATACGCAGGAAGAGATGAAAGGTTTGGTAAGTTATGCGTTGGAAAGAGGTATCGATATTGTCCCTGAAATTGACATGCCAGGTCATTTCTCGGCGGCTATCAAAGTCTATCCCGAGTTGTCGTGCACGGGAGAAGCCGGATGGGGAGAAGAATTCTCTTATCCTATCTGTCCCTCTCGTCCGGAGAACTATCAGTTTGTGCAGTCCATCATTGATGAGATGGTCGAGATTTTCCCTTCGGAATATTTCCATATCGGAGCAGATGAAGTGGAGAAAGATAACTGGGAACAGTGTGAAGTCTGTCAGCGATTGATGCAGCAGGAAGGTTATCAGAAAGTGGATGAACTGCAAAATCGTTTTGTGAAGATCATGACGAGCTATGTGAAGGGTAAAGGCAAGAAAGTGATGGGATGGGACGATGCTTTTCTTGAAAAAGAACCGCAGGATTTGATTTATACGTATTGGCGTGACTGGCTGCCCGATCAGCCGGGAAAGATTACCCAGAAAGGTTATCCGATTATATTCATGGAATGGTCCCGTTTCTATTTGAGCGCAACGCCTTCGGACGAAGGATTAAGCTCTTTGTATAACTTCGAGTTCGAACCCCAGTTTCCCGGCATCGTGAAGCAAAATGTATTAGGCTTCCAAGCTTGTGTATGGACGGAGATGATTCCTAATGAGCGGAAGTTTGGTCAGCACGTGTTTCCCTCTCTTCAAGCATTTTCGGAGTTGGCGTGGGGAAGTAGCCGTAATTGGATTGATTTTACCAATCGCCTGAAATGGCATGTTAAATGGTTGAATGCGAATGGATTCTATTTCACCAAACCGGGATTTCTTTAATCCCGGTACATTAAGAACAATATGAAATCAGAACGTTTACTTTCATTAGATGTACTTCGGGGAATCACCATTGTCGGAATGATTTTGGTAAACAACCCCGGAACATGGGAATCCATTTACGTACCCTTGCGACATGCCGAATGGAACGGATTGACTCCGACAGATTTGGTTTTCCCGTTCTTCATGTTTATAATGGGCGTTTCCATGAGCTTTGCCTTATCCCGATTCGATCATCATTTCAGCCGTAGTTTCATCACCAAACTGGTACGGCGCACGGTGATCTTGTTTTTGTTGGGGCTTTTTCTGTCCTGGTTCTCGTTGGTGTGCGCAGGGGTAGAACAACCTTTTTCGCACATACGTATTCTGGGAGTGTTGCAGCGGTTGGCATTGGCTTATTTCTTTGGTTCCTTGCTGATTGTGGGTGTTCGGCGTCCGGCAAATCTGGCATGGATCTCCGGGATCATTCTGGCAGGCTATTCCATCTTGCTGGCTTTGGGACACGGATTTGAACTTTCCGAACAGAATATTATTGCCGTTACAGACCGCACCTTATTCGGAGAAGCCCATTTGTATCGGGAGTGGTTGCCGAACGGCGGGCGTATCTTTTTGATCCGGAAGGCCTGTTGAGTACCTTGCCGTGCATTGCGCAAGTGATTATCGGTTATTTCTGCGGAAATATTTTGCGGGACAAGACTGAAATCCATCACCGGCTGTTGCAGATCTCCATACTGGGTATTGCTCTTTTGTTTGCAGGATGGTTGTTGAGTTACGGCTGCCCGTTGAATAAGAAAGTATGGAGTCCGACTTTTGTTCTGGTGACTTGTGGCTTTGCCTCTTTGTTTCTTGTGTTTCTCACTTGGTTGATTGATATTCGTAAAAAGCAGAAATGGGGATATCCTTTCCATGTTTTTGGTACGAATCCATTGTTTATTTATATAGTGGCCGGTGTGTTAGCTACTTTGTTGGAGGTAATTACGGTTGGGGAGAGTAGCTTGCAGGAGAAGATTTACACTTCCATTTGGAGCGTTCTTCCCGATGCTCATCTGGCCTCTCTGATTTACGGCCTTCTGTTTATCGGATTCAATTATCTAATTGTATGGGTGCTGTACAAAAAGCAAATTTTTATAAAGATATAAGAGGTCGGTGACAGGTTTGAAAAAGTAGAGTTTATGCCGGATAGCTACGACAGTTTGTTTTCGTAGCCGGATGGCATAAACTCTATTGATATCTTTTTGCTCATAAAGTGAAAAGAAATTTAATTAATAGTAGAAGTTAGAATTTTCTGTAGTGAAAATAGGATTATCAACTTTGCACTGCTACACTCCAACTATGGAAATCATCCATTTTGTTCTTGTAACAAATGTCCTTTTGATAATATCTTGGTTTCATCTTGATACCTGTTTTCTATTCGAATAAGGGCAATGATGTACTCGGATTGTCGGAAATATTTACAACATTCAGGTCGGAGATGTACTTGTTCTGATGAATTCAACCGAAGCTTTTAATGGATAAAATGGAAGTACATAATAGTCTCTTTTTAGCTAGATATTTCTTTCTTTTTTAAAATTTAACTTTTTGTTATTTGTTTGCATTTCAATGTTTTAGTGCTTGTATGTACACTTGCTTATAACCAATATCCCCCTTGCCTGAATCATCGTTTTTTTGTATATTTATTGCCGGATTAATACGTAAACAATAAATGTATTGTATATGGAGAATATAAAAAAAATGGTACATGCACTGCTGGAAACAACCGGTAGTCATGCTCCCTTGTTGCAGCAGATTAATGAGGCGTTATTAAAGGATTATCAACTCAACATCAGTAGTGGGTTGCAGATTCTGCCCAAAGAAGTTGAAATCTACTATGTGAACCGGAAAGCAAAGCATCCTTATGTTGATTCGAATATGCACTGCATGCTTGATCCGAAAACAGATGCGGAAATATGGCAGATGCAATCCGGACGTTTCGGACAACTCTATTTTCATCGGAAAGGGTTGGGAGGAGTAGATGTGTGCTTGTCGGATAGCGATCATTTTGCTTTGTGTTGTACCATTAAAGCCGCTGAAATCAATGGCGAAGAGTGTTGGAGTCCGTTGAAAGTGCGTAATGTCATTCTTGAAAAAATCTGTGCGGAAGAAGGAATGTTGCCGGATGTACAGAACAAACAGAAGATAATGGACCGGATGAATGAGAAGAGGTCACTTTCCGTCCTTGCACCCCGTGAATATCCGATTACGGGGTATGTATATCATTTGCACCGCAGAGGACTGCGCCGGAGAGACCGGAATGTGTTGTTGCCTTTGCGCTCATTTGTCGATCTGTGGAATAAAAAACTGCTTATGGGTAATGTACAGAAACTAAATCTCTATATGAACGCTCATCCGCAGGCGAATATTCTGGAAGTGTTGCGTGAACACAACTTCCGTTATATTCCATTTGAAGTAAAGATACGGTATAACATGGATCGTAAGGTGAAGCTATACGACTAAATAAGAAAAATTGTTCTGAAAAGCTCCTTTTTTGTTCTGATTAAGCCTATAAGTAAATAAAAGAAAACCTATACCTTTGCAGTCGAATTTTAATCAATAGTGTATGACTGCAATAATAAATAAGGAGAACTCAAAGGTGTTTTTGCTGATTTTACTCGGTATGTTGTCAGCGTTCGGACCTTTTGTGACGGATATGTATTTGCCTAGTCTGCCAGCCATGGCAGACTATTTTTCTACCCACTCGTCGATGGTGCAATTGGGGCTTACCACCAGTATGATAGGTTTGGCATTGGGACAAATCTTTTTCGGACCATTGAGTGATAAATACGGTAGGCGTCCGTTGTTGCTCGTCTCGATGATACTGTTCATCGTGTCTACCGTATTCTGTCTTTTTGCGCCGGACATTTATTCGTTTATCACATTGAGATTGATACAGGGAATCGGAGGGGCAGGCGGTATTGTCATATCCCGTTCGGTGGCTACGGACAAGTTTTCGGGGAAGGAACTGGCCAAGATGCTGGCCGTGATCGGCGCGATTAATGGAGTGGCTCCCGTGGCAGCTCCGGTAGTCGGAGGGTTGGTGACCGGGACGATCGGATGGAAAGGGATTTTTGTGATATTGCTGTTTATTGGCGTACTGCTGTGGATAGGCTGCATCCGTTTTAAAGAATCACTTCCCGTAGAGAAACGCTCGAAGACGGGAATCGTTTCTACTTTCCGTAACTTCGGTGCAATCGTTCATAACCCCCGTTACATGCTCTATGTTCTGCAACTGGCGTTTGCACAAGGCATCCTCTTTGCTTACATAGCTTCCTCACCTTTTATTGTGCAACAACATTACGGATTTTCCCCCTTTGCATTTAGTATCTGCTTCGCGGTGAATGCGGTAGCTATCGGGGTGGCAGCAGCTATCTCCGTGAAATTCCGCCAACCTGAAACTGGGACGCTGACCGGATGCATCGGTATGTTGTGCCTGTCCGTCTGTGTGATGATTGCCTTGTATAACGGATGCGGCTTCTGGACCTATGAACTGCTGATGTTTGCATTACTTTTCACAATGGGACTGACCTTTACTTCCTCCACTACCTTGGCGATGGATAGCGAACGCCGTTACGCCGGAGCAGCTTCCGCCCTGTTGGGAGCACTCTGTTTTGCTTCTGGAGGTATTGTTTCTCCGTTGGTCGGCTTGGGAAATATCCTTGTATCTACCGGAGTTACATTTGTGGTCTGCGCCATCTGTTCCCTGCTTTGTGCACTATGGGCGATGAGGAAAGTACCGATGAAAGTAGCAATGTACCGGATTTTCCGTTAAAGTGAGATTGTTTCAAAAATAAAAGTCATGAGGAAGTTAAAGCTTAAACTCCCTCATGACTTTTATAATTTACTACCAGTATAAACAGACCGTAATAAAACTAGAGTTTTATCTCTTCTGTAAATATTTCCCCGAAACGGTTCTTAACTACCACCTTGACAGATTTTGCATCTTTGGAAGGCTGTGCACGGAAAAGATGGCGTGTGTGATAACCCGTTTTCTTTCCCTTTACCATATTGATATAATCCTGATCCTCATCGTCAAAAGCTTGCATTGCACCTTTCAACACTCCATCCTCGTACCAGTTTACCGTATACGTCCAGTCCCAATCCCAGATATTGGCTACCACGTAGTCTTTCTGGCTTTCAAATTCTCCCGGTTGGTAAAGCCGGAACTGATAGTCGGGAGAACACCCCGTTGCTTTGTAACGCCATTTCACATCATCACCTTTCACTTGTACCACCAGATAACCGTTCGGTGCTCCGCAACGATTCACGTGTCCTGCCCACCATGCGCCGCAGGCGGCTCCGATATTATGTTCGTAAATGGTAGGGGCGGGCAACTGATTTTCATAAAAGTGCGTGTGTCCGGAGAAAATATGTACTTGGTAAGGCCTCAACAGTTGGAAAAGCGCATTGGCGTTGCGCGCATTTCCCCCCGCAGATACCGTGTTATTAGCTACCGGAGCGTGAACGTTCAGGAACACGATATTTCCTTTGGGCACATAACTTAAATCCTTTCTCAACCAGTCCAAATCTTCCGGCGTGAAGCGTTCCGTGTATTTCTTGTTGCCGTCGTAGTCAATATCTTTCATTGCTATCACATGAACTTTACCGATATTGAATGAATAGTTGGCCGGGCCGAATGACTGATAATAATTCTGTTCCCCATAACCATCTGCCGGATGATCCGTCTGCGTCATGGATTTGTAGAGCAGGTTGAAGTCGTGGTTTCCCATCAGTTGGAACATCGTCATTCCCAAATTGGACACCGCTTGACGGTAAGGAGCGTACAGGTTCATGGCATCCCACACCAGATCCCCCAGTCCCATGCCGACGATTTCGAAGTTCTTTAGTGAGTCGGCAGTCTGTTTCAGGTCGGGCACTGTTTCCGTGCGGAAGCGGTCCAATTGCTTTTCGTTTCTCACTTGCGGGTCGGAAATGGCGATATAGACAAATTCATCCACCAGCTTCTGCCGTTTAGTCAATACGAAGTCACATTGGTTCTCGCTTTTCCCGGCATCCAGATATTGATAGAAACCATCGGCTACCCCCTCTTTGGAAGGAAGCTCATACGCTGCCGGAGTAGAGATGTAAACCATCGGATAACGTGCCGGATCAGTGTTCAGAACATAGTTTCCTTCTGCATCAGTCGTATTGAAATGTGCCCCGTCCGTCACCACTACACCGCTGACGGGTTTACCTGTATTATCTTTCACACTACCTTTCACCACCGTCTGACCAAAGGCGGCAACAGCATTCAGCTGGAAAAGCAAGACCGCTGCAAACAGCGTATTTCTAAAATTGATCTTTTTCATAGCTTATAACTTTCTTAAAGTAACCTGATTGAATAATGCGATAATTTCTTCCGGTTCATCTGCCGACTTGAGAGCCTCCTCAAAAGACTTGCTGTTATCATCGAAACACATTACATTGGCACAATCCAGAATATGACCCATGTTGAATATAGCAACTTCCCGGCTCACCTCTTCTTTCTTCAATGCCTTCTTATAATATTTATTCACCTTATTGACTGCCTTGTAAATAGAAGGCTTCAAAATTTCGACCGAAGAATCCGTAAATCCGATTGTTACATCATACTCATGAGTATAATTCTGGATGAAAGTATTCCATTTTCCGGTAATGTCACTTCCCAGATAATGTTCCGCTTCAAACACCGGTTTGGTAGTCGGGATTTCTCCATACACGTCGAATATAAACGCCGCTTTCGGCTTTTTGCCTACGGGAGTAGCTTCTTTTTCGTTTTTGGAAATATTGTCTTTTCCGGAGATATTCTCGTTCATGGCGAGCTCTCCTTTCTGCGCCATTGCTGCCATCGTTATAACTAACACAACAGCCATACTGATTATTCTTTTCATATTCATTGAATTTTAAAGATTGATTGAAATGATGATTATTGCCGAAATCTTGGTGACCGACACATTCATTTATTGCTGCCACATCAGTCGAATATGGAAGTCATCGCCTCCCATGTTCGTTTTAGCCGCCTGATAATTCTTCAGGTTAGTACGCTGCAGAGCAGCCGGATATTTAAAGCGTTTCGGCATTTTGTTATTAGCATTTGCGATGCCGGGTCCCACAGGTAACACAGGAAAACCGGTACGGTTATATTCAAACCACTGCTGATAATCGCAGAAGAACAGTGCGACAAACTTCTGGTTCATGATTCGTTCCAGCGTATCATCATAAGCAGCTTCCGGATTTTCAAAATAATGGTCAGGCATTTTCTGTCCCCACTGTTCGATAGCCGCCTGCACTCCCTTCTGATAAGCCTCTTTGGCAGCGTTGCTTCCTCCGTCGATCACTCCTTTTTTCAGTAATTCCGCTTTGATGAATTCCACTTCGGCATAAGGCATCATGGCAAGTTTCATAGGTGCTTTCGCCATTTCCTGATTCAGTCCCGAAGTAGTGATTGAAGGTAACGTCTGATAACCGCTGGGTAAACCCACATAATCTTTAGTCTGGTCGGGGAGGGTGACCTGTGTTGCATACACCTGCAGACGAGGATCGTTCCAACCTTTCAGCAGATTGACAAAGAACTCGGAAATCTGAACATAAGAAGTGAAATCCTGCGGACGGGTGAGCGGAGCTTCCTCCGGATAAGTTCCGCTGATGGCAAGCAGGGCGGCATCATCGTTCGATTCGAATACCGGATAAGTGGCGGGATCGGTCAGCATGGTACGCAGCTCCTGCTTCGCGTTGAATTCCGGTACGTCGATCACCCGAAGCAGTGCACGCAGACGGAGCGAGTTGCAGAACTTCTTCCATTTCAAAATACCGGTTGCATCCCCTTTGGACGTCTTGTACAACATCTCGCCCGATTGGTTGTAGATCAACCCGTTAGCTTTGTCGAACAACTCGTTGGCAGTTTTCAGATTGTCGATAATCTGTTGGTACACCTGCTGCTGGGTGTCGAACTTCGGTGCAAGTATTCCCTCGTCGGCGGAGCAAGCTTCGCTCATCGGAATATCACCGAAGGCATCCGTCAGAATCTGGTATAGCCAACATTGCAAAGTCAGCGATATAGCATCGTAGTTGGGTTGTTTGGAGGCTTCCGGCAATTTTCCGGTGAGGCGCATCATCTCTTTGGCGTTGTTGATCCATTTATAATAAGTAGTCCATGTGCCGTCTCCTTCGCTGTCCGTCATATACCACCATCCCACACCGTTGGTACTGCTGGTAGATACGGCACATTGCATCAGGTCGTAGGTATAGCTGTTGTAGCGTTTCCAGTTGTAGACCGATGTTTCGTATAAAATCGGGTTGAGCAGAGTGCCGGGATTCACCTCATCCATGCGGGTGGGGTCTGTATTGAGTTCGTCGAAGCTGGTGCAGGAAGTCGTGCAGAGAGCTCCGCACAAAGTCATTCCCCATACTATATTTTTGAAAAGTTTACAGGTTTTCATAAGTCAGTGTTTAAAAAGATACGTTAATATTCAGTCCGAAAGTGCGTGCCGTAGGCAGTGAGCCCGTCTCCACACCGGTCACCATCGAACTTCCGTTGAGGGCGGCAGATTCGGGGTCGAACAAAGGATAGTCGGTGATACAGAATAGGTTGCGTGCGTAGAGTGCCACCGATGCTTTGCTGAACGGTGTTTTCTTCAGTGTACTGTTCGGCAACTTGTACTCCAGTCTCATTTCGCGCAGCTTGAGGAATGAAGTGTCGAACGTGTTAGTTTCCACATTTGCCATCCGGTAGTATTCCTTATAATAACTTTCCACGGTCACCACTTTGGTGTTTGGCGAGTAAGTTCCGTCATCGTTCTTCACCGTTCCCGGGGCAATCATGTACATCCCGTCTTGTGGTGAAAGTCCGGCGGCAGCGATGCGCGGGTCGTCTTTCGACATATAAAATTCCGTTCCCGGCAGACGTCCGTTCAGGGTATGTTGCAGTTTTCCCTGTTCCGTCATTTTGTGGTGCGAGTGCGAGTACATTTTACCTCCCACCTGTCCGTCGAGCAGGACGCTAAGCGTGAAGTTCTTGTAAGAAAATTCGTTGTACAGTCCGGCTTTCCATTTCGGATAGGCCGTGCCGACGTATTCGATCTCTCCCGAACGTTCGGGCAATCCGTTGTCGTTGATGACCACATTTCCTTCCGGGTCGCGTACCAGTTTATATCCCCAGAGGTCGCCCGTGGTTCCACCCACACGTCCGATGATAGATACACTACCGATACTGCTGATTAACTGGTTCTCATCCGCCCCTTCCGCCAGTGAGAGAATCCGGTTCTCGTTCTTAGACCAAGTGAAAGTAGCGTTCCAGCGGAAATCCCTGCTGACTACCGGAGTAACGTCCAACTGGATTTCGTAACCGCGGTTGCGGACACATCCCGAATTGATGGTAGCTTTGCTGTAACCTGTGGTCGGGTCCATCGGAGCATCCAGAATCTGGTTTTTGGTGCGGTTATAGTAGAACGTGAAATCGAGTCCGATGCGGTTGTGAAACATACGGAAGTCGAATCCCGTTTCGTAATTAGTCGAAATCTCCGGTTTGAAATCCTGATTATAGAGCGTAGAAGATACGATGGCCGATCCGGGAAAATCGCTCGTGCCATAATAGGGCGATGTCTTGTAAGGGTCTGTGTCGTTGCCGACCTGTGCCAGCGAACCTCTCACTTTCAACAGACTGATCTGTTCCGGCAACGTGAACCACTCGTTCATCACTGCACTGACGCTGACCGACGGATAGAAGAAAGAACGGTTGCTTTTCGGCAGGGTAGACGACCAGTCATTGCGCCCGGTGACATCGAGAAACAGTTTATCCTTATACGAGAAATTGGCCGTGAAATAAAGACTGTTCAACGCTTTCTTTTTGATAACCGTCTGCACGTTCGGGTTGGAAACGCCGTTTGCCAGTTTGTATACTCCCGGCGTAATCAATCCTACCACCGAGGCAGCCAACATATCGTAGCTTTGTTGCATCATGTTTCCACCTGCCGAAGCGTTGACACGCAATCCGTTGGCGAATGAATCATGGTAAGTAAATAAAGCATCGCTGTTTAATTCATAATCGAACACATTCTGCTTCTTGAAAAATCCGTTTCCGAAAACCACGTCACTGATAGGACGATGCTGTTCGCGTTGGTCTGCTGACAACTGGATACCGGACCGGATCATGAAATCGAATTTACTATTGATGCGCAGATTGGCAGAAACGGATGATACATTACTGTGTTTCTCCGAAGGATTTTCAGATTCGTACAGAATGACATACGGGTTTCCGATAAATGAGCTGTACGGTTGGAGCTGTTTCACATTTTCCTGTCCGGTACGCCACATCGGACGCAACCAGTCGAGGTTGACATTCGGATTCTGGAAGATAAGGAAGTAGGAGATAGAATTACTGTTATATCCCAGTGCAGGCGTGTTGTTGAGCTTGCGGTACGTATAACTCGACTTGAAATTAATGCGCAGTGCCCTCGAAATCTGCTGTTGGGCGGAAATCATGGCGGTGATACGCTGGAAACCTGTATTGGGGAGAATCCATTCGTTCTTGGTGTGGGTGATGGACGCCCGCACGCTGCCCCGGTCGGATTTTCCGGTCAAGGCTATTGAGTTGGTCAGGGTATATCCCGTTTGGAACAAATCTTTGCGGTTGTTTTTGTACGCTACCCAGGGAGTGGCTACAGAAGCACGATCCTGTGTCACAGGGTCATATTGGTAGAACAACCTGTTGGCGTCGAAGCGTGCTCCGTAGGCGCTACTGGTTCCGCTGGTGCTTGCGTAACTGCCGTCTTCCGCTTTCCCGTAAGAGTAATAGGGCTGGCCTTCGTAGATAGAACCTGCCGGACCGATATTACTTGGCAATCCCTGTCCGAATTCATACTGGTAATCGGGCCATCTCATCACATCGTCAATACTGAAATTACCGCTGTAAGACACACCGATACCTTTGGGTGCACCCGCTCCCGATTTGGTAGTCACCATAATCACGCCATTGGCTGCACGCGTACCGTACAAGGCTGTCGCACTGGCTCCTTTTAATACTTGGATGCTTTCGATATCATCCGGATTGATGTCGGAGAATCCGTTACCATAGTCCACGGAAAGTTCGCTGTTTGAACCTGCACCGTAGGCAACACCCGGATTGGTCATCGGACTACTCATCGGTACACCGTCCACTACCACCAATGCGTCATTTCCGTTCTGGTTCAGGGAGACGTCCCCCCGCAGCGAGATACGGCTCGAATTGAGCGGGCCACCGGAAGAGATAACACTCAATCCGGCTACCTTACCGTTCAGTGCCGTCGACCAGTTGGTGGGCAGGGCGCTCGTAATCATATCCCCTTTCACGGTTTCCGTGGCATATCCCAATCCTTTTTCTTCACGTTTAATCCCCAAGGCAGTCACCACCACATCATTCAGTTGTTGCGACTCTTCTGCCAGTTTAACATTCATCGTGTTGCCTGCATAGTTCTTCTGTAGCGTTTTATATCCTACATAACTGAATACAAGCAAATCCTTTTGAGTCAATGTTTTTTTAGTCTTCAGGGAGTAGTTTCCATCAATGTCGGTCACCGTGCCGTCTGTCGAATTTTTCACAGCTACGGTAGCCCCGATTAACGGTTCCCCACCTTCACTCGTTATTTTTCCTTTCACTGTTGTCTGTGCGTATGCAGAGCCACAGCACAAGAGCCCAATCGACAGAGAAAGCAGCCATTTGTTTCTTTTCATAATCTTTTACCTTGCTTCTTTAAATTTATTAAATGCAATAAAGTTATTCACACCAGTGTTTTGTTTCACGGTGCAAAGGAATACAAGGCAGATTAAGATAGTATTACAGATCTGTTAACAATCTGTGTTGTGTCGTAAACACTAATTAGTATAATCCGTTTGTTCTTGTGACAGAAGTTGTGACATGGCGGAAAAAGCAAACAGATTTATCGGATAGTACATCCGTAATTCTTTAATTATCATTATATTTGTCACTTTATTATGAAGAAAGGTTTCTTTGCTTTGGGGCAATCGGCTGAATGATGTTTGGGTAGGAATAACCTATAATGTCTTTAATCTAAAATGAAAAATAATTAATGGAAATTCAGAATAGTATATTTAACTACGCTACTTTGCTTAAACAAGTCAAGGCACGGGTGGCACTCGCACAAAAAAAAGCGATTTACTCTGCTAATGAAGAAATGCTTTCTATGTATTGGGACATCGGCAAACTTCTTTGTGAAAGCCAGAAACAGATAGGCTGGGGAAACAATGCGCTTGAACAGCTTGCCAATGACCTGAAGAATGATTATCCGAAAGTGAAGGGCTTCTCAAAAAGAAACTGTCAGGTGATGATTCAATTCTATAATGAATATAATCAGCAACTTACAAATGCGCAACCAGCGGTTGCGCATTTGCAGGCAGCTTCCATAGTATTGCCGATAAAGCAATTAAGCTGGTCACACAACATCATTTTAATACAACGGGTAAAGGACCTGAAAGCTCGCTATTGGTATATGATTCAATGTTTAAAGAGTGGCTGGAGTCGTAATTTCTTAATCGAAGCGATCAATCAGGACTACTACCATACCTACGGAGCATTGGCAAACAACTTCGATACCACTCTTCCTGAAATACAAGCCAAGCAGGTAAAAGAAACCTTAAAAGACCCCTATATCTTTGATATGCTGACTTTCACTGACGAATACAACGAAAGAGATGTAGAGTTAGGGTTGGTTAAACATATTGAAAAGTTCCTTCTCGAAATGGGAGCAGGCTTCGCCTTCATGGGTAGACAATATCACATCGAAGTGTCCGGCAATGATTTCTATATTGACATCCTTATGTACAATGTGTTTATGCACAGATATTTAGTCGTGGAGTTAAAAAAAGGTGACTTTCAGCCCGAATATATCGGCAAACTGAATTTCTATTGTTCCGCTGTAGATGATATTCTTTGTCGGGAAGGGGATAATCAGACGATTGGTTTACTTCTTTGCCAGAACAAAGATCGTATTATGGCTGAATATGCTTTACGTGACGTGCACAAACCAATAGGTATTTCTGATTATGAGTTGGGTAAATCAATCCCTCAAGATATAAAATCTGGATTGCCTTCCATCGAAGAACTGGAAAGTAGGCTTTATCAGGGATTACAGGACAATGAAAGTACAGAGTAATTCAGGCGCGGTGGTGTATAGGCAGAAAAAATACACCACGCTCGCCTATCTGTGCTATTTTTGTTTTTTTATTACATAGAATACTTACTCTGATATTCCTTCGGCGACATCCCCTCGTGCCGCTTGAAGTACCTCCCCAAATACGACTGGTCGGGAAAACCAAGTTGGTCGGCTATCTCCTGAATGGTCAGTTCGGTGGATTGGAGCAATACTTTGATTTCGAGGATGGCAAAGTCGTCAATAATCTTTTTGGCGGAGTCGCGCGTCACGCTTTTGCAGATACCTGTCAGGTATTTGGTGGAGATGCACAGTTTGTTGGCATAGAAAGTCACTTCTCGTTGAGAAATGCAGTTTTCGTGTACCAGTGCGATGAAATTCTTGAAGATTTCATCCTGCCGGCTTCCTCCTTCAATTTCCTGACGGTCGAAGTGGCGGTAGCACTTATCATAGATATTCAGCATAAACGATTGGAGGTGATTTTTGGCAATCTGGTTACGGAAGCGGTTTTCACGGTCGTTGTATATGACCATTGCGGCATGTATCAAGCTGTTGATGGCTCCGGTATTTTCTTCCGGTAGTTTATAGCATGGTTTTTCTTTCATGAACCGGAAGAAAATCGGTTCGAACCGCAGGCAGGCTTCGCGAAACATTTCTTTGGGAAATCCGAAGAAAGAAGCAGTGAAATCGCTGCTGCTGCCGTTGATACGGATAATCGTTCCCGGCAAAAGCACGATTTGAGTATTTTCTACTATTTCATAGTCCTTCAAGTCGATCGTGACATGGGCCCACCCGCTTCTGCAAAAATAGATGGCACCCCCTTCCAGTTTCCACAGGCGATGCATAATTGGCGACAGGTTTTCGTCCATTCCGGCAACGAACGGTTCACGGAGGATGGCTAGGTTAGAGTTTTTTTGTTCCATTGTTCTTCTTATTTTGGGTACAAAAATAGGACTTTTTCACTAAATATCGGTTTTAATGTTCCAAAAATGAACAAAACTGAATACACTATGTCCAGTTTTCAATGAAGAAAACAGTCTACCTTTGCCGCGTTCAAAAATATTTAATAGGTAACAGAAAATGAGTAAAAAGGTATGTAAAGTGAAGCAAGGGCTATTGTTGCTCTGCTGTGTGGTAGTTGCTACAGGCTGTAAACAAGCTCCTCCGGCACAAATGGAAACAGAATACGAAGTGATGACCGTTTCTCCGGTCGACCGGATGATTTCGAGCACCTACTCGGCGACCATCCGCGGACGTCAGGATATTGATATTTATCCCCAGGTAAGTGGTACGCTGACTAAAGTCTGCGTGACGGAAGGCCAGCGCGTAAAGAACGGACAGACATTGTTCATCATCGACCAAGTGCCGTATGAAGCTGCTTTGCAGACGGCAGTGGCAAACGTTGAATCAGCCAAAGCCTCTCTGGCTACGGCGCAACTGACGTATGACAGTAAAGAGGAACTGTATAAAGAGAATGTAGTTTCCTCTTTCGATTTGAGTACGGCAAAAAACTCCCTGTTGGCTGCCAAAGCACAGTTGGCACAGGCCAAGGCGCAGGAAGTGAGCGCCCGCAATAATCTTTCTTATACGGTTGTGAAAAGTCCGGCCGACGGAGTGGTAGGCACGTTGCCTTACCGTGTAGGAGCTTTGGTAAGTTCCGCTCTTGCCCAGCCGTTGACTACCGTTTCCGACAATTCGGATATGTACGTCTACTTCTCCATGACGGAAAACCAATTACTGGGACTGATCCGTCAATATGGTTCTAAAGAGGAAGCACTGAAAAATATGCCTGCTATCGACCTGCAACTGAATGATAAATCAGCCTATTCCGAACGGGGACAGATTGAATCTATCAGTGGAGTGATCGACCGTTCGACGGGTACGGTCAGCCTACGTGCAGTTTTCCCGAACAAGGAAGGGTTATTGCATAGCGGTGGTGCGGGGAACGTGATTGTTCCTGTTCAAAAAACAGGTGCACTGACCATTCCACAGGCTGCCACTTTCGAAATACAAGATAAGAGATATGTGTATAAAGTAGTGGACGGCAAGGCGCAATCGAGTCAGGTACAAGTGACCCGCATCAATGGCGGCCGTGAATTTATTGTAGATGAAGGGTTGGCGCCGGGAGATGTGATTGTAGCAGAAGGAGTAGGTTTACTTCGTGAAGGCACTCCTATCAAGGCAAAGACGGCATCATCAGCTTCGGCAGCACAAGCAGATGCAGCACAGGCAGATGCAGCACAAGCAGACCAGGCTTCCATCATCTCCGGTAACTACTACTGAAAATTAAACCAAGGAGGAATCATTCATGAATTTAAGAACCTTTATAGAACGCCCCGTATTATCGGCAGTCATCTCTATCACGATTGTCGTAGTGGGTATCATCGGGCTGTTCACTCTGCCCGTTGAGCAGTATCCTGATATTGCTCCGCCTACCATTATGGTGAGTACCACCTATTATGGCGCCAGTGCGGAAACATTGCAGAAGAGTGTTATTGCGCCTTTGGAAGAGGCGATCAACGGAGTGGAAGACATGACCTACATGACTTCTTCCGCCACCAATGCCGGTTCGGTGAGCATCACCGTCTATTTTAAGCAGGGCACAGACCCCGATATGGCGGCTGTCAATGTGCAGAACCGTGTATCGCGCGCTACGGGGCAGCTTCCGGCGGAGGTAACCCAAGTCGGTGTGACCACTTCCAAGCGTCAGACGAGTATTTTGCAGATGTTCTCCCTGTCCAGTCCGGACGAGAGTTACGACGAGAACTTCCTGTCCAACTATATCAGCATCAACCTGAAACCTCAAATCCTTCGTATCTCCGGTGTGGGCGATATGATGATTATGGGCGGTGAATATAGTATGCGTGTTTGGATGAAGCCGGATGTGATGGCGCAGTATAAACTGATTCCGTCTGATATTACCGGTGTGCTTGCCGAGCAGAATATCGAATCGGCTACCGGTTCGTTCGGTGAGAACTCCAATGAAACGTATCAGTATACGATGAAATACAAGGGACGTTTGATTACTCCTGAAGAATTCGGGGATATCGTTATCCGTTCTACCGATAATGGTGAGGTTTTGAAACTGAAGGATATTGCCGATATACAACTGGGACAGGACAGCTATGCTTACCATGGTGGTATGGATGGTCATCCGGGTATATCCTGCATGGTGTTCCAGACTGCGGGTTCCAATGCGACCGAAGTAAACCGGAACATTGACAAATTTCTCGACGAGGCGCGCAAGGAGCTTCCGAAAGGAGTGGAACTGACGCAGATGATGAGCTCCAACGACTTCCTGTTCGCTTCCATTCATGAGGTAGTGAAGACATTGATTGAGGCTATCATATTGGTTATCCTTGTGGTGTACGTCTTTTTGCAGGACTTCCGTTCTACGTTGATTCCGCTGGTTGGAATTGTAGTTTCGCTGGTGGGCACGTTTGCTTTCATGGCGATAGCCGGATTCAGTATCAACCTATTGACTTTGTTTGCGTTGGTGCTCGTTATCGGTACGGTGGTGGATGATGCCATTATTGTCGTCGAGGCGGTGCAGGCGCGGTTCGATGTGGGCTATAGGTCATCGTATATGGCAAGTATCGACGCTATGAAAGGAATCAGTAATGCCGTTGTCACCTCTTCGCTGGTGTTTATGGCGGTGTTTATTCCGGTGTCCTTCATGGGCGGCACTTCCGGTACGTTCTATACGCAGTTCGGTCTGACGATGGCGGTTGCGGTGGGTATTTCCGCAGTCAATGCGTTGACTTTGAGTCCGGCTTTGTGTGCACTGCTGCTGAAACCTTATATTAATGAAGACGGAACGCAGAAGAACAACTTTGCGGCACGTTTCCGTAAGGCTTTCAATTCGTCTTTCGATGTGATGGTGGATAAATATAAGACGATTGTATTGTTCTTTATCAAGCGCAGATGGCTGACATGGTCTTTGCTGGCTTGTTCCGTAGTGTTGCTTGTGTTCCTGATGAATACCACAAAGACCAGTCTGGTACCCGACGAGGATCAAGGGGTTGTTTTTGTTAATGTGAGTACGGCGGCAGGCAGTTCGCTGGCAACAACGAATGAAGTGATGGGGCGTATTGAAAAACGCTTGATGGAAATACCTCAACTGAAACACGTGCAGAAAGTGGCGGGTTACGGATTGTTGGCAGGACAGGGTAGTTCGTTCGGTATGTTGATTCTCAAATTGAAACCGTGGGACGAACGTCCGGAGGATGAGGACAATGTGCAGTCGGTGATCGGTCAGGTATATGCGCGTACGGCTGATATAAAGGATGCCAGTGTGTTCGCCATCTCTCCGGGTATGATTCCGGGATACGGTATGGGTAATGCACTCGAACTTCATATGCAGGATAAGATGGGCGGTGATGTGAAAGAGTTCTTCACCACTACCCAACAATATTTGGGAGCCTTGAATCAGCGGCCTGAAATCTCGATGGCTTATTCGACATTCGATGTGCGCTATCCGCAGTGGACGGTAGAGGTGGATGCAGCTAAATGTAAGCGTGCAGGTATCACGCCCGACGCTGTGTTGAGTACGCTGTCCGGTTATTACGGTGGGCAGTATGTGTCCAATTTCAACCGCTTCTCTAAAGTGTACCGTGTCATGATTCAGGCCGATCCGGTGTTCCGCTTGGACGAAACTTCGCTCGATAATGCTTTTGTGCGTATGTCGAATGGAGAGATGGCGCCGTTGAGCCAGTTCGTTACGCTGACCCGTAGCTACGGTGCGGAATCATTGAGCCGTTTCAATATGTACAACTCCATTGCGGTAAATGCGATGCCGGCCGACGGATATAGTACGGGAGACGCCATCAAGGCTGTGCAGGAAACTGCCGAACAGTCTCTTCCGAAAGGTTACGGCTATGATTACGGAGGTATCACCCGTGAGGAAAACCAGCAAAGCGGTACGACAGTGATTATCTTCGGTATCTGCTTCCTGATGATTTACCTTATTTTGAGTGCGCTCTACGAGAGCTTCATTATTCCGTTCGCTGTTCTTTTGAGTGTGCCTTGCGGATTGATGGGTAGCTTCCTTTTCGCCCGGATGTTCGGACTGGAGAATAATATTTATCTGCAGACAGGTTTGATTATGTTGATCGGTCTGCTGGCGAAGACGGCTATTTTGCTGACGGAATATGCTGCTGAACGTCGTAAAGCAGGCATGGGGCTGATTGCTTCTGCGGTCAGTGCGGCTAAAGCCCGTCTGCGTCCGATTTTGATGACGGCGTTGACGATGATTTTCGGTCTGTTCCCGCTGATGATGTCAAGTGGAGTAGGAGCCAACGGTAACCGTTCATTGGGTACGGGTGTAGTAGGCGGTATGACCATCGGTACACTGGCGTTGCTCTTCATCGTGCCTACTTTGTTTATCGCTTTCCAGTGGTTGCAGGAACGTTTGCGTCCCGTGCAGAGCAGGCCGACGCATGACTGGCAGATTGAAGAAGAAATCAAAGTGAGCGAGGAAGAAAAATCTAAAGCTGGAAAAGAATAATTGATGATTAAAGTTTTTTAGGCACGGATTACACGGATTACACAGTTTTGGCTGCGCAATCTTTTAAAACCGTGTAATCCGCGTAATCCGTGCCTAATTAAAATAAGAACGCATTATCCGTGCCTAATTAAAATAAAACCGAAATAATCCGTTCCTGAATTAAAATAAGAACCAATGAGAAAAATAATCATTCTGTCCGCAGCAACGCTTATATTGAGCAGTTGCGGTATCTACAATAAATACAAACCGGTATCGGAAGTTCCCGAAGGACTTTACGGCAGCGGGTCCGTTGCTGCCGCCGATACGGCAAACTTCGGCAACCTCTCGTGGCGGGAGGTCTTTACCGACCCTTATCTGCAGAATTTGGTGGACTCGGCACTCTTGCGCAACACCGATATGCAGACTGCCCATTTGCGTGTGAAAGAAGCGGAAGCCACGCTGCTGACGTCCAAACTGTCTTATCTGCCTTCTTTGTTTCTTTCGCCGGAAGGAGCTGCCAGCAGCTTCGACCGTGGAAAGGCTACACAAACTTATTCGCTGCCCGTGACTGCTTCGTGGGAACTGGATATTTTTGGAAAGGTGACAACAGCGAAGCGTCGCGCGAAAGCTGCCTACGAACAGAGCAAGGAATATGAACAGGCTGTCAAGACGCAGTTGGTAGCATCTGTTGCCAACACGTATTACACGTTGTTGATGCTCGATTCGCAGTATGAGATAGCTGTGGCTACCGAAGCTGCCTGGAAAGAAAGTGTGAATGCCACCCGTGCCATGAAAAAGGCCGGGATGGTGAATGAAGCGGGACTGGCGCAGACGGAGGCTACCTACTTCAATATATGTACCACCGTGCTCGACCTGAAAGAGCAAATCAATCAGGCGGAAAACTCACTGGCACTTTTACTGGCAGAAACTCCCCACAAAATACAGCGCGGCAAACTGGGAAATCAGCAGTTGCCGGAAAACTTCTCCGTGGGTGTTCCCTTGCAGATGCTTGCCAACCGTCCTGATGTGCGTAGCGCAGAATTTTCGTTGGCACAGGCTTTCTATACAACGAATGCCGCCCGTGCCGCTTTCTATCCTTCCATCACGTTGAGCGGCAGTGCAGGATGGACCAACAGTGGCGGGAGCATGATTGTCAACCCGGGTAAGTTTCTGGCCTCTGCCGTGGCTTCCCTGACGCAGCCTTTGTTTAATAAAGGAGTGAATATCGCCCAACTGAAAATAGCGAAAGCCCAACAGGAGGAAGCCCGCCTTAGTTTCGAACAGGCCTTGCTGAATGCCGGCGTGGAAGTGAACGAGGCACTGGTGCAGTACCAGACTGCCCGCGAGAAAGCCGACTACTACAACAAACAGGTGGCTTCCCTGCAAACGGCAGCCAAGAGCACAAGCCTCTTGATGAAACATGGCAACACCACTTATCTGGAAGTACTGACCGCCCAACAGACATTGCTCAATGCGCAACTGTCGCAAGTGGCGAACCGCTTTACCGAAATTCAGGGCGTGATCACTTTGTATCAGGCATTGGGTGGCGGCCGTATGTAGGGAGGTATGTATGAATCCAGAAACACTGCGTTGCCGGATACTCGACTACACCAAACGGGAAATGTACCTGCATGGTGCCGACGGGTTGACGATGGATGATATAGCCAGGGGAATGAAGATGTCGAAGCGGACGCTTTACAAGCTCTTTCCTAGCAAAACGAGCCTGTTCCGTATCTGTCTTTCTGATTTTGCCAAAGGAATCAGAAGCCGGATCGAGCAACAACAGATACGGATGGACAGCTCGTGTATGGAGGCGCTTTTCATCACAGTGGACGGCTATCTCACCCTGCTTCATTCGTTGGGAAAAAAGTTGTTGCTCGATATTGCCGCCGACAGGGAATACCGTGCTGCTTTCGAGCGGGAGGAGGCTTTCTGGTTGCAGCAGTTGATTGATGTCTTGACGCATTGCAGGATTTGCGGTTATCTGCTTCCCGGAGTCGATCCCGACCGCTTTGCACCGGATTTGCAGGAGGTCATCTACCAGAGCAGTTTGCAAGGTACTCCGTACCTGGTGCAGCGTATGTTGAACTATACGCTTCTGCGGGGGCTTTTTAAGATGGACGGCATCCGTTATATTGACGAACACCTGAAACCTGATAATTTGAATGTTTGTGTATGAAGAGAAAGAGGTGGGCTACCCTGTAAAGGGAGCTCACCTCTTTTATTTTCTTCGTTCGTAAACGGTTGGTTGGTAAATAGTGCCTTTATGAATCCGATTACTTTATAATTCTTCGATTATGCTTAAAGGTAAATCGGTACATTCGGCGATAGATTGGTTGTCTATCCCTTTGGCTTTCATGTTCCGGGCTATTTTCAACTGGGTTTCTTGTGCACCTTCTTTTATTCCTTTTTGTTCAGCTGCATCCATTGTCACCAAATAATCTCGGTACACTTTGACGCTATTGTCGTATCGCTCCCTGTCTTCCGGAGACATAGAAGCCACATCAGCGATATCTTCCAATTTCTCGAAGACAGCTTTTCGTGCCTTGAACGGCATGCGTTTTAAAGTTTCCATATTATTTAATATATAAATCCAACGTTCAAAATTCGTTTCGCATTCCTCTTCGTTTTTGTTGAAGAGAGGGAGGGCGATAAAGATTTCCCGGAATTTATCCGAGAAGAGTTCTCCTGTTTCCCTGTCACTTAGAATAACATCCGTGCGGAGTTTTATGTTCTTGTCGATAATGAAATTCATCAAGAAAACTCCGTATACGGCTTTTATTTCAAACTTCCATTCATTGCCTACCCTTCCTTGATTGACGATGGCACGCGATAAATAATAAATCGAGCGTTCTTTGAAGTTGCTTTGCATACGGTTCTGCATTTCAACGATGATTCTTTCGCCTGTGTCCGTGGTGCAATATACATCATAGATAATACCTCGTCCTTCCGGATAGAGCGGCAATTGCTCATTATTCAAAAACTGTAAGTCCGTTATCACTCGTTCACCTTCGAGCAGGTCGTTCAGAAATTCGATTAATAAATCCTTAGACACTTCTCTGCCGAATATTAGTTTGAATCCGTAGTCGGTGAACGGATTGATAAATTTACTCATTGTTTTGGGTCGCTTCTTTTTATGTTTTGCAAAGAGACGTTTCTCTTTATACATAAAAAAGAGGCTTTTTCTTCGTACTACAAAGGTACGATAATTCTTGGTTTTCCATCCCTTTTGCAGTAAAAATAAAAATTATAGGCAGACTTTTCCGCTTTATCTTCCCCTGATTAGCTTTTTCAGTGTCCCGTTGTAGGTGTTTTCAAATTCCGTCGGATGATTGAGTGCCCAAAGAATGTAATCACCCGGTTCATTCTTTTTGAGTAGGGTAGGGCGGTATTGGGAACTGAGAATTTTCCATAAAATACCGCCGGGGCCTCCCAATTCTTTACGTCGGGCAAGGGCGACAATCGCTTTTACGGTCTGTTCGTTCCGGATGCCGATAGTTTGCATATTAAGTAGAAGTATAGCTTCCGAGCCTCCTCCCGCTTGCATCCCTTCCGAAACCGTTTCTTTTCCAATCGATTTATCCAAAG
The DNA here is from genome assembly GCF_024788145.1 of Bacteroides sp. BFG-606. Lineage (NCBI taxonomy): Bacteria > Pseudomonadati > Bacteroidota > Bacteroidia > Bacteroidales > Bacteroidaceae > Bacteroides > Bacteroides sp. BFG-606. The sequence goes on along the minus strand of NZ_JANUIL010000001.1, from coordinate 6,255,965 downwards.
ACAAACCCTCTACAACGACAGGCGAAGCCTGAAAAACGCTGTTTGACGGAACGGGCGGCATGCTCCTCTCATTCTCCTTTCCGTCTTTTCCTTCCCTCTCTGTCTCTATGTCTTTTTTTATTTCAGATTTGATTTCATTTTCCATATTCCTTTCCTGTTTACCTTTGATATCTGTATCCGTTTCTTCTTTTGTTTGTGGCATTGTTGTAGCAAATTCATGGGGTTTTGTAACATCTTTGCCGGAGTCATCCGTATTTTCCGGTTCTATTTCACTACTCTCCTCCTTGATAATCCAGAAATGTTCCAGGGGCAATTTATATTTTCTCCGGCTGTCGGTGATGATTTTATGATATTGTTCCTGAATCGCTTGTGAAGTCAGTACGCCATACTCCTTATATATAAGATCATCGAACAGCCCCACTGCCAGGCAATCATCAATGATGGCCTGCATTTCCTCCTCCCCGCAACACGCTTCCTGGGCGATGTCGAAAAGAGTGTCTTTGTTCCACAAAATATAATAACCTTTTTCTTTATAGATGAGGCAGAGCAGCGAAGTGAGTGCGGCAATCCCTGCCGCGTGGTGGCGACAGGAGATGCGGCGTACTTTTCTGTCCTGCAGAAAATTGACATCGAGGGGGAAATAATCTAATCCGGGTTTGGAAATACGGGCCATGATGATAAAATGCTGGTTGTAAATGGTTGATTATTACTGAATAAATTCTGCTTTTACATCGAAGCAGGGGCAGGATTTTATATACTCGTCAGGTGAGATAATGCCGTCTCCGTTGAGGTCAGGACTGGTGTCCCGATGCCCTATCACCTGCTTCAGAGAAGGGAAGACAAGGCGCAAATCTTCTACCAGCCGGACGAGCGCTTCACGTTGCGCTTCCGTTCGTGTGTCGGCAGGCCGGCCGTTCCTGTCCAATCCGCCAATGTAGCAGATACCGATAGACCGATGGTTCCAACCCGTGCAATGCGCTCCATCGAGAGCAACATCTCTTCCCGGTTCAATCGTACCGTCGAGACGGATGACGAAATGATAACCGATAGAACGGAAACCACGTTGACGATGCCAGCGGTCGATGTCGATAGCGGTAAAATCCTGTCCCGCACGAGTGGCGGAACAGTGGATGATGATCGTGTCTTTCATGGCAGAATCCTCCTTTCCTGTTTGCAGACGGCAGGTGAGATAACTCCGAACGCAATAGCCTCCTCTTTGGACAGTTGGCGGTAATATTGCTTTGTTACTGAATGGAGCACCGGAGAGAAGGGAGCATCCATCGGCGGCGTTGTTGTTTGATTAGGTATGGTGGGCCGATTAAGCACTGTAATCAGATCAGGCCTTGTCTGAACCATGATAAAAGCATCTCCCCGATGATGTTGCACACGCAAGGCATGTTGTTTCACGCGGTCCGGATGCTTTAGTTGGAGGATAAGCCAGTTTCGGTGCGCAGGCTTCAGACGTTCCTCTCTGACCATTTCTTTCATAGACGGGTAGGCACGCAATACTTTCCCCGTTGCATCCGTAACGGCGAAAGGTGTTTGATGAGATCCCACTCCCGTACGTCGTAATCCCGTCCGGATGGCGTGCATCATATTGGTGTATGCATCGCACCATTCGAGGTTTGACACGTGGTTGTTCATCGTATTGCCGTCGAGGTGGTTAATCTGTGGCAGCTGCTCCGGGTTGAGGATGAATGCTTTGGCAACCAAACGATGAATTTTGTATTCGATACAAACACCTTTATTCGGCAGTATGACAGTTTCGTAACCGGTCCCCATGATTTTGGCACAAAGGATCAACTTTGATCTGCCCTTGAAACTCAATACCCGTCCGTGATCTGAAATCATATAGTCGGGGTTTTCTTCAATAAATCTCCAATTTTCCATACTTGATATTGATAATGTTAATAAAATTATACTCTGTTAAAAAATAATCGTTTTTCTGAATCATGCGGGGAGAAACGGCGTTTCCTCCATCTGTTAAACGGCGTTTTCTGGTACGGAGAAACGCTGTGGTCTGTATGTGTTAAACGGCGTTTCTTCCTCCTCCTCCGTATGAGGTTCGAGCCGTTCGGCACAATGAATCAGAAACTCCAGTTCTTCCCGGCAGCCTTGAATAGCCTCATATAGCGAATCTACGTTATACTGCCTGCAAAGCGCCTCCCATTCTTTTCGTTCCTGTCCGTTCATTCCATTCTTTTGCAGATTCATTTTTACTTGTTGCTGTCTTGCCTGTTCGTTTCGATATCCAGAAAATTTTCAGCGTGAAAGGTGCGCCAGCCTTTGGCTTCGATGTCATAGTAGACAACGAACGTATTTTCCGGTTTGGGTAGATACGGACGGTGGAAACTATGTTCATATCCGGTGAGGGTACCGGTGGCGTGTCGGATGGTTCCATCCTGTTTGGTGTAGCGGAAACAGACATTTCCGTGATGCATCTGCCGGATGAGAGCTCCTATCCGGTGAGCCGTGACGAGTGCATCGTGCCGGTTCATACCGTTGTTTTGCCGGATGACGGCAGCTTGCTTCATTAGCTGTACTCGTTGGAAGGAATGATTTTTTTCAGTTTCAGTCATTTTGATTCGTTTTAATGATTTGATTATGGGGCAAAGATAGAGAGCAGGTAATGTAATAGCTGTCCAAGCGTGAACCATAAAAAGACGTTGAAACGATTGAGTCATGATTGAGTGCTATGTGAGAAAAAGTAAATGGCGGAAGATTAAACTTATCTGTGGCAAAACTTGTTTATTATTTATTTTAGAATTACTTTTGCCACAGAATAAAGGAGGTGACTAATGAAAACCATGAATCAGATTGTCGGAGAGAACTTGAAGAAAACCAGAGAATTATCCGGTTTTACGCAGGAGCAGGTAGCGAAATCTATCGGTGTGGAGCGGTCGGCTTATAGTAACTATGAAAGCGGTGTTCGTGAAGTGCCTTTTCATTTGTTAGAGAAGATTGCTGATTTGTTTGGCTGTGAAGCGTTTCTTCTGTTTGAAGATAATGTAGAAGCCGACAATGAGATTCTGGCTACTGCTTTTCGTATCTCCGATGTTGAAGAAGGGGATTTGAAAGAAATAGCCCATTTTAAAGATCTCGTGAAGTCTTACCTTAAAATGGAACGGATTGGAAATGGCTCCAAATAAATTCATCATAGAAAGACAAGTGGCGGAATTTCGCGCGGATAACGGATTGAGTGCTTCGGAAGCCATTAATCTGAAAAGTCTGTTGCTGAAATTGAATGTATTGACCATTTTCCGCCCTCTTTCCGATAACTTTTCGGGAATGTGCCTCAAAGACGGTTCCGGACATCGGTTCATGCTCGTGAATTCTTCCCATTCAAGAGGCAGGCAACATTTCACGATTGCCCACGAACTCTATCACTTGTATATTGAAAGTAAACCAACTCCGCACAAATGCAACCCTTGTAGTGGAAGTAAAGACCCCGTAGAACAGAGCGCCGATATGTTTGCTTCTTCTTTGCTGATGCCGGAGACAGGACTTTGTCAACTTATCCCGGAAAATGAATTGAAAACAAAAAAGATCTCATTGGCAACAGTGTTGAAATTGGAACATTACTTTTCTGTTTCCCGCTCTGCACTGCTTTACAGATTGCTGAATGTTGGTTTACTGACCAATGCTGCACGTCTTGCGCTGGCAGATGAACCGGTGAAACACTCGGCTTTGTGTTTCGGTTATGACACTGCATTATATGATCCGGCAAACGAAGGACTGGTAATCGGAGACTTTGGCGAAAAAGCCCGTTCACTTTTTGAACAGGAAAAAATATCAGAGGGGCATTATTGGGAGTTACTCCGCAAAATAAACACACATGCAACAGAAGAAGACGAAAATAATACTGGATGCTGACGTTATCATCCATTTTGTGAAAGCGGAAGCATTTTCTTTGTTGCCGGACATCTTTCCCGAATACGAATATGTTATTTTGGATGTGGTTTATAATGAAGTATCCAAAGATCACCGGACTAAAGCCCTGATTGATAATTATACTTCTTATTTTTCAAAGATAACGCAAGAACGTTTCTCCCCTACGGGAGCATCGCTGAAAGATTATTTCCAATTACTTAAAACGTTTGGACACGGTGAGAGTGCCTGCATGATTTATTGCAGAGACCACCGTGATGTGCTGGGTAGCAGTAATTTGAAGGATATAAAGGACTATTGTTTGCAGAACGGTATAACTTTTCTGACTACTCTTGATTTTCTATATTATGCTTTTTGCCGGAAGAAGCTTTCGGCAGAGGAATGTAACGAGTTTATTGCTAAGGTAATTGCTTCAGGGAGCAAGTTGCCGGAAGTTGATATTACCCGCTATAAATGTACAGTCGCTATTTGACATCGCTTTTCTATTCTCTTGATTTATTTTTAGTAATAGTTCAGGTATCTTTTCTTAGCGCAAATCACAGCTCTTGGAACGAGTGATTTCTTTCCTCTTTGGCAGATTTTATTTCATCTATTTTCTTGATAATAGTGGTAAGGTAGAAAATGGGTACCCCAAAACCTCTTTTTTGTGAAAATATGGATGAAAAATATAGAATGTGTCATGCTTGAACATAGATGTTAAAATAAGCATCTTACTTTTGTCGTGAAGTTTAAAGATGAATATTAAATAAAATGTAAAAAATGACTAAGGTAGAAAGAAAAGTGATTTTTAACAGTGAAAATGGTCAGAAAGAAATGGCCGGTGTACGTCACAGCGACGATGATGTTAAAAAGAAAGTGATTGATTGTGTTTTTAAGTTGGGGCAACTGAATAATATTTCAGAAAAATATGTTGAAAAGAATTCGGATTGTTCGCGTTCGTCCGTGGGGCGTGTGTACAGGTGTAATTTCGACGGTCGGAGCCCTATACCCAATTGGACAACTATCTTTAATTTTTTCTCCTGTGTGATTGGAAGGGCAACGATTATTCCCAATATTCCGGAGGTGTTGTGCTGGATTCTGAAGCTTTTTCTAGGAGATTCTGCGGATGTAGGCTATACAGTTGATGATGATCATCATATTCGTATTGATATTCAGTTTAATGACGATAAAACATTGCTTCCGGAGACTGGTGAAAAGGAAGGAAAGGTGAAGAAAAAAGATGGAGAATAGAGGAAAACGGGGGGGCAGTCGATTTGATGAAGCCGTCGGGAGGAAGTACTCCGGAATGATATAATCCTTTTCTCATCTAATGGGCGGACATTTCACTACAGATTATCTTGGATTCTTTATAACAGCAATCAGCAAGTTATAATTTGATTCGCGTGATCTGTGATGAAATGTCCGCTTTGTTTGGTCTTGCCTTATTTATCTTTGCCTTGTTTTTGGCTTGTTTTTGCCTTGTTTTGTCTTTGGCCGAATGATTTTCCTTATAAAAGAGTCGTTTCAAGGTTCTCCTAAAAACTTGAAGAATAGTCCTACTTGTGCCGGAGTGAGCAGGATGGCTTTTTCGCTATATCCGGTTTGGGCGAGTGCGGCTTGCAGTGCGGTATTCTTGGCAATCCAACTACGGAGGGTGCGTCGTGCCGAGGCGGACTGTATGTGAGGCAGGTAAAGTCCGGCCAGCTGGCTTTTGCTATAGGATTGTATGCGGGTACGGCTTTCTGTTTCTGCTTTTGGAGTTGTTTCTGTTTTCATATTGACTGTTTTTTAGAGGTTTATTTTGTATGAACTCATACAAAGGTACGCCTTTTTATGCCGGTTGGTTCTGTTTTGTACAGAAGCCTTTGCAGGCATGAATCGTGTCAATTTGTGCTTGTCTGTTCTCTCTTGCGACGGGTTGTAACATCGTGTTTCCCTGCTTTCTTCTCTTCGTGTACTTTTGTCTTCGTAATCGGTTACAGACAGTAGTTATTTATTTATCAATCAAAAAAGAAAGGAAAATAGTATGCCATTAATTTACAAACCTTATCAGGCAACACTTGCCAACAAGGAAGGACAGAAACTTTATTATCCCCGTCTGGTGAAATTCGGGAAAATGGTCAATACGCAGAAAATGGCGGAATTGATTGCAGAAAAAGCCTCGCTGACGGCGGGTGATGTTCATAACGTGATTCGTAACCTGATGTCGGTGATGCGTGAACAGTTGCTCAACAGTCGCACGGTGCGCCTCGAAGGCTTGGGGACATTTACTATGATTGCCAAAGCAGGAGGAAAAGGAGTGGAGTTGGAGAGTAAGGTCAGCAGTTCGCAGATCACTTCATTGCGTTGTCAGTTTACCCCTGAATACACCCGTGCCGCTAACGGAAGTGCTACCCGCGCATTGACCACTGGAGTGGAATTTGTGCACATCAAGGATGTAGCGGGTTCGTTTGTTGCCGACGACGTCATTGACAAAGACCCGGATGACGGCAACGAACCTGGTGGCGGAGGAGGCGAAGCTCCGGATCCGGCCGCTTAACCGAATTTGTTTATACAATAATTTAGGCACGGATTACACGGATTTCACGGTCTTTAGTGTTGTCATTGCTGCAAAGTAGCCGTGTTAATCTGTGTAATCCGTGCCTGGAAAAAGATAGTAATTAATTAGTGACAGGTATTTAAAACGGATTATTAACCTTTAAAAGAAAACGGATGAGATTATTATTGGAAAAGTTGCTGGATATTCTTGAAGCAGTTTTGCGTTTCCGCCACCGGAGAAACGGTAAGGTAGAAAAGGACTAGCCAGATAGAAAAGGACTAGCCAGATAGAAAAGAGTTGGCGTATCTGAAAAAGGTATGAAACCGAATAGCGTAAATATGTAAGACGTGTCGCCCGCACGTAGCTCGCGTAACAGGTAAAAACGTGTAGCCATTCATAGAGTAAACGTAAGGTTAAGGAATAAGTGAAAAGCTGTCTCGAATGAACGAGGCAGCTTTTCTTTTTTTCGTATTCCGAAAATCCTTTTTCGGAAACATAGTGAAAAAGAAAAAATCAGTAGTAATTTTTAAAAGGCAGAAATATTTCTTTGATTTTGTATAGAACAAAAGAAAATAATTTCCCACTTTTGTAGCTGCAATAGGGGATAGGTGTCCTGTGAGATGTCTGTTTTCCGGAAAAAAGATGAATGAAAACAGAATACTTCTTGCGTTAAAATCAGAAAAAAGTTTTCCGTTTTGGAAAACTTTCTATATCAGCGAGAAAGAAAAGTTTCCCAAAATTTAATGTTAAAAGCTAACCAAGCTATTAGATAATCTTCTATCTTTGTATCCGGTTTCGGAGCTAAAAGAGGTTTAGTCAATGAGGGAACGCTGTGTGAATCGGCGACAGTACCCGCTGCTGTAATTCTCTAAGAATCCGCACAATATGCCACTGCATCGACATCGGTGTGGGAAGGTGTTGCGAGGGAGAGATAAGTCAGAAGACCTGCCGGAATTTTTTAATTTTCAATTTTCAATTTTTAATTTAATAAGCTTTCGGGAGTTAAAGTTATGAACTACGCGGAAATTTGTATCATCAAACGTGATGGTAAAAGAGAAGATTTCTCTATCAGTAAGATTAAGAATGCAATCAGTAAGGCATTCAGTGCAACCGGTTTTCAGGATGAGCAGCAGTTGGTGGCTGACATCACTATGAACGTAATCAGTCAGTTTACAACTCCTACTATTACCGTAGAAGAGATTCAGGATTTAGTAGAAAAGTCGTTGATGAAAGTACGCCCGGAAGTAGCGAAGAAATATATTATTTATCGCGAATGGCGGAATACGGAGCGCGATAAGAAAACCCAGATGAAGCAAGTGATGGACGGCATCGTTGCTATCGACAAGAACGATGTCAACTTGAGCAATGCCAACATGAGCAGTCACACGCCTGCCGGCCAGATGATGACGTTCGCTTCCGAAGTAACCAAAGATTATACGTATAAATACTTGTTGCCGAAACGTTTTGCCGAAGCACACCAGTTGGGAGATATTCACATCCACGACTTGGACTATTATCCGACAAAGACGACAACCTGTATCCAATATGATATGGACGACCTCTTTGAACGCGGTTTCCGCACAAAGAACGGCAGTATCCGTACCCCGCAAAGCATCCAGAGTTATGCTACGCTGGCTACCATTATCTTCCAGACGAACCAGAATGAGCAACACGGCGGACAGGCAATTCCTGCTTTCGATTTCTTCATGGCAAAAGGTGTGGCCAAATCTTTCCGCAAGCATCTGGCATCGTTCATCAATTTCTATGTCGCCATGGAAAACGGACATCAGGCCGATGAGAAATCCATTCGCACATTGATTAAAGAATATCTTCCGTCTATCAAGTCCACCGAAGCCGAACGCGAAACATTGCGCATCGCTTTAGTGGCTTTACAAATCATTATAGACAAGGAACACCTTGCCCGTATCGTTGAGAAAGCTTATCAGCAGACCCGCAAAGATACCCATCAGGCAATGGAAGGATTTATCCACAACCTCAACACGATGCATTCACGTGGCGGTAATCAGGTGGTATTCAGCTCCATCAACTACGGTACGGACACTTCTGCCGAAGGTCGCATGGTGATCGAAGAATTGCTGAAAGCTACCATTGAAGGATTGGGCACAAGAGGCGAAGTGCCTGTATTTCCGATCCAGATTTTCAAGGTGAAAGACGGAGTTTCTTACTCGGAGAAAGACTTTGAGAAAGCAATGAAAGCGGAAAACATCGAAGAGGCAATGACCGACCGTTACGAAGCTCCCAACTTCGACTTGCTGTTGAAGGCTTGCCAGACTACGGCGAAAGCGCTGTTCCCTAACTTCATGTTCCTCGACGCACCTTTCAACCAAAACGAGAAATGGAAAGCGGACGATCCGAAACGTTACATCTACGAATTGGCGACGATGGGTTGCCGTACCCGTGTTTTTGAAAACGTGGCAGGAGAAAAATCTTCTTTAGGCCGTGGCAATCTTTCATTCACTACGCTGAATATGCCGAGACTGGCTATCGAAGCCCGCATCAAGGCGGAAAACCTGATAGAGGATGAACGCAACAAGGATGCCATTGAACAGAAGGCAAAAGAAATTTTCATCGAATCCGTACATACTATGTCGGTTCTTGTAGCCGATCAGCTTTACGAGCGTTATCAGTATCAGCGTACGGCCCTGGCACGTCAGTTCCCGTTCATGATGGGAAATAATGTGTGGAAAGGCGGCGGGGATTTGAACCCGAACGAACAGGTGGGTGACGCATTGCGCAGCGGTACGCTGGGAATCGGATTTATCGGCGGACACAATGCGATGGTGGCTCTCTACGGCCAAGGTCACGGACACAACCAGAAAGCATGGGACACGTTGTATGAAGCTGTGATGGAAATGAATAAAGTGGTAAACGAATATAAAGAGAAATATAACCTGAACTACTCTGTTCTGGCTACTCCTGCCGAAGGACTTTCGGGACGCTTCACTAAAATGGATCGTCGGAAATATGGAAAAATCCCCGGAGTGACAGACCGCGACTATTATGTCAACTCTTTCCACGTAGACGTGAAAGAACCGATCAGCATCGTTGAGAAAATCAAGTGTGAAGCTCCGTTCCACGCCATTACGCGCGGTGGACATATCACATATGTAGAGCTGGACGGTGAAGCACAGAAGAATGTACGTGCCATCGCCAAGATTGTGAAAGTGATGCACGACGAGGGGATCGGCTACGGCTCTATCAACCACCCGGTAGATACTTGCCATAACTGTGGTTACAAGGGGGTTATCTTCGATAAATGTCCGGTGTGCCAGAGTGAAAGCATCCTTCGTATGCGCCGTATAACCGGTTACCTGACAGGCGATTTAAGTTCTTGGAACTCTGCCAAGCGGGCAGAAGAACAAGACCGCGTAAAACACCTGTAAGGAGTTGAAAATGGCCTCACTAATAGGCTTCTATCTTTAATTTTTTAATTTTCAACTTTCAATTTTCAATTTAAGAAGTGAATTTATTAGGAACTTATCCTGAAACGATTGTTGATGGTGAAGGCATCCGGTACTCTATTTATCTTGCCGGATGTTCCCATCACTGTCCCGGTTGCCACAACCCGGAGAGCTGGAATCCGGGGGCGGGGGAGGAACTGACGGAAGAAAAAATACAGTCCATCATCCGTGAAATCAAGGCAAATCCTTTGCTGGACGGTGTTACTTTTTCCGGTGGTGATCCGTTCTTCCGTCCGGAGGAGTTTCTGCCTTTACTGAAACGGGTGAAAGAGGAGACGGGGATGAATGTGTGGTGCTATACAGGATATAGCTACGAAGAAATCAAGGCACACCCCCGCTTGAGCGCTGCCCTTGATTATATAGACGTATTGGTGGACGGACGCTTCGAGCAGGCTCTTTTCTCTCCGTATCTGGAATTCAGGGGAAGCAGCAATCAACGGATCTTGAAACTGAAATAAACTGCACTAAAAAAACTTATTTTTCAAAGGAAACAAAAACACCTCTGTCATTGTTTTGTTTACCTTTACAAATCCCTCCGGGAGGAACGACTACACTTACAAGAATAAGTTTTTATGGTACAATCAATAAATCCAACTCAAAAAATAGAGGAAACTGATGGATTGCCGATGCCTAAACGGATTTGGGCAGTGGTGTCCGTCGGATTCGCTCTTTGTATGTCGGTATTGGATATTAACATCGTCAATATCGTACTACCCACGCTTTCGCATGATTTTGGGACTTCTCCCGCAGTAACAACCTGGATTATCAACGGCTATCAGTTGGCCATCGTCATATCGCTATTGTCTTTTTCCGCTTTAGGTGAAATCATCGGTTACCGGAAAGTCTTTCTTTCGGGTATCGGGCTGTTTTGCATCACTTCATTGATCTGTGCCTTGTCCGATTCGTTTTGGACGCTAACCGTCGCCCGTATTTTTCAGGGGTTCAGTGCTTCTGCCATCACCAGCGTGAATACGGCACAGCTACGTTATATCTATCCGAAGAGCCAGATTGGGCGGGGAATGGGGATTAATGCGATGGTTGTTGCCATATCGGCTGCCGCCGGACCTTCTGTGGCGAGCGGTATTCTTTCTATTGCCAGCTGGCACTGGTTATTTGCTATTAATGTTCCGTTGGGACTTACCGCATTGTTTCTCGGCATCAAACATCTGCCAAGGCAGGAGGAACGTTCGAAACGCAAGTTTGATTATATCAGCGCCATAGCGAATGCGGTAACCTTCGGTCTGCTTATATATACGCTGGACGGATTCGCCCATCACGAGGAAATGGATTTTCTTTTCATCCAACTGGTTGTATTGGCAGTAGTCGGCACGTACTATGTGCGCCGACAACTGGCGCAGACTACCCCGTTACTACCACTCGACCTGTTACGGATTCCGATTTTCCGGTTATCCATCCTGACTTCCATTTGTTCCTTTATCGCTCAAATGTCGGCAATGGTTTCCCTGCCCTTTTTCCTGCAGAACACTTTAGGACACAGTGAGGTGATGACCGGACTTTTGCTTACTCCGTGGCCGTTGGCTACGTTGGTCACGGCTCCATTGGCAGGGTATCTCGTGGAGCGTATTCACCCCGGTATCTTGGGAAGTATCGGGATGGCTCTGTTTGCCATCGGACTTTTCTCGCTTTCCAGCCTGACTGCCGAATCATCTGATATAAGTATTATCCTGCGTTTGATGTTATGCGGTGCGGGCTTCGGATTGTTTCAGACGCCGAACAATAGCACGATTATTTCTTCCGCTCCTACGCAGCGTTCGGGAGGGGCCAGTGGGATGCTGGGAATGGCCCGCCTGTTGGGGCAGACCACCGGAACAACATTGGTTGCATTGCTTTTCAGCTTTGTCACTCATAGCCGGAGCACGGCTGTTTGCCTGATGGTGGGGAGTGGGTTTGCCGTTGTGGCAGCCATCGTCAGTAGCTTGAGGCTATCGCAGCCTTCCACCCTGAAAAGAAAATAATGAAGTCCTGAAAGAGGATTAAGTCTTTCAGAACTTCGCAGGAACATCATACAACATATTAGTAAGTAATCATTCAAGATGAACTTGAAAGATTTGACTTTCTAGTATTTCGTTTCCCGTATGACTTCTACCAGACGGCGGAAGTCTTCCGGATGCACATCACCGATGTTGCCGATACGGAAGGTATCTGCTTTTGAAATCTTTCCCGGGTAAATCACGAATCCTTTATTTTTCAGTGCATAATAGAATGTTTTGAAGTCGAATCCTTCATGCGGATAAAGGAAAGAAGTGATGATAGGCGACTGGATGTCATCTTCGAGTAATGTTGTGAATCCGAGTGCACGCATACCTTCCACCAAAATACGGTGATTTTCGCAGTAACGTTGGTAACGTGCTTCTACGCCTCCTTCTTCAATCAATTCCGTCAGGGCTTGTTTGAAAGCACGGACAACATGTGTCGGTGAAGTGAAGCGCCATTTTCCGTGTCCCTTTTCCATTGTTTCCCATTGGTCGTAGATGTCCAGAGAAAGAGAGCGTGCCACTCCTTTGCAATGGTTTAATTCCGAACGGCGGGCGATGATGAATCCGAATCCCGGTACACCCTGAATACACTTGTTGGAACTGCTGATCAGGAAGTCGATACCGAGTTCGTTTACATCTAAGGGGATACCTCCGAAGCTGCTCATACAGTCTACAATCAGCTTTTTACCGTGCATCTTGACGATGTGGGATAGTTCTTTGATCGGATTCAGGATACCGGTCGTTGTTTCGCAATGAACGAAAGCGACATGTGTGATATCGGAATTATTGCTAAGATAATCGTCTACATATTCAACTGATACCTGCTCTGTTTCTTCAAAAGCCAGCATGTCGTAGTCGAGGTGGTAATATTCTGCAATGTTGCCCATACGGTCGCCATAGGCTCCGTTGCTACAAATCAGGAGTTTGTCTTTCGGGGTGATGGTGGCGCCCAAAACGGCTTCCACGCAATAGGTTCCGCTTCCCTGTAAAAGGATGGAGGTGTATTCTTCCGGTTTTTTAGTGGCGATGTTAACCAGGTCTTTGCGGAGTTCCTGAACGATGCCGAGGTTGTAGTCTTCGTCCCACGTACACCAGTCGGTCATCATGGCTTCTTTTACTGTTTCAGAGGTGGTTAGAGGTCCGGGAGTTAATAACAAATATGGTTTCATAATGATGTTTTCTTTAGAAATGAATAAATAAATGATTTTGTTTTTTTCTGATTGTTGGGTGCGGGCGTGAATGTTAGTTGCCGGCGTTGATCGTTTCAATCAGTGCGGGAAGTTCTTCGATAGTGCGTATCACGTAAGAAGCTCCTGCGGCAAGCATGCGCTCTTTGACGTCTGCGATGCGGGCTTCGAGTTCGGAGGCAGGCATTGATTTTGTCTCTGCTTCGGTAAGTGCCATCTCATTGCTGCCGAGAATCACGCCTACACTATACACTTTCGCGTTCACTCCTTCGCGGATATCGGCAATCGTGTCGCCTACTTTTATAACGGTGTCGAGGCTGGGAACTGCTAATTTCGTCAGGTTCTCAAAAATCATGTAAGGAGCGGGACGTCCGGCGGGAAGCAGGTTGGGAGTGGCGCAATAATCCACGTGGTATCCTTTTGCCTGTGCGGCGGGGAGGACTACATCCATCATTTCGCGGGTATAGCCGGTGGTCGATCCTATTTTAATACCTGCGGCACGTAACTTCTCCAAAGTCGGGATTACTCCCGGAATAGGGTCTGTGTAGTTTTCGAGAGAGGCGAAGAGATGCTTCTCGAAAAGGCGGTTCAGTTCTACCACGTCTTCTTCCGTCCAGGCGCGTTGGTAACGGGCGGTAAACTGTTCGTTCACGTCAGACATGGAAAGTAGTTCGCGGATGTGTTGAATCTTGGGTAGTCCCATTGGTTTGCGGGTCTGTACAACATCGATCACCAGTCCTTTTTCGGCGAATGCTTCGATAAAAGCAGCTACGGGGGGCAAAACATCCATAGTCAACGGCTGTACCAGCCCAGTCCATAATAATACATTCAATCTTTTTCATTCTTGTTTCTATATAATATTGGTTTATTCGTCGGAAATTAATAAGAAGCGAGGGAGGGGACGGGGCAGGATTCGTTCCCGCGTATTTCACCCTGTTTCCCTTTTCTGTATTTTTGTGTCAGATAAATCATTGCTAAGGTAAATGCGAAGGTGCAGACGATTCCTACTGTCCCTGCCATTGTATTGTAGAACTCCAGCCAGTTCAAATCCGGGTTGAAACATTCTTTCACTACCAATACCACCACTGTGCCTGTGTAGCCGATAGAGTCGACCATCGCTATGAAGAAACCTACATTTCCCTTGATGCGGAAACAGGCGATGAAGCGGTCGAAGAAAATGGTTTGAAAGCTCAAGTAGGAAAAATAGAGGCAGAGGCTCTGGATAAATAACCAAACGAGCGGAGAAAGTTGCAGGGTATGATAGTTGAATGCTACAGTGCTAAGTGTGATTGCTCCGGCAATGACAAGGGTTAATAGGACGGAAAGTACTTTGATATGGCTTTTTATTACTGCCAGAGTGGCGAAAATGGCCAGGATAATCAGTGTGACCACGCCGTCCACTTTGGCGAATACCCACGGGGAAAGTCCGGCGGCATTGACGTCTATGATTTTCACCAGAAAGTCTTCCTTGACATCTTGTAAAACGGTGAGAAAGAGGTTGGCGAAGAAAAGCAGTGTCAATACGGGAGCAAAGCTGCGGAACAGGTTCCAACGTTGTTGCTTGTCGAGGGTGACACGTTCCACACGCAGCGCTTTGTCTTCGGCAGTCGGTTTGGGCAGGTGATCGAGGATATAGCCCAGTCCTGCCAGCAGGGGCAATGCTACCGCACCGATCAGTGCAGGCATCCAGAACTCACTGACGTGCAGGGTGTCGACAACGAAAAGTCCGATGGATTTGGCTGTGCCGCTACTGACTGCGATACTGAGTCCGAAGAGGGAAGCGAGCAGATCCGTCACCCGGCGTCCTTCGAGGAAACTGAAGATGACTCCCCACATACAGCCAAGTGACAGTCCGTTGAAGAACAACGCCAATACATTGAACGGGCGGGGCAGGCATCCGAAAAGAACCAAAGAGAGTTCGGCCACTAAAATAGAAACAAGAATGAATTTCAGGCGGCCTTCTCTCTTCAGTTCGGAAATAAGTTTGATCCCGATAAACTTGGATACCATATATCCGAATATCTGGATGATGCTGGTGGCTATCTTATAGTCCATACCAAATAGTTCCATGCCGTCGAATGTGGCGGCGGTGAACGGTTTGCGTAGTGCGTAGACTAATGAATAGGACAGCAGTGCCGCTCCTCTCGCATAAAGGATAAAGAGTAAATCGGAAAGTTTCTTTTGGGCCGAAGGCGACAGTTTTTCTTTGAAATTCATAATGCTATTTTTTTTGTTTCCGGTGCAAAAGTAGGGTGCCGGAACGAGTGAAAAAATGAATTTCAATGAATCATATTGTATATATGTGCCTTTCTGTGTACTGAAATATTAATGTAATATTCATGCAATACAAACATAATACTTTAGTCATTCCTTTGCAACGGAATCAATTAACAGACCGAAAAATCATGGACGAACTTACGGATATTTATAAAAGAATAGAGTACCTGCGCAACAACGGGGTGAAGATGAAAGAAATTGCCGACCGGGTGGATATGGCTCCGAGTGTGTTGTCTGCTTTGTATTCGAGTGTGCTTCCCGCTTATATCGACTTATTGAAAACACGCACACCGGACGAGGCGCTGGATGAGGCTTTGGCGCTGGTGAATAATGTCTCCAAGAAACGCTTATTAAATAATGTGGGATCGGTGAGGCTGTTGCTTCAGGAGATGGAACCGGACGTGCAGAGCGAGGCGGAGAGTGGCAACTCTTTTATCAAGTTGCTGGGGAAGGAGGCGAAGGAGTCTGTGCAGGAGGTGTATAATTATAGCGGTATGTATCTTAGTTACAGTTTGTCGTCTTCTACGGATAGCCTGAAGATCGAGCCGTACATGATTGGTGCTTCCGAGAATAATGAGTATGTGAAAGTGGGGATGATTAATGCGTATAAGTCGGTGCATTGGGGGAGCGGGATTATCAGTAATCATCAGAACTCTTACCTGATGTTCAACGAAAGGGATTTGCCACAGTTTGCGCTGGTGACTATTTACCTGCAACTTCCGCATTATGAGTTTCCGAATATGCTGAAAGGGCTTTATCTCTGTCTGGACTACAATCATAATCCGATTGCGCGTCGTATTGTGTTGGTGAAACAGTCGGATAGTACGGATGTTAATCAGTTTCTGGAGATGGAAGGGTGTCTGGTTCCGCGGGCGGAATTGACTCCGGAATTGGAGGTGTACTATAATTATACGTGTCAGGAGGGGGATTATATCAAAACGTGCACGGTACCTTCACCTAAGTTGGATGAGACGGATTTGGAGAGAGAGAAGAAGATGTTGAAGATTTAAAGACAAACAACAATAAAAAAAAGAGCTGTCAAAATATCTGCATTGATATAATTTAGGCACGGATTACACAGATTTCGCGGTCTTTTTTAAATTAAAACCGTGTAATCTGTGTAATCCGTGCCTAAATTATACGCAACTATATACTTTATTGTACCAAGTATTGCGTAGAAAATGACTGGTTGGACTTTACAGAAAAAATCCTGCTTGACAACAAACAGGATTTGTATATAATGACAGATTGTTTTAAGCACTAAAAATCAAGATGATTCATTATATCATTTATAGTTTCATCTATTTTCAAATATGCTCTTCGAGCACATTCATAGATTTCCATAATGGAAGCATAATCTTCTTCGTCTTCTGTAGCTTGTAGCCTATCTATACGTTCACCTTCGTCATTCCAAATGACAAGATCAACATATTGCAAGCCATTAAAATCTTCTGTCCAATTATCTACTGTTATAGCACCAGACCCTATTAATGCCTGATATTCAGATGGACGACTTGTCCTCTTCCATGATATTTTCTTCATATTAGTGCCTAATATCAATTTATCTATTAGGGCTTGATAGTTTTTTGGTATCATAATTTTTGAAATTTTAGTTTACTTTCCAATTCGGCTAAATATGTCGTTGCATTTTCTAAGTTCTGATTAATTACCTTAAAATCAAGTTGATGTTGATTCATCATATATTCATTAATGTTAGCAATATCAATACCTAAGTTAGTGATATGCGTTTTTAGTAATTTCTGTTTCTCTATTTCTTTAATTAATCTTCCATTTTGACTTATTTGTATTAATGCTAATTTTAGGTCTCTCATTCTTATCAATGCAGGCTCTAACTTTGAGATAAGAATATAATTTTCTATTTCATAGATTATTTTAATGGTTTTAGAAATATCAGAATAGGATAAATATTGATTTACCTCAGAAATATTTTGTTCGATAGATTGCTGTGTTATTTTAGAAATCTCTTTTACTGATTTTATTTGCTCATATGAAAGCCAAATACCAAAAAGAGAAGCGTAACTGCCAACTATTGATATATATGTAATAATATTGAGTTCATCCCTGAATGAGTATGTTGTTATACACAATACACAAGCTATGATTACACCAATTGATATTTTAGTTTTTCTATTCATTCTCATTTTTTATGATAGGAACAAATATATGAAAAAAATAATTAAAATCAGCATCCCGACAATACTATTTCATATTATTTTCTTTCACTGCTTAATTTGCAACTGATTTAGTAGTTATGAATTCTCTTAGAAACAAAAGTAGGGCATGCCAGTTTCCCAGTATGTCCTACTAATATTTGATATAGAGTTCGATTGTCTATGGCATAGCGCAAACGTCATTAAGATCTGCTGTAACGAAATTACCTGCCTCATCTTTTATCTGTTCAGGCGTAGTCCAATTTATGCCATCGGTCGACGTTGTTACATATCCATCAACACTTATTGTAATAAACTTTCTATTATTATACATAACTCCTTTCCATGTTTTTTTAGACACAAGGGTGGATGGAACTTCCCAAGTTTCACCACCATCTGTTGAGCGTGCTGTTATTCCCTTTGTACCAACCATGACAAACGTTCCATTACCAAATGCTATTCCATAGATGTAATATCCTCCAATGAGACATTGGTGCTGTTTCATTGTCCATGTAATGCCATCACCAGATGTAAGTACCCATCCACCGCCAACTCCAGCTACATATTTACCGTCTCCATAAGTTATATCTTGTGGCTCGTAAACATATGAGTTTTGCCATCTTCTTGTCCATGTTGTACCATTAGTAGATGTTGAAATCTGTGCAGCACCAACCGCTATAAATATTCCATTGCAAAATCTGACTGCATTATAATGTCTATTATCTATATGAGGAAGTTTGTTGCTTTGCTTTGTCCAGTTAATACCATCTGTAGAGGTCATTACATTACAGGGTGCATACCAATCTATTGCAACAAATTTTCCTTTACCAAATGCAACAGACAACCAATCATTTCCACCTGGGATAGTTTTGGGTGAATCCCAAGTAATTCCGTCAGCTGAGGAAGTCACATAACCACTATCTCCTACGACTGCATATCTTCTTCCCATAGACAATTCCATTCCATGTATTTGTTCCTATTATCATACTTGTATCTCCTATTTTAGAGCTAATAATATCATTAGTTGATGGTGGGCTAACAGGTTCATTGGGTTCTTCCGGTTGTTCTATTGGAGGTTTGATGGGTTCATATTCATCTTGTTCTTTATCACAACCAACCACTAGTCCTGTACACAGCACCATCATACAAAAGACTTTTGTTTTCATATTACTTTTTATATATCCCGCAACCAATGGGATGAGATACTTTTAAGAAAGTGAGTTGCTTCCCAATGGCACTTTCTTACCTTCGATTATACTTGAGTTTTAATGATATTGCCACTAGCACCAACAACAACGAATCTGAAAGACATTATTATATCATTTTCCATTACCAATTGATTGGTAGCATAAGTGCCTGTTATTGTAAGACCAGCAGTTTCTATTTCACTTCTTGTCGGACATCGAGTTAGTTCTGAACTAAATGCACCCGCCTTGAGCGTGTTACAAAACGCTCTTGTTGCAATTTTACCCATAGGTTTCTCCTTTCTTTAATGATTAATATTTAATATATGTATTACGGTCTTTTTGAGAAGAGTTTTTAGGAGTTTTGCCTTTTGGATAATCAAATGAGTAGATACAAGAAAAGGGCACAAACATACTCTTCCTCATTGATTGGTAAGGCTCTGGTAAGCCCGAAGTTCAAATAAGAAAAAGCAGTCTGCGCCCTCGATTGAGGGTGCAAACTATGCTTAGACTCATTATTTTGAACTTCATTTAAAATTTACCAGATTTACGCAGTATATATACAAAATGCAAACAACACCCAATAAAGTGATAATAAATAAGCTATAAATCAGTGTTTTATAAGCCTATTTTTATTTTCAGTTGTTTTCAGTACTTTCAGTGAATTGGCTCTTATTTGGTGCAATTTTGTTTCTTATTTGTTTCTTAATCTCGATACTTATCCGTATATTTGCAATAGGAAAAATGAGAAAGGAATCCCTATGGCACGAGTTAAGAATCATACAAAAGTCAAAGAGCCGATTCGTCTTCGGATGAAGCCGTTGAGCGATGGCAGCAAGAGTCTATATCTGGATATATACCGCGATGGAAAGCGGACGTATGAATACCTCAAGATGTATATTATCCCGGAGACGGATAATAATGCCCGTAGGCAGAATCAGGCGACAATGGATGCCGCCAATGCCATCAAGTCGAAACGTATTATCGAACTGACCAGCAATGAGGCAGGAATCGTATTCCGTAAGGACAAGACTTATCTGTTGGACTGGATGAAGGTTTACATGGAAGCCCAAGAGAGTGCGGGCAAGAAAGACGGCAACCAAATCAAGATTGCCATGCGCATACTGAAAGACTATGCCGGAGAAATGGTCACACTGGATCAGATTGACGGGGACTTCTGCCGGGGCTACATCACTTATCTGTTGACGGAATATCATCCGAAAGGCAAGGACATATCAAACTACACGCTTCACAATTATTACCGTGCGTTGAACGGTGCGTTGAACTCTGCCGTCAGGAAGAAAAAGATGAAGGCCAACCCTTTCAACGAGCTTGAGAAGTCGGAGAAAATCCGTAAGCCGGAGAGTATGCGGTCGTACATGACCATCGAAGAGGTACAGGCGTTGATTGACACTCCTATGCCCCACGAGGAATACGAGATAGTAAAATGCGCGTATCTGTTCTCCTGCTTCTGCGGATTGCGCATCAGCGATATAATCAAGTTGAAATGGAAAGACGTGTTCGTTGACCGGGGACAGTACCGTTTGGCCGTGTCCATGAAAAAGACCAAAGAGCCTATTTACCTGCCCCTCTCTCCTGAAGCGTTGAAGTGGATGCCGGAACGTGGGGGAAAATCATCGGAAGATAATGTGTTCGACCTGCCGTCCGCCAATACAATCAGGATGCAGCTCAAACCTTGGGCGAAAGCAGCCGGAATCTCCAAGCGGTTCTCCTATCACACCAGCCGGCATACATTCGCCACCATGATGCTGACGCTCGGCGCGGATTTATATACCGTCTCGAAGTTGCTCGGTCATGCCGACGTAAAAATGACACAGGTGTATGCCAAGATTATCAACAAGAAGAAGGACGAGGCAGTGAATCTTGTAAACGGTTTGTTTCACTAATTGACGGCACTATGTGGTTCATGTCTAATTTACAAACATCAATTTATGGCATTGCTCCGGTTGTGAACGCAACCGAAGTTAATGCTTTCATCACATATTATAAACTCAAAAAGGTAAATCGACATGAAAAGACCTGAAGACGGCCTTCTCTCTTTTTGGAGGGAGCCAACACCTGCAGCACTTCGCTGCGGAGAAGGATGTGGCGAATGAACTTTTCGCCCTGCTAACCGAAGCAAAAACAGTTTATCTCCACGATGTTGTGTCGGGTGGTAAACAGTACCACCGTTATGTGGACGATTTCGTAAACGGACACCGGTACATAGACTGCGACCATGCGGCCTGCCGGAACTGCCACGAAATGAACATCCACATCGTCAAGGGGCTGCTGACCGAGTACGCCCGTTTCGTCCAGATTTGCTTTGCTACGCCGAATTTCACGTTTGACGAGTGCATGAAGCTGAAACGGATGTATGATACCTCGGAATCGTTGCCTCCGCTCGGTCCGCCCCACATTGACCGACCGGCAGATCTCTCCCTTTCTTTTGGCTGTGATTTTACCCCGGAACAGATGGAAAGTATTGTGGCTTGTGCCAATACTTATCATCTGTTCTGTGTTTCTGTACGCATTGAAGACATGGAGGCTCTTTTCGCCTGTAAGAAAGGCTTTTCCATCCGAGTGAACAATATCCGCCGTGTGGTAATCCTGTTCGACGCGCTTCTTGAAAACTCGCTTATCCAGTCCCGGTGGCAGAATGTTCTCGGCAAGGGTGCATTCCTGCAGTCCAAGGACGGGACACGTTCCGTTTCGGTATCGACCCTGTCTTCCGCGCTGTCATCCATCAAGAACAACATGACATCGGTCGCATACGGCATCCGAAAGACCATTGACCGGCTGAAAGAATGACAGGAAGTGACAAGAAGCGAAGTATGTGAAAGGTAAAAGCATGAGAGTTGCAATGATACGCGCATAGTATCATTCCCCAAATCACGGCATCTTCGTTTACCGGACATACCTTTGACCTCCGTTAGCGCGCTGCATAACGGAGGTTGCATCTCCATTGTCAAAAATCAAACCATGTTATTATGCCGAATAGAATGACATTCATGGAGCGGATGAGCGGACGGCTCGCCGCCATCGAATCGGTACTAAAGAAATTGGAACCGGTCGAAAGTCTCTTGGAGCGTATCACGTTGCTGGAAAATACCATCTTCACGACCAAGAGAGTGTTCACGTTTCAGGAAGCCTGTATGTATATCGGGGTTTCTGAAAGTATGCTGTACAAGCTCACATCGAGCAAGGAGATACCGCACTACAAACCGCGCGGTAAAATGGTCTATTTCGCCAAGGAGGAATTGGACGAATGGCTGTTGCAGAATTATGAACCTACAGTGAACGAGGCCGTGCGCATGGCGACGGAAGCCGCCGCCACAGAACCGTTCCTTAATAAGAGACGCAATGGAAAACGAAAGAAAGACTGACCGCTCAGCCGATATGGGAATGGATGAACACCGCCTGTCGGACATCCTTCTGGCCTCGCAAATCAAGGCAACGGACATTTATGAGACCCCGCCGCAAATCATCTGGATAGACAACTCGACGATTGCCACGCTCGGCAATTTCAGTGCATCGACAGGAAAGGCAAAGTCGAAGAAGACGTTTAATGTCTCTGCGCTTGTCGCCGCTTCATTGGCCGGGAAACAAGTGTTGAACTACCGTGCGCATCTGCCCGAAGGCAAACAGCGGATTCTGTACGTCGATACGGAACAGAGCCGTTTCCATTGCCGCTCGGTATTGGAGCGCATATTGCGGCTGGCCGGGCTGCCCACGACAACCGACCCGGAGAATCTCGACTTCTTCTGCCTGCGTGAATATTCGCCGTCGGTGCGTGTCGAGGTCATCGACTATGCGCTGCGTCAGAACAAAGGCTATGGGCTGGTCATCATTGACGGCATCCGCGACCTGATGCTTGACATCAACAGCACCGGTGAATCGGTGGAAGTCATCAACCGGATGATGGAATGGTCTTCAAGGTACGACCTGCATATCCATTGTGTACTCCATTTGAACAAAGGGGATAATAATGTGCGGGGACACATTGGTACGGAAATGAGCAACAAGGCGGAAACCGTGCTTGTCATCAGCAAGAGCAACGAGAATCCCGGTATCAGCGAAGTCCATGCGCTCCATATCCGGGAAAAGGAGTTCAAGCCGTTTGCGTTCACCATCAACGAGACTGGGCTGCCCGTCATTGCGGAAGGACACTCGTTCGGAGAGCCCCCGAAGCCCAAGGCTCGGACGGGGTTCACGGAGCTGAGCATCGAACAGCACCGGGAAGCCCTCTCCGCCGCTTTCGGGGAAAAGCCTATCCGGGGATTCGACAACCTGTTGCAAAGCCTGATGGTCTCCTATGAGGCAATCGGGTTCAAACGTGGTCGGAGCGTCATGATAAAACTGATGCAATACCTGATAGACAACCTCAAGCTCATCATCAAACGGGACAAGCTGTTCTATTATGACATGACGCCTACCGAGGCCATGCTTTTTGATGAAGAATGATGCCGGGCGCGGGCCTGTATGATTTAGTTTACTTTAGTATTTATATATATAGGAAAAAACTAAACTAAACCATTTTCGTGAAACCAAGTGAAAGAAAAAAGACATGACCATAGCAGAAGCAAAACAAGTGCGTATCGTGGATTTTCTGGCACGTCTCGGTCACCATACGCAGCACATAAAATCGGGACAATACTGGTATCTCTCACCGTTACGGAACGAGCGTACCCCGTCGTTCAAAGTGAATGACCGCATCAATGAATGGTACGATTTCGGCGAGGCGACCGGTGGCGACCTGGTGGAACTGGCAAAATACATTTGCCGGACGGACTGCGTGAGCGAGGCCCTGGCGTATATAGAGAGGCTTGTGAATGGCGCATCACTACCGAGAACCCGTATGCTGACCGCTCCACCCCGACCGGTGGAGGCTGAAATGAAAGACGTGATCGTGATTCCACTCCGTCATCACGCCCTGTTCTCTTACCTCCAATCCCGGCTTATCGACGCGGACATCAGCCGTATGTATTGCAAGGAGGTGCATTACGAACTGCGAGGCCGTCATTACTTCGCTCTCGCATTCGGCAATATATCAGGCGGTTACGAGGTGCGAAACGCCTATTACAAGGGATGCCTGAATAACAAGGACATCTCATTGATAAGACATCTGACAGAAGAGACACAGGAAAACGTCTGTGTCTTCGAGGGATTCATGGATTTTCTTTCTTATATGACACTGAAACTGGCAGGCGACCGGACGGTCTGTCTTGCCATACCATGCGACTACCTCGTGATGAACTCGGTAAACAATTTGAAAAAGACGCTGGCACGTTTACAGGAGTATTCGGACATTCACTGTTATCTCGACAATGACCTTGCCGGGCAGAGAACCACAGAGACCATTGCCGGGATGTATGGCGGACGTGTCAGCGATGAATCTTGCCACTATGCGGAATACAAAGACCTGAACGACTACCTGCGCGGAAAGAAACGCTGATATTCAATGTTCTCTTTTGCCACCTAAAGCTCTCCACCACGAGAGCTTTTTTTATGCCCCGATTTCTCCATTTCCCACCATAGAGACTGCAATATAGTACGATTTAATAGTTCGATTTTTGAAACTTACACAAATCTCATTAACGAAACAGATGTTTAATGCTCAATTATTTTATGGTTTTATATTTCGTGCGTTTCTTTGCAAAATCATACTAATACGAATTTTTAATATTCATACTAAATACATGAACTCATATTTCATTTTTGCCATTGTCCTGACGGTTGCCTACATCATTTACTACGCCGTCATCATAGCGCATGACCTCTACGGGAAAAAGGGGACGGACAAACCGGACGAGGAAGTTTTCGACCTCGGCGCACCGGAAGAGGAAGAGAGTGTGGCTGTCACGGAAAGCGAGAGCGGCTTCAGTATCGGTAGCGAGAACTACGAGACGGAAAGTACGGCTACCTCTTCCGAAACATCCCCTGAGGAGGACATCAAGGACAAACCGGGAACGGCGCAGGAGAAACTGGAACGGCTGAAGGCCGAGGCGGAGGAACAGATGGAAGAGACCACGCCTTACCTGTCGGACGCACGCACGTCGGAGGAGATGTACAAGGCTATGATTTCCAAGGGACGGTTAGACAACCGACCGGAAATAAAGTGGAACCCAATTCAAGACCGGTTGTGAGATGTCGAAAGCTAAAAAGATTCTATGTGCGCTGTGCCTCCCGTTCCCCTACACGGCTTTTGCCAAAAGCGGCAGCGTGAACTATAGCTGGGGAGCGGACGCGTTGGCCACGATGCACGACTTCGTGGTGACGATGATGCTCTATGTCCAGTATATCTGTTGCACCATAGCCGGGGTTTACGTCATCGTGTCCGTTTGTCAGATATACATCAAGATGAACACGGGCGAGGACGGCATCACCAAGTCGATAATGACGCTTGTCGGCGCGTGCCTGTTCCTGATCGGGGCATTCTATGTTTTCCCGGCTTTCTTCGGCTACCGCATATAACCTTACTTGTATCAGGTCGCAGACAAATAAAATATTCACTAAAAAAGTAAACGTATGTTTCAGAAAACCAAACAGCTGTGCCGCAAGGCATTCGGATTCGTCAACGGAATCCCTACCAAAGTAATGATGTTCTCCTTCATGCTGCTGTCCGGCATGGTGGCGAAAGCGCAGAACTCCGCAGGCGACTATTCCGCCGGTACGAGCGCATTATCCACTGTCGCCGATGAGATTGCCAAGTATGTGCCTATTATGGTGAAATTGTGCTACGCCATTGCCGGCGTTGTGGCCATCGTGGGTGCAATCTCGGTATATATCGCCATGAACAACGAGGAGCAGGACGTCAAGAAGAAGATTATGATGGTCGTGGGAGCATGTATCTTCCTCATTGCGGCGGCCAAGGCGTTGCCTCTGTTCTTCGGTATTGCCGCTTAAACATCAAGGATAAGTATGAAAAGCAAGGACGAACGCTATCCGGACTATCCGCTGTTCAAGGGACTGCAACGGCCTCTTGAGTTTTTGGGCATCCAAGGCCGGTACATATATTGGGCGGCGGTGACGACGTGCGGAGCCATTGTCGGCTTTGTCGCCGCCTACTGCCTGCTCGGTTTCATTGCCGGGCTTGTCGTGCTGGCTACCGTCGTATCGGTCGGTATCGTGCTCATCCTTCTCAAACAGCGGAAAGGACTGCATAGCAAGAAGGTCGCTCCGGGTGTGTATGTGTATGCCCACTCGCGCAAGATCTGACGAAAGAAAAACCATCACGGCAATGTGCATGGCTTTATTGATTGTTGAACGCGGGCGGGTTTGTCTTGAAGCAAGGCGAACCTGCCCCTATTTAATTACACGTATATCGAAATGACCCTATACATCATTTTATGTTTTGTCGCTTTGTGCGCGGGTATGGCCTTGTCGGTCTATGCGTTCGGTACGGGCGGCAAGCGCAAGCGAATCTTTCAGGACATCTATTTCTCAGCGGAGGAAACGGACGGTGTGGGTGTGCTGTACACCAAGACCGGCGAATATTCCGCCGTACTTAAGATAGAGAATCCGGTACAGAAATATTCGGCGGACATAGATAGCTACTACGACTTCACGCACCTGTTCACCGCCCTTGCGCAGACCTTAGGCGAAGGGTACGCCATCCACAAGCAGGATATCTTCGTCAGGAAACAGTTTGCAAGCGAACCGGCTGACGGGCAGGAGTTCCTGTCGGCGTCGTATTTCCGCTACTTCAAAGGGCGTCCCTACACGGACAGCCTTTGCTACCTGACCATCACGCAGGAGGCGAAAAAGAGCCGCCTGTTCTCGTTCGACAACAAGAAGTGGCGCGATTTCCTCGTGAAAATCCGCAAGGTGCATGACCAACTGCATGACAGCGGCGTACAGGCCAGGTTCCTGAACAAAGCCGAGGCGAGCGAGTATGTCGACCGCTACTTCGCCATGAACTTCAAAGACCGCACCGTGTCGATGACGAACTTCAAGGCGGACGATGAAACGGTGTCGATGGGCGACAAACGCTGCAAGGTGTACAGCCTTGTGGACGTGGACTGTGCCGCACTGCCCTCGATGATACGTCCGTACACGAACATCGAGGTGAACAACACGGAAATGCCGGTCGATCTGGCTTCGGTGGTGGACAACATACCGGACGCCGAGACGGTGGTCTATAACCAAGTCATCTTCCTACCCAACCAAAAACGGGAACTGGCGATGCTCGACAAAAAGAAGAACCGCCACGCGAGTATTCCGAACCCGAACAACCAGATGGCGGTCGAGGACATCAAGCGTGTGCAGGAGGTCATTGCCCGTGAAAGCAAGCAACTGGTATATACGCACTTCAACATGGTGGTAGCCGTATCTGCCGGTGCAGACCTGCAAAAGTGTACGAACCACTTGGAAAACGCATTCGGGCGCATGGGCATCCATATCAGCAAGCGGGCGTACAACCAACTGGAACTGTTCGTCGGTTCGTTTCCGGGCAACTGCTACACGCTCAATGAGGAATACGACCGTTTCCTGACCCTTTCCGATGCGGCGATGTGCCTGATGTACAAGGAGCGCGTGCTGCACAGCGAGGAAACACCGCTGAAGATTTACTACACCGACCGTCAGGGTGTGCCGGTGGCTATTGACATCACGGGAAAAGAGGGAAAGAACAAGCTGACGGACAACTCGAATTTCTTTTGTCTGGGGCCTTCTGGGAGTGGCAAGAGCTTTCATATCAACTCGGTCGTGCGCCAGCTCCATGAGCAGGGAACGGATGTGGTCATGGTCGATACGGGAAACTCATACGAGGGACTGTGCGAGTATCTGGGCGGCAAGTATATCAGCTATACCGAAGAACGGCCTATCACGATGAATCCGTTTCGCATCAACCGGGAGGAATACAACATCGAGAAGATAGACTTCCTCAAGAACCTTATCCTGATGATTTGGAAAGGGTCGGACAGCCAAATCCCCGAAATTGAGTTCCGCATTGTCGAGCAGATAATCATAGACTACTATGATGCCTATTTCAACGGATTTACAAGATACACCGACGAGCAACGGGAGGTACTGCTGAAAAACCTGTTTGCGGCGGCCAGCCGAAAGAACCCAAACAAACCACCCAGAGAGGTGGATGAGATGGTGCGCAAACAGATAGAGGTGCTTGAGGCACGGCGGGCGGCCCTCAAAGTGACGGAGCTGAGTTTCAACTCATTCTTTGACTACTCATTCGACCGTCTGGAGCAGATCTGCACCGAAAACGACATCACGACAATCAGCTACTCGACCTATTCGACCATGCTGCAGCCGTTCTACAAGGGCGGTGCGTATGAGAAAATTCTCAACGAGACAGTGGATTCGGCACTGTTTGACGAGACATTCATTGTCTTTGAAGTGGATGCAATCAAGGAAAATAAGAAACTGTTTCCCATTGTCACACTGATTATCATGGACGTGTTCCTGCAGAAAATGCGCATCAAGAAGAACCGTAAAGTCCTTGTCATCGAGGAAGCGTGGAAGGCCATTGCCAGCCCGCTCATGGCGGAATACATCAAGTTCATGTGTGCGCCCGTACAAGCTGCTTAGTAAATATCCCACTGGCAAGGGATTAGGTAAGTGTTCTTTGAAAAACCTATCATCACCCGACTTATCCGAAAGGGAAACCGGACGGGGAGTGTAGCATGTCGGGAACGTCGTAAGTCAGTCAGTTACCAGACTGCCACTGAACGGCAAGATGAAACGATGGATATGAGGATGAAAACCGAATTGTTTGAACGACAGTCCGAGCTGCTCTACTTGAAGGCTATGACGTAAGGTAACTGAAATCGTCATACTGCGGTACTGCTCCGGTGTATAGGTACGGACGCAAGCAAGAACTTGCCGCAGAGCAACCATGATAAATGGTAAAGGACGGAAATCGCATCCGACAATCCATCATGCCAACAGTTACTAAGTAAGTAAACGGGGATTACCTAAACCGGAACGCCGTAAGGCTATGAGGTGCAGACCTCTGAATATCCGGCACGGTAACGGAGCCTCCGTAGTAGTCCGGGCAGGGTAACGCCCTGCACATGGCGAAGGGAGGCAGCTAATTTTCTTTAATACAATTTAATGGATAATGTGAGAGACATTATGAGAAGTCCGGAAAGAGTATTAAACAGTCTGAACGAACACAGTAAGGATTCGAGCTACAAGTTCGAACGCCTTTACCGGATTCTGTTCAACGAAGAGTTGTTCTATGTTGCCTACCAAAAGATCGCATCGAACGGAGGCAGTACGACCAAAGGCTCCGACGGTCGCAGTATCGACGAGATGAGCCTTGCCCGGATCGAAACGCTGATAGCCTCGTTGAAAGACGAAAGTTATCAGCCTCACCCGTCGCGGAGGGTGCATATCCCGAAGAAAAACGGGAAAACGCGCCCTCTGGGAATACCGGCTTTTGAAGACAAGCTGGTGCAGGAGGTAGTCCGCATGATTCTGGAAGCCATTTACGAGGGACATTTTGAGACCACCTCGCACGGTTTCCGACCTAAACGGAGCTGTCACACTGCATTACTTCATATTCAAAAGACGTTCAGCGGGGCGAAATGGTTTATCGAGGGCGACATCAAAGGGTTCTTCGACAACATTGACCATGATGTACTTGTCGGAATCCTGCGGGAGCGCATTTCAGATGACCGTTTTATCCGTCTGATACGGAAATTCCTGAAAGCGGGATACGTCGAGGATTGGACGTTTCACAACACTTACAGCGGAATGCCGCAGGGAGGTATCGTCAGCCCGATTCTGGCGAATATATACCTCGATAAATTAGACAAGTACGTGAAAGAGTATATCCGACATTTCGACATGGGAACCAAACGCAGGCCGGGCAAAGAGAGCAACGATTTGGCCAATGAACGAAAACGGACTGTGCGGAAACTGAAAAAGATAAAAGACGGGACTGAGAAGGCGGCTTTGGTCGCAAGACTCAAAGCCATCGAACAGGAACGTGCAGCATTTCCAAGCGGAGATGAAATGGACGGAAGTTACCGCAGGCTCAAATACATCCGTTACGCCGACGATTTTATTCTGGGTGTAATCGGTAGCAAAGAGGATGCACTGCGGATAAAGGAGGATATTAAATCATTCCTATCCGAAAGCCTCGCCCTCGAACTGTCCGAAGAAAAGACGCTGATAACCCATACGGGTAAATCGGCGAAATTTCTCGGATATGAGATTACGGTAACACGGAACAATCATCAACGACGGGATGTGCAAGGACGTCTGCGACGCACCTACGGCAAGCGTGTCCGGCTGAATGTCAGCATGGCAACGC
Organism: Bacteroides sp. BFG-606; assembly: GCF_024788145.1. Lineage (NCBI taxonomy): Bacteria > Pseudomonadati > Bacteroidota > Bacteroidia > Bacteroidales > Bacteroidaceae > Bacteroides > Bacteroides sp. BFG-606. The sequence continues at coordinate 6,225,983 of NZ_JANUIL010000001.1, read as the reverse complement.
TGCGGGACAAACTTCTGGAATACGGAGCTATGGAAATCAAGCTCCGCAACGGGAAAGAGATTTGGAAACCCAAATGCCGTTCAGGATTGATATTCAACGACGATCTTGAAATCCTCGACCGATACAATCGGGAAACAGTGGGATTTTGCAACTATTACCTGATCGCCAACAACTGCGTCGTACTGCACAACTTCAGATATATCATGGAGTACAGCATGTATAAAACATTTGCGGGCAAATATAGGAGCACGGTACGAAAAATCAACAAAAAGTACCGTCTCAACAAACTGTTCACCGTAAAGTACGAGCAGAAAGGGGTAATCAAGTCCCGAACCTTTTACAAGACAAGTTTCAAACGCCGGACAACGGCGTTCAACGGAAGCTGCGACATCGAACCGTACTCTATTGCAGACGTGAGCCGAACCAATTTGACGGACAGGCTCAAAGCGGAAAAATGCGAATTGTGTGGGGCAACGGGCAAGCTGATTATGCACCATGTCCGCAACCTCAAAGACCTGAAAGGGAAAGAGAGTTGGAAACGGCTCATGTCAGCCCGAAAACGCAAGACCATTGCGTTGTGTCCGAGTTGCCACAGGCTGCGGCATCTGGGAAAAGTTTAGACTGAAAAAAATTAGTGGAGAGCCGGATACGCCGAGAGGTGTAAGTCCGGTTCGGGGGCGAGTTCTTGGAAACCTGCCGTAGAAATACGGTAAGGCGCCGGGTGCTTAGCCTACACAAGACCGCCCGTAAATTTTGGGCTTCTGTTGGCGTGGTGACGCAGGAGATACAGGACATCATCGGCAGCGAAATCGTGAAGGAGGCCATCATCAACAACTCGGACGTGGTGATGCTGCTGGATCAAAGCAAGTTCAAGGAACGCTTTGACGAAATCCGAAAGATTCTTGGTCTGACCGAGGTGGATTGCAAGAAGATATTTACCATCAACCGCTTGGAGAACAAGGATGGGCGCAGCTTCTTCCGCGAAGTGTTCATCCGCCGGGGGACGACCAGCGGCGTGTATGGCGTGGAAGAGCCGCACGAGTGCTACATGACCTACACGACCGAACGGGCGGAAAAGGAGGCACTGAAGCTTTACAAGAAGGAACTTCGGTGCAGCCACCAGGAAGCTATCGAGGCATATTGCCGGGACTGGGATGCCAGCGGTATCGGGAAGTCCCTGCCTTTTGCACAAAAAGTAAACGAGACGGGGCGTGTGCTCAACCTCCGTCCCGTGTATGAATCCAAATAAGCATTGCAGCCATGAAACGACTACTCCTTATCCTGACCATCGCCTCGGTCGCACTCTGCCAGACGGTTCACGCCCAGTATTACAGCGTGAACTACGACACCCGTACCGTTGCGGCGATGGTGGCCGCCTTCGGTACGGAAGCGGTCGCCGAAGGGTACTACCGGGAGCAGGTCGATGACATCCTCAAGCACTACACGGCAGCGGAGGTCGCTACCGCCGGGATATTCGCAGCCAAGTTCTTGGAGCATAAAGCCCTGAGCGACCTCGGCATCTGGAACAGCCGCACGGAGAACTACTACTACCGGCGCATCTACCGGATGGTGGCGGAGAAAATCATGCCCAAGATATGGGTGGTGGCGAAGCAGATGCTCCATTCGCCGCAAACGGCTATCTATTGGGGCAGTTACCTGATGAAAGTCTGCGACGATACCAAAAGTCTGTGTATGCAGTTCGAGAGCGTGGTGACCAACAGCACGCTGACCTTTTCGGACATCGCCTTTCTCGAAATCAATCCGGAGATTGCCCCCTTGCTAAAGCTCTCCGAAACGGGAAACATCGACTGGCAGCGGATGATGGACAACTTCGCCCACATACCGGGCAACTTCATGCACGAGAACCTGAAAAGCGACCTCGACAACCTTTATAACACGGGTGTCGGCCTTGCAACGGCAGGCATTGCCAATCTCGGTGACGCCCTGTTGCAAAGCAGCTCGTTCCATGACCTGATGGGCGGAAAGGTTGAAGAAATCGGCAACCTGTATGAACACTACGGGAGTCTATTCGAGCAGGCGGAACATGACATCGGCGGCTTGCTGATTGACATGGTGGGTGGTCCGGACAACGTGGCCGGTCTGTTCAACTTCAGCAACTACAACCTCACGGCATGGATGACCGACTACCTGGACGAAGCGATGGGGAACTATTACACGCAGCGGTGGTACATTGCCCGGCGTGACCAAGGGAGCGTATCGCTGTGCGACTACTATCCTCCGACGGACGACAACAGCATCCTGAACGGGGGCGCATGGGTGCGGTTCAACACGAGCGACCCGAATTTCTATCCCAACGCCTCGCAACGGGAACAGGTACTTGCCAACTCGGAAGGATATGCCGGTTGGTCAAGAAACCGCGTGCAGCAGTTGAACAACCAGAACGACGGGTTCAGCTACAGCATCAACTATTGGATGAGTGCCTATATCATCAGCAAGAAAAACAAGCAGACCAAAAAGGCATACGCATACGAAATCCATGTGAGCAAAAGCTGGAATAAGGAAGAAGTTGTCTATGAGGAAGTCTTCGATTCCTACTCGATGGACTTGAATACGTTTCGGGCGCAACTGAATGTCCGACTTGCGGAGTTCAACGAAAACGAGGACGGCTACACCTATTATATATCTTCCGGTACGCGGAACTATTACCAAGCAACGGACGCCGCCAAATTGAAGGGATGCGAGAGCGTGACCATCAGCGTGACCTGTTCCGACGGGGTTACGCTCGGACAGGGCTCGACACAATACAAGTGCCGTAAATGCGGCAGCTCGTTGAATGCCCACACCAAGGAGTGCGCCATGCAGACCTCGGTGACGGAAAACAACCTCGACCTTTCGGAACTGGATGCGCTGTTGAACGAGGCAAACAGCCAAGCGGCCAATCTTGAAGCGCAAATCGGGACATTGGAAAACGAGAACGCTGTCCTGCTGAAGAAAATCAGTACGGCGAGCATTGAGGATGCGGCGGCTTACCGACAGCAGTATAATGCAAACAAGACACGGATAGACCGTCTGAAAGGCGAACTCGCGGAGTGGAAGAAGAAACAGTCCGACTATGCTCAGGCGAAGTCGGAAGCCGCAGACGACAACAGCGTAGCGACGGATGACTATTACCGCATTCCAGCTATCATGCAAGACTGCAAGGCTGCCTACGGCCTGACATGGCAGGACGGCGGATCGTGGAACGGCTATTCGTATGTGCGCAAGGCGACAATGCCGAACATCAACGGCATCATCACATTCAAGGCTACGGTCTCGATTGCCCGCAAGCCGAAATATTTTCTCGGCATCAAGATTCACCGTGCCATCATCCAAATCCAATGGGAACTGACCTCGGTCTATACGGACACGCACGTCGCCGATGTGCTGACACTCGATCCGGGGCTTTCGGATGCGGAGAAAACCAAATTAGTGAACGACCGCATCGCCGAAATCGCCCGTGAACACCCGTCCTGCAAAATCACGACGGAATACGCCCGCAGCACACCGCTGGAGGAAACTCCGTCCGGCGACGTGTACCATCTGCTGTGGTCGAGCGACCGCCTCGAAATCGCGAGGGAGGTGGACAGCAGAATCACAAGGATATACGCCGACTTGGTATCGCTGGAAAAGATGATGCACTACAAGCGGAGCATCCTTGACGTGATGAAGGATGTGTTGCCCGGACTGGACACGGACGAAGGCCGCAGGCTGACGCTCGTGGAGGAATGCCATGACCGCTGGGTGGAGAGCGCACGGACGTTTCGGAACGATGGCGGCAGAAACGGCGGAAAGGAGGTGCGGCCATGAAACGCATTTTACGGATAGCCGCATTGCTGCTCTTCCTGCTGCCCGGTATCGCCAAGGCGCAGTGGACTTTCGATATAGTCTCCGTCGAAGCCTACATCAACGACCACAAGAAGCAGCGCAGCCTGTTGTTGGCCCGCAGTACCTTGGAGTACAGCAACAAACTGTTGCACGAATACAGCTGTAAGGAAGTCGGGGGCTATAAAGAGCTGAATATCGACCTTGACCGGTACACCCGTGCGTTCGATGTCATCGACGTCATGTACCAGTCGTTGCGCACGGTGCTGAACGTCAAGAATACCTACACATCGGTCAGCGACCGTATCGGCGACTATAAATCATTGTTGGAGGATTTCAATGCGAAGATATTGAAACGGGGACGCATCGAATCCGCAGATACCCTGATTATCTCCATCAATGCGAGGGGGCTGAGGGCGATTGCCCGTGAGGGGGAACAGCTCTACAAGTCCGTGAGCGACCTCGTGCTGTATGCCACCGGAGCGGCAGCCTGCTCGACCTCCGACCTGCTGATGGTGTTGGAGGCCATCAACCGCTCATTGGACAACATCGAGCGGCATCTGAACCGTGCGTATTTCGAGACATGGCGGTATATACAGGTGCGTATCGGCTATTGGAAGGCAAAGGTATATCGCTCCCGCACCATGCGGGAGATTCTCGATGACGCCTTCGGGCGTTGGCGCGGAGCCGGAAGACTGGATTATTAACGACAAAAAGAGAAGAATATGAACAGAAAACTATTACTCATGGCGGTGGCGGTCACCGTAACGACAGCCGTACACGCACAGTATGTAACGTACAACCATGATTCGCCGAAGCAGAATCAGGTAACGGTCATGGAGACCGGTACGGGCGCACTCTCGCCCGACCTCTATTATTCCGTGCTGCACAACAAATACAAGAAGTCGGCAGCGGCCAAAAACAAGCTCTCGTTCCGCACGCTTGCCGGTATCAATCTCTACAACCAGGTGGACGAAGCGGAAGCCATTGATTCGGCCTTGGTCAAGCGGGCGAAGGTCGAGGCGTTGAACGTTGCCGACCGGCAGGTGGACATCGCATGGCTTGCCGAGGGCGATAAGGTCAGCGGACAGATGGAGCGGTTCCGGCGCAACATCGACCGTATTCTCCTGTCCGGTGGCACTCCGGCCGACAAGGAACGGTGGACGGAATACTACCACGTCTATCAGTGTGCCATCAAAGCCACGAAAGACGCCTATATGCCCAATGCCCAGCGAAAGAAGGAGTATCTGCGCATTTACGAGGATGTGGCACGGCAGAACGAGATTTTAGTGGGCTACCTTGCCAAGCGTCAGAACGCAACGGTGACGAATGCACTGCTGAACGCAACGGACAACCGTACCCTGCATAAAGGCGGTATTGTCCGCAATGCCATGAGCCGGTGGCAGGAATCACGCCTTGCGGTGCGTGGTTCGCAATCGGGCAGCAACGGAAACGGCGAAGATGACAACGAGAGTGTAAACAGAGGGAAATAAAAAGACAGGGCTATGGCAAACGGAGATATACTTTCGGATTTCGGCATCAACCTGTTGGAGGAGGAAATAGATGATGTCATCTTTCAGACCAACGAGTTTCTGACTGACGCGACTTTTACCGGTGCGCAGGGACCTTTTTGGTGGATATTGCAGATGTGCATGGCACTCGCGGCACTGTTCTCCATCGTCATGGCGGCAGGTATCGCCTACAAGATGATGGTAAAGCACGAGCCGTTGGACGTGATGAAGCTGTTTAGGCCGCTTGCCGTGTCGATTATCATCTGCTGGTGGTATCCGCCTGCGGACACGGGTATGGCGGGGAGCCGGAACAACTGGTGTTTTCTCGATTTCCTGTCCTACATCCCTAACTGCATAGGTTCGTACACCCATGACCTGTATGAAGCCGAAGCTTCACAGATATCGGACAGGTTCGAGGAAGTTCAGCAGCTCATCCATGTGCGTGACACGATGTACACGAACCTGCAGGCACAGGCGGATGTCGCCCACACAGGCACATCCGATCCCAATCTGATAGAGGCGACAATGGAGCAGACCGGTGTGGACGAAGTGACGAACATGGAAAAGGATGCGGCGAAGTTGTGGTTCACGTCTTTGACGGCAGGTGTCATCGTGGGGATAGACAAAATTATCATGCTGATTGCCCTCGTGGTGTTCCGAATCGGTTGGTGGGCTACGATTTACTGCCAACAAATCCTGTTGGGAATGCTGACGATTTTCGGGCCGATACAGTGGGCGTTCAGCATCCTGCCAAAATGGGAAGGTGCTTGGGCGAAGTGGCTGACACGCTATCTGACGGTGCATTTCTACGGGGCGATGCTCTACTTCGTGGGCTTCTACGTGCTGCTGCTCTTTGACATTGTATTGTGCATCCAAATCGAGAACCTGACGGCGATAACCGCCAGCGAGCAGACGATGGCCGCCTACCTGCAGAACTCGTTCTTCTCGGCGGGCTACCTGATGGCGGCTTCGATTGTAGCTCTCAAGTGCCTGAACCTTGTTCCGGACTTGGCGGCATGGATGATACCGGAGGGCGACACGGCATTCTCTACCCGAAACTTCGGCGAGGGCGTGGCACAGCAGGCGAAGATGACGGCAACCGGAGGGTTGGGCGGCATCATGAGATAATCCGCAAAAGATAATATAAACCCAATAAAAATCATAACAACATGAAATTGCAAGAGAAAATCAAAAGCTGGTGCAAGGATGAGAAATTTATGTCCTTTGCACAGGAACGAGCGAGAAAAGAGGTTTGCGAGGTGGCGGAGAACCACCGCATCGACCCGCAGTATGAAGAACTGGACGAAGCCTTCGAGTACGACGACCGGTACATCGCCCCCTTAGTGACGTACCTAACGTACAAGCTGCGTCTTGCCCTGCTGCAGCGGAACGCTGGTAAGCGCAAAAGAGGAATCTGGTGGGTGCTTGTCCATGTGGAGATGCAGGGCTATTACGTGGAGATATTCTCGGCGGAGTTCGAGAATCTTTTGACGGAACTTCGGGATGCGGTCATACCCATGCTGCACACGGAATATGTACAGATGTTGAACGGTAAAAGGGAATAACCGATGGTCATCAAGAATTTGGAAAACAAAATCAGACTGGTGGGCATCATCTGTACCGCTTTTCTCGTGGGATGTGTCATCATCAGCTTGTCAAGCATCTGGACAGCCCGGACGATGGTCTCGGATGCGCAGAAGAAGGTGTATGTGCTGGACGGCAACGTGCCTATCCTCGTGAATCGCACGACAATGGACGAAACGCTTGATGTGGAAGCCAAAAGCCATGTGGAGATGTTTCATCATTATTTTTTCACGTTACCGCCGGATGACAAATATATCCGCTATACGATGGAAAAAGCGATGTATTTAGTCGATGAGACGGGGTTGGCACAATACAACACGCTCAAGGAAAAGGGTTTCTACTCCAACATTTTGGGTACGAGTTCGGTGTTCTCCATCTATTGCGACAGCGTGGCTTTCAACAAGGAGAAGATGGAGTTCACCTACTACGGACGGCAGCGCATCGAGCGACGGAGCAATATCCTGATGCGTGAACTGGTGACGGCAGGACAGCTCAAGCGTGTACCCCGAACAGAGAACAATCCGCATGGGCTGCTTATCGTGAACTGGCGTACCCTGCTGAACAAGGACATCGAACAGAAAACGAAGATCAACTACTAAACAACGGAGTTTATGAATATCAAGGGATTCAGGCGGATGCTCTTCGGTGAAAAGATGCCGGACAAGAACGATCCGAAATACAAAGACCGTTACGAGCGGGAGGTGTCCGCCGGACGAAAGTTCGCCCAAGCGACACGTATCGACAAGGCTGCCGCCAAGGTACAGGGATTCGCCAACGCGCACCGGATACTTTTTCTGGTCATCGTCTTCGGTTTCGCTATCGGAGGGTTCACTTGGAACATCTATCGCATTACGATGGCATACCGCAACAGCCGGCCGACACGCACGGCGACGGAAATGCAGGATTCGGTGCTGCGGGAAAGACACAAGAGGCTGCAAGGGGGTGAAATAAGGGAAAATCGGAACGAGAACAAGAAATATGAACCGCAATAAAGGAGTGCTTATGAATACACGATTTGAAAAATCAGTCCGCTCGTCGGACGAATGGTACACCCCGAAGGAGGTGCTGAAAGCGTTAGGCAGGTTCGACCTTGACCCTTGCGCCCCTGTCCATCCGTTGTGGCCGACCGCCGAGGTCATGTATGACCGGGACATGGACGGATTGTCCCTGAAATGGGAAGGGCGTGTATGGCTCAATCCTCCGTACTCGCGTCCCTTATCGAACAGTTTGTCCGAAAGTTGGCGGAACACGGCAACGGCATCGCGCTGTTGTTCAACCGTTGCGATTCCAAAATGTTTCAGGACGTCATTTTCGAGAAAGCGACGGGCATGAAATTCCTGCGCCACCGCATCCGGTTTTACCGCCCGGACGGAACACGCGGCGATTCTCCCGGTTGCGGCAGCATCCTGATCGCATTCGGAGTGGAAAACGCAGAAGTGCTGAAAAACTGCAGCATTGAAGGCAAGTATGTACAACTCAATTAAAAGATGTATGATGAAGATATTTGATAAAATCAATTTCAGGGAGCCGAAGTATATGCTTCCGGCTGTCCTGTATATCCCGCTTCTGGTTGCATCGTACTTCATCTTCGACCTGTTTCAGACCGAAACGGCGGAGATTCCGGACAAGACGCTGCAGACAACGGAGTTTTTGAACCCCGATTTGCCGGATGCCCGGCTTAAAGGCGGTGACGGCATAGGCAGCAAGTACGAGAACATGGCCAAATCATGGGGTAAGATACAGGATTACTCCGCAGTGGATAACATAGAACGAGATGAACCCGATGACAACAAGGAAGAATATGAATCGCAATACACGGTGGACGACATCGCCCTGCTCGATGAGCAACAGCAGGAAAAGGCTGCGGCAGCGCAAATTGCCGATGCCAAGACGCGCGAGCAAGAAGCTCTCGCGGAACTGGAGAAAGCCCTTGCCGAAGCAAGGTTGAGAGGACGCAATGAGGTATTACCGGCGACCGATACGGACAGTACCGCATCGGCGCAACCCCCGACGGCAACCATAGAGGTTAAGGGAAAAATAGAGGAAGAGAGCCGTTCGGTAAAAGCCCCGTCAGAGAACGAACCGCCCAGCGAAGTGGTACGCAAGGTAAAGACGGCTTCGGATTACTTCAATACGCTTGCGGTCAATGCCCGTGAACCGAAACTGATAAAGGCCATTATCGACGAGGACATCAAAGCGGTGGACGGCTCGCGTGTGCGGTTGCGTCTGCTCGACGACGTGGAGATCAACGAGTGCGTGGTCAAACGAGGGTCGTATCTGTATGCCACCATGAGCGGCTTCTCGTCGGGGCGTGTGAAGGGGAACATCACCAGCATTCTCATCGAGGACGAACTGGTGAAGGTCAGCCTGTCCCTTTACGACACGGACGGCATGGAGGGGCTTTATGTACCGAACAGCCAGTTCCGGGAAACGAGCAAGGATGTGGCAAGCGGTGCGGTGTCGGGGAATCTGAACATGAATACCGGCAGTTACGGCAACAGTCTCTCGCAATGGGGAATGCAAGCCGCTACGAATGCCTACCAGAAAACGAGCAATGCCATCGGCAAAGCTATCAAAAAAAATAAGGTAAAGCTGAAATACGGCACTTTCGTCTATCTGGTGAACGGACGTGAGAAACAGTAAAAACGGAAGCCATGATAGAGATTGACAACATATATAATATGGACTGTATCGAGGGCATGAAGCTCATGGCGAACGGCAGTGTCGATGCCGTGATAGCGGATTTGCCTTACGGCGTGTTGAACCGTAGCAACAAGGCGGTACACTGGGACAGGCAGATACCGCTCGAAGCGTTGTGGGAACAGTACCGCAGGATCACCAAGCCGGGAAGCCCCGTTATCCTCTTTGCGCAGGGCATCTTCTCGGCGCGGCTCATGCTCTCGCAACCCCGGATGTGGCGGTATAACCTCGTGTGGCGGAAAGACCGGGTAACGGGTCACCTGAATGCCAACCGGATGCCGCTACGCCAGCATGAGGACATCATCGTGTTCTACGACCGTCAGCCGGTATATCATCCTCAGATGATGCCGTGTCCACCGGAACGGAAAAATCATGGACGGCGCAAGACGGACGGTTTCACGAACCGCTGTTACGGTGAAATGAAACTGGCTCCGGTGCGTGTTGCCGAAGACAAGTACCCGACCTCTGTCATTTCCATACCCAAGGAACACAAGACAGGAGCATTCTATCATCCGACACAGAAGCCGGTAGCCTTGATAGAGTACCTGATGCGCACCTATACCAACGAGGGCGATGTGGTGCTGGACAACTGCATCGGTTCGGGTACGACCGCCATTGCCGCCATCCGCACGGGACGGCATTACATCGGATTCGAGATTGAACCGACGTATTGCGAAATTGCCGGACGACGGATTCGGGAGGAACTGGAACGTGGTCATGGGATTAAAGAAAGCGAAATAAGGGAAATAAAGAAATAAAAAAATAAAAAATATCAACAGAAACGATATGAACAAGAAAATAATTATAACTGCATTTCTTCTGGCGGCAGGACTTTTTGCCACACGGAACGCACAGGCTCAGCGTACATACGAAGAGATGGAACGGCTGACTGTCAATGAACAGGTAACGACCGTCATCACAGCCTCGGAACCGGTCCGCTTCGTGGATATTTCCACAGACAAGGTGGCGGGCGACCAACCCATTGAGAACATCATCCGGTTAAAGCCCAAAGAGACGGGACACGAGGACGGTGAAGTGCTGGCCATCGTCACCATCGTAACGGAACGCTATCGCACGCAGTATGCACTCATCTACACCACGCGGATAAGCGAGGCGGTGGCAGACAAGGAAATTCAGCTACAGGAACGGGATGCCTACAACAATCCTACGGTCTCGATGTCCACAGCCGACATGGTGCGTTTTGCAAGACGGGTGTGGAACTCGCCCGCGAAAATCCGCAACGTGGCGACCAAGGCGCACCGAATGGTGATGCGCCTGAACAATATTTACTCGGTGGGCGACTACTTCTTCATCGACTTTTCCATCGAGAACAAAACGAACATCCGTTTCGACATCGACGAGATACGGGTGAAACTGTCGGACAAGAAACTTTCGAAGGCAACTAACGCGCAGACCATCGAGCTGACTCCTGCCCTGGTATTGGAACACGGCAAGACGTTCAAGCACGGCTACCGGAACGTGATTGTCGTGAAAAAGATGACCTTTCCGAACGACAAGCTGCTGACTATCGAAATGACGGAACAACAAATCAGCGGGCGCAATATCAGCCTGAACATCGACTACGAGGATGTGCTGTCGGCCGATTCATTTAACACCGCTTTATTGGAGGAGGAATGACGATGAAAAAGACGTTGAAAACAGTTTTGTTACTGATGCTTGTCTGCATAGGGTTTGCCACCAATGCCCATGCGCAACGCAACGGCGGCCGCCTCTCGCTCGGCGTGGGATTGCTGTATGAGAACGGCATGGACGTAACGCTTGCTTACGAGCATGAAATGAACTACCGTCATGCGTGGGAGTTCTTCGCCAACGGCTATCTGAAATGGACGGAATGTAAATCTTGCGGTCATATTTGTCCGGAATCCTTCTGGCGCAACTACCGCACTTATGGTTTCGGTGTGGCGTACAAACCTTGTGTGGTGCGTGGACGCAACCATTACGGCAACTTGCGTATCGGAGCTTCGGCAGGGAGCGACACGAACAAGTTTCTTGCCGGAATCCATGTGGGTTACGAGCACAATTATGAGCTGCGGTCGGGATGGACGCTGTACTGGCAGGTCAAGAGTGACATGATGATAAAAGGGGCGGATTTGCTGCGGACAGGTATCGTGCTGGGTGTAAAACTGCCGATAAAATAAAGGAAAAACAAAAAAACGGAAATGACATGATACGAAAGATTCAATGGATTGCAATGGTAGTGGCGGCGGTATTGTGCGCTGCCTGTGACGCCCATATCGACGTACCCGATACGGCGGTACGTCCGGGGCATATTCTCTGCGAGGACGGCACGGCATTGTCCTATGCGCAGTATGAACAATCGGGGAAGCGGGCAATAGCGGTTGTCTTTGATACCGAACGCCGTGAAGGAACGGAAGGGAACGGCTATGCGGTTTACCTGTGGGACATTGCTCCGGCGGCATTCGCCGACAGCCTCGGTGTCGCACAAGGGACGTCGGCCGACATCGGGGCATTGGACGGGAACATGAACACCTTTGCGCTGTACGACACAAGGGAGACGGCTTCGCCTATGGCGGAAGCGGTCTTTGACCTGTGGCGGTACGGACAGAGTGCCTATATCCCGTCGGTAGCACAGATGCGGTTGCTGTATGCTGTCCGGGAAACCGTCAATCCTGTCATTGAACGGTGCGGCGGTCATCCGTTGCCGTTGGATGAATACGATTGCTGGTACTGGACATCGACGGAAGTGTCCGGACAAGAGACGGCGAAAGCGTGGCTTTACTCGACAGGAAGCGGCGCGATGCAGGAGACACCTAAGACACAGGCGCATAAGCTGCGGCCTATAATTACCATGAACAAATAAAATGTGCAACGATATGAATATAGATATGCTTTTCTGTATAGTATTGATGGTATTGGGGGCTTTCCTCATATACTATCCCATCAAAGATGAATCACCTCGGCAAAAACTGAAAAAGCTCGCCGATTCTGTTGCGTCTGATAAAAAGGACATTGATTATCTGATTCAACGCTTCAGCTACCTTTTGGATAACATGGCGGCAGACAATGGGAAAGGTTCGGCTCTGAGATGCCAGATTGCCAAATTGGAGGAAGTTGTCAAGGAGTTGAACGGCAAACGCAAGGAACTTGAGTTAAACAACCGGTCGATGACGGATGTTAATGACGAATTGAAGCGAAGCAATGCCGAACTTTTAAGGAAGGCTTCTGAATTGCGTGATGAGATACAGCAACAGGAAATTAAAATCCAACAGCAGGAAGAATACATCAATTCTGTCCAGAGAGTCAAAGAAGGGCTTGAGATAGCCTTGGACAACATTCAGGCAGAAGAGGTGCATTATCTCTCACAGCCGATATTCAGCATGAAAATGACGCCTATAGTCAGAAGCAAACTCGAATCTCATGGGATATTGTATGTCGGCGACCTGATTCAGCTCAACGAGGAATATCTCATGGAAATCTGGGGTTTAGGACCGGTAGCACTTGAAAGAATAAAGACGAAACTGAACGAAAACGGTGTGTGGTTCGGTATGGATGTCATACGAATCAACGACCGTTGGTATCGTCGGAAACAAGAATTAACAACGGATTGATTCATGGAAGAGAGCAAAGAATTACAAGGGTTCTACAAGATATTCCGTGCGGTCATCTATATCTCCGTGCTGATGGAGTTCTTCGAGTATGCCATCGACCCTGCCATGCTCGACCACTGGGGTGGCATACTGATTGATATTCACGGGCGCATCAAGCAGTGGATGATTTACAATGACGGTAATCTTGTGTACAGCAAGATTGCGACGTTCCTGCTTATCTGCATCACCTGTATCGGTACGAGGAACAAGAAGCATCTGGAGTTCGATGCCCGGAGACAGGTGTTATATCCGCTAATCAGCGGACTGTTCCTGATTGTGTTCTCCGTGTGGTTGTACCATCATCCGATGGAAACGAGGCTCTACACGTTGCCACTAAATATCATCTTCTACATGGCGACCACGCTTGTCGGTGTGATATTGGTACATATCGCACTGGATAACATCTCGAAGTTCATCAAGGAGGGACTGGGTAAAGACCGGTTCAACTTTGAGAATGAAAGTTTCGAGCAGAGCGAAGAGAAGGTTGAGAACCAGTATAGCGTGAATATACCGATGCGGTACTATTACAAAGGTAAATTTCGCAAGGGATGGGTGTCGATAAGCAACTGTTTCAGAGGAACATGGGTAGTCGGAACTCCGGGCAGCGGTAAGACGTTCAGCATCATAGAACCGTTCATCCGCCAACATAGTGCCAAGGGCTTTGCGATGGTGGTCTATGACTACAAATTTCCGACACTTGCCACTAAACTTTACTATCATTACAAGAAAAACCAGAAGCTCGGAAAACTGCCCAAAGGGTGCAAGTTCAACATCATCAACTTCGTGGATGTGGAGTACAGCAAACGGGTGAACCCCATTCAGGCAAAGTACATCAATAATCTTGCGGCGGCGAGCGAAACGGCGGAAACCCTGTTGGAATCCCTGCAGAAAGGCAAGAAAGAGGGAGGCGGAGGCAGTGACCAGTTCTTTCAGACTTCTGCCGTGAACTTTCTTGCCGCCTGTATCTACTTTTTCGTGAACTACGAGCGGGAACCCTACGATGCAAACGGAAAGAAACTATATGCGGAGAAACGGCAAGATCCGCAGACGAAGTTCTGGAAGCCGACGGGTGTCGTTCGTGACCGTGAGGGTGGCAGCATCGTGGAACCTGCCTATTGGCTGGGAAAATACTCGGATATGCCGCATATCCTTTCATTTCTCAATGAGAGCTACCAGACTATTTTTGAGGTACTGGAGACGGACAACGAGGTCGCGCCGTTGCTCGGCCCGTTCCAGACGGCCTTCAAGAACAAGGCAATGGAACAATTAGAGGGTATGATTGGTACGCTGCGTGTCTATACCAGCCGTTTGGCCACCAAGGAATCCTACTGGATATTCCACAAGGATGGGGACGACTTCGACCTGAAAGTTAGTGACCCCAAGTCACCCAGTTATCTGCTGATAGCCAACGATCCGGAAATGGAAAGTATCATCGGAGCGTTGAACGCTCTGATATTGAACCGTCTCGTTACCCGTGTGAACACCGGGCAGGGGAAGAATATTCCGGTCAGCATCATCGTGGATGAGCTGCCGACACTGTATTTCCACAAGATAGACCGACTGATAGGTACGGCGAGAAGCAACAAGGTAAGCGTAACGCTGGGTTTTCAGGAGTTGCCGCAGTTGGAGGCTGACTACGGAAAAGTGGGAATGCAAAAAATCATCACGACAGTGGGCAACGTGGTAAGCGGTTCAGCTCGCGCAAAAGAGACACTGGAATGGTTGTCGAATGACATTTTCGGCAAGGTAGTACAGGTCAAAAAGGGCGTGACCATCGACCGGGATAAGACGAGCATCAATCTCAATGAGAATATGGACAGCCTTGTACCCGCCTCGAAAATTTCGGATATGGCGACGGGATGGATTTGCGGACAGACGGCCAGGGATTTCGTGAAGACGAAAACCGGTACAGGAGGCTCGATGAACATTCAGGAATCGGAAGAGTTCAAGACTACAAAGTTCTTCTGCAAGACGGATTTCGATATGAAGGAGATAAAAGCGGAGGAAGCGGCCTATGTACCGCTACCGAAGTTCTACACCTTTAAGTCGAGGGAGGAACGGGAACGCATCTTGTATAAAAATTTCATACAAGTCGGACAGGATGTAAAAGACATGATAACGGATGTACTGAACAAGCGTGGGGCGAAATAAATCAAAATCCCTGCAATAATCACGAAATTATTGCAGGGATTTTTATATTCAATTTCAGTTACCCAAAATCTTGTGGGCATAAAGCCGGTTTTACGGACGTAAATGAATTATCTGACAGTTTCCGATTTGGAATCGTTTTCCGATAGCAGATTTTGTAATTTGTCGATGTCCGGTAGAGTCTTGCGCAGATTCTCCGGCATTTCTTGGGCTGTGCGGTATGTCGCCACGCCCATAGGCTTATCATAGTCGCGCACCATGATTTCGACAAACTTGCGGTTGGCATCCTGGCATAGGACAATACCGATTGAAGGGTTCTCGTGCGGTTTCTTGTCGGTCATGTCATACACCGTCAGGTAGCCGCTAAGCTGTCCGAGATAATTCGGGCGGAACTTGCCCCGTTTCAACTCCACGATTACGCTGGCATTCAGTTCTCTGTTGAAGAATACAAGGTCAGCAAACATTTCTTCTCCGGCAACTATCAGGCGATGCTGACTGTCGATAAAAGTGAAGTCGTTTCCAAAACGGAGAATGAACTGCTTGATATTGGTTACGATTTGGTTTTCGATGACCTTTTCGTTCCAGTCCTGTTCGCGTTCTCCCACATTCTCCAGATTAACCATTTCGAGCATATACTCATCCTTGAACGCCAATATCGCTTTTACGGCATAAATGGCTTCGGGCAGCACTTGAAGGAAGTTGCTCGGCAAAGATCCGCGATTTGAATAGATGTCTTCTTTCAAGTAATTTTTGAGAGAGGATAGCGACCACGCATTTTGAGCGGCACAATGGATATAGAACAACCGTTCCGCGATGTCTTTTGAACGAGTCAGGATTTCAATATGATGTGAAAAGCTGATCTTGACAAAATCGTCCCAGGTAAATTCGGTATTGACCGGTTGCCCGATAAGTTGCAGCAGTAGATGCTCGTCAATATCCAATTCGCCCAACGCTGTTGGATGAATTAAAGCCGTACCCTTTTCCGACGAATGGTTTTCCAATTCGCCCAACACTGTTGGACGAATTAAAAACGTCCTCCATTCCTCATAGAATGAGCGCATCCGTTTCAACCCCGATTCAGAAAAGCCGTGCAGACCGGGCAACTCCCGTTGAAGGAGCTTTGATATGGTAGGCAATGCTTTAGTACCCCAACAGCCGATGCGGGAATTTTCAGACACGAATTTCCCCACTCCAAAATACAACGAGAGAGTTTCTTTGTTGACCGCAGCCGCACTTCTATACCGGCAGCGTTCGATGGCATGTTTGATTATCTCTACTGCCTCTGCATATTGTGTATAATCCGATGGGATAACCTGTTGTTCCATATACATACGTTTTTGTGCCGCAAAGGTACGAAAAATACGGGATATACAGGGCAGAATGCCAACATATTATAGTGCCGCGTGGGTCTTATTCGGTATTTTTAGCGTTCCGGTGTCTTGCACTCGCTTTGCTGCCAATCTACTCACTCAGATGTTCATGCGTCTGGGGCGTGCCGAGAAAGCTGGTAGCGGTGTGGATAAGATTGTGAGCGGTTGGCAGTCTTTGGGTTGGCCGCTTCCTACTGTAGCCGAGGAAACACGTCCGGACTATGTTGTGCTGACCTTGCAGTTAGGGATGAAAACCCGACAAGAAAACCCGCAAGAAAACCTCGCAAGCAGGATTTGAGAAAAGAGCAAATCTTGGAGTTCTGTGTTGAGCCGCAATACCTATCTGATATTTTGCAACATTTAGGATTGAAAGATAGGGAAAATCTTATGGAGGTCTATATCAATCCGATGATTGGTACAGGGGTATTGGAAATGACGGAGCCGGACAATCCCACAAGCCGTAACAACGGTAAAAGTGGAACAAGGACTTCAAAAGTGAGTTTATAATAGGATATTGCGGCTTGGACGCATCCAACCGCACACGAAAACACCGCCCACGTAGAAAAATGGGCGGTGTTATTCGGTCGCTCGCTTATTCAGGCTCGTGTACCGCTTAAAAGTACGGCAAGTTGCCGGTCGCAGAATTTGTCGTATTCCTCTTTGTCCGTACCGCTTTCGACGGCTCGGTCAATGACATCGCCCAACTCGTCGAAGCATACTTCCTCATTGACGCACTCCGCACCGTTCTCTTTCAGCAGATATACCTCATAATAATCGGAGCCGTTGAGTGCGATAACGACATTTCCGGCGTGCAACCGCCCGTTTACTTTAATCCGCAATGCCGGCAAATCCCGGAATACCGTAGCGACAAAATCGCCGATTCCCCACGACATAAGAATGGGCATGGGTGTAAGTGATACCAATTGTTCTTTGATGGTCTGTGCGATGTGCATTACATACTCTTTATCCATAACTTTGATTTTTAATATGATTATTGATTTATGTTAGTTGAACCATTCGGGGTTATCCTCTTTTAATTCCGTGATGAGTTCATCGTCCGGTAATTTGAGGGTCTTCGCATCGGTAAAAAAGAAAACCTCGTCATATATTTGTTCGGCTTCCTTACTTGCAAAACCTTCGTTTTCGTCCTCGAAACTGCCCGGATGAAGTGCATCGAGCAGAGCGGTAGAGCGATAAGTAGTTCTTCACCTTCGTTGGATTTCACGATACGGCAGATGTAGATATTGCCGTCAAATTGTAGTTCTTTCGTTTTCATACGTCTGTTATCTTAATGGGATGTGTTTCCCGTGAACCTTGAGGTATTCCATGATGCACTTCGCTTCCTCGTGCGATGCACGGTTGCGGTCATCGTAGTTGCGTGTCTCGTCCGCCATGACCACGATACACTCCTTGACCAGTCGGTAAAGGCTTTGCTGCAGTGTGGGGTGCATTTCGGGGATAGCGGCTGCAAACCGTTTGGGGTTGAAGCCGTAATCGTTCACTGCTCTTTCCCAGTCTTTGGCGAGCTGGTACTCCTTGCTTTCCTTGATATTGTCCATAATCTTGAATTTTAATGATTTGTTTTTTTCTTCCCTCCGTTCGATTCCTTTCTGTCGGAACCGCTTTGGGATTTTATGGATGCGGTACACGGTTGTCGGTACAGCTTCATACGGAAGGCTTTTCCTGTCAATTACTCTTTCTGAGGAAAGGAAGAATTTGCAGGAAATTCACTTTAAGCCGCCGGATCAAGCGCGACGGCCGACCTTTGCATCTGATAAAACCAAACCGGGACGGACTGACAGGGAATGAAGCCGGGGAAACGTTATAAAAGGGAAGTTGAAAATGGTAAAAAAGAGAGGGAACGGACGTTATGAATGGAGGAAGGGCGGGTGGTGACGGGTTCGTCAGAAAGTTAAAAGAGGTACTTGGGTCCTTTGTCCGGAGCATACAAAAATGAATAGAGGGCGGATTTCTCCCTCCCCCTATCCGTTATGACAACATTTGTCAGGCAGCTATTTCTTCCGCTTGCGGTTCGGTCTGTGCTTCCGCTTCGGGTTGCGGTTCATCGGGTTGTTCCGCTTCCTGCGTGGCTTGTTCCTGCAAAGCGGCTTTCTTTTCCTCGATGCGTTGGTGTCGCTTTTCGTACACTCCATTATATCCGTCTTGGATATTGGCAAGTTCTTCGGGCATATGCTTTTGGGCGAAGTCAAGCAACAGGGAGGCAGTGACGTTGTTGCCGAATGCGTCTTTGAAATTGGCAATCAGATAATCCCTGCGGATAACGGCTTTCTGCTTGGCGGTAAGGTTCTCGATGATGCGCATTTTGTCCTCGCTCGTAAGGTAGTAATAAGAGCCTTTATCTTCAATGCCTACCTCATTGAAATGCTCTTTGCGGAGTGAGGAGAGCAGGAAGAAATACACCATTTTCTCCTCGTCCTGTCCAAATTTGCGTTCTGACATATCGACCTCTAAAATCCGCTTTTTGGTGTCTTCAACGGTCTTTTCGAGGGCAATCTCCTTGTTGCGTTTGTCCTGCTTTTCCAACTTCTCGATAGGTGAAAGCGGCATTTCGGTTGCCGTACCGTTTGCGGTGGTAGCGGTATTTGCAACATAGCACAGTGTAATGTCGTTGCTCTCGATACGGAGATAGAGGGAGATTTCTCCTGCTTCGCTTCGGGTGCGGATTGCTTCGCATTTCTCGGTGTAGCCGTTCAATTTCTGCTCGTAATCCTTTTCTGCTTCCTCGTATTCCTCGGTGGTATCGTAATCCTCTTTTTGAGGAGCTTGGGGGCATTCGGGGTATTTCGTTGCATAGGTTTTAAGGCTTTCCACCTCGTAGCCCATAGCGGTAAGTCGGTCGATGACGGCTTCATTGTAATTGTAGCTTTCGTGGCAGAGGGGAACGGCAGGGTGCTGTTCCATGAGCCGCATAGCCTTTTCGGTAAGGTGCGATGTGTTCATTTCCACCAAGCAAGCACGGTTGGCGCAATTTCCGCAACTACCCTCACAGAATAACATCATGTTATTGGTATTGTGGGGACATGAAAGACAAAGGGTTTTGTCAAATGAATAGCGATTGAGGTCTGCGGTATATTGCCGTTCGATGCTCTGTGCCACCTCGGAGGCTTTCATGCCTCGCCAACTATTGTACTGCACTCCCTCTTTCAGATGTTGGTCGTACACCTCACGCTGTATCTCTTCCCCATAACGGCAGATTTCACTTGCCACACTGATTGTGATTTCGTCCTGCTCCAACAGCAAGGCGATTTCGGGTATCAAGGAAACGAATTTAAGTCGTGTACGGATATACGCTTCCGTCTTGCCGAACTGCACGGTCAAGGATTGGACATCGTGGCGACCGCTGTCTATGAGTTTTTGGTAGGCGTTGGCTTCCTCAATCGGGGTAACATCCTTGCGATGCAGGTTCTCGGTGATTGCCATTTCCTCGGCTGTCTCGTCGGAAATTTCCATGACGGTAGCCGGAATTTCCGTCAATTCAGCCATGAGGGAAGCACGGTATCTGCGTTCTCCAAAGACAATCTCGAAACGGTTGTCCGCAATGGGGCGCACACCGATAGGCTGAAGCACTCCCTGCTGACGGATACTCTCGGCAAGTTCCGCAAGGCTTGTCTCGTCAAAGTTCTTGCGTGGGTTGTAGTTACTTGGCTGAATGTTTGCCAATGCTACCGATGTGATGTTCTTCTCTACTGCTTGGGCTGCTGCTGTTGTTGCCATAATCATAAAATTTAATTGTTATTGAATTGATTTTCTTTTTTATCCCTCTTTTCGGTTCTTTTTTCTGCCTGAACCGCTTGGGATTTACAGATGCTTCAAGGGACTGACGAACAAGCTATTTTCAACGCTTTTTCCGGAAAATTACTCTTTCAAGGAAAGGAAGAATTTTACGAGAAATGCACTTCAAAGCGGTGAAATCAAGCGCGGCAGTCCAAATTTGCGTCTGGAAAACCAACCGGCGATGGCAGGAACGAGACCGGACAAGCGGTAAGCGGAATGGATAGAAAGGGAAATGCAGCCTTGCAGCTATAAGAGGCGAATAGAACAGGTAAACTGTCAGGGGATATAAATGGGAAAACCGCTACCTTGTGGACGTGTGTCATAAGATAGCGGTATTTGGTATAAAAGTCGATTGGGCGGCAAGCCGCCCTGGTTATTTCTCGTGCTTCTCCAGATATTCCTTCATCGCCTCGTTCACAATATTTCGGAGCGACATATTCTTTTCGATAGCGAGGTATTTCATCCGGGTATGGATGCTTTTGTCGATAACAAAATTGCAATGCACAGCAGGCTCTTTTTCCGTTTTGACCGGTGCAGGTTCTTTCTTTTGCGTGGACTTCCCGGTGGATGACAGCAAGCCGTCCAGTCCGCTTCTCATGCCGTTTTTCAATGAATCACTTTTGCTCATATCGTTTTTACTTTAATTTCAACACTTCTTTTGCTAACTCCATGTAGTCCTTTGCCCCGTTGCTGTTCTTGTTGTATTCAAAGATGTTCAGACCCTTTATCGGAGCTTCGGCCAATGCCACATTGTCCCGGATGACGGTCTTGAACACTTTGTCGCAGAACGATTCGCTGATGAGTTCCGCTACACTCTTGTTGAGCGTCTTGCGCTTGTCAAACTGTGTGATGACAATTCCGCCGATGTTCAGATTCGGGTTCAAACGGGTTTTGACAATCTCGATCACATTTGTAATCTTCGCCATTCCGCGCATGGCGAGGAACTGTGCTTGTACCGGAATAATCAGAAAGTCCGCCGATGTGAGGGCGTTCAGCGTCAGCAAACCCAGCGAGGGCGGACAGTCAATCAGGATATAGTCGAATTTCCGGCTCTCAAGCAATTTTGCAATCAGGCCTTTCAGTATCAGTTCCCGTCCCGGCTCGTTGATAAGCTCGGATTCCGCCGCTGACAAATCAAGGCAGGACGGAACAACGGAAAGACCATTTCCCAGCTCGAATGCCGGTAAGGGATATTCGCCTTTCATCGCTCCGTACACCGTCTGTTCCTCTTCGATGGAGAGACCGCAGGATTCCGTGAGGTTCGCCTGACCGTCCATGTCGATGAGCAACACTCGCTTTTTTTTCTGCTGCAATGCGGCAGCAAGATTGATGGTAGTAGTCGTTTTTCCGACACCACCCTTGTGGTTCAAAACTGCGATTATTTTTGTCATAATTTCATATCTTTATATCTGATACAAAGATACTACTATTTTTAGTATTTACTACGATTAGTGCATACTATTTTACTACTTATTTATATTTTAGTATTGTAGTATCTACTACTATACTAAAATACTGATTGACTAAATGTAGTTGCATTCTATCATTTCCGATGTGATATTTCCTAATATCCTACTTTACTAACCTTAGTATATACTACATTTAGTATCGGTTGTATAACAGTAAAGTAGCCTCTTGGAGCATATAAACGGATATTGCCGCTGTCAGATCGGGGAACACAAGAAAAATCCCTCTGCCGGGTTCTCACAACCAAACAGAGGGAAAAGGCTAAGATATGAGTATGGTTTAAGCGGCTTTGGTTGTAGGTTCGTATTCGGTAGCCGGTGTTTCGGGTGGGGTTAGAGAGCGTTCCGCATCCTTGAGACTTTCGTCAATCTTCCGCTGCAGCTCCTTGCACTCCAGTTTGAGTTTTACCAATTCATCGGCTTTGCTCCACTGGCGGTCAACGATGTCCTGCAATATGGGGATTTCGCTTTCAATCCGCTCCACCGCCTTTTGTTGCTTCTCAATAAGTGAGGGCAATTTGTTTAGTGTAGCCTGCGGATATTGAGCAGATTCCACGAAGCCAAGCGGTAACGCACCTGTCAGTCCACAACGGTATTTAAGCCCGCTTGTCCCCTCGACAAAGAACGTGTTGCGGTCAAATACCCCTGTTATACTGTACTCGCTGCGTACCAACAGGTTCAGTCCTGCAAACGTACCAATCGTGCCATACGCTCCGCTACGGTAGGTTTTAGCGATGCGGTGTAATTCCCGGCCTGTTTCCTCGGTTGTGGCTTGTGGCAGGTTGAGAAGCTGCGTTACCTTTGTGCCCTCGTAAGAGTTGAAGTATTCCCAATCATTGATGAAACCGGCCTTTGTACGCCGTGCCTTTTCAACCTCTTCACGATTGGAAGCTATTTTGCGCTCGGCACGGACGCGTTCTTTCTTGAAAATGGCCTGTTCCTTTTCCAACTGCATAATCTTGTTGTCAAGTTTTGCCTTGTTCAGCAAATCTGTATTGCCGGAAAGGACAGCCACGAACTCGGCGAAGTTCATGCCGTTGTCCTCGTCCATGCCGCCCTCGTCGATACGGCGCACGGCTATTGTGCCGTTATTGATTTGGTTGATGAACATCTGCTTGTTTTTCAGCAAATTGAATTTGTAGGCGTCAAGTGTCTTTTCCGTGCCGTATATCACCACATCCACCACATTGCCGCCCTACAGCTTCACGGTGTTGCCCTTGCGTACCGCCCTGCCGTTGCGCTGCTCCATGTCGGCCGGTCGCCAGGGAATCTCCAAATGATGCACCGCTACCGCCCGCTGTTGGGCGTTTACCCCTGTGCCTAACATGGTGGTACTGCCGAAAAGCACACGCACCTTGCCGTTGTTCATGTCCTCGAACAGGCGTTTTCTTGCCCTTTCGGTGGTGGCGCACTGGATAAACTGCACTTCATCGGCCGGAATGCCGAGGTTCACCAACTTCTTTTTAATGTCAGTATATACGTTCCACTCATTCGGCTTGTATGTGCCGAGGTCGCTGAACACGAACTGCGTACCCCGGTTGGCGTTCGATTTCACATAATAGTCATAGATTGTTCTTGCGCAGATTGAAGCCTTGTTGTCGGCATCGTCGCTGAACTTGTCGCCCAACAAACGCATATCGAGAGCCATTTTCCGTGCCACGTTGGTAGCGACCAACATTTTAGCCTTATCGAGATTGTCGGGTTCGGGCGTATCAAGTCCCAAATCCTCCCACTGTCCGCTGTGTGCAAAGGAAACCAGACGGCCTATCATTTCCTCCTGCTGGATAGTGGGCGCATGAGAAAGAAAGCGCACGTTTTTATCCGGTACATCGAGGTTTATCATGTCGGCGGTGCGGTAGTCGGTAATCTCACGCAGGAACATTGCCAGTTCCGGCACTTTGATGTAGGTGCGGAAACGCTCTTTACGCTTGATTGCACCTGTCACGTTCAGTTCATAGTCGGCTGTCTTCTGCGTAAATATCGCCGCCCACGCATCGAAGCAAGAAATCTGTTGACGTTGCAATTCTCTTGGTCTAAGATACTTGAACATCACATATAGCTCGGTGAGTGCGTTAACTACTACCGTGCCCGAAAGGAATGTTGCGCCGAGGTCACGTCCTGTCCGGTGCTGAATGTCACGGATGGCAAACAGCAGGTTCATCGCCCTTTGCGAGCCTTTGGTATTGCCTATACCGGCAACCCTCGTGTGGCGTGTCTGAAACATTAAGTTCTTGAAAATGTGGCATTCATCGACAAATATGTGGTCTATGCCCATCGAGTGAAAATCGACTGTATCGTCTTTCCGGTCGTTGATTTTCATTCGCAACTCCTTAAGTTTGGCCGTGAGGTTCTGTTTGCGCTTCTCCAGACCGTCCTGCATCTTTCCGCTGCGGTAGCGCATGGTGGATTGTTCCAATACTTCCAAATTGCGCTCCACATCGGCCAGTTCTTCCGTGAATATATCTATCATGGTCTGTTCCGACTGCGGTATTTTGGCGAACTGGTCGTGCGTCAGAATGATACAGTCCCAGTTGTTGTTCTTGATTTTCGAGAATACCTCTTTGCGGTTGGCAGGGGTGAAATCCTCCTTGCCCGGATAAAGCACCTTTGCCGAGGGGTAAGCCTTGCGGAACGTGTCGGCAATCTCGTGAACATTGGCTTTCAAGCCGATAATGAGTGGTTTCTGCACTAATCCGAGGCGTTTCATTTCGTAAGCTGAAACGCACATTATCATCGTCTTGCCTGTGCCTACCTCGTGCCAACAGATACCGCCGCCGTTCTGCTTAATCATACAGATAGCGTCTTTCTGTGAGGGATAGAGGCTGTCGTATGGGAAATTCTCGAAAGAGAGCTGCGGAAAGGTCTGTGCCGAGCCGTCATAATGCGGACGGACATAGCAGTTAAACCGCTCGTTGTACACCCTTACCAATTCGTCCCTTACCTCTATCGGTTGACAGTCGAGCCACTGGTTGAAACGGTTTCTTATCTCCTGTATCTTGGTGGCCGCTTCCTGTATGGCTTCCTCGTCCGGCACTCGTACCGTTTCGCCGTTCCGCTCTATCTCTTTGGTTATTTCGGGAACGGTGTCCTGCAATGCGTGTACAAACAAGTCCTCTCCGTTGTAATTCTTTACGGAATAGGTGTTATAGACTATAGGGGAATATCCTTGCAGACGTACCAGATAGGTGTCGTTCACGTCAAAATACATCACATCGGTTTCCGTTCCGAAAAGCTCTGTGGCAAAATCGGCGTACAGCTTCGTGTCAATCCAACGCTCGCCCATGTTGATGTCGAGTTCCTCGTAAGGTATCGCTTCGGGCATGGCTTCCTCCAATGCCTTTACAGCGGTTTCCGCCCAGTCCTTTTCCTTGCCTGTGAGGTCGGGAAGATAAGAGCCTGTTTCCTTGCTTTTGGCAATGACGTTTCTGGCTATGAACTTGCCTTTGTGTTCCCATTCTCCGGTGGCTGGGTTGTAGAATATCTCGCCTTTGAGGTCGTCGATAACTTCGTCCTCGTCTTTGCCTGTGGTCTGTGTCAGATAGCCCATATCCACACAGCCGTAAAAGTTCAGACTGCTTGCCAACGCTTCGGCCGGTGTGAGTTGCACGGTCGTGTCTATCTTTTTGAACGCTACAGGCTCACGCATGATGTCGGCTTTGAATATGTTGCCCTTGACCTGCATTTCTATTGTAAAGACTTCCACGCCAAGGCTGTCAAGCATGATAAATTCCTTGTTGTCGTTCTCGTGGAAAAAGCCCCATTTGGCGACAAAAGCATCATAGCAAGCGTTCAGTCGTTCACGCAGTTGCGGCTGTTCCATCTGTTTCTCCTGCTCTTTGATTGCAAGTTCAAAGTATGCCTTGCGGATAGCGAAATAGTCGTTTGCCCTGTCGGTGTTCACCTTGCCCTCGTCCACCGGGACAAAATCGGTGGCCGTCTCTTGGTAGAGGTCGGATTTGCGGTATTGGATAACGCCCACCTGCCCCTCGAACAGTACCATTGCGCCCTCTTTCATCCACGCTTCCGGCTCGTCCGTATAGGCTCGTCTGCCTTTTGGTGGTTGCTTAACGGCCACACTACCGAAAAGGGACATTTGCGTGTGTATGCCGTCCTGTCCCTCACTTGTGAAAAGGCTTTTGCGGAAATAGCGGCCAAAGTCGAGTTTGAGCAATGCGGCGAGGTACTGCGACATGGCGTTTTCATCACCCTGCCACTGGTATTTGCGTACATACTTGCCGTACTGGTTCATCGCAATGCGGCTGCCTGTTGCAAGGGTGGTTTTCGACAATGTGAAAAGTTTGTTGGCGTATTCGGTCATTGTGCCTGTCGTATCTGCCTTTTCCCTGCCGACCTGCAAAAAGAGCTGTTCCCTTTGTGAAAGTGATGCCTTGTGTGTATGTTTTTGAAATACAAGTAAGTCACTGCCTACCTCGATACCGCTTGTTTGCATGAAAAGCATGTCGGGCAGACGAATGGCACTTATCAAATCAGCATGGCTCACAAGGTAATCACGCACGAATTTGTTGCTTGGTGTGTCGGCCACGCCCCTTGATGTGACGAAAGCCAACAGACCGCCCTCGTTCAAAAGTTCCATAGCCTTGACGAAAAAGTAATTGTGTATGGTCTTGGTAGCCTGCTCGTATATGCCGCCTTTCTTCCAGAGTTCCGCATCGAACACACGGAAGTTACCGAAAGGTATGTTGGAGGCTATGACATCGAATTTCGTATGTTTAAAACCCTGTTCGTCTATCGTTTCAAACCCGGCTGTCCGTGTAATCGTGTTGTCATTCAGCAGGGAGAGTATCAGACCCGAAACCGGGTCTTTTTCAATAGCATAGCCGCAGGTGTCGGACATGGCTACCGGGAGGAAACCGCCAATGCCTGCACTCGGTTCGAGGAATAAGCGCATTTGCAGTCCGTTATCCTTGAATGTAGTGTGTATTTGTTTTGTTACCGCTTGAACAAGGAATTTCGGGGTGTAGAACGCTGTCAGGACGGAGGCTTTGATACCCTCCATGACGTTGTGGCGCATGGGTTCTGTGAAATGTGGGTAGGTGTCGATAAGCTCCTGCAATCTTTGTATCGGTTCTACCATGTCGCCACTTACAGGCTTTTCCGTGCCGATGTTCAATACTTCTTTGATACCGCCAAACCCCGAATATAGGGATAAAATCTCTTTTTCCTCTGTTGTGGCTTGTCTGCCTTGAATGTGGATTTGTAACGCTGTCTTTATCGCTTCCACGTTTGCCACCAATGATTTCAATTTGTTGTAACTCATATTTAACCTTTCTTTTTATTTCCCTTTGTTCGGTCTGTTTGCGACCGCCGGGAAGATTTTTCTGCTTTCAGAAGGTGGTGAGGGACAATCGGACAAGGCTGATCCGAAAAAATACGCTCGACAGACGGAGAGGAAGATTTTTACGTGTCACTCGCAGCGGCACGCCGGCCTTGGCAAGATTGGAGCGGCCGGTTACCTTTGCGGAAAATTCTATCCCGTAGGTCGCACGGCAGCGGACTTGGGTTTAATGGGAATCCGTTAGAAAAAGGAAAGATTATGGGTAAAAGAATAAGGCGGCCAGCCGGGACGGACTTTTCGACGGACTGTCTTGGGACTACAGAGGGCAGGATTTATCCCGCCCCCTGTAATGCCAAGTCTGTCCGTGTCCGTCCTTTTGCAAAAAGGGGCTTCACGCACTTTATGTAAGGTGTTACACAAAATGCGTGAGGCTGCTTGAAGCAAACTGGCCGCAGGATGTAAGGCTATAAGAGGGAGAACAGGAGTTCTATAAAAGGTCGTTGGCGGACGGGAACATCAGACCGTACCGAGACTTTGCCCGATACGGTCTGTCCTTACCCTGCATATAACTCAGTCTATGTCATAGCCTATCATGTATTCATCGTTGATAAGCAGATAATAGTAGCCGTTACCGCAATTCCGGTATTCTTTGCTGAATCCAGCCGCCATATCGCCGTTTTCGCGCGGCTCACACCATAACGTACCGTCATAGCCACAAAAGTCGAAACGTCCGGTGGAAAACTTTTCGCCTTGCTTCAGTGCCGTTCTGAAACGAGCCATATCCCAACTGCCGCAATACTTCTCGATGGTGGCAAGTCCGATACACTTGCCGTCGATGCGTGTGCCGGTCGTGATGCGGTTCTCGTAAAGGGATTTATCCAAATCGGCATTAGCGATTTTGCGAAGCCAGTCGTTTGTATGCGTGGCAAGCCGGGCAAGTTTCTGGTATTTCAAGACCAGTTTCTTTTCTATGTCCGCTGCATCTTCGGGAGAGGATGACGGATAGTATATCTTCTCAATGCTTGCCCAATCTGTGAAGATGTACCCGCTTTTTCGTTTTTTGGGCGCAATAATGCCGATAACATTTTCATTGCGGTTGATGAATAATCGCCTGCGTTGGCCTGCAATCCTTACATATAAAGAGGCGGGATTCTGCTCGTTTCGGAGATAGGCTTCTGCCGGATGGATAGTTGTTGTTTCCATATCTATATGAATTTTGATTTTTGCTGTTCCTATTTGGGTTTACCTGTTCAAAGTTCCGGGATTGTGCCGTTCTTATATAGAACACCGTCCCGATAATGGGACACGATGCCCGGCTTAAGTCCCATTTCCTCAAAGGCTATATGCCTGATATAGTCCTTGTATTCTTTGCCAATGAAATTCTTTCCACAAAGGTTGTTGAAAATCATAGGGACGGAAAAAACGTCTTCGCTCGACAATATCACTTTGCCGTCTTGTCTAATTTCTTCTACCATACTTGTTTACTTTTAATTGGTTGAACTTTTCTGCTGATTTTTTCTTTTTCCCTGCTTTCGTTTGCCGTGCAGGTTTGTTTTCAGCTTTTTGAGGCAGCCAGAGGATGAAGCTGTGGCATCATAAGCCAAACCCGGATAGAAAACCGACCGTGCAACAGTCTGTTTTCGTCATCCGAATGCAATGCGGCTTGGCGATTATGCGCTTCGTCCTACATTCGCCGACGAAAAGAGTAAAGAATGACCTGCCGATAAACGAGATGTGACAACAATAAAACAGGAAAATACGATTTGGTAAATTGTCATTGTACAATATTGAACAACCACTAAATATCGGCACAATTTTAATTTAGTGCCGATATTTAGTAGATGATGACAAAAGGTTATTTACATATAGATTGTTTTAAATAAATACAAATTTTCGGCACTATTTCTGAATAGTGCCGAAAATTTGCTATATTTGCAGGCAAAAACAGGATATAATATGAGTAATAAAACAACGACATCCATACTTGAATACGCTGAAGTACACCGTGATTTCAGCATGGATGACTTGTTTGCCTATCTTCACGAAAAGGTTGGTATAAGCAAGTCTTCCTTGTCATGGTATCTGTTCAAGCTCGTGAATGAAAATGCACTGGTCAGAACCGGACGCGGAATGTATGCTAAAGTCATGAAACAGCCCTTTGTTCCTAAACTCATAGGTGAAGTAAGAGAAATTTACGATTCGTTGCTGGTCAATTTCCCATTTGCGAAGTTCTGCGTCTATCAGGGGGATATTATCGCACCCTTGCAGCATCACCTTTCTTCCAACCGTGTTGTCTATGTGGAAACAGACAGGGATTCGGCAGAAACGGTTTTCAACTTTTTGAAAGACGGGAACCGTGACGTCTATCTGCGACCGGACAAAGATATGATTTACCGATATGTAGATATGGACAGCCGTGTCTTTTTTGTGAAAAATTTGGTCTCGGAAGCTCCTTTGCAGAAAGTATCAGATGTACCGATGCCTACACTGGAAAAGCTGTTGGTGGATATATTGAGGGATGCGGATTTCTTCTACCTACAAGGTAGTGAAAGCGAGCATATCTTTGAAAATGCCTTTAACCTGTACGCTGTCAATCGAAATCGGCTATTCAGGTATGCCGGCAGACGTAAGGCAAAAGAAGAAATATTGTCCATATTAGAAAATCTGAACATAAAATGATAAAGAAGGAGTGTTTTACGGCAGAATGGATCGAACAGGTTTCATCCGAATTGCACTATAATGATAAAAATCTGATAGAGAAAGTAATCCGTGCCCTGTCCCTGCTTGAAATGCTGGTTAAAGCCGGGTGTCCACTGGTTTTTAAGGGAGGAACGGCACTTATGCTCATACTTGGGAAATCTGCTCATCGTCTGTCAATCGACATTGATGTTATCTGTCCCCCTGGAACCAACATTGAAGACTATCTGAAATCATTTGCCGATTTCGGCTTCATCAATCTGGAACTTGTGGAACGCAAGCAACGGGATGATGCGGATATTCCCAAGAGCCATTCCAAGTTTTTCTATCAGATTGCCTACCGAAATGACACCGATGCACAATCCTATATCCTGCTGGATGTACTCTACGAGGACATTCATTATTTCCGTACCCAACAAATAGCTATCGACTGCCCGTTCATACGGTTGGAAGGAAAACCATTGATGGTAACAGTCCCGTCCGCAGAAGATATTTTGGGCGATAAACTGACGGCTTTCGCTCCCAACACAACTGGAATACCTTATTACAAGAATGGAAGGTCCTGTTCGATGGAGATAGCCAAACAGCTTTATGATGTGGGGCGGCTGTTTGAAAATGTTTCAGACTTGCAGATTACCAAAGAAGCGTTCCGTAAGATTGCGGTGGTCGAACTTTCATACCGGTCTTTCGGAACGGACATAGGGCAAGTTTTCAATGACATCCGCCAAACGGCACTTTGTATCTCCACACGGGGAAAAGCCGGAGAAGGAGACTTCGACCTGATACAAGACGGAATCATCCGTGTCAAATCATTCATGTACAATCAGCGTTATCTGATAGACCATGCCATTATTGATGCAGCAAGGGCGGCTTATTTAGCCACGTTAATTGAAAAGGGAATCAATGAAATAGAATCTTATTCCAACAACCCTGCCGATATAAAGGATATGGTCATCCGACCTTCGCTGCCCAACAAACTGAATAAGCTGAGAAGCAACCTACCGGAAGCCTACTATTATTGGGCAAAAACGAGTGAGTTATTGGAAGCATGAAGTTTTACGAACATCGAATGGAAAAGATAAAAGCCGTATTCAACTGGAGCGGGGGAAAAGACTCCGCGCATGCCCTTTGGCGAGCTCGTCAATCGGAGCTATACGACATCGTTGCCCTGCTCACCACAATCAATCGTGACTCGCAACGCTCCACCATGCACGGTATCCCACTCCCCTTGCTTCAGGCACAAGCAGACAGTATCGGTATTCCCCTGCATATCGTGAATCTCACACCCCAGGGGAACCTTGAAAATTACGCAGAGGCCATGACTTGCGCAGCCCTACATTTCAAGGAGCAAGGAGTAACCCATTTTATTTTCGGGGATATTTACTTGCACGATGTCCGTGCCTACCGGGAGCGACAACTCGCTCCACTCGGAATAGAGGTTGTGGAGCCGTTATGGGGAGTAGTCTCCTCGGAAATCGTCATGCAGCAATACCTCGCTTCCGGACTGAAGACGGTCATCGTGACCACGCAAGCCGATGGCTTGGGAATGGATGCCATCGGTCGCGAGGTAGATGCCGACTTTATTGCCTCTCTCCCCAAGGAAATGGACCCCAACGGAGAAAACGGAGAATACCACACGTTCTGCTACGACGGACCGATATTCTCTTCACCCGTACTTTTCCGACTGGGAACTCCCTTTAGCCAAAGTTATGACATCCGGCTTGAGGATGGCACGATTCAAACCTATACTTATTGTTTTGCCCATCTTTCCGCCGAACCATAACACGGATTACATTTGCAATCATAAATCAACAATATGGAAAACAAAGGATATATACATGTCTATACTGGCAACGGGAAAGGAAAGACAACGGCCGCATTTGGGCTTGCCATTCGAGTTTTGTGTGCCGGAGGAAGCGTCTTCATCGGACAATTCGTAAAGAACATGAAATATAATGAAACCAAGATCGAACATCTGTTTAACAACGTCCGCATCCAGCAATTCGGTCGGGGGTGCTTTATTGAAAAGAAGCCGGCACAAGAAGATATTGACGCAGCTTATGCGGGATTGGAAAGCTGCAAACAAATTCTCGCTTCGGGAGAGTATAATCTGGTCGTGCTCGATGAACTAACCATTGCCCTGTATTACGAGTTGCTTTCTATTGAGGAGGTATTGACGGCGATTTCTCGACGACATTCCGGGACAGAGTTGGTAATCACGGGACGGTACGCTCCGGCAGAATTGATCGACATAGCCGACTTGGTCACGGAGATGCGAGAAGTCAAACATTATTACACGGAAGGCGTCCTCTCCCGCAACGGGATAGACCGTTAGAGTCCGATCTCCCTACTCGGTCTTGGTTTCACAATCATTCAAATAAAAAATTACGATAAGTTCCAAAATGAAAAGTCCCCTGTTTTAATCGAAAACCACATCACCTAATGACACTCTTTTCGATTAGCGTTTGGCGACATAAACACTCTTACAACAGTCTGCTCAAAGCTGAAATGCACTCCTGCTGTGTAGTCCTGATGTAATCGAAAACGACCGACGGATCGACACTCTTGCCATTTAGCTTGCAGGTTATGTGCAGGTGTTCGCCTGTACTTCGTCCAGTCGAGCCGGTTATACCGACGGCATCACGGGGACGGACTACCGTACCCTTGGCGGCCAGCACCCGTGAAAGGTGGCAATAGCTGACGGTGTAATTTCCGTGCCGCAGGGTCACATACTTGCCGGAAGTCTTGTCCTGTCCCACTTTGATGACCACCCCCTCCATCATGGCCAATACCTGCTCGCCCCGTGCGTGCAGGTCGATACCGCCGTGAAACTTCCTCTTCCCGGTAAACGGGTCTTTCCGGTAGCCGTATGGCGATGTAATTCTGATGCGCTGCAATGGATAAGACACGCTGAGATAACGGTCAATCCACAACTTCTTACTTTCATCGGCAGGTTTTGTCGAAGTCTCCTGTGCAGGAGCCATGCTTTCGGGTGTCGGCTCCTGCTTTTTCATACCCTCCTGCAAGGCTTCTACCTTGTATCTTTCTGGTGTCTTGGCAATCGTGTTGAACTGCGCCTGAACGGGCATCGTGCAGAATGAAATACCCGATATTGCTATCAGTAAAATTTTTCTCATTCGGCAAAGTTATAACGGGAGTTTTCATGTCGGAAACAAACAGCCGTCATTTCTTGTATTGGTTTGATATTTTGCGTCTATTAGTACGATTTTGATTAGATAATTGTACTAATGAAGATAAAAACAGCATATTACAACCGTTTATATAGCTGTATTTTTGTTCGTCACAATAAGATGTCTCTATCTTTGTATAGTACAATTTTATAATATAAATATAGTATGAAAAAAGTTCAGATTGAATTTGATGAATTACCCTTCCCGGCACTGGAACGATTCGGTCTCACACGGGAGATGATCGAGGATTTGCCGATGCGTGTGTTGGACGACATCTGCAATGGTCGGCATTCTCCCGTGCTTCCCGTGCGTGTTACGGACGAGCATGGCGGGCAAATAGAGAGCCGTAGCCGCTTTGCCTTTATCCGCATGGACAACGGTCAGGTGGATGTGGTCTTCTATCCGGCACTGAAATCCTCTCCGTTGGAACGGTATGACGAAGCGCAGCAGAAACAGTTGCTCGACGGCAAGGCGATTGTCGCCGACGTGGAAATGGCGGACGGCCGGAGCAGCAAGGCTTTCGTGCAGATTGACACCGAGACGAAACAGGTGATGTATGTCCCCACGCCCATCATCGCACGCAACCTGAAAGTGCTGGCCGAGGTCATGCGCCTCGGTGCGGTGGAGGTAAACGGGATGCAGCACGGCGAGCCGCTGACGGTCGTCGTGGACGGCGAGTCTGCTACAGTGGGCATAGACCTTCATGCCAAGACCGGCATCCGCTTCTGTTCGGGCGACGCGCAGCAATGGCGCAACCAGCCCAAGCGCGAGTGGGACAAATACACCTTCGGGTGCTACGGTTGCTGGATCATGGACGATGACGGCAACCTTGACTACGTTTCGGAAGAGGACTACACCGAGGAGTTGTGGAACGAACAGAAGAAGAGCGGCGAACGCAACCGTGCGGCAGCCCTCCACAAGTAAAAACAATCAATCCGTAGATTATGGCACAAAACGAATATTATCCCGAAGAGGTACTTGTCGGGAAGATGCAGAGCGGCGAATACGGCTGGCTCGATTACGTCAATCATTTCTCCGCCGACTGGCAGGAGGAATACGCCCGTTACTGCGAGGAAAAGGGGCTTGCTGTCGGCAACGAATCCGCTGCCGAGTTTGTCCGCTTCAAGGACGAACAGCTGGAGGCAGCAATGGAACGCGGCGACGCATAACGAAAACAATCCGACTATGGCGATACGAACGAATACCAATCCCCGGCAGATGGACTTGCAGCCCGAAATGCGCAATATGCTGATGCGTAACGGCCTGCAAGCCCATGTTGCGCTTGATGGTTCAGGGTATCGGCTGATTGTGCAGGGGCATAATTCTCCGCTGCTGGTCTATCCGATAAGCGAACGTCAGATGTTGGCACTCACGGACTGGGGAACCAATACGGCCAACAAGAAAGCCTACAACGTGCTCACGAGCATCGTGGGCAAAGACTTCTATATGCCCAAGAACTTCGTCCATGCCCGCAATGCCAACGGGCGTGTGGCTATGGGGCTGCACGGCTACCGCATCGGCATCGGCGAGTACGGTCGCATGGGACGGATGGGAATGCCCCCGCCGTTCCTCGGCTGGACGCCACGCAACCAGTGGGGCTTGCACCTGCGCAGGGTCGGCGGCCAACTGTTCTTTCCGGGGCCGTCCATCGTACCCGAACGTCCCGACGGGCGCATGAAGCCCGGCGAGTTGCAATCGGGCGGTTACGGATTCTATTACAAGGGGCATCAACAGGCGCAACCCGTACAGCAACGGGACGTTCTGCAGGACTTGCAGGCGGTCATCACGCCGATGGTCAGCCGTCCGCGCAGCGGGGAACCGGCACGGTCGTACAAGGAGCTTATAGCCTCTCCGGTCTATTTTTCCAACGAGAAATTGGCGGAGTGCCTTGCCTCGCACGGTCTTGTCGTGGATGCGGAAAGGCGGACGCTGACTGTGCAGTCGGAAAGCGTCCAAGCCGATATGGTCTATGACCTGACGGAAAAGGAAGTGAGGACACTGGTTGCCGCACCCATCGAGGAACAACCCGTAGAAAAACGTCTGGAACTGCTGAACGGCATTATCGGGGCTGACTTTTCCGACAAAGTGACGATGGAGGCTCTCAACAGCGATCAACGCATCGCTATCGGCCTGCATCCCGAAGTACAGCAGGATTTGGAACAACGCCAACGGCAGGAGCAGGAGGCTTTCATGCCGGTGGAAACCTCGCTGCAACAGCAAGAGGAATCCATACAGGGCTATGTCGGTGCGGCAGTGGACGGGCGTGACCTCCAGTTTCTGAATGAAAACAAGGGATGGTATCGGGAAGAGAAGCACGGGCGGGAAGTTGAAGTGAGCCAGATAGCCGTTCAACCGGCACAGACCGAGGGGAAATACAGGATGACCGCCGTTATCGACGGTCAGGCTATCAGCCATGAGATAACCCAACGGGACTACGACAAGTTCCTTGCTGTGGATGACTATCACCGGATGAAGCTCTTTTCCAAGATTTTCAGCGAAGTGGACATGAAAACACGCCCGGAAGCACAGCGGGGTCTCGGCACGAAAATCTTTGCCGCCCTCACCGCAGGTACGGTAGTCGCGGCGGGTGTCGCACACGGCATCCACCATCACTGCCATGCCCCGGAGTTCTACGGCGAGTGTTTCGGCGGTCCGCCACGCCCGTACTTCAAGCCGGGTGTCGATACGCCGAGGGATGTGGCCATCCGTTGTTTCGAGGCAGAGATGAACCGTGAAATCAATGATATGAGAATGGGGAGGTAAACCATGAGAGAGGGCGAACTGACTTATGACGATTTTCTGCGCAGGCTGAACATTCAGGACGTGCTTATCGACGCGGGCTATCACCTGAACCGGCGTGACGGCCTGCGCTATCCCTCGTATGTCCGGTTGGACAGCGAGGGGCGGCGCATCCGCAACGACAAATTCATTGTCACGCAGCAAGGGAAATGTTGTTTCAAACCGCAACAGCAGAAGTCGTATAACATCATTTCCTTTATCAAGGAGCATCCGCATTTTTTCGCGGAATACCATGCCGGTGTGTCTCCCGACCGACTGGTAAACCTTGTCTGCAACCGGTTGCTGAACCATCCCGTCGCTGACCGGGATACCCGGATTATCCAGCCTAAACGGGATGTGAAGCCGTTTGACATGGCGGATTACGACATTCACCAGTTCAATCCGCAGGATCGGGCGACACAAAAGAAGTTCTATCCGTTCTTCAAGCATCGGGGCATCGACCTTTACACGCAATACGCCTTCCACCGGAACTTTTGTCTGGCGACGAAACACCGTGAGGACGGCATGAAATACACCAACCTCGCCTTTCCGCTGACCGTTCCGAAAGATACGGGACAGGTTGTCGGTCTGG
The DNA here is from genome assembly GCF_024788145.1 of Bacteroides sp. BFG-606. Taxonomy (NCBI): domain Bacteria; kingdom Pseudomonadati; phylum Bacteroidota; class Bacteroidia; order Bacteroidales; family Bacteroidaceae; genus Bacteroides; species Bacteroides sp. BFG-606. The sequence continues at coordinate 6,189,404 of NZ_JANUIL010000001.1, read as the reverse complement.
AAGAGCGAGGGCGCCCTCGCATGGATGGCAGCGGCAGTTATAAAGGGAAGGCGGAAGGGAGCAATTCGAGCCAAGGGCTATGGATTGCCAGCCCAGCCAAAACTACGCTTACCGAAGCCAAGCATATCTACTGGTTCGAGAGTGCATACGACGCGATGGCCTATTACCAGCTTCATCAGGCCAACGACAAGGATTTGCGGAAAGCGGTCTTCATATCTACCGGCGGTAACCCGACGGTGGAACAGATGCGGGGTGTCCTCACGCTCTCGCTTCCTGCCAAGCAACACATCTGTTTCGATACCGACCTTGCGGGAATCGAGTTTGCCAAGAACCTGCAACAGGAGATGTACCGGGCTGTCCGTTCCACCATCGAGGAGACACCGGAGCGGAAGCCTTATCTGGATTCCGTCGCTGACGGCAAGAACCTCGATGAAGGAGACATAGACCTGCTGCCCGACGCTTTGCGGTCGAGCTACGGGAAATATGAATCCGCATGGGAAGAAGCCATGTCGATGCGTTCGAGCGGCCTGTGCCATCCGGACGACATACGGGAACAGACGGATATCATGAACGGAAATTACAAGGAGTTCCGTGAAGGATTGCGGGAGTTCCTCGGTCTGGACAAGGCGAATGACGCCTCTTTTGTCCGTGAACAGCCTACCTATCCCAACAAGGACTGGAACGAACAGCTTTTGGCCGGGCAGAAACAGGAAGAGACGGTCGATGAGACACAGGCGAGAGAACAGTCACCGGAAGAGGAACAACAAACACACTTTCGCCGATGATGACCGATGCACCCACAGGACATTTCCAAAGCATCGTGCTGCAACCGCACGCCGGACAGTTCGTCATCGACGAGCTGCCCGCAATCGTATTGTGCTGTGCAGCATGGGTGTACGGTGGCATGGAGGGACTGCCTCTGACAGCTCTTGCCGTATCGGTTGCCGCATTGCTTTCTTTGGCATTGCTGTACCGTTTCATCTATCTGCGCCGGACACGCTACCACATCGGTAGCGAGCAGCTTATCAGCAGGCATGGGGTGCTGTCCCGGAAGACGGACTACATGGAACAATATCGTATCGTGGACTTTGTGGAACACCAAAGCCTCATGCAGCAGCTTTGCGGCCTAAAGACGGTACGCATCTTCTCGATGGACAGGAATACACCCCGGCTTGATTTGGTAGGCATCAGACACAACTTCGATGTGGTAACGCTTATCCGGGAACGGGTCGAGTATAACAAACGAAAAAAGGGAATATATGAAATCACGAATCATTAGTCTGGTCATTTTTGCCCTCTGCCTGATGCCACACTGGGCAAAAGCCCAAATCACGGCGTCCAATCCGTTGGAATGGATGGCGTTGGCCGAGGGCAACGAGGTTATCAATGACCAAATAGAGAAACAGATAAATGGTCAGACGAAGACAGCTATGCTGCAGAACAGCATCGCCGCCGAGTTTAACCGCATCCACAAATGGGAGAAGCAGTACAACAGTTATCTCAAGACGGTAAGCGGCTACGCTTCATCGCTGAAAGCCTGCACCCATCTCTACAACGACGGCGTGAGAATCTTTCTCACGTTAGGGAAATTGGGCAACGCCATCCGAAACAACCCGCAGGGCATCATCGCCTCCATGAGCATGAACAATCTGTATATCGAGACGGCAACGGAACTGGTATCGGTCTTCACGCTCCTGAATGACGCAGTGGCCAAGGGCGGCAAAGAGAATATGCTCACGGGTGCGGAACGCAGCAAGACCTTGTGGGCGTTGAACGACAAACTTTCGGTTTTCAGCCGGGAAGCTGCACCTGCTCTACCTGAGCATACGGTACTATACCCTCAATGACGTGTGGAACAACGTGACGGCCGGGATGCTCGACCGCAACAACGGAGAGGCGGCACGGATGGCCATGTCCCGTTGGCGCAGGGCTGCCGTCCTTGCACGATAAAATCAGGTGAATGATGAAACGGACGATTTGGATAGGCATCTTATTGCTGTGCATCGGTATCGGCAAGGTTCGGGCACAGAACGACCCCGTGCTTGCCGGGATGATCCTGCTCTATACCGACAAGGCGGAAAAGGAGCTGAAGAACCAGGAGAAGGTCATGCTGATACAGACCACCGGACACCTGTGGACGAAAGAGGAAGTGAAAGCCACGACCGACCTGCAACGGGAGTTCAACAACTATTTGGACTCTTTCCGGTCGATAATCTGCTACGCAGCGCAGATATACGGTTTTTACCACGAAATATCAAGGCTGACGGACAATATGGGAGACTTTACCAGACAGGTAAGCCGCAATAGTCCCAACGCGCTGGCCGTTGCTCTCTCCACGCAACGGAACCGCATTTACCGGGAACTGATTATGAACAGCGTGGAGATTGTGAATGACATCCGCATGGCGTGCCTGTCAGACAACAAAATGACGGAGAAGGAGCGCATGGAAATCGTATTTGGCATCCGTCCGAAGCTCAAGATGATGAACAAGAAACTGCAACGGCTGACCAAGGCGGTGAAATACACGACGATGGGCGACATCTGGCGTGAAATCGACGAGGGGGCACGCCCGGCAGCCGACAAACGGGATATCGTGGAAGCCGCCAAAAGACGCTGGCGGCAGATAGGAAGAAATGTAAGACCTTAAAAACAGACAACGTATGGGCGTTTGGAGTACACTATTGAAATATGGCGGCAAGGCCATGAAAGGTGTCGGTACGGCTACAGCGACTACCGGCAAAAGTATGGGTAAGGCAGTGCTGCACCCTTCGCAGACCTTGCGTGGCGCGGGTCAGGCCGTCAAGACGGCGACCATCGGCGGTGCGGTCGGTTATGTGGGCTGGGAGAAGCTGACCACCGACAAAAGCGTGGTGCGTATCGTGAGCGATGCGGTCATCGGCGAACCGGCAACGAATACCCTCGCGGAGACGGCGGACGGAGTGCGTGAACTGACGGGCAAGGCCGGGGAAGCCGTCAGTTCGGTCAGCGGTGCGGTAACCGGCATCGACAACAAGCTGAACGGTGTGTCGAACTTTTTGCGCCAAGCCTCCGGTGGCGGAGGCCTTGATATGTTCGGCAACTTTTTCCGTAACCTCGGCAGCGGCAACGTGTCGGGGCTGAGTATTGCCGGGCTGGTTGCGGCGGCGTTCCTCATATTCGGACGCTTCGGCTGGCTGGGCAAGATTGCCGGCGCATTCCTCGGCATGATGCTCATCGGCAACAATGCGGGTGTCTTCCGAACGCCGGAGACAGAAAACGTGCAGCGCACCCGGACGCCCGAACTTCCGGCAGAGGAACAGACGCATGGCGGAGGGATGAGAAGATAGGGATATGAATCAATAGGTAAACAGCATGAAATATACAGAAGAAATGATCCTGCAATCCGATAGCGGTTATTGTATGCCTTTCGAGGAACAGCAGGGCAAAGACGTGGAGCTGTCGCTCGGCTACGGCGAACAGACCGACCCGGCGACGGGCGAGAAATTCTTTCATCACGGCATTGACTTCAACGTGCGGTGCTATATGCTTTCTGCCCTCGCCAGCGGCATTGTGTCGGGCGTGGGCAACGATTCCGGACACGGCATCTGCCAGACCATCCGCTACGGGGAGTATGAGGTGACATACGGAAATCTGTCCAATGTCTTCGCTCAATTCGGACAGCGTGTAAAGGCCGGACAGACGGTAGCTTTGAGCGGTGACAAACTGCACATGACCGTCCGCTTCAAGGGCGAGGAACTGAACCCGCTGGAGTTCCTGACGATGCTGTACGGGAACATACAGGCAATGCGTCAGGCCGGCGGACACGAGACAGACTATTTATCCGGCTTGGAGATGGAACTGAAAACCGATTATGAACGGGACAAAAGGGAGATAGAGGAACTGATGCTGCACTTCCTGCCGCACTATATGGAGGATTTGCGGCATGGAGCATACACCTTGCCCCGGAATACGGAGCAGTCGCTACGCCACATCTTCACGGTGGGCGCGATGAAGGAGTATTTCTACGAGAATATGCCGAGCATGGCCAATCCGCTCGGACTGGGACACAAGGCCATGCCGCTGGCCTGCAAGGTGCAGAACCTCCTTATTGCGGATTTCCTGCATTACCTCGCCCTGCGGCATGATGTGTACCTCTCCACTGCGAGCAGCGACATAAAAAAAAACTCCATGACGAAGCCCTGACCTATGGCGGCATCATAGACCCGTTGGCGGAACTGGACATCGACATACAGAGCTTCGACATACCGAGGCTTGTCACGGTCTATCCCGACCGGGCGGGTGTGCGCTGGTGGACCAAGGCATGGTTCAACAATCGGGAAGAGGGCGAGACATCCGTCGAAATCGAACGGGAGCAGGCGATACGGTTCATGCAGGACAACATCGAAAAGGACGCATGGCTGGAAGAGTTCTTTCCCCGGCAGATGGAGGTTTACCACAACGCCATCGAGCAGACGAAAGAACAGCTATTGAAACAGATAAATATATAATACACAACATGGATGGAATCAGACATAGCCGGCAATTCGCGGAAATAGAACGTCTTGTGAGCGATTATTTCCATTGCCATCTCGCTCCCGTCATGTCGAAAACGCAGGCTTTCCTCACGAAGAAGCAGGGCGAGGAAATGAGGGAGTATTCCACCTCATTGGGCGGCATACTCAGCGCAATGGCGTCTGCGGCACAGCCGATGGGCGACCCGTACCAGGTACTCAAGGTTACGGGCGAATGGAACTCGAAGACGACGGAGGACTACATCGGAATGTGCAAGGCGGAGATTACCGGCTCCAAGGAGATACAGCAAGACCTCGCATACATGGCCGGGCAATGGCGCGATACCGTCGTGCGGGAAATCGGGCGTGAACGGTACAACGAACTGTCGGAACAATTGGGCGGTGACCTTGCCTACGCCTATATGGACTACCGGGTAGAGGAACTGATGATCGACCGGCTGGTCAAGGAGCGAATGCCGAAATCGTCAGCCGACTACATCATCCGCAAAGCCGCAGAATCAAGCTTGCTCGGACTTTCGCAGACCTTGAACCGCTCGCCGCTTGCTGAGGAAATCGAGGCACGGGGCGAAGCGGCCTACCGTCCGAAAGGATGGGAAAAAGGTGCGGGTCGGGTATTGGGCGCAACGGCGGATGCCGTCATGATGGGTGGCGCAGGTTCGTGGGCGACATTGGCAAAGTTTGTCGGGGCGGACGTGGCTATCTCGGCAGTCGCCTCACGCTTCGAGCCTGAAAAGTCGCCCAAGCTCTCTGTGGAGCAATGTATCAGCAAAGGTGTGTTCGGTAGCGAACGGAACGTGTTTACGGACTTCCGTAAGGAGGCTGCAACAGTACAGACGGGTGATAGTGCGCTTATTGTGGCGGCCAACGAGCAGTTGAAGAAAAAAATACCTGTGATGAACTTTAATTTTTTGGAGTGGATGCAGACACCAAAGTTTACCCCTTTCCAAATGTCCGAAAAGCCCGGACACCCTGAAAAGAAAAATGAACGTGCCGAACGGTACAAGGATGTGCCGCTCATCGTCGCTCCCGGACAGGAAGAAGCCTATTTGAAGCATTTGGAGAAATATAAGAATGCAACGGCTGTAAAATCCACAAAGGAATCAACACAGCCGGAAATGGAACAGAGGGAAAAAGTGGAGAAAGAGGAACGGCAGGTGGTTATTCCACATGAGGAAGAAAAGCAAGAGAGAGAGGCTGTGCAGACCAACACGAACGGATGGAGCGGATTGCTCGGTACATTGGGATTAGAGGGATTGGGCGATATCACGGGCAACCTCGGATATGTCATGGCCATGCTGCCCGACATCCTGCTGGGAGCTTTTACCGGCAAGACGCAATCGTTGCGCTTTGGGGACAACCTGTTGCCGATAGCGAGTATTGTGGCCGGTCTGTTCGTGCGTAACCCGCTGCTGAAGATGCTCCTTGTCGGTCTGGGCGGCGCGAACTTGCTGAACAAGGCTGGACACGAGGCGTTGGGGCGTCCCATGCCGTCCGCCGACGTGCATACGGAAAACCAGTACCGCCGTTATCCCGACGAACCGCTCAATTCCCGTATCGTAAACCCTGTACTGCAAGGCAGCACGCTCATCGCCACGATAGACCGTGTGCCTTGTACCATCCAGCTCACGCCGACCGTCGCGGAGGCTTACCGTGCAGGGGCATTGCCGCTGAACACGCTGGCGAACGCCGTGCTTGCCAAGAGCGACCAGTTGCGCCATATTGCCTCGCAGAATTACGACGACGGACAGCGGGAGACGATTGTGCGCACACGGGGCATCCAATAAATCCATGAACAATAAAAGCATGATGATATGAAAGAAAAGTCGCAAATCGAAAAAAAAGCCGAAGAAAAGCAGACGGAACTGCTGTCTGCCGCACTGGGCGGGGCATCGAACGCCGGCGGCCATTGGCTCAACGTATCGGGCAAGGGATTTCCCCGGCTCTATCCGCAAGGGGTCTCGGCCAGCCCGTTCAATGCCCTCTTTATGGCCTTGCATTCGGACAATAACGGATGCAAGACCAACCTGTTCACGCTTTACAGTGAAACCAAGGCACGGGGGGCTGCGGTACGGGAGCATGAGCAGGGCGTACCGTTCCTGTTCTATAACTGGAACAAGTATGTCAACCGGAACAATCCGAATGAAACCATCGACCGTACCGCCTATCTCCAATTGGACGAAGAGCAGAAGGCACAGTTCAAGGGTGTCCACAACCGAGAAATCCGCACGCTTTTCAATATCGACCAGACGACGTTGCCCTACGTGGACAAGCCGGCTTACGAGGATGCGGTAAAGCAGGACGGCAGTGTTCAGGAAAGAGGATATGCCGAGGCGGACAACCGCAGGTTGCGCACTCGGTTCAACGACTTTCTATTGAAGATGCGGGACAACCTCGTTCCCGTGCGCTCGGACGGTAGCGGAGTTCCTCATTACGAGACGGACAAAGATGCGGTCTATATGCCGCGCCAAAAGGATTTTGAGCATTACCACGATTATGTGCAGGAAGCCTTGCGGCAGATCGTGAGTGCCACAGGACATCAACAACGACTTGCCCGTGAAGGCATGGTCATGAAGAATGGTGTGGCTCCGTCAGAGGATGCGGTAAAATATGAAAGGTTGGTTGTGGAACTGGCTTCGGGTATCAAGATGTTGGAACTGGGACTGCCCGCGCGTTTGTCCGATGCAAGCCTGAAGACGGTGGATTACTGGTGTCGGGAGTTCAAGGAAAACCCGTGTATAATGGACGCTCTCGAAAGCGACGTGAACAATGCGCTTGATGTTATCCGAAAAGCGGAACGGGGCGAGAAAATTGAGTACGCCACCCTGCGAAACAGACGGCAGACCACGACCATGCAGGAACAGATGCCCAAGCATTACTTTGTGGCGAATGAAATCCGCCAGCACCCGGACAAGGCGGCGAAAAGCATCGTCCTCGTCATCGACCGGGAGGCGAAATCGGCGGATGTCATTTTGCCGGCAGGAGCTTCGACCGAGGCGAACAACGAGATTCCCGGCATGAACAAGGGGCGTATCGAACGGGCATTGCAGAAAGAGGGTATCGAGCAGGTGCGTTTCTATAATACTGACGGTGCATTGGGTTACAGACCCGATGACAGCTATTTCAATGAAAAAATGGTGACACTGGCCCGGTTAAGGAACTACACGTTGGAAAAGCTCTCCACGCTGGACGTGTCGGAAGCTGTCAGACGGGCGAATGAGGTCGGGTTCGATGCCGTGCAGATGATTCAGGATGACAAGAACCGTTGGGCACTCTATATCAAGCCGGAAAACAAGGAGGGGTACAGCGTCTATCCCGACAAGGAGGATGTGAACCGTTTTTTCTCCACGCTCAAGCAGGCGATGGACAACATCGACAAGGTACGGATGGAGCTGGCGCACAAGTATTATGCACTGGCGGAGGTCAAACCCGACCTGAAAGTGGATTTGTTCGGCAGCGATACGCCGGAGATTGACCTGAACCGTATTCAGCGTGTTGCCATCTTCAAGACCAGGCAGGATGGAATCCAGTGTGTGGCAACCATCGACGGACAAAAGCTGCAGCCCCGCAGCGTCACTCCACAGCAGTGGCAACGGATGTGGGTGGCGGAAGACCGTGACGGCTACAAGCGGCATTTGGCGGCTACGCTGTTTGCCGATGTGCTGCAAAAGGGACAATCCGTCGGGGAACAGAAAGCGGAAGAGCAGGTACGGCAACAGAATGAGGTGGTGGCGGAAAATCGGTCGGAAGAGACGAATGATGAAAATATGTCTCCGAAACGGCAGTTTTGGGACAACCTCAAGGAAAAGCATCCCGACGCCCTGTATCTGATTCGTGCAGGAGAAGTCTATCGGCTTTATAATGAGGATGCGGCAAAGGGAGCTGATATATTGGGGATTACGATGAAGAAATATCCGGAACGTGGATTTTCGGCTTTCGCAGAGTTCCCAAGGACGCAACTGGACAGCTATCTGCCCAAACTTGTCCGTGCTGGTGAGCGTGTCGCCATCAGTGAGATAGAGCTACAGGATAAACGGCAGGACGAGCAGGAAACACATAGGGGTATTCATAGATAAGGAGTGACGATTATGACCAAGAATCAGGAATATGCACTGCAATACGCAGATTATGCGATGGCACAGATGCGAAGGTATGGCATCCCGGCTTCCGTCACATTGGCGCAAGGCATACTGGAAAGCAGCAACGGACAGAGCCGTCTGGCAAGGAACGAGAACAACCATTTCGGCATCAAGGCAACTTCCTCGTGGATTGCCGAAGGCGGCAAATACGGAATCTACACCGATGATAAGCCGAATGAAAAGTTCTGCAGCTATGACAGCGTGGGTGATTCATACGAGCATCATTCCCGCTTTTTGAAGGAGAACAGCCGCTATGCCGGTTGCTTCAAACTCTCCCCGGACGATTACAAGGGCTGGGCACAAAGCATTGAGAAAGCCGGTTACGCCACAGGCGGCAAGTATGCCGAGAACCTGCAGAAAATCATTGAGCAGAACGGCTTGCAGAAGTATGACAGACAGGTGATGCAGGAGATGACGGCACAAGGCCGGCAGTTCGGGGTGGAACACAATCCGCTCCAGACTTCCGAGAGTGCGGAACATGGAACGGGGTATTCGTTCCCGGTGGAACGGGAGGAATTTCTGTTCATTACCTCTCCGTTCGGAACACGGCAAGACCCGTTGGACAGCACAAAGCAACAGATGCACAAGGGCGTGGATATCCGTTGCAAAGCCGACGCGGTACTGGCTACGGAGAGCGGCGGCAAGGTCGTGGCGGTAAACCAGAACAAGAATACACCCGGCGGCAAGTCGCTGACGGTGGAATATGCTCGGACGGACGGCAGCAAGGTACAATGTACCTATATGCACCTCAAGGAGATTTCCGTCAAGGTCGGCGATACGGTACAGGCAGGCGGACGGCTTGGCACATCGGGCAATACGGGGACACGGACGACCGGGGAACATCTGCATTTCGGTGTGAAGAATATCTATGCCGACGGGACGAAACGGGATATAGACCCTGCGGCGTATCTGGCTGAAATCGCACAGAAAGGACATATCAAATTGCAAATGCTGCACAACGGAAATGACCTGCTCGTCAAATACAAGGCGGCGGAAGATACCGTGCCTGAAAAGAACCTTTCGCCAGACGGATGGATGAAAAAACTCCTTTCGTCGGAGGATAGCGGTGTGGGAATATCGGGATGCAACGACCCGATTGTGGAGATGGCGATGACCGCTTTCGCCTCCCTGATGCTTTTAGCCACACAGATTGATAACCGGGAGGAAGAGGAACAGAAGACGGCGATATCCGCCGCGATGGATCTTCGTACCATCGACCTGAAGCCGTTGTTGCCGAATATGAAGAACTGCGACCTGACTATCGGCGAGAACGGCAAGGCCATTCTGAAAGCGGACAACGGGGAACTGCATGTCTCGCGGGAGCTGACCGCTTCCGAGCTGAACCGGTTGTCTGCCACGTTGAACAACGGTACACTCACGGAAGAGGCCAAACAGATGCGTGTAACCGGTATGCTGAATACGGTTATCCTGTCGGAAGCGGCCTCACAGAATTTTGAGCAGGGGATGACCCGGCAACAGGGACAAACGGAAAACCTGCGAAGATAAAGGCATGGCGATATGATAAAATGCGTGATGATACAGCTATGCAAGTGTCTGGCGGGAGTTTCCCTCCTTGCGTTGCACCTCCGGTTCTGCTACCTGCTGTTGGGATGGATCGGGACGCTCGTTGTCGTGGGCGTGCAATTAGCCATCGCCGGATGGATGGTCTGGGCGATGATACGCGCACCCGACTGACCGCACTCTACAACAGTTCAACATCAATCAACCCATGTATCACTTGTCCGGATGATCCATGTATCATTAAAGACAAAAAACAGATGATTAAATGTAATGTTACGGTATGCGGCGTTATCGGCCGCGATGCGTCGGTTCGCAAGAATAAAGAAGAGAAAGAATTTCTGGTGTTTCCGCTCCGGGTACAGATTCCGGCGACGGGTGGCGGGCACACTATCGAGGTGGATGTCCGCAAGGAGGGCTGTCAGGAGGAAGCCGCCGGTTATCGGAACGGCTCCCGTGTAGAAGTGAGGGGTACGATGTATCTCAAACGCCGGGGCGACAAGCTATATTTCAACCTGTTCGCCGATGAAATCTGCAATGCCGCTACGGATGATGCGGATTGCGTCAAGGGCGAGCTGGTGTTTCGTGGTAAGGTCGGCCAGAACATCGAGGAAAAAAGGGATAAGAAAGACCAGCCTTATACGGTGTTCTCGGCGTTTAGCGCAGAGAAGGTCGATGACGGCTTCGAGTACCAGTGGGTGCGCTTCTTCTGTTTCGGTAAGGAGCGCGAAGCGTGGTTGCAGCCGGGTGTAAAGGTGGATGCCAAAGGTGAAATGAACCTGTCGGCACACAACGGGAAAATCAACCTTTCCTGCAAGATGGAGGAACTGACGCAATATGTGGCGGATTCGTCTAACTATAATCAATAAGGGTTATGGCCGGTTACAGAAAGAAGAATGCCGACGGACCGAACAGCGAGGACAAGGCTCTTGACCTGTTCGCCGAAATGATGATCGAGAAAATCGAGGGCATTCAAAAGGACTGGAAAAAGCCTTGGTTTACGGAGGGTACGCTACAGTGGCCCCGCAACCTTCACGGGCGCGAGTACAACGGGATGAATGCTTTTATGCTGCTTTTGCACTGCGAGAAAGAAGGGTACAAGATTCCCCGTTTCTGCACGTTCGATTGTGTTCAGAAGCTCAATAAGCCCGGAAAGGATGGAGAGGAACTGCCGCGTGTCTCCGTGCTTCGTGGTGAAAAATCCTTTCCGGTCATGCTCACCACGTTCACTTGTATCCATAAGGAGACTAAGGAGAAAATCAAGTATGACGATTACAAGAAACTCTCCGATGACGAAAAGGAACAATACAATGTCTATCCGAAGATGCAGGTGTTCCGGGTCTTCAATGTCGCGCAAACTAACTTGCAGGAAGCGAGACCGGAGCTGTGGCAAAAACTGGAGCGAGAAAATTCGCGTCCGGCAATCGAGGAGGGCGAGCATTTCAGTTTTGCCCCAGTCGATACGATGATAAGGGATAACCTGTGGATTTGTCCGATTACGCCGAAATATCAGAATGACGCCTACTATTCCATCACGAAGAACGAAATCATCGTACCCGAAAAGGAGCAGTTCAAATCGGGAGAATCGTTCTACGGGACACTGTTCCACGAGATGACGCACTCCACCGGAGCGGAAAACGTACTTGACAGGTTCAAGCCGACTACTTTCGGTTCTCCTGAATATGCCCGTGAGGAACTGGTGGCAGAGTTAGGCAGCGCACTGGTCGCACAGCGTTACGGCATGACCAAGCATATCAAGGAGGACAGTTGCGCGTATCTTAAAGGTTGGCTTGATGAGCTGAAGGAATCGCCACAGTTCATCAAGACAACGCTTCTGGACGTGAAAAGGGCAACCTCGATGATTACCCAGAAGGTGGATAAGATAGCGCAAGAACTGGAACAAAATGTCGGCGAGAAGCAGGAAAACGGAGCGGCAGCAAAGGAGAATACATTTTATTCTTCTGTTGCGTATCTCCAATTTTCGGATGACACGAGGCAGCTTGACGAACTTCGGGAGAAAGGCGATTACGAGGGATTGCTGACGCTTGCCAAGGAGTATTACGACGGCAATGGCATCAACGAACAGCATACTTATTTATCGGCCACGAACAACAAGGGTGACAGCCTTATTGCCGAGGATGAGAATTTCGCTGTCGTGTACAACGGGAGTGTCGGGGGAACCTACGAGGTGATGTTGAAATTCACGGAGCAGGAAATCCGAGACCATATCCGGCGTTACGGTGTCGATATCGCCGGAGATACAATAAAAGGGGTTGCCAGGGAGATGGCGGCGGAACAGTTCTCCGCTTTGGCGTATCAAAAGATTCCGGCCTTCGAGATGCCGAACGGTGAAGTGCTATATGTCGAATATAACAAGGAATCCGATACGCTTGATGTCGGGCAACCCACCAATGCCGGGCTGGTCGCGCAGCATCGTTTCCCTTACGACCACAATGTCGGGCTGGATGCCAATCTGCAAGCCGTGAACGAGAAGCTGAACGAGCTGGAAGAGTATCGGGCAGAACTACAAGAGGCAGAATACGGCAGCGGTATGCGCCGGTAAGGATGGAAAGAAAAAGATGCGGAACTGGTTGGCTCCGCATCTTTTTTGCAGTTTATTTCCCCAACAAACCGTCTATCATAGACTGTAAATTTGCTATGTCGCAATACTGGTTACATCCCCCTCGGTAGTCCTTTCCATTTTGAGCTGTCCGTATCAGAAACGAATCGAGTTCAATTCTTACGCCGCTGCCCATTCGTGACAGACCGGAAGAGTGGCTGATGTAAACGAACTTGCCGTTGCGCTCAATGAAGCAGGAGGTGTCATAATGCCCTTTTGAATTGGAAGCCACCTTTGCACCAACGGCTGCGGCATATTTGGAAATCTCACGCACCAATGCTGTCTGGAAACTGCGGTACTCTTTTGAAACATAGTCTCCTGCATCTGCAAGTATAGCGTCCTGCCATTTGGTATAAAAATTCTGTGCCATATTGATATTTATTATTATTCGTTCCGCAAATAACTTTTCCATTTCTCGCCGTCAATGGTCAGTTTGCCCATTTCCCAATCGTATTCCACTTCCGGTATATTGGTATAAGGGAAATGAACGGTGTAGCCTATCTGTCCGTAAGAGCAATGCAGAGGGGTAACGCAAATCTCCCAACCGAAGTAAGATTGCGGCGTGCAGTATTTTCGCCAGTTGAAACGACCTGCGGCAATATTGCCGCAAAGTCGTTTGAGTATGTCGTTTGTTGTCATTCTGTACCTCCTTTGCTGAGTATGGTGAGTTGTTCGGGACGGTCTGGAAACCAATAAGCATCACTGTCGATATATACGCATCTATAGCCATTCCAAGGTTTTCTGAAAGCTAATACTTCTTTGGGACCAAATACCACCCCGTAGTCGTTTGTAAACGCCACCATATCGCCTACAGCCAAATCACTGTCTGTTTCCATGACTTCGGACAACCGGCTGAAAAACTCCATGCCCTCGGCTTCACGCTCTTTCTTCCAGCGCATAAACTCCTCTTTGTGGCTTCTTGATGAGCCAATAGGTAATAACTCCGATGCCAAAACCTCTGTCTCGGAAGAGCTTGTTGAGATTAAGATGATGCTGTCACTATCCACTTTTTCGGGAGTTGAGATAATTCGACATTCTATATCATTATCGGCAGTGTGCCAAAAAAGGAGGTTGCCTTGCTTGATGAAATCGTACTTGCTCATTGTCTTTTGATTTATTGTTTTTTTTATTTCCCTTTTCTTGAAGCCTTTTGACTTCGCCCAAAGGGGTTGTTTTCATGTGCGTCACAAACGGGGGGATGCAAGAACGATGAGCAAGGAACCTGCAATGAAATTTTATGAAATACCGTCATCTCCGATTACGGAAAGTTGTCGTCAAATTTTATTTCAGGTAGCGATAGCGGTACTTGGGCAATGTTCGTCCACCGTACCTTTGCACACGAAAACAGACCTGCGGCGTATGTCGGGGCTGTGAAGGGATTATACCCTTAAAACAGGAATATACCGGCTGTGAAACCGGTGGCGGAAGCTCTGCAGAGCATATTTATAAAAGTAACCGGGGAGCCTGTGCAAAAAAGAGAGCAACCACCCACTTTTGAGGCGGGTGGTTGCCAATGTTTCGGACAAACATCAGAAGTGGTAATCAACAACTCCTCCGATGTAGAGTATCGTTCCCGGTTCAAGCCTACAAACAAACTCCATAAACGTAAAGGACTGTTCGGCAAAAGACTGCAGCCATCGCCATCCAAATAGAAATGATAGGCGACATCCAACGGATTTTCCACTGCCTGTTTGAGATAATAGGTCGAACCCCATTCCAACATATTATCTGCCGTAAGAGCATTCGCTCTTTTTTTGATATTGGCGACATACTCCTCTTTCCATTGCTCTATTCCACCATTATAGCGCATGGTGTCATCGGATATAAGCTCGAACATTCCTTTGGGCAAGGCATGATTGACCAAATTGGCAATATCCTCTTTACGGTCTTCCTCGTCTATTTCTGAACAATAGTCATAGAAGCTCCCGTCTCCTTGCTGGAGTGTGTCCTCATTCAGATAGTTTTCTTTGTCTATCGGCTCCGTTGAAATTTGAAAAATCCTGCTGTGCATAATTGTAAATTTTAGATTGTCAAATATTTTCTTTTTTTCCTTTTCTTGAAACTCTTTTGGCTTCTCGTCGGGGAATGATTTTTATGCAGGACTGACAGCGGGAAAAGGACGGATAAGGCAAGTAAACAGTGTACGGGATGAAACGGAATACCCAACCGCCCAATGTAAGAGCACAGTCAGGCTCGTCCGACTATGCCCTGCAACGAGGTGGGGAGTGAAAGTCAATCTTCGATTTGTGGAAGGCTGCCGTGAAGAATATCCGGGAACCGTTAGTGAAAGCGATACTTGACGACCAGACGCACGCTGTACCTTTGCATATAAAATCTCTCCGAAGAGAATTGCCGACGTGAGATGAAAAGAGACCATAATTGAGAAACGCTATTATTCATAAGGGGAAAAGACTATTCGTGGTTGTTATAAATGCTTGATTAACATGAAAATACAATTCGCGCCATAAAATAATCCTTTCTTGAAATAAAAATCACAGAAAAAGAAACAAGATTAAAAAATAACCATTAACTTTGCACCAGTCAAGTTTCCAATCGAAGCGTCGAACGGAATTAAAAGGGAATCCCGGTGAAAATCCGGAGCTGTACTCGCAGCTGTAAGTCCTATTAAAGTTTATCGCACTCTTTGCCACTGGTGAAAGCTGGGAAGGCGCGATAAGCGGGATGAGCCAGAAGACCTGCTTGATGAGATAGATTTAGTGACCACGGGATAATTGGCATTAGATTAAAATGAACAGAGGCTCGTCCACAGGCACCTATATTCTTTTTGATAACCGATTTCTCATTCGTTGCAAATCTGTCGCAATAAAAACGAATGTGTGTTTAAACTTTTTGTTTAACTTTTAATAATTAAGTTATGAAAAAGAATTTTAGATTCTTGGCAATGGCTGTTGTAGCAATGGCCGCCGCAGTGTTCACGGGATGTTCATCCGACGATGACTTCCTTGCTCCGTATGAGGAGAGTGCGATTCAAACCCGCGCGATAAGTTCTACCAATGCGCTTATCGATTTTGATAACGTACCTTCCAGCGTAATGGCTTCTGACCAGTATGGAAACAATCTCTATTCTGCCACGGCCAACGGCAAGCAGGTAACGACCGGCTACATCACTCAAATCGGGCAAACCGGTACGTACATTCAGTTCCCGATTAACTATTTGGAACAAGAATGGGTAAGCGGACAGCCTTGGGAATATGAATTTTGGAATGGTGGTTTTGCCATCTCTAATTTCCATAATCTGACACAGGGGGATTATCAAAACCAATGTAGCGTGTACTGGCCCAACGGCGGTCATAGCGGTAAAAATTTTGCTGTAGCTTTCGGTTATAGCGATTCATACAATGATTCACAAGCAACCTATGACAAATGTGCGAAGATTTACCTGACCGATGCAACCGGCTACAGAGTCGTTACCACAAACACTCCTGTCAAGGGTACACCGAAATATGGTAAATTCAACAGCGTATGGGTTTGTAATACGACTTATACCTACTTAGTCATGAAGGATGGCAACTCGTTTACACAAGGCTCTTTGTCGGCACAAAAAGGATGGTTTAAGGTGGTATTTGTTGCGTTGGATGCGACGGGTAAACCTACAGGTAAGGAAGTAGAATACTATTTGGCAAACTTCGATTCCAGTAAAGATGCAGAATCAGGTTTGACCAATAAAATCCGTACCGGATGGAATCAAGTGGATTTAAGCGGTTTAGGTGACAGCGTATGTACTGTAGCTATCAATTTCGAAGGAAGCGATTCAAGCGCATACGGATTGAACACTCCTGCTTACGTTGCTATAGACGATATTGATGTAACCGTAAACGAATAACATGAATTTGGGGCAAATGCTTTTTAACGGCAAGTGCAAAGTATTTGCCCCTTTTTATTATATCCCAATGGAGATTGGAATCAAATACTTTCTTCAAGGGAATTTCAGCATTAAAATTATAAATATAATGAAGAAGAATTTGCTTTTATTCTCCTTGACGATATTTCTATTTGCATGCAACAAAGACGAAGAAATATCGCAGGACGTGATATTGCCTCCTGTCATTGAGTTGGATAGCGAGGACGGAATCTACGTTGTAAAGATAGGAAAAGAGGTCGTTATTGAGCCGACCTATCAGAATGTCGATTACGCCGTTTATTCATGGAAATGCAACGGTCGTATCATTTCCGACGAGCCTCAATTGAAATACATTTTCAACGAATGCGGTTCGTATTACGTTACCCTGCGTGTGGATACGAGGGATGCCAGCACAGAGGAAGAAATTCGTGTGGATGTCAATGAATTGGCTCCGCCCGTTATTTCATTGGTAACCCCCTCTATAGGGCTTAAAGTTGTCGCAGGACGTGAGTATATCCTTACACCCGACATTCAAAATGCAGAAGGAGCTACTTATTTGTGGACTCTTAACGGAAACGAAGTCGGAACGGAAAATACTTATACATTCAAGCAAGATGAGTTGGGAACTTATGAACTGACCTTAACCGTAACAAATGAAGACGGACAATCAAAGAAGACAGTTTCTATTGAGGTTGTCGATAAACTTCCGATTGAAATCGTAGTTCCGTCATCTTTATATTTTACCGAGAATAATACCAAATACGTAGAATTAGGACGTACTTTGTTTGTCCGCCCCTTTGTATCAATAAGTGCCGAGCCTTCTTATCAATGGAGTTTGGACGGGCAACCGATTGAGGGAGCCAATTCTTTGGTTTACGGTTTCAAACCCGCTAAAACCGGAGAACACACGCTTACCTTTACTGTGAAATACGACAATCAAGATACAAAAGCAGTGCTCACCCGTAATATTTCGGTCTCCGGTGTCGATGAAGTCAGTGTCAATATTCCGGTGAAATGTTGTGAAGCGGCCGGAAAAAGACCTTTTGCTGCCGGAAATTCCATTTACAGCAATAAAGTATATGAATTTGTTCCGGCTCCGGGACAATTTGTAAACGAAACGAATACAGCAGGTTTCAATGGGGAAAACACGCACGAAGCAGCCTGTGCTTACGCACAAAAACGTCTTGATAATGAACAATATGTTTCTCTCGGAGGTTGGGGAGGATATATTGTAGTAGGATTCGACCACAGTATCGAAAACAAAGGCGGTTATGATTTTTCCATCAAAGGAAATGCCTTTGATTCGTCAAATGAACCGGGCATTGTATGGGTAATGCAAGATGTCAATGGAGACGGCTTGCCCAACGATGAATGGTATGAACTGAAGGGTTCTGAATATGGAAAACCCGAAACCATTCAGGACTATGCCGTAACTTATTTCCGTCCCGGTCCCAACATGGACACCCAATGGCAAGACAACAAGGGAAATAAAGGGGCGATTGACCGTCTCGGCAACTATCACCCGCAAGAGTTTTATTATCCTTTGTGGATTGAAGAGGATTCCTATACGTTATACGGCACATGCCTGAAAGCACGTACCGAACAAAGCCCGTCGACAGGCATGTGGTCCAATAATCCGTTCGGGTGGGGATATGCCGATAATATTGGTGATGATATGCCCAATAAAGACAATCCTAACGCGGGAGCACTTGGAAACTATTTTAAGATTTCCGATGCGCTCAATATCGACGGCACGTCTGCAAACCTTTCCCATATCGACTTTATCAAGGTGCAGACCGGAGTCAATGTAAAAGCCGGATGGTTAGGGGAAAATTCCACGGAAGTTTTCAAGTTCTGTGATGAAAACAACAATAACGACAAATAAAATTCATTATGAACAAAATATATCATTTCATCCTATTCTGTTTCGCTACGCTCTGCCTTGCTGCATGTAGTGATGACGACCCTGAAGTAAGCGGAATAGACGGCAAGGATCACTTCATCTCCGAGTTTGCTCTAACTGTAGATGGCATTACCTATCAAGCCATGATAGTCGGGGACAAGATTACAGTTGAGATACCTTATAATACCAGTCTGAAAGGGGCTACCGTAGAGTATGCCCTTTGCGAGGGAGCCTCTATTAACCCGAATCCATCGACCATAGAGGATTGGGAGAATGAATGGAAATTCGTAGTTACCTCCAAAATGCAGGATAGCAAAGTATATTCCTATACTTATCAATATACAGACATCGAACAGAGCGGCAGCGTAGTACTTGCCACGCAAGCCGAGGTTGATAATTTTGCAAAGACAGGAATAAACAAAATCGAAGGCAGCCTGACCATCGGAACGGCAGACGGAGAAGAAATCACCAATCTGGACGGACTTGCCAACCTGAAACAAATCAGTAACTCCCTTGTCATCAATCCGTCTTACAAAGGAACGGATTTGACCGGGTTGGATAATCTGGAACAACTCGGAAGTTTCAAATTAGGTTCGACAACTTCTGCCAGTAAAAACATAATGCTCAAAACGGTTAATCTGCCCTCTTTGCTTGGAGTGACCGGTGATTTTGTCGTTAACAGTTCTGTCATTGAAAAAATATCTATACCCAAAGTCGAGTTCATTGGTGAGGATATGTATATAACTTCCGATGCTTTACTTGATTTGGATGCAAATGCCGTTGAATCTGTCGGAGCTTCCTTAATTGTCAAAGGTTCGGTAGCGCAAAAAGAATCAGCGACAACCGAAGCCATTGTTTTCTCAGCACTAAAACAGATCGGGAATGAACTTACAATCCAATATTTTCCCAAACTGCAAGGAATTTATCTACCGGCATTGGAAAGCGTGGTCGGTACTGCTTCATTCTCCGATATGTCCTCCATCGGAAGTCTTGCAATGACCGAATTACATTCGGTTGGAGGACTGACTATAAAAAATTGCAAAGAGATTTCCATTGTTGAACTTCCCGGTCTTATTTCCTGCGGAGAGACCAGTGTGGATGCGAATAAAGTCAATAAACTCAATATAGCTTCTTTGAAAGATGTACTCGGTGATATGACATTAAGTAATCTGCTCATAGAAGAGCTGGATTTGTCCCAGATAAATTTTAACGGAAATACACTTACCCTACAATGTGCCCGACTAAATAAAATAGTAGGACCGGAAACATTTAACGGTAGCCTTCTTCTACTTCCTAAATCCTGTCGATTGACAGAATTTACGTTGGAAGGAATCTCAAATATACAGGGTGACTTCCAATGCAAAGATTATTCTTATGTAAAAGAATTTGTCATGCCATTTATTCGTGTGGCAGGAGATATGACTATTGCATTGAATTCGGGAAGTGTTAATACGGCGGCGGAAATCGAATTTCCTAAATTGCAGGAAATTGGAGGGACCTTAACCTTAGAAAGTAATTCAAATGCCAATAATATTGCATTCCCGTCATTGAAAAAGATTCTCGGTTCATGTTCAGTTACGACTACTGATCTTAAGAATGATATTGAGTTTACCAATCTGGAAAGCATTGGAACGGATGGAGCTGATGAACAAATTAAGTTTGAGATTGAGGCTACTAATATTCTATGTCCCAAATTAAAAACGATAAATGGGAAGTTTGATATTGCAACATCTTCTTTTATGTTTGGTATGGAAGTAGATAAAGTATCTTATCCTAACGTAGAATCAATATCCGAAAATCTTTCAATAACATGCCCGTATTCTGATTTTGGTTCTAATGGTATTTTGTCCATTGATTTTTCAGGTCTCAAATCAGTAAAAGGGATTAGTATAAGCGGGCAAGGAGATGTTACTGATTTCAGTTCTTTCAAATACCTGTTTGAAAACAATGTTCTAACAGGAGAATCTCAATGGTCTGTCAAAGAATGTGGTTACAACCCCACTTTCCAAGAGATGAAAGACGGGAAGTACAAGCTTGCCGAATAGATAACGAAACAATAAATTTTCTGCCAATCCTCGGTATGCTTACCGTAAGGTAAGCTGCCGGGGATTAACTATAAAAATAACGGTATGACCTATCACCAATTGAAATATCTGCTATGGAGCGTAGTTGTCGGAGTGACACTATCCTTGACATCCTGCATGAAGTGGGACTACGGCGATGCCGTGGAAGATTTCAACGCCACGGGAGCCGGACTGTTCATCACCAACGAGGGCAACTTCCAGTACGGCAATGCTACCTTGTCCTATTACGACCCGGCAACCAAACAGGTGCAGAACGAAATCTTCTTCCGTGCCAACGGCATGAAACTCGGCGACGTGGCACAGTCGATGACCATCTACGACAACAAGGGCTGGGTCGTGGTGAACAACTCCCACGTGATTTTCGCCATCGACCTGAACACCTTCAAGGAGGTAGGACGCATCGAGAACCTGACCTCACCGCGCTACATTCATTTCCTAAGCGACGAAAAAGCATACGTCACCCAATTGTGGGACAACCGCATCTTCATCATCAACCCGAAGAAATACGAAATTACCGGCTATATTCAAGTGCCGGACATGACGATGGAAAGCGGCTCGACGGAGCAAATGGTGCAGTACGGCAAATACGTCTATTGCAACTGCTGGAGTTACCAGAACCGCATCATCAAAATCGACACCGAAACCGATCAAGTAGTCGATGAACTGAAGGTCGGCATACAACCGACATCGCTGGTCATGGACAAGTACAACAAAATGTGGACGGTGACCGACGGCGGTTATGAGGGCAGCCCCTACGGTTACGAAGCCCCGTCGCTCTACCGCATCGATGCCGAGACCTTCACCGTGGAGAAGCAGTTCAAGTTCAAGTTGGGCGACTGGCCCTCGGAGGTGCAGCTCAATGGCGACAGGGACAAACTCTACTGGATCAACAAGGCCATTTGGAGCATGGACGTGACAGCCAGCCATGTGCCGGTACGTCCGTTCCTCGAATACAGCGGCACGATTTATTACGGACTGACGGTAAACCCCGCCAACGGAGAAGTGTACATCGCCGATGCCATCGATTACCAGCAGCAGGGCATGATATACCGCTACTCGCCCGAAGGGAAATTGATAGATGAATTTTATGTCGGGATTATCCCCGGTGCATTTTGTTGGAAATGAAGAATAAATTGCGGCATATATACCATATTATTTTCATCACGAAAAGACAGGAGATGACGATTCCAATGACAACCAAAGGAATGATTCTCGATCAGATGGTACAAATTTTCACAAGGAAAGGCTGTCATGTCTATGCCTGCAATGCTTTTCTCAATCATGTTCATATACTTGTAGAGATACCATCTCCCACGGACTTCGCAAAGATTATCAATAAAGTAAAAAGTTCTACAGGCGTTGTCTATCGAAAATATCCGGAATATGCGGATTTTTCAGGATGGGCAGCCGGATTTGATTCGTTTAGCGTGTCATTCAATGATCTGAATCGGGTAAAACACCACATTGAGAAACAAGAGACGGTTCATCAGGAACTTTCATTCGAGGACGAATACGACCAACTGCTTGAAGAAAACGGATTCAATGCCTATCAAGATTTTATGCGGGCATCATTCTCTGCAT
The DNA here is from genome assembly GCF_024788145.1 of Bacteroides sp. BFG-606. Classification (NCBI taxonomy): domain Bacteria; kingdom Pseudomonadati; phylum Bacteroidota; class Bacteroidia; order Bacteroidales; family Bacteroidaceae; genus Bacteroides; species Bacteroides sp. BFG-606. The sequence continues at coordinate 6,167,189 of NZ_JANUIL010000001.1, read as the reverse complement.
ATGCTGCGGTAAATAACCATATTAAAAACAAAAGGAAATGACATATACAAAATATTTACTTTTCTCAATATTGGTTGTCTGTCCATCCGTGCTGTCTGCGCAGGGAATCACCCGGCGTATTCACCAGATAGACGAGGTGACCGTATGGGGCAAACGGCCGATGAAGGAAATCGGCGTGCAGAAGACGAAGTTCGATTCACTCGCACTGAAAGAAAATATCGCCCTCTCGATGGCGGACATCCTGACGTTCAACTCGTCCGTGTTTGTCAAGAGCTACGGCCGCGCCACGCTCTCGACCGTCGCCTTCCGAGGCACGTCGCCCAGCCATACGCAGGTGACGTGGAACGGGATGCGCATCAACAACCCCATGCTCGGCATGACCGACTTCTCCACCATTCCGTCCTACTTCATCGACCAGGCATCGCTGCTGCACGGTACTTCATCGGTGAACGAAACGGGCGGTGGACTGGGCGGTCTGGTCAAACTCGGCACGGCTCCTGAAGTCGCTGAAGGGTTCAACGCCCAGTACGTGCAGGGCATCGGCTCGTTCAAGACCTTCGATGAGTTCGCCCGCTTCACCTACGGAAGTGAGCGGTGGCACGTCTCCACCCGTGCGGTCTATTCTTCCTCGCCTAACGATTACAAGTACACCAACCACGACAAAAAGATAAACATCTACGACGAGGATAAGAACATCGTCGGACAGTATCACCCGAAAGAGCGCAACCGCTCCGGGGCGTTCAAGGACCTGCATTTGCTTCAGGAAGTGTATTACAATACCGGGAAAGGCGACCGTTTCGGGCTGAACGCCTGGTATATCAACTCCAACCGGGAACTTCCGATGTTGACGACCGACTATGGAGATGCAACCGACTTCGAGAACCGCCAGCGAGAACAGACGTTCCGCAGCGTCTTGTCCTGGGATCACATGAAAAGCAACTGGAAACTCGGCGTGAAAGGCGGTTACATACACACATGGATGGCCTACGACTACAAGCGTGAGGTCGCACCTGACAACTGGGCGTCGATGACCCGCTCCCGCAGCAAGGTAAACACGTTTTACGGTCAGGCGGAGGGAGAGTATTCTTTGGATAAAAAATGGTTTTTCACCGCCAATGTATCGGCACACCAGCATTTGGTACGGAGCGAGGACAAGAACATCATCTTGCAGGACGGTGGCAAGGCCATCGTGGGCTATGACAAGGGGCGCGTGGAACTCTCCGGCTCCGTATCCGCCAAGTGGCAGCCGATAGACCGCTTGGGTATGTCGGTGGTACTGCGGGAAGAGATGTATGGTTCCGATTGGATTCCACTCATTCCGGCTTTCTTCATTGACGGTATCATTTCCCCGAAAGGAAATGTGATGCTGAAAGCATCCATATCGCGTAACTACCGTTTCCCAACTCTGAACGACCTATACTTTTTGCCGGGAGGTAATCCCAACCTGAAAAACGAACAAGGTTTCAGTTATGATGCCGGGGTGAGTTTCGATGTCGGCAAGAAAGGCATTTACAAGTTGAGCGGCGGTGCGAACTGGTTCGACTCCTACATCGACGACTGGATTATCTGGCTGCCCACCACCAAGGGCTTCTTCTCGCCCCGCAACGTAAAGAAGGTCCACGCCTACGGCGTCGAGGTCAAAGCGAACTTCGCCGTGCAGCCGGCGAAAGATTGGCTCATCGACTTGAACGGGTCCTATTCGTGGACACCCTCCATCAATGAAGGTGAGAAGATGTCGCCTGCTGACCAGTCAGTGGGCAAGCAGTTACCCTACGTGCCGAAGCACTCCGCATCGCTGACCGGACGGTTGTCGTGGCGGACTTGGGCGTTCCTTTACAAATGGGCGTTCTACTCGGAACGTTACACCATGTCGAGCAACGACTATACGCTGACAGGACACCTGCCCGAATATTTCATGAGCAATGTCTCGTTGGAGAAAAACCTGTTTTTCAAACCGGTGGACATCCAGTTAAAATTCGCCGTCAACAACCTCTTCAACGAGGACTACCTTTCGGTACTCTCGCGCCCCATGCCCGGCATCAACTTCGAGTTCTTCATCGGCATTACCCCGAAGTTCGGGAAAAACAAGAAAAAGTCCGAAAATACAAATATGTAACGATATGAAAGCATTAAAGAATTTAAGCCTGCTGTTGCTACTTGTATTGGCATTCACAGGCTGCCACAATAAAAGTTCAAAACTCGCCGATTTCAACCGAACGGTCTATACACCTGAATACGCTTCGGGGTTTGACATAAAAGGTGCAGACGGCAAAAAGAGCGTATTGGTTACCGTCACGAACCCTTGGCAGGGCGCCGACAGCATCACTACGAACCTGTTCATTGCCCGTGATGACGAAGAGGTTCCGGCGGATTTCACCGGTCAGATGCTCAAGGGGGATGCCGAGCGCATCGTCTGCATGTCCTCGACCCATATCGCCATGCTCGACGCAATCGGCGAAACGGGACGCGTAGTCGGCGTGTCAGGCATCGACTACATCTCCAATCCCGACATTCAGGCACGGCGGGACAGCGTTGGAGATGTGGGCTACGAAGGGAACATCAATTACGAACTGCTGCTCTCGCTTGACCCCGACCTCGTGTTGCTTTACGGCGTGAACGGGGCAAGCTCGATGGAGGGTAAGCTCAAAGAGTTGGATATCCCGTTCATGTATGTCGGCGATTACCTCGAAGAGTCTCCGCTGGGCAAAGCCGAATGGCTGGTGGCACTTTCGGAGGTTATCGGAAAACGGGCGGAGGGCGAAAAAGTATTCGCGGAAATCCCCGTCAGATACAATGTCCTGAAAAAGAAAGTAGCGGACAATATCCTCGACGCTCCGTCAGTCATGCTCAACACGCCTTACGGCGACAGCTGGTTCATGCCCTCGACCGAAAGCTATGTCGCCCGGTTAATCAAAGATGCCGGAGGCGATTACATCTACAAGAAGAACACAGGAAACGCTTCCGCGCCCATCGACCTCGAAGAGGCGTATCTGCTGGCCTCGCAAGCCGATATGTGGCTGCATGTGGGGATGGCGAACACGCTTGATGAACTGAAAGCCGCATGCCCGAAGTTCATCGACACCCGCTGTTTCCGTGGTGGACAGGTCTATAACAACAACGCCCGCACCAATGCTGCTGGCGGCAACGACTACTATGAGTCGGCGGTCGTAAATCCCGACCTCGTGCTGCGAGACCTCGTGAAGATATTCCACCCCGAACTGGTCGAGGAAGATTTCGTCTATTACAAGCAACTGAAATAGATGCGCTCCCGTTCCGCCATATTGTTTGCCATGCTGGCCGCCCTCACCCTTTTCCTGTTTCTGCTGGATTTGGCGGTGGGGGCAGTCGCCGTACCGCTCGGCGATGTATGGGCGGCTTTGACGGGCGGCGACTGCCCGCGGGCGACGGCGAAAATTATACTGAATATCCGACTGATTAAGGCGGTGGTCGCGTTGCTGGCCGGAGCAGCTCTGTCGGTCAGCGGTCTTCAGATGCAAACCCTCTTCCGCAATCCTCTTGCCGGCCCCTACGTGCTCGGCATCAGTTCGGGCGCGAGCCTCGGCGTGGCACTCGTCGTGCTTGCAGGCTTCGGTTCGTCGATAGGCATTGCCGGGGCGGCTTGGCTCGGAGCGGCGCTCGTGCTGGTCGTCATCGCCGCCGTCGGCCACCGCATCAAGGACATCATGGTGATTCTGATTCTCGGCATGATGTTCTCGTCGGGAGTCGGCGCGATTGTACAGATATTGCAATATCTCAGCAAGGAAGAATCCCTGAAAGCCTTTGTCATTTGGACGATGGGGTCGCTCGGCGACGTGACCTTCGACCAGCTTGCGGTACTCGTCCCGTCGATTATCGCCGGACTGTTGTTGGCGGTGGTGACGATCAAGCCGCTCAACTTACTGCTGTTCGGCGAGGAGTATGCCGTGACGATGGGGCTGAACATCCGACGCTCGCGCGGGCTGCTGTTCCTCTCCACGACGCTGCTTGCTGGTACGGTGACCGCCTTTTGCGGTCCGATAGGCTTCATCGGACTGGCCATGCCCCACGTCACGAGAATGCTGTTCCGCAACAGCGACCATCGGGTACTCGTACCGGGAACCGTTCTTTCGGGTGCGGCGGTGCTGCTTCTTTGCGACCTCGTTTCTAAAATGTTCACCCTGCCGATCAACGCCATCACCGCATTGCTGGGAATCCCCATCGTGGTGTGGGTGGTCTTGCGCAATAAATCCGTCACCGCATGATAAAGTTACACGATTTTTCCATAGGCTACGGCGAGCGCACCTTGCTCTGCGAGGTGGAAACCACCATAGAAAAGGGCAGGCTGACTGCCCTTATCGGGCGCAACGGCACGGGCAAATCGACACTGCTTCGAGCCATCGCCGGACTGAACCGCCGTTATACCGGCCGAATCCTGCTCGACGGGCATAACGCCGCCGATATGCGAGCAGCAGAAATGGCCAGAACGCTGGCATTCGTCACGACCGAGCGCACACGCATCGCCAATCTCAAATGCAAGGATGTCGTGGCTATCGGCCGCGCACCCTATACCAACTGGATTGGAAAGATGCAGGAGGTCGACAAGGAGATCGTCATGCGGTCGCTCGCCTCGGTGGGCATGGAGGCTTATGCGGAGCGCACGATGGACAAGATGTCGGACGGCGAGTGCCAGCGCATCATGATCGCACGGGCGTTGGCGCAGGATACGCCGATTATCCTGCTCGACGAACCCACCTCGTTTCTCGATATGCCCAACCGCTACGAATTGTGTACACTGCTGGCACGGCTGGCGCATGAAGAAAACAAGTGCATCCTTTTTTCCACGCACGAGCTGGATATCGCCCTCTCGCTTGCCGATGCGATAGCCCTTATCGACCCACCCCAGTTGTCGTATATGCCGACCGAAGAGATGCGCCGGAGCGGCTGCATCGAGCGGCTGTTCCGAAATAATTGTGTGACGTTCGATGCCACGACAGGATTCATAAAAGTGGGACAATGACTAAGGAATATATCATAGAGAATTTCACAGCAAATATCAGCGTGGACGAATATATTTCACGCTTCCGGGACGAAAAACGTTTTGTCGAATTTTGCAAACAATGCCCCAACTACGGTAATAGTTGGGGATGCCCGCCGTTCGATTTCGATACCGGAGAATTTCTGCGCCAATATGAATATGCCCACCTGATGGCCACGAAAATAATTCCGGTCGAGAAAAATATTCCGATAGACAGAACGCAGGAATTGATTAAACCGGAACGGCTCAGGATAGAAAGGGAATTGCTGGAAATGGAGCACAGATACGGAGGTCGGGCATTCGCCTATGTAGGAAAATGCCTATACTGTCCCGATTCCGAATGCGCCCGCAAATGCAACCGTCCTTGCCTGCATCCGGACAAAGTACGTCCCTCGCTTGAAGCATTCGGGTTCGATATGACACGAACACTCTCGGAACTTTTCGGGATAGAGCTGCTTTGGGGAAAGAATGATATTTTACCAGAATATCTTGTGCTCGTAAGCGGATTATTTCATAACTCGACAGAAAATATTATCAGTCATACGAAGCGTAATCCGGATTCAGGAAACCTATAATCTTATTACTCTCATTGATAACGTTATGATAGCCATTCACAAAAAAGTCCCTACAATCCGGATTATAGATTGAGGGACTTGATGAAAGTTAATGTAAAAACTAAAAGAATAACTCCACTTTCGTATGCCTGTTGGCTTCGACCGGCACATGGTCAGCTATGCCGCCCCTGCTTACCTTGACGATGCGTTCGATCGGTATGCCACGCTTTTCTAATTCTGCAACGATATGATCCGCTCTCAATGTGCTTAATGAACCATTAAGCACGGGAGTTCCAGTCGAACTGTCGGCCGCGCCGGTCACTTTCACGGATAATCCGTATTTCTTGGCCACGCGAGCCAGTTCATCAAGGTTAAGCATTTGGGAAGCATCCGTCAGGTGCGCCGTATTGAGGTTAAAAAAGAAATAGACAGGCGACCCGATGCAATTTCCGGCTTGTATGAGTTCCGTCTTTTCAGAAACGATTATGCCCGGTTGTTCGGAATCATCTCCGTTGTTGCCATATATAATACTTGCAGAATCAAGTGGCGAGATTCCATCCCAATGCCGGTTTTTCAATCTTGCCCGAAGTGAGTTCAATCCGCTGTAATTATTTCTGGGATAACCTTGACGGCGGTCGGTCTCATCGTCATTAACCAGATGACCGTACTTGTCAAGCAAGCCTTCTATTTCCAGAATTTTCAACAATTCTGCGAGCGTCCGTCGGTTGCGGTCGTACCAGTCTTTATAACGCTTGTTTTCTCCGGACAAGACATTGGCATAATCCACGAGCCACTCATTCTGACGAATGTAAGGTGTTGCATCAACCGCGCGTTTCCAACCGACCTTTCCGAGATGAAACGTGAAACCGGCGGTCAGCGATACCATGTGGTCGCCGAGGCGGTTCGGGCGTCCGTAACCATCGAAGTCCTGAAAGGTGGTCGTGCCGGAGAGTTCCAACATGGCACTTACTCGTTTGGAAATCCGATATTCTCCCTGTACGCCATACGAAACAGCAAAGGGATTATTCCCGTTAGAAGCATTGTGCAACAGGCCGACACCGGCAAAGGGAGCAAGATTCCAGCGTACCTGTTCTTGCCGGGCATATCTGCGGCCAAGGACATTCCACAGCAGATCCGCATGGATATGGTGGTATTCCTGATTGGACAATGTTCCATCTTTGAACTGCACACCGCTGTAATTGATACGTGCACCGACGGACGGAGTGAACCATTTTCCGACTGCGAAACTGTACGAGGGTTTCAAGCGTCCGAAGAGGTCTTCGCAGCCGAGAGGTGTGCCGAGAAAGGCGGACGTACCCCCGGCAATGCTGACAAACCAGTTGCCAGTCCGGGATGCCGGAAGTACCACTCCGTCAAGATAGACGGGCTGTATCGGTTGCAGTTCCTCCGAGACATTATAGTACGGTGTATGTTGTACAGTATCCACCTGTACGGGTTGTATACTTGCCTGCGCCTGCAACGTGCAAAGCACGGCCAATATAAAAAAGATTTGTTTCGTCATATTCCAATGATATTATTCGTTATACTTTTTGATTTGTAATAAGGCGTACGCCACTTACCGTTTGGGTTTCTTGCCAATGGCCGGGCGCATCATGCGGCTCGCCATCCTCATGCTGCGGAGTGCCCATGCACGGTTGTCCTCGTCCTCATCGCGCCCCCATTTCAGGTCGCTGCCGCCACCTCCGCCGCCACGAGTTTCGGCAAAAGTGGTGGCATCATCGACCATACCGAGAAACAGCATCGTCGCGCAGTGCATCACGTCTGTACCTTGTTCCGCTATGGACTGGACGAGCGAGCCGTCGAACAGTTGCCGTTCCGCCACGTCCATCTGTGCCGATACGTTCCTATACTCGCCGACCACATTTTCCAGCAGGACATCCTTGAGCAACGTGTCCACTTTGGAATGTATATCATGGGAGTATTTGTAGGCTTCCTCCTTGAGTTCCCCGGTACGTTCCTCAATGGCATCCATGTTCTCTTTCAGCTCGGCAAGCTGCCGGTCAGCCGTCTGTAACTTCTCCTGCTTATCTGCCAGTTGCCTGTTGATTCCGGCCAGTTCTTTTTCCAGACTTTTAACTTGTGCGGCTAATTGTTCAGCATCACCCTTGTTCGCTTTCAAATCCTGTTCGGCTGCCGATAGCAGGGCCTCTTTTTCGGCTTTCGACTTCTCAAGGTTATCGACCATTGTCGTAAGCCCCTTGACCCTGCGCTCTGCCAGACGGATGTCCGATTGGAGGTCAGCCAGAACTTTTTGATGACGGCTGATATTTTCCTCGATGGTCGTACATTCTTCCGATAGCATACGGCGGTATTCTTCGGTAGTCCTGTGCCGTGCGCCTGTTTCGGATATGCTTGTTCCTCTCGACATTCCCCACCTTGTATTGACTTCGGTGAAAAAGTCGGTATGAAGCTGTTTCATCCTTGCGCTGTATTCAAACTTGTCCTTACCGGCGAATATTTCCTTGTACGCAAAGCGGCCGTCTTTGATTGGCAACAAAGTACAATGCACATGAGGGTTCAATTCGTCAAGGTGTACGATGAATGCGGCGATGTTCTGCTCGCCATATTTGCCACTCACGAATGAATAGACGTCTTTCGCCCAGCGTTCAATATCGCTTTCTCTTTTGATATGGATATTGTCCGCATCTTTCTCGAAATCCACTTTCTGCGTGCCGAATGCGAGTTCGTGCATCCGCTTACGGGAACCGCCGAAAATGAAGTTCACCACCGTGCGGTACTTCGGTTCTGCCAGTCCTTCGTTGGGGTCTTTGATTCCACGCCTCTCCAATATGTCCGCCATCCGTTCGGGAATGTTGCGGCTCGTGTCGATGGGACGTACCTTGCCTCCGGGTGCAATCTCGAAGTTCAGGTGTTTGCGTGTGGGGTCGTAATTCCCCTTATTCATAGCGTACTTTTCCGCCCTTTCACTGCGATCACGCAAGTGTTCGTTACTTTGGGCTGTGGTGATGCCTTTCGACACCTTCACATCAAGTACCTGTTTTTGATCTGCCATACTCTTTTCGTGTTGTTTGGACAATCCGTCCTGTCCCAGCTTGCTGCTTGCCCGGACAGCCTACCGACGGTCGGAGACCTATCGGGGTATTAGGCTCCCCCTTCCCTTTGTTTCGTGGCAGACGGGCAAGCCCGTGTGCCTCCTATAACCGGCAGGATGACCGTTAAGGGATGGAGGCGGATTGTTCGCGTTATACAATCTGTTTTCGACTCCCGGTTCAATCCACCATCGCCTGTGCTTTCGCCAGAAGCGATAAAAAAGGTTTGCGAAGCGATTTGAGGCGTTCTTGGTCTTCGTCCATGTCGAAGTCCGTCACTGATGCCTCGGTGTCGAGAATCAGCCCGGCGAGGTCTTTGGCGGACTCGATGAAAGCTGCCCATTCTTCGCCGAGGTCAAGCCGGAAGAAATCCACAAGCGGCGAACTGTCATCGAATCTCGACTTGTGCAGGATTTTTTGCAGGGCGGCGTGGGCGATGCAGCACAGGGCTGTTTCACGATGTTCCGTGACCAAAGTGCCGGAATGTGCGGAGGTCGTGATGGAATGGGTGTCCGAACAGTGTCCGGCGTCACGGTCGGCAATTTCAGCCTTTGCCAGACTTACGAGTTGTCCACACATTACGCCAGTTTCGGCAGCGGTCGTTTTGCCGATTACCCAATCGGACAATACCTCACGGAGCTGTCCGGCAAAGTCCGGCTGCTCCTGTGCATCGCGGGGCTGTGCTGCCTGACCGGATTGTACGGTCATGGTAATGACCACGCTTTTGGGAAGCTGGATGCGGGTCAGCAAGCCGAATGCCTCCATTGCACTCAAAAAAGAACGGACGGTAGCCCTGTGCCAATGCCACTCCGATGCGAGGTCGGAAACGGTCAGGTAGCACTGGTTGGGTTGCAGCACGTAGTCCTTCTTTCTTAAAAACGGAGAAACGAAACCTGCCAGTGATTTGTCCAACAGGTCACAGTACGCTTCGGTGCGTGTCTTGCGTTCATCCCCTTTCTCCTTGAGATATTCGAATACCTCCCTGTCTGCCAATATGGAAACAGGTATCTTTTGGTTATTTTTCATTTTCATTCGGTTTTAATGATTCATATTGTGCGGATATGTCAGTGTTGCCGCTGTCCGCTTCATGCGGCAGATTTGCGTGATGATTGTCGTGATAGGATTCTGACAGCATTCCGGGATGCTTTGCCCATCCGGAAAGTGTCCCCGTGTCCTTGCATTCGGACATGACCCGAACGGAGGGATAGAACAGGGCTGCCAGAAGAAGATAGGTAATGGTTATCGCCAAGGTGTACAGATGCGGCACAAAGCCGATGACCAGTGCGACCGATGCGAGTGTGACAAATGCACCGGGGCGGTCAAGCAACCTGCGTAACCAGTTGTCCGTCCATCGGAACGAGAACATTGCGGCACAGACACCGGTAGAGAGTAGGATTCCAAACTCACCCATATGTCCACAGGCATATACATAATGGAAAAGAAGCAGGCATATCAGCCATACTTGCACATACAGTTTACGGGCGTTGCCGCTTCGTGCCATAGCCATGTAAAAGGGTGTCATGAACCGCTTGTTGTTCTTGTACAATGACATTGATACCCCGAAAGGTATCGCGCAGAAAATGAGTAGCAGGATATTCAGTAACATAAGTAATAGGGCTTTTCGGGTATGGGAGTGGGGCGCACAATGAGTTCCAACTGGACAATACCGTATGTCGCCAGTCGGATAAGGGTTTCGGCATCCTTGGGCGAAAAGTACATGGCCGCTTTCTTGATGCGCTGCTTGAATGTACTGTCTTGCTTTCGGTAGATGGCCAAAGCCTTGTCCAGTTCGTGTTCGGGAATAGTCCATGTCGTACCCTCGGCGTGTATGCCGTTCGTCTTGAAGGCACGCAGCACCAATGTACGGGAAACGAGGTAATCGGTGCGGTCGGTTCTTGAGATGATATGCTCCTTGTAGAGATTGTCATCGGCAACCTCTATCCACGTCCGGTAGGTGTTGATGCAATAGACCATCTGTCGGTATAAACTTTCTCTCATATGAAATTCATCAGCACGTCGGACTTGTCTTTCTTGTATTTCAGGAACCCGCTTTTGGAGTGAAGTTCCAAATCGAGGCATAGGTCCCCGTACATCTGCTCCAAAGAATCATAGATGGTAACAAGGATGCTGTTTACATTACCCTCCGTATCAGTCTTGGCGTTCATCTTGAACATCTGTCCGAAAGCGGGATTCGAGTATGCACAAGTGCTATGACCGAATTTTTCCGTCCGCATCGGGATATGGTGGTAAAGCGTGATCAACTCCATGTCGTCCTCGAACATATCCATTACTTCGTCCAGTTCGTAAGGGGTGCGCAACGGAAACGTAAGCAGCACATAGTCGCCGTAGAACTGCGGTTCTTCCATCGTCGTCACATCGAGCAACTGCGGAAGTTGCAGGGGGACGAATGCCATGAAGTCATTATAAAAATGTCGTAACATATTCATATATTTTTCTGTTGTCATATTTTACAGCGTGTGTATGAATGCTTCCATCAGCATTCCGGGCAGCTCGTCCAAGCGGTTGTCTCCTGGGTGCAGCATCCTGCCCAACTCTCTGAAAGCGTCGGGTGTCTGCGAGGCAAGCATATCGAGTTGCTCTCTTTCTTCGGCTGAAAGCAACGCCAAGCAGAAACCGTCCAACGACGAATAAGGCTGGAGAAGCATCCAGATGTAGGCTTGTGCCTGTGCCGGTGTCTTGACTTTTTGATTGCAGATGTCGTCGATACAGGTTCGGACATTCTGAATCAGCCTGCGGTTGGTGCGCATGGCCAAATAAATCATGGCATTGCGATAGGTGATGTCGTTCCGTTCGGCGGCAAGAAATACCTGTGCGCAGCATCGTTCCGTGTCATGCGTGATGTCGGAAAGATTCTCGCCGTCGAAATCAGGCAGACGTGAAAGGAATGCCCGGTACACAGCATCCTCCTTTTCGATAAAGGTCGTCAGGTCTGCCATACAATGAATACCGTAATCAATCGTTTCAGCAAGGGTAGCTCGATAAGTGGCAAGAATATGTTGTCGGTTTCTCTGACTGACGGGCTGGTTATCCAATGAGGCAAAGAACGGCCGGATTGTTTCAGCCACACGATGCAACTCTTTGTCTTCAAGATGCGGCGAGATTTGTTCTTTTACCCACAGTATATCCTTATAAGTGCGTGTTTGAGACAGCACCATCCGTGAAAATTCCATGCGGATGGAATCATGTATCTGTTCACACTCTTCTCTTACAGTGGAATGAAGCCGGCCAAGCGTATCACATTCGAGATACAGGAATACGGAATCCCTCAATGTTTGCCATTGCTTGAGGTGTCCGGTCAATTCTTTAATGGAGAGTCTTTTCTGCCTGCGTATGTCAGACAGGTATTCCCTGTATGTTCCGGCAGGGTCATTCTTGGCTTTCGCCAATCGTTTGCCATTGCCGTTGTCGCATGACGCGCATAGGAATACGGCAATCGAAACGGCAATTATTTTGGCAAAGATTATCGGCTGTTTTAAGTTCGATTTTGATGTTTTCATACTATATTATTTCGTACTATTTAGTGCAAAACTATATATTATTTTTGATACTTCGCATCCGAAAAACCGTATTTTGCGCATTTTTTAATATCGTACTTAATAGTATGATTACCAATGAAAACAAGTGAAGATAAAAACATGAAAAATGTACGATTTTCGTTTTTTAATATAGTATGATTCAGATACTCGAATAAAACTTGTATATTTGCACTTGTTATCATGAATATTGTATATTGATATGGCAAAAGTCGGTTATATATTCGAGGCGAATTCCTACGATGCGTTTGATGCGGATAAGGAATGGATGCGCCAGTACGGGTGTGTACAAGTGGTTGAAGAATCGGTCGGACACGAGACGCTCAGACCGAGATGGAAACAACTGATGTCGAATCTTGAAAGAGGCGACGAATTGGTGGTGTCAAAATTCAGCAATGCCGTGCGTGGTTTACGGGAACTATCGGCATTGATCGAGCTATGCCGCATCAAGGTCGTGCGTATTATCTCCATTCACGATAAAATTGACACCGACAACAAATTGTTTCCGGACACGACACCGGCGGAAGTATTGGCCATGTTCGGGGCATTACCGGAGGAAGTGGCTGTTTTGCGGAAGTCGTCAGATAAGATTATACGCCTGCAGCAGAGTATCAGTATTCCGATTACCAAAAAAAGTATGAGTAAAACTGAACGGGACAAAAAAATCGTGGATATGTATAACAATGGGTATTCAATCCGTGATATTTGGAAAGAGAGCGGTGTCCGGAGTAAAAGCACCGTGTACAGCATTCTCAATAAATACAAGGTTCAGCTTAACCGAACACCGGGACGCGTGCCGGGCATCCGGAAATAGAACTTATAAATCAAATATGGATATTGAAAATCAGTAGATTACTTGCGTAATTCATTATTTTTTCGTATCTTTAAGTTGGATATAACTATAAAAAATAAGACCTATGGGAGATATTATAATTTTATTGTTGGTATTTTTGGTAGTGGGCAGGCTCTTGAGGGGCGTCTTCGGCGGATTCAGTAAAAGCAGTTTTCGGGATGACAAATAAGTTTGGATTGTTATAACAGGCGGATATTTGTTAATTTTGCACCGTATTCATTAAAATCAAGAACAATATGACAAAAGCGGAAATTGTCGCTCAGATCTCACGGCAGAGCGGAATAGAGAAAACGGTTGTGATGACTGTGGTGGAATCATTCATGGAAAATGTAAAAGAGTCGATGGTTGCGGGAAACGAGGTGTTCTTGCGCGGCTTCGGCAGCTTTGTTATAAAACGGAGAGCTGAAAAGACGGCCCGGAACATTTCGAAGAATACGACAATTAAAATTCCCGCTCACAACATCCCTGCATTCAAACCTGCCAAAGCATTTCTGAATGCGGTAAAAGAGAACAAGTAGAGTATAAAAGTACAGATGGTGCAACAACACCGTAATGAGTAAAACAAAAGCGACCCAAAGGCCGCTTTTGTCGTGATAAGGCAAGGATTATTTCTTGCCTTTTTTCGCTGGTTTGGCCGGCTTTTCAGGAGTCTCCTCCTTCTCGACGGGCGGATAGAACTTGACGGCGACTATCACGATACGGTTGTGTTTCACACCGCTTTGGTCGCTCCATTCTTCGGGCTTGAAATACCCCTCGACGGTCAGCATCGTACCCTTGGTCAGTTGGTCGAACGACCCGGTGTTCTCGTTTTTACGCCACGCCTCAAAATTCATAAAGGCGGAAACGCGTTTGGATTCCTCGCCATTATTCTCCAGTCGGCTTACTGCCAGAGGGAAACGTGCTACACTTGCGTTGGTGAACTGACGGATTTCTGCATCCTTTCCTACGAAACCGGTTACTACGAAATTGTTTTCAATCTTTTTCATAATGAATTGTTTTTAGAAGTTATTAAATCAATTTTACGCTGCCTCAAAAAGTAGGTGCAGTTAAGGGAATGCACCAAGGCCGGACGCATCAATACTCTTTATTTTTGTCCGTAGGCAAAACCAGAAGGCTCGATAAAGGAAGATTGTACGGCTGTGCCATTGGTCAAGACTTCCAAAGTCGTTCCCGTCTGCATACTATCTTTGCATCGGAAAATGATGATGACTTCGGCGGAAAACTATTCTGAAAATGAGCGGAAAGCCGTAGTTGCAGGGGAAGTGAAAGAGCAATCCGTCCACCGGCACAATGGTGCGCGTTTCGGCTGTAAGTCCGCAGAATCGGCAGGGATTTTCGTGTAATTCGGTCGGACTGAATAGAGGTGGCTACAAACAGAACACTGAACTGACAACAGGTGGCGATACCGCAGAAGGGAATATCAACGAAGTGGCGACAAAAGGCGGAACGGGGTATCGGGGTGCTGCCATGTTCCCGTCCGGCAGAAAGAATAGGGGACAAAAGGGAAAAAGGAAAGAACCCTGCTTTTCGGAAAAGCGGACGGCAGCTTTTCACGAATGGCTGGTTTTTACAAAAGGATATGGCGCAGCCAAAAGAGAGAGATAGATGTAAAAAAGGGAATGCGGCGTGGCAGGAATGGAAGATTATCCCGTTCCTGCCTGTATCATCAAAATTCTGCCATGATTACCCGATGCTCGAAAATCTTTTTTTGATTACTGGGACGTCTTTGGCAGACCCATAGGTGATGCTTGCCATAGCCGAAGACGAAATAATCATCAAGACGTGTTTTTTCTTGTAGGCGTTCCATGCCGGTACGCAGTTCCGTTTCATCGGTTGAGAAAAGAATCGTGTTGATGATACGGAAGTAGAGTTCTGTTACCTCGTCACAATAAGGACAAAAGCTATGCTCAATCGTTGCTTTCATGTTTCTTTGATTTTAATTATACTTCTACTACGTCTTCTATTCGACCATACAAGACAGAGCGCAACGCAGTCTTGTCAATGGCGCAATACTCGGTGATATGTCCGTGCTGTTTCACGAAATATCGTTTGAGAACATCGGAGAAATCAAAGAAGTAGCCCATCAATGCGATACCTCTTTTGAAATGGATGCACTCTTTCACGTTTCGGGTAATCCAGTTCTTGTCTTCACGGCTCAACTTGTCTCCGTTATCAAGTTATTCCCGTAACTGGTAAACCCTGCAGCCTTTCAGCTTTTCTAATTCGGGTACGTCCCATTGGACGAATTTCATTGCTACCTGTTGCATCGCTCTTGGATTTAATCGTAAATAATCACTTCATCACGGTACTCGACCACCTCTTTGCCACTGCTAAGACGTATCACTATTTTATTGCCGAAGTCGCCGACAACTGTTCCCTCGGAGTAGCCTTTATAGGGGGTAAGCAGGGTGCAGTGCGCACCTATAATTTCGCTATCTTTTTCGTATTCGTACATAGTCTTGTCATTTTAGGGTTACAACTTGATATCCCATTTACCCTGTGAGAAGATTCTGAAGCTCACGTATTCGTCTGCAAATTCGTAGGACAGAATTTTGATATAAGTTTTGTCTTTGGCTTCCAACGAAGCTATCAGCCTGTCGATTTCTTCTTCCGGATAAACCCAACGAGAGGTAAACTCCGCATCCACGCTATCGCTGTGTCTATTGACAAAGCCGTCAAAAGTGTCATCCAAGAATGCCTCTATCTTGTCGAGGTCTGCTTTGTTTTCCGTCCTTGCGTAGAAAATGTTTGTTGCATAGTTTGCCATAATCCTAAGTTTTAAGTTTTTTATTTTCCCTCTTTTAGCATTTCAGCTACTTTCGGGCTTGATTGAAAATTATGTCGCCTCAAAAGGTGTTATGGCTCTTTATGCAGGGTTTCACGACCAAATACGACCTCTGCAAAGCGGAGCGTGGAGATTTTGTCGGGAACCGTCAGGCTGTGACCTTGAATACAAGAAAGACATGACAAGTACCTTTGCGACACAATTCTCATCAGGCAGACCGAAAGTTGGGATGCGAGGATAAAATGCCTATGGCAGAAGTTACGATAAAAGGAACTTCCGTAAAATTGGGATGCAGCGAAAAAAGAAAATATCGGTGCGATTATCTTCTCTTTTGACTGTGAATATAAAAGTAAGGGGGAGAACTTCGGTAAAGGTTTAGTTTAGTCTATTAGCTTATATATATGCTAAACTAAAGTAAACTAAATATAGGCAGATATATTGGACTGCCTGTATAGGTGTTTTGAGGGAAATGGTTACCTTTGCAAAAAACAATGTTCCTTGAAAGAAACAGAGATTTGTCCTTTTTTCTTTTGGCTGTGGTTATTCATCCATAGATGACTGCAACAATCACTCTTGGCGAGAGGATGAAAATCGTGTGAAATGACTTGGAAAAATACTCAAAGTACGAACAAGTGAAGAGAAAGAAAGGTAGTGCAAATAAAAAAACAAGAAAATATGATAATTCGTGTTTCTGTTCCTAATTTGTTCCTTGATAAAAACACATCACAATATAAATTGTTAATTTATAAGATATTAAGATGTGAAATTTTGAGATATAACTAAATTTACCAGATTTTACCAAGTCAAATAATTGTCTGCAAGTTATGCAATATGTCTATTTAGAAATAATATCTGTTCTTATACCTCCTTTTTTTAGTTAGTGTACAAAGTAAACAAAAAAGGTGTAAACAGACAAATATGCTTTAGACAAATCACAGACTGCTTATATAATTGTTTCTTAATTTGATTCCCATACCCATTCAGGTTTCATTAACAATTCGCCATAGTACAACCGTTCCGTGAAACTTTGCAAGAAATCATTGAAACGCTTGCCATCTGTTTGTTTACGTGTATTGTATCGGAATACAAACTCCTTGCAATACTTAGAAAGATGTTTCTTGCTCGCAAGGTGATATATCCCTTTGATACCACGCTTAATATGACTCCAAAATCCTTCTATTGAGTTTGTATGAAATCCGTTCAAAGCGTAAATATGTTGCTTGTGTGGAATAGTCTTATGCTCGTAATCTTTACCTAATGCGTTATATACATTTAGTTCATCTGTAATGATTGTAGAACCTTTACGCACACGTTCCTTTATAATCGGGTATAAAGTTGTTTTCTGAACATTAGGCACTACTTGTGCATAAACAAGACCGTCTGAAACCATGCCGAATATAGGTGTTTTTTCCTTGAGGCTACGACCTTGTGTTCCGTTACCATGACTTCTACTTTTACCACCCATATAGGTTTCGTCCATTTGAGTCATATCATCAAAAGTTGCATCATCATCCTTTATGTTATGACGGATGCGGTGCAGCATAAACCATGCTGTCTTTTGGGTAACATGAATATCACGTGCCAATTGGCAGCTACTAATGCCTTTCTTGTGCGAAAGGAACAGAAAGATAGCATAGAACCACTTCTTTAACGGAAGATTAGAATCTTCAAACATTGTACCAATCCGAACCGTAAACCGTTCCCGACAATCTTTACACTTGTATAAACCTTTGAACTCTCCTTTTTGAGTTAGTTTATAGTGGTACTTAGATATAGAGCCGCAATGCGGACAAACAGGCTCACCATGCCACCGTATATCTTCAAGATACTCTCTACAATCCTCTTCGGTATGCAGAGTATCTATCATTTGAAGTAGTGAGTGGAATGGTTTCATGTGTACAATTATTGATTAATAGAGAAATTGTACACGCAATGGGCTGGAAATTTCAGTTTTGAGGAAAAATCTTAAGAAAAAATGAAAAATAATTTGTGAAAGCCCATGAACAGGCGAATTGATACATATTATATCAATTAAAAAGCAAATAACTTATGAAAACTTTAAGCCAGACACTTGAAGAATCGCTGGGTGATACTTTGAAAGAGACATTAGAAGAGTTGTTGAATATAACGATAGAAGTTGCAAAAGAAGAAAATGATTCAGAAAACGACTGATGTGGATTTAACAAGTAAGTGTGTCAAAAGTCAAAAGTAACTAAACTCTCCTCCTTCGGGAAGGAGGAGTATCCGTAGGGGGAGGTGGTAGGTGAATACATAAGCTGTTGATATTCAACTGTGAAAAACACCTACCACCCCGGCTTTCAGCCACCCCTCCTTCCTGAAGGAGGGGAATTTAGTTACTTTTGACACATCTTCCATTAAAGTCCAACCAGTCATTATACACAATCATTGGTACAATAAAGTATATAGTTGAGAAATTATATTCCTCTTATTCTTTGTGTATACTTTCTATTGTTGCGCTCACTAGAAGAAGAATCGCAAAATATCATTGAAGTTAGCCCATATCAACAGACCGAAGAGTAGAATCATACCGGTCATCTGGGCGTATTCCATAAACTTGTCGCTTGGTTTGCGGCGGGCTATCATCTCGTAGAAGAGGAAGAGCACGTGTCCACCGTCTAATGCGGGGATAGGGAGGATGTTCATGAAAGCCAGAATGATGGAAAGGAAGGCTGTCATATACCAGAACTGATGCCAGTCCCAGGTAGCGGGGAAGATGCTGCCGATCGTTCCGAAGCCGCCCAGCTGTTTGGCTCCTTCTTTCGAGAAGAGGTATTTCATGTTTCCTACATAGCCTTTCAGGGTTTTCACACCGAGGGAGACACCTGCGGGGAAGGATTCAAAGAAAGCATATTCTTTTTTTACCATAGGGAGCAGACGGTCTGTGACGAGACAGGCGGTTACACCCATCAGGTAGGCGGAGTCTACACGCATACTTAGTGTGTCTGTTGCGCCGTTACGCACATAAGTCAGCGTGATTAGGCGCGGATCTATGCTGTCTTTGAGCAGGGTTGCTTCGTTTTTCTTACGTTCTGCCATCGCTTCTTTAAAGTCGGAGAAAGAGATGGGGGTTCCGTTCAGGGCGATGATGCTGTCACCTGCCTGGATTCCTGCTTGTGCGGCAGGAGAGTTCACCATTACGCTGTCTATAACGTACGGGAAACGGTAAGAGGCGAAACGGACGCTGTCTGCCAGAAGGCGTTGCATCAGGTCTTCCGGGATATAGACGGAGGCTTTTGCTCCGTTACGGATGACGCTTACTTCGCGTGCATCGGCAATCTGGCTCAACATGTCGCCGTCATAACGTTCGAAAGGAACACCGTCGGCAGAAAGGAGGATATCACCGTCCTGGAAACCTACCGCTTTGGCGGTCTCGTTGAATTCCATACCCAGAGGAGCTTCCTGTACCTTTATATACTGGTCGCCCCATGCAAAAAGAATCATGGAGTAGATGAACAGTGCCAACAGGAAGTTGAACAGTACGCCACCCACCATGATTAGCAGACGTTGCCACGCCGGCTTGGAGCGGAACTCCCACGGTTGTTCGGGTTGTTTCATCTGCTCGGTATCCATTGACTCATCAATCATACCGGCTATCTTGACGTAACCGCCCAATGGCAACCAACCTACTGCATACTCTGTGTCACTTTTCTTGGGTTTGAACTTAAAAAGGGTGAACCAAGGGTCAAAAAATAGGCAGAATTTTTCTACACGCACCTTAAACAAACGGGCAAAAAGAAAATGCCCGCCTTCATGAATGATAACGAGCAAGGATAAGCTCATAATCAATTGCAGGGCACGAATCAAAAATGTTTCCATATAGTCTATTTACAGTTTAAAGCCTTCAACGAATTCTCTACCGAAGAGAGGATATAAAGGCTATTTTCAATTTATATTAATACTAATCAATTTCTTTATTTTCTTTGTTCATCAATGGGATGAAGCGGATTATATCAGACTGGCTGCTATTTTCCTTGCTTCCGCATCCGTAGCTACATAATCATCGTATGTCGGATTGGCGATGAAGGTAGCCCGTTCCATTGTTTTCTCTATCACGTCGCTCATGCCGAGGAAGCTGATGCCGTCTTTCAGGAAAGAGGCTACCACTACTTCATTGGCAGCATTGACGATACAGGGCATATTCCCTCCGCGATACATCGCTTCGTAGGCGAGTGCCAGGTTGCGGAACCGTTTCGTATCGGGTTGCTCAAACGTCAGGTTCGTGCATTGGGAGAAATCGAGCCTGTCGAAAGAAGAACTGATACGGTCGGGATAAGAGAATGCGTACTGGATGGGCAGGCGCATATCTGGCATCCCAAGTTGTGCCTTGACAGCTCCGTCTTCAAACTGCACCATCGAGTGAATGACTGATTGCGGATGTACCACCACTTCGATCTGGCTGGGCTGCACACCGAACAACCATTTAGCTTCGATCACTTCAAAACCTTTATTCATCATGGAAGCGGAGTCGATTGTTATTTTTGCTCCCATTTCCCAGTTGGGGTGTTTCAAGGCTTGCGTCTTTGTGACGGATTTCAGCTGTTCCAAGGTGCAAGTGCGGAACGGACCTCCGGAGGCTGTCAATATCACTTTCTCAATCGGGTTGCCCACTTCTCCTGCTAAACACTGAAAAACAGCAGAGTGTTCAGAGTCTACCGGCAGAATCGGAGTGCGATATTGTTGTGCCAACTGATTAATCAGTTCACCCGCTACTACCAATGTTTCTTTATTGGCCAACGCAATCGCTTTCTTGGCGCGGATGGCGTTGATGGTTGGTTTTAGTCCGGCATAACCGACCATGGCTGTCAACACCATGTCGATGGGGCCTGCTTCTACAATCTGACAGATAGCGTCTGTGCCTGCGTACACTTTGATGGGCAGGTCGCTCAATGCTTCTTTCAGTTCGGAATACTTTTCTTCGTTGGCTATCACTACCACTTCCGGCTGGAACTTCCGTGCCTGGGCAATCAGTAGTTCCACGCGGTTGTTGGCTGTCAGCGCATAGGCTTCGTACAGGTCGGGATGTTCCTCGATGACTTGCAGAGCCTGTGTCCCGATGGAGCCTGTTGAACCTAGGATAGCTATTTGTTTTTTCTTTTTGTTAGTCTCTATATTCATTTTTCTATTATCACTTAAAATACGATGTATTTTTCGGGATTTACCGGATGACCTTTATACCAAAGTTCGAAATGGAGGTGCGGTCCTGTACTAAGTGTGCCGCTGTTTCCTACCAGAGCGATGGCTTCGCCTCCTTTTACGCGTTCACCTTCCTTTTTCAGGAGGGAGCCGCAGTGTTTATAGATTGAAATTAAATCCTGGTTATGTTGTACGCCAATCAGGTAACCCGTTTCGGCGGTGTATGTGCTTAGGATGACGGTTCCGTCCATGGTTGCCAGTACGCTTTCGTTGGGATTGGCGGCGATGTCGGTGCCGTAATGTTTCTTTTCGGCATTGAAGTGGTCGGACACCATGCCTCGTGTCGGACGGTATAAAATAAGTCCGGTCACGTCCGGTTGGGAAGTGATGGAGGTCAGGTTATATTTTTCATTCTCTTCATACTGACGGCGGAATTCTTCTTCACGTTTGGTACGTTCCATCAGTGTGTCTTCGCGGGCAGCGGTCAGCGAATCGAGAGTCTGCACGCTGTCGATGGGTACTTTTCCACTGAAGATATCCTGAATGTTCATAATGTAAAGATTCTGCTTGTTGAGCACTTGTTGCAAAGAGTCTACACGCAGGGCATTGTCCACGATTTGTGTACGGACTTCACTGTTCATGTATCCGGGGAGGTAGTTGCGCAGCGGGGTGAAGGTGATGATGCAGGAAGCAATCAGGAAAAGCACTGCCAGCACGCAAAGTAATACGGAAAGTCCATTGAGCTTGGATACACGAAGTCCGACAATTTCTTCAAGTGTATTTTCATTAACGATCGTTAGTTTATACTTGAACTTGAAATTTTTCCAGAAAGCTTTACTTCGTCTTCTCTTTGGCATCTCGGGTATTTACTGTTTTTACGATTTACTATTTACTATTTTCAGTGGATGAGCGGCTCATCGTTTGATTCGTTCTCACCGGTCATCTTCCAATTCCTCCAGATTGAGCAACCCTTCGGGAAGTTCCACCGTGATGAGTTTCTGTTTCTGGTCTATTCCTACGATAAATTCCTCCTGGGCGGGAACGAGCAGTTCCTCTTCTTCCGCTCCTTCAACCACGAAAAGGGTGTTTACCGTAGTGGTATCTACGTCTATTACTTCTCCCAGAAGTCCGTGATGGATGTCTTCCATCCGGAAACCGATGAAGAAGTTCCAGGACAGTTCGCCGTCTTCCGCTTCTTCTGCGTGTTTCACAGGGAAGTAGACTTCAATGTTGGTGAACATTCGGGCACGTTCGGCACTGTCGACTCCTTCCAGTTTTACCAAGGCGGTGGAGTCTGAACGGAAACGGTATTCTTCGATGAAGAAAGGCACGAAGATGCCATCGAGCAGGCATATCAGGTAATCACAGTCGACACGGTCGAAAATGTCGTCCGTGAAGGTAAACTGCAATTCGCCGTGAATGCCGTGCGGTTTATTGAACAATCCTATCTTGTATACTTCTTCTTTCTTTATCATATCCGGGTGATTCTGGCTCCGATAGCGTTCAGACGTCCTTCGATGTTCTGATAACCACGGTCTATCTGTTCGATGTTACTAATGGTACTGGTTCCTTCGGCGCTCATGGCAGCAATCAGAAGGGCGATACCGGCACGTATATCCGGTGAGGTCAGGCGGGTACCGCGCAGCTTGAAGCCGTGGTTGTGTCCGATGACTACGGCGCGGTGAGGGTCGCAGAGAATGATCTGTGCACCCATGTCGATCAGCTTGTCCACAAAGAACAGGCGGCTTTCGAACATTTTCTGATGAATCAGTACGCTGCCTTTGGCTTGTGTGGCTACAACGAGCATTACACTTAGCAAGTCGGGAGTCAGTCCCGGCCAGGTAGCGTCGGCTATCGTCATGATGGAGCCGTCGATAAATGATTCTATCTGGTATGTTTCCTGTGCGGGAACGTAAATATCGTCTCCTCTCTGTTCGAGCTTGATGCCCAGGCGGCGGAAGCTCTCGGGGATGATTCCAAGATTCTCGTAAGAAACATTCTTGATGGTAATTTCGCTTTTCGTCATTGCCGCCATGCCGATGAAGCTGCCGACTTCAATCATGTCAGGCAGTACGGTGTGTTGCGTGCCGTGCAGCTCTTCCACACCTTCGATGGTGAGCAGGTTGGATGCGATACCGCTGATTTTGGCTCCCATCCGGTTGAGTAACCGGCAGAGTTGTTGCACGTAAGGTTCGCAAGCGGCATTATAAATAGTGGTAGTACCTTTAGCAAGCACGGCAGCCATGACGATGTTGGCTGTTCCGGTGACAGATGCTTCGTCCAGTAACATATAGCTTCCCTGAAGTCTGTCGGCCGTTATTTCGTAGATACCCCGCCCTTCGTCGTAGCGGAAGTCCGCCCCTAAATTCTGAATACCTACAAAGTGAGTGTCCAAACGGCGGCGACCGATTTTATCTCCTCCCGGCTTGGAAATCAATGCCTTGCCGAAACGTGCCACCATGGGACCTATAAGCATCACAGAGCCTCGCAGACTGGAACATTTCTTCAGGAATTCATCGCTTTCCAGATAAGCCAGGTCTACATTTTCTGCTTTAAAACTATAAGAATCAATGCCTTTCTTTGCAACCGTTACTCCCATCTCCCGCAAGAGCTGAATCAGGTTGTTGACATCAAGAATGTCAGGTATATTGTTCACCGTTACTTCCTCTGCAGTCAGCAACGTGGCACAGATTATCTGCAAAACTTCGTTTTTAGCTCCTTGCGGATGAATTTCTCCGCAAAGCCGATGTCCTCCCTCAATCACAAATGAAGCCATTAATTTTAAGTATTAAGTATCAAGTATTAAACACCAATTATCAATTTTAAGTATCAAGTATTAAGTATCAAGTCTCAAACGCCAATAAGCAACCTCGATTAATACTTAATACCTAATACTTATTTTAATATCTTCTCTTATTGTTCTGACGATTGTTGGTATAGTTCGTCTTCGGACGGTAGTTCTGGTTCAGGCGTTCTGCCATCAGCCGGACGATATCGTCGGTCATTTGGAGTTCCCCGTTGGACAGCTCGTACAGGTCTTCGGCAATTTTTTTGTCGTCCACTGTATCTTTGTTCCATGCCAGGTAATCCTTCTTCATGTGGTTGCAGATAAGGGCGATCAGGTTTCTCTTTTCGTTTCCTTCGGGGAATTCGATCGCTTTCTTTATCAGTATTTCCAGCGTATGTCCGTAGTGACGGTAACGCATACGGGCAGTGGAGTAGGGGATATGGTCCGGGCGGGTCACCAGATTGTCCTTGCGGATGATTTCATACGGGTAGTCAATATCCAGCTCAAAACCGGACATGATAGCCAGGTGGTCCCAAAGCTTGTGCTTGAAATCGGGTACATCACGCAAATGGGGGAACATATTTCCCATAATGTTGATGATGGTGTTGGCACAACGCTGACGTTCTGCACGATCCTGAATGGTCAACGCATAATCTACCATGTTCTGGATGCTACGTCCGTATTCGGGAAGCGGCATTCTTTTCTGTTGAGTATTGTATTGCATTTATTAAATAAAAATTGAGAATTAAAAATTAAAAAATTAAAGAAGTTTTTTCGGCATGGAGGCAACGAATTCTTTCAGGTAGAAAGGTTCGAAGTAAGCCACGTCTTTATAGTCTTCATCGGCCACTGCTTTTTCTGCCAGTGGGAACATCATTTTAGCCAACGGATGGATATTGTCGATAAAATGTGCGTTCGGATGCGTAATCTGTCCGCGGCATTTGTCGGCTCCGTTTCCAAAGAAATAAACCGGTTGTTCGTTCAAGTACTCCAGATAAGAGTTCTCATCTACGATGTCGGCGGCAACTGCACGTTTCACTTGTAGACGACGGTCATAAACGGCTGCATATACTTCCATGCGGCGGGCGTCAATCATCGGACAAAGCAAAGCATTTTCGGGCAAGTCGTGATACAACAGCACCGGAACACTCAATACTTCCAGCGTCGGGATACCGATTAAGGGGATATTGCGCCCGTAACAAACTCCTTTCGCCATAGAAACCCCGATTCGGAGTCCGGTGTACGAACCCGGTCCGCAGCTCACTGCAACGGCATCCAAAGGGATGGCATGACTGTCTATGAACGACAATGCTTCATCTACAAAAACTCCTAAAGACACGGCGTGTGAAGGGCCTTTCAAGTCTTCTTTCACAAAAATCGTCTGTCCGTCTTGACTGGCCGCTACCGAGCAAACAGAGGTAGAGGTTTCAATATTCAGTATACACGACATAAAAATCAGCTTATTAAATTGTCGCAAATTTACATGATTATTTCCAATTCTTAAAATATTCGTGTACTTTTGCACAAAACTTTAAGGTTATGATACAGTCTATGACAGGATACGGTAAAGCTACGGCCGAACTTCCTGATAAAAAAATAAATGTAGAAATCAAGTCGCTCAACAGCAAGGCAATGGATTTGTCCACTCGCATCGCTCCGGCGTATCGTGAAAAAGAGATTGAAATCCGTAATGAGATTTCTAAAGTTCTGGAACGTGGAAAAGCTGACTTCAGCCTGTGGATAGAGAAGAAGGAGGGTGCGGATGCTGCTCCCATCAATAAGGAGCTGCTGAAAAGTTATTATAGCCAGTTGGATTCGATAAGCCGCGAACTGGGGATTCCTTGTCCCGCACCGGAAGACTGGCTCCAACTATTACTCCGCATGCCGGACGTGATGACGAAAACGGAAATTCAGGAACTGACGGATGAGGAATGGAGCGTGGTGCACGCTACCATACTTGAAGCCATCAGTCATTTGGTTGATTTCCGCAAACAGGAGGGGGCTGCATTGGAGAAGAAGTTCCGTGAGAAGATTGCCAACATCAACAGCTTGCTCGAACAGATTGCTCCTTATGAGAAAGAACGTGTAGAGAAAGTGAAGGAACGCATCACTGATGCTCTCGAAAAGACGTTAAGCGTAGACTATGACAAGAATCGTCTGGAACAGGAGTTGATTTACTACATCGAAAAGCTGGATGTCAACGAAGAAAAACAACGCCTTAGCAACCATCTGAAATATTTCATCAGTACGATGGAAGGGGGTAGCGGACAAGGTAAAAAGCTTGGTTTTATCGCCCAGGAAATGGGTCGGGAGATCAATACGTTAGGCAGCAAGTCCAATCATGCTGAAATGCAGAAGATCGTAGTTCAGATGAAGGATGAACTGGAACAGATTAAGGAACAGGTGCTGAACGTGATGTAAAACAGTATCTATCATTTTTAATTCTTAATTCTTCATTAAACTTATGACCGGTAAGCTAATTATTTTCTCTGCTCCGTCGGGTTCGGGCAAATCTACTATTATCAATTATCTGCTGACGCAGAACTTGAATTTAGCGTTTTCAATTTCTGCTACCAGCCGTCCTCCGCGTGGAACGGAGCAGCATGGGGTTGAATATTTCTTCCTTACACCGGAAGAATTTCGCCAACGCATTGAGAACAACGAATTTCTGGAGTATGAGGAGGTGTATAAGGACCGTTATTACGGAACGCTGAAAGCGCAGGTAGAAAGGCAATTGGAAGCGGGTCAGAATGTGGTGTTTGACGTAGATGTGGTTGGCGGATGCAATATCAAGAAGTTTTATGGTGATCGTGCGTTGTCGGTGTTTATCCAGCCGCCTTCGGTGGAAGAATTACGCTGTCGGTTGGAAGGACGCGGAACGGATGCGCCGGAAGTGATTGAAAGTCGCATCGCTAAAGCGGAATATGAATTGGGTTTTGCTCCGCAATTCGATTGTGTGATTGTCAATGACGATTTGGAGGCTGCTAAAGCGGAAGCTTTGAAAGTAATCAAAGAGTTTCTGAATTTGTAGGAGAACTACTAGGGCGGGATGATACAAATGAAAAAACAGAAAACCGGAATCTTCAGCGGATCATTCAATCCGATTCACATCGGGCATCTTGCTTTAGCCAATTATCTTTGCGAGTGTGAAGGGTTGGATGAGATCTGGTTTATGGTGAGTCCGCAGAACCCTTTGAAAGCACAGGAGAAGTTATGGAATGATGAATTACGTCTCGAACTGGTAAAGTTGAGCATCAGTGGCTATCCTCGTTTTCAGGCTTCAGATTTTGAGTTTCATTTGCCTCGTCCCTCATATAGCGTATATACGTTGGAGAAACTGCGCGAGGCATTTCCCGACCGCGAGTTTTATTTCATTATCGGTTCCGATAATTGGGAACGTTTTGGATATTGGTATCAATCCGAACGTATCATAAAAGAGAATCAGATTCTTATTTACCCCCGTCCCGGCTTTCCCGTCAAAGAGGAGGAATTGCCGGAAACGGTGCGTCTCGTTCATTCCCCTGTATTTGAAATCAGTTCTACTTTTATTCGAGAAGCACTGGATGCAGGGAAAGATGTTCGATACTTTGTGCATCCAAAGGTCTGGGAGACTATCAGTTTACTCTGTCAATCGATGAAGAGTAATGACGATGATTTCTGCCGGAGCGCCGACGCGAATCGGTAATTTGGAGGTTCCTATTCCGTTTGTTATAATCAAAGGTATTTTTGCAG
The DNA here is from genome assembly GCF_024788145.1 of Bacteroides sp. BFG-606. NCBI lineage: Bacteria > Pseudomonadati > Bacteroidota > Bacteroidia > Bacteroidales > Bacteroidaceae > Bacteroides > Bacteroides sp. BFG-606. The sequence goes on along the minus strand of NZ_JANUIL010000001.1, from coordinate 6,139,684 downwards.
AATTATATGCCAGTCCCGTGATGAAACGATTGCCATAGTGTGAGTTAAGTGCCGGGGCAACTCCGAATACACGGACTTGTCCGCCGTGGGTGTGTCCTGCCAGGGCAAGGTCGGTGTTAGCTACTGAAACATCTTCGATATAATCCGGGGTGTGAACCAGTAAGATGACAAAATCTTTGGGAGAGAGTGCCAGAGTAGGTGATACTCCGTTGCGCCCCAGATCAAAAGGATTGCGCACTCCGGCGATAATGATTTGCTGCCCGTCTTTACGAAGCGTATCTACTTCATGTTCTAACGGACGCATTCCGTAGTGTTTCATTGTATTCACAATATCATCGTGGCAACGTTCGTAGTCGTTATTGCCCATTACTCCATAAGTTCCCATCGGTGTTTTTACGCGTGCCAGCGCAGAAAACAAAGGTTCCACATATTCACAACCTTCCTGATAGTCACCACCCATCAGAAGCACATCAGCCTTTTGAGCAATCAACAGGCGGACAAGGTCGTTCAGCCCTTTCTCTTTCAGCAGACTTTTGTAGTGTAAGTCGGAAATGAAAGCGATACGGAAACCTTCAAAGGCTTCGGGAACATCGCGGTGGGTAAAGTCATATTTTACTACACGATCCACTCCTGTATAGACAGAAGATACATTTACGTTGGAAGAAGTGATTTTTGTTCCCCGCAGTACCAGGTCTGACGATTCGCGTGTATCGGTAGAAGTCTTTTTCTTTGTATTCTGCTTTTTGTTTTTAGAAATATTCAGCTCTTTGAGTTGTGAGTGGTCGGGGGAGAATACCCCGGCTATGGCATTAGCCGTATCCGGATAAATAGAATCTGAATTTAAAACAGGGCGTGGCAAGGTAGCCACCATATTCTTTTTCGACTTACAGGAAACCAACAAAAGTAATGTCAACAGGATAACAGGGTAGATTGTTTTTATTTTCTTCATCTTCTCTTAGTTTGAAGTTTTTCGGGGTGCAAAGATACGAAAAATCATGTATCTTTGTCCGTCAAAACTATTTATAATATATTAAAGTATGGAAGAAGTAAAGCGTAACTCGCTACAAGCATGGATATTAGCTGCACGTCCCAAAACGCTGACAGGGGCCATAACCCCGGTTATGATCGGTACTGCTCTTGCTGCAATGGACGGACGTTTTCACTGGTTGCCTGCACTGATCTGCTGTCTGTTTGCAAGTCTGATGCAAATTGCCGCTAATTTCATCAATGACCTTTTCGACTTCCTCAAAGGAACAGACCGGGAAGACCGGTTAGGTCCCGAACGTGCTTGTGCGCAAGGATGGATTTCTCCGCAAGCGATGAAAACCGGGATTATTATTACGGTTGCTCTTGCCTGCCTTATCGGCTGTACGTTACTCTTTTTTGCCGGGTGGGAATTGATGATCGTAGGAGTGCTTTGTGTGTTATTTGCCTTTCTTTATACCACCGGTCCTTATCCTCTTTCTTACAACGGTTGGGGCGATGTATTGGTGATTGTCTTCTTCGGCTTTGTACCCGTAGGCGGAACATATTACGTACAGGCGCTAACTTGGACACCGGATGTCACTATCGCCTCTTTAATCTGCGGACTGCTTATCGATACATTGTTGGTAGTCAATAATTATCGTGACCGCGAAGCGGATGCACGCAGTGGAAAAAGGACGGTGATCGTTCGTTTCGGCGAGAAATTCGGTCGCTATTTTTATTTGATGTTGGGGATTACTGCTTCTCTTCTCTGTCTGTGTTTCCTCCGTGAAGGTCATTTCTACGCCGCTTTTCTTCCACAACTTTATCTGATCCCTCATTTCCTTACCTGGAAACGGATGGTGAAAATATACAGCGGTAAAAAATTAAACAGCATATTAGGCGAGACTTCGCGTAATATGCTGCTTATGGGTATTCTTATTGCAATAGGAATGTTGATAAATTGAGAATTGAGAATTAAAAATTGAGAAATGGCTGCGCTTATAATGCTGTGCAATAGTATTATTTTTCAATTCTCAATTTTTAATTCTTAATTCTTAATTTTTCCCGTACATCTTTTCGTAGTAACCTTGATAATCTCCACTGGTAACTTCTTCCACCCAAGCTTGGTTGGCTAAATACCATTCGATTGTCTTTACGATGCCGACTTCGAATTTAGTTTCGGGATACCATCCTAAGGCATTTGTTATCTTGGTAGGGTCGATAGCATAACGTTGGTCGTGTCCCAGACGGTCTTTGACGAAAGTAATCAGATCTTCGTTGATCCAGTCGATTGAAATATCGCCGTTTTCGTCTTTCACTTTCTTTTTGAGAACCTGACGATATTCGGGATTTTCTGCCATCAGACGGTGGATAGTCGAAATTGTCAGTTTCACGATTTCGAGGTTTGTCTTCTCGTTGTGTCCACCAACGTTGTACACTTCTCCGTCTTGACCTTCACGCACAACGAGGTCGATTGCTTTGCAGTGGTCTTCCACATAAAGCCAGTCGCGCACATTGCTACCGTCACCGTAAACGGGAAGATGCTTTCCTTCGAGGATATTCTTGATAATCAACGGAATCAATTTTTCCGGGAAGTGGTACGGACCATAGTTGTTGGAGCAACGGGTAATCGTCACCGGCATTTTATAAGTGTCGTGGTAAGCCATTACCACCATGTCTGCACTTGTCTTAGAAGCACTGTACGGGCTGTGAGGGCAAAGCGGAGTTGTTTCTGTGAAATATCCTTCGGCTCCCAATGAACCATACACCTCATCGGTAGATACTTGATGATAGCGTACACCTTTTCTCCAAGTCGGATATCCTTGTTCGTCTTTCCCCATTACCCATGCACGGCGTGCACAATCCAGTAAGTTCTGTGTTCCGAGAATGTTGGTAATCAGAAACAGCTGCGGATTTTCAATGCTGCGGTCCACGTGGCTCTCGGCAGCGAAATTCACTACATAATCAAAACGATACTCAGCAAAAAGACCGTCTACCACATCGCGGTTGCAAATGTCTCCTTTGATAAAGACACAGCGTTCGTTGTCGATGTCTTTGGCAATCGTTCCTAAGTTACCTGCATACGTCAAAGCGTCCAATATCACGACTTTGATGTCGTTATGTTTGGCTAAGATGTACTTGATGTAATTTGCCCCGATAAATCCTGCGGCACCGGTCACTAGATAAGTTTTCATATTTTATTCTTTATGTTGATTTTAGGATTGTTTAGCCAATTCGATAAGGTACTTCCCATACTCGGTTTTTTCGAGTTTTTGACCTAGTAGAAGCAACTGTTCCGTCGGAATCCATCCCTGACGCCAGGCGATTTCTTCAATGCAGCTGACGTAGAAACCTTGCCGGTTCTGAATAGTGGCCACGAAGTTGGAAGCTTCCAGCAGACTGTCACAGTTACCCGTGTCGAGCCATGCAAATCCGCGTCCGAAAAGTTCCACTTTCAATGTACCTTCTTCCAGATACAGACGGTTCAGGTCTGTTATCTCATATTCTCCACGTGCTGAAGGACGAAGAGCCGCTGCTTTTTCTGTCACACTGGCATCGTAGAAATAAAGTCCCGGAACGGCATAATTGCTTTTCGGCACTTCCGGCTTTTCTTCCAGTGAAATCACTTTTCCCTGTTCGTCAAATTCCACTACACCATAAGCGCGTGGGTCTTTCACGTAGTAACCGAAGATACAGGCGCCCTTTTCTATATTGGCAGCCCGGCGGAGCATGGCGGAGAAGCCCTGTCCGTAAAACATATTATCCCCAAGAATCAGACAGCCCGGTTCGCCGTTCAGGAAATCGGCTCCCAATACGAAAGCCTGTGCCAGTCCGTTAGGTTGTTCCTGAATTTTATAGGAGAAAGACATACCCAGTTCCTCACCCGTTCCCAACAAGTCGCGGAACATCGGCAAATCGCGTGGAGTCGAAATAATCAACACTTCGCGTATTCCTGCCAACATAAGTGTTGACAACGGATAATAAATCATCGGCTTGTCATACACAGGCATGATTTGTTTGGAAATCGCTTTGGAGAGCGGATAAAGTCGGGTGGCACTACCACCGGCTAGAATAATTCCTTTCATGTTCGTCTGAGTTATTCATTAACAGTGTGCAAAGGTCGGAAAGAAATCTGAAAGGACAAAAATAATTTGCTAATATTTCAATATGGTAATGTGTCAATTAAGTGATAACTCAGCCAATTGGCACATTATCACATTATCATATTGGCACAGTATTACAACTTGTCCGCCAACTCGATGACTTCCAAGTCCTGAAAGGCCCCCTGATTGATAACAAAACGTACCAAAGTTCGCACCTTGTGGAAACCGGACATGCCGGCAGCTCCGGGATTAATATGTAGCATATCCAGCGTTTTATCATATTTCACCTTTAATATATGAGAATGTCCGCTGATAAAAAGTTTGGGCGGACGTGTCATCAGACTGCCGATGATGGAAGGGTCGTATTTCCCCGGATAACCGCCGATATGTTTAATCAGTACTTCTGCACCATCCACCGTGAAACGGTTTATTTGCGGATACAGCTTTCTGATTTCCTGCCCGTCAATGTTTCCATATACCGCCCGGAATGGACGGAAGGCGGCTAGCCTTTCCGCTACCTCCAGCGAACCGATGTCTCCGGCATGCCAAATTTCGTCACATGGTTCAAAATATTCCAGATATTTCTCGTCCCAGTAAGCGTGAGTATCAGATAATAATCCAATTCTTGTCATAAATTTCTTTGTTTAATCCCACAAAGATACTATATTTGGAAAAATCTTAAAGCACATGGAAAGCAAATATAATTATTTCAAGCGAGATATCAGTTGGCTCTCATTCAATTATCGCGTATTGTTGGAGGCTCTGGACGAGCGTCTGCCGCTCTACGAACGTATCAACTTCATCTCTATCTACTCTTCCAACCTCGAAGAATTCTACAAAATCCGGGTAGCCGATCATAAAGCAGTTGCCTCCGGTGCTACGGAAAGCGATGAAGAAACCGTACAATCCGCCCGTGAACTGGTAGAAGAAATCAATAAAGAAGTCACTCGCCAGTTGGATGACCGTGTACGCATTTATGAAGAGAAACTATTACCTGCCCTGCGCAAAAACCACATTATTTTTTATCAGGACAGCCATGTCGAACCGTTCCACCAGCAGTTTATTAAAGACTTTTTCCGGGAAGAAATCTTTCCCTACCTGCAACCTGTGCCTGTATCCAAAGATAAAATAGTCTCCTTCCTACGAGATAACCGACTTTATCTGGCGATACGAGTCTATCCGAAGAAAGAAGCAAAAGACGAAAGGAAAGAAGATAAAGAAAAAACAGAAGAATCTATTAACAAAGAAAAATATACAGAAGAACGCATAACTCGAAGAAAAAGTGATGGAGCAGATACAAATGTAACAGAATATCGGCAACCTCTTTACTTCGTGATGAAGCAACCCTACGCCAAAGTGCCCCGCTTCATCGAACTTCCATCCCGCGAGAAAAACCATTACCTGATGTTTACCGAAGATATAATCAAGGCAAACCTCAACCTGATTTTCCCCGGCTACGATGTCGATTCCAGCTACTGCATCAAAATCTCCCGTGACGCTGACATATTGATTGACGACACCGCCAGCAGTGCCGACCTCGTTGCCCAACTCAAGAAGAAAGTGAAGAAACGCAAGATCGGTGACGTCTGCCGTTTCGTCTACGACCGTGGTATGCCTCATGACTTTCTGGACTTTCTGGTAGACGCCTTCCATATTCAGCGCGATGAACTTGTCCCCGGCGACAAGCACCTGAATCTTGAAGACCTGCGTCATCTTCCCAACCCGAACAAATCTCTTCACAGCCTCGAAAAACCGAAGCCAATGAAGCTGACTATCCTTGACGAAAAAGAATCCATCTTCAACCACGTCGCCAAGAAGGACCTGTTATTATATTACCCTTATCACTCTTTCGAGCACTTCATCCATTTCTTATATGAAGCCGTGCACAACCCGGAAACCCGTGAAATCATGGTAACCCAATACCGCGTAGCCGAAAACTCCGCCGTCATCAACACCCTGATAGCCGCCGCCCAAAACGGCAAGAAAGTCACTGTATTTGTGGAACTGAAAGCCCGTTTCGACGAAGAAAACAACCTTGCCACGGCCGAAATGATGCAAGCCGCCGGCATTAAAATAATATACAGCATACCCGGTCTGAAAGTACACGCCAAAGTAGCTCTTATCCGCCGCCGCGGACCGAATGGTGAAAAAATACCCAGCTACGCCTATATCAGCACCGGTAACTTTAATGAAAAGACCGCCACTCTCTACGCCGACTGTGGCCTTTTCACCTGCCGTCCGAAGATAGTGGCCGACCTCTATAACCTCTTCCGCACCCTGCAAGGCAAAGAAGACCCGAAGTTCACCACCCTTCTCGTCGCCCGCTTCAACCTCATCCCGGAGCTGAACCGCCTCATCGACCGTGAAATAGCCCTCGCCGATCAAGGCAAGCAAGGACGCATCATCCTCAAAATGAACGCCCTTCAAGACCCCACCATGATCGACCGCCTCTACGAAGCATCCGAACACGGCGTGCAAATCGACCTCATCGTTCGTGGAATCTGTTGCCTCATCCCCGGACAGTCATACAGTCGTAACATCCGTGTCACCCGTATTGTAGACAGTTTCCTCGAACACGCCCGTATCTGGTACTTCGGTAACGACGGCAAACCCAAAGTATTCATGGGCTCCCCCGACTGGATGCGTCGTAACCTCTACCGTCGCATCGAAGCCGTCACCCCCATTCTTTCCCCCGACCTGCGTGACGGCCTCATCGAAATGCTCAACATCCAGCTCTCCGACAACCAAAAAGCCTGCTGGGTAGACAACAACCTGCGAAACATCTTCAAAAAAAGAACGCCCGGCACTCCCGCTGTACGAGCCCAATACACCTTCTATGACTGGCTAAACAAAACAAATAACTAACACCCCAACCAACTAACTGACTAACTAACTAACATAAGAATCCCATACCCGTGCCCCAAGCCCGGCAACCTGCAGCCCCCCCGCACGCCTCTCCGGCCTACTTTTTTCTTTGCTTCTTTCTTTTGTTTCAAGACAAAAGAAAGACGATTGTAATATAAATGTAACATATATGACACCTCCCTGCAACGTCAAATCCCGTCCTTTGCAGCCGGAAACAACATACACATATATTTATTATGGAGACTATTTATTTATGCATTATCATCTTCCTCTTTGTACTAGCTGTTTTCGATCTGATAGTCGGAGTCAGTAACGATGCAGTCAACTTTTTGAACTCGGCGGTAGGCGCCAAGGCCGCTTCGTTCAAAACCATCCTGTTCATAGCCGGCATCGGCATTTTCATCGGCGCCTCCCTGTCCAACGGAATGATGGACATCGCTCGTCACGGCATCTACCAACCAGAGCACTTCTACTTTGCCGAAATCATGTGCATTCTGCTAGCCGTCATGCTGACCGATGTAGTACTGTTGGACGTCTTTAACTCTATGGGGATGCCCACCTCCACCACCGTATCATTAGTCTTTGAGCTACTCGGAGGAACGTTCGCCCTTTCCCTCATCAAAGTACACAATAGCGACACCCTTGCTTTGGGAGACCTCATCAACACCGACAAAGCCCTCTCCGTCATTATGGCGATCTTCGTCTCCGTCGCTATCGCCTTCTTCTTCGGAATGCTTGTACAGTGGCTTGCCCGTGTGATCTTCACCTTCAACTATACGAAAAAGATGAAATACAGCATCGCCCTCTTTGGAGGAGTAGCCACTACTGCCATCATCTACTTCATGCTCATCAAAGGACTGAAAGACAGCTCCTTCATGACTCCCGAAAACAAACACTGGATACAAGACAACACCCTGATGCTAATCACCGTTTTCTTTGTATTCTCCACCGTACTGATGCAAATCCTTCACTGGATGAAAATCAATGTTTTCAAAGTCGTCGTACTGATGGGAACCTTCGCCCTTGCCCTTGCTTTTGCCGGTAACGACCTTGTCAACTTTATCGGTGTTCCCCTCGCAGGTTTCTCCTCTTTTATGGACTATACCGCCAATGGAGCAGGAAATCCGAACGGCTTCCTGATGACCTCTTTGCTGGGCCCCGCTAAAACCCCGTGGTATTTTCTTATCGGAGCCGGAGCCGTCATGGTCTACGCCCTTTGCACCTCTAAAAAAGCACACGCCGTAATAAAAACATCTGTCGACCTTTCCCGTCAAGATGAAGGAGAAGAAGCATTCGGAAGCACCCCGATCGCCCGCACAGTAGTCCGCATCAGTATGACACTTGCCAACGGAATCTCCCGAATAATGCCGGACGGCAGCAAAAAATGGTTTGACTCCCGCTTCCGCAAAGACGAAGCAATCATAGCCGACGGAGCCGCTTTCGACCTTGTCCGCGCTTCTGTCAACCTGGTATTGGCCGGCCTGCTCATCGCCTTGGGAACCTCCCTGAAACTTCCCCTTTCCACCACTTACGTAACCTTTATGGTAGCTATGGGTACTTCCCTGGCCGACCGCGCCTGGGGGCGTGATTCAGCCGTTTACCGTATCACCGGCGTATTAAGCGTCATCGGAGGCTGGTTCATCACTGCCGGAGCCGCCTTCACCATCTGTTTCTTCGTAGCTCTCGTACTCCATTATGGAGGCAACATCTCAATCATCGCCCTCATCGGTATAGCTGTATTCATCTTGATCCGTAGTCAGGTGATGTACAAGAAACGCAAAGCGAAAGAACAAGGTAACGAAACGCTGAAACAACTGATGCAAGCCACAGACAGTACAGAAGCCCTGCAACTGATGCGTAAGCACACCCGCGAAGAACTTTCCAAAGTATTGGAATACGCAGAAACAAATTTCGAACTGACTGTCACTTCATTCCTTCATGAAAATCTGCGAGGATTACGTCGCGCCATGGGGTCCACTAAATTTGAGAAACAGCTCATCAAACAGATGAAACGTTCGGGCACCGTCGCTATGTGCCGTCTCGATAATAACACCGTACTCGAAAAAGGACTTTATTACTATCAAGGCAACGACTTCGCCAGCGAATTGGTCTACAGTATTTCCCGCCTCTGTGAACCTTGCCTCGAACATACCGACAACAATTTCAACCCATTGGATGCCATTCAGAAAGGCGAATTCAGCGATGTGACCGAAGATATCACCTATCTGATTCAGCAGTGTCGTAAGAAAATGGAAAACAACGAGTACAATGACCTCGAAGAAGAAATCCGTCGTGCCAACGACCTCAACGGACAACTTTCAGTATTGAAACGTAAGGAACTGCAACGTATTCAAAGCCAATCAGGAAGCATCCGGGTGAGCATGGTGTATCTCACGATGGTTCAGGAAGCACAGAACGTAGTCACTTACACCATCAATTTGATGAAAGTAAGCCGTAAATTCCAGATGGAAACAGAAATGCCGTAAGGACAAAAAAAACAAGGATTGTCCACTGAAAAATGGACGAATCATAATCTGTAAGGAAAGGACTGTTTGATAAACCCTGTTTACATAAGTAAGGGGTGTCAAACAGTCCTTTCTTTTTCAGAAATAGGTTTAAAAAAAGCTCTACTCTTTAGTATTTGATCTGGTAAAATTGTATATTTATAGTCGATAAGATAATTGAGACGATTTTAGATGCAATGATATAAAAACGAAATGAATGAAATATCAGTTAGAAATAACCACTTTACTGGTTCCTGTCAATGTGCATCAACTGTTTGAGAAATGTGAATGGCCTGAACTAAACTGTTTTGACAGAGAAATGGTTGAAGGCTATTTCTCTGATTTGGTGAATGGTATTCAAACCGATGAGGCTTTGGATGATTGGACGCTGACCGTTGTCCTTTATATCGGCACTTATTTGGGAGCCAGCCATATCAGTATCTGGAAACATGGAATCACCGATACGGCAACTAAAGAAAAAGTGTTAACGATAGGTATACCTCTTCCTTGTAGTAAAACCGTCCGTTGGGGGGTGAAGAAGAAAGAACGTTTTACCGGTAAAACACCGGATGAAAGTTATAGGAGGAATAACAGGCTGCTTCCCGTCTACTTTGCAAAATATGATAATATGGAAACCTATATAGAAGATAATATTCGGATAGCCCTTTTGAACCTGTTTGAAGTCGGTTTTACCCTGAAAGGATATAAAGTAAAGAAGCGGTAATAGTAGCCAAATCGTAAAATAGAATCAATTTTAGTGGCATAGACAAGGGACTAACATAGCTATGTGCTACCGTAAAGAGTCGTCGATTATTGAATTTAGACTCTTTGCGGCAGCTCTGTTTTTCTACTTTTCTATGAAAGTGTTCAAAGAATGAGGTTGCAAGGTTACATTCAAATAGCGAGTACCTAATTTCACAGTAAGCTCTTTGGCTTCTTCGTTGAAATTACCGGCTATCACCACCTGTTTCTTTTGTGGAGTCATGACGATCATTACCGGCATCTTATCTCCTCTATCTTTATATGCCAGCACTTTCGAGCCGGGTGTTACATAATGGCTGTAATGTTTTACCGCATAATATTCGGGAGTGTAGGTCGCAGTCCCTGTCTTTGAATCCACATGAATCAAAGCATTCTGTTTCCATCCCCATCCGCTGAAACCTCCGTCGTACAAAATAGCATTCCAGAAAGTATATTCTTCACAACCATTACCCAGATAATGATTCACTAGTCCGAAAGTGTGTTCGGCTGCTTTCCAGTCGAAAGAGCCCCAACCACATTCGCTTTCCGTTTGCACGTACTTGTATTGCGGATATTTGGCGCGGAGTTTGGGTAAAATCTGTCCGCCTTCCCATTGGAAGCCGACCCCTTCTATTGTTTCCGGCATTCGTGGGTCGGAAAGCACCTGATCGATCACCTCATAACGGTTGGTGTTGATTGTTCCTAAATATAACTTTACTTCCGGATGCTGCTTTTTCAGAGTAGGAGCGAGGTACTCTGTATTGAAGCGGATAATACCTTCTGCCGTCCAGGCACAACCCGGATAGTTGGTGTAGCTCCATGACTCATTTTGGAACATAATCATGGAGATGGGGATGCCTTGTTCCTTGTAAGCATCGATGAATTTACAGAAATAGTTTGCATAGGTTTGCAGATAACGTGGATCCTGAATAAAGTAATCATTTACAGCCAACTGCTGTGGAAATACCTGTGTGTTCTTTTCTTTACTATCCTCATAAAGTGCTACATCAGACAGAGGCGACATCTGATTTTGATTACGGTCACTGCGAACTGAATAGTAGTGATTGATTTTCATCCAGGAAGGAGGCGACCATGGCGACATCCAGAAAGTCATATCCGGATTATACTGTTGTGCAGCTTTGATAAAAGGTATCAACGTTGTTTTATCCCGATTGATATTGAAATGCTTCAATTGGAAGTCACCGGATACTTCATCGCAACTGTACCAGTCGCGGGCGTAGTCGTTGGCATTCATGGAGAAGCGTCCCATGGTAAACTTCAGATCTCCTCCGGGAGCAAACAACTGTTGAAGAACAATCTCCTGTTGCTTCCGTGGAAGCATGTTGAGTGCATCCCATCCGAGTTCATTAAAGCATGTTCCCCAAGCTTTGAAGACAGTTCCATTCTCCGAACCGTTGACCTCGAGTAGGGGAGTGCGCCCGGTATTTGTCTGCAACTTGACTTTAGACTGTTGCCATGTGTTATTTTCCGTACTGCTAATCCATTCATAGGATTGCGCACTCATAGTCCCCATTGACAGCACAATGGATAAACTACTTAATAAGGTGGTTTTCTTAATCATGTTTCTCCTGTTCTTATATTTTTATATTACTGTTTAAACAATCTCATGCAGTACATTCAACTGTGTATCCTTAATCAAGATTGATTTATTAATAAGTCTCTAAGACAATAGCCGCTTCCGGTAATCCTTCTGCTGAAACAGTAAGAGTGATCGTCCCTTTTTCTGCATTTGGCTGAACGATAGCAATTGCTTTTCCCCGAAACGTTTTCGGCTTTAAGGAACGAAAGCTTTTCATATCATCCGCACTTCCATTACCTGCGGCAATGACGGACCCTTTTCCGGTAGATTTAATTTCCAAAGGAATGGAACAGTCAGGTATTAACTTTCCATCTTTATCCAATATTTCAACCTTTATATATGAAAGGTCATTTTTATCTGCCTTTATTTTCATACGATCGGCTGTCAAATGTATCATTGCCGGAATTCCGGTTGTGTAAAGTTCAGTCGATGTCGTTTCTTTCTTTCCCTTCAAGTTGACAGCCTTCAGTTGTCCCGGTTCATAGGGAACCTCGAAAGAAGCCGTATAGGTATCGGGATTGACTTCTTTTTCTCCCAATAACCTGTCATTCAAATAAAGTCTTACTTTAGGGGAACGACTATACACATGTACTGCCATCGTTTTGCCTTCGTATCCTTTCCAGTTCCAACTAAGGAATTCGTTTTTCCATCCCCAGTAGTTGATATCTTCTCTTTTCCCTTTGGCTACGGGAGGTTGTACTGCTAATGAAATATCACGTCTTTTCCAAAGAATGTCGCGATAATAAGATTGCGGTTTCTTGTCTCCGCAGAAGTCAATGTCACCACACCATGCATTATACCACGGCCATCCCATAAACTGCGGACTGTGTTCTCCCGGAGCAAGTTCGAGAGTATGTGCCAGACCGGCTTCACCCAGATAGTCGAGGGCAGTCCAGACAAAATCTCCAATCAGATAGGAATTCTTGTCGATCAGTTTCCAGTTCTGTGCTGCTTCTTTGGGCACCGATTCACTGCCGTACATAATCCGTTGCGGGAATCGTGCGTGATCTTTTTCATATTCCTTCCATTGATAATTGTAACCGGAGATATCCAGGTTCCGGAAAGCCCTTTCCGAATCCTTCTCCCAACTGAAATCTCTTCTGTCCCAAAACGAGTTAACAGCAGCGGTAGTGGCGCGGCTTGTATCATATCGGTGAATGGTTGCAATTAGTTTCCGGGCTATGATCTCTCCAGTGGGTTCGTCGGCGCGTTCAGCTATTTCATTGCCAATACTCCACATGATAATAGAAGGATGGTTTCTGTCTCTGCGCACCATGGTAGCTATATCGTGTTCACTCCATTCATCGAAGAATTGGTGATAATCTTGCGGGCGTTTTGCTTGTTGCCATTGATCGAATACTTCATCAATCACTAGCAATCCCAGTCGGTCACATGCCTGTAGAAAATATTCTGACGGTAAGTTGTGCGAGCATCTGACTGCATTGAAACCATTTGCTTTCATTAGCTCTACTTTGCGTTCTTCTGCCCTGTTGATAGCTACGGCACCTAATAAACCATTGTCATGATGCAAACAACCACCTTTTAATTTCAGCGGTTTCCCATTTAATAGAAATCCTTTTTCTGCGGAGAATTCGACGGTTCGTATTCCGAAAGGAACGGTTATTTCATCAGATAGCTTCTTAGATTTCAAGGATAGATGTGCGGTATATAAACTAGGAGTATCTACCGACCATAATTCCGGCTTTTTTATATCAAAAGTGAGGGAAATGGGGATATTGGTTTCACCGGATATATTGACTGGTTGAGTAGTGGAATAAACCTCTTCCCCTTGTGGAGAAAATATCTGAATCTTCAGATGGGCGGTCACTTTTTCTTTGCCGGAGTTATGTAGAATGGAGTGAAGATCAACCGTCGCTTTTTTACTTTCTACTTTGGAAGCATCTATAAAAGTGTCCCATTCGTCCAAATGTACTTTGTCCGTTTTCATTAGCCATACGTGCCGGTAAATGCCGGAACCGGCATACCACCGACTGTTCAGACCTTCATTCACCACTTTGACGGCTATTATATTCCGAATGCCGGGAGCGTTGCAGTATGGATGGATGTCGATTTTGAAAGGGATATATCCATAAGGATTAAAACAGGCTTTCTGCCCGTTTATCCAGACTTCTGTTTGGTTATAAGCTCCTTCAAAATAAAGGGAAATAATCTTATCGGCATCTTCCGGCTGTATGGTGAATTCTTTTCTATACCATCCTTCACCTCCTACGGTTTGTCCGGTATCTGCCCCGCCTACGCTCATGCGTGAAAAAGGACCGATTGTTATACCTTCTCTTTGTACGGGCACAGGATCCATGCTCCAGTCATGAGGTAAATCGAGTATCCTCCATTGAGTGTCCTTGAAAGATGTCTGTTCGGCATTGGCAATGCAACCCCGGTAAAACTTCCAGTTCTCATTTATGCTGACTTTACGTTCCGATGCGGAACTTTCAGCAATAAAGCAGGGTATTAACACTAAAAGAGCGAGTAGCCTTACAGAAGATTCGAAGTAGTTATTCATCATTTCCTATTCTTTGTTTAATAATGGGCAAAGATAGGAGCGTGACAGGTGATGTGAGGAATAGAAATGTAACAAGATGCTGCAACAAATGTATCAAACTTCCTTTTCATAGGGATTAAACTTGCTTGTTCCGGCAGGAAAACGTATCTTTGTTAGTAAGAAAACTATAACCGCAAGTTCTGATTATAAAACCGGAACTTTTGATTATGTAATCAGAAGTTTCAGTTATAAAACCGGAACTTGCGGTTTTAGTTTGCCCTAAGGGAAAAATAACTTTTCCTTTAGGGGAGAACAAGTTTTCTACCTATAGCGAGTAAGTTTTCTATTAGTAATCAATATTTCAAATAAACTTTAGTATTATGGCAATGTATATAATGGAAGAAATGCCCGATATTCATGGAACGGGCGAACAGGTACTTTATCCGCGGTTTGCAATGATGGAACAGGTATCTACCGAGGATTTGATACGTCAGATAGCATCCAGCAGTGGTTTTAACGTCGGAGATGTGGAAGGCGTAATTACACAGATAGGTATTGAGATGGCACATCAGATGGCAGAAGGCAAGTCTGTGAAGCTGGATGGCATCGGAACATTCTCTCCTTCGTTGGCGTTATGCAAAGATAAAGAACGCGAAAAGGCCGGAGAGGGTGAAACCCATCGTAACGCACGAAGCATTGTGGTGGGAAACGTGAACTTTCGTGTAGACAGGAAGATGATGAGGCGTATCAATGGAAGATGTCTGCTGGAAAGGGCTCCGTGGAAGTCGCAACGTTCTTCACAGAAGTATACACCGGAGCAACGACTTGCATTGGCTGTTAGATATCTGGAGGAACATCCTTTTCTGACGGTCTACGAATACCGGAAACTGACAGGTTTGCTGCGTACAGCGGCTACCAATGAATTACGCCAGTGGGCGTATACACCCGGTTCCGGCATCGGGATTGATGGCAGAGGAACACATCGGGTGTATATAAAGAAAACATAATTCATTATATTTGTATGATGATATGTTGAGATTTGGAATAAAGAGCATTGGGGGGAATTGCGGTGAGGGCGCTTTTCTTCAGGGACATGCTTGAGTGATAACTAAAATTAATAAAAATGGGGAATTTGATTTCATTTATGAAGGAAGTAGCTGAAGGGCTTCGAAAAAGTGGGAACTATGGAACTGCTCATGTTTACAGGAGTAGCATGAATGCTATCATTGCATTTAACGGGAGCAGGAATCTGCCATTCAAGAAAGTGAATCAGGAGTTTCTTAAAAGTTTTGAAACGTATTTGCGGGAAAAGGAGTGTAGCTGGAACACGGTTTCAACCTATATGCGTACGTTGAGAGCGGTATACAACCGTGCGGTCGACCGTCGGATGGCGTCTTATATACCGCATCATTTCCGGTATGTCTATACAGGGACGCGTGCCGATAGGAAGCGTGCACTGGAAAAGGAGGATATGGAACGGCTGATGAAAGAGCTTCCCAAACAAATTCATCAGGGAAGAGGAGAATTGCAACGTACGCGCGCGTACTTTTTCTTAATGTTCATGCTTCGTGGTATGCCGTTCGTAGATCTTGCGTATCTTAAAAAGCAGGATATAGTGGGGAATGTACTCACTTATCGTCGTAGAAAAACCGGAAGGCTTCTGACCGTGACGCTTCTGCCGGAAACTATGAAACTGATGAAAAAGTATATGAACACCGATTCTGCTTCTCCTTATCTTTTTCCCATACTGACTGGCAGAGAGAGTACGGAAGCTACCTACAGGGAATATCAGATAGCTTTGCGTAATTTTAACTATCAACTTCTGTTGCTGAAACAAGTACTTGCATTGACTTCTGATTTAAGCTCGTATACGGCTCGGCATACCTGGGCTACAATGGCATATTATTGCGAGATACATCCAGGCATTATTTCAGAGGCGATGGGGCATTCATCCATTATTGTCACAGAGACTTATCTAAAACCTTTTAAGAATAAGAAAATAGATGAAGCGAATGTGACGATTCTGTCTTCGCTGAAAAGGATCTATGCTTGTGGCAAGTAGCTGATTTTTAGTGCTGTTACTTTGTAGGTAACGGGAAGAAAAGACGCTGCAAATATGAGCATATTTCTTAAAACATCCAAACAAAATCGTACATTTTTTCTAATAAACTACTCAAAATAGGAATAAACACAGAAGAACACGTGGATTCTTTGTCTTAGAACTTTGTTAACGTCTAAATTTTGCAATAGATTTCCCGCCCCTCTACTTTTTCTCATAAGCAGGGGTAAGAAGATTCGTCATATATCGTATTATTTTCTAGTATAGACTACTCCAAAAGAGCAGGCACAAGGGTTTTCCCGTTACCTACAAAGTAACGGGAAGAGGGGGAGTGAAGCGAAATAAATCATGAATTAGTACAAACAAATTTTTTATTTATTAATTGTATAACATTTAATTTACTTTTATGAGAAAATGGACGTATTTAGTCGCAACCTTGCTCATGGCAGGTACGACGGCGACATTCACGGGATGTATTGATACCGATGAACCGGAAGGCATTGCAGAACTTAGGGGAGCAAAGTCTGAATTTATCAAAGCTCAAGCTGCAGTTGAGCTTGTAGAGGCTGAATTGAGAAAAGCACAGGTTGCAGAGCAAGAATTAGTTAATGCAGGTTTGGCACTTCAGAATAAGTCTGCAGAAATTGATTTGCAGTTGCATGAACTGGACATTCAAGTAAAGAAACTTTTGATTGAAAAGGAAGAAGCTGCTACTGCACAAGCAAAAGCTGGAAGCGGAAGCTGCCATTGCAAAAGCTGAAGCTGACAAAACTAAGTGGGAAAATGAAAAGGCATTGATTGTTGAGCAGTATAAGGAAAAAATGCTTCTTGCCGAAACAGCCACTGCTAAAGCACAGGAAGCTTACAAACAAGCTATGGAACAGATTGAAGCTTCCAAGTTATTGCTGACAGATGAAGAACAAGCTCGTTTGAATGGTGTACAAGCGCAAGTTGCCTATGCAAAACAGGCAATGGACAAGGCAATGTATGGATATTCAACAACTGTTATCACTAGAATTCTATCATCGGTAGTTGCGAATTCCACTACTACTACAAATCCGGATGAAAGCACGGAGACTAATTCTTCTAAGACTAAGTATTATGTTTATCTTATTACTGAAGATCCTACCCAGTCTGTGGGTGGCTATAAAGCCGGTAGCTTGAAAAAACTTCAGGAACAATTAGCTAACTATTCTGATATAGTAGCTGATAATAATTTAGAAGCGGTCTTGGATAATGCACTGAAAAATGCAGAATTTGCTTTAGAGATGACGCAGGAGTATGCTGATAACTTGAAAGCTATCTTGGATAATGAGTATACTACTGTTGCAGATTGGGAAGCTGAAGTCAAGAAGCTGGAAGAAGAAATTGCTGCTGCAAAAGTTAAGGAACAACAGTATAATATTGAAAAAGGCAAGCTAGAAGTTGCTAATCCTAAACTGATATCTGACTTGGAAGCTACTAGCGATAAGTTGGAAACTGCTAAAAATAAACAGAACTCTGACAAGAACAAAGCTAAAACAGCTGCAGCTTATTCTAAGAAAGTAGAGGCTGAAGTAAAGAAGGGATTGAATGATGTAATACCTAGTGGAACAACTGTTGCTGGTTATAATTCTAGTACTGGTACTTTTGCCTATAATAAAGGTATACAAATTACTGAAGCACAAAGTCAGATTGATGGTTGGATTAAGCTGATTGATAAGGCTACTAAAGGTGTTGATTTGGAAAATATAGAATGGGCCAAACCACAATTGGCTACAGCTCTTGCAGCACAAAAAGAGGCAGAAGAGAACTATGCTACAGATTATAAAGCATGGGAAGATGCAATGGCAGCTTATGATGAAAGTCTGAAAATAGATTTGGAGAAATCAGAGGCAGCCGCTAATGCTGCAATAAAGAAATATAATGGACTTAAACCAGAAGATAGAAAAAAAAGAAGCTAATATTGATGCTGTAGCTACGGCTTTAGTTGCATATTATAAGGATGCATTGGCTAAAGAAGCACAAGTAACTAAGGTAAGTGTAACAAAAGGAAATGACACGAAAAAAATCTCTGATTGGCTGATAGCAGACGCTGATAACTTTAAGAAAGTTGTTGGAGTAGATTTAGGCTTTATCACTTGGGATGCTGGTGACATTACTACTGCAAATGAAATTAGTAAAGAAAATATTGGAAAATTAATAGATGTAGAGCAAGATTCCAGTGTAAAGACTCCATTGGAAAAGTGGAAATCTGCTTCTTCTGCTGTATTTAGCGATAATTTCAATTCAGGTAATAATCCAAGAAGATTGCCTGTATCTAAGGACGAAGTAATAGCTGCCGCTGGTGGTAATCATGTAGATGCCTTGGAGAATGGTAATTATGGTTCTCTTGGTAAGATGATTTGGGCAACAGCAGAAACGGCTAGTCTACAAGCTATAATTGATCAGGTAGAAACTTATAAAGCTTTGAAAGAAGCATTTACTGCTCAAAAAGCTGTAGAACAGACTGTTCAAGATAAAGCAAATGCTGCTTTGGCGGATGCTGTAGATAAAGCTAAGAAAGCTAACGACGAAGCCCAGGCTGCTTATGATAAAGTCTTTAAAGAAGTAAATGATAATATTGTAACAGTACAAAAAGAATACGGCAATAATGAAATTATCAAAGGTAAGATTGAAACGGAAATCACTGTTTATTTGAATAATAACTTTACTAATGGTGATTTAGGTTCTTTGGAAGCTATCAAAAACTTGGTTAAGGAAGAACATATGATTGCTCTGGCAGATGTTACTGCCGCTAAGGCCGATGTTGCTAAAGCTAAGAGAAATATAGAGAAATTAGCAGCAGGTACTTATACTGATACAGATTATATTACTGAATCATTTGCAAATATTCAGGAAAATATCAAAGTAAAACAGGCTGAATATGATGCTGCCAAGGCAGATTATGATACTGCAAGCGCTCAGTTGAAAGCACTTCTTGCTATCTTCTTGAAATAATTTCCTAACTACGTAAAAGTAACAAGATGATAAAAAAACTATGCACATTACTTTTGCTGACCTGTATGACAGCTGCGCCTTCAATGGCGCAGCGTTACAGCAGCAGTGATGATGCGTCGTTTGCCCCGAAGAAAGGACAGTGGCAGGTTTCAGTCCTGCTTGGTAGCGGAAAGTTCTTTAACGAGAACACTTCTTATCTGCTTCCCAAGTTCTCCAATGACGGAGGAGTAGTCGGACTTCCCAATGGAGGAACGGATAACTCCGGCGATCTGAACCGCTATCTGAACATCGGGAGTCTGAATAATAATAGTCTGGTCAATATAGCTGGAATTGAAGGTAAGTATTTCGTGTCTGACAATTGGGATGTAAATTTCCAGTTCAGCATGAACGTCAGCCTCACTCCAAAGAAAGACTATGTAGAAGGAGACAACAGTGTACCCGACATGATTATCCCTGCGCAAAGTTATATCAATGCGCAGATGACCAACAACTGGTATGTATCTGTCGGTTCCAACTACTATTTCAAGACTCGCAACGAACGTATTCATCCGTATCTCGGAGGCGCACTCGGCTTCCAGATGGCACGCATTGAAACGACCGAACCATACACTGGAGACACCTATAAGGATAGTGACGACTCGGAAGAACTTCCGTCACAGGTCTATGTTTCCGGAAGTAAAGCCGGTCAGATGTACGGTTTCAAAGTAGCTGCCGTAGCAGGTATCGAGTATAGCATTGCTAAAGGTTTCGTTTTCGGTTTCGAAATGCACCCTCTGGCTTACCGCTATGACCTGATACAGATTTGTCCGAAAGGATTTGATAAATATAATGTCAGTCACCACAACATCAAGATATTTGAAATGCCTATGGTGAAACTGGGATTCAGATTCTAAGGATGAATGATTATACAAATGTATGAATGAAAAGAGAAAGCCGTTCAGCTGATAGTGCGGGCGGCTTTTCTTTTTTAAAGAAGAATGAAGAGCTTAATGAACAGATATGTGAAACTTTTATCTTTTATTTCGGGAGTATGCTTGATAGCGGCTTGCACCGGGCATCAGATAAAAGGTTACGAGATTAACGGCAGTGCACCTTTGCCCGAATTCGAAGGAAAAATGGTTTATATGAAAGATGCTTCGAGCGGGCAGCCGGTAGATAGTGCAGAAATAATCCACGGAAAGTTTGCTTTTGCCGATACGGTGACTATTGTGTCGCCCGTAGTAAAAGTGCTTTCTATTCGTGCCAGCAAATCGGGACTGGAATACCGCCTCCCTGTCGTCATAGAAAATGGCAGTATCCAAGCCGATATTTCCGATGTGGTTTGTACGGGAGGAACAATGCTAAATGAACGGATGCAGGATTTTCTCATGGCTGTTGATGAATATTCCACAGCCTGCGAGAACAAACAAACGGAACAGATAAAATCCGGTTTTGCGGATTTATTGAAAAAATACATAGAAATCAATGATGACAATGCGGTAGGAGAATATATCCGGACTGCCTATCGTTCATCACTTTGATGCAATCAGATTGCTTTTAAGACTATAAACTAAATTTCCCACATAATAATATCCTCTCCAGATATTTCCTCCATATTTTTATAGAAGGGAGTGTTGCATAAGAGAGACAGAAATGTGCCCTTGTGAAAGTCCGTATTTCTGTATTGTTATGTTTTGAGGACGTTCCCGTATTTCCCATTCCCTTTTCCCCCGGGGACGTCCTTTTTTCCTTTAATCCTGCGAGTGATATTGGGTAGGCAATACTCCGAACATCTCTTTAAAACATTTACTGAAATAACTCGGTGTAGCGAATCCCACTTTTTCCGATATTTCAATAACGGTCAGTTCCGTATGAGTCAGTAATCCGGCAGCTTTCTTCAAACGGATGCTTCGGATAAATTCTGTGGGTTTCTGTCCGGTGATAATTTGCAGTTTACGGTAAAGATTCATTCGGCTCATACACATGTCGTCACTGAAAGCTTCCACGCTATAATCACTGTTATCCAGATTCTTTTCGACCAGTTCGATTGCTTTTTCCAGAAATCGTTCGTCTACTTTGGAGGAAGTGAGATCTTCCGCATTAACCTCAATGCCTGACAAGAATATCTGTTTCCGTTTTTGCTGCAATGCCAGCAGATGCTGGATCCGGTTCTTTAAAATATCCATGTTGAAGGGTTTTGTCAGGTAGCAGTCTGCTCCCGACTGATATCCTGCCAGTTCGTTTTCGTCACCTGTGCGGGCAGTAAGCAGGATAATGAAGATGTGTGAAGTCTTCATATTCTCTTTCAGCCGGAGACATAATTCAAACCCGTCCATTCCCGGCATCATGACATCACTCACAATGATATCCACTTCTTTCTCATTGGCGATGGCTTCCGCTTCTTCTCCGTTGGAGGCTTCCCATACCTGATATTCTTGTGATAACTGCTGATACATGAATTGGCGGAATTCTTCATTGTCTTCTACAATCAAAATGGTCTTCCGGGCATCTGATGAGTTCGTTTCAGTTGCTCCGGATTCATCCGGTATATTCTCCTCTCTCGGTAGCAAACGTTTATCAACCAGATTGGTCGGAAGATAGACACAAAATTCAGTTCCTTCTTCTTTATTGCTTTCCACTTCTATAAAACCTTGATGCATGGCGACATATTCTTTCACAATATGCAGTCCGATGCCGCTTCCTGCTGTTGCCTGTCTGTGGGTGTTTGCCCCGATCTGATAATAGCGGTCGAATATATGGGGAAGTTCATCTGCTGCTATTTCCTGTCCGGTGTTCTGCACGATGATGCAGACGTATTGTATCCCTCCTCTGTTCTCCATTTTGAAAAACACATCGATTCTTCCTTCCGGAGGTGTAAATTTGAAAGCATTATTGAGTAAGTTGTAGAGAATCCTGTGTACTTTATCCCGGTCAAGATACATATAAAGCGTTTGTTTCAGTGGTATGACTGAAAAGCGAATCTGCTTGTTGTTCGCATACGACTTGAATGCTTCGCAAGTAGTTGTGACAAATTCACTGATATCTGCATTCGTCAGATTCAGTTTTTCTTCGCTCACTTCCAGTTTGCGGAAATCCAGTAATTGATTGACTAATTGCAGCAACTCTTCAGCATTGCGATAGATGGAAGATAACTGTTGCTTTAACTTGCCGTCCTGCATCTCCGAAAGCAGACTGCTCAGAGGAGTGATAATCAGCGTCAGTGGAGTGCGTAAGTCGTGGCTGACATTCGTAAAGAAACGGAATTTCATCTGTGTCAGTTGTTCTTCCAACTGTTCCTGTTGCTTCCGGTGCAGACGGTTGAAGTAGAACTTTATGACTCCTGCCGCTATCAGAATAAAAGAAAGCATATAAAGGGCGTATGCCCACCATGTCTCGTACCATGCCGGTAGACGATTGATTTGCAGGCAGGATATGGGCTGTGCCCAACAACCGTGAATGTCCGTCGCTTTAATTTCCAATGTGTAGTTGCCTTTGGGAAGTTTGGTGAAATACGCAGTGTTTACTCCCGGAGGAAGTGACTTCCAGCTTGCATCCCATCCTTTCAGACGGTAGGCATAACTGATTTGTCCGGCGTGTAAGTGTTCTAGCGTAGAAAAGGATATTTCTACATTGATATTATCAGGATTCAATTCTATTTGCCGGGTATTTATACCTGTTATTTGTGTTTTTCCGTCTATTTTGATGGAGGATATAACGGGCTTTATATCGTTGGGAGATTGATCCAGCTCTGCAGATGGGGTAATCAGACAAAAAGCACCGATCCCTCCGAGGCAAATCGTTCCGTCTTTCATTTTGCGGATGGAAAGGAAATAATCCACTTGAATGAAGCGGTCGGAATTATACAGTATTCTAAATGAATGATTCGTAGGGTTGTACTCTTTTACGTATGGGTCTGCCAATATCCACAAATGTCCCAAGTTGTCTATCTCCATTCCTTTGATAGCATCTCCGTTTGTGTTGCAGGCATTCTCTTCCCGGGAGATAACTTTAGTTTGCGGATGATAGCTGTACACATTTCCTTCCAAAGTAGCTACCCACACTTTACCATCAGGAGCGATGAGGACAGATGAATAGTTTTCTCCTTTCCGAATCGTATGTCCTTCTCCTTCCGGGGAAAAATATTGGAACTCCAATGCTTCTGTAATGCAGAATATCGTTCCGTCCGGGGCAACTGCCAGGTCGTTTATCATATCCGCACTCCCCTGAAACTTTTTGAGTTCCCCTTTGGAAAGAGAATATTGATAGATGGCATTTTCTGTGCCTATCCATAAGTTTCCCTGATTGTCCTCGCTTAATACACGAATCTGTCGGGCATCCGGCAGTTGGATCTCTTTTGTCAGTTTCATCTTCATGCCTTCATGTTGCAGATACAATAGACACGCATTATCGGATGCAGCCCAGATTCCGGGTTGAGTATGACATTTCTCGATACATTTTATGATATTATACTTTCCTGTTTCTTCGGAAAAATCCGATGCAAAAGAAATCTGTTCGGAAGCAGGATGGTAGATGGATAATCCGGTTCTTCCCTGCCATATCCAATAATAGTCCCCTTCTTGAATCGTTCTGTCTGCCATCACCGGATAACCGGTAATAGCGGACATGGCAGAAGTAGGGTAACGTTTGATTTTGTTGGCGTCGAACGAGAGGATAAACGTATGGGGAGAATATCCTGGAACCCATACATTGCCGGCACGGTCTTCAATGATTCTATCCAATATCTTTTTGCCTTTAGGAAGAAAACTTTCCGTATCGACGGGGTGAAGTGCATTATCTACAATTCGGTAAGCATATAAATCGTCCATCGCTGAAACCCACAACACTTCCTGCCGGCTGTCTTTAAGTAATCCCAGTATTTGAGTTTTATGCGGTGTCTGTTCGTACCCTTCTAAGGTGACGGGTTGTAACTTACAGATTACTTCCTCCGATTGTGGATTGGAAGAAGGGATTAATTGTACAACTCCTTTTCCCCAAGTAGCCACCCAATAGCAATCATTTTGTACATCTTCAATCATTTGTATGGGCGATGCATCACATGTCCATTGATAAGGCGAGAAGCTGTCTGTTGACGGATGATATTGTAAAAGACCTCCCGATCCTTGCAGTACCCAAAGTTGATGTTTTCCATCTTCGTAAAAGTCAGTAACGTTTCGTCTTGTACCCTTCCATTCTGAAGGATAACTTCCAAGACATTTGCCTTCACTGGAAAAGTGGTAAATCATACCTTCGGCCGAAGTCCAGATAGTGCCGTCATGAATAGCCCGGACAGCATCGACTCTTTGCTTCTTGAGTTCCCCGTCTGTTATTTCGTTGATTTGATAATTAGCTTTATCTAATCTGTATAAACCACGTTTGGTGCCGAACCAGATATGATGTCCGTTGTCTTCTGTTATACAGGTAATGTCGTTGCTGGATAGCAGGTGAGGCGTATTTAAGTCCGAACGAAAGACATTAATCTGATAACCGTTGTCACGGCACAGGCCTCCGCCTTCTGTTGCATACCACATATAACCTTCGCTATCCTGAAGAATCCGGTGGATATGTGCTACCGGTAACAATCTTTGAGTAGGAAGCTCCGTGACAACGACTTGTTGAGACGAAATGGAAAGAGTAGTCATTAGACTGAGAATGAGACTATAATAGTGTTTTAAAGTCATGCTTTTTATTTGAATACAGATAGCTGTGTTTTTTCCATACAAAGATAGTCTTTTTTTTACAAATACTTTATATCTTTGCAAAACAATGGCATATGCCGCGATTTAACCATACCACTGAAAATATGAAAACAAAAACTTTATTAGGCTTCTTTCTTCTTTCTCTCATGGCTTTTTGTATATCAGCCTGTCAAGATGATGCAGAGATTATTTTATTTAGCGGTTCCGAATTAATCGACGAAACGGGAACCTGTACGAACACGATTTCTTCTACAGTCCTGTATCTTAATGGATGGGAAGCGGAGAATATCGGGATAGCTAATGGAAAAGGTGGTTACTCGGCACAAAGCTCCGATGAGACGATTGTGACGGCAACGGTCAACGATAACAGGTTATGGCTTAGCTCACACGGCAAAAAGGGGAAAGTGACGGTTACCGTTAGTGATAAAGACGGCAATTATGTCACGCTGCCTGTTACTGTTTCTTATGGTGTACTGACTTTTACATGTCTCGACCAACCTGAATTCCAAGTCTCCAGACCCAATGAAGGTATGTTGTTATTTGACGCAGAAGACGATTTGCAGGAGAAGGTGAATGCGGCAATGGTCTTTTATTCTTTTATTAATAAAGGAGATATCTGTGTGTTACGACCGGATGATGTGTATTGTTTGTCTGAAGAAGGAGAAGGAGGGAAATTCACCTATAAAACAAAGGATGAACAGGTGCTTGTTGAAGGGACATATCGGATAGAATGGGCTTCGCTGGCCGGAAAAAAGAAAAAAGCTTTTGTCTTTACATATACAGGTGAAAATGATGTAGAGAAACAACACACCTTCTTTAATTTTAGTCCGTATTTAGGAACTCAAAGTCTTACAAGAGAAAGAGGTCCGATTACTACGGCATGGTTGGAAGATGTATCTGATTCGCCTTATCTCGAAGGTATTTTACCTGCGGATAGAACAGTTGTATACTGGGTGGATACAATGATCTCCAGTTTATCTGCGGAGGAAGTGTAATCCGTATCTCCTAATGATGAGGGTACAAGATTTTCTTTGTGTAAAATAAAAAGGCACAGGAACTTTTCATTCCCGTGCCTTCTTTTATGGGCTATACCTTTACAGCATCCTTATGCGTTCAATGCTTGTTCGATATCAGCAATAATATCATCTGCATTTTCGATACCTACCGATAGACGGATCAGGTCCGGGCGTACACCTGCTTCCATCAGTTGTTCATCCGTCAACTGACGGTGAGTATGGCTTGCCGGATGGAGTACACAGCTACGTGCATCGGCCACGTGAGTAACAATAGCGATGAATTCCAGTGAATCCATAAACTTGATAGATACGTCACGTCCGCCTTTCAGTCCGAAGGAGATGACTCCGCAGGAACCGTTCGGCATATATTTCTGTGCAAGGCTGTAATATTTATTGTCCGGCAGTCCGCAATAGTTTACCCAGGCAACTTTCTCGTTTTTAGAAAGATATTCGGCTACTTTCTGCGCATTACGGCAGTGTTGAGGCATACGCAGGTGCAACGTTTCAAGTCCCAGATTCAATAAGAAAGAATTTTGCGGGCTTTGGATGCTGCCGAGGTCACGCATCAGTTGGGCAGTTGCTTTGGTGATATAAGCACCTTTGCCGAATGCTTTAGTATAAGTCAGTCCGTGGTATGACTCGTCCGGAGTACAAAGTCCCGGGAATTTTTCAGCATGAGCATCCCAGTCAAAATTACCGCTGTCTACGATACAGCCACCTACGCTTGTAGCGTGTCCGTCCATGTATTTGGTAGTAGAATGAACCACGATGTCAGCTCCCCATTCAAATGGGCGGCAGTTGATCGGAGTCGGGAAAGTATTGTCAACAATCAATGGAACCCCGTGACTGTGTGCGATACGTGCGAACTTTTCAATATCCAGTACTTCAAGAGAAGGGTTGGAAATCGTTTCACCGAATAAAGCTTTTGTATTCGGTTTGAAAGCTGCAGAAATTTCTTCTTCGCTGGCATCCGGATTAACGAAAGTCACATCGATGCCTAGCTTCTTCATGGTCACGCCAAACAGGTTGAACGTACCTCCGTAAATAGCGGAGGAGCAAACAAAGTGATCTCCTGCCTGACAGATATTAAAAATGGCATAGAAGTTGGCGGCCTGACCGCTGGAAGTCAGCATAGCGGCTACACCACCTTCAAGAGCGGCAATTTTGGCGGCAACAGCGTCATTCGTTGGATTTTGCAGACGGGTATAAAAGTAGCCACTGTCTTCCAGGTCGAACAGGCGGGCCATCTGCTCGCTGGTATCGTATTTGAAAGTTGTACTTTGATAGATGGGCAATACGCGTGGTTCGCCTTTTTTAGGCGTCCATCCTGCCTGTACACACAGGGTTTCCGGTTTGAATTGTTTTGCCATAATGTTATCGGGTTTTAATGTTTTATTTCAAAAAATGTTTTAATGCTGCAAAAGTAGGGAAAATAATTGTATTTTTGCCCTGTTTATGAGTGAAATGATACTCTTGCGAAGGAGATAGTTAATGTAGTTATGAAAAATAAACTCTATATTCTTTTATTCTTAGCTTTTCTTTTTTCGGGCACAACTCTTTGGGCACAGCAGAAGGCAACTCCGAAAGCGGGTGAAGGCATCTCTTCTTTTCTGTTGAGGCACAACCGCTCTCCGAAGAAGTATTACGACGACTTTATTGAGCTCAATAAACAGAAACTGGGAAAGAACAATGTGCTTAAAGTGGGCGTAACGTATGTTATTCCTCCCATCAAGAAATCAGCTTCCGAAAGTTCCGGAACAAAGCAACAATCTCCGAAAGCTAAATCAACAAAAATAGGAACCACCCTCAATGAGCCTCTGTTTGGAAAGCAACTGGCTGATGTGAAAGTCACTTCCAACCGTCTTGCCGGTGCTTGCTTCTATGTGGTCAGCGGACATGGAGGTCCTGATCCGGGTGCTATCGGAAAAGTTGGTAAATACGAATTGCACGAAGATGAATACGCTTATGATATTGCCCTCCGTCTGGCACGTAACCTGATGCAGGAAGGAGCCGAAGTCCGTATCATCATTCAAGATGCTAAAGATGGTATCCGTGATGATTCGTACCTGTCAAACAGTAAACGGGAGACTTGTATGGGCGATCCAATTCCTTTGAATCAGGTGCAACGCTTACAGCAACGCTGCGATAAAATAAACGCCCTTTACCGGAAAGACCGTAAGAACTATTCTTATTGCAGGGCAATTTTTATTCATATTGATAGCCGTAGTAAGGGAAAACAAACGGATGTCTTTTTCTATTATTCGAATAAAAAGGGAGAAAGCAAACGATTGGCGAATAATATGAAAGATACGTTTGAGTCAAAATATGATAAGCATCAACCCAACCGGGGCTTTTCCGGCACAGTGAGCGGGCGTAACTTATACGTGCTTTCCCATACCACTCCCGCTTCCGTCTTTGTAGAGTTGGGTAATATCCAGAATACGTTCGATCAGCGTCGGCTGGTGATGAATTCCAATCGTCAGGCACTCGCCAAATGGCTGATGGAAGGTTTCCTGAAAGACTACAAGGAGAAAAAATAACATTTTTACTTCTCCTTTCGTGAACAAAATAAAAATCTGAATGTTTTATATATGCAAATCGCCTGATGGCTACTTGTAGGTATGCGAATATATATAGGCTAGTGAATATGCCTCCCCGGCATAACAGGAAGATTGCATAGTAGTTTTGTCGTGTTTTATTTTGTGTTTGTGTTGTGACGGTGCTGCGATGTGAATCGGGGTGCCGTTTTTTTCGTTTCTCTTGAATTCGTTAAAGAGCGCGTTATTTCATTTTCTTATCATATTATTGAATAAAATCTTATCAATCCTGTGAACAAAATCCGGAAATGTATGTTATTTATTGTGCAAATCGCCTGATAAAGCTTCTTATGCGTATGCGAATATAGATAAGTCAAGCAAGATATGCCTCCCCGGCATGACAGGAAGATTGCATAGTAGTTTTGTCGTGTTTTATTTTGTGTTTGTGTTGTGACGGTGCTGCGATGTGAATCGAGGTGCCGTTTTTTTTGTTACATATAAAAGAAACGGCAGGCTTACAAATAAGAAACGAGCTTACAAATCTTCTAAAGCATATCATAGAATCTCTGCAAGCTCGTTTTATGAGTGGTGCTTTTGCGCACCTTATCTAGTTGTTATAAAGGCATATTACCATGCTTCTTGGGCGGGTTTGTCTGCATCTTGTTTTCCGTCATTTCCAGTGCCTGAATCAGACGTTTGCGAGTCTGTCTCGGATAAATGATTTCGTCAATATATCCCAGTTCGGCAGCCTGATACGGAGTAGCAAACTTTTCTTTGTAAGCTTCCAGTTCCTTGGTCTTTGTTGCTTCGTCAGCTTTGCGGAACAGGATATTGATGGCGCCGTCCGCACCCATTACTGCAATTTCTGCACTTGGGTAAGCGAAGTTCACGTCAGCTCCGGTCTGCTTGGAGTTCATTACGATATAAGCACCACCGTAAGCTTTGCGGGTAATCACTGTCAGTTTGGGAACAGTAGCTTCTGCAAACGCATAAACTATTTTTGCACCGTGACGGATGATACCATTGTTTTCCTGTGTATATCCCGGAAGGAATCCCGGAACATCTTCAAAGGTAATCAATGGGATATTGAAACAATCGCAGAAACGGATAAAACGGCTTGCTTTGTCACTGGCATCAATATCGAGAACACCGGCAAGATAAGCCGGCTGGTTCGCTACGATACCTACCGAACGACCTGCCATACGGGCAAAGCCGATAATGATATTCTTTGCAAAGTTCGGCATCACTTCGAAGAAATAACCATTGTCTATAACGCGTTCGATAATGTCTTTCATGTCATACGGTACGTTCGGATCTACCGGAACGATCGTATCCAGAGAAGCATCTTCGCGGTTTGTTTCGTCGGTGCAAGGCTGTTTCTTGGCTTCATCCATATTATTCTGCGGTAAGAAAGAAAGCAGTTCACGGATGCTCATCAGCAATTCTTCTTCGGAATTGCACATAAAATGAGTCACACCACTCTTGCTGCTATGTGTCATTGCGCCACCCAGCTCTTCTTTACTTACTTCCTCATGAATCACCGCTTTTACTACATCCGGACCAGTCACAAACATATGACTCTTATCTTTCACCATAAAGATGAAATCGGTCAGGGCAGGAGAGTAGCAGGCACCTCCGGCGCAAGGACCGAGGATGGCTGAAATCTGTGGAATCACACCGCTGGCCATTGTATTCTGATAAAAAATATCAGCATAACCGGAAAGGCTCTCGATTCCCTCCTGAATACGTGCACCGCCCGAATCATTCAAAGCGATAATCGGGGCACCGTTCTTCAATGCAAGTTGTTGTACTTTCACAATCTTTTTAGCATTGGAAGCTGACAGTGAGCCGCCATATACCGTAAAGTCATAAGCGTAAACAAACACCTGGCGACCGTCTACCTTTCCGTAACCGGACACGATACCATCTCCCGGAATTTTGTTCTTATCCATACCGTAGTTCGTACAACGGTGAACCATCAACTTATCCAGTTCAACGAAAGTACCCTTATCGAGTAACATCTCGATACGTTCGCGGGCAGTCATTTTACCGCTTTCGTGTTGCTTCTCTATTTTATCAACGCCTCCGCCAAGAGAAGCGATGCGGTCACGTTCCTCGAACGTGGCGTATGCTTTATTTATTTCTTCCATAATGCAATCCGTTCTTATATTATGCAATCGGTTCTAATGTTATTAATGTCTGTTCGCCGGTTATGCTATCACCTTCTTGAACCAGAATTTCTTTAATGCGGCAATCCGAAGTCACTTTGTAGTTGCTCTGCATCTTCATTGCTTCGATAACGATGGCAGTATCTCCCGCTTTCATTTCCTGACCGGCTACAACAGGTATTTTCACTACCTTGCCCGGCATCGGAGAAATGATGCAGTCGTTCTGTTCCTCTTCCCCTTTCTTGCGCATCCGCAGATATTTCGCCTGGCTGTCCACAATTTCTACATTGAAACTGCTATAATGCGTATTCACTTTATAGCTTTTCCCGTTATCACGGCGAATCAGTTGTGCGTTCGAACTGCGTCCGTCCATCAAGATGTTGCAAGTGCCGTTTTCCGCCATCACTACATCTGCTTCAAACGGTTTTCCGTCAATGGTGAGTACTACCTTGTTGTCTTCCTTGCTGACCAACTCTACTTCGGCCACACGGTTTCCTATATGAATTTCCATAATTGAATTCTCTTTGTTAAAATTAGATTCTCAACACTCCTTTGTGCAGTCCGAACTCTTTCCATTTGCTGATAGGACGATTGTCGGTAGCCATGCCGCTGTTGTTCTCTTCGAGGTTCATCAGGTAGTCCATATAAGCGGCAATCAGGGCAATATTTTCGGAATGTTCGCTGGTGTGCGTGATGCGTTGTTGCAGATATTCACCGTTCTTGGCGATGAATCCTGTGTCATAGTGACCTTCCACGAAATCGGGAGTGTCCATGATGGCACGCAGATAGCTGATGTTGTTTTTCACACCGGTCAACTTATATTCGTGGAGCACACGGCGCATCCGCTCGATAGCGTATTCGCGGTTGGTAGCCCACACAATCAGTTTACCGATCATCGGGTCGTAGTAGATCGGAATTTCATATCCCTCGTACACATAACTGTCGATACGTACCCCGATACTGTTCGGCTCTGTAATCTGTTTGATGATACCGGGGCTCGGCATAAAATTCATTTCTGTATCTTCGGCACAAATACGGCATTCAATGGCATGTCCGCGTTGCTGGATATTTTCCTGCTTGAGTTGAAGCACTTGTCCGTCGGCAACTTTAATCTGCTCTTTCACCAAATCTACCCCAATCACTTCTTCCGTAATCGGATGCTCCACCTGTAAACGGGTGTTCATCTCAAGGAAATAATAGTTGCGGTGTTTGTCAACAAGAAATTCGATAGTACCCGCACCGATGTAGTTCACCGCTTTAGCCGCAGCTACCGCCTTTTCACCCATATCTTTCCGCAGTTCGGGAGTGACGAAAACCGAAGGAGTCTCCTCTACGATTTTCTGGTTACGGCGTTGCACGGAACATTCGCGTTCGCACAGGTGAATGACGTTTCCATGCTTGTCACCAAGAATCTGGAACTCGATGTGATGAGGCTCTTCAACGAACTTCTCCAGATAAACCGTGTCGTCGCCAAAGGAAGACAACGATTCGCTCTTGGCAGTGGTATAAGCTTCTTCCACTTCTTCGGCACTGTGGATGAGGCGCATACCCTTTCCACCGCCGCCCATAGAAGCTTTCAGCATCACCGGATATCCGATCTTATTGCAAAGCTCTATGGCTTCTTCCACACTTTTCAAATTGTCTTGTGTGCCGGGAACAACGGGTACTCCCGCCTCGATCATTTTGATACGGGCAGCAATTTTATCCCCCATGGCTTCCATTGTTTCCGGATTAGGTCCGATAAAGATGATTCCTTCTTCCTGACATCGACGGGCGAAGGTAGCATTCTCGGACAAGAAGCCGTAACCCGGATGGATGGCGTCCGCATGAGCTGCTTTCGCCACTTCGATGATTTTTTCTATATTCAGATAACTCTCTTTGGATGCTGCCGGCCCTACGCAATAAGCTTCGTCTGCGTAAAGCACGTGCTTCGCGGTCCGGTCTGCTTCGGAAAAGATAGCGATACTCGTTATCTCCATCTCCCGGCAGGAGCGCATCACCCTTACGGCAATTTCACCGCGATTGGCTACTAAGATTTTTTTTATCATACTTTTCTCAATTAAGTACATACTTATTAATGTCTTCCCGTCTAATGGACATACTCCACCCGACGAAAAACAGTATTTTTTTGATTTGGGGCTTAACAAGTGATACTCTTTCTCCTAACCCACGAGGAGGGGAGCGTCTTACACAAAATGGCAGGTCTTCTGACTGACTCTTGTCTTATTTGCCTTCCCGATTAACATCAGTGGCGTTAAATTAGTTCAATTATAAGACATTGAACAGAGCTTCACAGCAGCGGGACTGTCCGGGATTTGCACCCGATTCCCTATTAATCGTCGTCCGTTGGATACGGATTCTGAACCATTTCGGGGGGCAAAGATAAATAAATATTGAATAGGATGTTTCTTTTTTGCACGAAAGTTGCAATTTTGTGCAATGCTTATCTTTAAAACGGATTCTTTAATTAGTGTGTAACCTTGCTATTTTTCTAAACTATATTTCTCCTGATATTGTTAGGGTGATAGTAATTAATTAAAAGGAGATATTCATATGAAAGAAAAGAAAATAGCTCGTGAAGAAAGAAATCAGGAGAAACTGGCTAACGGTGATTGGGTAATGGCAGAGTTTTATGCAACGTGGTGTCCTCATTGCCAACGTATGAAACCGGTTGTTGACGAATTTAAGAAACTGATGGAAGGAACATTGGAAGTGGTATTAGTAGACATCGATCAGGAACCTGCCCTTACAGATTTCTATACAGTTGAGTCGACTCCTACCTTTATTCTTTTTAGAAAAGGAGAACAGCTCTGGAGACAATCCGGTGAATTACCTCTGGAAAGACTGGAAAGAGCAGTGAAAGGATTCAAATCCTAAAAGGTTTTGGGCTGATTGCTATAGCTTTTATTACTATAGTCACAGATAGTATAGAATAAGAACATACCTGCAGCGTTTTTTTTATTAATACTGCTATGAATAGAGTTGTGTTGATTAAGGTGATAGCAAGTTTTATCTACTAGCTTTCGGACTTTGGCCAAGTTTGATAGAATTGCTATCATTATATCCACTTTTTTAGTGTATTCTGAAAAAAAACTGCTATCTTTGTACTGTCGTAATAAGTAGAGAAATGGTTATTGAGTTTGAAAAGGAATATCTTTCAGAACTTTATTATGAAGGTAAATGTAGCGATAAGAAGCATCGTTTTCAACCTCAAGTAATAAGGAATTATGTGAAGCGAATTGTCATTTTGGCTGAAGCGTTGAATGTAGAAGCACTTTATCCTTTGAATTCGTTGAATTATGAAGTCTTGACGGGAGTTAAAAAAGGTATTTCATCTATTCGGATCGATAAACAATATCGACTGGAATTTAAAATATCGACTACGGATTCCGAACCCATCATAACTATTTGTTCTATAATCGACATAACGAATCATTATAAATAAGAATAGTATGTCTAATTTAGGGTATTCTTTTGTTTCAGTACATCCGGGAGAGATTATAAAAGAAGAATTACAATCTCGTGGAATATCGCAGAAACGATTTGCAGAGGTGGTAGGAGTGTCGTATACGATGCTGAATGATATATTGAATGGGCGTCGTCCTGTATCTACTGATTTTGCTTTGTTGATTGAAGCTGCTACCAATATAAATGCGGAGTTGTTGGTGAATATGCAGACAAGATATAATATGCAAATTGCCCGAAAGGATAAGAATGTTATGGCGCATTTGGAGAACTTACGGAAAATATGTGCAACATTGTTATAATTTAGTTGAGTCTCAACTCATACAGGCAAGCCTGTACCTCTTCAAGGCTGCCGGTATGTTTTCCTTCATCATCAGATAGTTTGATACATTCTCTCCATTCCTGATTGACATTCATCTTACATTGTGTCAGTTTCATCACGATGTTCGAAGGCTCGAATCCGGTATCATTGGTAAGGTTGGTACCGATTCCGAAAGAGCAGCGTATTTTGTTCTGGCAGTATTCCTGAATATCCAATGCCTTAGTAAAGTCGAGGGCATTGCTGAAAACGATGGTTTTGGTTGTCGCATCAATTCCCAACTCTTTGTAACGGGCAACCAGTTTGTCGATAAATTCAAACTCATTACCGGAATCGCAACGCACTCCGTCAAAAAGTTTGGCCTGTTTGCGGCTAAGGTTACTAAGGAAGATACCGGAAGTATATGTATCGGAAAGTGCGATACCCAAATCCCCGTCATAAACATTCACCCAGTTTTCGAGTGCCATATAGTTGGCATGTTTATATCCGAACTGCGCTCCATGAAACATAAACCATTCATGTGGATGAGTCCCCATCATTTTCATTCCATATTTCATTGCAAAGTTACAGTTGGAAGTTCCGGTGCAATAATGTGCCGTCTCGTTCAGCTTCTTGATAACCGTTTCCTGCACATCAATGGAGAATCTTCTCCGTGTGCCGAATTCGGAAAAACAGAGCTGATGTTGATTCGACAATTCTATTTTCTCCGATAGCTTGCAAAGAATCTCGTTCATGTCTGCTACATTGCCAAAGAAACGGTTTTTGATTTCGGAGACAATCGCGAGCAAAGGCACTTCATACAACGTCACTTTATAGAGCAAGTCAGTCACCTCCATGTGAAGATGACAGGCTTCATCCAGATGAATATCAATCTTATTAGGGTCGAAACGAAAAGAAGATAACCACTCCCAGTAGACCCTCGGAAGGAATCTGCAGTTTTTTGTCATATATTCCAGCTCCTTTTCCGTAAACCTCAACTGACTAAGATTCTTAATCTCTGTCTTGAGTGCTTTCAGGAAATCTTCGGTATATTGGGTTTCATTCCGGTCGTTGAAACTAAACGTGCCCATTGCATAGGGAAACAGTTTGATATAAGCATACGATGTGGTAAACTTATAAAGATCGGTATCTAGTAATGTCTTAACAATCATTTCGTTCGCTCTTTATATCTTATAACGTCGTAAAGTTAGTATTTGTTGAATGATATAACGACTTAATCATTAATAATTATACCTTTTTTATTCGAGGGGAATAAAGCAGGATCTGAATATATATTCTGTTCGCAATGGCAAATTCCTTATCTCTTATTATAGTTGTATTAATACGTCAAGCCGATTTTCAGCGTAATGGAATGGTGCGACAATTCTTCCTTAAACGTCGTATGGAAATACGGATCTTCCTGTTTCTTTATACGTTCCAGTTTCTGAAGTTCATAACCTGCCATCAAATTCAGTTTTAATTTCCGGTTGACTTTAAATTGTGCACCGATGGAAGGAGAGAGGTAAAAGCCTCCGTTTGCTTCTCTGTCTGTGGCAAAAGACCCACCGATATGACATTCCAGATAAGGAGTCAGTCTCCTGGGCTTCGTTATATAAAATTGCGCACTGGCATAAAGCGGAATAAGCAACTTCTCATAAACAGAAAGTCCGCTACCCGCACCGATGGCAAACCGTTGACTGATGTGGTAATGACTGACGATTTGCCAGTTGAAAGGCGTGTAAGAAGGCTGATTCATAGAAAAACCTGTCCCGATATATGTAGTGTAAGAGAGACGTCTGCTGTCTGTTTGTCCGTCGGCACATACAGTGATGAAAGATAGCAGTGCAAAGATGAATATAAATTTCTTCATAATGATGCAAGGATAGAGTCTGATAATACGATGGTTAGCTGCTGCTATTGCACATACACGGTTATGCTTTTAACGATATGCAATGCAGTTGTGAGTGAAGAAGTATCTCTGGTAAGATCTCCATTACTTCCATCCGGGCTGCTGTGTCCGATCAGTTTGGCTGTAAATTCTTTCTTGCCGGAAGTCAAATCCACTTCTGCTGCGTAGACAAGGGCAGGCTGTCCGCTCCCTTCTTTTCCACCGGAGTAATTGGCGTCTCCTTCTTTGGCCGATTTCGGATATGCATCATTGAAATCTGTAGAATGATTGATCTCAATTTTGACTATAAACTTCTTCTCTTTTCCGGTTGGCGACATCTTTACATTAAAACTACCTTTCGGAGTAGCTCCGCTGATACCGTCCGTCAACGGTTCTTTTTTAGTCGGGAGATATACCCCGTCTTCATATTGGATTCCCCGCTGATAACACCAATGCGGCAGCGCTTCCTTTCGGCGGTTACCACGGGAGGCTTGCCAGGATTGAGTGGCTATTTTGTGTGTCACATACACGGTGGACAGATAATTTCCTTCCATGTCTTCAGTCCAGATCGCAATCTGGGGCGGATTTTTGATGTTGATGCCTAGAAACAAAGGAAAATTATGCAACCACTCTTCCCCTTTTTCAATAGATATTTTAAGATCGTTACTGTCGTATTCTACTAACCCCCGGTTGCATCCACTATTTATCAATAGAGAAAGAACCCATATTCCCATTATTGTCATTTTATTCATTTGATTAGAGTTGTTTTTGTAACCAGAGGTCTACTAATAGATTGATGCCTTCTTCCAATTCCTCCCAGCCGCTTTCCTGCTGAATTTTGAGGCCGTTGTAGACCGGGCAGTTTTCTTCGAGCAATGCCAGATAACTGATGGCTGCGGTGATGATGGAAGCCATAGCGGCAATCTCTTTTTTCGGATGTTTTGAAAGTTTGCTGACTGCCTCTACCAGCCAGATACCTTTCTCTTCCCGTTTGTTGCGCAACTCTTTCACAAACTTATTGTCCGTTGTCAGTTCCCAGCGATACAGGCGTTTCAATGTATAATTCTCCCGTAACCACATGATTTGTCTTTTGAATATCTGCTTGATAAATGCGGCTAAATGAGTCTGATCCGGTAACTTTTCATCGAAATTAATCCAATAGTCGTTCTGTTGAATGTAGGCTGCTATCAGTCCATCCAGCGAATTGAAATAACGGTAGATAAGCATTTTTGAAACTTTGGCCTTGGCTGCTACCGCATTGATCCCCAACCCTTCGAAACCGCTTTCTTCGATGATATCGTTGACGGCTTTAATCAGGGTCATTTCCGTAGCCTGTCTGTTTTTAGTAATCTCTTTTTCCATACTTTGATACTTTTGTTACTGACTGGTCACAAAGATATGTTTCCTATCGGTAACATCAAGGAAAAAGAGATTATTTTTGTAATGGTTGCCGGTTAATAACGTATCATCTTTACCGATAATACGTTATCCGGTCGTTTTATGATAACGCTACTGTCGGATTATGAACGGTCAGTCCGCCATCCACCACAATTGTTTGTCCGGTGATGTATCTGGCATCGTTCGAAGCCAGAAAAGCGATGGTAGCTGCAACATCCTCCGGTTCTCCCAGATAAGGAGTGGCACATTGACCGAGGAAGATATTACGTACATCCTCATTCAGGTTGTCCAATGCAGCGGGAGTAAGTACCAGTCCCGGAGCTACGGCGTTGCAACGGATGTTTTTCTTTCCCATTTGAGTAGCGATATATTTCGTCAGGTTGATGACACCCGCTTTGCTGGCGCCGTATAAAGTGCCGTTGGCATCAGCCGTAAGTCCGCTTATGGAAGCTACGTTGACAATGTTTCCGCCGCCATTGGCAGTCATGATAGGAATGACCTGTTGGGAAAGGTACATCGTGCAGCAGAGATTCAGATGGAATGCTTCATCAAAGTAGTTGATGTCCAGCTTTTCGATGCTAAGGTCACGTTTGGGATCAGTTCCTCCTACATTATTAATCAGTACATCTATTCTTTGATATTCATTCATGGAAAAATCAATCAACTCTTTGCAACTCTGGAGTTCGGTGGCGGAGAAATAGACATGGCGCACGTCAGCCCCTGCGTGCATGAGTTCGTTGGCAAGCTGTTCCGCTCTTTTCTCGGAATGGTCAGCGATGACTACTTTGCCTCCTTCGGAGACAATGCGGCGTGTGGTTGCTTCGCCTATGCCACTGGCAGCACCGGTGATGACAACTACTTTATTTTCGAATCTGTTCATATAATGGGAATTTGATGGTTACCTTCTATTAGAAACAGCTGGCAGAGGAATTTGTTAGCCCGCATAAACTCTCTTTAATAAGATAAGGTATTCGATTCGAAAACTTTTGCATCTCTTCCAGTTTTACGCCTTGATTCTTTAAGAAAACTGTTAAATGTTAATGGCCGGCCACTCATTTGTTAATGCGGTTCTGATTCTATTAAACCATGTTATAAGATACGTTGCTTTGACCTCAAAATTTGGAGATAACCGAAAAGTCCGTATCTTTGTACTGTGTTTTTCATAGTATTAGATTTAAGGTTAACAAAAGATTGGCTGTCTGGGATAGATAGCCTTTTTTTATGCCTGTAAGCCAACTGTAGACCGAAGAGATTAAAACAACGAATATTGGTTATCCCGCAGGCTTTTCATCTCCCGTTCCTTTACGATATCCTCTTCGGATAAATGACCGATAAGTAGCGGTGAGTTTTTATCATGTTTCCTCCTATTATATACTGCCGTGTTATAATTGCCTTTGATGGCATAACAATAAATACATCCGTTCAGACAACTTTCATAAGTTCCGATATCAATGCTTTCAATGCAGTTGCAGATGTTACGCTGGTTTTTATCCTTTTGGGCGAGGATGGAATAACCGATGATCTTTTCTATCAGATTCTTATCGATACACAGGCCGCTCGGAATACCCAAATGTCTTAAATCCACCTTCACAGTACAAGTATCCAACTGTATGTCGGGATAAGCGTCTATTGTTTTTTTAAAAGAGACAGCCATTTCTTCTATTTCCTCTTGAGTCAGCGGATAGATGTTGAATGACCGTACAGAGTTCCGGATATGCTGGTAATGATCTATGAATCCTAGCATACATTTGGCAGTGTGGTCTTTGAGTCCGTCGGCAATCCGGGCAAATGCTTCCTGATGGAAAGAAACATTGTATTCCTCGTTCGTCAGTATCGGATCGTATCTCCAGATCACCCTTTCCCTGCCGATTTTATCAGCCAGCTTTTTAAAGGTATCCATTCGTTTATCGATGGAGGGCAAATGATTTTCCAGCTTTTCTCCGTAAGGGTTAAGTGTAAATTGGAAGTAATAGTTGTAATCCTGCAATTTCTCCAGTTGGTTGAGCATAGGTGCCGGGTTCTTGGTCCAGAAAACAAAACAATCTACTACAGCAGGAGATAAAGAGATCTTGCTAATCATTTTCGGATGATATGGATTGGGCACTAATACATATCTTTCTTTAATCCGGTTAAAAAACCACTGGGAATAGAATGCCGGAATATCTGTCCGGCGGCTGGCACTGATTATCATAGTTCAAAGTTACAAAAAAAAAAGCCGATGTTGTTTCAATGATGTCCCTTTTTTGTATTCTTACTTACCCAAGAAGTAACTTGTGTGAATGAATATGTTAAATGTTAACGTGTAAAGTCTGAAATGTTAATACGCTTCCCAGAGTATTAAACCCTGTTATAATATGGGCTGTTTAGGCTCTAAAATT
The DNA here is from genome assembly GCF_024788145.1 of Bacteroides sp. BFG-606. Lineage (NCBI taxonomy): Bacteria > Pseudomonadati > Bacteroidota > Bacteroidia > Bacteroidales > Bacteroidaceae > Bacteroides > Bacteroides sp. BFG-606. The sequence continues at coordinate 6,099,543 of NZ_JANUIL010000001.1, read as the reverse complement.
TGCTATTTACCTGAAATATGGTACCTTTGTACAGTGTTTTTTTCATAAGTATTAGATTTAAGGTTAACAAAAGATTGGTTGCTCGTGATGAGTAGCCATTTTTTGTTTTTATACACTATGGTTGTTTATTCCTTAATCATAGTCAACAGCATCTTAAATCTCTCCACTGCTGTAAGGGCATGCGGCGCATTCGCCGGAAATACGATACTTTCTCCTGCTTTTACGGTGAACAGATTTCCGTTTACAGTAATATTCGCTACCCCTTCCAATACCTGCACGAGCGCATCAAACGGAGCACGATGTTCGCTTAACCCTTCTCCTTTGTCGAAAGAAAATAAAGTGATATTTCCTGCCGGACTTTTGATTAACTGTTTGCTGATGACGCCTCCTTCAGTATATTCAATGAGGGAAGCCAAATGGAGCACAACTCCTTTTTGAAATGATTGTTCCATATTTGTTTTATTTTTAAGTTAATATCATGTATAGAACACTTATCAAATATGCATTGTTTGTCTATAACAAAAAACGATTTTTATTGTTATAGTACGAAAGTCTCAATAAACTAACCATTATTATGAAGAAGAATATCTTATTGTTTGGAGCACTGATAGGTGCTTTCTTATTGGTTTCCTGTTCGGGAGGAAACAAGAAACAGGCTGCGTCCTCCGTCACTCCGGAGGAATTGGATAATGCCAGTAAAGTGATAAACTATTATCATACATCGCTCATCGTGTTGAGGCATGTAGCTAATGCAAAAGACGTAAATGCGGTCTTGGGATATATGGAACAGACAGGAAAAGTTCCTGAAGTATCTCCGATAGCACCGCCTGAAGTATCTGCCAGAGACACTGCGGAATTGATGGATCCGGGAGATTACTTTAATATAGAAGTCCGTCAGAATCTGAAGCAGAGTTATAGAGGACTTTTTAGTGCACGGACGCAATTCTATGATAATTTTAATAAGTTTCTCTCTTACAAGCAGGCCAAAGAGACAGCCAAGGCTGGCAAGCTCTTGGATGAAAACTACCGGCTAAGTGTAGAAATGTCCGAATATAAACAAGTGATTTTTGATATTCTAAGCCCGCTCACGGAACAGGCTGAAAAAGAACTTCTTGCCGACGAACCGTTGAAAGATCAGATCATGGCTATGCGTAAGATGTCCGGCACTGTGCAAAGCATCATGAATCTTTATTCCCGCAAACATGCGCTGGACGGTATGCGTATTGACATGAAGATGGCGGAACTGAAGAAGGAACTCGAAGCTGCAAAGAAGCTTCCTGCTGTGACAGGCTATGATGAAGAACAGAAAAACTATTCTAGTTTCCTGTCTTCTGTAGAATCGTTTATGAAAGATATGCAGAAAGCAAGGGATAAAGGCGCATATTCCGACGCAGATTACAATGCGATGTCGGAAGCCTACGAATATGGACTTTCCGTTATCTAAAGAATTCTTCCTCTGTTTGGATGTGAGCTGTAATCATGCTTCTTCAAGCAGAGGATGCTTTTTTAATTAAGTAAAGAAGTCCTTTTTTTACTATCCCCTTTTAAACAGGAGTTTTACTTTTGCATTTGGATTAAGAAATAATATCTTTGTTATATGCAATCATTTCAATTGATAAAACCCTGTTTTGCACTGGCTCCCTACATACGGCATTACTGGATATTGCAAGACGACTCAATAGCCCCTGTTTCCGAACGGACTCTGCCTATTGGCTGCATGCAACTGGTATTCCATAAAGGGAAACAACTTCTTTTGTCGGGCGAGTCGGAGCTGCAACCCCAATCCTTTATTTCCGGACAATCGGTCGGTTTCTCGGATGTGATGTCTACAGGCAGGATAGAGATGATTACTGTTGTTTTCCAACCTTATGCGGTAAAAGCATTGTTTCACATACCCAGTCATTTGTTCCGCGGACAGAATGTAGACACCGGTGCGATGGAAGATGCAGAACTGTCGGACTTAGTAAAACAGGTCACGGATACTTCTCGTAATGCAGTTTGTATTCGGTTGATAGAGCAGTTTTTTCTTCGTCGTTTATACACTCTTCCCGAGTATAATCTCAAGCGCATGTCTGCTGTTTTCCATGAAATAAATCTCCGGCCGCAAATCAACATTTCTCATTTGTCGGAGACAGCCTGTTTGAGCAGCAAGCAATTCGGGCGTATCTTCACCGATTATGTCGGTACTACTCCCAAAGAATTTATTCGTATTATCCGTATGCAACGGGCGTTATTCATGCTGCAACAGGATGCTACTGTTCCTTTTGTACAAGTGGCTTATGAATGTGGCTTTTCCGATCAGTCTCACATGATAAAGGAATTCAAACTCTTTTCCGGTTATACCCCTGCGGAGTATCTTTCTGTATGTGCCCCTTATTCCGATTATTTCTCTGAACTCTAAAGATGTCTCTTTTTTCCTATTGGGCTTCCTCGGGTTACCCTACTTTTGCAATGTCTTTGCAAAGGCTTAGTAGTAACCATAAAAAAGAAACGAAATGAAAAAATTAATTGCATTTTTTGAGATTCCTGCTACCGATTTCCGTCGGGCTGTCGATTTTTACGAAACGGTGTTGGGTGTGCAACTTCCGACTTTTGAATGTGAAACAGAGAAAATGGCTTGTTTCACGGAAGAAGGTGAAACCGTCGGTGCAATATCTTATGCTTCAAACTTCGACTTTCTTCCTTCAACGCATGGCGTACTTATCCATTTCAACTGTGAGGATATCGAACAGACGTTGGAAAAAAGTGCTTCTGAAAGGAGGGAAAGTGGTCATTCCCAAAACAAAGATTGAGGCAGACGATAAAGGATGGTTTGCCGTATTCACGGATAGTGAAGGAAACAGGATTGGCGTCTATGCTGAAAAATAGGAGGTAGGGAAGAGGGAACAGCCTGTCTGGAAGTGACTGCTGTTCCTTCGTCCTCTTATCCGGATTATTCTACCGGAATATAGATCTCCGTCAACAACTCTTCGGGAGGAGTGTCACATGGATTGTTCAGATAGCGTTCGGCACTAGCTTCATCACGTATCGTACATTCCATTTCGGGCAGATACTTTCCGTAAATCGTATCGTACACAGCTTGCAGATTGTCATACGGTCCTTTGTAAAGGAAGATGGCATAACGTCCGGCTGGGATAACCTTGAATCCCACATCACTTTTGGGAGCAACTTTTACAGGCATCACCATGCATACGTCTGTACGCAGTTTCTCGGCTGGCGTCACTTTCGGATCATCGTGGTAAATGCAAAGCGGACTGAAATCTCCCATCGGCAGTTTTTGTTCTTTGATGAATTGGAATAAACGTCCCCAAGTGCCGCCGTAATCATTCAGTTTGTAGTCTCCTGTAAGGCGGATATAAATCACATTCCGTTCGGAGACATTTCTGATCTCTTTTTTTAGTTCCAGGTCTGGCCTGATAATCGCTGGTTTCATAATTACAAAGTTTTTATTGTTTCTATATTCTAAAGGTGAAATGCCATAAAATTGCTTGAACACTTTCGACAACGAAGAAGGAGATGAGTAGCCAATCCGGTAGGCGATGTCGGCAATCGGAATATCCGAGTAGCGGAGTAGGCGTGCGGCAGCTTCTGTCCGCGTCCGGACAATAAACGTACCAATCGGTTCACCGAGAAAAGCTTTCATGATCCGGTGAAAGTAAAAAGGAGAAAAGTTTGAAATTCTGGCCAGAGATTTTAAATCAATATCTTCTCCTAAATGTTGGATGATGTATTCCACTACCACATTTACGCACTTTTGATATTCTTCTTTCGTTGTTTTTTTCTGTTGCATAACTAATTTTGGTATTTCACTTCGCAAAGGTATTGGTAAAAAAGCGAAATGACTTGTCCGATATTGCGGAAATGTCAACTTTCTATGGTTTCCCTATACCTGTTTTGAGAATTTATTTTGATATATAATGTGCCTTCCAGTAGTGTTATGGTATGAACTATGACCGAGTTTTTAACCGTTAATTGCGAAATTGATTTTCTTGTTTTAAATAATGTCAAAAACTAAAATAAAAAATCTGGTTTTGTTGTAAACTATTGTTGAAATGACTATATTGTAACCGAATTATTAATAAAAATAGCCATGGATAAAACGATTGTAGGGAACAATGCCGGAAAGGTCTGGTATGCCCTGAAAGAAATTGGTGAAATTTCAATACCTGAATTGGCGAGAAGATTAAACCTAAGCGTAGAAAGTACAGCATTGGCCGCCGGTTGGTTGGCACGGGAGAACAAAATTTGTATCCAACGGAAAAATGGATTAATTGCTTTATCTGATGAAAGCGCTTTTCCCTTCAGTTTTGGATAATAGCAGGTTTTGTGAGTGAATATCTTAGAAGTTCCGTTAACTTATAAGTAAGAATATGTCCGTATAAGGTATCACAAGTTTAGTTTGAACTTAAGAAGTTTTATATTTAAAAGAGTTGCCCTATTATTGGGCAACTCTTTTAAATATAATAAACGTATAAAAATGTCGAATCGTGTCCGGCTGCAGATAAAATTTATATACTTATATTTCATAATAATAATTGCCTGTTTTTTCTCTGGCAATTCTATTCCGGAGAATATTTTAGAATCCTACCCGTTTTCTTCCCAAGGAGAAATCCATTCCTTCGTAATTATAGATTTCAGCCAGTGTCATGGGATGTGTTTGTTCGGGAATATCCAGACTTTCTTCCTTAATCAGTTGGTTAACCTTATCAGTGGTCAGGTCTTTAAATTCATATCGGGCAGCCAAGCGTCCCTTTCTAAGCAATGCTTCGTCGATATCTTTTAGTGGAGCATTAAAGGTGCAGATAAATTTGATACACAATTCATCGCTCAACAGTCCGTCGCTGATATTCAGTATGTTGACTAATCCGGCATTCATACGGTTGCCTCCGTTGCGGCTTGATAATAGTTCTTCGCAATCTTCTACGATGAAGATAGAGTTCTTTTGTTGGCGGATAAAAGTGATAAAGCTCGGATCCGAAAGTTTATCTACCAGATCCCCACTCATATAAATCATTCTTTTTTTACCAAGATTAATGAGATGGCGGATATAAGTAGTTTTTCCAGTACCTTGTTTCCCATGCAAAATGATTAATCCGCTTTTGTTGTCCTCTAGCAGGAAGTGTTCGATTTCGGCAGCTACGGGAACAAAATCATCGTTATAGTGACGATCAATCTGAATAGCAGGTTCATTGACTTGCGATTGTTTCAGGCTGAAGTAGTTATGAGAGTATGTTACTATAAATAGATTGTTAAGTTTCTCATTTTCCTTCTTGTGATTTTCGCAAATCTGATTGAGATGATTGATTTCCTCTTCGTCGATATTGGAATAGACAATCTTTACGCAATTATCAAAATAGCCGATCATTAAATTCTTTTTGCAGATAACGATACAGTCGTATAACTCTTTTGTACCTGTATTGTCTTCTTCTTCCTCCTCTTCTTCTTTTTCATTTTCAAAATGATTGCAGTACACATGCTCGAATATATCGAACGCGTCATCTTGCTGATAAAGTTCCTTGATTTCTTTCAGAAAATCCTGGTTTACTTTATATTTCACCATTTTCATGGAAGGGAATCGTTTGAATATCTGATAGAATAGACTACAAATGCTACTGTCGCTGAACCATCCTGTGGAGTAATCAAAAATATCTGTGAAATCTGCGAGTGTGTATTCTTTACTCATTTTTTCTTTTTATATAAATCGAGTGGCAAAGGTACGAAATAAATCCATGATATGAACTGATCCGATTTATCATTTTCTCGAAAAACATAGGTGTGGATAGTTTCCTGTATTTATATCAAAGAGAAATCCAGCCTTCTGCAAATGATTTTTCATATTCATTTCTCATGTTCTCATAGGTGATATGATAACGGCTTGTAAATCAATAATATAATGCTATGAGAAATAAAAGATAAAGTGGTATTTCTCATAGTATTTCCCTCATTTCTCCTTAAAAATGATGCATTTCTCATAGGTTTCCAATCATTTCTCCTCTTATTCTCATACTGCTTTTATCTGTTTAGCTCATTTCTCATGCATGATGGCTGTGGCTTTTTCCGGACTCTCTCCGGATTTATGATTATTCCTTTCCTTATGCCGTTTATTAATCAACTTCCTATTGTTTACTGCTTTTCTGTGTATCATTCACCTTGTATCTTCATGTTTTTCCTTAATCATAGCCGTTTTTTCCTGCTACTATCTGTATCGTTGCACTCCAGTGAACAAATCATTCCACTCTAGTGAACGGTTCTTTCCACTTTAGTGCACAGACCTGTTCACTGGAGTGCAACAATACAGATGCCGGTAGGAAAATATGCTAATGTCTGCTCTATATACTTCCAACAAGCACTGATAATATATTGTAAAGCGGTGTGTAGTCTGGTATTCAACTTGATCTTTAGCCCGGAATCCAGCTTGAGAATTTATAGGATAAATAGTCAAAATACTATGAGAAATGCCTTGATAAGTTATGAGAAACAGGTTGTTTTATGTACAAAATGCGTGTCATACTATGAGAAATGCCGTTTTGTATTTTATTTCTCATAGTATTATATTCTTGATTTACAAAAGATTATTGTGCATGTTATGAGAATATGAGAAATGAAAAAGAAAAATCCTTTTTCAGTAAGATCGAAGATTCTACGCATCATTCTCATACAAGTATCATATTAATGAATCAAACTTAGAAACGGAACTCGCTATAAAACCACTATCTCTTATATCTATCTTTCTTTCCTCTTATATTTATGACCTGATTCTTTAATTGCCCCCTAACGCAAATTGATCCCCGGTGCACTTACGCGCCCGCGTGTGATATAACAATGTGTAGCTCTCCGGTTGTTTCCGCACACACCCCACCCATATTTAAAAAATATGTTCTACAACATCGTTCTGCTTCAGCACTTTAGCAAATGTATTCAAAAATAATTAGAAAAAATAGTTTGATATATTTGGATTGTATACCAAAAGAGGCTACTTTTGCACCCGCTTTCCAAGAGAAGAAAGCCTTGAAAAAATGACTTAGTGAAAAAGCGGAATCCCACTTAAAGAAAAGAACAAAAAAACTTCCGAAAAAGTTTGGATTATACTGAATAAAGTTCTTATCTTTGCAGTCCGATTCGCAAAGAAAATCGGCGAGTTCTTCTTTCATACATTCTTTCCCTTTCGCATAGAGAGCCAGAGAAAATAAAGTAAAAAGAAAAACTGAAAAAAAACTTCCGAAAAAGTTTGGTGGTTAAAAATAAAGCCCTTACCTTTGCACCCGCTTTTAAAACGAAAGCAACAAGTTCTTTGAAATATTGATAAACAATACAAGTAGTACAAGTAAAAATAGAACCGTCAATGCTTGTCTTATGAAGTAGCGATACAATTAAGACTAACAGGTAATTGAATAAGGTCAATAAAATTACGGCGTCCTGAACAGAGCAAATAATCATCTTAACTGGTGATAAAAATACTTTTACAATGAAGAGTTTGATCCTGGCTCAGGATGAACGCTAGCTACAGGCTTAACACATGCAAGTCGAGGGGCAGCATTTCATTTTGCTTGCAAAGTGAAGATGGCGACCGGCGCACGGGTGAGTAACACGTATCCAACCTGCCGATAACTCGGGGATAGCCTTTCGAAAGAAAGATTAATATCCGATAGCATATCAATCCCGCATGAGATTGATATTAAAGAATTTCGGTTATCGATGGGGATGCGTTCCATTAGTTTGTTGGCGGGGTAACGGCCCACCAAGACTACGATGGATAGGGGTTCTGAGAGGAAGGTCCCCCACATTGGAACTGAGACACGGTCCAAACTCCTACGGGAGGCAGCAGTGAGGAATATTGGTCAATGGACGTAAGTCTGAACCAGCCAAGTAGCGTGAAGGATGACTGCCCTATGGGTTGTAAACTTCTTTTATATGGGAATAAAGTATTCCACGTGTGGAATTTTGTATGTACCATATGAATAAGGATCGGCTAACTCCGTGCCAGCAGCCGCGGTAATACGGAGGATCCGAGCGTTATCCGGATTTATTGGGTTTAAAGGGAGCGTAGGTGGATTGTTAAGTCAGTTGTGAAAGTTTGCGGCTCAACCGTAAAATTGCAGTTGAAACTGGCAGTCTTGAGTACAGTAGAGGTGGGCGGAATTCGTGGTGTAGCGGTGAAATGCTTAGATATCACGAAGAACTCCGATTGCGAAGGCAGCTCACTAGACTGTCACTGACACTGATGCTCGAAAGTGTGGGTATCAAACAGGATTAGATACCCTGGTAGTCCACACAGTAAACGATGAATACTCGCTGTTTGCGATATACAGTAAGCGGCCAAGCGAAAGCATTAAGTATTCCACCTGGGGAGTACGCCGGCAACGGTGAAACTCAAAGGAATTGACGGGGGCCCGCACAAGCGGAGGAACATGTGGTTTAATTCGATGATACGCGAGGAACCTTACCCGGGCTTAAATTGCATTTGAATATGTAGGAAACTATATAGCCGCAAGGCAAATGTGAAGGTGCTGCATGGTTGTCGTCAGCTCGTGCCGTGAGGTGTCGGCTTAAGTGCCATAACGAGCGCAACCCTTATCTTCAGTTACTAACAGGTCATGCTGAGGACTCTGGAGAGACTGCCGTCGTAAGATGTGAGGAAGGTGGGGATGACGTCAAATCAGCACGGCCCTTACGTCCGGGGCTACACACGTGTTACAATGGGGGGTACAGAAGGCAGCTACCTGGTGACAGGATGCTAATCCCAAAAACCTCTCTCAGTTCGGATCGAAGTCTGCAACCCGACTTCGTGAAGCTGGATTCGCTAGTAATCGCGCATCAGCCATGGCGCGGTGAATACGTTCCCGGGCCTTGTACACACCGCCCGTCAAGCCATGAAAGCCGGGGGTACCTGAAGTACGTAACCGCAAGGAGCGTCCTAGGGTAAAACTGGTAATTGGGGCTAAGTCGTAACAAGGTAGCCGTACCGGAAGGTGCGGCTGGAACACCTCCTTTCTGGAGTGATGCCGTAAACGATGTAATTCTGCATGAATAATGTAAAATACAACATCGTAAAAAAAAGTGACTTTAAAGGTTCTGTTTTTTGTACTACTGGTACTTGTTTATTTATAATATATAGATCAACCATCTATAGAAGTATAGATAGAGATAAACAAGAGAAAAAAGAAGCCGAGTCTAACATACAGGTAGACAAGGTTGAATTATCGAGCAAGAGAGAGCAGAAGCGATGCTTGCATCGATTATGCCGAAAGCAGCCGATAATGCGTAGAACATAGTCCTATAGCTCAGTTGGTTAGAGCGCTACACTGATAATGTAGAGGTCGGCAGTTCAACTCTGCCTGGGACTACCAAGCTCAAGAACGAAGGAATGCCGCATAAGCGGAATGCAGCAATTCTTGATAACCTCTTGGGGGATTAGCTCAGCTGGCTAGAGCATCTGCCTTGCACGCAGAGGGTCAACGGTTCGAATCCGTTATTCTCCACCATCTCTGAAAAAGAGAAACGATCTTTGACATGATGTACAAAAAGTAAAATTTTAGTAAGAGCTAAAAGTATATATCAAACCGTACGTGTTCGAGTACGCAATATTGATAAAAGGAAGCAATTCCCATACCAATACCAGTACGAGAATAAAACGTTTGAAAGAAAGTAAGCAAGGGCGCATGGCGGATGCCTTGGCTCTCGGAGGCGATGAAGGACGTGATAAGCTGCGATAAGCTTCGGGCAGGTGCAAATAACCTTTGATCCGAAGATTTCCGAATGGGACAACCCGGCATTCTGAAGGAATGTCATCCAACCTAGTTGGAAGCTAACGCAGGGAACTGAAACATCTTAGTACCTGTAGGAAAAGAAAATAATAATGATTCCCCTAGTAGTGGCGAGCGAACGGGGATTAGCCCAAACCAATGTTGTTACGGCAATATTGGGGTTGTAGGACCACGACATCGCAAGACATTTCATGAGTAGAACCCTTTGGAAAATGGGACCATAGACGGTGATAGTCCGGTATACGAAGTGAAACGAAGCGTAGTGGTATCCTGAGTAGCGCGGGACACGAGAAATCTTGCGTGAATCTGCCGGGACCATCCGGTAAGGCTAAATACTCCCGAGAGACCGATAGCGAACCAGTACTGTGAAGGAAAGGTGAAAAGCACTTCGAATAGAAGAGTGAAATAGTCCCTGAAACCGTGCGCCTACAAGCGGTCGGAGCTGCGTAAGCAGTGACGGCGTGCCTTTTGCATAATGAACCTACGAGTTACTTTTTCCGGCAAGGTTAAGTGTCTCAAGACATGAAGCCGAAGCGAAAGCGAGTCTGAACAGGGCGATTAGTCGGAAGGAGTAGACGCGAAACCAAGTGATCTACCCTTGGTCAGGTTGAAGGTTAGGTAACACTAACTGGAGGACCGAACCGATAAGCGTTGAAAAGCTTCCGGATGAACTGAGGGTGGGGGTGAAAGGCTAATCAAACTTGGAGATAGCTCGTACTCCCCGAAATGCATTTAGGTGCAGCCTTGGGAATTACTACTGTGAGGTAGAGCGACTGATAAGATGCGAGGGCTTCACCGCCTATCAAGTCTTGATAAACTCCGAATGCGCAGTAGTTCGATCCCAGGAGTGAGGGCATGGGTGCTAAGGTCCATGTCCTAAAGGAGAAGAATCCAGACCATCAGCTAAGGTCCCGAAATAATTGCTAAGTTGAACTAACGAAGTCAGATTGCTAAGACAGCTAGGATGTTGGCTTGGAAGCAGCCATTCATTTAAAGAGTGCGTAACAGCTCACTAGTCGAGGAGTTTGGCGTGGATAATAATCGGGCATTAAGCAATTTACCGAAGCTATGGGATGTTAACTAAACACTAACATCGGTAGGGGAGCATTCCACTCCGCGTCGAAGGTGAAGCGTGAGCTTTGCTGGAGCGTGTGGAAAAGCAAATGTAGGTATAAGTAACGATAAAGGGGGTGAGAAACCCCCTCGCCGAAAGACTAAGGTTTCCTGATCAACGCTAATCGGATCAGGGTTAGTCGGGTCCTAAGGCTCAGCCGAACGGTGAGGCCGATGGCAGAACAGGTTAATATTCCTGTACTACCTTAAAGAGTGACGTGGAGACGGAGGAGTGACAGCGCCGCGGACTGACGGAATAGTCCGTTGAAGGGTGTAGATGTTGATTGCGGCAGGCAAATCCACCGCAAGAGTCGAACCTGATAGTATACCGAATTCTTCGGAATGAGGTAATAGTGCGTGTAAACATACTCCCAAGAAAATCCGCTAAACTTAATCTTTAAGGTACCCGTACCGCAAACGGACACACGTAGTCGGGTTGAATATACTAAGGCGCTTGAGTGATTCACGGTTAAGGAACTAGGCAAATTGACCCTGTAACTTCGGGATAAAGGGTCCCAACGAGAGTTGGGCGCAGAGAATAGGTCCAGGCAACTGTTTAACAAAAACACAGGGCTGTGCCAAATTGAAAGATAACGTATACAGCCTGACACCTGCCCGGTGCTGGAAGGTTAAGAGGAGATGTCATCGCAAGAGAAGCATTGAATTGAAGCCCCAGTAAACGGCGGCCGTAACTATAACGGTCCTAAGGTAGCGAAATTCCTTGTCGGGTAAGTTCCGACCTGCACGAATGGTGTAATGATCTGGACACTGTCTCAACCGTGAGCTCAGTGAAATTGTAGTATCGGTGAAGATGCCGATTACCCGCGATGGGACGAAAAGACCCCGTGAACCTTTACTATAGCTTAACATTGAATTTGGGTAATTGATGTGTAGGATAGGCCGGAGACTTTGAAGCAGGTACGCCAGTATTTGTGGAGTCGCTGTTGAAATACGGCCCTTTGATTATTTGAGTTCTAACTCGCTGCTGCGAGGACACTGTTTGGTGGGTAGTTTGACTGGGGTGGTCGCCTCCAAAAGTGTAACGGAGGCTTCTAAAAGGTGCCCTCAGGACGATTGGTAACCGTCCGTAGAGTGTAATGGCATAAGGGCGCTTGACTGGGAGACAGACAAGTCGATCAGGTAGGAAACTAGAGCATAGTGATCCGGTGTTTCCGTATGGAAGGGACATCGCTCAAAGGATAAAAGGTACTCCGGGGATAACAGGCTGATCCCTCCCAAGAGCTCATATCGACGGAGGGGTTTGGCACCTCGATGTCGGCTCGTCACATCCTGGGGCTGGAGAAGGTCCCAAGGGTTGGGCTGTTCGCCCATTAAAGTGGCACGCGAGCTGGGTTCAGAACGTCGTGAGACAGTTCGGTCTCTATCTATCGTGGGCGTATGAAATTTGCGTGGCTCTGACACTAGTACGAGAGGACCGTGTTGGACTGACCGCTGGTTTACCAGTTGTGCCGCCAGGTGCATTGCTGGGTATCTAAGTCGGGATTGGATAAGTGCTGAAAGCATCTAAGTACGAAGCCAGCCACAAGATTAGATTTCTTAGGGTCGTCAAAGACGATGACGTTGATAGGATGCAGGTGTAAAGGTGGTAACATCAAAGCCGAGCATTACTAATTGCCCGTTCACTTTCTTTCAAACATGTACCGGTTGGGTATATACGTTTAGCTTACTAGACACTAGGATTTTACTTTTCATCATGTCATAACCTTATTCAGGTGGTTATAGCACGAGGGTTCCACCTCTTCCCATTCCGAACAGAGAAGTTAAGCCTCGTCACGCCGATGGTACTGCGTAACAGTGGGAGAGTAGGTAGCCGCCGTTTTAAAGAAGCCCCTTGATTCATTTTGAGTCAAGGGGCTTTCTGTTTTGGTACTTTGCGAAAAAAGTGCTATATTTGCGACTGACAATTATTTTATTAAACGTTTAAAGCAAATTTAAAAGGTATGAAAACTAAATTATTTTTGGCTGCTGTAGCAGTAACATTTTCTTTTGCAATGATGTCTTGTACTGGTAACAAAACTACTAACGCTGCTTCTGAAGGTGAAGAAACAACTGTAGAAACAGTGGAAGCTGTTGTTGAATCTGATTCTTGCTGCCAGGCTAAGGACTCTTGTGCTACTGCTTGCGATAAAAAAGCTGATTGCGCAGAAAAGAAAGAATGTTGCGATAAGAAGTAATCTATTGATTTAGAACAATAAAGAAGGAGAGGGAGAGAATGATTCAAACATTCTACTCCCTCTTTTCGTTTAATGAATATATCGCTTTATTCGTGATATATTTTTGCTAATAATCGGCTTTAACTTATGAAATGATATTTTTTTCGATAAAAAAGTAACGTATTATTTGGTGGTAAAGAAATAATCCATACCTTTGCACCGTCAAACTAATAAAAGAGACAAGAAATGAATCAGATGTTTATACATATTCTACTATGCGGTATTATTATTCTACTATCAAAGGTTAGTGGAAGTGAGTGCTGCGCGTAAATGTGTATAAATGAAAATATACGAAAGCCTTTCTCACTTCCAAGTGTGAAAGGCTTTTTTTAATGCTAATAATTATATAATATACATAAGAATATGGACAATAGGTTATTTATTTTTGATACCACTCTTAGAGATGGTGAACAGGTTCCGGGATGCCAGTTGAATACAGTAGAAAAGATTCAGGTAGCAAAGGCATTGGAAGCGTTGGGAGTAGACGTGATTGAAGCCGGATTCCCCATTTCGAGCCCGGGAGATTTTAATTCAGTAATTGAGATTTCAAAAGCGGTGACTTGGCCTACTATCTGTGCTTTGACTCGCGCAGTTCAAAAAGATATTGATGTAGCCGTAGATGCACTGAAATTTGCTAAACATAAACGTATTCACACTGGTATCGGTACTTCTGATTCGCACATTAAATATAAATTCAATTCGAATCGTGAAGAGATTATCGAACGTGCAGTAGCTGCTGTGAAATATGCCCGCCGTTTTGTAGACGATGTGGAATTTTATGCAGAAGACGCAGGCCGTACGGATAACGAATATCTGGCACGTGTGGTGGAAGCTGTCATCAAGGCTGGAGCTACCGTAGTGAATATCCCTGATACAACAGGTTACTGCTTGCCTTCAGAATATGGCGCCAAGATAAAATACCTGGTTGACCATGTAGACGGCATTGATAATGCCATACTTTCTACTCACTGTCACAATGACTTGGGTATGGCTACTGCCAATACGATAGCTGGTGTCTTGAACGGTGCGCGTCAGGTGGAAGTTACCATCAACGGTATTGGCGAACGTGCAGGAAATACTGCTCTCGAAGAAATCGCCATGATTATCAAGAGCCATCACGAAATTGATATCCAGACCAATATCAATACGCAGAAGATTTATCCGACCAGCCGTATGGTATCCAGCCTGATGAATATGCCGGTACAGCCTAATAAAGCAATCGTTGGACGTAACGCTTTCGCACACTCTTCAGGTATCCATCAGGATGGCGTATTGAAAAATGTACAGACATATGAGATTATCGATCCGCATGATGTGGGTATTGATGACAACTCTATTGTATTGACTGCCCGCAGCGGACGTGCAGCATTGAAAAATCGTCTTTCTATATTGGGAGTGAATTTGGATCAGGAAAAACTGGATAAGGTATATGATGAGTTCCTGAAGTTGGCTGATAAGAAGAAAGATATTAATGATGATGATATTTTAGTATTGGCAGGTGCAGACCGTAGCCAGAACCATCGTATCAAACTGGATTACTTGCAGGTGACGAGTGGTGTCGGTGTTCGTTCGGTAGCCAGTTTGGGATTGAATATTGCCGGTGAGAAGTTTGAAGCTTGTGCCAGTGGTAATGGTCCGGTAGATGCTGCCATCAAAGCATTGAAAAAGATTGTAGAACGCCACATGACTCTGAAAGAGTTTACTATTCAGGCTATCAGTAAGGGAAGTGATGATGTAGGTAAAGTGCACATGCAGGTAGAATATGATAACCAGATTTATTATGGTTTTGGTGCCAACACAGATATTATTGCTGCTTCGGTAGAAGCCTACATCGACTGTATCAACAAATTCAAATCGTAAAAAAGAGATTGACAGTCGGTTTGGTATTACAGAGATTGATTGAAAGAGTAAATAGTAATTAGTAAAATAGTAAATAAACAGATGAATACATTATTTGATAAGATATGGGATGCCCACGTGGTGACTACTGTGGAAGATGGCCCTACACAGCTTTATATTGATCGGTTATATTGTCACGAAGTGACTAGTCCGCAGGCTTTTGCGGGATTGCGTGAACGTGGAATCGGAGTGTTGCGTCCGGAAAAGGTGTTTTGTATGCCTGACCATAATACACCGACACACGATCAGGATAAGGAGATTGAAGATCCGGTCTCTAAAACGCAGGTGGATACTTTGACAAAAAACGCGAAGGATTTCGGTCTGACGCACTACGGCATGATGCATCCGAAGAATGGTATTATCCATGTGGTAGGCCCCGAACGTGGTTTGACCTTGCCGGGAATGACGATTGTTTGCGGTGACTCTCACACTTCTACTCATGGTGCAATGGGAGCGATTGCTTTCGGTATCGGAACGAGTGAGGTGGAAATGGTGCTGGCTTCACAATGTATTCTCCAGTCGAGACCGAAAACAATGCGTATCACTGTAGACGGTGAACTGGGAAAAGGGGTGACTGCAAAGGATGTGGCTCTGTATATGATGTCTAAGATGACTACCAGTGGTGCTACAGGTTACTTCGTGGAATATGCAGGTTCGGCTATCCGCAATCTGACAATGGAGGGACGTCTTACCCTTTGCAACCTTTCGATTGAAATGGGTGCACGTGGTGGGATGGTTGCTCCGGATGAAGTGACTTTTGAATATATCAAAGGACGTGAAAATGCTCCGCAAGGCGAAGCATGGGACAAGGCTTTGGCTTATTGGAAGACATTGAAGAGTGATGATGATGCCGTGTTTGATAAAGAAGTCCGTTTCGAAGCGGCTGATATTGAACCGATGATTACTTATGGAACGAATCCGGGTATGGGTATGGGAATCACACAACACATTCCTACCATGGAAGGAATGAGTGAAGCTGCACAGGTTTCGTTCAAGAAATCAATGGAGTATATGGGATTCCAACCGGGTGAATCTTTGTTGGGTAAGAAGATTGATTATGTATTCCTTGGGGCTTGTACAAACGGTCGTATTGAGGATTTCCGTGCATTTGCTTCCATCGTGAAAGGTCGTAAGAAAGCGGAGAATGTTATTGCATGGCTGGTTCCGGGTTCATGGATGGTAGACGCACAGATCCGTAAGGAAGGAATCGACAAGATATTGACGGAAGCCGGATTTGCTATCCGTCAGCCGGGATGTTCTGCTTGTCTGGCAATGAACGATGATAAGATTCCTGCCGGAAAGTATTCGGTATCTACCAGTAACCGTAATTTTGAAGGACGTCAGGGACCCGGTGCACGCACTTTGCTGGCTAGTCCGCTGGTAGCTGCCGCTGCTGCGGTGACAGGTGTGATTACCGATCCGAGAAAACTGATTTGATTTTACGATTAGACAATTTACGATTTACGATTGAAAAATGGTCGTGAATCAGATTGTCTGTCGTAAGAGAATGAGTCAATAGTAATTTCAATCGTTAAATAGTAAATAGTAAATCGTTAAATCGTAAATAAAAAGATGGCTAAGACAAAATTTAATATAATAACAAGTACTTGTGTACCTCTTCCTTTAGAAAACGTAGATACTGACCAGATTATTCCGGCACGTTTCCTGAAAGCAACTACTCGTGAAGAAAAATTCTTTGGTGATAATCTTTTCCGTGACTGGCGTTATAATGCTGACGGTTCCCTGAACAAGGATTTTGTGTTAAACAATCCTACTTATAGCGGACAGGTATTAGTGGCAGGAAAAAACTTCGGTTCGGGTTCCAGCCGTGAACACGCTGCCTGGGCCATTGCAGGATATGGTTTCCGCGTGGTGGTATCCAGTTTCTTTGCCGATATTCATAAGAATAATGAGTTGAACAACTTTGTGCTGCCGGTGGTTGTTACCGAGGAGTTTCTGCAGGAGTTGTTCGATTCGATAGAAGCGGACCCGAAGATGGAAGTGGAAGTGAACCTTCCCGAACAGACCATCACCAACAAGGCGACAGGTAAAAGTGAACATTTCGAAATCAATGCTTATAAGAAACTTTGTTTGATGAACGGATTGGACGATATCGATTTCTTGTTGAGCAATAAAGATAAAATAGAAGAATGGGAAAAGAAGGCGTGAAAATAGAAATCATGGACACAACGCTCCGTGATGGTGAACAAACCAGCGGAGTGTCTTTCGTGCCTCATGAGAAACTAATGATCGCCCGTTTACTGTTAGAAGATTTAAAGGTAGACCGGGTGGAGGTTGCTTCGGCGCGTGTGTCGGACGGTGAGTTTGAAGCCGTGAAGATGATTTGCGACTGGGCTGCCCGTCGTAATCTGCTCCATAAAGTGGAAGTGCTCGGCTTTGTCGACGGGCATACTTCTGTCGATTGGATTCAGCGTACCGGTTGCCGTGTGATTAATCTTCTTTGTAAAGGTTCATTGAAGCATTGTACGCAACAACTGAAAAAGACACCGGAAGAACATCTGGCGGATATCATAAGTGTGGTGCATTATGCCGACGAACAGGATATAACCGTCAATGTTTATCTGGAAGATTGGAGCAACGGTATCAAGGATTCTCCCGAATACGTGTTTCAGTTGATGGATGGATTGAAAGAAACGAGCGTCAAGCGTTTTATGTTGCCTGATACGTTGGGTATCTTGAATCCTTTGCAAGTGATAGAGTATATGCGGAAGATGAAGAAACGTTATCCGAATACTCATCTCGATTTCCATGCGCACAATGATTATGATTTGGCTGTGAGTAATGTCCTTGCCGCGGTATTAAGCGGTGTCAAAGGATTGCATACAACCATCAACGGACTGGGCGAACGGGCAGGAAATGCTCCTCTCGCAAGTGTGCAGGCTATCCTGAAAGACCATTTCAATGCGGTGACCAATATCGACGAAAGCCGTTTGAATGATGTCAGCCGGGTAGTGGAATCTTATTCGGGAATTGTGATACCTGCCAATAAACCGATTGTAGGTGAGAATGTCTTTACGCAAGTGGCAGGGGTGCATGCTGACGGGGATAACAAGAATAATCTCTACTGTAATGATTTGCTTCCCGAACGTTTTGGCCGTAAGCGGGAATATGCATTGGGTAAGACAAGCGGTAAAGCGAATATCCGTAAGAACCTCGAAGATCTTGGACTGGAGCTGGACGAAGATGCTATGCGCAAGGTAACGGAACGCATCATCGAGTTGGGCGACAAGAAAGAGCTGGTCACACAGGAAGATTTGCCGTACATTGTTTCGGATGTGTTGAAACACGGAGCAGTGGGTGAGAAGGTTAAACTGAAGAGCTATTTTGTGAATCTGGCTCATGGGCTGAAACCGATGGCAACGTTGAAGATAGAAATCAACGGAAAAGAGTACGAAGAGAGTTCAGGCGGCGATGGTCAGTATGATGCTTTTGTTCGTGCGTTGCGTAAGATATATAAGGTGACATTAGGACGTAAATTCCCGATGTTGACCAATTATGCGGTAACCATCCCTCCCGGTGGACGTACGGATGCATTTGTGCAGACAGTTATCACGTGGAGTTATGATGAGCAGGTGTTCCGTACCCGCGGGCTCGATGCCGACCAGACAGAGGCTGCCATCAAGGCTACTATGAAGATGTTGAACCTCATCGAAGATGAATACGAGAAGAGCAAGTGAGAAACAACTTGCCCGAAGAATGTTTTTTATACGAATATATAAATAGAAGAATAAACGATTATGGATTTTAAAATTGCTGTATTAGCAGGCGACGGCATCGGACCGGAGATCTCTGTGCAAGGTGTAGATGTGATGAGTGCCGTTTGCGAGAAGTTTGGTCACAAAGTAAGTTACGAATATGCAATCTGTGGAGCTGATGCGATTGATAAAGTAGGCGATCCGTTTCCGGAAGCAACTTATCAGGTTTGTAAAGAGGCGGACGCTGTTTTGTTCTCTGCCGTAGGTGATCCGAAATTTGACAATGATCCTACTGCCAAGGTACGTCCGGAACAAGGCTTGCTGGCTATGCGTAAGAAACTGGGTCTTTTTGCTAATATCCGTCCGGTACAGACATTCAAATGCCTGATCCACAAATCTCCGTTGCGTGCGGAACTGGTAGAGAATGCCGATTTTATCTGTATCCGTGAGCTGACTGGAGGTATGTATTTCGGTGAAAAGTATCAGGATAATGACAAGGCGTATGATACAAACTATTATACTCGTCCGGAAATCGAACGTATTTTGAAGGTGGCTTTCGAATATGCGATGAAGCGCAGAAAACATCTGACTGTGGTAGATAAGGCAAATGTGTTGGCTTCTTCCCGTCTGTGGCGTCAGATCGCACAGGAAATGGCTCCGAACTATCCGGAAGTGACAACTGATTATATGTTTGTGGATAATGCTGCAATGAAGATGATTCAGGAACCTGCTTTCTTCGATGTGATGGTAACGGAAAATACATTCGGTGACATCCTGACTGACGAAGGTTCTGTAATCAGTGGTTCTATGGGCTTGCTTCCTTCTGCTTCTACAGGTGAAAGTACTCCGGTATTTGAACCGATTCACGGTTCATGGCCGCAGGCTAAGGGATTGAATATTGCTAATCCATTGGCACAGATTCTTTCTGTAGCTATGTTGTTCGAGTATTTCGACCTTAAAGAAGAGGGTGCATTGATTCGTAAAGCCGTAGATGCTTCTTTAGATGAGAATGTACGCACACCGGAAATACAAGTGGCTGAAGGTGCTAAGTACGGAACAAAAGAAGTAGGACAGTGGATTGTTGATTATATCAAGAAAGCTTGATAAACCCGGATAAAAAAGTAAAAGCCTGGCATCGGATAACGGTGTCAGGCTTTTACTTTTTAGTTCGAAATAGTGTTGTTGTGTTCTACCAACTTTTAATAGTGGAATATAGAACGATACCGAGCACGGTCAGTAATCCTACATAAATAGTGACTGACCATTGTTTTATTTCTTTTCTCTTCGTGCGGGTGGAAGGTTCCAGATAGATGGCTGCTTTGTGGGCGATGGTGCAGAACAACCAACCGCCGAATCCTCCGATAATACCTCCTACGAGTAAATCACCGGGGTAATGTACACCCAGATATATACGTGTGTAGCAGTTGAGTATTGCCCAGGTCAGGATGAAAATGCTTAGCCAACGTTTACGGAACAGGAATATGACAAACATGGCAAGACCTAATGAATTGGCTGCATGGCACGATGGGAAACCGTAGCTTCCCCCGCGGTAACCATTTACGATATATACCAGATCTACAATCGGGTTCTCCGGATTGGCGGGACGCAGACGTGCTACTACCGGACGAATGATGCTGCTGCACATTTGGTCGGCAAAGGTGATAGTCAGTGCAATGGCAGCCACGTAACACAGTACTACTTTCCAGTGGAAGTTTTTTAATAAAATATACAATATAGTGGCATACATGGGAATCCAGATGAATTTACCCGTGAAAGAACTCATGAAATAATCCCAGAAAGGGGAATGTATTCCATTGAAAGACAAGAAGATATTTGTATCTATCTCCGAAAGATATTGGACAATTCCGGTGTGTATCATCAGGCTTTATTGTTCTATATTACTTTATAAATATTCAATATAATTCATTTCCTAGCGTTTTGCCAGGTCATCGTAGAGCTTCTGCAGGAATGCTTTTCCCTTTTCCAGATTGGCTCCTTTGGCGGTACCTTCGTCCAGTTGCACAGTATTTGCGTCCAGATTGTACACTAATTGGTTATCGGCGGTAATCATTCCGAAATAGTTCGGTCGGGTGAAGTATGCGAAATGAGGAGAGGCCGGATTCATGATATTCTTGCTGAAAGTAAATTCATCATGCGGCAATCCTAATTGGGCAAGCAAGGTGGCGGCAATGTCAATTTGTGAAGCATAAGTATCTACCACAAGAGGTTGTTTGATTGCACCTCCGATTAAAATCAGCGGAATGGTTTGGCCGTCCAGCGGATTTTCTATGGGATATGGGTATGCACCCTGATGATCGGGAACGAGTACAAACAGTGTGTTTTTCCATAGCGGTGTCTCTTGATACTGTTTCACGAAATCTCCTACACAACTATCGGCATACGCAAAGGAGTTGAGGATTTTATCATCCAGCCTGTGGAACGGGACTTCGAACGGTTCGTGGCTGCTTGATGTCTGAACAAGTTTCAGGAACGGTTCTTTTTGTTTTTCTTCTTTCAGGTCTTTCATCAGGCGTTGGAATAAGACGTGATCCTGTGCTCCCCATTTTCCTGTACGTTCGGACAGAGGAAAATCTTTATCGGAAATAATCTTCTCGATGCCGGAAGATACTAGATAAGAGCGCATATTTGTGAAATCTGCATCTCCGCCATAGTAATATTCCAGGTTGTATCCGGCATTTTTCAGGCTGCGCGGGATAGAAGGAAGTTTGTCCGTCTTTTCGGGATATTTCATGATGCTGGTGCTTGGCTGGCCGGGATATCCGCTGATGATGGATGCCAGTCCGCGGTCTGTGCGGAAACTGCTGCCGTAGAAGTTGCTGAATAATACGCCTTCTTTAGCGAATTTATCCATATTGACAGCCACATTGGGTTGTCCTCCGAAAGTTTCCATCAAGTGTGTGGAGAAACTCTCAAGGATAATAAAAATAATGTTCGGACGTTGTGTATTCAATAATTGGGGGATGCTGTCTGTTGCTGAGACAGGTTTGTCTACCATCTCTGCAAATAATTCGTCGGCTATTTTCGGGTCCATGAAGCGATATTGCTTATCGAAATTATTCTGGTGGGTGGCGGAATACATGAAACTGAATGCCGGGTTGATGGCTGCATGATTCATGCGTTGGTCCTGGCTGAAATATACCTTGCTCAAATTCATGGTGGATACGCTGAATCCGCCCCGGATGGGGATGAAGAGTGCCGCTGTCAGCAAAAGGAGCGCAAGCGAGACATTCTGACGTCGATAAGGTATTTTCAGGGGCTTTTTCTCCCGGATAAGGACGTAATAGAAAATAAAGTATAAAATTGCTGCATAGATCAGCATAGATAAGATTCCCAATAATACAAACCAAAAGCTGACACTTGCCATAGCATCTTTGGGGGAAGAGAAGAAATAGAAAACGGGGGTGGCATCCAGACGGAATCCCCAAAAGCCGTATAATCCCAGGTCGATGATAAAAATGCAGGCCATGACAAAGGCGATTGCTCCGAAATAGCCTTGCCGGATGCGGCGGAGTATGGATGAACTCGTCCAGGCGGAGGCGATGAGCAGTAAGCCTGGGATGGCGGTCAGGTAACCTGCAAGAGATAAATCCAGAGGCAATCCGTGCCACATGATGCGGAAGTAGTCACCTAAAGATGCGTCGGTATATAAATCATGGTAGTAAACCATGAAGATTGGTTTCTGAAGAACGAATAAAAGAACAAATAAAAAATAGGTCGTGAGAAATTGTATGATTCTCTTTTTCATATCTGTAAACTTAAAAAGATTGAACGGATACAAAGTTACTATACTTTTCCTTATCTTTCTCATGAAGTGATATAAAACATACCTTTTTTTCCATATCTTTGTCGTGTCTGTGACAAAAATAAAGTAATAAGATGGCAAAGATTGCAAGGAAACTAACAGATTTAGTGGGGAATACCCCTTTGATGGAACTTTCCGGTTATAGTGGAAAGTACGGTCTGGAACAAAATATTATTGCCAAACTGGAGGCTTTTAATCCGGCGGGAAGTGTAAAAGACAGAGTGGCTCTTTCGATGATTGAAGATGCGGAAGCTCGTGGAGCACTGAAACCCGGTGCAACGATTATTGAGCCGACAAGTGGAAATACAGGTGTCGGGTTGGCAATGGTAGCCACTATTAAAGGGTATCATTTGATATTGACCATGCCCGAAACAATGAGCCTGGAACGGCGGAACCTGTTGAAAGCATTGGGTGCGCAGATTGTATTGACGGACGGGTTAGGAGGAATGGCAGCTTCTATTGCCAAGGCGCAGGAGTTGCGTGATAGTATTCCCGGTTCGGTGATCTTGCAACAATTTGAGAATCCGGCTAATGCGGCTGTTCATGAACGGACGACAGGTGAAGAGATCTGGCGCGATACCGATGGTGAAGTGGCTGTTTTTGTAGCCGGAGTGGGTACTGGAGGAACAGTGTGCGGTGTAGCCCGTGCTTTAAAGAAACATAATCCGGATATTTATATTGTGGCGGTGGAACCGTCGTCGTCTCCTGTATTGGCGGGAAGAGAGGCAGCTCCGCATCGTATTCAGGGTATCGGAGCGAATTTTATTCCCAAGCTTTATGACGCTTCTGTGGTAGATGAGGTGATGGGTGTGCCCGATGACGAAGCGATTCGTGCGGGACGTGAGTTAGCGGCAACAGAAGGTCTGCTGGCGGGAATTTCTTCGGGAGCAGCCGTGTATGCTGCCCGTCAACTGTCACTGCGTCCGGAATTTAAGAACAAAAAAATAGTAGCGTTGTTACCTGATACGGGAGAGCGTTATTTGTCGACCGAACTGTTTGCTTTTGACGCATATCCATTGGATTAATTTATTCACTAAAAAAGACCTGAACCATGGTAAGAATAATGATAGCTTTGTTTTTTTGTTTTCCGGCTGTTGCCTTTGCGCAAACTTATCAGCAATTGTCCGAAAGAGCCATTGAATGTATCGAGAAAGACAGCCTTCCCAAAGCAGAGGAACTTTTGCTTCAGGCTTTGAAGCTGGAACCGAAGAACGCTAAGAATGCGTTGCTTTTTTCTAACTTGGGATTGGTGCAGCGTCGTTTGGGTGAGTTTGACAAAGCGCTGGAGTCTTATTCTTTTGCACTGAATTTTGCTCCTTTGGCAGTTCCTATTTTACTCGACCGTGCCGCCATTTATATGGAAATGGGAAAAACAGACCGTGCTTATACCGATTATTGTCAGGTGCTTGATGAGGATAAGCAGAACAAGGAAGCTTTGTTGATGCGTGCCTATATTTATGTGCTCCGCCGGGATTATCCGGCTGCGAGAATCGATTATAATCGTTTGCTGGAACTGGACCCGCAGAGTTATAGCGGTCGTCTGGGATTGGCTACTCTGGAGCAGAAAGAAGGAAAATTCCGGGAATCTCTTGAAATTCTGAATAAGATGATTACGGCCACTCCTGACGATGCGACGCTTTATATTGCCCGTGCCGACGTGGAACGCGAGATGAAGCATGAAGATCTGGCATTGGTTGATTTGGAGGAAGCGATCCGGTTGGATGCTGCCTCGGCTGATGCTTATCTGCTGCGTGGAAATATCTATCTGGCACAGAAAAAGAAAGGACTTGCCAAAGCTGACTTTGAGAAAGCCATTTCATTGGGAGTGCCTCCGGCTGATCTGCACGAACAATTGCGGCAATGCAAATGAAGTTATCAATAAGGCAACTATATCTTTCCGGTTTACATAAGTTAGAGCTTTTGGTTATAGGCATTAGTTCGTTCCACATAGGTTTCCCTTTCGTTCCACATAGGTAGAACTAAAGGAAAACCTATGTGGAACGAAAGGAAAACAGTTGTGGAACGAATAATAATTAGTCAGATGGCTCGTTAATATATACTATTAAAGAATTTCTTTTATTCTACGAACTGTCTAATCAGATTTACGAAATCCTTTCCATATTTCTTTTTCTTGTATTCTCCGATACCGCTGATTTCACCAAATTCTTCAATAGTAGTAGGGCGGGAAATACTAAGCAGGTGTAATACTTTGTCTGACAAGACGATGTAGGCGGGTAGTGCCTCCTGATCAGCCAGTTGTTTCCTCAATCCGCGTAAGGCTTCGAATAAATCCTCGTTTTCTCCCCCTTCCAGGCCGAAAGGAAGTACCTTTGCAACCACCACTTTCTTCTTTTTTCCTTTTTGAGTGGCGACTTCTTCGTGCCGGATGACTGCTAATGTCGCCTTGGCTCTTCCGAAGAGAATATCACTTCCGCTTGCCGTAATTTTAAGATGATTGTTTTCATTATAGGCTATTTCAAAGTAGCCGAGTTGCAACATTTGAAGCAAATAGTCTTGCCAGTCACGAGGAGGAATGTCGCGTCCGGCACCAAATGTTTTAAGTTCCTGATAACCTTTTCCGGTTACTTCCGCAGAATAGCTTCCACGAAGAATATCGATCAACAAGCCTGTACTGATTTGTTGTTCTGTGCGGGCGATGGCACTTAATGCCTTTTGCACAATGACTGTACCGTCAAATCGTCGAGGGGGATTTTTACAAACATCACAGTTACCGCAATCCTCTGTGGTTGTTTCTCCGAAATAGCTTAACAGAATCCTTCTCCGGCAAATATCGGATTCAGCATATTGTTGCATCCGTTGTAGTTTTTCCAGATTGATGTTCTGCTGATTGCTTTCCGAAGCAAATTTAGTGAGTAATATGAGATCTCCGAGTGAATAAAACAGGACAGTACTGCTGGGGAGGCCGTCACGTCCGGCACGGCCTATTTCCTGATAAAAACTTTCTATACTTTTGGGAAGATTATAATGTATGACCCAGCGGACATTTGATTTATCGATCCCCATTCCGAATGCAATGGTGGCACATACCACCTGTATGCGGTCGTTGATAAAGTCATCCTGTGTTTCGTCCCGGTGTTGGGCGGATAATCCGGCATGATAGACACCGCAGCGGATACCCTGCTTTTGCAACATCTGTGCAACGGTTTCTGTCTTACTCCGGCTCATACAGTAAATAATCCCACTTTCTTTCCCGTGACGGTGAATAAATTCTAAGATAGCCTTGTTCTTTTCCTTCGCTTGAAACCCACGTTTCACAGTCAGACTGATGTTGGGGCGGTCGAAGGATGAGATGAAGACACGTGGATGGTTGAGGTGTAATTGCCGTGCGATGTCTTCGCGCGTGATTTTATCCGCAGTGGCAGTTAGGGCGACAATCGGTATTTGCGGAAATTGTTGGTGGAGCACTCCCATTTGTGTGTATTCCGGACGGAAGTCATGTCCCCATTGTGAAATGCAATGCGCTTCATCAATAGCAAACAGAGAGATGTTCATATCCCGCAATAAATAATCCTTTTCTGCTAAAAGTTTTTCCGGTGAAATGTAAAGCAGCTTCAGTCGCCCCTCAATGCAGGTACGTCGCAGATGAACGTTTTCCGTTTCGTTATTACTGCTGTTCAGTGCCCCGGCTGCGATGCCGTTTGCCAGCAATGCTTCTACCTGATCTTTCATCAATGAGATGAGTGGAGAAACGACAACAGCGGTACCTTCGCAAAGCAGTGCGGGAAGTTGGTAGCAGATCGATTTCCCCCCGCCAGTAGGCATTAATACCAGTGCATCCTGCTTATTCAGGACATGGCGGATGATTTCTTCTTGCAGCGGACGGAAACTATCGTATCCGAAATATGTCTTTAGAGTTTCTCTTATTGATGCTAATTTATCCATGCCGCAAAGGTACATTTTTCTTCGGCAATTTTCATCATGTGTAGATTTCTGTTTCTGATATGAATTATAAATAAGTTAAAGTTTCTTATTATTCGAGGCTATTCCTTCTTTTTCAAGGTTTTTGATTGTTTATTTAGAAAAAAAATGCACAAAATAATTGTGTGTTTAAAAAAAAAGTAAGACATTTGTAACATGTTATGTTGCAAATGAGCAATTATTAACAAATGAACAAACCCTAACCAGTTAATTCAATGAGTGATTTAGAGAACAAAAAAACGGAAGAAACTCCGAAAAAACGTCCCTACAATTTGAGGGAAAAGAAAGAAAAGAAGGCTGCATACAGGTCTTTAATTAGACCGGAATTGGCAGACGAGTTGTATGACAAAATCTTGAATATCATCGTTGTACAGAAGAAGTACAAGGATCCTGATTATTCAGCTAAGGACTTGGCGAAAGAATTGAAGACGAATACTCGTTACCTTTCTGCAGTAGTGAACTCACGCTTTGGTATGAACTATTCTTGCCTGTTGAATGAATACAGAGTAAAAGATGCTTTGCATTTATTGACGGACAAACGTTATGCCGACAAAAATGTGGAAGAAATTAGTGCTATGGTTGGCTTTGCAAATCGTCAATCTTTTTACGCTGCATTTTACAAAAACGTAGGTGAAACTCCTAACGGATATCGCAAAAAACATTTGGAAAATAAGAAATAATTGCGCGTTCCGAAACTGATCAAAAGGAATTACCTCTGAAAGATAAATTTTGGGGATAATTCCTTTTCTCATTTTAATTAATCAATGCTAGCATTATGAGAAAACATCTGATTTTAATGACAGTGGCCGCCACGCTTTTAACGTCGTGCGGAGGAAGTAAAACAACAACTGCTGAAGCAGGAAAATTTGATTATACAGTGGAACAATTTGCTGATTTACAGATATTGCGTTATAAGGTTCCCGGATTTGAGGAACTGACGCTGAAACAGAAGGAACTGATTTATTACCTGACAGAGGCTGCTCTGGAAGGAAGGGATATTCTGTTTGACCAGAATGGAAAATATAATTTGAGAATCCGTAGGATGCTCGAAGCAGTATATACAAACTATCAGGGAGATAAAACGACGCCTGATTTTAAAAACATGGAGGTGTATCTGAAAAGGGTATGGTTCTCCAATGGTATTCATCACCACTATGGTATGGAGAAATTTGTGCCGAACTTCTCACAGGAATTTTTGAAACAGGCCGTGCTCGGTCTGGATGCCAAGTTGCTTCCATTGGAGAAAGGGCAGACTGCCGAACAGCTTTGTGCCGAACTGTTTCCGGTGATTTTCGATCCGACGGTTATGCCGAAACGGGTAAACCAAGCGGATGGCGAAGATCTTGTGTTGACCTCTGCTTGTAATTATTATGATGGAGTGACGCAGAAAGAGGCGGAAAGTTTCTATAGCGTGCTGAAAGATCCGAAAGATGAAACACCGGTTTCTTATGGACTGAATAGTCGTTTGGTAAAAGAAAACGGGAAGTTGACAGAGAAGGTTTGGAAAGTAGGCGGGCTTTATACACAGGCAATTGAGAAGATTGTTTATTGGCTGAAGAAAGCGGAAGGTGTGGCAGAGAATGAGGCACAAAAAGCTGTTATCACCAAGCTGATCCAATTTTATGAAACCGGTGATTTGAAAGATTTTGATGAATATGCGATTCTTTGGGTGAAAGACCTTGACTCACGGATCGATTTTGTGAACGGATTTACCGAAAGTTACGGCGATCCTTTGGGGATGAAAGCGAGCTGGGAATCTTTGGTGAACTTCAAAGATCTGGAATCGACACACCGTACGGAGATTATCAGCAGTAACGCGCAATGGTTTGAAGATCATTCTCCGGTTGATAAGTCTTTTAAGAAAGAAAAGGTGAAAGGCGTATCGGCTAAAGTAATCACTGCCGCTATTCTTGCGGGTGATCTTTATCCGGCAACTGCTATTGGTATCAATCTGCCGAATGCCAACTGGATTCGTGCCCATCATGGCTCCAAATCGGTGACTATCGGAAACATAACGGATGCTTATAATAAAGCTGCTCATGGAAACGGATTCAACGAAGAATTTGTTTATAGTGATGCGGAATTACAGCTGATCGATGCTTATTCTGACTTGACGGATGAGCTTCATACAGACTTGCATGAATGTCTGGGACACGGTTCCGGCAAGTTGCTTCCGGGGGTAGATCCTGATGCATTGAAGGCTTATGGTTCTACTATCGAAGAGGCACGGGCCGATTTATTCGGATTGTATTATGTAGCCGATCCGAAGCTGGTGGAATTGGGGCTGCTCTCTTCTCCCGATGCTTATAAGGCTCAATACTATACTTATCTGATGAATGGGTTGATGACACAACTGGTACGTATTGAACCGGGAAATAGTGTTGAAGAAGCTCACATGCGCAATCGCCAGCTGATAGCCCGTTGGGTATTTGAAAAGGGGGCTGCCGATAAAGCGGTGGAACTGGTGAAAAAAGACGGAAAGACTTATGTGGTTATCAATGACTATCAGAAGGTACGTCAACTTTTCGGTGAATTATTAGCTGAAATCCAGCGCATCAAGTCGACTGGTGATTTTGAAGGTGCCCGTACATTGGTAGAAAACTATGCGGTAAAAGTGGATCCGGCTCTGCATGCAGAAGTTCTGGAACGTTATAAGAAGCTGAATCTGGCTCCTTACAAAGGCTTTGTGAATCCGAAATACGAACTGGTGACAGATGAAAACGGAACTGTTACAGATGTCACAGTTTCCTATGATGAGGGTTATGTAGAACAAATGTTGCGTTACAGCACTGATTATTCTCCGTTGCCTTCAATAAACAACTGATTTGAAATGGATATTAAAGAACAATTGAAAGATATCAAGACACAGCTCCGTCTCTCTATGAACGGGGCTGTGTCCCAAAGTATGCGTGAGAAAGGGTTGGTTTATAAACTCAATTTCGGAGTAGAACTGCCCCGCATCAAGATGATTGCCGAAAGTTATGAGAAGAATCATGACCTGGCACAGGCTCTGTGGAAAGAGGACATTCGCGAATGTAAAATTCTGGCGGGAATGCTTCAGCCGATTGAAACATTTTATCCCGAGATAGCCGACATTTGGGTAGAAAATATCCGGAATATCGAGATAGCCGAGCTGACTTGCATGAATCTCTTCCAGCATTTACCGTATGCTCCGGCCAAATCTTTTCACTGGATTGCTGACGAGCAGGAGTATATACAGACTTGTGGTTTTCTGACGGCCGCCCGTCTTCTGATGAAGAAAGGCGATATGACTGAACGCGCTTCCGGTGAATTACTCGATCAGGCGATCTGTGCCGTACATTCCGACAGTTATCACGTTCGTAACGCTGCTTTACTGGTTATCCGCAAATATATGCAGCATAGTGAAGAACATGCTTTTCAAGTATGCCGTCTGGTGGAGGGAATGGCTGATTCTACCTTGGAAGGGGAGCAGATGCTCTACAACATGGTGAAAGAAGAGACTGAAGAATAATTAACCCATTACTTATTTCTAAGAATTTCTTTTGCTTTCCGCAAAAAAGGCTTAACTTTGTTCGCGCTAATTTTGGCTGATGATGGAAACTCAAAACGTGAAAGATACAGTAAGGCAGATATTCACGGAATATCTCACGGCGAACGGGCATCGTAAGACTCCTGAACGTTACGCCATACTCGATACTATTTATTCTATCGACGGTCACTTCGATATTGACATGCTTTATTTACGGATGATGGACCAGGAGAATTTCCGGGTGAGCCGTGCAACTCTCTACAACACTATTATCCTCCTTATTAATGCACGATTGGTCATTAAGCATCAGTTCGGCACTTCTTCCCAATACGAAAAATCATATAATCGCGAGACACATCATCATCAGATATGTACTCAATGTGGTAGAGTGACCGAGTTTCAGAACGAGGAATTGCAGCATGCCATTGAAAATACGAAATTGAGCCGCTTCCAGCTTTCACATTACTCCTTATATATATATGGAGTATGTAGTAAGTGCGACAGAGCTAACAAACGGAAAAAAGTAAATAACAACAATAAAAAAGAAAAATGAAAGTAGATGTTCTATTAGGATTACAATGGGGCGACGAAGGTAAAGGAAAAGTAGTCGACGTTTTAACACCTAAGTATGATGTGGTTGCTCGTTTTCAGGGCGGCCCGAATGCCGGTCACACGCTTGAGTTCGAAGGACAGAAATATGTGCTCCGCTCTATTCCTTCCGGTATTTTTCAGGGAAACAAGGTAAACATCATCGGTAACGGTGTGGTACTTGATCCCGCATTGTTTAAGGCAGAGGCAGAAGCACTTGAGGCATCAGGTCATCCGCTGAAAGAACGTTTGCACATTTCAAAGAAAGCTCATCTGATTCTTCCGACACACCGTATTCTGGATGCTGCTTATGAAGCAGCCAAAGGAGATGCCAAAGTTGGAACTACCGGCAAAGGGATCGGTCCTACTTATACGGATAAAGTAAGCCGTAACGGTGTTCGTGTAGGTGACATTCTTCATAACTTCGATCAGAAGTATGCTGCTGCGAAGGCTCGTCACGAGCAAATCCTGAAGAGTCTGAATTATGAATATGACCTGACAGAATTGGAAAAAGCATGGTTGGAAGGTATCGAATACCTGAAACAATTCCATTTTGTAGATAGCGAACATGAAGTGAATAATCTGTTGAAAGATGGTAAGAGTGTTCTTTGTGAAGGAGCTCAGGGTACTATGCTTGATATTGATTTCGGTTCATATCCGTTTGTGACTTCTTCCAATACCGTATGTGCGGGAGCCTGCACCGGACTGGGAGTGGCGCCTAATCGTATAGGTGAAGTATATGGTATTTTCAAAGCATACTGTACTCGTGTAGGAGCAGGTCCGTTCCCATCAGAACTATTTGATGAAACAGGTGACAAGATGTGTACTTTGGGACATGAATTCGGTTCTGTTACCGGACGTAAACGTCGTTGCGGATGGATCGACCTGGTAGCGCTGAAGTATTCCGTTATGATAAACGGGGTTACCAAATTGATTATGATGAAGAGCGATGTACTCGATACTTTCGAAACAATCAAAGCTTGTGTTGCTTACAAAGTGAACGGTGAAGAAATCGATTATTTCCCGTATGACATCACAGAAGGCGTAGAACCAGTGTATGCGGAACTTCCCGGCTGGCAGACGGATATGACTAAGATGCAGAGCGAAGATGAATTCCCGGAAGAATTCAACGCTTATCTGACTTTCCTGGAAGAGCAGCTTGGTGTAGAAATCAAGATTGTTTCCGTAGGACCGGACAGAGCACAGACGATCGAACGTTATACTGAAGAATAACAATTGATTAGGCACGGATTACACGGATTTCACGGTATTAATTAAAAAGAAACCGTGAAATCCGTGTAATCCGTGCCTAAAATATTTCTTCTCTGCGATAGCGCATTTACCGATTTAACCTTTTTCAAGCCTATAATAATGTACGCCTTATGAAAACACGTTTTATAACTTTCCTTTTGTTGTTAGTCATGAACTTGGGAGCATTTGCACAATCTCCCTATCAACCTGCTGAAGAGAATCTGAAAGCACGACAGGAATTTCAAGACAATAAGTTTGGCATTTTTCTTCACTGGGGGCTATATGCTATGCTCGCTTCCGGTGAGTGGACTATGTCAAATAATAATCTGAATTATAAAGAGTATGCCAAACTGGCAGGTGGATTCTATCCTTCCAAGTTTGATGCGGATAAATGGGTGGCTGCTATTAAAGCTTCGGGAGCTAAATATATCTGTTTCACTACCCGTCATCACGAAGGTTTTTCTATGTTTGATACCAAGTATTCGGATTATAACGTAGTCAAAGCCACCCCTTTTAAAAGAGATATCGTGAAAGAACTGGCAGCAGCCTGTGCCAAGCAGGGTATCAAGCTTCATTTTTATTACTCACATCTTGACTGGGCGCGTGAGGACTATCCTTGGGGACGTACAGGGCAGGGGACAGGACGTGCGAACTCGAAAGGGGATTGGAAAAGTTATTATCAATTCATGAATAATCAGTTGACGGAGTTGCTGACGAATTATGGTCCCATAGGTGCTATCTGGTTTGACGGATGGTGGGATCAGGACCAGAATGAAAAATTCGATTGGGAATTACCGGAGCAATATAGGCTGATTCATAGACTCCAGCCGGGATGTCTTATCGGTAACAATCATCACCAGACACCTTTTGAAGGTGAAGATATTCAGATTTTTGAACGTGATCTGCCCGGTGAAAATTCTGCCGGACTTTCCGGGCAAGATGTAAGCCATCTGCCGTTAGAAACTTGTGAAACAATGAATGGCATGTGGGGATATAAGATTACCGACCAGAATTATAAATCTACGAAGACATTGATTCATTATCTGGTGAAAGCAGCCGGTAAGAATGCCAATCTTTTGATGAATATCGGTCCTCAACCCGATGGGGAACTTCCTGCGGTAGCTGTGCAACGCTTGGCAGAGATGGGAGAGTGGATGAAACAATATGGCGAAACGATCTATGGAACACGAAGTGGTGTAGTTGCTCCGCATGATTGGGGAGTGACAACACAAAAAGGAAATAAGCTCTATGTGCATATCCTTGACCTGAAAGACAGGGCTTTATTCCTGCCGTTGACAGACAAGAAAATTAAGAAAGCAGTCTTGTTTAAAGATCAGTCTCCGGTTCGTTTCACAAAGACGAAAGCAGGTGTTTTGCTTGAGTTTGCAGAGGTTCCGAAAGATATTGACTATGTAGTAGAACTGACAATTGACTAATTTTTAGCTAATTCTTCATAAAAGCGAGGGGAAACTATTCTGACATTGGTAGTTTCCCCTTATTTTTGGCAAACAATTTGTTTCAGAGATATAGAGTAATAATTAAAATTGAAAAGTATATGATGTCTTATTGGGTATTATTTATAGGAATCGCTGTTGTCAGTTGGCTGGTGCAGATGAATTTGCAAAACAAATTCAAGAAGTACTCTAAGATTCCTACAGGAAACGGAATGACAGGACGCGATGTTGCTTTGAAGATGTTGCATGACAATGGAATTTATGATGTACAGGTTACACATACGCCGGGACGATTGACCGACCACTACAATCCTACTAACAAAACCGTGAATTTGAGTGAAGGAGTGTATGAAAGTAACAGCATTATGGCGGCTGCCGTAGCGGCTCATGAATGTGGACACGCTGTGCAGCATGCACGTATGTACGCTCCGTTGAAAATGCGTAGTGCATTGGTTCCGGTTGTGAACTTTGCTTCTTCCATTATGACGTGGGTATTGTTGGGTGGTATCTTGCTGGTAAACTCTTTCCCGCAGTTATTGCTGGCAGGTATTATCCTGTTCGCCATGACTACCCTGTTCAGCTTTATCACGCTGCCGGTGGAAATCAATGCAAGTAAACGTGCATTGGTATGGTTGAGCTCATCCGGCATTACTAATTCGTATAATCATGCACAGGCTGAAGATGCTCTTCGTTCTGCTGCTTATACGTATGTAGTTGCTGCATTAGGTTCACTGGCTACATTGGTTTACTACATCATGATCTTCATGGGTAGAAGAGACTAAGAAATGAAAGAGGGAAAAGGCAGGTTTGCCAGCTTCCTTCTATAAAATAAAAAGAGATCCTCCGCAGTCTTTCCGAAGACTATGGAGGATTTTTTTTAGTATATGTAAGCATTGCTCGGAAATTTGCAGTAAATTTGCACAATTAAAATTATAAACAGTAATATGATGGCAGCAAAACCAAGTATTCCTAAAGGAACTCGTGACTTTTCGCCGGTAGAAATGGCGAAGCGTAATTATATATTCAATACGATTCGTGACGTATATCATTTGTATGGATTTCAGCAGATAGAGACTCCTTCGATGGAGATGCTTTCTACACTGATGGGAAAGTACGGCGATGAAGGGGATAAACTACTCTTTAAGATTCAGAATTCAGGAGATTATTTTTCCGGGATTACTGACGAAGAATTGTTAAGCCGTAATGCTGCCAAACTGGCAAGCAAATTCTGTGAGAAAGGTTTGCGTTATGATTTGACAGTACCTTTTGCCCGCTACGTGGTGATGCATCGTGATGAAATCACTTTCCCGTTCAAACGTTATCAGATTCAACCGGTATGGCGTGCCGACCGTCCGCAGAAGGGACGCTATCGTGAATTTTATCAATGCGATGCTGATGTTGTAGGAAGTGATTCATTACTGAATGAAGTGGAATTGATGCAGATTGTCGATACTGTTTTCAGTCGTTTCAATATTCGTGTATGTATTAAGATTAACAACCGTAAGATTCTTTCCGGTATCGCTGAAATTATAGGTGAATCAGATAAGATTGTCGATATTACCGTAGCGATTGATAAACTGGATAAAATCGGTTTGGATAATGTAAATGCCGAACTGAAAGAGAAGGGGATCAGTGATGAGGCTATTGCCAAGTTGCAGCCGATTATTCTTCTTAGCGGTACGAATGCGGAAAAGTTGGCAACATTGAAAAATGTATTATCAGCCAGTGAAGTAGGATTGAAGGGAGTGGAAGAAAGCGAATTTATCCTGAATACATTGGAAGCAATGGGCTTGAAGAATGAAATCGAACTTGACCTGACACTAGCTCGCGGACTGAACTATTATACAGGTGCTATCTTTGAAGTGAAAGCATTGGATGTGCAGATTGGCAGTATCACAGGAGGTGGCCGTTATGATAATCTGACCGGAGTATTCGGTATGGCAGGAGTGTCGGGAGTAGGTATCTCTTTTGGTGCAGACCGTATCTTCGACGTATTGAACCAACTCGATCTTTATCCGAAAGAAGCTGTAAATGGAACAGAAATTCTGTTTATCAACTTCGGTGAAAAGGAGGCAGCTTTCTCTATGGCAATTCTGGCTAAAGTGCGTGCTGCAGGTATTCGTGCAGAGATTTTCCCGGATGCATCCAAGATGAAGAAACAGATGAGTTATGCCAATGCAAAGAATATTCCGTTTGTAGCTATTGTCGGTGAGAATGAAATGAACGAAGGCAAAGCAATGCTGAAGAATATGGAGACAGGAGAACAGAATCTTGTTTCAGCAGAGGAGCTGATTGCTGTTGTGAAGAAATAAGCAGTTAATAATTTACTATATATTGTGAGAGTTCGGTATTACACCGGACTCTTTTTTTGACTGGGATTTAATACTTTATTTGATCTAGTATGCCATTGAGGAAAGCAATTGCCACTCCATAATTCGTCATAGGAATATGTTGCTCCCGCGCGCGTTCAATACGGCTAAGTACGTATTTACGATTGAACATACATGCTCCGCAATGGATAACGAGAGAGTAAGGAGTCAGGTCCTGTGGAAAGTCGGTTCCGGCTACCATATCAATTTGCAGATTCTCTCCAATTCGTTTCCGTAACAAACGGGGAAGTTTCACTCTTCCTATATCTTCTGAAAGGGGAGCGTGTGTACAAGCTTCCGCTATCAGTACACGTGACGATTCCGTTAGTCCTTCAATGGCAGTTGCACTTTCTACATAATAATGAATATCACCTTTATATCCAGCGAAAAGCACAGAGAAAGAGGTTAGTTCACTTTCCTTTGGCTTCTGTTCATAAATAGTCTTGAAGACCTGTGAATCGGTGACGATTAATTTCGGGGGACGGGCAAGAGCTTGCAGGGTTGCCGAAAATTTGTCAGTGGTACAAGTCACTACGAGACATTTCTTATCCAACAATTCGCGGATAGTCTGCACTTGGGGCAGAATCAGTCTGCCTTTAGGAGCCTGAATATCCTGCGGCATGACCAGAAGTACAAGGTCGTTTTCTGTAACAAGCTCCCCGGTGATACTCTGTTGACCGAAATCTGAAGGTAGTTTTTCGAGAATGGCTTGCCGGATCTGTTCAATTCCTGTCTTTTCTTTGGCACTGATAAGTAATGGGCGTATTTTACATTCTTTCTCAATATACGTAGCTAAGCTATCGCTATTTTCTCGTATATCTATTTTATTCAATATCGGAATGACAGGGATATTTTTCTCTTTCAATAATGCCAGCATCTCCTTTTCATGAGAAAAAGTAGTGTCTCCACATAGTAGCAATGCAATATCCGTTTTCTCGATAGCCTTTAAAGTCCGGCTGATACGCAGCTCCCCCAGTTCTCCCTCATCATCGAACCCCGGAGTATCTATAAACAAACACGGACCAATACCTTGAATTTCCATAGCTTTGGATATAAGGTCGGTAGTCGTTCCCGGAGTATTTGAAACGAGGGCGGTGTCCTGTCCTGTCAATGCATTGATAAGAGAAGATTTACCACAGTTTCGTCTACCGAAAAGGGCTATATGAAGTCTGTTTGCATTTGGAGTATCTGTTAAGTTCATAATTAATAATTTTTTAATGTGCAAATGTGCCAATTGGCTGCGCATGAATGAACTAATTGACATATTAGCACATTGACACATTGGCGTATTATTTAAAATCTAAAATCTCTTTGCCCTGCGGCTATGGCTTTGAGGTTTCGGATAGCTATTTCCCTGATTTTGGGGTTGGGGATCCGGTCTGTTTCTTTTAGAATCAATTCTAATCCTTTCTGGCGGGTATCTTCGGAAGCATAATCTTCCAGATACTCTTTCAGGGTCATCAGTGCATTGGGGCCGCAACAGTTGGCTATCTGGCCGGATTTTACTAATGACATGAAACGGTCGCCTGTCCGTCCTTCCCGGTAACAGGCAGTACAGAAACTGGGGATATATCCGAGTTCGAGCAACCAGTTGACCACTTCGTCCAATGTCCGGGTATCGCTTACGTCAAATTGCGCGGAATTATGGTCGGGTAATTCTGTTTCAGCATATCCGCCTACACTGGTGCGTGAACCGCCGCTGATTTGTGAGATACCCAATTCGAGCACCTTTTTACGTGATTCTTGTGATTCACGTGTGGAAATAATCATTCCCGTATAAGGAACGGCCATGCGGATAACAGCTACAATTTTACTGAATATCTCATCGGAGATTGCATTCGGAAAATCTCCCGCATCAATGTCGTCCGCCGAACAGATACGCGGCACGCTGATTGTATGAGGACCTACACCAAATTTGGCTTCCAGATGTTCGGCATGCATTAACAATCCGATAAAATCATACCGATAAGTATTCAAACCGAAAAGCACACCAATACCTACATCATCGATTCCCCCTTCCATGGCACGGTCCATCGCTTCGGTGTGATAGGCGTAATTACTCTTGGGGCCGGTGGGATGAAGTGCTTCGTAGTTGTCCTTGTGATAAGTCTCCTGGAATAAGATATACGTACCGATACCTGCCTCTTTTAATCGGCGATAATTTTCTACTGTAGTGGCTGCGATATTTACGTTTACGCGGCGGATAGCTCCGTTTTTATGTTTGATACTGTAAATCGTTTGAATAGATTCCAGAATATATTCTATCGGATTTAGTGACGGATGTTCACCCGCTTCAAGAGCGAGCCGCTTATGTCCCATATCCTGCAAGGCAATCACTTCCCGGCGAATTTCCTCCTGCGTCAGCTTCTTGCGTGCAATCGTTTTGTTTTTAGCATGATACGGACAATATACGCAACCGTTTACGCAATAGTTTGATAAATAAAGTGGTGCGAACATGACAATGCGGTTGCCGTAAAACTTCTGTTTGATTTCTTTGGCGAGATGAAAGATACGTTCTATCAGGTCAGGTTGGTTACATTCCAGCAGAACGGCTGCTTCCCGGTGCGTCAGTCCTTTGCACAGAGCAGCTTTTTCAATCAGTTGTTCAATCAGGACACGGTTATCCTTATTCTTCTGCGCATATTCCAGCGTATCCAGAATCTCTTCATGATGGATAAACTCTTCTGCTTTTGATGAATCTTTTTGGTATATCATATATTTTCTGTTTTTTCACCATGAGTTGCCCGAATATCACAGATTAAGATTTAATCCGAAATAAATCTTTGTGAATCTGTGCAGTCCGTGGTGCACTTAAAGTCGCCT
Source organism: Bacteroides sp. BFG-606 (assembly GCF_024788145.1). Lineage (NCBI taxonomy): Bacteria > Pseudomonadati > Bacteroidota > Bacteroidia > Bacteroidales > Bacteroidaceae > Bacteroides > Bacteroides sp. BFG-606. Next base: position 6,061,059 of record NZ_JANUIL010000001.1, on the reverse strand, counting down.
CTTTCGGTAGAAATCTCGTAACCGATGGCATTCAACTGCTTTTGTAAGGCAGCCAGCCCTTCGGCAGATTCCGCTCCGAGTGAAGCTTTGTCATTGTATAATTCGTATTTTCTTCGCTCCTCCCGGGGAGACAGGTTGGGCATAACCACATTGGCACCTGCTAAAATACCCCGTTCCCTGCCATCAGGAATGAGAGTGGCAAGAGCTGTTGTTGCCGGAATCAATGCGGACGGATGCATCAGGCGGAAGATGGATAATAGAAGAATCGTCTGTTCCACCGTTCCGCTGGGATGTTCTGCAAAAGGCGTGTCATGATGCGGCAGGAAAGGTCCGATGCCAATCATTTCCGGGCGGAGCTTTTTTATAAACAATAGATCCTCAATGATATGCTCTACTGTTTGTCCCGGACTGCCGACCATAATTCCGGTTCCTGTCTGATAACCGATCTCTTTCAAATCCGCTAAACATTGCAGACGTTGTTTGCCGGACATTTCCGCCGGATGCAGTTGCCGGTAATGCAACTCATTATAAGTTTCGTGACGTAACAGATAACGGTTGGCTCCGGCACGGAAGAAACGTTCGTATGCCTCACGTGATTTTTCACCGAGCGACAGCGTAATGGCACAATCCGGATACTCCTGTCTGATACGGGCGACGGTCATTTCTATCTGATCGTCTGTCAGTGCAGGATCCTCTCCTCCTTGTAATACAAAGGTGCGGAATCCCAGTTCATAGCCCTGTTTGCAACAGTCCAGTATACTCTCCCGGCTTAACCGGTAACGTTCGATATTCGGATTTCCTTTTCGAATACCACAGTAATAACAGTTATTCCGGCAGCAGTTGCTGATTTCAATCAGTCCGCGGATATAAATTTTGTTTCCGAAGTGGAGGAGTGTGACTTCCTGCGCCTGTTTATTGATGTAACGCAGAGTTTCTGCGTCACATCCGGTCAACAGTTGCCGGAATTCTTCCGGTGTCAGTGTTCTTTCCTGTCGTAGTTTATCGATCCATTGTTTCATAGCTCTCTTTCCGTTTGAGCAGCTCTTGTGCCAGTTGGCGACGTCCCGAAACAATGTCGTTATGCGTACTCGGTCCGGTGATACATCCTCCTTCGCATGCCATCACTTCAATAAACTGTCCGGCAGCCTTTCCCGTCTTGGCACAGGCACGCAGCAGAGCGATATTCTTTTTATTGATGTCCGACACTTGTATCGCATTGATTTTCTCCGCTTCTTCTTTCAGATAAGCTTTGACAGCTCCCATCACACCACCTGCCTGTGCAAATCCGTGTGCTTCGCGAACGGAAGTATGTAATACGGAGAACTCCTGCATTTGTTCCAGCTGAATGTCCAGCCCGTCGAGAATCGAACCGATTTCTTCGAACGTCAGGATATAATCCACAGCTTCATCGCGGCGTACTTCTTTTCGTTTTGCTACGCAAGGACCGACAAATACAATCTTAGCATCCGGATGCTTTTCTTTGGCAATCCGTGCGGTATAGTACATCGGTGATCCGGTGGTAGAAACATAAGGTTTCATATCCGGAATATGTTTCTCTACCAGTTCGATATAAGAAGGACAACAGGAAGTTGTCATAAACTTCTGACCCTCTTCCAACTTCTCCAACAACTCGTGAGCTTCATTGCTAGTGGTTGACATGGCGCCTTCGGCCACTTCGATCACATCGGTAAATCCTATTTCTTTGAAAGCACCGTATACTTGTCCGATGGAAGTCTTGAACTGTCCCAAAATAGATGGAGCAATGATGGCAACCATCTTTTCTCCTTTCCGGATCCGTTGCAATACATCGAACGTTTGCGAGATTTCGAAGATAGCACCGAACGGACAAGCATTCATGCATTTTCCGCAATAGATACATTTGCTTTCATCAATATATTCTATACCATGTTCATCTTTACTGATAGCCTTTACCGGACAAGATTCTTCACAAGGTACGGGAATATATACAATAGCGTGATAAGGACAACTTTTGTGACAAATACCGCAACTGACACACGTGTCATGGTCAATCATTGCCTGACCGTTTTTCTTGAAACGTATCGCATCCTTGGGGCAGTTCATATAACAGCTACGTGCCACACATCCGCGGCAAAGGTTGGTTATTTCATAATTGATTTGTATGCAGGAAGAACAGGCCTCATCGATGACGCACATGATATTCTCCTTTTCCGGTTCGGGGCGGCTCAATGCCAGTCGTGCATATTCGGAAAGCGGGGTAACTTCGTCGTGTTCGTCTGTCATATCCAGACCCATCAAGGGAAAAGTCTTGTATCTCCACACCGCACGTTCTTTGTGTATACAACAACGTCCTACAGGTTTTGATTTTCGTGGACTCAACTCAATCGGGAGCCGGTCTATCTTTTCCACTAATTCATCGTTTTTCCAGAGTCTGACAAGGTCCGCCAGCAATTTATGCCGGACAATCATAATATTATTCGTAAATGCCATATTGTAATAAAAGGTTGTTAGTTGGTGCAAAGATACGAACACTATTTCAATATTTAAGTTTTTTGAAACATTCTTGTAACTTTTTTGTAGCCTTCGCGTGCTATCTTTGTGGTGGACAAAAAATAAGAGGAGGCAGAGTTATGAATAGCAGTATTTTTGAACAGCGCAGTCGTTTTGCCATGATTGGTGCATTGATGGTTATTATCAGCCTGATGTTTTTATTCTACATGGGAAGTTCTTTGGTAAGCTCTACCAAAAAATATCTGGAGCAGATACATGAGATAGAGATCACTTGTATCGACACGGACGAATAAAAACAAGCAACCGGAAGGATAGGATAATCCGGAGGAAATTTGTATTTTTGCCGGAAGAAAAAACAGACCTTATGGAAGAAAAGAATAAAGCTTGGAAAACGGTGAGTAGCAAATATTTATTTCGCCGTCCATGGCTGACTGTGCGTTGCGAAGATATGCTACTTCCCAATGGTAACCATATCCCCGAATATTATATCCTTGAGTATCCCGACTGGGTAAATACCATTGCCATTACCAAAGACGGTAAATTCGTTTTTGTCCGCCAGTACCGTCCGGGAATCGAACGAACTTGTTATGAACTGTGTGCCGGTGTCTGCGAGAAGGAAGATGCTTCGCCATTGGTGTCCGCCCAGCGTGAATTGTGGGAAGAAACGGGCTATGGAAAAGGAAACTGGCAAGAGTATATGGTGATTTCCGCTAATCCGAGCACTCATACCAATCTGACCTACTGCTTTCTTGCCACAGACGTAGAACTGATAGATCATCAACATCTTGAAGATACTGAAGATATCACTGTACATCTGCTCACATTGGAAGAAGTGAGAAGCCTGCTAGATAAGAACGAAATTATGCAAGCACTGAATGCTGCTCCATTATGGAAATATATCGCAAATCTGTAATTGTGTTTGGAATTCTGTAGAGAAATAATAACTTTGGAGAAAAATTAAATCATTTTATTATGAAAACAGTTTTATGGAGTATTTTTTGTTTGTTTCTCTCCGGATGGGGAAGTATGCAAACGGCATCAGTGCAGGACTTGAAAGAGATGGAAAAGAACTTGTCTGCCATCAACGAGGAATTGAGTCAAAAGACAAAAGAATATAGTTGGCAGCTTGCAGCGGCTTACGCGGATTACTGTGAAGCAAACAATAAATATATAAGTTGGAACGATTTGCCTTATCTGCAACAGGTTGTCGAATATGAGCGTCCTGCTTCTTTGGAAACTTTCCGGTTGGAGCATAAGGCTGCAAAAGACGAGTTGGATAAGTTTTTAAATACATATAAGGAATATAGGGATCTCAAGAAGAAACAGACTGAAGCAGTGACCAAGGAGCAGAAAGATGCTGTATCTGCAGCCTTTGCTGCTTTTTGGAAAAAAGTTGAGAAGCGAAGAAAATTCTTATAAAGATTTATATTACGCCGAACGAAAAGCGATCTGCAAATATAGATCGGAGGCCTTGCGGCATGTAATTGCCCATTATAAGGAAGAAAAACAGGAAGTTCCTACTTCTTTTATAAAATATTCAGAACGGTCTTATTTATTGCAGAAAGGTTCTGCTTTGGAGTTGATGCAGAAAGAAATAAGTGCATTGGAAAGTGTGCAGAGAGAACTTGTACGGAATATAACGAGAGCAAAGTATGGCTTGAATGAGACTGAAGAGAAATAAAAGAGAATTTTACACACGCTTGATAAGATAATACGGGATAATCCCTTTTTATGCTGGAGGTCTGGACTGAAAAGTTCAGGCCTCTTTATCTTTCCCCTCAAGTATATATAGAAAAGTTTCTTTTCTCCCTATGCAAACTTCCTTTGCATGGGAAGTAAACTTATTAAGGTTATAGGGTAATCTATAAACGCAACTTTTGTTTATAAAATTGCAACTTGCATTTATATAAATGAAACTTCCGTTTTTATAAACGCAACTTGCGTTTATAGATTGAAGTAAAGGGGAAGTAACTTTGCCCGGTAGGGAAAGCAAGTTCTCTCCTTATCGAAAAGAAGTTTTCTAATAATACTTTGAACGATAGATAGTGAGGATTCGGACAGGGATGTATGTTTGTTCAGCGCTATTCCAATACAAAAATAATAGTCTCATTTACAGGTGCCCAGTCATAGATAAACTTGGCGTGGGAAGTCGCGTTTCGTACACACATATGCGAACGCGGTGTCGTTCCCAACGACGGACTATATTCAATCTGCGTCTTGCGGGGAGCATTGACCGGTACTCCATGGATATAGGCCCCATCTGTGAAACGGCTGGCATAAGGCGCATAACCTCCCGTTTCTTTCGAACCGTCTTTTAAAAATACCATCTTTACTTTCTTTTCCTGTAAAACAAACATACCTAACGGAGTTTCCTGTGCATATGGCGGCAGATGACGTCCCGTAGTGGAAGGATTCATACTGCGAACCACCCATTGACCTTTTCCGCTACGTTCGAGAGAAGTGATGTTCTGATTGTGGCGGTCTATGAAAATAGCTTTGTTAAAAACAACCGTATCTCCGATTACTTTGACATACTTTTTAGGAATCATCCATTCATCTCCGGTAAACACCGGTTCTGCTTTAATGAATTTTTCTCCATTTTCGATGAAACGGGTCAGTTCTCCATCCTGCCCGTAACGTTCGGGTACCAATGTGTCAGTCAGCAAATAAAGTGGAACGGATTGATAACGTTCTATACCGAGTGTATCTGCCACTCGTCCATAAGCATTTCTTTTGAAACTTCTCACCAGTGGCGCTTCTCCATTCCTGTTTTTGTAATTCTGGAGAATTGCCCACGTGGAAGGCTGTAACTGTATATTTTCGAGCAAGGCCAGCTGTTCTTTGATTTTATCCCATTGAAACTGCCGGGTAGTGTCTTTATAAGGATAGATATCATCCAATGTATATTGGTCGTACAACAAATCTTTAGTGATTTGTATCTGCTCTGCTGTGAGTTTTTTATCAACTGGTTTAACTTCGGGTTGAACTATTGTATCTTGCAACAGCGAGTCTGTTTGTTGTCCGTGTACAGGAGGAATCTCTCCTGAACGCGAAGTGCAGGAGTAGAAAACGCAAGAGGCGATGATGAGGCCGGATGCTATTCTATTCATATTATTTATACAGTGCATTTGATGGTTCGTTTACGAATATACGTCATTATAAGGAATAATCCTTTTGTTTTGTTTAAAAAGTGGGAGACAAATATACTTTTTTGCCATACAATGCAAGTTGTCAGTCATTTTGTCAGTCAAATTCTGACAAAGAATCATTTATTTACTTTGGCACGCTTTTCGCAATAACTTTAGCGTTCCGCCTGAAAAATGGCGGATAACATCTACTATTAAATGTATAACTAAAATATAACAAGTAACTATGAACATTAAACCATTAGCAGACAGAGTGCTTATCCTCCCTGCACCTGCAGAAGAAAAAACAATTGGTGGTATCATTATCCCTGATACAGCAAAAGAAAAACCTTTGAAGGGTGAAGTTGTGGCAGTAGGTCACGGTACGAAAGACGAAGAAATGGTATTGAAAGTAGGCGATACAGTTCTTTATGGTAAATATGCCGGAACAGAACTTGACGTTGAAGGTACTAAATATCTGATCATGCGTCAGAGCGATGTTCTCGCTGTTTTGGGTTAATTAATAATAGTAAATAAATCTTTAAATAGTAAATAAAGAAATGGCAAAAGAAATATTATTCAATATCGATGCCCGTGACCAATTGAAAAAAGGTGTCGATGCTTTGGCAAATGCAGTAAAAGTAACTCTGGGCCCGAAAGGACGTAACGTTATCATCGAGAAGAAATTCGGTGCTCCGCACATCACAAAAGATGGTGTGACAGTGGCAAAGGAAATCGAATTGTCAGATGCTTACCAGAATACTGGTGCACAGTTAGTAAAAGAAGTTGCTTCTAAAACAGGTGACGATGCCGGTGACGGTACAACTACTGCAACTGTTCTTGCACAGGCTATCGTAGCTGAAGGTTTGAAAAACGTAACTGCCGGTGCTAGCCCGATGGATATCAAACGTGGTATCGACAAAGCCGTTGCCAAAGTGGTAGAATCAATCAAGGATCAGGCTGAAACTGTAGGTGACAACTATGACAAGATCGAACAGGTTGCCACTGTATCTGCAAATAACGACCCGGTAATCGGTAAATTGATTGCTGACGCTATGCGTAAGGTTTCTAAAGACGGTGTGATCACTATCGAAGAAGCAAAAGGAACAGATACTACTATCGGTGTAGTAGAAGGTATGCAGTTCGACCGTGGCTATTTGTCAGCTTACTTCGTGACAAATACGGAAAAGATGGAATGTGAGATGGAGAAACCTTACATCCTGATCTATGACAAGAAGATTTCTAACCTGAAAGATTTCTTGCCTATCCTCGAACCGGCTGTACAGACAGGTCGTCCGCTGTTGGTCATTGCAGAAGATGTAGATAGCGAAGCGTTGACTACATTGGTAGTAAACCGTCTGCGTTCTCAATTGAAGATTTGTGCTGTGAAAGCTCCGGGCTTCGGTGACCGTCGTAAAGAAATGCTGGAAGATATCGCTATCCTGACAGGTGGTGTTGTTATCAGCGAAGAAAAAGGTTTGAAACTGGAACAGGCTACCATCGAAATGTTGGGTACTGCTGACAAAGTTACAGTTACTAAAGACTATACAACTGTTGTAAACGGTGCAGGTAACAAAGACAGCATCAAGGAACGTTGCGAACAGATCAAAGCACAGATTGTAGCAACTAAGTCTGACTATGACCGTGAGAAATTGCAGGAACGTCTGGCTAAATTGTCAGGTGGTGTGGCTGTTCTCTATGTAGGTGCTGCTTCTGAAGTAGAAATGAAAGAAAAGAAAGACCGCGTGGACGATGCTTTGCGTGCAACTCGTGCTGCTATCGAAGAAGGTATCATCCCGGGTGGTGGCGTAGCTTATATTCGTGCAATCGACACTATCGAAAATATGAAGGGTGACAATGCTGACGAAACAACCGGTGTTGAAATCATCAAGCGTGCTATCGAAGAGCCACTTCGTCAGATCGTTGCTAACGCTGGTAAAGAAGGTGCGGTAGTTGTTCAGAAAGTACGTGAAGGCAAAGGTGATTTTGGTTACAATGCTCGTCTGGATATTTACGAAAACTTACACGCTGCCGGTGTAGTAGACCCTGCTAAGGTTGCTCGTGTAGCTTTGGAAAATGCAGCTTCTATCGCTGGTATGTTCCTGACTACTGAATGTGTAATCGTAGAAAAGAAGGAAGATAAGCCAGAAATGCCGATGGGTGCTCCCGGAATGGGAGGCATGGGCGGAATGATGTAATTCCGGCTTTCGCTTAGAAATATATAATTAAGGATAAGAACCACTTTTCCTGATAGGGGAGGTGGTTCTTTTTTTTGGTATTCCTGCAACATCTCTGCCTTCAATTTGTTCGATTGTTGAAATACTCCTATATTTATTGTCTAATTTATTAATAAATCGTGAGATATTGAAAGTAGTAACATTTATGAAGCAAGTAGCCCGTGGGCTACAGATGGGGGAAACTTTGGTACTGCTCATGTATACCGTAGCAGTCTCAATGCCATCATTGCTTATTGTGGGAAAGAGGATTTCACCTTTGATGAGGTGAATCCGGAGTGGTTAAAAGGGTTTGAAGTACATCTTCGTAGTCGTGGTTGTAGCTGGAATACCGTCTCCACTTATTTGCGCACGTTTCGTGCAGTTTATAACCGTGCCGTTGATCTTCGTAAGGCACCTTATATTCCTCACCTGTTCCGTTCTGTTTATACAGGCACTCGTGCCGATCATAAACGTGCGTTGGGTGATGAGGATATAAAGAGGGTATTTGTCAAGTTGTCACAGACTTTACCTTGTTCGCAGTCGCTGCGTAAGGCACAGGAATTCTTTATCCTAATGTTTTTATTGCGTGGTTTGCCATTTGTCGATCTCGCCTATTTGCGTAAAAGTGATTTACGTGATAATGTGATTACGTATCGCAGGCGTAAGACAGGACGCACCTTGTCTGTGACACTGACCGCGGAAGCGATGGTTTTGGTAAAGAGGTATATGAATCGTGACAGTTCTTCTCCTTATCTGTTTTCTTTGTTGAAAAGCCGTGAAGGTACTCGGGAAGCTTATCGTGAATACCAGTTGGCATTGCGCACATTCAATCGTCAGTTGATGTTGTTGGGCGAATTGTTGGGACTGGGTGATAGGTTGAGTTCCTATACTGCACGCCACACCTGGGCTACGACAGCTTATTATTGTGAGATTCATCCGGGTATTATTTCCGAAGCGATGGGGCACTCTTCTATCACTGTGACTGAAACGTATTTGAAGCCTTTCAGGAATAAGAAAATTGATGAAGCTAATAAGCAGGTAGTTGATTTTGTTAAGCGGTCTATTTGTGGATTAACCGCTTGATAAATAGTCTGTTACTTTATAGGTAACGGGAGTAATACCGATGCAAATATGAGCATATTTCTTAAAACAACCAAACGAAATCGCACATTTTTTCTAATAAAGCACTCAAAAGGAGAACACAAGCATATAAAACACGTGGATTCTTTGTATTAGGGCTTGTTAACCTCTAAATTTTGCACAAGATTTCCCTCCCCTCTACCGTTTCCTTGAGGTAGGGGTTAAAAAGTTTCATTGCATATTATATCCTTTTCTAGTATTGACTACTCTCAAAGAGCAGGCACAGAGGTTCTTCCGTTACCTATAAAGTAACGGGCATGCTATTATTGAAACTTAGTGTTTAATAATATATTATTAATGTAATTTTTAAGTAGTTATGAAAAGAAAATTTGTAAAAGTGATGTTCTTCGGGGCGTTGGCACTTTCTACTGTCACCTATGTAGGCTGTAAAGACTATGATGATGACATCGACAATCTGCAGACACAGATTGACGCAAACAAAGCTAGCATTGCCGAGTTACAGAATTTTGTGAAAGAAGGTAAATGGGTAACCGCTGTAGAACCAATTACTGATGGATTTAAAATAACTTTTAATGATGGTAAGAGTTATTCTATCGTAAGTGGTGCTGCAGGGGCAAGTGGTACAAAGATTGAGATTGATCCTACTACAAAGAATTGGATTATTGATGGGGAGGACACTGGTATTTGTTCTGAAGGACAGAAAGGTGATAAAGGAGATCAGGGCGACAAAGGTGACCAAGGAGATAAGGGTGACCAAGGTGACAAAGGAGAACAAGGAGATAAAGGGGAAGATGGAAAATCGCCACGTATATCTGCTGATGGCTTTTGGGAAGTTTGGGATGCAGAATCTGGAGAATATAAAAAGACAGAATATGAAGCAGCTTCTCACATCTATGTGACAGCTGATCCTGAAAATCCATTGGTTTGGATATTGAATGTTCTCAATAACGAAACTAAAGAATGGGAAAAGGTTTCTATGCCGAAAGCTGCTCGTATCACTAGTATACGTGCACTTGGCGAAAAAGATGGAAAGGTAGATTTGGGTTCTACTCAAGCTATAGCTACTTTACTCTATGGAGTCGTTGAAGAAGAAAAAGGAGTTACTTTTAATGAAATAACATATCCGAAGGGTACATTCCTTTCTGCCAGAGGTAGTGTAATTTATGCTATGATTAATCCGGTAAATCTGGAACTTAAAGATATACAATCTTATGAAATCGGCTTGACTGATTCTAAAGGTAATACAAATTTTGTTGTATCGGCTATTGATGCGAATATGAGTGAGACTGCTCTGACTCGTGCTGAAAGTACAGCAAATAAAGGCCTTTATAATTTGACAATAAAGTTTGCAGAAGGAGTGGATCCGGATAATTTGAAAGATGATATTGCTTATGCACTAACAACAAAAGATGCATGGGGCAATGAAATCATTTCTCAATATGATGTGAAAGTTACGACAGACGAAACGGAGAAAAAGATTGATAATAAAGAACTGACGAAGCCTTTCAAAACTGTTTATTATTTAGATGAATTGGTTGGTGAACAATTAAATGACGTAGTCGATTATAACTATAGCATCAAAGATGAAGATCTTAAAAAACTCGATGCTACATTCGATAAAGATAATAAAACAATTATCGCTAATAAGGAGGGATCATTGACTGTTATTATCAATTATCTTACTACTGCAGGAAAGAAATACGAGGAAGCTAATGGTGCTAGGTTGGATTTAACATTTGAATATAAGTCAGAAGAAGCTCAAATTGCAGATATGACTTGGGTTGTAAATGGTGATAACCTTACAGCAACTTCAGAGATTGTAGGTCCTTCAGTAGATATCATAAAGGAAAAGATCGCTCGTATTGGCTGGAAAATTGCTTATACTGACGGTAAAGTCGAAATCAATGGACAGAAAAACTTGGAATATGTAGACGACGATGAAAGTATTACTTTAGCTTTGGAAGGCTTGGATAAAGATGGAAATAAAACAGAAGAGGCTGATAAGATCGTTAAATATGTGATTAAAGCTACATTTAAGCCTACTAAGATTGCTGCAGTTTCTCATACCGCGACTGTTAAATTCATTAATAATGCCCCTGATGAAGGTTTGAATAACGATGTTTTGTATGAGACATCTTTCACTATTATGATAGATCAGCAAGATAGCAAATTGTTCAAATTTGAACGTGCAGAGTCTTACTTTAGCAATGATAATGCAACGGCTTATGGTAAAGCTGAAGATGGGGAAATTTCTTATGATCTTTATACTTTGTATAAGAATACAACAGCTCTTGCAAATGGTAAGCAGTATATAACATTTACTGAGGAAAGACCTTCCAAAGTCGAGAACAATCAAGAAAAGTATGCTCCTGCATGGTTGGATAAAGTTGATGAACCGACAGCAAATTCTGTTATTGCAGTTGAAACTTTTGGCAATTGGGGTGGTGCTTATGATAGTCGTTATATTACTGCATCTTATGCTCCGTTCGGTAACCCTCTATTGAATGCTATTAAGGATAGATTCAACTTAACAGTGAAATCTGAAATATTTGAAGGAATTTTCGAGTATATAGGAGAAGAGGGCACTAAGGATAAACCATTTGAAGTAGATGGAGGACATTCACAGGATTTGTTAGCGGAAAATTTCAAGAAAGAAGATGCTTACGGAAAGGAATATCTGTTTGACGATTCTAGAATTAAATCTGTAACACTTAAACTTGCAAATCAGAATGCAAAAGATTACTTGAAGTTAAGTACTACGGACTTTATTTCAGCTGAAGAGGGAATAGTTGTAATCTCTAAGAAAGATTCTGCAACTCCGATTGTTAATCCTCCTGTATGTGAAATCAATGTTGAGATTACTGACGAATGGGGTAAGACAACGATTGAGACGATCTTTGTGAAAGTAATTAAGTAAGACTATAAATAATACTTATATGTAAGGTCTTAACCTTTCAAAAAGATATATTATATACAAAAAGGTAGATAGAAAGTTGTGTTTGTGAAAGTACAACTTTCTAATAAACCTACCTTACCAAAAGGGATACCTCCCTTATTTCCCACAGGTATCCCTTTTTTTTGTCTCATTACATCTTCTTATTTGCACTAGAACCAATTTACTAGTCCCTTATTTCCCTATAGATTAAGGAGATGTTTTGAGAGTATAGAAAGCCCGGGCTTGCGAAAGTCCGGGCTTTTTGCACTCTTTTGTCTTTGGAACATCTTAGCCGTTTCCTTTGTTTGTTCATGCGAGGTATTTCCATTGATGGGATAATACTCGTATATTTATCGTCTAAATTATTAATAAATTATGAGATGTTGAAAGTACTAGCATTTATGAAGCAGGTAGCCACTGGGTTACAGATGGAGGGAAACTTTGGGACTGCACATGTTTATCGTAGTAGTCTGAATGCCATCATTGCTTATCGTGGGAAAAAAGATTTTGTTTTTAGTGAAGTGACTTCGGAGTGGTTGAAAGGGTTCGAAGTATATCTTCGCAGTCGTGGATGTAGTTGGAACACTGTTTCCACCTATTTACGGACCTTTCGTGCGGTTTACAATCGTGCGGTCGATCTTCAGAAGGCTCCTTATGTTCCTCATTTGTTTCGTTCGGTTTATACCGGGACGCGAGCTGACCATAAACGTGCGTTGGGTGATGAGGACATGAAGAAGGTATTTACTAAATTATCTCGTACATCGGGTGTACCATTAGCGGTATATCAGGCGCAGGAGCTATTCATCCTGATGTTTTCGCTTCGTGGTATGCCGTTTGTCGATCTTGCTTATTTGCGTAAGAGTGATTTGCGCGATAATGTAATAACGTATCGCAGGCGTAAAACAGGGCGGCCATTGTCGGTGACATTGACTCCGGAAGCAATGGCTTTGGTAAAGAAATACATGAATCGTGATTCTTCTTCTCCTTATTTATTTCCGTTGTTGAGAAGTCGTGAAGGGACCAAAGAGGCTTATCGCGAATATCAGCTTGCATTACGTAGCTTTAACCAGCAGCTGATGTTATTGGGTGAATTGCTCGGATTGGGAGATAAACTTAGTTCGTACACCGCCCGTCATACCTGGGCTACGACGGCTTATTATTGTGAAATTCATCCGGGTATTATTTCTGAAGCGATGGGACATTCGTCTATCACCGTCACTGAAACCTATCTGAAACCTTTCAGGAATAAGAAAATTGATGAAGCAAATAAGCAAGTTCTTGATTTTGTGAAGCGTTCAGTGACAGGTGTAAGTGCTTGAAAATTATTCCGTTACTCTGTAGGTAACGGGAATGAATATCGGTGCAAATATGAGCATATTTCTTAAAACAACCAAACGAAATCACACATTTTTTCTAATAAAGCATTCAAAAGTAGAACTAGAACAAATAAAACACACGGATTCTTTGTATTAGGGCTTTGTTAACTTCTAAATTTTGCAAAAGATTTCCTTCCCCTCTACTGCCTTTCAGAAGCAGGGGTAAAAAAGTTTCATCACATTTAGTATCATTTTTCAGTATTGACTACTCCAGAAGAGCAGGCACAAAGGTTTCTCTGTTACCTACAGAGTAACGGGTTGTGCTATTATTGAAACTTAGTGTTTAATAATATATTATTAATGTAATTTTTAAGTAGTTATGAAAAGAAAATTTGTAAAAGTGATGTTCTTCGGGGCGTTGGCACTTGCAGTTAGCACAGCAGTGACAAGTTGTAAGGACTACGATGATGATGTTAAAAATTTGCAGGAGCAAATTGATAAGATTACATCTACAAGTCCGGTCAGCTCGGAAGAATTGAAAGCGGCTGTTGATAAAGCTAAAAGTGAATTGACAGAACTGTTGAACAAGAAAGCTGATATTACAGCTTTGGAAAAAGAAATTCAAGATTTGAAAGATGCCTTAGCTAAAGGGGGAGATGAAGCTTTATTGGCAGATCTTGCAAAACAGTTGGCAGACAAGACTAATTTGTTAACATGGGAGAATCTTAAGACTGATGAAACCATTGCTAAATTAAAAACGGATATTGATGCTTTAAATAAAGTATCATCAACTTTGGATGCTTTGGTAAAAGCAGAGCAAAAATATAAAGAATCAGGTGATTTAAGTGGATTTGACAACACAAGCTTCGATGCATTAATCAATAATAGCATTAAAGAGGCAATAGAGAAAGAGGGTGATATTGCTGCATATGTTCAAGGTGTAGTACAGAAAGCTACTTTAGCTGATTTTAAAGCTATCAATAATGAAGTTTCTACTTTGACAGGTGGTGTTTGGAAATCCATGGAAGCATTTATTACAGATTGCTATACTCTTTTATATGATAAAGAAGATGGTATTCTGGCTAGATTGACAGAACTGGAAAAGTTGCAAGAAGCTGTAGATGCCTTCATTAAAGAGAATGATAATTACGAGAAGTATGCTGATATTCTAAACCAAATTGAAGCATCCAGACAGGCTTTGACTGCGTTGAGTCTTCCTGCAGGTAGTAAAAATCTAACAGAAGCAATTGAGGCTATAATAAAAGCACAATTAAAAGAAGAAGATTCGTCACTTGCTAGCTTAAAGAAAGAACTTCAAGATGAGATCAATGCTATCAAGAAGATGGTGCAAAGCGTATCATTTGTTCCTAAGACATCCGATAGAATAGTAAACTTTACTACGTTGTATGCTAAATCAAAAGCGGCAGATGCCAATTATGGAACAATTACTCTTGATGGTGCTTCTACTCAAGAAGTTATGTTCCGTATTTCTCCTGCTGATGCTGCTGAATCATTTGTAGACAATTATGATGTGACTTTTAGTGCAGATAGAGAAATGACGAGAGCTGTGCAGGTAGATCAGTTTGTGGTAGTTGATAAGCCAGTTGTAGATGGTGGCTTAGTAACTTATACAATTAAGTCTAATGCTACAAAGAGCTTTGCTGTGTGTATGCACGTAGTTACTAAAGAAGATAAAGTAGAAACATTAGGTAAAACAGATATTACTTCTGATTATTTCGCAGCTATTGTTGGAAAGAAGTATTTGGTAGATGCATATTATAAAGCAAATTCTGGTACTGATGTAGATATGGAACTTCCTTATGATGTTAAAGATGGCAAGGCAGAATATAACGATAAAGGTCGTGTTGTATTGTCTGTATCTAATAGTGCAGATGGAACTACTCCGTCAGAGGTTGAATTGTCTGAATATCCGGGCTTTGATCCAAAATCTTTGACTACAACATTTAGTGTAGTTAATGACACTTACTTCAAGGTTAGTGGTACTGCTGTAATGCTGAATGCCTATGAGACTCCAAGTTATATTGGCCAAGTTACAGATGTTAATGCGAAAGTGACTGCTGCAGGCTTCTATACTCCTGCTGCTGATAAGAAGATTGGTACAGTGACTGTTACTAAGACAACTAAAAAAGCTACTATTGATTATGGTAAGATTGAACCTGCAACTTGGAGTAATGACGCACAAACTGTTGCAGCTTCGAAATTCCCATTGAATAAGATTTATGATGCTGAAGACGTGAAGTTGACTCTTACTGAATTCCAAGCTTTGACAGGTGAAGTAGTGAAAGAAGCAAATGATAAAGTTTATTTTGCTATTTCTACAGATCCTTCTTCTAAAAATGAATTAACAGCTGTCATTGCAGCACAAACTCCTGCCGGTGTTTATCCTATTAAGGCTAAATTTACTTCTGATGGTAGAGAAATTATAGTTACTGCTACTATTACAGTACAAAACCCTGAAATTGCAGAGTTGGCAGTAGATAAATATCTTTGGGGTGGAACAGCAACAGCTGGTAAAGTTGGATTTACTCCAACACTGGATCAGGAAGAAAAACCATCTTCTATTACTTTGAGCTATGACTTATCTAAGCTGTTTACTAACTATTCTGCTGTGCAGGTAGCTGTTACTGGTGTTACAGGTGCTACTTTGAAAATTGATGTTCCTAATTGGGATAAGATTAAAGGTATTAGCTATAGTGAACCGACATTGACATTTAAGAAGGATGAATATACAGGTAAGACTACAGATGGAAAAGATGCGAAAGTACAAATCGTTGCTACAGTGTCTTTAGCGGGTACGACTACACCTCTTCAGAAATTAACAGCTGATGTAAATATCAATGATATTAGTGGTTCTTGGGTTGCTGGTAAGAAAGCAGTAGAACTGAACAGCAAGGCTGGTGTTTATCCTTTGGCCGATGGATTTAGTTGGAATGATATGAGAGGTAAAGCTATGTGGAAAGATGGTAGTCAGGTAGATGACCAAGTTGAGTTTGGCACAGCTACTCCACTCGCTATTTATGGTCTGACTGCTCCTTCATTCAAATTTGTAGATGCTAAAGGCAAAGATACAACTTGTCCATACTTAACAGTTGGTAATGATGGTAAGTTGTCATTTACAACTACTGGTAAAGGATATAATTTCCAAACTGATTATACCGCTTACGTAATGATTGTTGCTAGCTCACAATGGGGTACAATTACTAATTATGCAAATAATAATGTAATAACAGTAACTATACCTGCTAATGTGAAGTAAAACAGATAAAACCCTTCTTCACCTTGTGTGAAGAATACGCCGAGAAGAAACAGAGTGAAGGATTTGGCTTGTGAAAGTCAATCCTTCCAATTCTGTTCTTCTTATAGAAAGGGATACCTCCCTTATTTCCCACAGGTATCCCTTTTTTTATTTCATAACATCTCCTTATTTGCACTAGAACCAATTTGCTAGTCCCTTATTTCCCTATAGATTAAGGAGATGTTTTGAGAGTATAGAGAGCCCGGGCTTGTGAAAGTCCGGGTCTTCTCATTATTAATTTATTTATCGGATTGAATACGATGAAAGTCTTTATCATACAGTCCTACAAGTAAGTTTTGTCCTTTATCATTCACTTTCAGTCCGCCATACATGGCTTTTTGATAAAGAGTATCTTGTCCCTCTTCAAAGAAGAAAGATTCGGCACCGAGGAAGAGCCTGTGATGTACTATTTTATATTTGATGACCAGTTCACCGCTGTTTACCGGTTCTAAAGTGTTTTGCAGTCGCACTATTTCTCCTACCTGATTACTGTCAGTTCGAAGTACGGCATAACCGCGTGTGGCAGTTTGTTCGTCTACCAGAGCTGATGAGGCTTCCTGGTAGTTAAGTCTCATATAGTCTCCTTGCATGAGAGAGCGGGGATCGACAGGAACTAACTGTAACAAAACCAACTGTCCGTCTTTCAATATCTGCTCTTTCTTATAAACCGACCAGTTGAAATACCCTAGTAACAGTATCAGGTTTACGATAATCAATATTCGGCTATATTTTTTCATGTCTTGTTCTTTTTTGAGTGAAGAAATACCAGGCTGCAATACATGCAATTCCGATGAAGAAAAGCGTAATGGATTTGGTGAGCAGGCTCAAATTCAAATCATAATAGTATTTGGAAACGGCATAGATAAAGAGAAGAAGTGCAGCGGCACACTCTGCTCTATAACCATAATGAAAACATATTAAAATCAGTAACAAACTGCCGGATAAATAAGGAGCAAATACAGTAGGCAGACAGATGATAATACAAAGAACGTAGATACCAATCTGATTCACCGGATTGTCGACTTTCATGACTTGCATGATTTGTTGAATTATGATAAGAAGTCCTACCCATATACAAACGGACGATATGCCCGATACGAGCCAGCTATTTGTTTCCGATACCAGATAATTGATTGATAATCCTCCCAGTGAGACGATACTGGATATAAATAAACCGGCATGAAACGGTCTGTATTTAAAAAAGTAATTCCCCCTCTCTATCCACTCAAACAGCTTTACTTCGAAGATATTGATAAATAGAAATGCTCCAAGGATAGGGATTACTGCTATTTGCAGGGGATAAAACGAAGAAAAGACATAGGCAATTTCTCCAAATAAAGATATATTAAACAGAATGACTGAAAGAAAGGGGAGAATGAATCCTCTTGATAAAAAGAAAGTGAGTATACTGATTATTATAAGTATAAAGAAGAGGGCATGAATATTAGCACTCATGCCAAAGCCTGTCAATACGCATCCTGCTATATATAAAGTGATGTTCATTGCATCCAGAAAAGGCCGGATAACGACGCGGCTGATTATTAACGTAGTAATGATTAACAAAGTTCCTATAACCAGACTGGAAATCTCGGATTGAATGATTCTGGCAAGTGCCAGAAATCCCAGAAAGAAAATAGCCGTCAGGATTCCCCCGATAATGGATACGACTTGAATAGTGAGGTTATGCTTTTGTGCCATACCATTGCTTTTTTAGATGAAGAATGATGTAAATGAGTAAAGTTGTTCCGGTGATGACAATGATTCCTCCATAGAAAAATATCTGAACATGCCTAAGATCACTTTTAGATATGAATGTAGTCAATAAAATCATTAATGTGGCAAAAGGAATGATAGCCAGATAGAACAGACTCTTTTCTCTCCATCCGTACCAAAGTCCCGCTGCGAATAGAAGGACAGTAGTTATGAGAGGAACAGATAATATGGTATAATCATCACAGATGGCCGCCATTAACAGAAAGCTGGTGTGTAGAATGGTAGCCAACGAAAGAAGACTGACAAACCAACGATTGTTTCTGTTCAAATGACCTTTTGCACTCATCCATTCCGTAATAATAGTTGCCACGGCACATATCCAGGTTACTGCATTGCCCAATAGAGTTATTTCCCAAGAGCCATAGCCGGCAATTTGTATATTATACAGCCATATCGTAGTACAGAGTAATCCGATGAACGTCAGCCATAACGGAGCGAAGCGGATAGCAATCGCCCAGAGAATGGTGAAAAGAGTCCATCCCAGAAAGAGATCGTAAGCATCGGCCCCTGTTTGGTAAATTTGTCCGAAGACAGCGAAAAGCGTACCTATCAGAAATGTAGCTCCGGTGAGGTGAATTTGTTTGACGAGCTTACTCCAACGGGTAAATGTAGCGAGCAGGACAGAGACTACTAATAATACTTCTACCATTCCTAATTTGGCAAATTTAGGTAGTTCATCCCAGTTATAGGCAAAAAAGAAGACGATGCCTGCCACTGTAAAGCCAACGCCCACTGCCAATAAAAAAATAGAAAGGAATTGATTCCACTGTTTTTTATCTGCATGTAGAGCTTGTCGGGATAAAGGCGAAAGGTCGGGCTTTTCCATGTGTTTTTACTTTTTGATAATTGCAAACATAAGAAAATAAAATGATTTCCACTTCAAGATAGACTATAAAATAGACTATAAAAAGGTATGACTTACCTTATTGCGATTAGCAATAATAGTAAGTCATACTTTGGGAGAGGTATTGAAGATCCTAAAAAGAGAATAACTTAAAATACCTCCCGTATATGCTTAAAGTTAGAATTGATAGTATCAATAACTTCTTGTGAGCGACCGTTGATTAACAACTTGTACATTGACTGTGCAAAACCCACCATTTGTCCGAATTCGATTTTCGGAGGCATGGCCAGTGCATTCGGATCAGTCATGATATTGACAAGTACCGGACCATCCAGTTCGAATGCATTAAGTAAGGTAGTCAATACTTCTTCCGGATCGCTGACATTAAAGCCTGCCATTCCCATTGCTTCAGCCACTTGGGCAAAGTCCGGATTCAGCATATTTGTCTGCCAGTCCGGCAGTCCGTCCACTTCCATTTCCAACTTCACCATTCCTAGTGAGCGGTTGTTGAATACGATGATTTTGATCGGCAACTTATATTGGACAACAGTTTCCAAATCTCCTAGAGTCATAGACAGTCCGCCGTCTCCGCAAAGTGCCACTACCTGACGATCCGGATAAGCTAGTGCGGCGCCGATGGCTTGCGGCAAAGCATTTGCCATAGAACCGTGATTGAAAGAACCCAGCATGTGGCGTTTGCCTGTTGCTTGCAGATAACGCGCTCCCCACACACAAGTCATTCCCGTATCTACTGTGAACACAGCATCATCCGAACTTAGTTTGTCTATTTCGGACATCACATATTCGGGATGAATCTTATTTACATCACCTTTATCTTCCGTGTAAGCAGCCAGATCCTTCTTTACTCCTTCATATCTTTTGAGTTGTTTCAACAGGAACGAATCATCCGTCTTCGGATTCAGCATACGCAATAAACTTTGGATGCTAAG
This sequence comes from Bacteroides sp. BFG-606, assembly GCF_024788145.1. Taxonomy (NCBI): domain Bacteria; kingdom Pseudomonadati; phylum Bacteroidota; class Bacteroidia; order Bacteroidales; family Bacteroidaceae; genus Bacteroides; species Bacteroides sp. BFG-606. The sequence continues at coordinate 6,040,993 of NZ_JANUIL010000001.1, read as the reverse complement.
TTTAACATCACCGCAAAGTCCGATATCCACCTTTGCACGGCGTCCCAGACGTTCGGGCTTTATGTCAATCTGTGCTATCTTGATGTCATCCGGCAAGAAAGCGGAATATGGAAAGTCAGTGCCGAGCATGAGAAGCACTTCGGCTTCATGCATACTGTAATAGCCCGACGGCATTCCCAGCAATCCGGTCATACCCACTTCATACGGATTTTCATATTGCACCTCCATCTTTCCTTTGAAAGTATATACAACCGGAGCGTTCAGCTTCTCGGAAAGCGCAATCACTTCCTCGTGAGCTCCCCGGCAACCGATGCCGCAGAAAAGAGTGATGCGTGTATGTTTGTTTAACAACTCGGCTAATTGAGCCAGATCTTCTTCCGACGGACAAACTTCCGGTGGGGCAGGATAGTTGATAACCGACGAGTCGACAGCAACGGCAGAAGCCTTTGCCAAGTCACCCGGAAGCCCGATAACGGACACCCCTTTGCGGGTGACAGCCGTTTGTATGGCCGACTGGAGCATACGTGGAAATTGCTTGGGAGTAGTGGCTACTTCATTATAATAACTGCAATCGTTAAAAAGTTTGATGGTATTCGTCTCCTGAAAATATTCCGTGCCGAATTCACCGGTAGGAATTGTAGAGGCGATGGCGATTACCGGTGCGCCGGATCGGTGTGCGTCATACAAGCCGTTAATCAGATGAACATGCCCCGGTCCGCTACTTCCCGCACAGCATCCCGGACGACCGGTCAGTTGTGCTTCTGCAGCAGCGGCATATGCTCCTGTTTCTTCGTGGCGCACATGTATCCATTTTACTTGATCGTTTTTTCTGACTGCTTCGTTTACTTCATTCAGACTGTCGCCTGTTACGGCGTAGATGCGTTCAACTCCGGATTTTACCAGAGTATCTATCAGTTGTTCTGCTATTTTTTTTGCCATAGCTGTAATTGGTTTAGGATTGATTTTTATGTAATAACAGATGGCTGCAAAGAAAAGTTCTAATTTAACATATACTAATAACACCTTTGTGTCGGGACACATCACCGCTTTTATGTTAAAATTAATTCTGTAACAATCTTTTAGTAAAGACGCATAAACAATTGCAGTATCCTTTTGTTATCTTTATAGGCGAAATCTTAACCTAATGTATTAAACCTCTTAATTACTCTAGAAAAATGAACAGAAATGAAATCGGTGTGAATGCCGGTAAGGTTTGGCAACTGCTTAGTAATAATGAGAAGTGGAGCTATGGACTTTTGAAGAGAAAATCCGGGCTGAAAGATAAAGAGCTGGGTGCCGCTTTGGGCTGGTTGTCAAGAGAGAGCAAAATAGAGTTCGATCAGTGCGATGAAGAACTTTATGTATATCTCTGTGTGAATGTTTATATTGGCTAAAAGAGTTTGACACTTTAACGAGAACAGAAGAATCTCCGGAGGAATGACAGCATAATCAGCACTTCGGAGATTCTCGTTTTTTATCCTTTTTCTGCTTTATGTATCTTCCTTTCAATGGATTTCCGGAAATAATTCTGTTACTTTGCATCACGAATTAAAATGTAAGAAACAATGAGAAGTTTTGCCTCCGACAATAATTCCGGTGTGCATCCGTTGGTAATGGAAGCATTGAACCGGGCCAATATAGACCATTCTTTAGGATATGGCGATGATAAATGGACAGAAGAAGCCGTAGCGAAGATAAAGGATACCTTTACGCCCAACTGTGTCCCCTTGTTTGTATTTAACGGAACAGGTAGCAACGTGGTAGCATTGCAGTTGATGACCCGTCCGTATCATTCCATCTTTTGTGCGGAAACGGCTCATATCTATGTAGATGAATGCGGCTCTCCCGTGAAAATGACAGGTTGTCAGATTCGCCCGATCGCCACTCCTGACGGTAAACTTACCCCGGAATTGATGCAACCTTATCTGCATGGTTTCGGCGACCAGCACCATTCACAACCCAGAGCCCTCTACATCTCCCAATGTACCGAACTTGGCACCATTTATACTCCCGAAGAATTGAAACGTCTGACAGACTTTGCCCATCTGAATGGCATGTATGTACACATGGACGGAGCCAGAATAGCCAACGCCTGTGCTGCTTTGAATCTTACCTTAAAAGAACTGACAGTAGATTGCGGAGTCGATATTCTTAGTTTCGGCGGAACGAAGAACGGACTGATGATGGGAGAGTGCGTGATTGTATTTAATAAAGACTTGCAATCGGAAGCCCGCTTCATCCGTAAGCAATCCGCCCAATTAGCGTCGAAGATGCGTTACCTCTCTTGCCAGTTTACAGCATATCTCACAGATAACCTCTGGCTGAAGAATGCCAGTCATGCCAATGCAATGGCTGCTAAACTCTATGCTGAATTGAAGAAACTGCCCGAAGTAACTTTCACTCAAAAAGCCGAAAGTAACCAGTTATTCCTCACCATGCCCCGCCCGGTTATCGACCGGATGCTGGAGTCTTATTTCTTTTATTTCTGGAACGAAGAGAAGAATGAAATCCGTCTGGTAACTTCTTTTGATACCACAGAGGAGGATGTAGGCGAGTTTATAAGACTTTTAAAACGTTAAAAAGGAAATCCGGAACAACAAAAGCGCCTGAAACTCTGTTGTAATAAGAAGTTTGAAACTAACTTTGTCCGCAAAGTTTTCTACTTCTTATGATTATGAATACTAGACAGAACAGGCTAATCATATTCGCGATTTTGTTATTGACACAAACCCCATTGGGCGCGCAGCTGCATTCTACTAAAATTGAACTGCCGGAGGATTCTATACCTGTAACCATTGAAGATTCTGTTCCGGCGAAGCGCAGCTTCTTTAAGAAGTTTCTTGATTACTTCAATGATGCCAATAAGGAAAAAAAGAATAAAAAGTTTGATTTCAGTGTGATAGGCGGTCCTCACTATTCCAGTGATACCAAGTTCGGACTCGGACTGGTGGCAGCCGGATTATATCGCACCGATCGGATCGATTCGCTTCTTCCTCCCTCCAATGTTTCTCTTTACGGAGATGTGTCGACGGTTGGCTTCTATTTGTTGGGAGTCCGTGGAAACCATCTGTTCCCGCAAGATAAATACCGGTTGAATTACAATCTGTATTTCTATTCTTTCCCCAGCCTGTATTGGGGACGGGGATATGACAATGGAGCCAACTCTGATAATGAAAGCGACTATAAACGTTTTCAAGCACAGGTGAAAGTTGATTTTATGTTCCGGCTGGCAAAGAACTTCTACATCGGACCGATGGCCGTATTTGATTATATCGACGGGCGGGACTTTGATAAACCGGAACTATGGGAAGGAATGGCTGCACGGACTACCAATACCAGCCTGGGGCTTTCCCTCCTTTACGATTCACGTGATTTCCTGACAAATGCATATCATGGCTATTACTTGCGGATAGACCAACGGTTCAGTCCGGCTTTTCTCGGCAATAAATATGCGTTTAGCAGCACAGAACTCACTACCAGCTATTATCAACCGGTATGGAAGGGCGGAGTATTGGCGGGGCAATTCCACACATTGCTTACTTATGGAGATACCCCCTGGGGCTTGATGGCAACGCTGGGAAGTTCCTACTCGATGCGTGGATATTACGAAGGACGCTATCGGGACAAGTGTGCTATGGATGCACAGATAGAACTCCGTCAACACGTTTGGAAGCGGAATGGAGTGGCAGTATGGGCAGGAGCGGGAACGATTTTTCCGCGACTCTCCGAGTTCACCCCGAAACATATTCTGCCTAATTATGGTTTCGGTTATCGTTGGGAGTTTAAGAAGAGAGTAAATGTACGTTTGGATTTAGGGTTTGGCAAACACCAGACCGGATTTATTTTTAACATCAATGAAGCTTTTTAAGAATATAAAGAATTGGTTGGAGAATCAGGAACATCTGTTTTATCTGTTCCTGTTTATCTTGATAGTACCTAATATGGTACTCTGTTTTACAGAACCTTTACCATTTATGGCAAAAGTCGCCAATGTGTTGTTACCTTTCGGTTGCTATTACCTGTTGATGACTTTGTCGAGGAATTGCGGCAAGATGCTTTGGATTTTATTCCTGTTTCTGTTCTTCGGAGCCTTTCAGATCGTGCTGCTCTATTTGTTCGGCCAGTCCATTATCGCTGTCGATATGTTTCTGAATCTGGTTACCACCAATTCGAGTGAAGCCTTGGAACTGCTTGATAACCTCACACCTGCCATTATTGCCGTAATCATACTCTACGTGCCCGCTTTGATATTGGGAACCATTTCAATTGTACGCAAGCGGAAACTCACGGCAGAATTTATCCGCAGAGAACGGAAGAAAGCCTCCATAGTCTTTGGAATCTCTCTCCTTAGTCTTGTCGGAGCCTATATGCAAGACCCGGGATATGAGTTGAAGTCTGATTTATACCCGCTGAATGTATGCTACAACGTAGGTCTTGCCTTCCAGCGAACCGCTTTGACGCAGGATTATCACCGTACATCCAAGGACTTTACTTTTCATGCCCGCCCTACGCATCCGGAAGAAAAACGGGAAGTATACGTAATGGTTGTAGGAGAAACCTCCCGTGCCCTGAACTGGCAACTGTATGGTTACGAACGTGAAACAAACCCGCTTTTATCCCGGCAACCGGGTCTGATTGCTTTCCCGAAAGTACTGACAGAGTCGAATACGACACATAAAAGTGTCCCCATGCTGATGTCGGACGCTACTGCTTGCAACTACGACTCTATCTACCATCAGAAAGGAATCATCACTGCTTTCAAAGAGGCAGGTTTCCGGACGGCTTTTTTCTCCAACCAACGTTACAACCATTCGTTTATTGACTTCTTCGGAATGGAAGCCGATACATATGATTTTATAAAAGAAGATTCTGTCAGTTCTTCCTACAATCCTTCTGACGACGAACTTCTGAAATTGGTGGAGGAGGAACTGGCGAAAGGTGCGACGAAACAATTCATCGTACTTCACACTTACGGTTCCCACTTTAACTATCGTGAACGTTATCCGTCAGAAGATGCTTTCTTTACACCCGATTATCCGGTTGATGCGGAAAGGAAATACCGGGATAATCTGATAAATGCCTACGATAACTCTATCCGTTATACAGACCGTTTCTTGTCACGGCTTATCCGCATACTGGAAAATCAGCAGACAGATGCCGCCATGCTCTACACTTCCGATCATGGAGAGGACATTTTCGACGATTCCCGTCATCTGTTCCTTCACGCTTCTCCTGTACCTTCTTATTATCAGCTTCACGTTCCGTTCCTTATCTGGATGTCTGGCAACTACCGTGAAAGCTATCCCGAACACTGGAGTACCGCCATTGGTAATAAGGATAAGAATATTTCCTCCAGCAGTTCTTTCTTCCCGACCATGCTGTCTTTAGGTGGAATAGAAACCCCTTACCGGGATGATTCGCAGGCTGTAACAGCTTCGCACTACGTCCTAAAACCGAGAGTTTATCTGAACGATCACAATGAACCCCGTCCGTTGGATGATTTGGGCATGAAGAAGCAAGACTTCCAGATGCTGGAAAAGAAGGATATTAAGTATTAGGTATAATACTTAATACTTGATACTTAATACTTATTTATTTTAATTTTTGCATCCAAAAGCGGGATTGGCGTGTTATTTGCCTTATGATGTATGAACGATTAAATTCATAAAACATGGCCTATATAGATTATTACAAGATTCTTGGAGTAGACAAAAGTGCTTCGCAGAATGATATCAAAAAGGCTTTTCGTAAGTTGGCCCGGAAATATCATCCTGACTTGAATCCTAATGACCCGAGTGCAAAGGATAAGTTTCAGGAAATCAATGAAGCCAATGAGGTACTAAGTGATCCGGAGAAACGTAAAAAGTATGACGAGTACGGAGAACATTGGAAGCATGCCGATGAATTCGAAGCACAGAAACGTGCACAGCAACAAGCCGGAGGCTTTGGCGGTGCAGGAGGTTTCGGCGGATTCGGTGGTGCGGGGCAGGGTTTCTCCGACGGTAACGGAACCTATTGGTATAGTTCCGATGGAGAGGGATTCTCCGGTGGCAATGCCAGTGGATTTTCCGATTTCTTCGAATCCATGTTCGGACATCGGGGAGGAAGAGGACAAGGCTCTGCGGGATTCCGCGGACAGGACTTTAATGCCGAACTTCATCTTTCCCTTCGTGATGCTGCTCAAACGCATAAGCAGATATTGACCGTAAATGGTAAACAGGTACGTATCACTATCCCTGCCGGTGTAGCCGACGGACAGGTTATTAAACTGAAAGGCTACGGAGCCGAGGGTGTCAACGGAGGACCTGCGGGCGACTTGTACATTACGTTCGTGATAGCTGAAGATCCGGTGTTCAAACGCTTGGGCGACGATCTGTACGTAGATGTGGAAGTAGACCTTTACTCTGCCGTATTGGGAGGCGAGAAAGTAGTCGACACGCTGGACGGTAAAGTGAAACTGAAGATAAAACCGGAAACGCAGAACGGTACGAAAGTCCGTCTGAAAGGTAAAGGATTTCCGGTTTATAAGAAGGAAGGACAATTCGGTGACTTGATTGTGACCTATTCTGTCAAGATTCCTACGAACTTGACCGACAAACAAAAAGAGTTGTTCCGTCAATTACAGAGTATGAACTAAAATGAATGAGTACTATGCAGACCGAATTAATAATTGTCAGTGAATACTGTCACAAATGTCATATTGAGCCTTCATTCATCGAAATGTTGGAAGAGGGCGGTTTGATTAACGTGCATACCGAAGGCGGCGAACATTATCTGCTTTTGTCGGAACTCCCGAACGTGGAACGTTATAGCAGAATGTACTACGACTTATCCATCAATATGGAAGGTATCGATGCCATTCATCATTTGTTGGAAAGGATGGAAGATATGAGGCACGAAATGAGTTCGCTTCGCAAACAACTTTTGCTGTATCGGGAACGGGAAATAGAAGATATGGACTGGTAAAAAAACAGAGCCTCTGTTTGATTCGAACAGAGGTTCTATTTATAGTAAACGGAGGCTCTGATTCATTCAATCAAAGCCTCCATTTTTTCAGGACGTTTATACCGTTATTTTATAATACAATATACGTACAAATCTCTTCCAGATAGCGTGCGTCGATAGTGTCGAAGCTATCCAATGTATCACTGTCGATATCCAGCACCCCGACAACTTTGCCCTGCTTGAGGATCGGTACTACTATTTCCGATTTCGAGTCCAAACTACAGGCTATGTGTCCGGGAAACTGTTCTACATCAGGAACAATCAGTGTGCGGGCTTCTTTCCAGGCAGTTCCGCAAACTCCTCTGCCAAAGCGGATGCGAGTGCAGGCAATGGGGCCTTGAAACGGACCCAGTACGAGTTCTTCCCCTTTCACAAGGTAAAAGCCTACCCAGAAGAAACCGAAAGTCTGCTTTAAGGCTGCTGCCATATTGGCAAGATTGGCAATGAGATCCGCTTCCGTACTTACCAAAGAATGCAGTTGTGGAAGTAACTCCCGGTACTTTTCTTCCTTGCTTCCTGTGTGGATGATTAAATTTTCTGCCATCTCTTTACTATTTGATTTGGTTCAGGATGCTTGGATCTTTTATTTTATCGTCTTCTGCAAAGAAGATAATCTTAGTCAGTATCTCGGCAGTCTTCGGATCTTCATCTACGAAAGGCAGGAACAGGCGTCCGCGATTCTGTGAATGTACCGGAAGAACGGCTATCTGTGCACCACCTTCCTGATGGATCACACCGCTGCCCAGATGAATATTGTACTTACCCAGTTTGCCTTCGATGTGAGCAAAACTTCCTTTTATTGTCACGTTCTTGAAATGGAACAACGGTATCGTCAGTTCCACCAGTACGCTGCGCATCTCGATGGTAGAGTGGCTGGTTTCCGGGTCAACGCTTCCGGCATGGGCTACGCTCACTGCCAGATCTACATCTCTCATTACTTCGGAGAAGATGACAGGAGGAATCTCCGAGATTTTCATCAACTTGTAGTCTTTGCGGCTATGGAAGCAGACATATTCCAATGTCGGAGCTTCGATGTCGGCAGGGGAGAACCAGTCTGCCATGGCATAGATGGTGGCGATGATATTCTCTTTGTAATATATCTTTTGGAGACCATCCTCATAATCGGCTACCCAACGGCGTCCTTTCAGTACGGCAACCGTTTTCTGTGGTTGAATCTGATTTCCGGCATAACGGCGGGATTGAGTGGCTTCTACTTCTTCCGGAGTCGGAACGTAAAGTTCGCGGAACACCTGTTTGAAAGGTTGGCGGATTGATTTATCAAACAGGAATTTTTGGTAAGCATGCCAGTCTCCGCTTGTATACAGGTCTGTGGGGTGTGCGATGCGTAACTCGTCTTTCGGTTTTAACGGGAGGCAAACGGCATTCACTGTAACCAGCAATCCATCGGTGTAGAAGCCTGTCTGTCCGTTGCAGATGAAGACGAGATGTTTCAATAATGGCCAGATGACAGGATTCTGCATCAGCTTGCGCAATTCGTTTTCTTCAAAACGGGTGCAGTCTTCCATCGCCTGTTCCAGCATGATGCGCGAACGGGTGTACTGGTCTTTCAGCTTTTTGTGCACCGCTTTCAGTTCTTCTATATACGGATGCTTTTTCAGTTTGGCAGGCATGCTGTTGAGTTCTTTGCCGTCTTTGATTTGCTTAATCTCCGATTTGCCTTCCTCGTTGATTTGTACATACACTTCTACGCCGTCTATCTTTTGGGGAGACAGGTAGGGAAGAAGTTCTTTAATCAGTTCGGTTTCCATGCTCCAGGTCAGGCGGGTGACGTCTCCGTAACCAGAGTTGCGTGCCAGGTTTTGCAGGGCGATGTTTACCGCTTTCTTTTCGCTTTCCTGCCTTTGAGCACCGAATTCCTTGCTCTCTTTCAGGAATTTTTGCAGGTATTGATAACGAACCAGCAGTTCTTTATCCGGCTTCCGTCCCAATGGGATGAGGCCGTAGCTCATCAATAAGTCTTTGTTGCGCTTGGCTATTATTTCTTTCTTTATATCTGCCGCCTTCACTGCACCGTTGGTAGCATCGGCAAACTTACGGGCACGGGTATGGCTGTTGCTGCATGAAATATATTTAGCGGCATTGTAGACCACCTCGAAGCGTTGCTTGCCAATTGTCTTAAATGCATCTTTGAACCAGTCGATGTCAAAAGCACCTTCCTGCAGGTCATCCACGTCGATGGGGGTGTAGCGGGCGATAATCGCTTTCTTCTTGTCGTCACACGTTTCATTGGTGTGGGCGTGGAAATAATAGGCTGCACTTGTCAGTCCTTTCCAGCCTATTGCCTTTTCGGTCAGTTCAATCCATTGCGGGGCGAACATGGCGGCTTCTACCAGTCGCTCGTCGCTGATTTCGGCCTGCTTCGCCAGTTTCTTCAGCTTCTCGCTGGTGTCCGTAGGCAGGGGATGGCAAGCATGAAGCAAGCTGCTCAATACACCCCGTTTGGTGCTGCCCCAGTTGTAACTGTCACGTATGAAAGTATCTTTGCCGAATGCTTGCAGAATACGGATAAATGTTTCGGCTCCATAGACGTAGCTTAGTTCTTCTGCAAGGGAGGTGACTTGTGTCTCGGAGTCTCCGCGTTTTAATTCGATTTCAAGAATCCGGTCTACCACCTTTTGGGCGAGGGAACGGAAGAGGGAGAAGTCGATGTTTTTGATATCGGCGTATCTTTCTTTTTCCTTGTTGAAACGAACATTGTCGTTCAATACCATGGTGATTGCTTTAATCTGGCTGGGAGAGCTGATGCGTCCTATCATTTCACGGTATACTTCCTCTGTCGGGATGATTCCCAGCATCCAGGCACGGGCAAAGTCCGTGGCATGAAGATAAGAGTCCGTTTCCTCCAGTTCGGGGGTATGCTCCATGTAGTTGGTGAGCTTATAAAGCTGATAGCGCACCGTGAAGTAACGGATAAATAAATCATCACTCATGGGCTTTTGAGGCATTTCGAGCCAGAAGTTCACGAATTTGTTGTTATGTATTGGATAAACGACTTGTTTTTCTCCGTATTCCAGTTTGTCCTGGAGCCATGCATGCTTACTGGTGTACTGGCGGAAAATGTTTTTGGTATTCAGCAAAGGCAACAGTTGGAGTAGCATATTGACAGCCAGTCGTTGATAGACGGCTTCATCTTTGTACTCGTATGCCAGTGCTTCGATGATATCACTCATCTGTTCATAGTACGGCATCTTGCGGAGGTCTTTCTGCAATCCGCGGTAAGTGATGCCGGCATACATACGGTTGACAAGCGGCTCAAAAGTATTACTTGACTTCTGGGCTGCCTTGATGTCTTCTTCATCCTCTTCATCGTAGTCGTCCTTGTCTTTGGGAGCACCTGTCGATGCAAGCATGAAACTCATCATCAGCAATTTGTCATAGCTTCCTATTTCTTCTTCGTAGAAGGCTTTCCACAATTCCGGGAATCCGAGTCCGCTCAATCCTCCGTAGTTGCTCCAGTTTATCAGGACACTGTTACCTATCAGGCGTGCTTCTCCGTACCCATTCTTGAATTCTTCATTCTTGTAGGTTTCGATGTATTTGCTTAGTTTCTTGAAAACGAGTTTGGCCCTTCCGAAGCAAATGAATTCGAATGCTTTTTTAACGTTGAATCCTTTGTCCTGGGTAATTTCCGGCAGATTGACTTCAAGAGACGGATCGTACAGACCAAAACCGTTATCTTTGGTATAATGTTGTGTGACGCTCTCTTCTGTTCCATTGCCAATCAGAGATTCTATCAATACTTTTTCTTTTGCGTTCGGCTTCTGAATCTCTTTGACTGTCGGAATCAATTCCTGATAGATATCTTGCAGGAATTCTACGTTGTGTATGGTCTTCATCATGTCCAATCCTGCCAGGCGGCGTTCGGCAACCTTGTCTGTTAGCAAGCGGCGGATGCTGCCGGCTAGCTGTTCTTTGGGCTGTTTCATCAGCAGATTGATGGCATGGATACGCATTTCACTATATTTGAAGCGCAGCAACTCTTCTACTTTCTGGTTCTGTTCGGGCGATAAGGTCATCTCGGACAATGCTTTATATGCTTCTTCACGCACATCTTGCGAACGGTCGCCCAATGATTGCAGTACATATTCTTCCTGTAGCGGACTGGTCGGTGGAGCTAATACGACACCGATATAGCCTGCCCGCATATAAGTATCCAGAGAGGGCAGATAGCTGCAAAGGTCGTCTTTCAATGCAGAGTTATTGGTCATCCAGGTGATATATGCCATCTTGAGAACGATTTCCGAACGGGTGAGCTCTGCGCTTTCCCAAGGGAACACATAAGGAGAATAAATCTCTTTGGCGGAGATGGACTGATAGACTTGCTTCAGATATTCATAATGGCGGACCGCCTCTTCTTTGCTATCAAAATAGTCGTGGAGTGACGGGACATCTTTGTGTCCTCCGTACCGGCTAAGATAGAGACCGGACAGATACAACGGTAAGATAGCCGCTACCACCGACGGTTCCTTATGCCATCTTTCGAAGGCATTTTTGCTGATTCGGTGGTTCATGCCGGAATATTGTGTACAGCGCAAGAAATAAAGTAACGTCTGTACCTGATATTTAGCACCTTTCTTGATAATTTCCGGCACAAGCGTCTGAATCTCTTCCGTATTATAGAATCCGATGCTCCATAAAGCCAGATAGAGTTCGACTGTATCTTTGCTTTGAAGAGCAGCGTGTGCCTGTTTCCGGTCGTTCAGAAAACGATGGATCAGTTCTACATATTTATTGGTGATACGTTCGCTGCTGTCTTGTTCTCCAATCCCCGTACTGACTGCAATACCGCGTTTCACGGAAGCAAATCGTTCCAGACCGTTGTCGCAGATGACCGAAAAAAGATGGAGATAACTTTCGGGACATCCTTCGTCCATCGTTTCCACGATAGCTTGACGGAGCCCTTCCTGTAATTTGGCTGCCAGAAGTAACTTTCCTTCCAGTTCCAGTAAGGGGCGGTATCCGCTCATTGCAATAGCCTGAAAATGTCCCTGATTGAGGCGGTTGGCGTTATTTTCGCTGGTTAGCACGCTGTTGAGATGCTTAATGACAGTCTGGTTGCCTTCTGCTATTTGGGCGGCCATCCAGTTCTGGCAGTTCATCGAATCCTTGTATGCTTCTATTTCTTCCGGAGTGTTTCCTCCGTTCAGTACGGCTTGATCCGTAAATCCGGTGGCGCGCAGTTTCAGAAACTGGGTCAATGCATCTATAACGTGGCCGATATGCAGAAGAGGATTTGCCGACCGTTGCGACCGGCGCGAGTATCCGTGAGTGTACGGACACCGTGCTTTGAGCTCCAGATAGGTGTGGAATAGGTGGGCGTACTCGTCTCCCAATAGATAGCGGAGTAGCTTGTTCAACTTACCGTCGAAAAGATTGGCAACGCTTTTAATCTTTTCTTCTTGGATAATATAGATGATGCAAGGCTCTAATTTATCGCTGTATGCACCATATCGGGTATCCATGTTGAAGTATTGCATGAATACATCCAACAGTGTCATTGTCTCTTTGTCTAAACTGGTTCTCTTTTTTGTTAACCTTTCAAGGTATGGAGCAATCCGTTTATTTAATGCGTCATTATAAATCAGTCTCATGATTCTTTTCGTTTTCAATGTGTTTTATAGGATAATGATTACCACAATCTTCCCGACAGCATGGCGAGCCGGATGAAGGTCAGGGTCGATTCTTCTTTAAGTTGGATGGGAGAGGATAAGTCCCCGGCTTCCGCATCATCCATGAAGATACGAAAAATCCCGTCCTCGTAGGATTGCAGGGCATTGGTGATCGCTTCGACTTCTACAGCTGGTTTGCCGTTATAATTTACTGCAAACCCTACTTTGCCGGAAGCTGTTTTATTTTCCACTTCTTCCTGTGTGAGGTATTTCAGCACTTCGCTCTGTTGCAAGCGTTCATTGTATTCGCAGACTTGCCAACTGACGATGGCTTCGATCAACCCCTGTACATTGACAGGCGGAACAGGAAAATCGATAGGAATCTTTTCGATACTGCACTTTCGTTTTCCTAACTGTTTGACTTGGATATATACTCTCATATTCTCTTTATTGGGTGATCTGAATACTTGATGTAATGGCATTCAGATCGGTTTCAGCTTCTTCGTCATAGACAAGCATGACAATGGCAAAAGATCGTTTCTTGCTCTCTTGAAAATAATGCAACACTATTTGTTTTACATCCTCTCCCGGTTCATCAGGAGCCCCGATGTGCAGGGGATTCGTGATCTTTGTCATAGGGAGTCCGTTGATGTTGACATTGCTTAGTTGGTAATCTTCTGACGGTTCCCCTTGTGTATTTCGCGGGAGAGTGAGTGATAACTCTTTCATGTGTTCAAACTCCTTCTGCGTGTCGTAGGTGAGGGCGGTAATCGTTAATTGATTCCCTCCGTTGACCAGCATGAGTAATGGAGGTTCCGCACTGTCAATTATTCCTTTTGCTCCTGTTATTTTTGTCCAGTTGGTAGGATACTGGCAACTGAATTTGGTAGCTGCATCATAATAAGACAGCCACGTATCGTCATTGCCGACAGGCGTATATGCCGTAACTTTCCTGCTGGAAAGATTGTCTGTAGAATTCACAGCGGGATGGTTGCTGTTCTCGTTTTCCTCTTCCAGTTCACCATTCAGATAGGCTTCCACAATGCCGCTTTCCCATTCATTGCGTATTTCCGAGTAAAGAGGAGGAACGTTTTTGCAAAGAATCATAAAACTGAACAGGAATATACAGAATATACCAAGCTCCCCGATGATGGAGACAGTCCGCTGTGCATCGGGCTTCTCGAACTTGTAGCCGACCACGTATATAATTCCCAGAACAAACCCGCTTAACAACCCGCCAATATGGGCGGCATTATCAATGCCGGCTTTCATCCCGTAAACCAGATTATACCCCACAAAAATGAGGATGCTGGTTAACAATGCCTTTCGTTGTTCTTTGGCGATGCGATGAAAGAGGAGGAACGCAAGGAATATACCGTAAAGTCCGAAGATAGATCCGGAAGCTCCGGCGCTGATTGTCTCACCGTGCATATACAGGCTGAATGCAGCCGAACATAATCCGGTTAGCAGGTATGAAACGAACATACGGCGTCCTCCTATCAGTTCTTCCAACAGAAGTCCTACATACATGAAAGCATACATGTTCATCAGGAGATGGAAAGCTCCGATATGTATGAAGTTGCAAGTCACTGTGCGCCACCAGTCACCAGTGAGAGTTAGCGGTCCGAAGTCGGCTCCCCATTTCAGTAGTGACAGAGTGGAAGGGGACATAATACCCACTCCGGAAGCAATCATCACAATGAATACAAGAATGTTGATGTCTATCAGGATGGGGGTCGCTATGAATCCTTTGCGGGGAATGAAGAAAGACAGGAAGGAGTTTTTTTTCTTTTCTTCTTCTATATAAGCTTTTTCTTCTTCCGTGAGCGGTCGGTTGAACTCTTCTTCGAAATCTTCTGCTCTCCGGCTTAACTCTTCCAGAGTGAGTGAAGTCCTTATTTCTTCCATCGCCTCCCGTAATTTCTGTATATTTTTTCTGTTCTTTCCATAATCAACAAATTGTACGGAAGAAGACTGGCTGCGAACGGATACTTCTCCGTCACTTTCCTTTTCTATAGTAAAGGTTATTACCTCTCCGTGAGAGTACATATTGAACGGGACTTCAAACCGGACTCCTTCCGGAGTCACTTCTCTGATATTCCACTCAAGTTTTTGAGAAGCTTCGAGAGCCAATATAAGGATTTCCGTGTTGGATAAACCAGGCAGATGTAGTTTGTCATTATATGAAGGTTTGAGTGCCATATTTCTATCTTTATCTAGAGTCATCAATTAAAAAATAACTTATCTCACTGACAAATGTATAGAATAATAATGGAAAATAATAGAATATGACAAATAAAAAAAGCATCCATTTCGTAAGAAAGGATGCTTTTATGAGATTTAGTCGATTATTTGTTACTTTTTGTAGAAAGCCAAATCTTCTTTGTCGAAGTTTTCGATGAAGTTTGCGTGCTTTTCCACTTCCGCTTCTGCATAGTTCAAATATACGTGTGCAGATTTGGAGAACAGTTCGGAAGCTTTGCTGGCATCTTGAATCAACAGGTGACACATGATAATGTCAGCAGCCATTTCCATCAATTTGCGGGCAGTGAAGTCAAGTAATTCCTGATCTTGTGCTTCTTTTACAGCGTTGGTGCTTGCTTCAAATTTGTCAGCCATCTTCTTCAGGCGAGACATCAGCGGTTCCATTTCCGGTGAACAAGGAATGGCCTCAAACTCGCGGATAGTAGCGATATAAGAACCATTAGTCACGTAACGGATAGCGGCTACAGTCTGCAACTGGGTAGTTCCTTCGTAGATGCTGGTGATACGCGCGTCGCGATAGATGCGTTGGCAAGCATATTCCATCATGAATCCTGAACCACCGTGAATCTGGATGCAGTCGTAAGCGTTCTGGTTAGCATATTCAGAGTTCATCCCCTTGGCCAGCGGAGTAAAGCTGTCTGCCAGTTTGGCGTATTTCTTCTGTTCCTGACGTTCTTCCGGAGTCAGTTTGCGTTCGCGGGCGATGTCATCCAGAGCTTTGTAGATGTCTACATAGCGGGCTGTTTGATACAGCAAAGCACGTCCGGCGTCCAATTTACCTTTCATGATAGCCAGCATGTCATATACTGCCGGGAACTCGATGATCGCTTTGCCGAACTGCTTACGGTCTTTGGCATAAGCCAATCCTTCATTGTAAGCTGCCTGACTCAATCCTACGGACTGTGCGGCAATACCCAGACGGGCACCGTTCATCAAAGCCATTACATATTTAATCAAACCGAGTTTGCGGTCACCGCAAAGTTCAGCTTTTGCATTCTTGTATACCAATTCGCAAGTAGGGGAACCATGAATACCGAGTTTATTTTCGATACGGCGCACATTTACACCCCCTTGGCGTTTGTCATAGATGAACATAGACAAGCCACGACCGTCTCTTGTTCCTTCTTCCGAACGTGCCAGTACGAGGTGGATATCAGCGTCACCGTTTGTAATGAAACGTTTCACACCGTTCAGCAACCAGCATCCGTCTTTTTCGTTGTAAGTAGCTTTCAGCATAACAGATTGAAGGTCGGAACCTGCATCCGGTTCTGTCAAGTCCATGGACATTGTTTCGCCTTGGCATACACGAGGGATGAAGCGGCTGTGTTGGTCTGCATTACCGAATTCGTACAGCGTTTCGATACAGTCCTGCAAAGACCAGATATTTCCGAAACCGGCGTCGGCGGCAGCCACGATTTCCGCGCACATGGTGTACGGAGTGATCGGGAAATTCAAACCACCGAATTTGCGTGGCATGGTCATGCCGTTTAGTCCGGCTTTCACCATAGCATCCAGATTCTGTTTGGTTCCGGAAGCATATTCTACGCGACCGTTGGCACAGTGAGGACCTTCTTCGTCTACACCTTCTGCGTTAGCGGCAATGATTTCTCCTGTGATTTCTCCGGTAATCTCCAATACTTTGTCGTAAGAGTCTACAGCATCTTCGAAGTCCAGCGGAGCATAGTCGAATTCATCTTTATCTCTGTAATTGCGTTCTTTGAGTTCGCAAATACGTTTCATCATCGGATTGTTCAAGTGATACTTGAGTTCCGGTATGTCTGTATAATAATTAGCCATCTTTCCTTACTTGCTATTTTGTTTATAATACTTAATCATCTTCGGCACAACTTCTTCAATACTTCCGTTGATTACGTAATCGGCAATCGTATTGATCGGAGCGTCCGGATCGTTGTTGATGGAGATGATGATACCACTTTCCTGCATACCGGCGATATGCTGAATTTGTCCGGAGATACCGCAAGCGATGTAGAGTTTCGGACGAACGGTGACACCTGTTTGTCCGATCTGGCGATCATGGTCTGCGAAACCTGCGTCAACAGCTGCACGGCTGGCACCTACTTCTGCGTGAAGTTCTTTAGCGAGGTCGAACAGCAGGTCGAAGTTTTCTTTCGAACCTACACCGTAACCACCGGCTACGATAATCGGGGAACCTTTCAGGTTGTTCTTGGCCTTTTCTACGTGGCGTTCGATCACTTTCACTACGTAGTCTGTGTCAGCTACATATTTTTTCACGTCGTGACGGATCACTTCCCCCTGATAAGTCGGAGAGAGGATTTCTTTCTTCATCACACCTTCGCGAACGGTTGCCATCTGCGGACGGTGTTCCGGGTTCACAATCGTAGCAACGATGTTACCGCCGAATGCCGGACGGATTTGGTACAACAGGTTCTTATAAGTCTTACCTTCTTTTTTGTCTTCGTGGTCACCGATTTCAAGTGAAGTACAGTCGGCAGTCAATCCGCTGGTCAGGGCAGAAGAAACGCGCGGACCGAGGTCACGACCGATAACGGTAGCACCCATCAAACAGATTTGCGGTTGCTCTTCTTTGAAGAGGTTCACCAGGATAGCTGTGTGGGGAAGTGATGTATAAGGGTAAAGTCCTTCACCGTCGAAAACGTGAAGTTTATCTACTCCATAAGGAAGGATTTGTTTTTCAATATCTTTGAGGCCGCTGCCGGCAACTACAGCTTCGAGCTGACAGTTCAACTGGTTGGCTAACGAACGACCTTTGGTCAGAAGTTCGAGGCTAACGTCTGCAACGTTACCTTCTTCTATTTCGCAATATACAAATAAGTTATTCATGATTATCCGATGGTGTGGTTAGCTAATAGTTCAACAATCAGGTCTTCCACGTCACGGTCGCTGCCGCTGATGGTTTTGCTCTCTTTAGCCTGGAACACGATGTTCTGGATGGCTTTCACTTTGGTCGGCGAACCGGACAGACCGCATTGCGCAAGGTCACCGTTTACGTCGGCTACACTCCATTCTGGCAGATTCAGATAATCACGCTTGTCATACAAATCGGTATAATCAAGGTTGCCTTGCTGCTTTTCGGTTACAGTCTTGGCATGTTTGTATTTTTGAACCAATTTTGCATTGCGCGGACGGCAGGGAGCTGCAGAACCGTTTACGGTAATCACGATGGGCAGCGGACCTTCTACAGTTTCTACGCCACCGTCGATGTGACGTTTCACTTTGATTTTACCATCGCCCACTTCCAGAATTTCTTCTGCGTATGTGATCTGCGTCAATCCCAGTTTCTCTGCTACCTGCGGACCTACTTGCGCCGTATCACCGTCGATAGCCTGACGACCGCCGATAATAATGTCGCAATCACCGATTTTGCGGATGGCAGTAGCCAGTGCGTAAGACGTAGCCAGTGTGTCTGCACCAGCGAAAGCACGGTCGGTCAGCAAGTAACCGTTATCTGCACCACGGAAAAGTCCTTCACGAATAATGTCGGCTGCCCGTCCCGGTCCCATTGTCAGGATAGTTACGGTAGAGCCTGGATGAGCATCTTTCAGTCGAAGAGCTTGCTCGAGGGCATTCAGGTCTTCGGGGTTGAAGATAGCGGGAAGTGCCGCGCGGTTAATTGTCCCGTCGGCTTTCATGGCATCTTTCCCGACGTTACGTGTGTCGGGAACTTGTTTTGCCAATACAACAATTTTCAAACTCATGCTATAAATTTTAGTATTAGTATTTCTACAAGTTAGCAGCCAGTAGTCAAGTAGTAATCTCTTGCTATCTAAACTATCCGGTTAACTATCAGCTTGCAAATTTACTCAAACACTTGGTTCTGACAAGAAATCCGAGTAAAAAATGCACAGGTTTAAGATTTTTGAGCAAAAGAGGAAGGTTTTTATAGATTTCATTCAGGGTTGGCAAGGTGTTTATGGGCAGTCTGCCGGATTGTCCGGCAGACTGTTGATGAATTCCGGATTATTTGATAAGTTCGTAATAATGTGCGTTCGTGAAATTATCATTCTTGAAAATAGCTTTTTGCATAATTCCTACTTTCGTGAATCCCACTTTCTCTAATACACGCATGGATGGGGAGTTATGCTCAAATACGACTGCGAATACACGTACTTTATCAGTGTGTTCGAAATAATAGTTGATGGCTTCTTTCAAAGCATCAGTTACGATTCCCTGATTCCAGAAAGGTTCTCCAATCCAGTAGCCTGCTTCTGCACTAAAACGTTCTACATCCGTAGCGGGTACAAAACCGATACTTCCGACTGCTTCTCCATTTACTTCAATGCAGAAATCATGAATATTTTCTTTTGCTTGTATCATAGCGAGAAAAACTTTAGCATCTTCCTGACTATAAGGATAGGGGAGACCGTCACGGCAGTTATCCCAAATATTCTTGTTATTGAGATATTTGGCTAATGATGCTGCATCTTCGGTTTGCCAGGTACGGAGAGTATAGTTTTTCTTCTGCACGATAATTCCTGTTTTCTGTACCATATCATCTATTATTTTATCCCAATTTCAGCTAACCCCATCGGTTCACCGTCATGTATCATCCGTGTTGCTTTCAACTGAATATAGCGAGCCTTGACCGGAGTAAAGTAAACCGATTGCAAAATCGGATTGCTCTTTATATTGGAAAATTCATCTTTGGCTACTACCTGATTGACCGCATTGCTGTCCATGCCTACAGAGATTTCATAAGCCGCGATCAACCCTTTATTATATTCACTTTGGTCGGGGAGATAGTGGAATGAGGTAATCGTGCGTTCTTCTCCCAAGTCAATCAATAGTGTATTTCCATTGATGAAACAGGTGGTCTGGTCGTTCTTATCCATACCTTTCTGTGCTTCCTCCACGTCTACTCCAACAAGAGTGAACGGGTAGCTTTTCAGTTCTGTAGCTTTTGCTGTGTATGTATCCGAAGTCTCTCCTGCATAATATCCTTCAATGTTATTAATACAGAGACAAGCCCGTGAATCTGTGAAGCGGATACGAATCTTATCCGTAGTGATTGTTTCGAAACGAAGGAGCCGTTTATATCCGATAGTGGTAGTCTCCTCATTGAGCTTTACAGGGATCCATTCGCCTGCCTGGTTATATTCTACAACGAATGATTTGACACGTTGTCCGAGAGGAATATATTCCTGCAACATCATACGGTTGATCTTCTCTGCTTGAGGTAAATCGAATTCGATAGTGGCTGAAATGACATCGTCATTGGTAGCCCAATAAGTATCATAATCACCGTCGGTCACAGCTTTGGCGGAGAATGTTCTTCCGCGTTCGTCCGATGCTTTGGGAGAGAGGCCGGCCAGCAGATTGTGTGCCAGTTGTTTTTGTACATTCTGGTGGAAGTTTACGGCATTGGCAGAGTCAGTAGGATGAATCAATCCGTCACGGTCTACCGGGAAGTTTAATAATAGCGTTGCGTTATGTCCTACGCTGCGGTAATATAAATCGGTCAGTTCGTCTACTGTTTTCACACGGTCGTCTTCTTCCGGATGATAAAACCATCCCGGACGGATGGAAACATCACACTCGGCAGCTACCCATTGGTTACCGTCGGCATGACCATATTGCAGTTCACGATACTTGGGATAGCCCGGATAAACTTCTCCAGCACGGAGAAAAGACCAGTTGGTGGCTCCGGCAAATCCGTGTTCGTTGCCCACCCAACGACAGCCCGGACCTCCATCCGAAAAGATAACAGCTTGTGGCTGTAACTCATCAATCATCTTGTAAGCTCGCGGATAGTTATAATAAGTTTTGCGGTCGATCGTACGGCTGTCTTTTGCTCCGCCATACCAGCCGTCTCCACCGTTGGCACCATCAAACCAGATTTCAAATACATCACCGTAGTTGGTCAGCAATTCGTTGAGTTGTTTATAGAAGTATTCTACATATTCGGGGGAACCATAATTGGCCTGATGCCTGTCCCAGGGAGAGAGATAGACTGCGAATTTAATGCCATACTTTTTGCAGGCATCGGACAGTTCGCGAACAATATCTCCTTTTCCGTCTTTGTACGGAGTGTTGCGGATACAGTATTCTGTCAGTTGCGTGGGCCACAGGCAGAATCCATCGTGATGTTTCGCTGTCAGGATCACTCCTTTCATGCCGGATTTGACAAATGTCTGTACCCATTGTTCACAGTCCAGACGGGTAGGGTTGAATGTTTTAGGATCGGAGTCTCCATATCCCCATTCGCGGTC
This sequence comes from Bacteroides sp. BFG-606, assembly GCF_024788145.1. Classification (NCBI taxonomy): domain Bacteria; kingdom Pseudomonadati; phylum Bacteroidota; class Bacteroidia; order Bacteroidales; family Bacteroidaceae; genus Bacteroides; species Bacteroides sp. BFG-606. The sequence goes on along the minus strand of NZ_JANUIL010000001.1, from coordinate 6,019,884 downwards.
GTTGAATGTGTTAAGTCCGAAGTGTACAAACGCATACGTTTCCATTTTTTGCCATTCCACCTGTTTGGCTTCGGGAATGGGTAAGATAGCTTCCGGTGCTTTTACCGAATTACAGGCACTTAGTAGAAAGAGACCTGTTGCGAAGATAAGAAAGTGTTTTTTCATGGGGGTGTTTATTAGTTAATAATTGAATGTAAGAATCATCTACAATGTAATTCCAACTACAAAATAAAGTTGCTCTTCATAAGGGTTGGCTATTAGCTTTCCGAAGATGGGTAAAGAGAAGTTGGACGTTATTTTGATATCTTTTGTTGCAGATAATCCGATATTGACTACATTGAATTTGTCGGAGTACATACTTTCCCAAGGAGTGAAACCAGCTTCGATATTCATATTTACATCCTTCACGCTGAACGGGTAACTCAACTCGCAGTAACTGGACCAGGCACGTTTCCCGTTTTCCCGGTAATCGTTTCCGGCAAAGGTAGTGTACCAGCTTACTGACAATGGGAACTTTTCGCTAAGCATATAGCCGGCTCCTGCCTCGAAAGTGTGTCCGGTAGAGTGCGAACTGTAATTGAAGTATTTGAAAGGTTCTTCTTCTGTCTGGGTAAAATAGTTATTGGCGTAAAGAGTCAGGTTTTTGTATTCGTACTCTAGTGATAAATCTATTTCATTGTTCTTTTCGCGAAATTCGGTAGAGCCCCATGCGTAAACAGTCAGTCCTTTCCAGTTGAGGCCGAGTGAAGGCTGCACACTTGCATTACCGCTATCTATACCGCGCCAGATATAACTGCTTACAAAATCAGCAGTTACAAAAACTTCTTGTGCCTGTGCAAAGGCTGTACAAAACAGGATGACAATAAGTAGGATTCGTTTTTTCATTTTATCGGTTATTTCTTCTTGTTTTCGGGGGATAAAGATACACAATATATAGATAAATGATGACAGATGAGGAGAAAAAGAAAACGGCTGTATTGAGCAGCCGTTTCTTAAGTAATTGTGAATCTTGAAAGTTAGTTAGAAAGTGACGTCCATTTTCAGCACGAAAGTACGTGGGGCGGCAACTGCCATTGGGCGGTAGCTGTATTCTTTATTCAACAGGTTGTTCACCATAAACTGGAAAGCTACTTCTTTTGTGGCTTTTACTCCGAAGCGTACGTCGACAGTAGCATAGTCTGTATTATGTTTTTTCCAGTAAGTAGCCAGTGTTTCTCCTTTTGAATAACCGAAAAGGATGCCACGTACATAATCCATCAGGTCTTTCTGCTGTTTCTCGCGTTCGTCCAACATCAGATAGTCAACTGCCAGAATTTTGCTCTTCCATGCTACATTGGCACCGACATTGATACGTTTCCACTGGAAATCTACTGTAGCTTTAAAGCTGTGCTTCGGGCGATATTTAAGATACTTACCTGTGTTCGATTTCTCTTTCATCTGAAGAGGATCGGTATAAAGCCCCTCTACTGCATTACGTTCCTGATAGTCAGCATCGCGTGGCTCCGTGTATACATATCCTAAGTTATAGAACAACTTCGTATTCTTATTGAAATTATACACGCCGTTCGTTGAAATTTCTACTCCGTAAATCTGGGCTTTCGATACATTGTGGAACTGGGCTCCGATGCCGAAACCTTTGCCATCTGTCAGCATCTGGAATGCATCGCCTATGCTATTAATCATTGTGTAATTGGCATTGTTGAACAGTCCGAACTGGAATTCAACCATGTCTTTATACTGTGTATAGAATCCTGCAACATCCACAAAACCCTGGAAATTGCCGACCTTATATCCTTGCTTAATTCCTAATTCCGCATTAAATCCTTTCTCCGGTTTGATGTCCAGATTAGGATAGACGCCAACTCCACCAATATCCTTGCGCAGGTATTTTTCATTGATAGACGGATTACGGTAACCCTGTCCGAAGCTGGCACGGATAAAACTGTAATCAGCCAGCTGATAATTTAACCCTGCACGGAAGACCGGACGGAACGGAACCTTGGTTCCGAAAATTTTGGTTTCGGCTTCACGGTGATGATTATTCACCCGATAATATTCGGCACGTACACCGGCAGACACACTCAAACGATCCCAAAAGCGCTGATCGTACTGAAGGAAAGCAGCTACATTATCACTTTTGTATACCTCATCCATTACAGCGGAGTCATAGCGGATATGTTCCAGGGTTACTCCGGTAGTGATTTGTGCACCACCTTCCCATTTCTTATTGAACTGGTAGTCGAGATAGTAATCGAAGTTCTTATCAGTCTGTGTTTTGGGAGTGTTTCGTGACGGATTGATAACATTTGATAACCACGGAATCAGATCACTCGGTAACTGTCCGTTCGCAAGTCCTCCCAAGTCACTCGGCACTCCGTTGTCCATTACCCAGGAGATCAGATCGCAATAATCGGCAGTCGTCGCATTCGGGAAAATATTGCCTAATGAGGTGAACACTCCGTTCATGGCATCTTCCAGATTACCGTTGACAAGTCCGGAACCGATACCTACCAATGCAGGATAGAGTGAACTGTAATCGCCACCGGCTATATTCTGTATCGTTTTGGCATCAGTTCCCATATTTCCTAGAATATCAGTGATGGAAGTTCCTTGGGTAGGGCGTACGATATTGTCGGCGCTGTAATAGAAACGTCCTTTAATCTTATGTGACGTACCGTTTTCCGGATTCACATAGTTGATGAACGGATCGATATGGAAATTATTCTCTTCACGTCCCATGTTGGTGAAAGGAGACGGTTTGTACACTTCCGTTGGTGAACGCCAGATGAAGAAGTCGCCGTATTGATTGGAAAGGAAATCGACATTGAAACCATAGTTCAACAGTTTCATTCCCATATCGGGCTGATGATAAGTGAGGCTCCCTCCCATACGGAAACGTTTGTTGTATCCCTGTTGGCGGTATCCTTCATCAGTGAAAAGATTGATTCCTCCGCTGACATCGAAATTACCGATACGGCGGGAATGGGAGAGGTCGAATCCTTCGTAAATAGGATTCCGTATACCGCTAAGAAGACTTCCGCGCAGGATCGGTTTAACAGAATATTTATCATCTTTCCAGAAACTCTTGTCGCTCCATTGGTATTCGTCGTTTTCCGCATCACCATATACACCGATATAGGCGCTGAATCGTGTTTTCGGTGTCAGTCCCGGACGTGCGGTACGGATATTGATAATACCATTCAAAGCTGATGAGCCATATAGTACGGAAGATGCTCCTTTAATCACTTCCACCTGTTCTACGTTCTCTAAAGGAACAGTGTTCCAGTTGATTTCTCCTGTTTTCGGATTCAGTGTGCTCATTCCGTCCACAAGAATTTGGCTGCGTGCACCTACTCCGTAAGTCCATCCGCTACCTCCGCGCATAGAAGGTTGTTTGTCTACAATGTCTACACCGGGAAGTGTGCGGAGAGTGGAAGATATATCCGTGGGTGCCTGACGGGCAATATCTCCGGATTTAACAACGTCCATGGAGACAGTGACATCACTCAACTTCTGTTCAAAGCGTCCGGCACTGACTACGACTTCTTCCAGCAGCTTGGTGCTTTCTTTCATGTAAACGTCTTTGGTGACTACTTCACGCTTGTTGATAACGATGGGCATCAAGACATCATCATAGCCAACATAGCTGAATACAAGGTCAACTCCACCTTCGGGAAGTTTGATTTCATATTCTCCGTTAATGTTGGATACTACTCCCTGATTACCATGAAGTTTGTAGGTGACGGTGGCTCCGACCAATGGCTCATTGGTCTTGGCATCATATATATGTCCTTTCAGGGTTTGGGCAAAGATGCTTCCGAAACCGGTAAGGCATAACAGGATTGTTAGGATATATAATTTCTTCATTGTTTTTTGTTTTATTTATTTGGAACAATTTCCAAACCAAATTCTATTTTTTCAGGTGATAGAAAAGCGTCTGATATACCGTTCAAAAATATAGAGATGATTCCTCCCAGTGATTGCATATCTTCTGGAAGCAGACTGACTATTAGCGGACTAAGATCTGGTAGTAATTTGGCTATGGGAGTAAAACCTTCTTTGTCTAAGTAAATAAAAGTATGTCCATCTTTTGAAATAACTTGCATCGGGATTCCGGTAGTTAACCAATTGAAAATAGCTTTGAAAGAAGTGTCATTGACATTGAGCAGGAATCCAAGTGTTTCATTTTTTAGACTTTGATTGAGCGTGGTTAGCAATTCTTTCACTTTCATAGCATCCATTTGGGATATAGCTTCAATGATAGCATTGGTTATATTGACATCCATATATTGATTGCCGCTGGATATTGAGGCAATAATATTAGCTAAGTTTAATTTTAATATTAACTTACCGTCTTTTTGGAACCAATTAGCAAATCCTTTTGGAGATGGAATATAATTACGGTTAACAATGTTAGGAGTAATCATATCCTGTGTTAATGGATTTTCTAGAAATCCAAAAATGATATCCATGTCTACTCCTGTCAATGCTTCATTTGAATAAGAAGCCGTTACATTCCCGTCCGCTCCTAAAGTAATTTCTTGTAGAACTTGTGGCAAAATATAACTTAATATGTTTTGAATAGCACTACCCCATGTTTGAGTTGTGGCTCCACTTTCTGAAGCTTCTATGTCTGCATAAAAATAGCATGATGCATTTAGTACTTGTCCGTCAACATCTTGCCATGTATATTCTTCTCCCCACATGTCTCCAACTACAATCGTTTTGATGCCATTAATAACTGTGGGTAGTTTATAAGTATTTGCCCATAATTCTGCATTGCCCATTTTGATATTGGATATATTTAATGTTAACTGTCCTTTTATTACGCGTCCTTCGTATCTAAAAGAGCTTAAAGTCTCATTTCCCATACTATTTCCTGAAAAAGAATATCCTTGCCCATCTCCAGAAAGGGGGATAGACATAATTTTTACTTCTTTTTCTCCTGGTAAAATATCATATAAGTTAATAATAGCGGTTTCTCCTGTTACAGTGCTAAAGTCTACTGATTTTCCGATCATTGTTTCACCATTATAGGTAAGAATTAGATTCGGATTGGGGTTTGATAGTTTATTTGAATAATTGGCTGTTACATCTATAGGCTCTGGTCCGTAGTGATCATTATCACAAGAAGTTAAAAATGCAGACGCTACGGCAAGGCAGCTTATTAATAGGATAGATATTTTTTTCATTGTTCTTTTATATTAGATAATTAAAATGAATTATTTCTTAGCTGTGAGGTCAATACCGATTTCCATTTTATCGAAAAGGGCTGCAACTTCAATTAAATTTGTTTCCAGCAAACTACCGATGATGCTGATGAACGGCATGAGAGTTTCTTTGTTGAAATAGATATAAGTATGTTCTTTTGTTGAGTTGATGCCCATTGGTATTCCGTCTTTCATCCATGTGAGCAGAGTTGCAAAAGTATCATCATCCAATTGAAGAATATAGGTGATTATTTCATTGTTTAAAATCATATTGATGGCACTTAACGTTAATTTTAAACGTGCCGGGTCAGATTTTAGAAGTGCTTCACTGATTCCTGCGATAAGCTGATAGTCAATTTGCTTTCCGTTGTTTTGTGCTATGAGAGACACAATGGCAGGGATATTTAGTTGTACGACAAATGCTTTGTTGCCTGTTTGATTCCAGTAGGCCAATCCTTTGGGAGATGACTCATAAGTGCGTTTGTTGATCAGACTTTTGAATTCAGCGTCAGTTTTGCCCGAATTGGCAACTTCCATAATTTCATTCATGTCTACAGGGCTCGTAGTATAGCTGGCAGTGACAATTCCATTTTTCTCAAATGTAATATCCTTCAATACATAAGGAAAAATCACATCTAATATATTAGTTGCCATTTGCTGTATTTGTAAAATCACCGGCTGGAGAGATTCTCCTCCTGCTTTTGTAGTAATATTCACGTAGCTGGCTCCGCTATTACGGATGATACTTTCTCCATCTGTTGTGTGGGAGTATGCAGGAAATGTATATGTGTTTGCAATGGAGTTGGCATAAGCCATTGTTACGTTCAGTGATAGTTGCATGTTTTTCGGAGTTATTATTCCTTCATATTTCACCGTAGCTCCTCCCATTGTGATATTGGTCCCGCTGAAAGTATAATATCCTTTCTTTTCATTCTCATAAAGTTGGATGCGACTGATAGGAGTTTCCTTTTCTCCCGGGATTATATTATTCAGCGTCAGTGTTCCCGTTTCGCTATCTTCTGTCTTGAAGCTGACAGTTTTTCCAATTAATTTCTCTCCGCTGTAGGTTAGGTCTAGCGTATATGGTTTAATATACGAGCCATATTCCTGACTAATTTCTCCTGGCCAAAATAGCTTGTCATTGTAAGTTTCTTCGCATGATGTAAAGAAAAATACTGCGCAAGCTACATAAGATAGTTTTCGTAAGTTTCTCATTTTGCTTTTTGTTTTTATTGCGTATTTAATAAAACTTTGCAAAGTTCGACTAACAATTCTTTATTGTCAAGGTCTGTTTTTTTATTTTAATGTTCTATTTTTAATCGTATGCGGTGAAAGTACCTAAAATGAAAAAATAAATGTGTTCTATTTTTAATATCGATTGTTCTTCTTTTAAGAATGGCTGTAAAAAGAGAATGAAGAGGTCTCTAAAAAAGCAAATGGTTTTCCTCCTATTTTTCACAGGTGAGAAACCGTTCATTTTTTTTCTTCTCTATTTCTGACTCTTGCGGAAAGTTTAGAATGTAATATTCATCTTTACAACTTTCAATAAATACTTCCGTAAAAAAGTAAAGAGGACTCCGCTGGAATATTACAAGAAATAAATCTATGTTTGCTTAAAATAGGGTTATACATAAAAATAGGATGTTTTATACATTTTCTTTGCTTTAATTAGAACCTATATGAGGATAGCAAATAAATAGGAGCTTAAATGTCTTTTTGGATTCTCCCAAAAGACAGTGATTTGATAGTAAATCCTTGCTGTTTGTATTTGTTTGCTACCAGATTCGAAATAAATCAATATTTTTTTTCTGATGTTATAGCTATTTGTTATATTGAAAATTAACGAAGTTAGAAGTGACATAGCTTGGAAACGACTCTTATTTCAATCAACGCCTCCTTCCTCACCGATGAACGGTAGCTTGGTCGGTGAGCAAGGAGGCGTTCCTCACCGACCAAGGATACCTTGCATTTAAAGAACGGACGTTTTCATACAATGAAAAACGGTCTGTTTACCCTTTATTTATGCATAATAAGGGGCGCGATATGCATATTCTTGCATTAGATTATGCATTTTATTTTCTATTTGATTCGATTCATAGCCACTGTTGAATAATAGAATCTTAAAAATAGAACAGAACAGTTTGTTGCTGTAATACAGTCGATTCACCGATAAGAATCCCCCGTTCATTGATTTTTTTTCCTTTTTCTGCTTCTCTGTCATACATTTGTTACAGTATTGTAACACTTGCTACTCTAATCCCTTATGAATATGAACGAGGCATGTAATGTAACCACCGCACTTTCCGCTTTCTCCTCCATTTCTTTGGAAGAGATGAGTACCATCCGTTTGATGAACCGTACGGACACGAAGTATATCGTTTCGCTCTCTGCCCTGATGGACGTATTACAACGGGCAAGTAATTGTTATCGTGTGCAAGAGGTGCAGGGGGAGCGAAATATAGCTTATCACACTACCTATCTCGACACTCCCGATTACGCCATGTATCTGGCTCATCAAAACGGAAGAGTGATCCGTGAGAAGATCCGTGTAAGGACGTATGTATCTTCCGGTCTGACTTTTCTGGAAGTGAAGAATAAGAATAACAAGGGGCGGACAGATAAAAAGCGGATTCGGGTGCAAGGAGTAAACTCTTTGCGTCAGGATGGGGGAGAAGAGTTTCTTCGCAATTATGCTTGGTATGAGTTGTCCGCCTTGAAATTTCTACTGGAAAATCATTTTCATCGTATTACACTGGTGAATAAGGCAATGACAGAACGTCTGACCATCGATACTGGTGTGCATTTCCATCATCTCATAACTGGAACGGAAGCAAGATTGGAAAATCTTGCTATCATAGAACTGAAACGTGACGGGAGAACTTATTCACCCATCGGTGAAATACTGCGCGAACTGCATGTGCGGCCTTCGGGAATTAGTAAATATTGTGTGGGAACCGTACTCACAGCCGGGAACTTAAAATATAATCGGTTTAAGACCAAGTTGAGAATGGCACAGAAGATAGCAAAGAAGCAACTAATGAATATTTAATATAAAACCTGAATAATATGTTTGATGAACTAAGTGATATTACATTAATAGAAACACCATTGATGGATAGCGCAGGTTTCTTGGAATTGTTGTTGCGATTCTGCTTCAATTTACTGGTGGTATCCTGCATTATTCATCTGTTTTATTACCCTAAGAGCAAACGGCGTGATTATTACTTCACCTTTACGCTGATAAGTATCAGTATTTTCCTGATGATTTTCTTATTGGGAAGTGTCAAACTGAAAATAGGTTTTGCGCTCGGTTTATTTGCCATTTTCGGTATCATCCGTTATCGGACCGAGTCAATGCCCGTGCGTGAGATGACTTATCTTTTTGTCATCATTGCTATTTCGGTAATCAATGCCCTTGCCGTGGAAATCAGTTATGCTGAACTGGTATGTACCAACTTGCTTTTCATTGTCAGTATATGGCTTTGCGAAAGCAATCGCTGGCTGAAACATATCTCCTGTAAACTGATTCAATATGATAGAATAGAACTGATAAAACCCGAAAGGGAATTGGACTTATTACGCGATCTCCGCGAACGGACAGGACTTGACATTGTTCGTGTGGAAGTGGGACATATCGATTTTTTACGGGATACAGCCATGCTGAAAATCTATTATGAACCGCTGAAAGATGAGATAAATACGATTGATACGTTGACCCGCTTACCTAGAGAAAATGAATAAGAAAATGGAAGATAAGTCAGGCAGAGAAAGTCAGAAGAGATTCTGGGGGACAGGTAGATACCTGATTGGTTGCTTATTATTGTTGTGTATGGCAGGGAAGAGCCATGCGCAGGGAGATGACTTCGGCGTGTGGACCAGTGCGGAAGTGAAAAAAAGATATTCTCCGGTTTCGATGCTTCTCTGGAAGGTGAATTCCGTACAAGAGACGGATTGCAGACGGTGGAACGCTGGTCGGGTTCGGCAGGTGTTTCCTATAAGATGTTTCGTTGGCTGAAAGCGTCTGCAGGATATACGTTTATTCATTATTATCATCCGATGGAGGTTACTAAAAAAGGAAACTATATCCCCGAATATTGGCAGCCGAAGCATCGTGTAAACTTGTCATTGACAGGAAAGGTGGACTGGCGCCGCTTCACGTTTTCCCTTCGTGAACGGTGGCAATATACTTATCGTCCCAGTCAGTCGGTTCCCAAATTCGATGGTGATGACGGGAGTGTGAAGAATGATGAATATATCAGCGGAAAAGGAAAAAATGTGCTTCGTTCCCGCCTTCAGGTGGAATATAATATACGTAAATGTGCTTTTACTCCTTATACTTCATGCGAACTTTCACATTCGTTGAATGAGATTGGTGCTTTTGAAAAGTTGCGATGGACATTGGGGACGGAATGGAAACTAAGTAAGAAACATGCTCTCGATTTTTATTATCTGTATCAAAATAAGGCAGACGACGATGAGGCAAACGGGCATGTGATCGGTGCAGGATATTCATTTAAGTTTTAATAGATAAAACAAGAAATTATGAAAAGGATTGTGTTGTTTTGGATACCGCTTTTATTGCTGTTGTTGGTGAACTGTACGACGGAATCATTCGATTTCGGCGATCAGGAAGGAATATTGGTCGGAGGTTCGGGAGGTGGAGGAAGCAGTCAGCCCAACCCGACGATTCCCGAGGGATCGGAAGATTTATTGGGATTTACAATCACTTTTGATGAAAGTGATAAAACGGCGTATGGAAGCATGTCGGAAACGGTTACTTCCGATGATGATTTTATAGAGAACTCCCAATTCGCCTCTGTGGTGACGATTATCTATAATGGAACGACTGCTGCGGTAAGCAATGGTGTTTCAGGAGTGGAAGTGTCTTCCAATGGGGCGCATGTCGTGGTTAATTCTACAGTCAGCGGAGTAGAATATGTGTTGAGCGGGACTACTACGAATGGCTCGTTCAAGGTATATAGCGAAAAGAAATTCAAATTATCACTGGCAGGGGTGTCTATACTCAATCCGGTAGGTGCTGCCATTAATATCCAGTCTTCCAAACGTGTGTTCGTGGTATGTGCAGACGGAACAACGAATGTGTTGACAGATGGTTCTTCTTATACGGCAACTACTGATGGAGAGGATATGAAAGCCTGCCTGTTCAGTGAGGGACAGCTTATTTTTAGTGGTGGTGGTTCGCTCACAGTTACCGGAAATTATAAACATGCCATCACAAGCGATGATTATGTGCGTTTCCGTAGCGGGTGTAATATTACGGTAGCTTCGGCCAAAAAAGACGGAATCCATACTAATGAATCTGTGATTATCGGCGGCGGAATACTGAATATATCTTCTGACGGCGATGCTATTCAGTGTGAAGAGGGAGGAATTACGATGACCGGAGGATTTGCCAAACTCTCTACAACGGACAATAAAGCGCATGGGTTGAAATCTTGTCTGGATGTGGTAATCAGTGGCGGTGCTATTCAGGCACAAGTGGCGGGAGCAGCCTCCAAAGGAATATCCTGTGATGGTAACCTGACCATCTCCGGAGGAAAGCTGACTGCATTCACTTCTCAAACCGCACTTTATGAAGACAATGATTTGAGTTCGTGTGCAGGAATTAAATGTGACGGAAATATCCTGATTACAGGAGGGGAGATCGCCATACAGAGTACAGGTGGAGCCGGTAAAGGTATCAACTGTGACGGTTCGATTACCATCAATGACGGCACGGTGAAAGTGATAACTACCGGTACGCAGTGTGTGTATGGCAAGCTCGACTCGTCGGCAAAAGGAATCAAAGCGAACGGTGCGTTGACAATCAATGGAGGAACGGTGCTTGTGAAGGCTACCGGTGGGAAAGGCAGTGAAGGTATCGAGAGTAAAAGTGTGTTGACTGTCAATGAGGGTACGGTTGCCGCCCTTTGTTACGATGACTGTATGAATGCAAGCAACAGCATTGTTCTTAATGGTGGCAATATTTATTGTTATAGTTCCGGAAATGACGGCATTGATTCTAATGGTACGCTGACCATTACGGGGGGAGTGATCGTATCTTCGGGTACTACTTCTCCCGAAGACGGATTCGATTGCGATCAGAATACCTTTAAGATTACCGGGGGGATTGTTCTGGGTATTGGAGGAGGAACAAGTACACCTACATCAAGTGTATGTACGCAACGCAGTGTGATCTATGGTGGTTCGGGAAGTAACGGAGAAATACTGAATATCCAGTCAGCCGACGGAACCAATGTACTGACTTATCAGATTCCCCGTGCTTATTCTCAAATGACGGTATTGTTCAGCAGTCCGAATCTGACTTCGGGCGGTAGTTATATCATCTCAAAAGGAGGGGCGGTTTCCGGTGGTTCCGAGTTCTTCGGATTATATACGGGAGCCACTTATTCCGGTGGCACACAGGCAGCAACGTTTACCGCCAGTTCGATGGTGACACAAGTTGGCAGCACTTCCGGCGGTGGCCAGCCCGGTGGTGGAGGCGGCGGACATGGCCCTGGCGGATGGGGATGGTAAACAGCAGTTTACCGTCGAAATCCGTCCTTTGGTCGATTCTATTTGTGATAAAGTAGGTTCGGTTTTATCTTTGTTTCGATAATCAGAAGCAATAAGGCATGAAAAGACTGCGTAAACAACACATGCTGGAGCAGAGTATTTACGGAGCTATCTGGATCGTAATATTTCTTCTTCCGCTGATAGGCGGATACTTTGCCATGAGTGGAGGACTTGAGCGGGAGGAAACCCGTATGATAATCCGCGAATCATGGTTGAGTATCCTTCCTTTTTTCGTGCTTTTCCTGTTGAACAATTATGGCTTGGTTCCCTATTTCCTTTTTAAGAAAAGGTATTGGCAGTATACTGTTTCGTTGATTTTTGTAATAGGAATGATTTGTTGGCTTTCTCCGTCTCCTTCTGCCAATCATTTCCCCAAAGATTTCAAGCGAGGAGAGTTGCCTCTTCGTATGAAGGAGAACCGGAGAGATCAGATTATTAAGATGAGAGAAAAAGCGAGGAAGGAAGGGGATGTACATTGGAATGAGTCCAATCCCGAACAACATCCTAGGGGAATGGGAGCTCCAAATGGTCCCGGAGGATTTCCAAAACCGACTCCTTTTCCTTATCCTCCTTTTGTGCTCCGCTATCTTATTCATTTCATCATTGCCTTTTTGATGGTAGGATTCAATATCGCCATCAAACTTTTCTTTAAATCTTTCCGTGATGAAGAAATGCTGGAGGAGCTGGAACATCAACGCTTGCAATCGGAACTGCAATATTTGAAGTATCAGATTAATCCTCATTTTTTCATGAATACGCTTAATAATATTCATGCCTTGGTGGATATTGATACGGGGAAAGCGAAAAGTTCGATTGTGGAACTCTCTAAACTGATGCGTTATGTACTCTACGAAGCGAGTAATAAAACAATTCTGCTTTCACGTGAGGTTCAGTTTCTTAAGAATTACATTGCCCTGATGAGTTTGCGTTATACCAACAAAGTTTCTATTAAGATGGATTTTCCGGCCGAAGTGCCCGAAGTGCAGATTCCCCCTTTACTTTTTGTCTCTTTTGTGGAAAACGCCTTTAAGCATGGAGTCAGTTACCGTAGCGAGTCTTTTATTCATGTCTTGATGCAGTTGGATGAGGGCAACCGGCTTTCATTCCGTTGTTCCAACAGCAATAATGGTTCGGCTGACGAACAGCATCATGGCATCGGACTCGAAAATATCCGTAAGCGGTTGAGGCTTTTATTTGGCAATGATTATACGCTTTCCATTACCGAAGAGGAACATAAATTTGATGTCTTACTTATTATACCTTTATTAGAATGAAATGTATAGCAATAGATGATGAGCCGTTAGCATTGACGCAGTTGTCGGATTACATATCCCAAGTACCTTTTTTGTCTTTGGTAAAGTCATGTCAGGATGCGTTCGAGGCAATGAAGATATTGTCCGAAGAGGAGGTTGATCTGATTTTTGTGGATATTAATATGCCCGATTTGAACGGACTGGATTTCATACGTTCTTTGGTGAACCGTCCGTTGGTGATTTTCACTACTGCTTATTCTGAATATGCGGTAGAGGGCTTCAAACTGGATGCCGTGGATTATCTGCTGAAACCGTTTGAGTTCCAGGATTTATTGAAAGCGGCGGATAAAGCCCGCAGACAATTTGAATATCGTTTGTTGGAGCAACAGGGTGAAATAGGGAATGCTTCGCAGATAAAAGGAGATTCGTTATTCGTGAAGAGCGATTATAGAGTGGTCCGCATCGATGTGAAGAATATCCGCTATATTGAGGGGATGAGTGAGTATGTGCGTATCTTTGTGGAAGGAGAGGACAAGCCGGTAATAACGCTTGCCAGCCTCCAGAAAATGGAAGAACGGCTTCCCACGCATTTCATGCGGGTCCACCGTTCTTATATTGTCAATCTTCGCAAGATTACCGAAGTTTCCCGTCTTCGTATTATTTTTGATAAGAATACTTATATTCCTGTCAGCGATAATTATAAGGAGAAATTTACGGAATACATTGGGAAATTAAGCCTTTCTTAAATAATTATTTAATTCCCAGTTTCTTGGCAATTTCTTTAGGAAGTGCGTCTTTATGCACCAGGATATTCATTGTCTTGTAGGCAACGAATGCTTTGGATGCATACCAGATACCATTATATTTGCCTGATTTACCCCAAGAGTTTTTCACCATGAAGTATTCTTTTCCGTTCTGGTCTTTAGCGATACCGTAGATTACCATTCCGTGGTCGTCTGTTGTTTCCCAGTTGTCAAAAGCAACTTGGCGCATTTCCTGGGTAATGTCCTTTTCAGGGAAAGGTTTGGTGAATAGTTCTCTGCGTTTGTCGGCAGCAGTCAGTCCTGTCCAACGTGCCATGTCCGAACCGGACAGTTCGGATTCTTTGGCTGCATCCGGCATTACGGCGATACCGTCACGTGAGAATCCTTGTTCGCTGACATCGCTACCCCATGCAAAGGTATAGCCTTTCTTTACAGCATTGTCCATAACAGCCATCAGCTCTTCGATAGGCAGGTTGTAAGACAGGCCATTGCGCCAGTTATCCTGAATTTCGATGGCGAATTGAGAATAGAACGGATGGTGTGTATAAGAAGTCAGTGATACATAGTCGTTATAGTTCAATCCCAGTGATTCGGCAAAAGTCTTTGGAGTATATTCTTTGCCTTTGTAGGTGAACTTTTCCGGACATGCTCCCAGGTAAGTGTCATAAATGGCGCTTAGTCCGTTTTTCCATACCGGAGTCAGTTTGCTCAACTTACCTTTTGCAATCGCATTGATGTAACCGGAAGCAACAGCATCCAGTTCGTTATGTACCGGCAGCGTATCACCGTACATAATACCCGGCATCACTTCTTGCGGAACGATACCATAATTTTTGATACAGTACATTACATCATAAAAACTTCCGCCCGGTGAGAAAGAACTGTCACCATGGTAACGTACATAGTTTACTCCGCGGTCTTGCATTGTTTTGTGTACAACAAACATTTCAGACAGGTCGTACTCACCTTTACCTAAACGAAGTAGTTCTGATTCAACAAATCCGAGAGTTGAGAAACTCCAGCAAGTACTCGAACGATTTTGGTTCTTGATAGAAGTTATCGGATTTTCTTTCACTGTCGTGAAAACAAAACCTTCTTCAGGTTTTGCATCTTGTGCCATAACACTTAGGCTGAATAGGCCTAAAGCAGCAATAAGGATTGTCTTTTTCATTCCTATGAAATTAATATTAAATGTTTTGGCTACAAATATAGGAAAGTTTCACCACAGAGTACGCAGAGGACACAGAGTTTTTTTATTATACATTGTTCGTTCTGTTATTCTGCACCTGTCGAACGTGCTCTTCTCTACGTATATATCAGGAGAGTAGATGCTTCGACTACGTTCAGACTATACCTTGATAAGAATATCTGAAGATGTTTTGAGCGGAGATAATGGCAGATCGATTTATTTCTTAAGAAAAAACTCTGTGTCCTCTGCGTACTCTGTGGTGAGTCTTTATTGTATCTTGGCGCGGTAAGTTCGTTCGGAGAAAGTAATATTCAGGAACAGGGAAAAGCTATTTTCTTTCTGCATACCATTAGGTATTTTCATCCGACCTTTATATTTCAATCCGAGGGAGAGGACATTATTATTGCGTAATCCGAAGTTAAGTCCGGTGCTGACATAATATTCGGTTGCCTTTTTCTTTTGAATGACAATATAGGAATTGTTGATACCTGTTCCCAATAGGATGCTGACCGGATTGCGATAGACATTGCCCAATGTATATCTTCCACCGGCTGATAACCGGTGTTGATTCTCAAAACTGACGTTAGATTGGGAAGATTGCATCCGGCTCCAGTCCACATATTTGTAGTCGATGGTTGCCATCCATCGCAAAGTGTTGTAGGAAGCTCCTATCCCTAAGAATTGAGGAAGACATTGGCGATAGCGTTTCAGGCTTCTTTCAATATCACCCCCTCCCGAACTGCTACTAACGTATAAGTTATTATCTTGCTTAAAATCCTGCGAGTAACCATATACGGCACCGGCAACGAAAGAACGTTCGCGGTCTATAGCCCATTTATACTGTACACCAAAATCCGCATAAAAAGTATGTTTGTAGGAACTGGTTTCTTCTGTGGCAGTACCTTGCGTCTCCGTTTGTGTGATAGTCCCCGTCACATAAGAGAGATTGGTGCCGACAGAAAATCCTTTGCCGAAAAGGTAAGCCGTACTGATACCCATCTTGGAAAGCCCTCCTTCACCCTGAAAGAGAGAAGAGATGGTACCTCCATTGGTGCCTGCCACCTCTTCATCCAGCGTGATGGCATATCCTACACTGCTGACGGGAGCCATGAAAATAGCTCCATACCAGCGTGGAATAATCCGGCAGCCGATACTTAGGTTATTCAGATTTCCGGTGACGGAACGGTTGCTTGCTCCTCGTTGCGAATAAATCTGGTATGCTCCCATGATACCGGCATCGATCTGGAAGCGTTGTTCGGTCAACTCTGTGAGTGAAGCCGGATTGGCACTGTTCAGGAAATTATTTCCTCGCAATGCAATGCCTGCGCCGCCCAATCCGGCATATTGCCCGCCTTCTCCGGTTGAAAGCTCTCCCAGTCCGAACATGGAAGTAGGGGAGTTCGTTGTATTTTGTGCAATGATTATAGAGACAGGAGTATAGAATGCCAGAAGGCAAAACAAAATCTTTTTCATTGTTGATAAGTTTTGTAAAGTATGATAAGTTTGGTATTCTTTTTATTGGCAGTATGTTCCCCGTCGCCGAAGATAACGCCTTGGAGAGTGGTATAGAACAAGTTGTCCGGAAGAAATAATTGTAGTTTCTGACGGTCATATCCGGTAGTTCCCAGGTTTGTTTGCAGGAAAGAGGTGATGTCAAAGGAGTAATAAGTCTCCTCATAAGACATCTCATCGACTATCAGGTTCCCGCTTTGTACGGAACTCCCGGTGAGGTCGGTGATTACACTTTGCGTCACATTTTCATTGTTGGCGGTGTAGAGAGCCAGGCTTTTGGGCAACGGGTACATGCCGTCATAAGTTCCTTTCACCGGATATAGCTGTAACGTTGCGCTCTCGATGGTCACAAGCTCTCCTTTCTCGCAGAGATTATTTAAATGTGGGAAGTCGATGGTGACATACATGCCGGTCATTCCCTGCAAATAAGCCTGATGCTCGCTTTTTCCGGAAGAGTATTCATTACCGTCTCCACTTTGCAGGTTGACTATCGGGGTGTTTGAGCGGTCCTGTTCTATTTTGTTGTAAGTTAAGGTGCTGCTTGTGTTGAAAACCAATGTTTTTTCGTTCAGTGTTTCCGTAATCTGGTGATAGTAGACTGTGATGCACATACTGGAGTCGTTGACTTGAAATCCGCTGATACAAGCGTCATTTGCATCGGGTATGAAAGCAATTCCCTTGAAATAATCATGGAAGAAATTCTGGGATTGTACCCATCGGCCATCATTTAGCATCAAGTTGAACCATTCTTCTCCCCATGCGTCCGGCAATCGTATTTCCAGTTCCTCGCTCGGTGAGCCCGGAGTAGGACGAAAGTCGAAAGATGCCAGTGGAGTTTCGTTGTAGTAGGCAGTAGTAGTGTTGTATAGGTACCCTCTATCGTCCAGTTCTATATTCTTTGTCAGTTCATGCAGATAAATGCGTTGTTTTTTTAGTGTATCTCCCAGATAATTGCCCGAAGAATACAGGCGTATGGTGATCGAATCGAACTCATACTGGATGTTTTCATCAAAAGAATAGGAAGGTACTTCATACTCTGCATAAAAAGAGGCGGTAATTTTCCCCCATAAGTTGTCGTCACGATATCCTATCTGACAAACCGTATCTCCCGAAGTGGCTACGGAGTCGCTTAATACTGTACTAAGTAATACCGTACAGGTGTCCATCTGCGCGTTGAGAAATGAACTTTGTACCCATTTCGCTCCTATGGACGATGAATCGTCTACACAAGCAAAAAAAGAAAGAGAGATAAAGAATGAAAAAAGTTGTATGATTGACTTCATGTAGTAAAAATGAAATTGGTTTTGTAGCGGCAAAAGAAGAGGTTTTCAACAGTCCTCCAAAAAACTATCGACTAAATCTCTGTATTTGTCGACCTGAATTTTGTTGGTAGATAGAATGTCTTTATTTGTCGATAGTTTTTTTATGCGTGCCCGTTGCCGCCTACATTTGCGGTTGTAATCAACGACATATTTATGAATACGAAAATGAATAAATTACTTTGCATGATGGTGGTGCTGCTTTCATTGGCGGCATGTACGGATGATACTGAATATACGGCAGGTGTGTGGTATCGCCGTTCTGATTTTGATGGTGTGGCGCGTACGGACGCAGCTGGTTTTACGATTGGTAATGTAGGGTACCTCTGCACCGGATACCGGGGGAGTACCAAAGACCGTTTGAAAGATTGCTGGGCGTATGACATTGAGACTAATTCGTGGACACAGTGTACATCAATGCCCGATGCGGCTCCTGCCCGGAATGCGGCTACAGGTTTTGCAGTAGGTACCAAAGGATATATTGCTACCGGTTACGATGCGACGAAAAAGGATTATCTGAATGATTGCTGGCAGTATGATCCTGCCACGAATTCATGGAAGGAGATGGCTTCTATCCCGGATGGAACTGATGGAACTAATATCTATGGTAAACGGTATTATGCGCTTTCTTTCGGCATTGGTCAGTATGGGTATTTGGGTACAGGTTACAACGATAATTATCAAAAGGACTTTTGGAAGTTCGACCCGTCAGTGGGAGATAAAGGAGAGTGGACAGCCATGAGTGGATTTGGCGGGCAGAAGAGAATGGGCGGTATGGCTTTCGTCATAGATGATATCGCTTATATCTGTGGTGGTGAGAATAACGGTTCGGATGTGACGGATTTCTGGTGTTTTAATCCGGCAACGGGTACTTGGAAAGAATTGCGCGAACTTTACGATAAGAGTGATGATGATTATGACGACGATTACACTTCTATCGTCCGTTCTTATGCTTGTGCTTTCGTGATCGACGGTAAAGGATATATTGCTGTGGGGCAGACTGCAGGTGGTAGTTATCGTTCCAATTATTGGATTTACGACCCTCTTACAGACCTATGGGATGGAGAAGATTTGACAAATTTCGAAGGAAGTACACGTTCGAAAGCCGTATGCTTTTCTACCGGAAAACGAGGAATTATAGCTACGGGAGGGGCTTCTACTTATTATTACGATGATACTTGGGAGTTGAAACCTTATGAATATGAAGAGATATAAAAAAACAATAGGTATTAGTTGCTTTGTCTTGCTGCTTTTAGTGGGAATCATATATGGGTATATGCATCCGATAAATATATATCGGCTGGAAGTAACTCAAGTTGAAGGTAGTGGATACGGTTATAAAATTTATGAGAGAGGGCGTTTGATAATTGTTCAGCCTTTTATCCCGGTTGTATCCGGGAAAAGGTCTTTTCAATCAGTACAGGATGCCCAATGTATCGGAAACTTAGTGCTGGAACGGATTAAAGCCGGAAATGATTTTGCTATATCAAAGGCCGATCTGGATAACTTGGGAATTGTGTATTAATGCCATCTTGTTGGCACAGTCATGCCACCCTATTGGCACGACTGTGCCAACGCGGTGGCATGACTGTGCCAATACGATGGCACAAGATAAAGCGTTAAGTGCGAATTATTTCTTTTCTCCTTTGGGTGCTACTACATAATCTTCTTTGATAAACTCATCATACACACGCTTCGGATGGTCGAACGGTGCAATCCCATTCCTTTGTTCATTGAAGTTTTCCCGGCGGAATTGTTTCAGTTTCAGGTTATCTTCTGCATATTCCCTCAATTTCTTATGCTCATTTCCATAAAGCGAACTTTCAGTCACGTCAGAATTGAGCAGATTTTCTTTGGGAGTAATTGTTGGTAGGAGCACTTGTTCCAACAGACCACGATAGGCACCGTTATATTCGCACCATACGATATCGTTGGTTACAAATATACGATAGGAGTACTTAGACCAGGCAGTTTTGATTTCAATAGATGTAGCATAAATTTCAATGGTAGCTTCTGAACCATACGCTTGGTCACGGATCACAACGGTCGTCCGACCGCTAAGTTCTTCCTTCACGGAAGTTTGCCATTTATCAGAGTGTAAGATTTCTTCGATAATTTCCGGCAAATTTTCTTTAATCTCAAACTGTATTCTCATGGTGCTTGCCTGCGGGCAGGACTTTTTTGATTTTTTCCTCCTTAAACAATTAAGCTAGCCTAAAGTTACATAGATTAAAGCAAAAAAACAAGATTTTGTTTGAGAATTTATTCTTTTTGCCAAACTATCTGCCTTTTTCGTTTGTTTTTATAATAAATATGCACAAATCGTAAAAATAGAGTTTATGCGGAATAGGGCCCGGAAGAATTATGTCATTTATGTATTGATGTTGCTCCTGTTTGGAGGGTTGATTTATGTCGCTATTGAAGAGGGTGACCGGTTTTCGCACTATGCGATAAATGCGCATAACGTGGCACAGGGAGACCCTTTCAGCCTATTTCTTCAGTTTATACAGGACAATATTCATCATCCGCTCTCTACCTTATTGATTCAGATTATAGCTGTATTGGTGATGGTGCGTCTTTTTGGCTATTTATTTAGCCTGATCGGGCAACCGGGAGTGATTGGTGAGATTGTTGCCGGTATCGTGTTGGGACCTTCCGTGCTCGGCTTTTTCTTTCCGGATGCTTTTCATTTTCTTTTTCCGGCTCACTCGCTTACCAATCTTGAATTATTGAGTCAGGTGGGACTGATACTTTTCATGTTTGTCATCGGTATGGAGCTGGATTTCAGTGTGCTGAAAAATAAGATCAATGAAACGCTGGTGATTAGTCATGCCGGAATTTTGGTTCCTTTCTTTCTGGGTATTTTGTCTTCTTACTGGGTGTATGAAGAATATGCCGCCGACCAGACTCCATTCCTTCCATTTGCTCTGTTTATAGGTATTTCTATGAGTATCACCGCCTTTCCGGTATTAGCGCGTATCATTCAGGAACGGAATATGACTAAGACTCCTTTAGGCACGCTGACTATTGCTTCCGCGGCCAATGACGATGTGACGGCCTGGTGTCTGTTGGCAGTAGTTATCGCTATCTCCAAAGCGGGAAGTTTTGCCAGTGCACTATATTCAGTTGGACTGGCAGTTGTGTATATTGCAGTCATGTTTTTGGTCGTTCGTCCGTTTTTGAAGAAGGTAGGAGAGGTATATGCCAATCGGGAAGTTATTAATAAAACATTTGTAGCATTTATTCTGCTCATTCTTATTATTTCCTCCTGTCTGACGGAGATTGTCGGTATTCATGCCCTGTTCGGAGCTTTTATGGCAGGGGTGGTGATGCCGTCCAATTTGGGTTTCCGGAAGGTGATGATGGAAAAAGTGGAAGATATATCTTTAGTCTTCTTTTTACCTTTATTCTTTGCTTTCACCGGGTTACGTACGGAAATCGGTTTGATAAACAGTCCGGAGTTGTGGATGGTATGTCTGCTGTTGGTGACGGTTGCTGTTGCCGGCAAACTGGGTGGGTGTGCCATCGCTGCCCGTCTGGTGGGTGAATCGTGGAAGGATAGTTTGACGATAGGGACATTGATGAATACACGGGGATTGATGGAGCTTGTCGCTTTGAATATCGGTTATGAAATGGGAGTTCTTCCCCCGTCTATATTCGTAATTTTGGTCATTATGGCGTTAGTTACGACCTTTATGACTACTCCTTTGCTTCATTTGGTGGAACATATTTTCGTACGTCGCGAAGAAAAGTTATCTTTGAAGCATAAATTGATATTTTGTTTCGGACGTCCGGAATCCGGGCGTGTATTGCTTTCCATTTATAGTTTGTTATTTGGGAAGCAGTTGAGGAAAAATCATTTGATTGCGGCACACTATACGGTAGGCACGGATTTGAATCCGTTGAATGCCGAGCATTATGCCAGCGAGAGTTTTGCTTTGCTCAATCAACAGGCAGTGAAATTGAATATTCAGGTGGATAACCATTATCGGGTGACGGACAAACTTGTACAGGAAATCATTCATTTTGTCCGTAAAGAACATCCTGATATGCTGCTTTTGGGAGCCGGAAGCCATTACCGTACGGATATGCCGGGGACTCCGGGGGCTATTTTATGGTTAACGCTTTTCCGGGATAAGATTGATGATATTATGGAGCAGGTGAAGTGTCCGGTAGCTGTATTTGTCAATCGTCAGTATCGGGAAGGCGCAATGGTTAGTTTCGTACTTGGTGGAATGATTGATGCATTTCTTTTTTCGTATCTGGAGAAGATGTTGCAGAACGGGCATTCGATACGTCTTTTCCTCTTTGATACGGACGATGAGGAGTTTCGCGGATGTATTGATGATTTGCAGGCACGTTATCCGGGACAAATGATTATAGTATGGTTTGAAGGAGTTGAAGATTTAGTGACTAAAGAGAAAGACGGACTATTGATAATGAGTCATCTTTCTTATACGAAATTATCCGAGGATGAGGCTGTGATACGAGAATTGTCATCTCTGCTGGTGATCCGCCGGAATAAGAATGCGGGAGATAAAAATGAAGGACTTGAAAATTGACGAATCTACGGGATTAGTGTTGGAAGGCGGGGGAATGCGTGGAGTATTTACCTGCGGCGTACTTGATTACTTTATGGATCATGATATCCGGTTTCCCTATACGATAGGAGTGTCTGCCGGTGCGTGCAACGGATTGTCGTATGCATCGCGGCAACGGGGACGTGCCAAATACAGCAATATTGACCTGTTGGAGAAGTACAACTATATCGGTCTGAAACATTTGCTCAAAAAGCGTAATATTTTGGATTTCGATCTATTGTTCAAAGAATTTCCCGAACACATTCTTCCTTATGATTATGAAACATATTTTGCTTCACCGGAACGTTTCGTGATGGTGACTACTAATTGCATTACGGGAGAAGCCAATTATTTCGAAGAGAAAAAAGACAGTAGCAGGGTGATCGATATTGTTCGTGCATCCAGCAGTCTCCCTTTTGTGTGTCCTATCACTTATGTAGACGAGGTTCCTATGCTCGATGGAGGAATTGTAGATTCCATCCCTCTGCAAAGAGCTATTGCGGATGGCTGTAAGAGAAATGTCGTGGTACTTACCCGTAACCGGGGATATCGGAAAGATTCGAAAGACATTTGTATCCCTTCGTTTGTATACCGGAAATATCCGAAGTTGCGTGAAGCGTTAAGTCGCCGGTGCGCTGTTTATAATGAACAGCTGGAAATGGTGGAACGTATGGAAGATGAAGGGAAGATTGTCGTTATCCGTCCTTTGAAACCTGTAGCTGTAGACCGTATAGAAAAAGATGTGCAAAAGCTGACAGAGTTTTATCAGGAAGGGTACGAATGTGCGAAAGCTTTGTTTTCACTTTGACTTAGTATATTGCTTGGCAGCCTTTTCCAATTTCCGACTCATTAATTCTACCAATGTTTTGGGATAAAGAATTTCTATTCCGTCGACATATCCGAAGAATACCCGTTCTAACTCGTGGTTGATTACGACTTCAATTTCCAGTATGACGCTTCCGTCAGGTAGCCTTTCCACCAGTTGTTGACTGCGATGTATAGGCTTGGTTATGATGTAAGGTGCTTCGGCTGCCGCTACTTTGAAGCCAACTTTCTCCGCTACGCTTCCGGAGTTTTTGGTGACACCTACCAGGTCGTCGAAGAACGTATTCGGATCGAAGAATGTATTTTTGATATAGTGTTCTTGTGGCAGAACTTCCAATGATTGTATTCTGTCCAAAGCTAAATTCTGCAATATTCGTCCGTTTCCTCTGACCCCATAAACGAACCATCGGTTGCGATATTCTTTTAATAGATAAGGATAGAAAATAAAGCTGTTTGCCGAACGTGCTTTGAACGAACGATATTTGAGTTGTATCGGGTGCTCGTTGACAATCGCATGATAGATGGTGTCCAGATAATCCAGTCCTTTCAACGATTCATTCTTTTCAAAGTCAATGACAGGAGTGGTTTTCATCCGGGCAGAAGCAACATGGTCTTCCAGGCGATTGATAATCTCGCTCATTTCCGTGAAATAGGAGAAACCTTTAAATTGTCGCAGCACTTCCACTGCTTCCGACATCATTTTCAGGTCTTGTTCGTTCAGTGGGGTTTGTGTGATACTGTATTCCGGATCTTCATATTTATAGTATTTATTCTCGTACACCACAATCGGAGCATTATAGCCTAACTTCTCGCTACGCATCATCTGTATGTCCATTTGTACCGTCCGTTTGCTTATCCCTTTATCAATGCCTTCATATTCATAAAGAGCATCTGAACAGGCGTCTACCAAGTCTTCCAATGTCCAGCGTCGATACGGATTACGCAGACAGTTGTCAATCGTTTTATAACGGATTAGAGCATTTCTATTTGCTGGCATAAGTAGAAGAATAAAGATTTGCTTCAAAAGTAGAAAAATAAATTCAGGAAAACAAAAAGGTTACAGGGCTTTATTTCCATAATATTTTCCTAATTAGGTATCTATTTCTACTACTTTATCTTTTTTTTTCTCGATTAATTCGATTTTAAGTCATTATTAATTCACTTTTGTGGAATTTATTAAGGGATGCCTCTTTACTTTGCTGAAAATAGTTTTAAGGACTTAATGGTATAACATGAAAAACAAAGAAATAACATGGTAAAAAGGTTGAATTGGTTATTGGTCTATTTATTGTTTTCAATAGGGATAATGGCACAGTCCGGCGGCAGGAAACAGTATAATTCTTACAAAGGATTGGTTATGGCTGGTTATCAGGGGTGGTTCAACACCCCTGGTGACGGTTCCGGCCGTGGATGGCATCATTACAATGGTCGTGAAGGATTTCGTCCGGGATCGTGTTCCGTAGATCTTTGGCCGGAGGTATCGGAGTATAAGAAGCTCTATAAAACGGATTTTACTTTTGCGGATGGTAAGTCTGCATCCGTCTTTTCTTCTTATGACAAATCGACTGTCAATGTTCATTTCAGATGGATGAAAGAGTATGGACTGGATGGAGTGTTCATGCAGCGTTTTATCGCAGAAATCCGGAATGAAAGCGGATTGCAGCATTTTAATAAAGTATTGAACTCGGCAATGAAAGCTGCTAATAAATATGAACGGGCTATTTGTGTAATGTATGACTTGAGCGGGATGCAGCCTGGAGAAGAAAAACTGTTGCTCAAAGACATTGCGGAAATTGCGCAACGCCATTCTTTAAAAAATCATGCGAAAAACCCTTCTTATCTGTATCACAATGGCAAACCGTTGGTAACAGTATGGGGTGTGGGATTTAATGATAATCGCCGTTATGGATTGAAAGAAGCTGCACATATTATCGACGGCTTAAAATCACAGGGATTTAGTGTGATGCTTGGAGTACCTACCCAATGGCGGGAGCTGAAAGGGGATACGGAATCAGATCCCAGGTTGCATGAGCTTATCAGAAAATGCGATATTGTGATGCCTTGGTTCGTGGGACGTTACAATGAAACCACTTATCCGAAATATCAGAAGTTGGTGGAAGAAGATATCCAGTGGGCGAAAAAGAATCAGGTTGATTATGTACCGTTGGTTTTTCCGGGTTTCTCCTGGGGGAATATGAAAGGTAAAGATCATAATTCATTTATCCCCCGCAATAAAGGCTCTTTTCTTTGGAAACAGATGATGGGAGCTATCCGGGCGGGTGCCGAAATGATTTATGTAGCTATGTTTGACGAAATTGATGAGGGGACGGCTATCTTTAAATGTGCAAAGGAAGTTCCGACAGGGAAAAGTACATTCGTTCCTATCGAGGAGGGAGTGGAAAGTGACCATTATCTGAAACTGGTTGGTGAAGCCGCTAAGGTTCTGCGCAAAGAAAAGGCGATAGCTTTTAATACCAGTCTGAATCCGGCAACTCCGAATCCTTTCATCCGGCATATGTACACAGCAGACCCTTCGGCTCATGTTTGGGAAGACGGACGTCTGTACGTATATGCTTCCCATGATATTGCACCTCCGCGAGGTTGTGATTTGATGGATCGTTATCATGTGTTTTCAACCGATGATATGGTGACCTGGACGGATCATGGAGAGATATTAAGCTCCGATCAGGTGCCATGGGGACGCAAAGAAGGAGGATTTATGTGGGCTCCGGATTGTGCTTATAAAAACGGTACTTACTATTTTTATTTTCCTCATCCCAGTGAAACAGACTGGAACGACAGTTGGAAGATCGGAGTGGCTACCAGCAATAAACCGGCGGAAGGATTCAAAGTGCAGGGATATGTTGAAGGGATGGATCCGATGATTGACCCTTGTGTCTTTGTTGATGACGACGGGCAGGCGTATATTTATAATGGCGGTGGCGGCACCTGTAAAGGAGGTAAGTTGAAAGATAATATGATGGAGCTGGATGGTCCGATGCAACTCATGAAAGGACTGGAAGATTTCCATGAGGCAGCTTGGATTCACAAATATGATGGAAAGTATTATCTCTCTTATTCCGACAATCATGATGAAAACTGGAACGATGGAGTGAAGGGGGACAACCGGATGCGCTATGCGATCAGTGACTCTCCGTTGGGACCTTGGGAATCGAAAGGTATTTATATGGAACCGACTGACAGCTATACCAATCATGGATCTATTGTCAAGTTCAAAGGACAATGGTATGCCTTTTACCATAACAGTGCGTTGTCCGGACACGACTGGCTTCGTTCTATCTGTGTAGATAAACTGTATTACAATCCTGATGGTACGATAAAGTTAGTAAGGCAAACCAAATAAGTGATTGCCCCTTTTAAATTTTATTTCTGCAATTAATAAATCTGATAGTATGAAGTTGAATAAAATAGTCTGTTTAGCCGTTTTATGCAGTGTAGGTAGTCGGATGACGGCACAGGAAACGTATCCGTTCCGCAATCCGCAACTCTCTGTTGAACAGCGTGTCGACGATCTGGTTTCCCGTTTGACTTTGGAAGAAAAGGTGAAACAGATGTTGAATAGCACTCCTCCCATTGACCGTTTGGGTATTCCTGCTTATAACTGGTGGAACGAATGTCTGCATGGTATCGGTCGTACCAAATATCATGTCACCGTATTCCCACAAGCCATCGGCATGGCTGCTGCCTGGAATGATGCATTGATTAAAGAAGTTGCTTCCTCCATCGCTGACGAGGGTCGGGCTATCTATAACGATGCGCAGCGTAAAGAGGATTATAGCCAATATCACGCATTAACTTACTGGACTCCTAATATAAATATATTCCGTGATCCTCGCTGGGGACGCGGACAGGAAACCTATGGTGAAGATCCTTTTCTGACTTCTAAAATTGGAGAATCCTTTGTGTTGGGATTGCAAGGAGACAATCCCCGTTATTTAAAAGCCTCGGCTTGTGCCAAACACTATGCCGTGCATAGCGGGCCGGAGAAAAACCGTCATAGCTTCAACTCGGATGTAAGTACTTATGATTTGTGGGACACTTATCTGCCGGCTTTCCGTACATTGGTTGTTGATGCCAAGGTATCCGGCGTGATGTGTGCATACAATGCTTTTCAGGGGCAGCCTTGTTGCGGCAATGATTTGCTGATGCAATCTATTTTGCGTGATAAATGGAATTTTAAAGGATATGTCACTTCTGATTGTGGCGCTATCGATGATATATTCAATCACCATAAGACCCATCCGGACGCAGCAACGGCAGCAGCCGATGCCGTATTTCATGGAACCGACTTGGATTGTGGACAAAGTGCTTATCTGGCATTGGTCAAAGCGGTAAAAGACGGAATTATCACAGAAAAACAAATTGATGTATCTGTCAAACGTCTGTTTGAGATTCGTTTCCGCTTGGGATTGTTTGACCCGGTGGAAGAAGTGGATTATGCACGTATTCCTGTTTCTATTCTGGAATGTAGAAAACATCAGGATTTAGCCAAACAACTGGCACGTGAGTCAATGGTATTACTAAAGAACGACCAATTATTACCACTTCAAAAGAATAAACTGAAAAAGGTGGTAGTAATGGGATCGAACGCAGACTGCAGGGAATCGTTACTTGGAAACTATAATGGACAGCCTTCCCGTATGCTGACTCCTTTGCAGGCCATTCGTGAACGTTTGAATGGTTGGGCAGAAGTCATATATATAGAAGGTGTAGATCATGTAGATGCTGTTCCCGAAAATCAATTGAAAGAATACATGAGACAGTCCAAGGAAGCAGATGTCGCCATTTTTGTCGGCGGTATCAGCCCGAGACTGGAAGGTGAAGAAATGCCGGTCAGCAAAGATGGATTTGATGGCGGCGACCGTACGACAATTGCTTTACCGGCAGTTCAAACTCAAGTGATGAAAGCATTGGCTGCAGAGCATATTCCGACGGTTTTTGTGATGATGACAGGCAGCGCATTGGCTATTCCCTGGGAAGCCAAGAATGTTCCGGCTATACTGAATGCCTGGTATGGCGGACAATATGGAGGAGAAGCTATTGCTGATGTATTGTTGGGAGATTACAATCCTTCAGGAAAGCTTCCGGTCACTTTTTATGCACAGGATAGTGATTTGCCCGACTTCGAATCGTATGATATGCAGGGACGTACCTATCGCTATTTTAACGGAAAAGCTCTTTATCCTTTTGGCTATGGATTGAGCTATACGGATTTTACTTATTCTTCACTGAACCTGCCTAAAGTCTGTCACACCACAGACAAGGAAGTGCAGGTAACTGTAACGGTGAAGAATACCGGACGGTTGGAAGGTGAAGAAGTAGTTCAGCTTTATATATCCCATCCTGATAAAAAGATATTGGTTCCGTTGACCGCATTGAAAGGTTTTAAACGGGTGCACTTACGGTCTGGTGAAGCACAACGCCTGACATTTTCCCTGTCTCCGGAAGACTTGTCTTGTGTGGATGAAAATGGCATCCGGAAGGTCCTGCCGGGAACAGTAAGAATACAGGTTGGCGGTTCTTCACCTGTGCCGACGCTGGCTACTCCTTTGAAACTGGTAGAAAGTACATTGAAAATGATTGGAAATACACATATAATAGATAAATGAGATTCTGATAATATTAGAAAAACGAATATAACATGAAAAACAAAATGAAATGGATGTTGGCAATAGGATTATTGTCATGTTCGATGGCAATGGCGCAGCAACAAAGTGATATACTGTCGGTATCGGCTTCTGCCAATGCGGACAATGCTGCTTTAGCTTTTGATAAAAATGTAAAGACGATGTGGACATTACCTTCGCAGGCACTAAAGACCGAGCAATGGCTGATGTTTACCATCCAGCAACCGGGTGATGTTTGCGAACTGGATCTTCAGATGCAGGGAGTCAACAAAAATGAACTGAAAGAGGTATTGGATATCTTTGTCACTTATGACCCGATGAATCTGGGAACTCCCGTAAACTACCGGATAGAAGGCAATGACAAACAGATGAAAGTGAAATTCACTCCTAAATATGGTGCTCATGTCAAGTTGAATTTCAAGCCGGGAAAGCTGGATAAACCTTTCTCTCTAAAGGAGATTTCAGTATTGGTAGCAGAGAAGGTACTGACAGATAGTAAAGGGAAAGTGACTGACCGTCGTTATATGGATGCATCGCTTCCGGTAGAAGAACGGGTGGAAAGTCTGCTGGCAGTGATGACACCCGAAGATAAAATGGAATTGATTCGTGAAGGATGGGGGATTCCCGGTATTCCTCATTTATATGTACCGCCTATCACAAAAGTGGAAGCCGTACATGGTTTCTCGTATGGAAGCGGAGCGACTATTTTTCCGCAGGCTTTAGCAATGGGAGCCACCTGGAACCGGAAGCTGACGGAAGAAGTGGCGATGGTAATCGGAGACGAAACGGTAGCTGCCAATACAAAGCAGGCATGGTCACCGGTGCTGGACGTTGCGCAGGATGCACGTTGGGGACGTTGTGAAGAGACTTTTGGAGAAGACCCGGTATTGGTATCACAAATAGGTGGTGCATGGATCAAAGGATATCAGTCCAGAGGATTATTTACCACTCCCAAGCATTTTGGCGGACATGGTGCTCCATTGGGTGGGCGTGACTCGCATGACATCGGTTTGTCTGAACGTGAAATGCGTGAAGTTCACCTGGTGCCGTTCCGTCATGCTATCCGAAACTATGACTGTCAGTCTTTGATGATGGCTTACTCCGATTATATGGGTATTCCGGTTGCCAAGAGTATGGAACTGCTGCAACAGATTTTACGGCAGGAATGGGGCTTCAACGGATTTATTGTCAGTGACTGTGGTGCTATAGGTAATCTGACTGCCCGTAAACATTATACGGCACAAGACAAGATTGAAGCTGCTAACCAGGCATTGGCTGCCGGTATTGCAACTAATTGCGGTGATACTTATAATAATAAAGAAGTGATTCAGGCCGCCAAAGACGGCCGCATCAACATGGAAAATCTGGACAACGTATGTCGTACCATGCTTTCTACCATGTTCCGTAATGAACTCTTTGAAAAGAATCCCTGCAAACCGTTGGACTGGAAGAAGATTTATCCGGGATGGAACTCTGACAGCCATAAAGAGATGGCACGTCAGGCAGCCCGTGAATCTATCGTAATGTTGGAGAATAAAGAGAACCTTCTGCCTTTGACCAAGAACCTGCGTACAATAGCTGTACTGGGTCCCGGAGCAGACGATCTCCAACCGGGTGATTACACTCCGAAATTACTACCCGGACAGTTGAAGTCCGTATTGACAGGCATTAAAGAGGCTGTTGGTAAGCAAACGAAAGTTCTTTATGAACAGGGTTGTGACTTTACAAATCCAGATGAAACGAATATTCCCAAAGCAGTAAAAGCAGCTTCTCAATCCGATGTTGTAGTAATGGTATTGGGGGATTGTTCTACCAGCGAAGCCACCAATGATGTTCGCAAGACATGCGGCGAGAATAATGACTGGGCCACTCTGATTCTGCCGGGTAAACAACAGGAATTGCTGGAAGCGGTTTGTGCGACAGGTAAACCGGTGATTCTGATTCTTCAGGCAGGACGTCCTTATGATATTCTGAAAGCATCGGAAATGTGTAAAGCTATTCTCGTAAACTGGTTACCGGGACAGGAAGGCGGCCCGGCAATGGCAGATGTACTGTTTGGTGATTATAATCCCGGCGGTCGCTTGCCGATGACTTTTCCGCGTCACGTAGGACAACTTCCTTTATATTATAATTTCAAAACATCGGGGCGTCGTTACGAATATGTAGATATGGAATATTATCCTCTTTACCGTTTCGGATTCGGTCTTAGCTATACCTCTTTTGAATATTCGGATTTGAAGATACAGGAAAAACCGAATGGAAATGTGACGGTTCAGGCTACAGTGAAGAATACAGGAAGCTGTGCCGGTGATGAAGTAGTACAATTGTATGTGACGGATATGTATGCCAGCGTCAAGACCCGTGTTATGGAGTTAAAGGATTTCGACCGTATTTATTTGCAACCGGGAGAATCGAAAACCGTCTCTTTTGAACTGACACCATACGATATTTCATTGCTCAATGACCACATGGACAGAGTAGTGGAAAAAGGAGAATTCAAAATATGTGTCGGTGGCATGAGTCCTGACTATGTGGCCAAGAATGAGATTAAACATAGTGTGGGTTACAGCGATAAGAAAAAAGGGGTGACCGGTATGCTTAACTATACGCACGAATTCGGTGCCGACTTTATCCTTTCTATATCCAAAGTGGAAGAGAATCTGACGAAGAATCAAAAGACTGTATGGGTCAGCGTGAAAAACAATGGCACGCTGATGGATATTGGCAAGGTGGAAATGTTTGTTGACGGCAAAAAAGCAGGGGATGCCATTCATTATGAACTGGGAGCCGGAGAAGAAAAACTGATTCCGTTCAAACTGGATAAAGACAACAAGCAACCTGTTGCTTTTACTACTAAATATAAGATGGTGGTTCTGTAGAGCCATCACCTTCATCTAATTCCTGATAAAATGAAACAATTACTTTTGGTTTCGTGCTTGCTGTCACTGTCCGCTATCTTGGGATTGCCGGAAGTGAAAGCAGATGTAAGGATGCCTTTGATTTTCGGCAACCACATGGTTTTGCAGCAAGATACCCGGATTACGATTTGGGGATGGGCTGATGCCGGAGAAAACATTGAAGTACTCTTTGCCGGACAAAAAGTGAGAACCACTGCCAATGCCGACGGGACATGGCAGGTAAAATTGAAGCCGGTAAAAACGAAGAAAAAAGGAGAGACGCTGACTATTACCGGAAAAAATAAACTGGTTTATTCGGATGTACTGGTAGGTGATGTATGGGTTGCTTCCGGACAATCAAATATGGAGTGGGGGATCAAGGTCAGAAAAGAATATGCTGATGATATAGCTCATTCGGAAGATTCATTGTTACGTTTATTCTTTGTTCCTAAAAATACATCGCTACAGCCATTGTCGGAGATTGAAATTCCTCAAGGAACAGCCAGTCCCGAACGGGCTGCCAGGTGGGTGCTTTGTACTCCGGAGATGCTGGCAAAAATAAATGGGCAGGGTTTCTCTGCTACTGCCTATTACTTTGCACGTGATATGCGCGTTGCAAACGGACGTCCGTTAGGAGTGATACAGTCCGCCTGGGGTGGTACACGTGCAGAAGCTTGGACAAGCCTTTCCGGGCTAAAGCAGGAGCCAGCATTGGCTCATTATGTAGCTGCTTACGAGAAAAATGTGAAAGATAATCCGGAAATACTGGCTACTTATCCGCAAAAGCAGAAAGAGTTTGATACAGCAGTCAGAGAATGGGATCAAACAATAGGTAAAGAGTGGAATCAGGCACAGAAAGAATGGGCGGTAGCCGTACGGGCTGCACAAGCCGATGGGAAACCAGCGCCCGCCAAACCGGAACCCAGAGTACCTCGTCCACCCAATCCACGTAAACCGGACGGTGGAAATAACGGCCCGGCTAATCTGTTTAACGCCATGATTTCTCCTTTAATTCCGTTAAGTATCAAAGGTGTAATCTGGTATCAGGGTGAATTTAATTCCGGTGGCTCGGCAAAAGAATATGCGACACTTTTTTCCCGGATGATTACAGATTGGAGGGAGAAATGGGGAATAGGAGATTTTCCTTTTGTATATGTACAGCTTCCTAATTTTGAGCCTGTAGATCAGGAGCCTTCTGTTGAGGGGAACGGTTGGCGTTGGGTGCGCGAAGGTCAGTTGAAAGCACTGAGCCTGCCTAATACTGCGATGGCGGTAACGATTGATGTTGGCGACCCGTTCGATTTGCATCCGGTTGATAAATATGATGTAGGACATCGGTTAGCTCTTGTTGCCCGTAAATTGGCATATGGAGAGAAAGTTGTTGGTATGGGACCTCTTTATAAGAAAATGTCAGTGAAGGGCAATAAAATTATTTTGGAGTTTACCAATCAGGGTAAGAAGTTGATGATAGGGACTTCTCCCTATATCCCTGAAGGAGAACAGGCTCGTCCAAAGCCGACAAAGCTCACGGGATTTGGCATTGCCGGGGCCGACCGTAAATTTGTTTGGGCGGATGCCGTCATAGAAGGTAATAAGGTCATTGTATCGAGTCCTGAAGTTGCCGAACCCGTAGCTGTACGCTACGGATTTTCCAATAGCCCGCGTTGTAATCTGTATAATGAGGAAGGGTTGCCGGCATCGCCTTTTCGTACAGATCACTGGGAATGACACAAATACCGGAATAAATAAAAAGAAAAACACCATGAAGAGATCTACTCATCTATTAATTGCAAGCGTATTGGCAGGATGTATCACTTCCTGTTCATCAGGAAAGCGAATCGCCCAACATCGGATAGTAACTAATCCGATGAATCTGAACTACCGGTTTCAACCGAAAGACGAATCGCGTCGGGAAGCTGCTGATCCGGTATTGGAGTATTTTAAAGGCTATTATTATTTATTTGCGTCCAAGTCCGGTGGATATTGGCGCTCTGAAGATCTGGCCGACTGGGAATATGTTCCTTGTACGACTATCCCCACATTGGAAGATTATGCTCCTACCATTCTTCCAATAGGAGATACGCTCTATTTTACTACTTCCAGTGGGAAAACACAGATTTTCAAAAATGCCCATCCGGAAAAAGATACTTGGGAGGCTGTAGATACCAAACTGACCTACCGGCTTCACGACCCGGCTTTCTATAGTGATGAGGACGGTAAGGTGTATATGTATTGGGGGTGTTCGGATAAGGACCCGATTATGGGGGTGGAAGTAGATCCGAAAGACGGTTTTCGTGCGTTGGGTGAAGCCAAAGCACTGATCGCGCATCATGGAGACAAGTATGGCTGGGAAGTTCCCGGAAAGAATAATGAAGAACCGCGTCAGGGATGGAACGAAGGACCTTGTATGCTGAAATATGAAGGACGTTACTATTTGCAATATGCGGCTCCGGGTACTCAATATCGTATCTATGGCGATGGAATCTATGTAGGAGATACTCCTTTGGGGCCTTTTGAATATGTGGAAGACAATCCGTTCTCATTTAAACCGGGAGGCTTTATCGGTGGGGCAGGACACGGACATACTTTTCGGGATAAGTATGGAAACTACTGGCACGTAGCTTCCATGATCATTTCCGTTCGTCATATGTTTGAACGGCGGTTGGGACTTTTCCCGGTTGCTGTATCCAGTCGCAACGGTATATATGCTCACACAGTCTGGTCGGATTATCCTTTCTATATTCCTAACCGGAAAGTTGATTTTGATAAAACAGATTTGAGTATGGGATGGAATCTGCTTTCATACCGGAAACCGGTACAGGCTTCTTCGTCTCTTGCCGGCTATGAACCGGGCAATGCAAATGATGAACAGATTGAAACATGGTGGGCTGCTCAAACCGGAAAAAAGGGCGAATGGTTGCAGGTTGATTTGGAGACTCCAATGTTGGTAAATAGTATACACGTGAATTTTGCCGACCATCACTTCAAGGTTTTCGCACCACACCCTCCCGTTGTTTATCAATTTTTTATCGAAGGTTCGGCAGATGGGAAAAAATGGATGAATTTGTTTGATGAAACAGAGAATGGAAAAGATGAGCCTCATCGCCTGTTTACGTTGGATAAACCCGTGAAGGTCCGTTATTTGAGAATTTGTAACGCTAAAGAGATGGATGGGTGCTTCTCTTTATCCGGTTTCCGTGTATTTGGTAAAGGAGAAGGTGCTGCTCCTTCTAAGGTGACAGGCTTCCGGGCAATCCGGGATTCGGAGGATAAACGAATGTACCGTTTCACTTGGGATGCACAAGAAGGGGCTACCGGATACGTGTTACGGTGGGGAACACAGAAAGATAAGTTAACGCACGCAGTGACGGTATTTGACAATCAATATGAAGCCCGTTACTTTAACAGAGACTCGGAATATTATTTCTCGATAACGGCATTTAATGAGAATGGTAATTAGTGAAATGAAAGGTCGTTCTTCATGGAAAAAAGGTTCCGGGATAGCTCCGGAACTGATAGCTCCCCAACCCGGCAAATGGGAAAAAGTAAAGATTAAAATCCCTTCTGCAATCAATGTCAATGACTGGGGAAGAGGTAGCAAGGTTGGAGCAGGGACACCACGACCGTATACACCGAGTTCGGTCTATTTCCCTAGCTATCCGGAACATTGGGTATATACCCGCATGGGATGGTTGTGTCGTAACTTTCGTATTCCTGCCTCTCATGGCCTGAAACAGGAAGACCTTCCCAAAGATTTGAATAAACCGTTGATTGCTTCCTTTATATAAACCTTTGCCCATGTTCAATGCACTGAAAGCCGCACTCAAAGGCAGTGAATGGACTACATTCGAAGAAGTAAAACATCCGGTGAAACCGGAATATCCTTCTCCTGTTTATCCTGTTGCCTGTCTGATTGGACAGCCTCGTCTGGATTTAATAGATTTCATAACCAAAGCCGGTTTGGGGTTAACAGACCAGCCGAAAAAAGCAAACTTATGGATCATAGATGCCGAATCGGTGACAGCCGAAGATTTGCAGCGCATACAACCAGCTTTGAAAAAATGGAAAAAGAAAGGGGGAATGGTACTGGCATTGAGCATCGGACAGAAATTGAGTGATGACTTCTGTCACTGGTTGCCGGAGAAAGTAAAACTGACCGACCGCAGAGCTACGGCTTTAGAGATGAACAGAAATACTTCCTGGGGAAATTATTTTGAACTCCCCGATTTGTATTTTAGTGAGATGGAGGGTGACCGCTACATCTTAAAACAGGGATTATCCGGAGCATTGACCGAAAAGGGGAATATCGTATTAAAAGCCTCCCGTACAGACTGGAGCTTGTTCAATACGTCTCCCGAACATTGGAAGTGTGCGCAGGTCGTATTATGTGAAGCATTGCAGAAACCCGGGGGAGCAGCTTTAGTGACTTATCCTCTACAAGAGAATGTAAATCTGGTGTTGTCTGTGATTGACTATCGTTTACAGACGAAAGAAACGAATGTCTCCTGGAATTCCATGATGCGTGTAATGGGAATTGCAACATACGGAGCCGACTTCAATTCTCATGATGTAAAGAACAAGAAACATGGTTTGTTGATGGACGGCCCTGTAGATTAGAAAGTGGGAAAGTGATTCCGGAGCAAGTGCTACGAACAATTATAAAAGAAAATATGATAGAAAAATGGTGATAATGAACAGGTATAAAAAGATTTTGTTGGCAGGTACTTTATCTGTGATGTCTTGCTCATTGATACATGCGCAAGAGTTGTATAAGAATGAAAACGCTCCTGTGCACGAACGGGTGGCAGATTTACTTTCCCGCCTGACAGTGGAGGAAAAGATTAGTTTGCTGCGTGCTACTTCTCCCGGTATTCCTCGTTTGGGCATTGATAAATACTATCATGGCAATGAGGCATTGCATGGAGTAGTCCGTCCGGGACGTTTCACTGTATTTCCGCAAGCTATCGGACTGGCAGCTACCTGGAACCCTGAGTTACAAAAACGGGTGGCTACTGTGATTTCGGATGAGGCGCGTGCCCGTTGGAATGAACTCGATCAGGGGAGAGAGCAAAAAGAGCAGTTTAGTGATGTACTGACCTTTTGGTCACCTACGGTGAATATGGCACGTGATCCCCGTTGGGGACGTACCCCGGAAACGTATGGGGAAGATCCTTTTCTAAGCGGAGTGATGGGAACGGCTTTTGTGAAAGGCTTGCAAGGAGATGATCCGCGTTATTTGAAGATTGTTTCCACTCCCAAGCATTTTGCTGCCAATAACGAAGAACATAACCGTTTTGTCTGTAATCCGCAAATCTCGGAAAAGCAACTGCGCGAATATTATTTCCCGGCTTTCGAAATGTGTGTGAAGGAAGGAAAGGCAGCTTCTATCATGGCTGCTTACAATGCGTTGAACGATGTGCCTTGTACACTAAATGCCTGGCTGCTGAAAAAAGTGTTGCGTCAGGACTGGGGATTTCAGGGATATGTCGTTTCCGATTGTGGGGGACCTTCTTTATTGGTAAACGCCCATAAGTATGTAAAGACGAAAGAGGCGGCTGCCACTCTATCCATTCAGGCTGGATTGGATTTGGAATGTGGAGATGATGTCTATGACGAATATCTGTTGAATGCTTACAAACAATACATGGTATCGGATGCCGATATCGATTCGGCTGCCTGCCATGTGTTGACAGCGCGTATGAAACTGGGACTTTTTGATGGAACTGAACGAAATCCGTATACCAGAATCTCTCCGTCGGTGATTGGCTCGAAAGAGCATCAACAGATTGCTTTGGATGCAGCCCGGGAGTGCATTGTTTTATTGAAGAATAAGAATAATATACTTCCATTGAATGTTAATAAGGTGAAGTCAATAGCCGTGGTAGGTATCAATGCCGGTAAATGTGAGTTTGGTGATTATAGCGGTGCGCCGGTAGTAGATCCGGTTTCCATTTTGCAAGGTATAAAAGACAGGGCAAGCGATCAAGTGAAAGTAGTGTATGCACCCTGGAAATCTGCTGCCGACGGCTTGGAACTGATTCAAGGAGAAAACTTTCCGGAAGGATTGAAAGCAGAATATTTTGAAAACACTGCATTGGAGGGTACGCCTAAAGTACGTAAAGAAGGTTGGATTAATTTTGAGCCTGCCAATCAGGCGCCCGATCCTTTTCTTCCTAAATCTCCGCTTTCCGTTCGTTGGACGGGAAAATTGAGACCGACTATCTCCGGTCGTTATACTTTTAGTTTTACTTCCGACGATGGTTGTCGTTTGAGTATTGACAACCAGTTGTTGATTGACGCCTGGTCGGCTCATGCGGTATCTACAGACTCTGCTTCCATCTATCTTGAAGCGGGGAAAGATTATCAGTTAAAAGCGGAATACTATGATAACCGGGATTATGCTATCGCAAAATTACAATGGAAAGTGCCGCAGGTAGGAAAAGCGACCCGTCTCGATTTGTATGGGGAGGCCGGAAAAGCAGTCCGCGAATGTGAAACGGTCGTTGCTGTGATGGGAATCAATAAGTCAATAGAACGTGAAGGACAGGACCGGTACGATATTCAGCTTCCGGCAGACCAAAGAGAGTTCTTGCAGGAAATCTATAAAGTAAATCCGAATATAATCGTTGTATTGGTAGCAGGAAGCTCACTGGCTGTCAACTGGATGAACGAACATATTCCTGCCATCGTAAATGCCTGGTATCCGGGTGAACAGGGAGGAACAGCCGTTGCCGACGTATTATTTGGTGACTACAATCCAGCCGGGCGTTTGCCGCTCACTTATTATAAATCTCTGGATGAATTGCCTGCTTTCGATGATTACGATATAACCAAAGGGCGTACTTACAAATATTTTAAAGGAGACGTTCTTTATCCTTTTGGTTACGGACTTAGTTATTCTTCTTTCAAATACAGCGATTTGAAAGTAAAAGACGGTGCAAATACCGTCAGCGTTTCTTTCCGCTTGAAGAATACCGGCAAGAGGAAAGGGGATGAAGTGGCACAGGTTTATGTGCGGATTCCGGAAACCGGAGGTGTCGTTCCGATTAAAGAGTTGAAAGG
The DNA here is from genome assembly GCF_024788145.1 of Bacteroides sp. BFG-606. Lineage (NCBI taxonomy): Bacteria > Pseudomonadati > Bacteroidota > Bacteroidia > Bacteroidales > Bacteroidaceae > Bacteroides > Bacteroides sp. BFG-606. The sequence continues at coordinate 5,981,049 of NZ_JANUIL010000001.1, read as the reverse complement.
TTTCCGGCGTATTCCTTTAAAATCAGGAGAGAGCCGTGTGGTGGAAATCGAACTCGATAAAGAGCAACTTCGTTATTGGGATGCAAGATTGGGACAATTCATCGTTCCCCAAGGTGCGTTCGACATTATGGTCGGTGCTTCCTCTAAAGATATTCGTCTGCAAACTGTCATTAATTTATAGATTGTATCATAGTTGTTGAGGCTGTGTAAAGGGTAATCGATGTATTAACTGTACCTTTTACACAGCCCGACTTTTAATTTATTGTATTATGAAAAACAAGTATTTGCGGTGTATAAACGCACTATTCTTATGCTGCCTGATGGCGGAAACAACAATGGCTGCCCGTTTCCAACAGCCACCCCTGAAAGCTACTTACAACAAACCCGCAAAAGTGTGGGAAAGCGAAGCATTGCCTATCGGTAACGGTTATATGGGCGCTATGATCTTCGGAGGTGTGGAAGTAGATGTTATTCAGACAAATGAACATACTTTGTGGTCAGGAGGTCCTGGCGAAGATCCGTCTTATAACGGAGGGCATTTGGGAACCCCGGAAACGAATAAAAGTTATCTTCATAAAACCCGTGTGCTGTTACAGCAGAAGATGAATGATTTTACTGCAAATCATTCCGCTTATATTGACGCAGACGGAAAATTGATTACCCATAATTATGAGGGGGATGGTAACGGTACGGAACTACGAAACCTCATAGATAAACTGGCGGGAACTAAAGAGCATTTCGGCTCTTTTCAAACATTGAGCAATATCATTGTAGAGGTTGTAAATCCGGCTACCTCCGAACCTGCCTATTCTGACTATACTCGGACGCTGGATATCGACAATGCCATTCATCGGGTAACTTATAAAGAGGGAGGAATAACCTTCAAACGGGAGTATTTTATGAGTTATCCGGACAATATCATGGTGATGCGTCTGACATCGGATTCGAAGAAAGGAAAGATTTCACGTATGATATCTTTGGAGTCATTGCATACCGACAAGGTCATCCGGGCTTTGAACAATACGATTACCCTGACAGGATATCCTACTCCGATGAGTGGTGACAAGCGTGTAGGAGATCATTGGAAGAATGGATTGAAATACGCCCAGCAACTATTAGTGAAACATACAGGCGGAAAGATTACGGTAGTAGACGGGAAGAAATTGAAGATAGAAGATGCCAAAGAAATCATCGTATTGATGTCGGCTGCAACGAACTATGTGCAATGCATGGACGATTCTTATCATTATTTCTCTGGAGAAGAACCGCTGGATAAAGTGAAGGCTACGCTGAAAAAGGCGACCAATAAAAAATACACCACTTTATTGGCTACCCACGAGAAAGATTACCATTCGTTGTATGACAGAATGAAACTGAATCTGGGCAATCCGCCGGGAATACCCGTTACAACTACGGACAGCCTGTTGAAGGGCATGGATGCCCATACCAACTCGGAATCCGAAAATCAATACTTGGAAATGTTGTATTTCCAATTTGGTCGTTATCTATTGATTTCTTCTTCAAGAGAAGGTTCTCTGCCTGCCAATTTGCAAGGTGTGTGGGGAGAAAGACTTTCCAATCCCCTGGAATTCCGACTATCACACCAATATCAATGTGCAGATGAATTATTGGCCTACGCAGCCTACTAATCTATCCCGTTGCCACCTGCCTATGGTAGAATATGTAAAGAGCCTCGTACCACGCGGAAAATATACGGCACAACAATATTATTGCAAGCCCGATGGCGGAAATGTACGTGGATGGGTGACGCATCATGAAAATAATATTTGGGGTAATACGGCTCCGGCCAAGAAAGACACTCCCCATCATTTTCCGGCAGGAGCTATTTGGATGTGCCAGGATATTTGGGAATATTACCAGTTTAATCTCGACAAGGACTTTTTAGAAGCGTATTATGATGTCATGCTCCAAGCGGCTCTTTTCTGGGTGGATAACCTTTGGACGGATGAGCGGGACGGTACTTTGGTGGCAAACCCCTCACATTCTCCCGAGCATGGTGAGTTTTCATTAGGTTGCTCCACCTCACAAGCTATGATAGCAGAGATGTTCGATATGATGATAAAAGCCAGCAAGGTGTTAGGTAAGGATAAAGAACCGGAGATTGCAGAAATAGAGACTGCAATGAACAAACTTTCCGGTCCGAATATAGGATTGGGCGGACAATTGATGGAGTGGAAGGACGAAGTGACGAAAGACGTTACCGGAGACGGTGGGCACAGACATACGAACCATCTTTTCTGGCTGCATCCGGGCTCGCAGATTGTGATCGGAAGGAGCGAAGAAGATGATAAATATGCAAATGCCATGAAAGTGACATTGAATACCCGTGGAGACGAGGGCACAGGCTGGAGTAAAGCGTGGAAACTAAATTTCTGGGCCCGTTTGCATGATGGTAACCGCTCTCATGCATTATTGCGGAGTGCAATGAAACTGACTGTTCCCCAAGGCCGTTTCGGTGGTGTATATACCAACCTTTTTGACGCGCATCCGCCTTTCCAGATTGATGGAAACTTTGGTTGTACAGCCGGGATTGCGGAAATGTTGATGCAGAGTCAGGGAGGATATATCGAGTTGCTTCCCGCTTTGCCCGATGTATGGAAAGACGGTGCGTTCAAAGGGATGAAAGCCAGGGGAAACTTTGAAGTGGATGTAACCTGGAAAGAAGGGAAAATCACTTCGATTGAAATACTTTCTAATGCAGGTGCAGAGTGTATGCTTAAATATCCGGATGCAAAGAGTCTGAAAGTTTCCGGTGCTAAGGTAAGAGTACTCGCTGACGACCGGATTGCTTTTGATACTGTTAAAGGTAAGAGATATACGATCAGATGAATATTGCACAATGCGATATTCGTTTTACAACGATTATTTCCTTTCTGAAATAAAAAAGAGAGGACGAAAGTCCGAAAGACTTTAAAACGAAAACTCCCCCTCACGGCAAAGTAAGAGGGAGTTTATTCATTCAAAACCTTTCGGACATTTGTCCTCTCTTTTATTTCTGTTTTCTACCTTATTCCTATTTGTTGGTAGTCAGGCAATTAATCATATTCACTACTAACTTACCAGCTACCGGATCTGTCGTTGCCTTTTCCGTACACATGGTAGAGATCATTGCTTCTCCCTTTCCGTCAGCTATTTGTAACATCGTCAGTCCACGCATAGATTCTATTCGTTCGATGCGGTCTTCCGGTTTTCCACCATCAATGTAAGCATGAATTTTCATCTGTCCTGCCAGTTCCGTCACGTTCTTGTGGCGATGGACTTTCAGAGTAGCGGTACATGCTTGCGGAATTTCCCGTTTATTGTTGTTGAAATAGCGTAATTCCAATACATCGATGTCATTGAACACCGGAGCATCATTGCGTTCCATAATTACGATATCGCCTTCTGTCGGGATAATCCAGCCCGTGATATATTCAGGATATATAGCTTTGACGGCTTCCTTACTGTTGAGGAAGAGTAGCTTTCCACCTTTTGACTGATAAGCACGGATCAGCTCCTTTTCTTCGTCAGTGCAGGCTGTCAGACCGGAGATAACGCAAAGGTCAGCTTTCAGTTTGCTGTTGAGCAATTCTTTTATGGAAGAAATCGGTTGATAATTGATGTTCAGGAAGTCAAATACCATTTTCGTGTTATCTTTATCCAATAATACAATCTTTTTGTTTGGGTCTACCTGACCTACATTCCACTCTTTATTAGTGAGCAACAACTCATATTCATTGGCAGAAATTGGCAGACCGTTCTCTGTGAGTTTTAATACCAGTTTGGCTTTTGTCTTGTCGGCAGGCAGATTGGCCGGCAACTGAATATCAGGTTCGGCATAGTATCGCGCATAATGTTTCACAGCCGGAATCTTTTCACTGCCGCTTGCCAGGCACTTTCCGCTTTCATCTTGTATTTCCCAGCGAAGCAGGGACGGTTGCAGATCCGTACCGTCTTCACGGTCATTGACCACATAGATGCGTGTAGGCAGTTTCTCACCTGCGTACAAGTTGCGTCCCCACAATTCTGCACTAACCAATACAGGTTGTAAAGCCCGTTTCAAAGCATAGTAGGTGGGGTACGGTTCAATGTTCTGATAATCGTATGTCTGACGGAACCATGTCATCAATGCAAAGTGCATAATACCCGAAGCCTGGTCGTTGGAGCGACGAAGCGTTTCGGCCAGTTCACCCGTGATGAATGCTTGTACTTTCAGGAAGGAAGCCGGGTCTGCCCAGTCATAAGATTCATAACCGATCAGTGTATAAGGATTTTGGTGGATGAGCTGATAGGAGCGGGTAGGATGCCCCGTTTCATTATTGGGATAACCTGTAGACATCTCCTGACTGATAAGCGGACGGTCGGTTACCTTGAACTGTTTTTGGAATTCTCCATTGAAGAAACGGAAAACCGAGTAGTCATACCAATTGTAATAACCGTGCATATCGTCAATGTCGCCATCATCGATGCTGCTCATAAAGTCAGCACCGAATTTCTTATCCTTGCCTTTGGCCTGATAGTTGGAGTCGAAGCAGATAGGACGGGTAGGGTCGATGCGACGCATCTCTTTCACTACATCCGAAATAATACGGTATTTCTCTTTGGCACGTTCCAGATTGCTGTCATTGTCGTAGAACTTCATTTCATTGTTCACTGTCCAGAAGAGCAGTGAAGGGTGATTGCGATATTTTTTCAGCAATCCTAAAAACTCGTTACGCCATATTTCAATCAGACGCTGGTCTGGAATTGGAGTGGAATGAATCATCAACCACGACCATGTGCCTTCGAATGAAACACCGATACCGTTACGGTCGGCAGCTGTCATCCAGCGTTTGTTCCACGGAGTGGTGTGTGTACGGGTTACGTCGATGTTTCCGGCTTTCATCAGTTGCATGAAAGTATTGGCCAGATTTTCATCATTAGGTGCCAGTGCGAAAGGAATGTGGTTTCCGCCGCGCAACCAGTATTTATTACCGTTCAGGTAGAAAAGTCCGTCTTTCACCTCAAAAGTACGGAATCCGGAAGTTTCTGTCAGACAGTCCAGTTCTGTTCCTTTATCTGCTACCAGGCGGAATTTGAAATCGTACAGGTTGGGATGCTGCGGTGTCCATAAGCGAGGTTTCAAATCGCTGATCGTATAGGTTTCCATGCGCTCTTCATCTGCATTGAGATTCAGTTTCCGTATGGATAATCCCGAATAGAGTACAGCACCGGTTTCTTTGTCGATGATATCCGTATAAAGGTCGAACTGTTTCTTTTTACTACCATGGTTCTTTAGGGTTACATCGAAGGTAGCGCCATTCAGGGTCGGTTTGATAAAGACATCTTCCACTTTTGCGGGGTCGGTAATCGTCAGCTTTACCGGTTGCCAGATTCCGGCAGGTTCGTCACCATAAAAACCATGAGGAATTTCTTTCAGCAGAGCATCTTTGTTCACTTCCACTTTGGCATCTTCCTGCTCACTTTCACGTACGGAAGAATAGAAGAAATCGATGGCATTTGCCGATTCCGATGCGCTTCCATCCATTTTGCGTGTCACTTTTACGGTAATCAGGTTCTTACCGGGTTTCAGCAAATGGCTGCCGTCTACCTGAATTTCACCGAACATGCCGAGATGTGAAGTGGCTAATGTTCCGTTGATATAGATTTCGGCAATTTTGGAGACCGCGTCGAAGGTCAGTGTCATATTTTTGCCTTCCACATTGGCAGGCAGTTCCAGCCATTGACGGTACCAGGCATATTTCACCCGGCGATAATCGAATGTATAGTTTTCACAGCGGTCGGTTTCCTGTTGGTAGTAGGTGTCCGACACACCTTTGGGTTGTGCACCGGTAGGAGAGGGCATCGTTTCGCCATGCAGCCAGATACGGATTGGTGTCCAGAAGTTAGGAACGGACATGATGTGCCAGTCCTGGTCGTTCGTTTGTACCGAAACAGCCTTATCCTTGTTGTCCAGTTGATAGTCGGGCATAAAGAGCCAGTTGCCATCCAGCGTGATGTCTGTGCGGCTGCCGGTGAGCGCTGCCAGTTTGGCGGAAGTATAGGAAGCCCGTTCCTGGCAGCGTTTGTTTTCTTTCTCCGCAGGAGTGGCCTTCTTTTGATATTCTGCCACTTTCACGTTTTTCAGTGCATCGTCTGCCATCGGAGTAACGGTGAGGTCATCAAATTCAGTTTCTATCCATCCTCCACCCAGAGCAACTTCACCTGATGGTACCAGGTCGGCATTCTTGTCTACAAGATCAATATGTGGTTGTTTCTCGTCGTTGAGGAATATGCGGATACGGTTGCCGCAAACTTCTACTTTTACACGATACCACTCTCCCGGTACAGGATGGAAACCTAACGGGCGGACTCCCATAAATTCGTCCGTACCCATATATCCGGTGCGCATCAGGTAAAGATCATCTTGCAGTCCGCCTTTGATACCTACCACATAACGGTCGAAACGGTTGTAATTGCGGAAGCTCGCCCATATCTGCACCTGTTCGGCATTTTTAGGGGCACGGGCTTTGAAAGAAAAGGAGTAGTTTTTCCATTCGGGATGACCGAATACGGCATAAGCGCCTTTCGAACGGAATACATTGTCGGCAATACTGCATGTTCCCCGACCCACCACTTTCAATGTTTCTCCGGCATTGGAGAAGTCGTTTGTCCATGTAGCATTGCTTTGTGCTTGTCCGTTCATGCAGAGGACGCTGCACGCACAAGCCAGAAATACTTTGCTGATTCTATTCATGATATTACAAGTTAATAATAATTTTGGTATAAAAGTACGGTTCGACAATAAATATTAGAATGAAGTACCGCTTAATGTACACTTAATATGTGCTTAATTGTCTTTGCTCTTGTTTTTCGTTGATTAATTTTATATCTTTATAGGTTTCTCTTTCTTTTTAAATTGCTGTTCACCTTATAAAGTGACAAATAGCACTTTATAAGGTGACATTTGTCTTACTATAAGATGACTATGGTCCCGTTGCAATATGACAACTATGCCGTTGCATAAACTCCTCTAGTTTTATGCATAGAAAATCCTAAATCTATGCACAGAAAAAACTAAATCTCTGCATTGAAAAACTAAATGTTGCAATGAATTTGACATAAATGCCATGTGAAAAATAAAAAGAACCATGCCAAAAAACGAAGATTACAAGCTTACGATTTAGTGGCATGGCTATTTATAGATTAGTTTTTGTTCAATATCATAACGATACTCTATTATGAATAGGTTCCGGAATTATCCTTCGATGATTCTGAAGAACATATTCTGACTGGAGTAGTCGCTGATAAAGGTAAACTTGAATTGGAAGTTAGTAGTGGTCGGAACAATTTTCAATGTGAAAGATTGTTCTTCGCTGTTTACGTCCAATGTGCTACTCGTTTCATTTCCTTGTGGCTCTAAAACCAAAGAATAGTTTTGTTTGCAGAAATATTTCTTGCAATAGTCAGTCATCACAATCTTGTTTCCGGCAGAGTCATATTTCAGCAATACAGGCAACTTGGTACCAGTAAGACCGGTCGGACCGCCATATACGTCCCAAGAACAACCATTCGTCCAGAAAGCATGATTCTTAAAATAGTTCCCCAAGTAGTATTTCTTGCCTACTTCCAAGTCTGCCATTTTTGTCTTCGTGTCATCACCGGTGATTTCAGAAACTTTAATTTCATAGTCTTTGCTTACAACTCCTGTTGCATTCGGTTGTTTATCACTACCCATGTAAATTGTATGCTCTCCCGGTTGGCGTACAGGGTCTTTGATGTACCACTGTTCATTACCTTCGGATTTCACCTCTCCCTTTCCGGCATTGAATGTCCACGAGAACTTGAGGCCGTTGTCAGCTTCATTCATTTCATTGATCTTCTTGTCATTGAAATTAAGCTGGAATAACTGCATGTGCGGGCTGTTACGAACCAGTGTGAGTGTGTAATTGGCAGCATCCCATATTACATTATTGGCATCCCATCTTTCTTTTACTTTTGTATTCTGATCGTTTTTGTTCAACGTGATGGTGAATTCTGCATCGGCAGGTTTGAAGTTATATAACGTTTTGCGCAGATCCACATTAGTAAAGTGATAACCTTCCGTTTCATCATATACACCCGGAATTGTATATCTTTCGCCCAAACGTATGGACGGTGTTTCATTGTTGATACCAGCCTTACCGTAAATCATGATATTCAATTCAGGTTTCTTTGTCGGAGCTTCTACTACGTACTTCGAAGTTACATTACCTATATACAATCCCACTTCTTTTTCATTGAGTGTGAAAGCTGCTTTGTCTGTCCCCTCGTCATTCATAGCGAACAGGTTAGCACCATCTATACCTTCAGTTTGAGGACCTACCAATAGATAATTAGCCTTTTGAGCCGCATCATAGTAAAGACATACTTCACCATTAGCCAACTCGGTTTCTTGTGTAATCGTTGCGAGATTTGTAGTCATAGGGATTGTTTCCCAGCTGCCACCGTTAAGTTGAGTACCCAGTTTCCATGCTTTAGATGCAGTAACACCCATATTTTCCAATGTGGTTTGAGCATTGTGCACTTTGATGACTTTGGTACCTTTATAAAGACTTTCGATATTGCTCAACAGTTCTGTTACACCTGTCAGTCCAATACCATTTTTAGCAGTCGATTCATCTTGTGAGTAAATCAATACTTCTTTAGAGAATTCTTCTTCGGCAACAGTATAAGTCACTTTCACTTTACCTGATTTGTTGGCAGCTTTAGCGGTTAACACACCTTTATCTGTTACTTCGAATGTGTTATTTGGGTTCTCTGTCAACTCATAAGTTGTTTCAATAGCCAATTCACCGAATCCCAGTTCGTCTACAAACTTCACTTCTCCGCTTTCGCCGAATCCCCAGCCTATTGTTTTAGCAAGGTCGAGACTTTCGGTGCTGATGAATTTCAGAGATTCCGAGTCCTGATAAAGCGTACGTGTTTCACGATAAGCAAACAGACCGTTGCTGGCGCTGTAAGAAGTCGGTTTCACTACGAAATAGTTGGAACTGGTAGTGGTCTTGTCTAATGTGATTTCCAACACTGCACCGTAGTATGGAGCTGTCATGTTGCTTGGAGTCAGTTCTACGGTCAGGAGGCCGTTTTCGTCCAGTTTCTTATTGGTATTTACCAACAGTTGAGGCACTTCCGCACGTGTCAGTTTCAATTCGTGGATATCCGCGCACTGGAAGTCTGCTTCGGACAAGTCGATGTCTTTAGGCAGAATCTTGAACTTGGCGGTAGCTGTATGGGCAGTAACCACTTTACCTAGTTTGTTAGTATAGCTGGCTGCTTCCAGGAACTCGTCTTCCTCAAAAACAAATTGTTTTTGGAAGAGGATAGAGCTGATACCGCTGAAACCACCGCCCTGTACGGGGAGGATATAGTTTTCACCGTAGATATAGACAGAGAGCGTCTTATTCTCTTTGTTCTCTGCCAGAATCGGAGTGTCTTTATCAGCTGTGATGGTGGTTTGCACCAGTCCTTCTGTTTTTTGGATGTAGATGTAACCGTTACTCTTGTCGTAGTATAACTGGTCTTTATCTGTTCCGGGGATTTCCTGTTCAGTGCCGAATGTCAACACCTTGTACCAGCCTGCACCTTTGTCTTTGGTGTATCTCCATGTACCTTCTTCCACCTTGAACTGGTAGAAAGGAGTCGCTTTATTGGAAGCCTGTACATATAATTCGTCTCCGTTGCTTAATACAATTGTGTATTGTGATTGGTCTTCACTGGGATACCAGCTCTGTACTGTCAGATTGGCGTTCAATGCAGCCTCAATCTTTTCTTTGAATCTATCCATGTCAGATTCAACCGTGCTGATACGGTTGTTCAGTCCTTCAATATCCGAGTCGTAATCCTTACAGGAAACAACTCCTGTTCCTAATGAAAACAACAGTGCTCCATAGAGAAAACTGTTTAATACTCTTTTGTTCATCATAGGTAAATTTTTAGTTTGATAAATATTTCATTTTTCTTGTTTCTTTATTTCTCTGCGATAATCTCTGCATAATTCAGGCTGATGTCACCTTCGGTCACTATCAGGTTGAAGTCGGCATATCCACGTGCATCGCGAGAATAAACTGCTATTTCGACTTCTTCCCATGTACTGCCTGTTGCGGGGAGGCTTACGCTTTTTGTCATTGTATCGCCAATCTGGCAACGTACGCTGGCAGCACCATTGCTGGAATAGCGGAAATGGATAGTTGATTTTCCGGTTCTGAAAGGGAGTTCTTTCCATTTCAGTGTGTTCAGACCACCGGAAGTGAGGTTGGTATGCCAACCACCGTTATACTTCGTGTCGTTGCAATATTTTACTACTCCCTGTTCGGGAGCATTGTTCATTTCCACTTCCGTCAGAGATGTTTCTATCTTGCTGCCGGAAACAGTGCCTTGGTAACAGTAGTCACAAGCTTCAGCTTCCAGTTTCTGTCTGGTCGGGAAAGGATGATTGCTATACTTACGGAGCAGGTTGATGCGCTGGTTGGGATAATCGTAATAGATCTTGTCCGAACTACGCCACCATGCAGCGTTTTCTGCAAGGTCGGTAAATCCTTCAAGGAATACCAGATCAGGCTTCTTGGATAGGAAAGATTCCATCATCTTGGTTGCATAACGGCCGTGGTCGGCATCTATAAATTGCCAGTTCGGACGAGCTAGATCACCTTGTACGAATCCCGGACATCCGCTGCCTACGCTGAAACCTTTGAAGTTGTAAGCGGAAATATAGGTGTTGTAGAGCAAGTTTTCGTTATATACGTCCTCTGCCATATCCATTGTAGGAACGGCAAACCAGTTGTGAATACCATCCAGATAGGGGCAGTCCACCAGTGAGTAGTCCCGGTCAGTCCATTCGCGTTGGATGATGAGGAACGGACGTACGCCAAATGTGGTGTTGAAGTCGTCGCTGATACACTTCAGAATATAACTCAACTTTCCATGATAGGCATCTGATTTCGTTTCGTCAAGTCCGGTCGTACTTTTGTACTTTACCGGGTCTTTCTTCATCAGTTCGCTAAGATAACTGTCCTGTAGGAATCCATTGGGGTTCCAGAATAGGATGACAGGGCGTCCGTCTATCTCAAACCAATAGTCACGCGGAACATTTTCGAACGATGGTTTCAGGTTGGCATCCCAGATGTAGTAATATATCTCTTTGCGGAAATCGTTGTTTGCACCTTTCATATCTTCTTTCTCAGGGTCGAGGAAGAGTAGCGGATAGTGTGAACCCTCTACGCGGCTACCATTTTTGAACGGTTTGTTGTCGTATCCGTATCCTTTATGTGCATTGCGTGCAGCCGACCATGAGGCAGGGGTATCATCAAAGATAGCGATCTTGAATTCATGTTCCACACCTTTGCGTTTGATAGCTGCCATCAAGTCATGGAGTTTGTCGGGGCGACCGTGGTCTATATCAGGATTTGCTTCACCACGACAGTTCATGGCAACATAATCCTGACCACTGTAAGCGATTTCTTCTACGAAGTTGTCCCACCAGTCGGCTTCGGTAATTGGACCGGGATATGCTTTGTCATCTTGTGCTTCGGGATAAGCAGAAGCTACGTAACGGCAGAATAATGAACGGTTGTGCATAGTAGAAACGTCAGTGAACGGCTTGTCCATCTTTTGGCGCAAGTTGCCTTCGAATCCAGCCAATGTACCTATTTTATAGGAACGTACAATTTCTTGTTCCGTTCCCTGTCCACCTTCAGAGCCGGGACCGTCGGGCCCGTCATTCGGATTGTCATCAGAGCATGTCCAGCAGAAAGCCCCCAAACCTAGCAGACATATGTATTTCCAATATTTATTTCTCATATTCTTTTTATCATTAAAGAGTTAACATTTTAGTTCTTCTTGAATTGCTGGCGGGTGATTTCCAGATATGTTCTTCCATATCCGTTGCCATAATTTTCTACTGTCGGCTCGATGAATGAGTCGAAATTATATTTGTTGTAAGAGTCAACCAGAATCAGACGGTTGCGTCCGGCATTCATCTTGGCTACGTTACACATGGTACGATATGTGGCAGGGTCTTTTTTTACAATCGGTGAGTTACCGATAGAACCGCGACCATCCTGCACCAGCTTGTTCCAAGCCGGACCAACAGTAGGAACGAACTCCATGCTTCCGTCGCCAAATGCTGGTAATGCAGTCTCACGGTTGTACTTCCAGTTCTGGTCTATCATTTGCGGATACATATAAGAGCGGCTCATTTCCGACTGGTCGTACATATTACGGCTGGCTACAGCGTCTACGCAGCCTTCCATGTAAAAGTATTGGTAACGCATCTGGTTGCACCATACATCGGCACTTTCCACCATGATGTAGATGTCGTAGCCGGTAGCTTCTTTCACAGCTTTCCGGATGCCATCGTACATGGCTTTGGATTCTTGTGCATAGATTTCACCAGTCTTATTTTTAATGTAAACCACCGGACGCGTGCCACCGATTTTGTAGTAGCGGTCGTCAGAGAAGTAACAGCCGATTTTGCTGAAGAAGTTGTTCAGCAGTTGTTGGCGGGTGTATGTGATACCATCATATACCTTTCCGGCTGCAGTCTCGATACAATTGGTTGAAGATAGTGTAGGAGGCAGGTCGACGATGTTGTTCCAGTTAACACTAACCACAATTTTCATCGTTTTCAAGTCGACGAAGTCTATACCCGGTTGTCCCATGTGTGGCATCGGAAGGCGTTTGCCGCCTCTGCCAGAGCGTCCCAACATCAAGGTGATGAACAGAGAGTCACCTTGATTAATTTCGGTACCGGGTCCTTTACCCAAATCTGCTCCTGCTTCGGGCAGAATGATAAAGTCTGCCCCAGCTTCGATGCAATCGTCCACGTGTTGTTGTATCATTGGAATCATACGGTAACTTTGACTTCCTGCATCCGGCTGTAAATAGCCGTCTTTTTGTGATTCGGGCATTACTTGCGGTGTCAGGTTATTATAGTCATTCTTTGCACTCAATTCCTTATCGGTCAGCGTCAGAAGCTCCCAGCGGGTGAAGTTGGGATCACCGTTCGGCCTGGTGGTAATATCATTCCCTTTGTAGTAGAAAATGCCAACCTGATAATCTTCGGTGACAGGAATTTCCGGAATTTCGTAGTTCAAGAAGTAGTCATCGATGTTCGGACCCTCTTCTTTGTTGCATCCCGCAAGAAGTAATAAAGCGGCAGAGCACCCCGTAATGTATTTCATTAGTTTCATAACTGTCTTTCTTTTTTATTTTATTATTTATTATCTTCTATGCGTACAAACTTGATACTTGCCGCTAAGCGTTCTTCTCCTTGTAGGGAAGCATACTCGGGATAGTCTTCCAATACGTTTTCGACAAATTCTTCAATGGTGTCTCCATACCAATGAGCTACCATTTCGTTATTATACATTAACTGACCGCCTTTCCAACGTTCGTATAGACCTTCTTGATTGTATGGTCCGCCGATACCCAATGGAGTAAAGAAATTATCATTATAGTTTCCGTCGGAACGAGGTACCAGTGAAGTGGATTGTAGCATACGGCAGGCTTCCCGGTAATAGTTCATGTTCCAGTTACGTTCGTCTGTAGGATATTGCAAACGTTCGGGAACCGGATCGAATTGATTGGCCCCGTAGGTCCCGTAATTGTTCGGAGTTCCGTTATAGAAAATAGGAGGATATTTCATCACACGTGTTCTGCGTTCCAGTGTCCAACCGGCAAATCCGTTGAAGTAGTCGGCGATGTAACGTTGTTTCCATACTTGTTCCAGATTGTTTTTATAACCGCCTTTTCCGTTGATATCGGCTTTGTAGAAGGCACGGTAGTCACGACATCCCAGTCCGTTGGTGTTCCATTTGACTCCGTTACGTTCTATGTATTCGGAGATTCCGGCAGTAACACTATATTCGTTCATGGAAGCAGTAATACCGTTGTAGTAATATTGTTCAGCACTCTGCGGCAATGCAACATTCACACCCCATTCATCTTTACGTAATTGGATTTCGGCAAGCATGAAGTTTACGTCCGCCCATGTCAACAGTTTCACCATAGCATCCTGTTTGATGAAATCGCGCTGAATCAGAGCATATGTGTAGCCTTCAATACTTACGGAAGCGGTTGAATAAAGGCTCTGAAGGTTGTTGTTGTGTTCATCCTTGCCGACAATCCATCCACTCGGTGTTTGTTTCAGCTCGAAGCGGGGTAGGAAAGGTATTCTGTATGAAACTTGTACGTATTTCTGTTCTGCTTCCGACCATAGGGAGTCTCTTACTACGGCACGGTAATCACCCGTTTCATTGATACGGGATGTTTGCGCATATCTGCTCAAACGGGGATCTTTGTAAGAGCGCATATAACAGAAGAAGTATTCGTTCATTGCCGGGTAAGTTAGCCCGCCTATTTCTGTCTCCAGCTTGGTGCCCAGATCGAATTCTTTCAGGATACGGTTGTAATATAAGGAAACGTCGGCATTGGGGTCAGTACCATAGCGTCCTGCTGCATTGTCATTGTTGGAGCTGAATAAGTAGTTGCGGTTGGTTTCGTTCAACGCTTTTTCAATTTGCTCACGTGCCATAGAGATAGCTTCAGGGCTTTTTTTCATGTTCATCATGCGGATAGCCACGTCCAGACGCAAGGAGTTGGCAAATTTACGCCATTTTTCAATGTCACTGTCACCACTGGCAGAAGGATAGAAAGGATCTTTCAGCATTTTGGGTCCGTTCGGGTCGAAAGTTTCTACTGCTTGATCCAGCCAACGGAGGATTTGCATATATGCTTCAGCTTCACTGTTATAGTAATATACGTTTCCATAAGTCTCTTTACAAGCTGCGTCCATAGGTATCGGTCCCCAAGTGCCTGTCAGTACGGAGTAGAGGTAGGCTTTCCAGGTAATCAGTATTGCCCAATAATTTCTATCGGTGTCCTGAGCGTATTTATCTTCCATAATAGCTACATCACCCAATACTTTCTTATAGAAGTTATAGAATCTGTCACCTACATTGTCTGAACTTTGCGGGCTGGTCCAGGAAACCACGTAGCGTGCCATATAGGCGTAATAGTTATAATTCATTTCGGATAATACGTCCAGAGACTTGTAGATAGTGCCTGGAAATATTTTCTGAATATCAATCTCATCCAGATATAGTTTGTTGGGGTTCTGGTTAGTTGCGTCGAAACTATCTACGCAAGATGTTGCCAATCCCAACAGAGCTGCGGTACATAATGTATATAAATACTTTTTCATTGTCATCGCTGTTAAAAAGTTATTTTAAAATCGAAACCGTAACTGGAAGTCGGTAAGTTGAAACCTCGTTCCAAACCTTGTTGGATTCCCATGGAAGAAGTTGCTTCCGGATCTATCCCCTTAGGTGTTTTCTGGTGGAGAATAGCTACATTTCTGCCTACGGCTGAAATTCTCATAGATTGTATGAAACCTATCTTTCTTAACCAATTCTTAGGAATATTATATCCTAAGGAAATCTCTTTCAGTTTTACATAAGAGGCGTCATACAGGTACAGCTCACCGTTTTTGCCACTATCATTAGTCCAATAGTCTATTGGTTTAATCCATGCCTGGCAAGGCTGTCCCGCTAGTCCCGGTACGGAACTGTCATAAACGGCTCCGGGGATATTCATGCCTTTCGGGCGGGAAGCATCCATATAAATATTGTTTTTGCCGGAAGGTACATATTTTGAATCCAGAATACCGAGATAGCCCGTCTGGTCACCTTCGTTGAGAATCATATCAGCAAATAAATGTTCTGTACGTCCGCCCAGTGACATGATAGATTGTGCATTTCGGGAAGATTGGAAGGCAGTCTCCGACCATACGTGTCCACCCATACGAATATCGAGCATGGCAGAAAAAGACAAGTCTTTCCAACGGAGAGAAGTACGGATACTACCCGTCCATTTCGGTTCTACGCTGGCGAGGAATTTGGCTTCACCTGACAGGGGACGACCGTTGGCTCCCACCAATACTTGTCCTTCATCATTGGTTTTCCATGGCTCACGGCAATAAAGACTTACCAACGGCTCACCTTTCACGATACGTAATTCTACACTGTTTTGAACGGTAGTCAGTGTCATGTAGTCCATTCCGTTTGCCAGTGAAACTACTTCTGAGTTGTTTTTCGCCCAGTTGATGTCTACTTTCCATTCCCAATCTTTATTTCTAAAAGGAACGACTCCCAATGTCACTTCATATCCCCAGTTCTTTACTTCACCGGCATTGAACAAGGCTTCTCCATATCCGCTTACACCGTTGATGGTGGAAGTCAAAATTTGGTTTTTGGTATTCTTATTATAATAAGTGAAACTAAAGGAAGCGCGGTCTTGCAGGAAGCGCAGATCTAATCCCGTTTCGAATGAAGTGGTACTTTCCGGTTTCAATGTGTTGGTTTTCCGTTTGTTTTCACTTTCGAACCACGCCATGTCCCCCAGATAAGAAGTGTTATAACTGAATCCATTTAGCAACTGGTCGAAACCGGTATCATTACCTACTTTGGCATAAGAACCACGGAACTTGGCATACGATAGCCAATCTTTTGGAATGCTTTTTACCAACTCCGTCAGTACGAAACTGACGCCGTAGGAGGAATAGAAATAAGAACGGTTGTCAGAAGGTAAGGCAGATGACCAGTCGTTACGTCCGGTAACATCCAGATAAATGAAATCTTTATAACCTACACTGACTGTTCCATAGATTGCTTGCTTTTTCTTTGCATTATATTCCGGCCATGATTTGATAGTGGCGCCATTATTGGTAAGAGAAATAAAGTCGGAGGTAGCCAATGTTCCGACTTCCGAGTTTTGTTTCTTAAACAGGAAATCCTGCGAATTGGCACCCACGCTGGCGGATATATTGAAGTCTTTCCAGGTCTTGTTGTAAGAAAGCATAGCCTCATAAGTATAGTTACGAGCTTTCTCTGTGAACTCTTTGTAAAATCCGTCGGCATCCCCCGGAGTGTACATATTGCGGAATTCATACCCCTCTTTCATATTCAGGTCGAGAGCGGCCTTCAAACGCAGCTTCAGATCTTTGGTCAGTTTGTAGTTTACTGTTACATCGGCCAGTAACCATTCTTTCTTGTCTTGGTTGGAAAGCTCGTTCAGCATCCATACCGGACTTTTAAATTGAAGGGCGGTCGGTTTTCCGTTTTCATCTTTCCAAGGATACATTTCCTGTATGGAAAGGTCACGGGGCATATCCATCAGTGTATAGATAGGGTTACGGTCTGAATTGTTACGATAAGAGCGGTTGTTGACATGCTCATGTGTATAGCGTCCATTCAGATCGACATCCAATGACTTTGTCAACTTCACATTGGAACGTACATTGAATGCGTTACGGGTAAGTTTGTTCAACCCTTCCAGTACGTCGTCGCTTCGCAGGTTGGTAAAGCCGATACGGGTAGAGACATGTTCGGTGGCCCGTTCTATAGAAACACTGTTTGTCCAGGAGTAAGCAGTCTGGTACATAGAGGTTGTATTTTCCGGAGTAGGAACATAGGCTTTGAGTTCTCCGTTGCGTCCTACTACCTGAAAGCCTAACATAGGCATACCCCATGAACGGGAATTATCATAACCTTCCATTCGTTGGATGCCATAAGGCATATTTGGATCATAAGGAACCTTTACGTCACCATTGAATGAGTTGGCTTTGTTATTTTCAAAACGGTTGATGTGCCCACCGCCATAGATATTCTGATAGATAGGGTATTGTGAAAATTCTGTGAATTGTACATTTGTAGAGTACGTAATCCCCAGACCACTTTTTTGACCGGCTTTTTTGGTCGTAATCAATATAGCACCATTAGCGGCATCCGAACCGTAGAGTGCGGATGCGTTGGCCCCTTTCAAAACTACGATATTTTCAATGTCGTCGGGATTGATACTGTTAGCAGGGTTACCGTAATCGATTTCACCACCAGTCACATCATTTATAATAGGTACACCGTCGATTACGTAGAGTGGTTGGTTGTTGCCGGAAATGGAATTGGCACCACGGATACGTACTGTGGCTGAACCGGCAGCACCATTTGATATCACTTGCAGACCAGCTACTTTACCAGCCAGCATATTTACAAATCCGGCATCCCGGTTTTCGGTCATGCCTTCTATGTCCATTTTCTGGAAGGCGGTAGACAGAGATTTTTCATCGCGACGTAAGTCCATAGCTGTTACTACTGTCTGTTCCAACATTACAGCATCTTCATCCAACGTCACATTCAATACATTCTTTCCTTTTACTATATTGAATGATTTGGTTTTAAAACCAATATAGGAGAATTTCAATACAGCACCGTTTTCAGGAACTTGAATAGAATACTTGCCATCAAGATCGGTTATTACACCTTTTGTTCCGCCCACTATCACTACATTGGCACCGATAATAGGCTCACCTTGTGTGTCGGTCACTGTTCCTTTTACTGTCCGGTTTTGTGCTTGCACTACCGAAACGCTGAACAGCATTAAAATAAAAATGAGACTTCTTTCATAGCATCTCATGTACTGAGAAAATCGTTGTTTCATGTTTTTCATGAATTTATTTATGAATAATCACTAAATTAAGAATTAATCGGATGAGAGAGCCTGAATTCGTTTTAAGGTTCGTCATTCGAATCAGATTAAGGTGTTCTTTCTTCTTTCATAATAATATTATATTTTTTAAGATTAATTTTCAGCAAAAGAACTATAAGACGATAAAAAAAGAGGGGTGTTCGCGATTAATTGGGAATTAAAAAACAATTAAATGTGAATTAAGTCTTTTTTTTCTTATAATCATTCACAAATAGGTGCTGTTTTTCTTGGTATTGGATGAAAACAATGTAACGGGCTATAAAATATTACTGGAATTATTCGCGTTTGTAATAAAGAAAGTATAGAATCTCCCCCTCTTTCCTCCATCTTGATATGTATCGGTGGTTTAAGGAGAGGGGGAGGTTTGTTTTATAGAATAATTAATTAAGAAGCAATTGTCGGCCGGACTTATAAGTCGGCAAATGGGATTTTGTAGCTTTCACCCATCGAGTCGTGATATTCTTTGCAGAAACGATCATATAGGTTTCGAGCTATACCTTTTTTCCCTTGTGCGGCCAGTACTGCACATTTAGCAGCCAGAGCCTCCTCATTGAGCGGGTCATGCAGGAACATGATGTCGGCAAGGCGGATAATCATATCCTGATGATTCCGGCTGATTTCAATATCCAGCAAATTTTTTAATAAGTCAATAGAATGACTGGAATAGGCATCTTTAAAATCGTCCAGCCAATCAACAATGGTATTGGGTAATAAAGGACCATATAGCAATAACTCTAAAATTCTATTGAGCAATTCTTCACTTTTCACTTGTTCGAATTGTTTGGTACATGCAAGTAATGTGTGGTAATCGCAAAAAACATTTGTTCCCCATTTTATACGCAAGAAATTGTTTTCTATCATTACTTCCATATCTCCGATACTTTCCAACAATACCCGTAGCTTGCGCAGATTTACATTACGGTTATTGCGGGCGGCTGTTTCTTCTTTTTCCGGCCATAGTATTTCCGTTGTTTTGGAAGTTAGGATGCCTTGGGCATTTTTTTCTGTATAAAGTATCAGCAGAATAAGCAAGTGTTTCAGACGGGGGGTAAAATTGGATGTGATGTCATTTCCATTTTTATCGCGTACATTGAAACAGCCCAACAAAGAAATAGATGCACGGCTACGGTCATAATAATTGATCGTTTTTGTGAAAACGGATTCCGTGTCTTGTATTCTTTCTTTTTTCGGTATGATTCTGGATTCAGACATTCCTGGTTGTTTGAGGCTGTCTTCAGTTGTTGCAGTGGGAGTTTCTTCTATAATCCTCCCGGCTGCAGATGCTTTTTTCTTTTTACTGCTGTATTTGAAACGGTAGAATACTAAACCGACCAATGCAAGTAGCAGTAAGACTCCGGCGGTATAGAAATGCCATCGGCTGTTAGCGCTTTCTTCAACTGTTGACTGCCGGATATCCATTTCATTTACGAGAGGCATATTGATGGCGTAAATAGCCACATCATGTGTGTGGTTACTTAGTATTTTATCTAATACTAAGAATAACTTTCCATGTGACGGAGAAGTATAAAGGCTGAAGTCACAATCCTGATAAGTTGATTCGTTATAAATGGGCTTGGAAACTTCCGTATAGACGGAATCTTTCATTGAAATCTTCCATAACACACCTCCTTTATTTGTCGAAACAGCATAAAAGGAACTATCCGATGGCTCGAAATACATGGAAGAGGCCATTATCGTACCATCTTCTTTGGGATTATTTTGTTGCCAGACTATACGTGACTGCTTATTTTTCAGATTGATGGAGCATAATCCCCAATAATAATGGCTACTCAACTCTTGTTTGCCATACTTGTTTCCTCTACCGCCGAAGATATATAATTCATCGCCCACTAGAGCCATAGCTGCCGAATAACGGGGGTAGAGGGGACGTTCGTATTCTATTTGTTCCACTTTGTTAGTACCGGATTTCATCCGGTAAAGATCGTTGCGGTATTGGTAGAAACCATAACCTCCGAAAAAGTAGAAACAAGAGTCTGCCGGATTAAAAGTTTTGGCATGATTATAATTGGTGGCTTCTTCTGTGTTGCGTATCTCATTACTCCATTTTTCTGTGTCAAATGAGAAACTGGAAATTATGCCTTTCTTGGGATAATAAGACACAAGCTTATTGCTTAAAGTATCATATAAGAGATGATTGGGGAATTCTACAGCCGGATAGCCTCCACGCACTATCACTTCGTTCTGCAAAACTCCATTCTCGTCTAAGATTTCGATTGATTGGGATTTGACTAAATAAAATAAGGCCTCACGGGCATTGAAGGCCACGTTCAGTTTTCCCGGAATTTTAGCCTGATGAACAAGTTTCCATTCGATATGATTGTCTATTAACCATAAGGGATGGACAGCACGTGCCACAGCTCTTTCTATTTCATCATAACAGACATTATCATTATGCTTCCACAACTTCCATTCACGTATCTGTTTTCCATCTTGTATGATGGTTATATTTCTAAGATTTATTGGAGCTACATCTGCCAGATAGTTTTGCATTTGTCCGAATAAAGCGGTAACACTTTTCACTCCTTGTAAGGGAGCCATAGCTGATATTTTCTTGTTATCGTAATCTATTTCTATGACATTATCCTTCAAACGCAAGTGCAAAGAAACATCCAGCCATTTTTCTCGTTCTATGGGGCTGTTAATGTTGACGATGCCTTCATTGAGAACCAACGCTGGAAAATGTCTTTCTTCACCTGCGACAAATGAAAAACGGATATATTGATTGGTGTTTGTATGCAGATGGAGAATAGAGCCGAAGTCATGCTCATTGACACGTACATACATTTGAAAAGAAATCGTGAAATCGTTTTTTATAGAGAAAGGTTGGTTATCATCCAAGTACAAGGTTGTTCTCTCAATTCCAGCTACTGCATGGGATTTGAGAGAAAGTCCATAATCATACAAAGAAGATGCGTCCACTTTACCTACCATGCAAAGCAGGACGAAGAGCAAAATTTGTAGTTGATATTTCATAGTACTTTATTTATAGTGCAAAAATACAAAAAACTGTATGATATCCCCAAGAATCAGAATTTATTTATAAGGCAATACTTTCAAACTACCGTTTGTTATTACGATCATACGTTTAATGAAATATGAAGATGTCCCAAAATAGAATGTAGGAAATGAAAATTCTATTTTGCGACATCTTCATATAAATCGGGCAGTACTTATTTGGCTTCTGCTGAAGGAGGAACGGCATTGTCTTCGCTGCCCCATGCTTTATTAGGTTTATTGCCCATTGTCAGTACTAATTTACCTCCGTTTTTCAAATCGTCATGGCTGAACCAGGGTTTTTCCCATTTTTGACCGTTCAGTGTAGCCGATTGGATGTACTTATTTTCGTCGGAAGCATTCTGGGCTTCGATTTCAAATACGGAACCGTTGCTGAGTATTATTTTTGTATTTGTGAAAAGTGGACTTCCGATATTGTAGATTGGTAAGCCCGGAGTGACAGGATAAAAACCCAATGAAGAGAAAACAACAAATGAAGTCATACCTCCGCCATCTTCGTCCCCAGGTATTCCCATGAGGTCATTACGGAACCATGTTTTCAGCATCTGACGGATACGCTTCTGCGTTTTCCAGGGTTGACCTGCATAATTGTAGAGATAAGGTATGTGTAATGATGGCTCATTTGCCATAGAAAACTGCCCGACATTACCCGTGTGGTCAGGTAGTTTTGAATAGAATTCATATTTACTGCGTCCCAGCGGTTCACTGAAAGTACGGTCGAGATTGGAGATGAACTGCTCTTTTCCTCCCATTAGGTTGATGAGGTCGGCCACATTGTGAGGTACATCCCAACGGTAAACCCAACCATTGTTCTCTCCATAATATTCGCGGGCGCCCATACCACCGGAATAACGGTAATCGAACGGTGTAATCCACTTGCCTTCCTTATCTTTCGGGTGGAAGAAACCGGTCTCTTTATTGAAGATATTCCGATAGTTGTAAGAGCATTGCAGATAGTGGGCGGCTTCGTCTTTCTTACCCAATAATTCTGCGATACGAGAAAGACACCATTGGTCGTAGCTGGTTCCTAATGTGACAGCGACAGGTTGACGCTTTTCGAAAGGGTGTACATTCGGATCTGTTTCCTTTTCATCCGGGCGAAGGGCGGGGATATATCCGTTTTCGCGGTAGAAGTTGTCCAACCATCCGGCAGCGGCTCCCGACCAGGGCGCAAGAGTTTTTTCTTCCATTCCTTTCCGGCACGCTTCATAGGCTTTCACCGCATTTATGTTCAGTCCTTTAGCCAGAGCGTCGGCTATGGTGGCAACGGCATGATTGGAGTTCATGCGGCGTGAGTCACCTGTAACTTCAGGGAAGGTAGGCATCCACATTGTTCCCATCTGTTCCGCCATTAACAGGAAAGAAGCAATGATGTCTTCTTCTTTTTTGGTGTCGATCAATATACGAAGTGGATGTGCCGCACGGTATGTGTCCCAAATCCAGTCATCGTTATAGAAAGGCGTACCGTTGTCATCATGTACCTTGCCGTCAAAAGCACTAAAGTAACGGCCACCGGCTTCACTCATGCAGATAGGGCGCTCGAAAGTACGGTAGAATGAAGAGTATAATACAGTCTTGTCATCTTCTGTTCCTCCTTCCACTTTGATACGTCCTAGAGTTTCGTTCCAGATTTGGCGTCCTGCTTTTGCCAGGTTTTTTATATTGTAGTCTTTCAGTTCATTACGCATATTCTTTTCTGCTTGTTCTTCACTGATGAAAGATATGCCGTAACGAAGACTGACTGTTGTTGTACCATCGGCAAAACGCCATGCTGCACAAGCATTGATGCCTTCCGCATTGTCTTTGCTGGCTTCGATGACTCCGTCTTTTAAGATGCCAGTGCTTACCGGTTTTTCCTGTGGTTCGATATATACGTACACATTGGTGTTGGCACTTAATTGCTGATGGCCGCTGATAAAGTTTTCGCCTACATGAATCGAACCATTACGGGAGTTTATAATGATATAGGCAGGTTTGTCTGCCTCAAATGTGATCCGGTAGAGAGCCGACTGATGGGAAAGGGCATATTCTGCTTTCATGCTGTTGTCGTTCAGGTCTACTTGATACGAGTAAGGCGTGATATGTTCGTTATCGTAGTTGTAGGTTATGATCGGACGAAGCTCTTTTCCCTGATAAGGACTAAGGTTGAACGCGGAACGTTCCCGGTGATTGGTGACAATCAACGGCAGCCCGTTTAACAATTCGGTGGTATAATCCGCACGTTCGGGATAGACACGAAGCATACTGTTTGGTAATTGAATGGTCGGAAACGTGGGAACTAGCAGATGGCTGATATTCCCTATGTATGGATTGACATAGTCGACCGGTGTCCGGTTAGTGGTTTGTGATTGCTCTCTATTACATCCGCTTAACATTGCAGCAACTGTGATCGTAGCAAAGAAATGTAAGATTCTCATGGTACTTTTATTTTTAATCGTTTTTAATCCTCTTTTATCTTCATTTTATCTGGCTTCCGGGTTTGTGAAGGCAGCTTTCAAAGTCGGAAGAAAATCCTTCTTGTTATCGCATTTAAAGAAACCGCTGAAATCATTCCGGTCCCCGTCTCCTATTTTAATAACCAGTTTATTCCATCCTTGCAATAGAGGGATTTCTTTATAGATTACCTCGTTACGTCCGTCGTGAGATATGCTTGTATAGGGGGTGTCATTAATGAATAATTCACGAGTTTTTGCTTTTAACATCAGAGAGAGTTTTGGCATATTAGGCTCTATCAGCAGGTCATCCAGAGGGCGCGGGCTGAATACGTAGAATTCCAGTGTCCATCCGTTATCTTTCTTTACGAATTTTTCTTTGGTTGCTACGGGGAAGTTTATCTGTTCATCACGCAGGAAGAATACTTCATTAATATTGGTTTCTGGCTTCTGATAGCTTATTCCTGCATTTTTTAAGATCATACTTAATGTGTTGTATCCTTTTTCTGAATTGGCGAATTCGGTCAATGTACTTAAATAAAAGGAGGAAGCACCTTGCTGGTATTTAACAAATACCGGAGTAGCGGACGTACATTCGTATTCACTGCGGATTGTTCCGGCAGTTTTGATTTCCTCCGGACGCTTGTTCCATTTGCGCCAGTCAGTCTTACAAGCGTTCAACAAGATATCCCCTTCTTCTACGAATGTGCCTTTTAATGAATAATTGGAAGCATCCGCTTTTTGAAGTTCGCAGAAATAGAAATCAGAATTGTTAAGTCCTTGCATCCATGCTTTCTGCACAGGTAGGAAAGAGGAACGTTTCAGTGGTTCCAGTGCGACAGGAAGTGGTAGAATATCATTGTATCTGCCTACTGTTTCCGGTGTAATTCCCCAAATCCATAAATCTGCACCTTTGGCGAGTTGTTTCTGTATTTCCTTTTGGGTAGTGTCATCTAACACTTGGCTGCCATCTATGATGTAAAGCAGTGAGGAGGGAGTGGTGATTTTAGAAGCGAATGCTACTCCTTGTGCATTTAACAGGTGTTTTACTTTGCTTTCTGGATTGCCGATAAATACTACCTCCTTATAATTTTTGTCCGGATTGGTAGTTTTGTGAGCTTTATATTGCTCTTTGTCGATGATGGCATAAGGAGACCATGCTGGTGCGCCCGGAGCATTGGCAGCACGTAAGGCACTATACATCGGCCATTCTTGATAGAGTGGCAAGGTGGGATCATAGCCAGGATTGAATGTAGTGCAATAAGGTCCCACACGTTCTGGTTGTACACCCGGAATCCCCTCTTTGTACTCACCGAAAAATACACCATCTTCTCTAACATCAGGTGCTTTGGTAATGTCTTTTTTACCGAGTGGGAGTGGTTTCAGCGCATACCATGCCATATTGAAAACCGTACTGTATGAAGCCCCCATCCGGCGTTGGTTGGCTATTAGGTTGTAACATTCGTTAGCTAACCCTTCCATACGTCCTTCTTGTGATTCGTAGGCACGTTCTCCGTTATATTTGGATACTTGCTCAGGTGTGCCGTAATATGCCATACTGTGTTCACCGATTCCCCAAGGCTTTCCGATATTAATCCAGTTTTTCATGGAGTTGATGTCTCCGTAATGTCCTACGGTCACGGGTAATATACCATTACCGTCGTCTTCGCCGTCAGATGAAATCCAAGGACGGGTAGGGTCGTACAGACGTACAATGTCACGCCATTCTTTCCATGCTTTTTGTTGGGCGGGGATTAATTCGGGACGGTTATATACATGCAGGATAACAGGTTTATTTTCATTGCTGATACTCCAACCGAAAACGGATGCATGATTGCGGTCACGCAGGACGAAACGCTTTAAATGTTCTTTCGATGCTTCCCAGAAGTGATCTGAATCTAGTTTCGGACCGCCGTCGCTAGCCCAGTTAGCGGTCTCATTCAGTACGCAGATTCCCATTTCATCCGCCATATCCATATAAAAACGAGGATAAACCTGTGCGTGCGGACGAACTGCGTTGCCGTTCATGCCTTTAATAGCGGTAAACCATGCCCATGCGTAGCGGCGTGTCATTTGCGGGATACCCATGAAGTGCCAGGAGTCTCCGTGTAGAGCATAAGGTTTGCCATTGAGGTATTGTGTGGTTCCCTGTAATGTCCATTCACGCCAACCAAAACGTTCGTATTTCGTGTCGATAGTTTGTTTCTTGTCCTTGATAGAAAGTAACAAGGCATACAGATTCGGTTGTTCGGGAGTCCAATATTGTAGTATATTCTCATTGACAGGTACTTGCAGTGTTATTATCTGTGATGCATTAGCTGCAATTGAAACTTTGCGTGGTGCGACCTGTAATGCTTCCGTACCCAGTGTCCATGCGGGAACGGGAGCGGAGTTTATGTCCGTTCCGGCGTAATTTATCCATTCTCTGACATTGCCTTGCAGTTGTATGTCAGCTTTCCGGTTGGTTTTGTTTTGTATGGTTACTTCGATTTCTAATGTATTCTTGGCAACCAATGGTTTCACATATACATCTTCTATATGTATTTGGGGTAAAGCTAACAGATATACATCTTGCCAGATACCGTTGATGTGATATCCCCACATAGAGCCTCCTGGGATAATACGGCGGCCGATAGTTGAATTATCTTCAAATAAGGATTGGCTGCGCACGCCTACAAGCACCTCTATTGTTTCACCGGGAGTGACTTTATCCGTGATGTCGAAGCTAAATGGCAGAAATAAATCGAAATTTTCACCTATTTTTTCCTTATTGACATAGACTTCTGAATATCCTGCGACGGCTTCAAAGTAAAGTTTGATTTGCCGGCCTGTCCAGTTGGAAGGAATTGTTATATTTTTTTTCATCCATGCCATTTTCACTTGTTCCCATTCTTTCGGATAAGACGGATAGTTACGGTGGTCGGGACCTTCGAGATCACGATAACCAAAAGCGTTGATATTCCATGGAGAAGGTATTTTGATGCGTGTCTTACTCCAGTTACTACCATCTTTCGGGAGTGGTAATTCGGGAGCTGCTCCTTTACCTTGTTTATAGTCTTTCGGTAAAGCAATGGGTTGGAAATCCCAATAGCCATTTAAACAAATTTCTTGGCGATGCTCTTTCTCGGTTTTATTCACCAGACCTTCACTGGGAGCGAAAGGATAGGGATAGAGTAATTTTTGACTGTTAGTCGCCGTTTGTGCATTTGTCTGTACGGGCTGTAAGGTAAAACTTGCCAGCAAACTGCACAATAGGATTAGATTTTTTTTCATATTTGTACATTAATAGTTTTTCTGATATTATTAGTTAACGGCAAAGTAAAAGGAAAAGTATTAAAAAGGAGGAATGAAATGGCTTAATCTGGGATTAAAAAGTGATTAATTGCATAAAAATATTTGTTTTTCCTTTAAGTAAAGGAGAAAAAAGACTTTTAATCATCTTTTGTAGGCTTGGATAATATTATGAATAAGGATGATTTTGTTTTACGCTTGACAGCTTATTTTTCAGGTGATTGATAAGAATCCCTATAGTCAAAGTTTGTACGACAGTGGAAGAAGATGGAAAGTTCGCCCTTTCTTTTGATGGAGGGATACAGTTGGACCATTGTCACAACTACAGGGAACTGGACTGTTTATGATGATTTTATAGTATCAAACATACAATTATCAGTCGGTATTCATATGATGAAAATTCATATACTCGGTCCTATGAATATTGATTGTTTTGAATTCTGGTAGAAAAATAGTAAGGTGATGTATCAAAATTGATACCCTTTGAAACAAAGTTTATAGACGAAGGTGAATATACCCCCTATCTTTGCCTTCATCTATTTTGATTAAAAGCTTGTGTAAATCAGGAATACTTTGTTGCCATGAAAACAACCCCTTGGATAAAACTATGTAAAGGTGCGGCACTTGCATTAGCAGTCTCTTACGGACTGACTTATTGCCATACAACTAAAAGCAAGTTGACTTTGGAACAGAAAGGTGATAGCCTGACTGTCATTCACATCACCTATCCGGCTAATTATATATTGCTTCCTATAGAAGAGGAAGCAATGGAAAGTCAGGTTCTTCTGGATACAGGAGAGGCTACAGATACCGATATGGATATTCGTCTGGCACAGACAAAAGTGGACTATTTTGTTCCGCTTGCCTTACCTGCCGGAGCAAAGACTGCTACCGTACGTGTGCGTAATAAATCAAAGGATGCACTTTGCTGGAAAGAAATCAAACTATCTGATACATTTGATACAGCCAATACAGATAAGTTTCGTCCAGTTTATCACCATACTCCTCTGTATGGTTGGATGAATGATGCCAACGGGTTGGTCTATAAAGATGGAGAATATCATTTGTACTTTCAATACAACCCTTACGGTTCCAAATGGGGAAATATGCATTGGGGACATTCCGTCAGCAGAGATCTTGTGCATTGGGAACACTTGCCTCCGGCTATTGCCCGTGATACATTGGGACATATCTTTTCCGGCAGTTCTGTTGTTGATAAGGAGAATGTGGCTGGCTATGGAGCGGGGAGTATTCTGGCTTTTTATACTTCTGCTAGTGACAAAAACGGGCAGATCCAATGTCTTGCTTTTAGCAAAGATAACGGACGGACATTTACGAAATACGAGAAGAATCCCATCCTTTGTCCTTCTGACGGTTTGAAAGATTTCCGCGATCCGAAAGTTTTCCGGTATGAACCGGAAGATAAGTGGGTTATGATTGTTTCTGCCGATAAGGAAATGCGTTTTTATGACTCGAAGAATCTGAAAGACTGGAATTATATGAGCAGTTTCGGAGAAGGGTACGGAGTGCAACCTTGTCAGTTTGAATGTCCGGATATGGTGGAACTTCCGATAGATGGAGACATAAATCGTAAGAAATGGGCGTTGATAGTAAACGTGAATCCGGGATGCTATTTCGGAGGGAGTGCAACCCAGTACTTTACAGGAAACTTTGACGGAACGAAATTTATTTGTGACAATCAGCCAAATGTCACGAAATGGCTGGATTGGGGAAAGGATCATTATGCTACGGTCTGTTTTTCGAACACAAGTGATCGGACGGTTGCCATACCTTGGATGAGTAACTGGCAATATTGCAATATTGTTCCGACAAAGCAATTCCGTAGTGCCAATGCTTTACCGCGTGAGTTGGGACTTTATACACAAGACGGTGAGCTTTATCTTTCAGCGGCTCCGGTGGCAGAGACGAAAACTTTGCGGAAAGAAAACAAGGAGATTCCTTCTTTCACCGTATCCAATGATTATCATATTGATTCTCTACTGACTGATAATAACGGAGCTTATGAATTAGCATTGGAGATTACTACCGGCAAAGCGGAGATTATGGGCTTCAGTCTCTTTAATGATAAAGGTGAAAAGGTAGATATCTATTTCAATCTTCCTGAAAAAAGACTGGTAATGGACCGGACGAAAAGTGGTATCGTAGATTTCGGAAAGAATAGCGTCCCTCATGAAATAGAAGCTCATGACCGTAGAAAGACGACTTCGATCAATTATATCGATGATTTCGCATTAGCTACCTGGGCGCCGATAAAAAAAGAAAATAAATACGCTTTGGATATCTTTATTGATAAGTGTTCTGTAGAAATATTCCTGAATGGAGGAAAAATAGCAATGACGAATCTGGTTTTTCCATCGGAACCATACAACCGTATGTGTTTTTATAGTAAAGGAGGAACGTTCAATGTTGATTCATTCAATGCGTATCGATTAGGTTTATAATATAAGGTAGAGGTTTACACAATAGATATTTTCATAGATTCAGTAAGAGCAATGGGTATTAGTTGCTTAAAGGTTCATAGGTTAGATTTATAAGTTAGGTTTTGTAGATTAGAATTAGGTGTTGGTAGCTGTCAGATGTGAAATCCGGCAGCTACTTTTTATTTGCTGGGTCTTGTTGGCTATTGTCGATTATTCTTCGATTTCAATTGTATATCCCCCTTGGAATATCTCATCCGGTTGCAGGTGCTGTATCCAGTCTTTATCTTTATATTCCCCTGTATAATGTGCGCGGTCGCAACGTCCATACCAAGGCTCGATGCAAACAAAAGGAGCATTCTTTGCAGGTGGCGACCAAAGGCCGACTACCGGAGCATTGAAGTGTAAACTTAAATAAGCCCGTTTCTCCTTATTAAATAAGGTGACTTTGCGAACCTGGCCGTTTTCCAAGATCAAAGCATCTTTATCAAAAGTATGAGTATCCAATGGTAACAATCCGTCTGCCAACTCTAAGGAATACTCAACAGAAGGATCAGCGCATCCCTTTTCAGAAATAAGAATATACTTCAAGCCATCTTTCCTGTCGAATCCGAAGAACCCTCTTTCTAAACTGTTCGCATCAAACTCCGGCCAGTAGAAAGCAGGATGTGCCCCAATCTGAAAATACATTTCTTTGTCGCCGGTATTCTTTACTTTCCATATCACCTCAATTTGCTTTCCTTGAATGCGATAACCTATTTCCAGACAGAATGGAAACGGATATTTTTGCAAAGTCTCTTCATTGCTGATAAGGCGGTAATGTACTTCATTTTCTTTTTCGGAAACAAGCGTAAATTCCATGTCGCGTGCAAATCCATGTTGGGTAAGTGTATAAGGAATCCCTTCATTGCGATATTCATTTTCCCATACGCTTCCGACAATAGGGAATAGGACAGGAGAGTGACGTTTCCAAAAAGCAGGATCCGCTTGCCACAGATATTCTTTTCCATTGGCGAAGATGCTGCAAAGTTCCGCTCCATGCGGAGATACTTGAATGGTAAGTTGTTCGTTGGAGATTGTTTTCATATCGTTCAATTTTCAGTTGGTTACAATCGGTAACTGACTTTTTTTATTAATCGTTTTAATTATAACTACTTTTTAAAAGCTTATATCACTACGCAAAGGTAATATTTTCCCACTGACAAGAGAATATCTTCTCCATAATTCTTGTGATGAGAAAAATAATGTATAAAACCCTATAAAATAGCGTTCTATGCAACAAATGTTACAGCCTTTGAAACATTTTTTTCAGTCGATTGACGTAAATCAACCGTAATTTGCATTATCGATAAAGATAAAATTCGTACTTTTAATTTAATAACATCAAACTAATGCTTAGTATTATGAAGAACAAAAAACTTCTTTGCAGCGTTTGTTTCCTGTTTACTTTCATGTCAGTCCTTTGGGGACAAAACATAACGGTGAAGGGAAACGTTACTTCTAAAACGGATGGACAGCCGGTCATCGGTGCCTCTGTTGTTGAAGCTTCAGCTACTACTAATGGAACAATTACTGATTTAGATGGTAATTTCACCCTTTCGGTTCCGGCTAACTCTACTTTAAAGATTACGTATATTGGTTATAAACCGGTGACCGTAAAATCGGCTACAATCGTTAATGTACTATTGGAAGAAGACACTCAAATGGTAGATGAAGTGGTCGTAACAGGCTATACTACCCAGCGAAAAGCAGACTTGACCGGTGCTGTTTCCGTAGTAAAAGTAGATGAAATCCAGAAACAAGGTGAAAATAATCCGGTAAAAGCCCTTCAAGGACGTGTTCCCGGCATGAACATTACTGCTGATGGTAATCCGAGCGGATCGGCTACCGTACGTATTCGTGGTATTGGTACGTTGAACAACAACGACCCGCTTTATATCATCGACGGTGTTCCTACCAAAGCTGGTATGCACGAATTGAATGGCAATGATATTGAATCCATTCAAGTGCTGAAAGATGCAGCTTCGGCCTCTATCTATGGTTCTCGTGCTGCAAATGGTGTTATCATCATTACTACCAAACAAGGCAAAAAAGGACAGATCAAAGTAAACTTTGATGCTTCGGTTTCTGCTTCCATGTACCAAAGCAAGATGGATGTGCTCAATACGGAACAGTACGGACGTGCCATGTGGCAGGCCTATGTAAACGATGGCGAGAATCCGAATGGTAATGCCTTGGGATATAACTACAACTGGGGATACAATGCCGATGGAAATCCGGTATTATATGGTATGAGTCTTTCCAAATATCTGGATTCGAAGAATACGATGCCTGTGGCAGATACCGACTGGTTTGATGAAATCACCCGTACAGGTGTTATCCAGCAATACAATCTGTCTGTCAGCAACGGTTCGGAAAAAGGTTCTTCCTTCTTCTCATTGGGCTACTATAAAAACTTGGGCGTTATTAAAGATACAGACTTCGACCGTTTCTCGGCCCGTATGAACAGCGATTATAAATTGATTGATGATATATTGACCATCGGTCAGCATTTCACATTAAACCGTACTTCGGAAGTGCAAGCTCCCGGCGGAATTATCGAAACTGCTTTGGATATTCCTTCCGCCATTCCCGTTTATGCTTCGGATGGTTCATGGGGAGGACCGGTAGGAGGATGGCCGGACCGTCGTAATCCTCGTGCCGTACTCGAATACAATAAAGACAATCGATACACGTACTGGCGTATGTTCGGTGATGCTTATGTGAATTTAAGCCTTTTCAAAGGATTGAATGTACGGTCTACTTTCGGTCTGGACTATGCTAACAAACAAGCCCGTTACTTCACTTATCCTTATCAGGAAGGAACACAGACCAACAACGGCAAGAGCGCAGTAGAAGCCAAACAGGAACACTGGACCAAATGGATGTGGAATGCCATTGCCACTTATCAGTTGGAGATAGGCAAACATCGTGGAGACGTGATGGCAGGTATGGAGTTGAACCGTGAAGATGACAGCCATTTCTCCGGATATAAAGAAGACTTTTCCATCCTTACCCCGGATTATATGTGGCCCGATGCAGGTAGCGGTACGGCACAGGCTTACGGTGCCGGTGAAGGTTATTCACTTGTCTCTTTCTTCGGTAAAATGAACTATTCTTATGCTGACAGATATCTGCTTTCATTGACTATTCGTCGTGACGGTTCTTCCCGCTTCGGTAAAAATCATCGTTACGCCACTTTCCCTTCCGTATCTTTGGGATGGCGCATCACGCAGGAAAACTTTATGAAAGAGTTGACTTGGCTGGACGATTTGAAACTGCGTGCTTCATGGGGACAGACCGGTAATCAGGAAATCTCCAACCTTGCCCGTTACACGATTTACGCGCCTAACTATGGTACAACAGATTCCTTCGGAGGTCAGAGCTACGGTACGGCATACGATATTACCGGTTCCAATGGAGGCAGCACTCTACCTTCCGGATTCAAACGTAACCAGATCGGAAATGATAATATCAAGTGGGAGACAACCACACAGACCAATGTCGGTATCGACTTCAGCCTGTTCAAACAATCCCTCTATGGTTCATTGGAATACTATTATAAGAAAACAACCGACATCCTGACCGAAATGGCCGGTGTAGGAGTATTGGGAGAAGGTGGCAGCCGTTGGATTAATTCGGGTGCGATGAAAAACCAAGGCTTTGAATTCAATCTGGGTTATCGTAACAAGACTGCTTTCGGACTGACTTACGACCTGAACGGAAACATCTCCACCTACCGGAATGAAATTCTTGAATTACCGGAGACGGTGGCTGCTAATGGAAAGTTTGGTGGTAATGGAGTAAAGAGTGTAGTCGGACATACTTACAATGCACAAGTGGGTTACATTGCCGATGGTATTTTCAAATCACAGGAAGAAGTTGACAATCATGCTACCCAGGAAGGAGCAGCTGTCGGCCGTATTCGCTATCGTGACATCGACCACAACGGTGTAATTGATGAAAAAGACCAGGAATGGATTTACGATCCTACTCCTTCTTTCAGCTACGGCTTGAATATCTATCTGGAATATAAGAACTTCGATCTGACTATGTTCTGGCAAGGTGTGCAGGGAGTGGATATCATTAGTGACGTAAAGAAGAAAAGCGATTTCTGGAGTGCAGCCAATGTCGGCTTCCTGAACAAAGGAACCCGTTTGCTCAATGCCTGGTCGCCTACCAATCCGAATTCCAATATCCCGGCATTGACTCGTAGCGATACAAACAATGAACAGCGCGTCTCCACTTATTTTGTAGAAAACGGTTCTTTCCTGAAACTGCGCAATATCCAGTTAGGATATACAGTTCCGGCAGTCATCTCCAAGAAGTTGAGAATGGAACGCTTGCGTTTCTATTGCAGTGCACAAAACCTGCTGACTATCAAAAGTAAGGACTTTACGGGAGAAGATCCGGAGAATCCGAACTTCTCTTATCCGATCCCTGTGAATATCACATTCGGACTTAACATCGGATTTTAATTCACCTCATTTATAAAACGAACGATTATGAAAAAGATATTATATATAGCAACCATCGGATTTACCTTGCTGACAAGCAGTTGTGACGATTTCTTGGATCGTCAGGTTCCGCAGGGCATTGTGACCGGAGATCAGATCGCTTCTCCCGAATACGTGGACAACCTCGTGATTTCAGCCTACGCCATTTGGGCGACAGGTGACGATATCAACTCTTCTTTCTCTCTTTGGAATTATGATGTACGTTCCGACGATTGTTATAAAGGTGGTTCCGGAACAGAAGACGGTGGTGTGTTCAACGCACTGGAGATTTCCAAAGGTATCAACACTACAGACTGGAACATCAACGATATATGGAAAAGACTGTATCAATGCATCACTCGTGCCAATACAGCCTTGCAGTCACTCGACCTGATGGATGAAAAAACTTATCCGCTGAAGAATCAGCGCATTGCTGAAATGAGATTCCTGCGCGGTCATGCTCACTTTATGTTGAAGCAACTGTTCAAGAAGATTGTTATCGTGAACGATGAAAACATGGATCCGGATGCTTACAACGAGCTTTCGAATACCACTTATACCAATAATGAACAATGGCAAAAGATAGCAGACGACTTCCAGTTTGCTTACGACAATCTGCCGGAGATACAAATGGAAAAAGGACGTCCTACCCAGGCTGCCGCTGCCGCTTATCTGGCAAAGACCTACCTGTATAAGGCTTACCGTCAAGACGGAGTGAACAACAACCTTACCGGCATCAACGAAGAAGACTTGAAACAGGTGGTGAAATATACCGATCCCCTTATCATGGCCAAAGCCGGTTACGGACTGGAAACTGATTATAGCATGAACTTCCTGCCGCAATACGAAAATGGTTCAGAATCTGTATGGGCCATTCAGTATTCTATCAACGACGGAACCTACAACGGTAACCTGAACTGGGGAATGGGATTGACAACTCCGCAGATACTCGGTTGCTGTGATTTCCACAAGCCGAGCCAGAATCTGGTGAATGCTTTCAAAACTGATTCGCAGGGAAAACCGCTGTTCAGCACTTATGATAATGAGAACTACGAGGTTACGTCAGACAATGTAGACCCCCGTTTATTCCACACGGTAGGTATGCCGGGCTTCCCTTATAAATACAACGAAGGCTACATGATTCAGAAGAATGATGACTGGAGCCGTAGCAAGGGACTTTACGGATATTATGTTTCTCTCAAAGAGAATGTAGACCCGGATTGTGACTGTTTGAAGAAAGGTTCTTATTGGGCAAGTTCTCTGAACCATATTGTCATCCGTTATGCAGACGTATTGCTGATGCGTGCCGAAGCCTTGATACAGTTGAACGATGGACGTATCGCTGACGCTATCTCACTTATCAATGATGTACGCAGCCGTGCATCCGGAAGTACCATGCTGATTTTCAATTACAAAGAAGAGTACGGAGTAAACTTCAAAGTAACCCCTTATGAACTGAAAGCCTATGCACAGGACGAAGCAATGAAAATGCTGAAATGGGAACGTCGTGTAGAGTTTGGAATGGAAAGCTCACGTTTCTTCGACCTCGTAAGATGGGGAGAAGCCAAAGACGTCATCAATGCTTATTATGTAACCGAAGCATCCCGTTGCTCTGTCTACAAGAATGCAGGTTTCACAGAAAATAAGAACGAATACCTCCCTGTTCCATTCGAACAGATCAGTGCTAGTAACGGAAATTATACACAGAATTTCGGTTGGTAACCATCAATCTTAAAACAAAGAATAACATGAAATCAATCATAAAACAACTTTATATAATCCTGTTGGTGACTGTAGCATGTCTGACAGCCACGGGATGTAGTGATGACTTCAAATCCAATCTTCGTCTGGACGGAGATGTATGGGTGAACGCTATCAAGCTGGATGCATACGCGGGAACGATCGATTATCAGAATAAAACAATCGTAGTAGGAGTTCCTTACGATTATGACGTAACCCGGATGGCAGTCACAGAAATGAATCTTTCCGAAGGAGCTACGGCTAGCATCGCTATCGGTGAGACCATCGACTTTTCTCTTCCCGTATCTTTGACAGTGAAGAATGGTGATGTACAAATGAGCTACACGATTACCGTGAAGAGAGATGAAGCGAAGATTCTGACCTTCAAGCTGAATGATACTTATGTGGGTAAAGTAGATCAGTTATCCAAAACGATATCCGTGGTTGTGCCGCTGACGGTGGACATCACCCAGTTGAAAGCTACATTTGCCGTATCAGATGGAGCCACTGTGACTCCGGCATCCGGAAGTATCCAGGACTTTACAAATCCTGTTACCTATACGGCAACTTACCGTTCGGCAGTTACTCCTTATGTAGTGACAGTCACTCAAGGAAATGTGATTCCGACTGCTTTTGTCGGTACAGCTTCTTCCGTGAGCCAGCTGACAAGTCCTGAAGAAAAAGCCGCTGCCCAATGGATGATGGATAATATATCAATGTCCGAATATATCTCGTTCAAAGATATAGTAGATGGAAAAGTTGATTTAGGTAAATATACCGCAATCTGGTGGCACTTCCACGCAGATAATGGCGACAATCCTCCTTTGCCGGACGATGCAAAAGCAGCCGTAGAGAAGTTTAAAGTCTATTACCAGAATGGTGGTAACCTTCTATTGACCCGCTACGCAACTTTCTATATTAAGGACCTTAGCATTGCAAAAGATGAATGTGTACCGAACAACAGTTGGGGAAGAAACGAAGACTCACCCGAAATCGTTGATGGACCATGGAGCTTCCCGATTACCGGCAACGAATCACATCCGTTATTCCAGAATTTAAGATGGAAAGATGGTGACCAAACAAGAGTCTATACCTTTGATGCAGGTTACGCGATTACCAATAGCACAGCCCAATGGCATATCGGAACAGACTGGGGAGGTTATGAGGATCTGGACGCATGGCGTAACCTAACAGGAGGAATCGATGTGGCATGCGGAGACGATGGTGCGGTAATCATTGCCGAATTCGAGCCGCGCTCCAATAGTGGACGTACGATCTGCATCGGTTCCGGTTGTTACGACTGGTATGGTAAAGGAGTAGACGCTTCTGCCGACTACTACCACTATAACGTAGAGCAAATGACTCTGAATGCAATCAACTACTTATGTAAATAAAAGAATAAGCGATAATTATGAAAAATATGATCTTACATATAGCATTAACCACGCTGTTGGCCTCAATGACCGCCTGCAGTGATGAGATGGACCCCGTATTGACCCAGAAAGACTGGGATGGTACAGCCACTTATTTCCAATCGACCGACGAACATGGCTTCTCCATGTATTACAAACCGCAGGTAGGCTTTATCGGTGACCCGATGCCATTTTATGATCCGGTTGCCAAGGATTTTAAAGTGATGTATCTGCAAGATTACCGTCCGAACCTTGAAGCTACTTACCACCCCATTTTCGGGGTGGCAACCAAAGACGGTGCCACTTATGAATCCCTTGGCGAACTGATTCCCTGCGGAGCCCGCGATGAACAGGATGCGGCAATCGGTACAGGAGGTACAATCTACAATCCGGCTGATAAACTCTATTACACATTCTATACCGGCAATAAGTTCAAACCCTCTTCCGACCAGAATGCACAAGTCGTGATGGTAGCTACTTCGCCTGACTTCAAAACATGGACTAAAAACCGTACTTTTTACCTGAAAGGAGATACTTACGGCTATGATAAGAATGACTTCCGCGACCCGTTCCTGTTTCAGACCGAAGACGGTGTTTATCACATGTTGATCGCTACCCGTAAAAACGGAAAAGGGCACATTGCCGAATTTACCTCTACCGACTTGAAAGAGTGGGAATCTGCCGGAACATTTATGACCATGATGTGGGATCGTTTCTACGAATGTCCGGACGTATTCAAGATGGGAGATTGGTGGTATTTGATTTACTCCGAACAGGCTTCTTTTATGCGCAAAGTGCAATACTTCAAAGGCAGAACGCTGGAAGAGTTAAAGGCAACTACTGCCAATGACGCCGGAATATGGCCGGACAGTCGCGAAGGTATGCTGGACAGTCGCGCATTCTACGCAGGCAAGACCGCTTCCGACGGAACGAACCGTTACATCTGGGGCTGGTGTCCCACACGTGCCGGCAATGATAACGGAAACGTAGGTGATGTAGAACCCGAATGGGCAGGCAATCTGGTGGCACAACGCTTGATTCAGCACGAAGACGGTACGTTGACGCTCGGAGTTCCCGATGCAATCGACCGTAAATACACTTCTGCCCAAGAAGTGAAAGTAATGGCTAAAGAAGGAAATGTAACAGAAAGCGGTAAGACATATACGTTGGCCGAAGGTGCTTCTGTCATTTTCAACCGACTGAAAGTACATAACAAGATTTCCTTTACCGTAAAGGCATCCTCGAATACAGATCGTTTTGGAATCTCTTTCGTTCGTGGAACGGACTCCAAATCATGGTACAGTATCCATGTCAACGCTGATGAAGGCAAAGCTAACTTCGAGAAAGACGGCGATGATGCCAAATATTTGTTTGATAACAAATTCAACATCCCGGTCGATAACGAATACCGTGTGACAATTTACAGTGACCAGTCGGTTTGTGTGACTTACATCAACGACCAGTTATCTTTCACAAACCGTATCTACCAGATGCAGAAGAATCCATGGTCACTCTGCTGTTATAAAGGTGAAATCACCGTATCAAACATTCAGGTGAGCACATATTAATAGAAAAGTAACATCTTTTACAGTGTTTGAAACAAAAGTGACAGGCGCTTCATTCCGGAGCGCCTATCTTTGCACTGTAACAACCTTAATACCATAAAGCATGAATTTAAAACTCTCTTCCAAACAAATTCAAACCTTCGCGGTTTTACTTTGCATGATTGTGATGAATATCTCCCTATCCGCTCGCGCGGATAACTCTCCTCTATTAATAAAAGATTTAGGAGAAGGACATTGCCTTGTACGTGTCAACACTAATCAGAAATATCTGTTGTTGCCCGTAGAAGATGCATCTCCCGACGTGCGTATCCGCATGATTGTCGATAATAAGGAAGTGGATAACTTTGATGTCCGCCTGGCCATCCATAAAGTCGATTACTTTGTCCCGGTAGACCTTTCGGCTTATTCCGGCAAACAAATCTCTTTCAAGTTTAAAATGAATTCGAACGACCCGATTCGTGTCAACCTTTCACCGGATAACACGGCTTGTTGCAAGGAAATGAAGTTGTCCGACACGTTCGACACCAGTAATCGAGAAAAGTTCCGTCCCACCTACCACTTCTCACCTCTCTACGGATGGATGAACGACCCCAACGGAATGGTATATAAAGACGGAGAATACCACCTGTTCTATCAATACAACCCATACGGTTCCAAATGGGGCAATATGAACTGGGGACATGCCATCAGCAAAGACCTCATCAACTGGGAACATCGTCCCGTAGCCATTGCGCCGGATGCATTCGGAACCATCTTCAGTGGTTCGGCTGTGGTAGATTCCAAAAACACTGCTGGCTTCGGTGCTGGCGCCATCATCGCTATTTATACCCAAAATGGCGACCGCCAAGTGCAGAGTATCGCTTACAGCACCGACAACGGACGCTCTTTTACTAAATATGAAAACAATCCCGTACTAGTATCCGAAGCACGCGACTTCCGCGACCCGAAAGTCTTCTGGTATGAAGGCACTCAACGCTGGATTATGACATTGGCAGTAGGGCAGGAGATGCAATTCTTCTCTTCTCCCAACCTGAAAGACTGGACATTCGAAAGTAGCTTCGGCAAAGGACAGGGTGCTCACGGAAACGTTTGGGAGTGTCCCGACTTGTTCGAACTTCCGGTAGAGGGAACGAATGAAAAGAAATGGGTATTACTTTGCAGCTTGGGCGACGGTCCTTTCGGTGACTCGGCCACTCAATACTTTGTCGGAACGTTCAACGGAAAAGAATTTGTAAACGAATCACCCTCCAAAACCAAATGGATGGACTGGGGGAAAGACCATTATGCTACCGTGACTTGGAGCGATGCTCCCGACAACCGTCGCATCGCTATCGCATGGATGAGCAACTGGCAATATGCAAACGATGTTCCTACCTCTCAATACCGTAGTCCGAACTCTGTTCCTCGCGATTTGAGCCTATTCACCGTAGATGGCGAAACTTATCTTCAGTCGGCTCCCTCTCCCGAACTGCTGAAACTGCGTGACATCTCCAAGAAACGCTCGTTTAAAGTGAACGGAACACGTACCATCAAAGACATGATTGCCGGCAATGAGGGGGCATACGAAATAGAACTGACTATCGAAAATCAACATGCGGATGTAATCGGCTTCCGTCTCTACAATGACAAAGGCGAAGAAGTGGATATGCAATATGACATGAAAGAAAAGAATTTCTCGATGGACCGCCGCAAGAGCGGAGATGTAGGTTTCAATGAGAACTTCCCAATGTTGACCTGGACGACCATTGAAAGTGGAAAAGACGAATTGAAACTCCGTCTCTTTGTCGATAAATCCAGTGTGGAAGCCTTTGGTGATGGCGGACGTTTTGTGATGACTAATCAGGTATTCCCGTCGGAACCTTACACTCATATCGACTTTTACAGTAAAGGAGGAGCGTATAAAGTAGATTCGTTTGTGATCTACAAGTTGAAGAAATAAGCTCATTCTTCTTACTCTATGCGCTCTTTTCTCGTTTCTTTAGAGTAGAATACTTCTTTCCCTATAGACTAATACGTCTTTCATTATGGAAGAGTACGTCTGTCCTAGTGGAAGAGTTCTACTAAAGTGCGGAGACACTTTCCCAAAGCTACGGTTCTGTTAGTTCGTCACGGCCGTGGTAACCCAACAAGACCGTAGCTTTAAAGTAACAAGGAACGGGAGATACATCAACTGTATAAAGGACTGATGCATACATTGCCATAGGGTTATGTGCTCCGCCCTATGGAAACAGAATTCATCATATAAAAGATAAAATAATGGAAAACAGTAAAAACTCTTCCCTCTCCAAACTAATCCCGGTGATGCTTTGCTTCTTCGCCATGGGATTCGTTGACCTGGTAGGCATTGCCTCCAATTACGTAAAGGCAGATCTTGGTCTGTCGGACTCACAGGCGAATATCTTTCCATCACTGGTATTCTTCTGGTTCCTGATTTTCTCCGTACCCACCGGCATGCTGATGAGCCG
The DNA here is from genome assembly GCF_024788145.1 of Bacteroides sp. BFG-606. Taxonomy (NCBI): domain Bacteria; kingdom Pseudomonadati; phylum Bacteroidota; class Bacteroidia; order Bacteroidales; family Bacteroidaceae; genus Bacteroides; species Bacteroides sp. BFG-606. Next base: position 5,939,577 of record NZ_JANUIL010000001.1, on the reverse strand, counting down.
CATTGGTCAGAAGAAAACAGTATTGCTTAGTTTGATTGTGACTTTCGCTTCTCTGTTGCTACCCGTTTTCGGCGACAGCTATATGCTGATGCTGATTTCTTTCTCCCTCCTGGGCATCGGAAATGCGTTGATGCAGACTTCTTTGAATCCATTACTTTCCAATATCGTGCGTGGCGACCGCCTGGCAAGTAGTCTGACTTTCGGCCAGTTTGTGAAGGCCATTGCTTCTTTTCTGGCACCTTACATCGCCATGTGGGGAGCGACACAGGCCATTCCGACTTTCGATCTAGGCTGGCGCATCCTGTTCCCTATTTATATGATTGTAGCTGTCATTGCTATTCTTCTGCTCAATGTCACACAGATTGAAGAGGAAAAAGAAGAGGGCAAACCGTCTACTTTCGGACAATGTATCGCCCTGCTTGGCAAACCGTTTATTCTGCTTTGTTTCATTGGCATCATGTGTCATGTCGGCATTGACGTAGGTACGAATACTACCGCCCCGAAGATTTTGATGGAGCGCATCGGCATGGGATTGGATGATGCTGCTTTTGCAACCAGTCTTTATTTTATTTTCCGTACGGCAGGTTGCTTTCTGGGTTCTTTCATCTTGCGTAAGATGTCTCCGAAATCTTTCTTCGGCATTAGTGTGGTGATGATGTTGATTGCCATGATCGGTTTGTTTATCTTCCATGAAAAGGCAATTATCTATGCTTGCATTGCTTTGATTGGTTTCGGCAACTCTAATGTATTTTCCGTTATCTTCTCGCAGGCATTGCTTTATCTGCCGGGTAAGAAAAACGAAGTTTCCGGCTTGATGATTATGGGACTTTTCGGTGGGACGGTGTTTCCGTTGGCAATGGGAGTGGCTTCGGATACTTCCATGGGACAGAATGGTGCTATCGCCGTAATGACGGTGGGCGTGCTTTATCTCTTGTATTATACGTTCCGTATCAGAAAATAATTTTATAACTTTGGAAACAATAAAACCCGTATATCATGAATAATATAATTGTAGGAATGGGCGAAGCACTTTGGGATGTGTTGCCCGAAGGAAAGAAAATCGGTGGTGCTCCGGCAAACTTTGCCTATCATGTATCACAGTTTGGTTTTGACAGTCGTGTAGTGAGTGCCGTAGGCAGGGATGAACTGGGAGAAGAAATTCTGAAAGTATTCAACGAGAAGAAGTTGAAGATGCAGATTGAACAGGTAGACTATCCTACCGGTACGGTGCAGGTGACGCTCGATGACGAGGGCGTGCCTTGTTACGAAATCAAAGAGGGCGTGGCGTGGGATAATATTCCCTTTACGGATGAGTTGAAACGTCTGGCCTTGAGCACACGTGCTGTTTGCTTCGGTTCGCTGGCTCAACGTAATGACGTGAGCCGTGCCACTATCAATCGCTTTCTGGATACGATGCCCGATATAGATGGACAGCTCAAGATATTTGATATCAATCTCCGCCAGGATTTCTACTCTAAAGAGGTACTGCGTGAATCGTTCCGCCGCTGCAACGTTCTGAAGATAAACGACGAAGAACTGGTGACTATCAGCCGTATGTTTGGTTATCCCGGCATCGACTTGCAGGATAAATGCTGGATTTTGTTGGCAAAATACAACCTGAAGATGTTGATTCTCACTTGCGGCATCAATGGCAGCTATGTGTTCACTCCGGGCGTTGTCTCTTTCCAGGAGACGCCCAAAGTACCGGTTGCCGACACAGTGGGCGCAGGCGATTCTTTTACGGCTGCTTTCTGTGCTTCCATTCTCAATGGAAAACCGGTGCCCGAAGCGCATAAACTGGCTGTCGAGGTTTCTGCTTATGTTTGCACACAGAGCGGTGCGATGCCCGAACTTCCGCAGGTTTTGAAAGATAGACTGATGTAAGTATGTGTGTATAACTAGTTTATATAATAATTTAGGCACGGATTACGCGGATTTCACGGTCTTTAGTGTTGCTATTACTGCAAAGCAACAGCGTTAATCCGTGTAATCCGTGCCTAAAAGATGATGGCAATCAATTAGTGACCTTATCCGTTTGCGAGAAACATAAAAATGAATTTATGCCTTGTTTTACTTTGATGTCTTTGCTTGTTGTGCTATAAATAAAGTACCTTTGTAGGAGTTTAATAACTACTTTACTTATCCTGATTTTGACCAAGAGGGTAGAGTAAATATGAATTAAAATAGAATAGCAATGACAAAAAGAGAAGCATTAAAGTTGTTTGAGGATAAGAAAGTACGTACCGTATGGGATGACGAACAGGAGAAGTGGTACTTTTCCATAGTAGATGTAGTGGCTGTGTTGACGGATAGTGTAGACCCGACTGCTTATTGGAGAAAATTGAAGCAACGTTTAAAAGTAGAGGGTAATGAAACCGTGACAAATTGTCACGGTTTGAAAATGCGAGCTGCCGACGGTAAAATGAGAATGACAGATGTTGCTGATACAGAGCAACTTTTTCGTCTTATTCAATCAATCCCCTCACCCAAAGCCGAACCCTTTAAACTATGGATGGCGCAAGTTGCCAGTGAACGCATAGATCAGTTGCAAGACCCGGAATTATCCATAAACCAAGCAATGAAAGATTACAAGCGCTTGGGGTATTCTGACAACTGGATCAATCAACGTATCAAAAGCATTGAAGTTCGTAAAGAGCTGACCGACGAATGGCAGCGTGGTGGAATAAATGGTACTCAATATGCATCACTGACGGATATTATTACCCAAGAGTGGAGCGGTCGTACGACTAAAGACTATAAGAAGCTGAAAGGACTGAAAAAAGAGAATCTCCGTGATAATATGACTAATCTTGAATTAGCTCTTAATACGCTTGCGGAAGCTTCAACAACCGAAATTTCAAAGCAGAAGAATCCGAAAGGTTTCGACCAGAATGCCAATGTTGCAAAGAGGGGTGGTAGTGTAGCTAAAGCAGCGAGAAAACAGTTGGAGGCCCAATTAGGACGGACGGTTATATCTTCTGCCAAAGCAAATGATTATTTACTGTCAGATGGTGAAGAGCAAAAAGAAGGTGAATAATTGATATGAAAAAAGTGAATAACGCAAGTTGCTTGATATCCATGGTATAAAATAAAAAAGGAGCAACGCCTTGCTCCAACCTTTGTTAACCTTAAATCTAATACTATGAAAAACACATTGCAAAGATACGGACTTCTGTCAACTTTGCAAATAATCCAAATAAAAAGAGATGTTTTATAACATCAATTAAGTGTTTGTATCACGCTTTATACGTTTGTTAATGGTTTCTTGGGTAAGTATGGGGACTATTTTTACTTTTTTTCAGAGGATAAGATTGCGAATAATCGGATGATTTATAGCATACTCACAGTTTTATTTTCTATTTTTGTTCTCAATCTATCTATTTATCGAATACCATGAACACAATGCTATGCCAGCTAAAGAGCCTGTTGTTATTGGGAGTCCTGCTTTTTGCCAATGGAGCATTCGGACAACCGATGCTCTGGGACGATGCCTCTTCCGAAACGATCGTTTTCGAACTGACCAACAAAGAGGCCTTGAAACTTCTCAAAGGCAAACTCCGACAGAAACAGTGGAAAAAAATACAGCAGACTCCTTTTGCCCGTTTCACGGAAACTTGGAACAACCCTCCGGTCAAAGGGCATTTTCTGCTGGCTGATGTAGAGCGGAACGAAGTTCATTACCGTTATGCTCCGGTGATTCCTTTTCATGTTTTCCTTTTCAAGGAGTATGGTGTACTTACCTTGCAGGTGGTTGATGCCGGGGGAACAATCAGGAAAGATGCCAAAGTGCGGGTAGGCAGCAAGGCTGTTTATTACGATGAAGACAGTCAGACGTATACTGATGATAACTGGTCCCAGAAAGAACAGCACATTTTGACGGTTGAAGTGGATAAGTTTCGTGCGGTATTCGATTTGAGGAAACACCTTGTACCACCCTGGTATAAAAATGATTATGACCGGCAAGATGCACCGGAGTTTTATAGTTACCTGATTACTGACAAGAATAAATACAGACCGGGCGAAACTGTCCGTTTCAAGTCTTATGCTCTCTCCGAACATAAACGCCCTTTGAAACAGGAACTTTCATTGTGGATGCGTGTCGGTTCTTCCTGGCGTGACTATAAGAAGATAATGTCCGTCGTCCCTTACCATCCGGGAGGCTTCGCCGGAGAATTCCTGTTGGCGGATTCATTGAACCTGAAGCTCGATCAGAGATATACTGTACAGCTTCGGGATAAGCGGGGACGCATCGTAGCCTCCACCAATTTCAAATATGAAGACTACGAACTGAACGGAAACAAGTTGTTGGTGAAGCTGGCTTCGAATGTGCAATATACACCGCAGAGTAACCGCATGGATATCAGTGCAACGGATGCCAACGGACTTCCTTTGCGGGAGGTGAATGTAGAAGTGACTGTGGGCAGACAGCAGGTGCTGAAGTCGTATGCGCAGATACTTTCTTTGCCCGACACACTGATGTCCGTGCAAGCGGAACTGGATGCTTCCGGAAAAGCCTCGGTAGATATTCCAGCTCGGATATTCGGAGCTTCCGATTGCTTCTATACAGTGAATGTCGTTCTGCTTACGGCAGACAATAACCGTTTGGAACAGCAAAGCAAAGCGACTTTCTACTATTCGTGCTACGATGTGCAGTGTACCACGCAGGCGGATACCATTTGTTTTTCATTCTTCGATCTGGGAGTGGAACGTCCTGTGGCAGCCGAACTGACCTATGGTGAAAAGAAAGAAGTGAAGAAAGTGCGTTTGCCCTATCGCGAACCGTTCAATCAGGCAGTGACGGACTATCGTTTCAAAATACCGGAAACAGGATATGAAACGACGATTGCTTCCGCCGCACTTGACTCCAAACTGGAACTGAATGGCGGCATAGAAAAAGATTCGTTCTGTGTCTCCCTTTCCAATCCTTTGCAGCTGGAGCTTTCCTGGTATGTGTATCAAGGCAACCGCCTGTTGCAGAAAGGTTCGGGAAAAGAGATGGAACACAAATCCGGAGAGATCGATCCCTCTTCCGTTTATTACGTAGAAGTATTTTATTTCATGGGGGATAAGGAATGTATGTTGAAACGCTCGTACACTTCACCCTCCGAACGGCTGGTGATTGAATCTGATTTGCCGGAACGAGTGTATCCCGGTCAGAAAGTGAAAACAAAACTGAACGTGACCAATATACAAGGGCTTCCGGTATCCAACGTCGATCTGACAGCTTTTGCGGTCAACACGCAGCTGGATTATCACGTACCTGATTTACCCTATTACGGGAGTGCACCCCGTCCACGCGAGCAACGTGCTTCCTACTCAATGAAGCAAAAAGAGTATCTGCATACGGCCACATTGGATTATCAGCATTGGAACCAGTTGCTTCATTTGGATAAGTTGCCTTATTATCAGTTTGCTTATCCTGCGGGAAAGCTGTTCCGTCAGACGGTTGACACACCGGATGGAACCACCCAGTTTGCTCCTTATGTGATGCTGAACGGACGGGCGGTGAATATCTATGTGATTGAGCAGAACGATGTTCCCTGCTATTTTTCGTGGACGGAACAGCCCAAGCAGTATTCTTTTCCTGTATTGCATCCTTCGGGAAAGCAGAAGATAACGTTGCGAATGCACGACAGGGCTTTCATCATTGATTCTCTGGCTTTCGACCGGGGCAAGAAAACGATTTTGAGTTTCGATATGAATCAGTTGCCGCAAGGAGTGGAAGTAGTCTGGTTGCGGCAGAAGAAAGGGAAATATGATGAGTATAAATTTACTTCGGAAGAGAAGAAGCGTTATGAACGGTATCTTTGCCGTCTTCCGGTGATGGATGGGGCGGTATATACTTCGCTCGAACATAATGGAAAGCAGTTTCCGGTTTCACTCATGGAGCTGTCGCGCTACAAGAAAAAGATATTGGCAGGTCCTGTGGAGCCGGGACCTTGGAAATATATGAATGGTGTGTTGTATCGGCATGAGGGAGGTTTCTCTTATGAATTCGAGGGCAATGTGGTTTATAAATATAAGGATGAGGAACTGTGTCCGGCTTATTTGAATTTTTCGTCTGTGGCAAAGATTCCGACTTTGAATGATTACCACTTATCACCGGAAAGATTCTGTAGTCTGGTGGCAGAACTTCGCAAGGGGAAGAGTTGGCATCCTACCCGGATTTATTTCTCCCTACCGGATAAGACGCTGAATTTCCGGCTTCCGGAAGAAAAAGATTCTACCGGAGTGGCTAATTTGCTCTTTAAAGACTGCACTACCGGAGAACTGGTTTATCCGGATACCTTGGTGCAGATGAACAGGATATACTCCAAATTTCCTGCCGGAACGTATGATGCGATTTTACTTTATAACAATGGAAAGTATCTGAAACAGGATGCTCTGAAGATACAATCATATACCTATCTGGATGTAGATATGGAGTCTCTGCCTCTACATGAACGTGATTCGTTGTCATCTGGGTGGCTCTTGCTGGGAAGAGGAATTGGCAGGATCGGTACAAACTTTCTTGGTCACAGGGAAATGAGAATCAGGCAGTATGTACGCAATTATGGCGGTAAAGTCTCCGGTTATGTGACGGATGCTACCGGAGAGCCTTTAATCGGGTGTAGCGTGGTGGTGAAAGGAACGACGGAGGGAACGATCACCGACATGGACGGATATTTTGAAATGGATTGTGACAGGGGAGGGGAGCAGCTCTTGTTTAGCTATGTCGGCTTTAAACAGCAGGAGATGAGAGCAACTCCCGGAGCCAATCTGTTGGTTACTTTGGAAGAAAATAGTCAGACGCTGGAGGAAGTGGTCGTTGTAGGATACGGCACGCGTTCAAGATATTCGTTGACGGGATCCGTTGCCGGACTAATGACTGGTTCTTCTTCTGCTGCTGCAACCGCACCTTTGGAGAAATTGGAGGAGCAGGATCGGGAAGCGAAAGAAGAAGCGGATAACGAACAGTTGTATAATGAACTTATGCAATTGAACGGCTTGCGTCGGAATTTTTCGGATGTGGCTTTCTGGCAACCTCGTTTGTTTACGGATAAAACCGGAACGGTACAGTTTGAAACAACTTTCCCTGATAACGTGACGAAATGGGAGACTGTCGTTTATGGTATGAACCGTCGTTTGCAGACGGGTACTTTCCGACGTTCCGTCCGCTCTTACAAACCGTTGATGGCGGAGTTGAAAACTCCCCGCTTCTTGGTGGAGGGGGATCAGAGTACGGTGGTCGGGACTATCCGCAATTATCTGGATGGGCAGCACATAGCCGGAAAAACACAGTTCTGCGTCGGAACGGATACATTGAAACGGCAGGAAGTGGGTCTCACGGAGGGATTTCATGAAACAGTGCCGATGCAGGCAGCACATGCCGATAGCGTGACCATCAGCTATCTTTTCACTCGCGATGATGGGTATCAGGATGGAGAGGAATATACGATTCCGATACTACCACAGGGAACTGAATTGGCACAGGGCACATTGGGGATTCTGTCTGATGCAAAGACGGTCAAAGTGCAATCCGGCGAGGATGAAGAAGTGATAGTGAGTATCACCGATAATCAGTTGGATATCTATAAAGAATCGGTGAATTATCTGACAGGATACAAATATTTGTGCAATGAGCAGCTGGCATCCAAGTTGATCGGTCTGCTGGCTTACCAACAGTATATGCAGAGTAAGGGGGAAAAGGTGAAAGTAGACAAAGCGATCCGATCTATTATCCATCGACTGACGAATCATCAGAACAAACATCAGTTATGGTCGTGGTGGGGGAACTCTGAAAATACTTCTTTCTGGATGTCTGCGCATATCCTGCGGGCTTTGAAGATGGCGCAAGATGCAGGTTATCCTGTGGAGTTGAATCTGAATGGTTTGAAAGTGGAGTATGCTCATACGAGTCCTTATCGAGGAATGAAACTGGAAGATATAGAAATAGTTCATGCTCTTCATGAGTGGAAAGTGGAGGCGGATTATTCTTCGGCAGTCAGATTATTGGAACCTTTCGTCCGGCAACTGGAACAGAAAGAAGACTCGTTGGCAAATAGAAACAAGTATTATCGTCCTCTTTCCTACCTGAAAGAGAAACTGCTTCTCTGGGAAATCAAGCAACAGGTGGATTCGGTGAATGTGGGTGATAGTGTACGTCCTTATCTGAAAAAGGATCTGCTCGGAGGTGTTTACTGTGACGACGGACGGCGTACTTATTATTGGGAGGGAAATCAGCTGATAAATACATTGATAGCCTACCGGATTATTAAAAATGACTCTTCTCTGTGTAAGTTGAAAGAAAATATGCAATTGCATATTTTGCGGACTAAGGAGCACGGATGGAATACGTATCAGGCTTCTTCGGCTGTGACAACTGTTCTGACCGATTTGCTGGCAGATTCCGGAGGGATGTCAGGAACATCGGTATCTGTGAGCGGTAAGGATCACCAACGGATTACGGATTTTCCTTACCATACCCGGCTGACAGCAGGCGACAGTCTGCTTATTTCAAAAACGGGAAAAGAGCCTTTATTGTATAGTGTCTATTCAATGAAGCGTGTGATGGATGCTCGTCAGAGTGATGCTTTCAAGGTGGAGGCGACTTTGGACAAAGATTCTTTGGTGGCGGGTGTACCTGTTACATTGACAGTTACCTTGCAGGTGAAACAGGAGGGTGCGCAATACGTGATGCTTGAAGTTCCTGTTCCGGCAGGTTGTAGTTATGCCTCAAAACCTGTTAATTTCTCTCGTTCTGAAGTGTATCGTGAGTATTTTAAAGAGAAAACTGTTATCTTTAGCGAAAAATTACCGGTAGGTACTTATCAGTTTACGGTCCCATTGCTTCCACGTTTTACTGGAAAATACACGCTGAACCCTGTGAAAGTGGAACTGATGTATTTCCCGGTGGTGAATGCAAATAATGCGGGGAGAGAAATTTGGATTACAGAAAGAAATACAAAAGATATACGAAAGAAAGGGAATGATTGAAGCGATGAAATATACGAAGTGGATAACAGTCTTGTTTTGTCTTTTGGGCTTGGCGGCCTGTCGGCAGGATGCGCCTCGTTTCCGTATTGGGGTGGCCCAATGCAGCGATGACTCTTGGCGGCACAAGATGAATGATGAGATTCTTCGTGAAGCGATGTTTTATGATGGAGTATCGGTTGAAATCCGCTCGGCGGCGGATGATAACCGTAAGCAGGCGGAAGATGTTCATTATTTTATAGATAAAGGAGTTGATTTACTGATAATTTCCGCCAATGAAGCGGCTCCCATGACTCCAATTGTGGAGGAGGCCTATCAGAAAGGAATACCCGTCATTCTTGTAGACCGGAAGATACTTTCTGATAAATATACTGCCTATATCGGTGCCGATAATTATGAAATAGGTCGTGCGGTAGGAAATTATATCGCATCAAGTCTGAAAGGGAAAGGGAATGTAGTGGAGCTTACCGGACTGGGTGGTTCCACCCCTGCCATGGAACGCCATCAGGGATTTATGGCCGCTATCAGCAATTATCCGGATATCAAACTGATTGATAAAGCGGATGCTGCTTGGGAACGTGAACCGGCAGAAGTGGAAATGGATAGTATGCTTCGCTGTCATCCGAAGATTGATGCGGTGTATGCACATAACGACCGTATCGCTCCGGGAGCTTATCAGGCTGCGAAGAAAGCCGGACGTGAAAAAGAAATGATTTTTGTTGGCATTGATGCACTGCCCGGCAAAGGAAATGGGCTTGAATTGGTGCTTGACAATGTGCTGGATGCAACTTTTATTTATCCGACTAATGGGGACAAAGTGATGCAACTGGCTATGAATATTCTTGAGAAGAAGCCTTATCCTCGCGAAACGGTCATGAATACTGCCGTTGTAGACCGCACGAACGCGCACGTTATGCAACTTCAGACTACCCATATCTCGGAACTGGATCAGAAGATTGAAACATTGAACGGACGTATCGGTGGGTATCTGTCGCGTGTAGCTACGCAGCAGGTCGTGATGTATGGCGGCTTGGTTATTCTTTTATTAGTAGCGGGATTGTTATTGGTAGTTTATAAATCCCTCCGTTCCAAGAATCGCCTGAATAAAGAGTTGTCCGAACAGAAGAAACAAGTAGAGCAACAACGCGATAAACTCGAAGAGCAACGGGATATTCTTGAAGAACAGCGGGACAAACTTGAGGAACAGCGGGATCAGCTTATCCAGCTTTCTCACCAACTGGAAGAAGCGACTCATGCCAAGCTCGTTTTCTTCACAAATATATCTCACGATTTTCGTACTCCACTGACATTAGTTGCCGACCCGGTAGAGCATTTACTGGCTGATTCGTCTTTGAATGAAGACCAGCGACGAATGTTATTGTTAGTTCAGCGAAACGTGAATATCCTCTTGCGTCTTGTCAATCAGATTCTGGATTTTCGTAAGTATGAGAATGGAAAAATGGAATATACTCCTATTTCGTTAGACATTCTTTCTTCTTTTGAGGGATGGAACGAATCTTTCATGGCTGCAGCCCGGAAGAAACATATTCATTTCTCATTCGATTATATGCCGGATACGGATTACCGCACGTTGGCAGATGCAGAGAAATTGGAACGCATCTATTTCAACCTCCTTTCCAACGCTTTCAAATTTACTCCGGAAAACGGAAAAGTAACTGTACGCTTATCTTCCCTGACTAAAGACGATCATTGCTGGATTCGCTTTACCGTTGCCAATACCGGTTCAATGATTTCTGCGGAGCATATCCGGAATATTTTCGACCGTTTTTATAAGATAGATATGCACCATGCCGGTTCGGGTATTGGACTGGCATTGGTAAAGGCTTTTGTGGAATTGCATAAAGGTACCATCACGGTGGAAAGTGATGAAAAGCAAGGAACTATCTTTACCGTTGATTTGCCTGTACAGACTTGCGAGACTGTTGTTTCTGAAAACTCTCCGGCATTCTCTGTGCCTGCTACTTCTGTAACCTCCACCGATGCTGCAACCTCTGTCGTTGCTGGGGCTCCCGTAACTCCTGCAACTTCCGGTTATTCCGGTTCTTCGAGCTTGAATGATGCTTTAACTTACGAAGAAGAGGAATTGGAAAAAAGCTACGACTCTTCCAAACCTTGCGTTCTGATTATTGATGATAACGCTGATATTCGCTTATATGTGCACGGATTGCTCCATACCGATTATACTGTTATAGAAGCTGCAGACGGCTCGGAAGGTATTCGTAAAGCTATGAAATATGTCCCGGACTTGATTATCTCCGACGTAATGATGCCCGGAATAGATGGAATTGAATGTTGTCGTCGCTTGAAAAGCGAATTGCAAACGTGTCATATCCCTGTCATTCTGTTGACAGCCTGTTCTCTGGACGAACAACGGATTCAAGGATATGATGGTGGAGCAGACTCCTATATATCCAAACCTTTCAGTTCGCAATTACTGGTGGCACGTGTCCGCAACCTGATAGACTCACATCGTCGTCTGAAACAATTCTTTGGTGACGGGCAGACATTGGCCAAAGAAGATGTCTGCGATATGGACAAAGACTTTGTGGAGAAATTCAAGGCTTTGATTGAGGCTAAGATGGGAGACTCTAATCTGAATGTGGAAGACTTGGGCAAAGATATGGGATTAAGCCGTGTGCAACTCTATCGCAAAATCAAATCCCTGACTAATTATTCTCCGAATGAATTGCTTCGCATCGCCCGTTTGAAAAAAGCAGCTTCTTTGCTTGCTTCCTCGGATATGACAGTGGCGGAGATTGGTTATGAGGTTGGTTTCAGTTCTCCCTCTTATTTTACCAAATGTTATCGGGAACAGTTTGGAGAAAGCCCGACGGATCTGTTGAAGCGGAAAGGATAGCATTTATTTCTTTGATTGAGGTATAGTAAAAGTGTATGTACTATGTTTTAGGCGTGAATTGCGCAAACCTGGCGTACATACATATAGAAGAAACGGCTAAGGTTGGGGTGTTTATGATTGTAGAGGCGATATTATTTGCAGATTCTTTTCTTTTTTATTTAGTTTTGGGAGTGAATAAGTAAAGTTCAGGTGATGAAAGATTATAAAGTAGACAAGGCGAGCCTTTCCGCATCCTTTTGTCGAGAGGTGTATCAGGTTGTCCGGGAAATTCCGGTAGGTAAGGTTTCTACCTATGGAGGAATCGCAGCATTATTGGGAATGCCTCAATGTTCCCGTATGGTGGGGCGTGCTTTGAAGCAGATTCCGGATGATTTATCTGCACCCTGTCACCGGGTTGTCAATGTGTCGGGACGCCTTGTACCCGGTTGGACAGAGCAAAAGCAGCTCTTGCTGGAAGAGGGGATTTCTTTCAAGCAAAATGGATGTGTAGACCTGAAAAAGCATCTTTGGAATTACTCCACTTCTGAATAAAATTTGCATGTTTAATCTATTTTCCTTACCTTTGTGCCAACAATATGCAAGAACAGACTGTTATTTATTTATGAAAATACTGTTTTTTACTGTTCATTGAGAGGATAATCTTATCAAATTCTATTCCTTTTAAACTACTCAGTCTGTTTTTTTATCATTAAGAAACTCATCGGATTGTCATGTTGCCATGTGACAGGATTGAACCATGCGGATATTCAACTTGTTTATCGTAAGTGAGAATAATGGACGCAGCAGTTGAGAACAAAACAAATATTATAATCTAAACCAATATATTATATGAGTAAAATAGAAATAAAGGATTTGTACCTTATCTTTGGTCACGAGAAGCAGAAAGCACTCAAGATGCTGAAAAAAGATAAGAGTAAGGCGGAAATACTGAAAGATACCGGTTGTACGGTAGGAGTGAAAGACGCCAATCTTTCAATAAATGAAGGAGAGTTTTTTGTGATAATGGGGCTCTCGGGAAGTGGAAAATCGACATTACTGCGTTGTATCAATCGTCTGATACGTCCTACAGCCGGACAAGTGCTTGTAAATGGAGTAGATATATCTAAAATATCCGAAAAGGAATTGTTGCAGGTTCGCCGGAAAGAGCTGGCGATGGTTTTTCAGAATTTCGGTTTGTTGCCTCACCGTTCTGTATTGAGTAATATTGCGTTCGGCCTTGAACTTCAGGGAGTGAAGAAAGAAGAGCGTGAAAAGAAAGCCATGGAAAGTATGAAGCTAGTCGGGCTGAAAGGATATGAGAATCAGATGGTAGGTGAACTTTCCGGTGGTATGCAACAGCGTGTCGGACTGGCACGTGCCCTGGCCAATAATCCCGAAGTACTTTTAATGGATGAGGCTTTCTCTGCGCTCGATCCTCTGATTCGCGTGCAGATGCAGGATGAACTACTGGCCTTGCAATCAAAGATGAAAAAGACGATTGTCTTTATTACCCACGACTTGAGTGAAGCGATTAAACTAGGTGACCGTATTGCAATTATGAAAGACGGAGAAGTGGTGCAGGTAGGTACTTCGGAGGAAATCCTGACTGAACCGGCTAACGATTATGTAGCCCGTTTTGTTGAAAACGTGGACAGGAGCAAAATTATTACCGCCTCTTCTTTAATGATTGACAAACCGTTGGTAGCCCGTCTGAAGAAAGAAGGTCCCGAAGTTTTGATTCGTAAGATGCGTGCGAAGAATATAACTGTATTACCAGTAATAGATGCCGACGATAAACTGGTCGGAGAAGTACATTTGAACGATTTGCTTAAGCTGCGTAGCAAACAGGAAAAATCCATTGAAGCGGTTGTGCGTAAAGAAGTACATTCAGTGTTGTGTGATACAGTGCTCGAGGATATACTTCCTCTAATGACAAAGAGCAATTCACCGGTATGGGTGATAGATGAAATCCACGAGTTTCTGGGAACAATCCCACTTTCATCCTTAATCATAGAAGTGACCGGGAAAGATAAAGAAGAAATAAATGAAATAATTCAAAACGCAATAGACTTATGATAAATATAGGACAATATATAGAAATTGCCATCAATTGGATGATGGTACATTTTTCCACATTCTTTGATGCCGTGAATACAGGCATCGGTAGTTTCATTACAGGTTTCCAACACATTCTTTTCGGAATTCCATTTTATCTGACGATTTTGGTACTTGCCGCAATTGCATGGGTAAAGGCAGGACGGGGTATTTCCATTTTTACCGTATTAGGATTATTATTGATTTATGGAATGGGGTTTTGGGAGGCAACCATGCAAACTCTGGCTCTCGTTTTATCATCTACCTGCCTGGCTCTGATTTTTGGAGTACCTTTAGGAATATGGACAGCCAACAGTCCGCGTGCGGATAAAATACTTCGCCCTATTCTCGATTTGATGCAGACAATGCCTGCCTTTGTCTATCTGATTCCTGCTGTTTTGTTCTTCGGATTGGGAACAGTGCCCGGAGTTTTTGCGACAATCATATTTGCCATGCCTCCTGTGGTCCGTCTTACCGGGTTGGGAATCCGGCAGGTTCCTAAAAATGTAGTGGAAGCTTCCCGTTCGTTCGGAGCTACCCGTTGGCAGCTGTTATATAAAGTACAGCTTCCTTTGGCGCTGCCCACCATCCTGACTGGTGTAAACCAGACAATAATGATGTCACTTTCTATGGTCGTAATCGCTGCAATGATTGCTGCCGGTGGTTTAGGAGAAATCGTATTGAAAGGTATTACCCAAATGAAAATCGGACTTGGGTTTGAAGGTGGTATAGCAGTTGTTATTTTGGCTATCATTCTGGACCGTATCACACAAGGAATGGCAGGAAGAAAAAATAAACAGGATTAAAATGGAAAGAACTAAACCCAAAAGGACTAAAAACAGAAAGGAAGAAAAATGAGAATATATAAATTAGTAGGAATAGTACTGTCCGCGCTGCTTTTGCTAGCTTCCTGCACGAATTCCGACCCAAATAAGAAAAAAGTAAAAATAGCCTATGCCAATTGGCTGGAAGGCATTGCCATGAGTCATTTGGCTAAGGTGGTATTGGAGGAACATGGATATGAGGTTGAACTGCAAAATGCGGATCTTGCCCCTGTTTTTGTATCCATGTCTCGGAAAAAGTCAGATGTCTTTCTGGATGCCTGGCTACCGATAACGATGAAAGATTATATGGACCAATATGGTGATAGCATCGAATTCTTGGGTGAGGTATATGAAGAAGCTCGCATCGGGCTGGTCGTACCTGAATATGTCACGATTCAATCTATTAGTGAACTGGCAGATTATAAAGACCGTTTCTCTTCTGAAATAGTGGGAATTGATGCCGGGGCAGGAATTATGAAGACTACGGATAAGGCCATTGCTGCTTATGGACTTGACGGATATGCTCTTATGACTTCAAGTAGTTCAACCATGTTGGCATCTTTGAAAAAAGCGATGGATAAGGGAGAATGGATTGTCATTACAGGGTGGACACCACATTGGATGTTCGATCAGTTTGACTTGAAATTCCTGGATGATCCGAAGAAAGTATATGGAGATTTGGAAGAAATACATGCCATTGCCTGGAAAGGTTTCAGTGAAAAAGACCCGTTTGCCGCTGAATTTTTCGGTAATATCAAATTAACGACAGAAGAACTTAGCTCTTTTATGACAGCTATGAAGGATGCCCGGATGGATGAAGAAGAAATAGCCCGTAAATGGAGGGATGAACACCGGGAACTGGTTGATAGCTGGATACCGAAATCAAAGGAATAAATAGATGAATAGACTGATTAAATAATGCGAATCTGTAGTTGAATAAGAGTAAAAACGGTCTAAAATTGATTCAAAACCGGCCTAGATATGAAATTGGCTTAGACATAAAAAAGGGAGTCTGCTCAATGCATGACTCCCTTTTTATATTTATCTGAGTGTGATTAATTATTCAGCACCCCAGTTTTCTCTAGCCAAACGTTTGTAACTGTTATAACGCCATTTTGCGTTTTCTTCAGCAGCCTTGAACAGTTCTTCAGCTTCAGTAGGATATTGTTTCATTACAGAAGCGTAACGAACTTCACCCTTCAAGAAACCTTGGAATTCTTCCCAGTTCGGTTCTTTGCTATCCAACTGGAATGGGTTCTTGCCTTCTTCTTCCAAAGCAGGGTTGTAACGCCACAAGTGCCAGTAACCGCACTTAACGGCCTTTTCTTCTTCTTCCTGACTCTTACCCATACCTGCTTTCAGACCGTGGTTGATACACGGAGCGTAAGCGATAATCAAAGATGGTCCAGGATATGCTTCCAGCTTCACGGATAGCTTTCAGAGTTTGAGCTTGGTCAGCACCCATAGCGATCTGTGCAACATATACATAACCATAAGTAGTAGCCATCAGACCGAGGTCTTTCTTACGTACGCGCTTACCAGCAGCAGCGAACTTAGCGATAGCACCTACCGGAGTAGCCTTAGAAGACTGACCACCTGTGTTAGAGTAAACTTCAGTATCCAGAACGAGGATGTTAACGTCCTTACCGGAAGCGATTACATGGTCAAGACCACCGTAGCCGATATCATAAGAAGCACCGTCACCACCAATGATCCACTGGCTGCGTTTAACAAGATATTGTTGCAGTTCAGCGATTTGTTTGCAGTGGTTGCATTTATCTTTGTTAGCTTCAACAATAGGAATGATCTTAGCAGCCAATTCCTTAGTCTTGTCTGCATCCAGCATATTGTTGATCCATTCAGCGAATAGTTCTTTCACTTCAGCAGGAGTACAGTCAGCAGCAATAGCTTCGTTCATCACTTTCACGATACGGGCACGCATCTTTTCGTTAGCCAATTCCATACCCAGACCGAATTCACAGAAGTCTTCGAACAGTGAGTTAGCCCAAGCAGGACCGTGTCCGTTTTCGTTTGTAGTATACGGAGTAGAAGGAACTGAACCAGAGTAGATAGAAGAACATCCGGTAGCGTTAGCAACCATTTCACGGTCACCGAACAATTGAGAAATCAATTTCACGTACGGGGTTTCACCACAACCAGAGCAAGCACCAGAGAACTCGAACAACGGAGTAGCGAACTGTGAGTTCTTCACGTTAGACTTGATATCAACAAGATGTTGTTTAGTCTTCACGTTTTCAGCACAGTAAGTCCAGTTGTCAGCTTCAGCCAATTGGCTTTCGAGGTGTTTCATTGTCAATGCTTTGCCACCTTTCTTCGGATTACCCGGACAGATGTCAGCACAGTTACCACAACCCAGACAGTCGAGAACGTCAACCTGAATACGGAATGTCATACCATCGAATACTTTACCTACCGCTTTCAGTTGTTCGAACTTGGCACCCTTCTGCTCTTCAGCATCGAGTACGAACGGACGGATAGAAGCGTGAGGACAAACGTATGCACACTTGTTACATTGGATACAGTTTTCAGGATTCCATTCGGGAACGAATGCGGCTACACCACGTTTTTCGTATTTAGAAGTACCTTGATACCAAGTACCGTCTTCGATACCCTTGAATGCAGATACTGGCAACAAGTCACCGTCTTGTGCATTGATCGGACGAACTACTTCGTTGATGAATGCAGGATCATTGTTTTCAGCTTTAGCGTCATCCGGCAGGTTAGCCCAAGCAGGATCAACAGCCAAAGTCTTGTATTCACCACCACGGTCAACGGCAGCATAGTTCTTGTTGACAACGTCTTCACCCTTCTTACCGTAAGACTTAACGATGAATTTCTTCATCTGCTCAACAGCTTGTTCTACAGGAATAACGCCTGTGATACGGAAGAAGGCAGATTGAAGGATAGTATTGGTACGGTTACCCAAACCAATTTCCAGTGCAATCTGTGTTGCGTTGATATAGTATACAGAAATGTTGTTCTGTGCGAAATATTTCTTAACCTTGTTAGGCAGGTTCTTAGCCAGTTCTTCACCTTCCCAGATTGTGTTCAGCAAGAAAGAACCGTTCTTACGCAAACCACGAGTTACATCGTACATGTGCAGGTAAGCCTGAACGTGGCAAGCTACGAAGTTTGGAGTATTAACCAAATAAGTGGAACGGATCGGAGTGTCACCGAAACGCAGGTGAGAACAAGTGAAACCACCAGATTTCTTAGAGTCGTAAGAGAAGTAAGCCTGGCAGTGTTTGTCGGTGTTGTCACCGATAATCTTCACAGAGTTCTTGTTAGCACCTACTGTACCGTCAGCACCCAAACCGTAGAATTTAGCTTCGAACATACCTTCGCCGCCTAAAGCGATTTCTTCTTTTTGAGGAAGAGAAGTGAAAGTAACGTCGTCTACGATACCGATAGTGAAGTGGTTCTTTGGCATTGGCATAGCCAAGTTTTCGAATACTGAAAGGATTTGAGCAGGAGTAGTATCTTTTGAACCCAAACCGTAGCGACCGCCAACGATAACCGGAGCATTTTCTGCACCGTAGAAGCAGTCTTTAACGTCAAGATAAAGAGGCTCACCGTTAGCACCCGGTTCTTTAGTACGGTCAAGAACTGCGATAGTTTTGGCAGTCTTAGGTACAGCGGCCAGGAAGTGCTTAGCAGAGAACGGACGATACAAGTGTACGGCAACCATACCCACTTTTTCGCCGTTTGCTATCAAGTGGTCGATAGCTTCGCGGGCAGCTTCTGTTACAGAACCCATAGCGATAATTACGCGTTCTGCATCTTCTGCACCATAGTAATCGAACAAACCGTATTTACGACCTGTAATCTTAGAAATTTCATTCATGTATTCTTCTACGATAGCAGGAACTGCTTCATAGTAGTTGTTGCATGATTCACGATGTTGGAAGAAATGGTCAGGATTTTCAGCCATACCACGAGCTACCGGTTTCATCGGATTCAGTGCGCGGGCACGGAATTCTGCCAAAGCTTCCTGGTCGATCAGCGGAGCAAGATCATCATTTTCCAACATTTCAATCTTCTGGATTTCGTGAGATGTACGGAAACCATCGAAGAAGTTCATAAACGGAACGCGGGATTTGATGGTAGCCAAGTGAGCAACACCAGCCAAATCCATAACTTCCTGTACAGAGCCTTCAGCCAACATCGCAAAGCCAGTCTGACGAGCTGACATTACGTCTTGGTGGTCACCGAAGATACACAATGCGTGAGAAGCCAATGTACGAGCAGATACATGGAATACGCAAGGCAAGAACTCACCGGCAATTTTGTACATGTTAGGGATCATCAGGAGAAGACCCTGAGAAGCAGTGTAAGTAGTAGTCAACGCACCAGCCTGAAGAGAACCGTGAACTGCACCGGCAGCACCACCTTCAGATTGCATTTCCTGTACCAATACTGTTTCGCCGAAGATGTTCTTACGTCCTGCGGCAGCCCATTCGTCTACGTACTCAGCCATAGTCGAAGAAGGAGTGATGGGGTAGATAGCCGCTACTTCAGAGAACATATACGAGATATGTGCTGCAGCCTGGTTACCATCACAAGTGATGAATTTCTTCTGTTTAGTCATAACTAAATTAAATATTTAAGTAAATAAATCTTTTAATATAAAAAGCCGAACATCCAGAGAGGTATCTGGTTGCCCCGACCTATTTCAGCCTTATGCAACGCGTACGTCACATTCGGATTGTTCTTGATCTTTGCGCCTTCCTGGCAAATTTTGAACGGCATTACTTCGTCCACCATAAAAGAGACGTTTTTATCTCCTTTATGTACCTTATGGTCTTTCCATAAAGAATTTGCAAAGAATGTGTCGAGCACATCCTGCTCTTCCACTTTCACCGGATAGATGGAGTACATCAGGTTGGAGTTGTGCATCATTATCTTCGACGGTTTTTTAGGGAATTCTTCCCCTTTCGGATAAACCAGATTAATGAGTCGCGCATCTGCCAGATACTTGATATAGTTCATCACCGTGGCGCGAGATGTCTGTATGTCGCTTGCCAGTTGGCTCACATTCGGAGCCTTCGGTCCGTCGACAGCGAGCAAATATAGCAATTTTTTTATCTTTGAAAGATATTTCAGTTCAATTTGTTTGATGAGCAGGATATCTACTTCTACCATCATGTTCATTGTTTTCAGCAGATTCTCCGAAAAGTTACGCTTTTCGAGGAAGAATGGATAGAACCCATGATGCAGGTAATCCTGGAAGTAATCCAGCGGACGAACTTTGGAGAGTACTCCTTTGGCAATCTGTTCGTGAGTGCTAAGAATTTCTTCGAGGCTGTATGCCCTGAATTTCATGCCTGTCTGCAAGTTCAGGAATTCACGGAAAGAGAATCCGCGCAGGTTATAGCTCTTTGCAATATCACGCAGTTCAAGATTTTCCTCTTTCAGTCGCATTACGGATGAGCCGGTAAAGACAATCTTCAAATTAGGAAAACGGTCGTAACACATGCGCAACTCTCTGCTCCATTCCGGGTGTTTGAACACTTGGTCGATCAACAATACTTTTCCACCACGTTTCTGGAATTCGTTAGCAAAATCTACAATGCTGTGGCCAGAGAAGTAGAAGTTGTTCATGTTGATGAACAGGCAGGAGCGGTCGTTCCCGAATTTTTCTTTGGCGTATTGGAGAAGGAAAGTGGTTTTTCCTACGCCACGTGTCCCTTTGATACCAATCAGGCGGTCGCTCCAGTCGATCTCGTCCATAAGATCGCGGCGAACGGGGGCATTGGTGTGCTCAACGAGGTAGGCGTGTGTGCGATAGAATGATTCCATTTCAGTTCTTTGTTTTTCGGGTGGCAAATATACTGCTTTTTTTAGGATTTGCAAAGTAGAGATGGCAAAATTGTGCTTTTAATTCCAACTTTCTGTTTATTGTAGCTATTCCTGATTATTTCCTGTATATATTTGCAGAATAAAGTTTTGAATTCGTTTAAAATGACAAAAAAGGCTCTTTATATATTCAATCCGGAACATGATTTGGCGTTAGCCAGCGGTGAAACAAACTATATGGCACCGGCTTCCGCCCGGCAAATGGCATCCGAATTGGCTTTGTTGCCGATGTGGTATGCGGAAGAGGGAAGTGTTGTATTGGCTCCTTCCGCTTATAATCTCGATTATGTGAAGAAGATACAGGAATTATTAGGACTTTCGGTTGATTTGATGACAGAACCTGAACTTGCTTCCGAGCGGAATTTGGATATTCATCCTTGGGGCTGGGATATAGCAGTAAGAAAACGACTGTTGGATTTGGGAGTGGAAGAAAGCGAACTTCCTTCTATTGAGCAATTGGATAAACTGCGTTCTTGTTCCCATCGTTCCTGCGCTGTGGAACTATTACCACAGTTACAACTGGGAGCTTGTTTTTGTGGAGAGTCTTTTTACCTGACGATTCCCGAAGAATGGAAGTCATTTGTAGAATCACATGATACTTGTTTACTGAAAGCTCCTTTATCCGGTAGTGGAAAAGGATTGAACTGGTGCAAAGGTGTATATACTCCTTCCATTTCCGGTTGGTGCTCACGCATTGGCAATCAGCAAGGAGGTGTTATTGGTGAACCTTTATATAATAAGATGGAAGATTTCGCTATGGAATTTCGTTCTTCGGGTAACGGTAGATTTGACTTTGCCGGATATTCTCAATTCCGTACGGGTGGGAGTGGGGCATATGAGGGTAATTTGCTGATTTCGGATGCTGCCATCGAACGGAACCTTTCGGAATATATCCCTGTTGAAGAAATTTATAAGCTGCGTAACCGTCTTGAACAAGAGTTGCTTCTTCGGTTCGGAACTATTTATAATGGTTATTTGGGAGTGGATATGATGATCTGCCGTTTCCCGGATTCCCCTGTTTATCGTATTCATCCCTGCGTGGAAATCAACTTGCGGATGAATATGGGAGTGGTGGCGCGTCATATATATGACCGTTATATATATCCTGTTTCGACAGGAGCTTTTCAGATAAGCTATTACCCTTCGGAAGGAGCAGTCTGGAGCGCACATAAAGAAATGGAGGAGACTTATCCTTTGGAGATAGAACAAGGAAGAATAAAATCAGGCTATTTGCCATTGGTGCCGGTTCATAAAAAAAGTAGTTATCGGGCGTGGGTTCTTATCTCAAAAAGCGTACATTTATAACTTTATGCATGGCATACATACATGCATCCATCCATACAGTGGTATAAAGTCTGATTATTCTACTTCTTTCACCAGCCATTTTTCTATATTCCGGGTCTTTGAGCTGAAATTAACCCCAACCTTTACAATCTTACGATTATCTTTTGCAAAGGGTAGTATATATCTTTTTTCTTCAATTTGCTGAAGAGCTTCTTCCGCACTTCCGTCAAATTTGAATTCCATTACATAAATGTATTTATCAGTTTGTACAGTAAGATCAATGCGTCCGTCAGAGGTGTGATACTCTGCCTGTACATAGAACCCCAGTAATTTGCTGACGATAAATAATACATTCTGATAATGTAATTCCAAATCGCGTATCAGTTCGTAAGGAGTGTCGGCAAAGAGACTCTGCAGACGTATGAAGAAGTCCTCATAATTACCTTCTTCTACATCATGGACGAATTCTGTAATGTAGAAAGCGGTCTTTCCTTCGTCGATTGAAGTATAAAAAGGGACTAGGTATTTAATGAATCCCTCTTCTACTTCCCGGTTGGGGAATCCTAAATAGTAGATACCGAAACGTTTATCATAATCTTTGATGGTAAGATAACCACTCTGATAAATCACGGGCACAGGATTCTTGGAAGAAGAATCAATACTATTCAGCGTATCGGAAGTCGCTTTATCATTGGCCAATTGGTGTAAGTCATAATTATCCCGTTTCAGAAGTTTGACGAGATGGGAAGGAGTACCGGTTTCAAACCAGTAATTACCGAATGACATAGAGTCGAATGTATTCAGTAAACTGAAAGGGTTATATATACCTGCCGAATCGAAAGTAAAGTGGTATCCGTCATAGCACTCTTTCAATTCTTGGCACGTCTCTTCATAGCTCATGCCTTGCGTATCTGCAAGGATATGTAAATCCGTCTCTAAATAATGGTGGATTTCTTCGTTTGTGATACCGCAAAGTTCGGTATACCGTTTATCCATAGAAATATCTTTAAGATTATTCAAATCGCTGAATACACTCACTTTCCCGAACTTTGTCACTCCTGTGAGAAAAGCGAATTGAATATACTTATCCATCGTTTTGAGTACTGAATAGAACGCTTTTAAAGTATCACGATAACTATCCTGCAATTCTTCATTCCCAATGGCCTGCAACATCGGCTTGTCATATTCATCAATGAGAATCACTACCCGCCGACCACTCTGTTCAGCGGCACGGCGAACAATGCCGAGAAAACGGAGAGGTGCACCTATTTCCACCGGATTGGATCCATATAGCGATTCCCATTCATCCAGCTTCATGTTAAGTATATTATCCAAACTTTCGGGGCTGTCATACTTCTGCGTATTTAAGTCGAGATGCAGAATGGGGTATTGAATCCAGTCTTTCTCCATTTTTTCAACAGCAAGACCTTGAAATAGCTCCTTTTTGCCTTGGAAGTAAGCTTCGAAAGTGGATAGAAGAAGGCTTTTCCCAAAACGCCGGGGACGGCTAAGAAAGTAGTAGGAACCGGATTTTACCAGTTCATACACGAATGAAGTTTTGTCTATATAAAGATAATTTTCTTTACGCAATTTTTCAAAACTCTGTATTCCGATGGGATAAAGCTTCTTCATAATATTCTTGCTTTTGTTTATTCAAGTAACAAAGATAATAATTCTTCTGTTTATCTATGCCGCTAATG
Source organism: Bacteroides sp. BFG-606 (assembly GCF_024788145.1). Classification (NCBI taxonomy): domain Bacteria; kingdom Pseudomonadati; phylum Bacteroidota; class Bacteroidia; order Bacteroidales; family Bacteroidaceae; genus Bacteroides; species Bacteroides sp. BFG-606. Next base: position 5,915,968 of record NZ_JANUIL010000001.1, on the reverse strand, counting down.
ATCATTTTATATGTTTCATTGGTTATCATTCTTTCTGTCAACTTCCGCTTCCCTGCAAAAGATTTTTCATTTTCATTTCTCATATTCTCATAATGTTCGCATAAAGCAGAGATTATCAGATAGATAGTCTATGAGAAATGATTTCTAAATAGGCATTTCTCATACTACTATGGCAAAATATCGCAGGATTCAGGTCATTTCTCATACTCGTTAGAGGTATTTCTCATCGTATTCTGTCGCATTTCTCATTCACAGAAGGGATGGCTTTCTCTGTGTACTGTTCTCTTATTCCTACGCAATAGCATCTTGCAAACAGTTCATTGTTTATTTGTATGAAATGTACTATTTAATCATTTGTGAATCACTAAGTTATACTGTTTTTTATAAGGAGGATCTCATTCGTTCCACTCTAGTGAACAGATCGTTGCACTCCAGTGGAAAGAACCGTTCACTCCAGTGCAAAGATCTATTCACTGGAGTGGAACGAACCGGATAGCGGTAAGATAAAACGGTAATGGTGAAGGAAAAACAGATAAGTATACGGTGAATGATACACAGAAAAGCAATAAACAATAGAGAGTTGCTAAGGAAACTGAAGAAGGAAAGGAGTATGAAAATAAGATGAGAAATGACTCGGAACCTATGAGAAATGCACCGTTTTTAGCTAAAAATAGTGAAAATACTATGAGAAATGCCATTTTATGTTTTATTTCTCATAGTGTCATATAAGTGATTTACAGTAGATTAGCTTTGTTTTATGAGAATATGAGAAATGAAAATGAAAAATCTTTTGCAGGAGAAGTGAAAGTCGATAAAGAATCAGGGCAAACGCTCAATAATTTATACAGACCTCTTGTAGAGGGCGTAGAGTGTGTTTCTACATTATTGTATCATGATATTGCGAAAATGCATGGTATATGTCTCTACTGTATGGCCTTGAGAGGCTTATAAGGGCGTCAATATTATTGAGCGTTTGCCCTGATAAAGAATTGGTCTTTGTATATCATATCTGCGTCGCTGCACTTTCATTTCCGTAACGGTCTACGGCTGTAACGGCAAAATGTTTCTTACTATTCCAAGGGAGGATGGGAGCATAGATATAACTTGTATCCCGAATACCCTGTGCAACAATATTTTCCGGTCGGCTGATGTCTACCGGATATTCATTCGATGCGTAAATAACATACATCGGCTGATTACGCGAATCATTGTCAGTAGCAGCCTGCCACTTTAATTCCGTATATCCATTGTCGATATTCGTTGTTTTCAGTTTGGATGGAGCCGTAGGCGGAACATTGTCCAGCCACGGCATAGGTGGCTGTAAAGCTGGATATGCATAGAAGTTCTCGGCCAATTCGTCATAAATACCTTGTGTGTTTTCCATTAGATATTTCACTCTGTAGTGTGCTTCACCCGCCAGTTTATGAGTGCGAATGAAATTCATCTGACGGTCAATCTCGTCACGCGTCCATTTTCCTTCGTCGGGATGAAGGAAGTAGATGCCGAGTCCCGGAATGACCTGCCGTCCGTTACTCTGCTCCTGCCAGTCGAGGGCAAAAGGATAGAAACTGTTTCCTTGAAAATACATCATTGGATATATTTGATCCATGATACCTTCGCCAAGCCATCCTTGCGGGTCTTGATAAACGGTAAAGAAGGCGTTCCATCCACGGGAAGGATAACGCGAAGTGTCCTTGTATTTTCCTACCGGACTGGCACTTAGTTTCACCCATGGCTTCATGGCCTTTACACCTTTATGTATATAGCGTACGATTTCCGAAATATTATCCCGCCGCCACTGTTCCACTGTGCGGCCTTTGCCATATCGGCGGAAGTCGTACTTGTCGGGGAAGAAAGGAGCATTCTCCGGATAGCGCAGATAATCGAAATGCACTCCGTCGATGTCATAGCGACTGACGACTTCCCGCACCAGCTTCATCAGATATTCTTTAGTCCCCGGGTGTCCCGGATTCAGGAAATATTCATTTTTATACGGTACGCAAATATCTTTCATTCGTTTGGTAACAGACCGGCTACCGAGAGAAGCAACATGCTTTCTGTTTCCCAACGGGATAGTCACCATCCAGGCATGACACTCCATGCCTCGCTTATGACACTCTTCAATGGCAAAAGCGAGCGGGTCATAACCGGGATTCCCATCGGATTTCCCTGTCAGGATAGAATTGAAAGGTTCGATGGACGAAGGATATAATACATCCCCGCGTGTACGCGTCTGAAACAGGACAGTGTTGAAGTTGGCAGCTTTCAGTTTATCGAGAATATCTACCAGTTCTTCCTTCTGCTTACGGATACTTTGCGGACTTACAGCACGTGTACGAGGCCAGTCGAGACCATACAAAGCCGTAAGCCAGGCCGCACGGACTTCATACTTGGGCTGCGCAGCCATCGGGAGTAAAGGAAACAAAAGTGAAAGAATGAAAATAGTCAGGCGCATATTCTTTATTTTTTGTTTTAAATCCCTGCAAAGTTAGTAAAAGTGTCGGTATTGTTGGGCTGTTTCGTGAGATTATGTTACATTTGCCAAGCTAAAAAACGACACACTATGATTACATTTACTCTATGCCTGCTTGCGTTGATAGTAGGCTATTTTACGTATGGACGCCTGATGGAGCGCGTCTTTGGTCCTGATGATCGTAAAACGCCGGCACTGACCAAGGCTGATGGAGTGGACTATATCCCTTTGCCAACCTGGAAGATTTTCATGATTCAGTTCCTTAATATTGCGGGATTAGGTCCGATTTTCGGGGCGATTATGGGAGCGAAGTTCGGTACTTCTTCTTATTTATGGATTGTACTGGGAAGTATTTTTGCAGGTGCGGTGCACGATTATTTTGCCGGGATGCTTTCTTTACGTAATGGTGGTGAAAGTTTGCCCGAAATTATCGGTCGCTATTTGGGACTTACGACGAAGCAGATAATGAGAGGATTTACCGTTATCTTGATGATTCTGGTAGGTTCTGTATTTGTTGCCGGTCCTGCCGGACTGCTGGCGAAGCTCACACCGGAAAACTTGGATGCTACGTTTTGGATTGTCGTTGTGTTTGCTTATTATATTTTGGCAACTTTATTGCCTGTAGATAAAATTATTGGTAAAATCTATCCGCTGTTTGCGGTGGCGCTGCTGTTTATGGCAGTAGGTATCCTGGTGATGCTTTACGTCAATCATCCTGCCTTGCCGGAACTGTGGGATGGTTTGCAGAATACGAATCCCGAAGCGAGCGAGCTTCCTATTTTCCCGATTATGTTTGTGAGTATTGCTTGCGGGGCAATTTCCGGTTTCCATGCTACGCAAAGCCCTTTGATGGCACGTTGTATGACTTCAGAGCGTCACGGACGTCCGGTGTTCTACGGTGCGATGATTACCGAAGGTATTGTTGCCCTTATTTGGGCTGCCGCCGCTACTTACTTCTTCCATGAGAACGGAATGGGAGAGAGTAATGCTTCCGTTATAGTAGATGCCATCACAAAAGAATGGCTGGGGGCAATCGGCGGAGTGCTCGCTATTTTGGGAGTGATTGCAGCCCCGATAACTTCGGGAGATACGGCTTTCCGTTCCGCCCGTCTGATTGTAGCGGACTTTCTGGGACTGGAACAAAGAAGTATGCGTCGCCGTTTATACATTTGTATTCCGATGTTTGTGGTAGCTATCGGTCTGCTTTTGTACAGTCTGCGCGATGCAAATGGATTTAATATGATATGGCGTTATTTTGCTTGGGCTAATCAGACATTGGCGGTGTTTACCTTATGGGCCATAACAGTATTTCTGGCAGTATCCAAGAAACCTTATATCATTACTTTGATACCGGCACTGTTCATGACGAGTGTGTGCTCTACTTATATATGTATTGCCCCCGAAGGATTGGGACTTTCGCACGTGATTTCTTACAGCGTTGGTATAGCGTGTGTAGTGATCGCTGCTGTCTGGTTCTACGTTTGGCTGGGCAAGCAGAAAACAAGAAAATTATCAGAATGAAGAAAATAAAAAAATCAACAGGAGTGGCAATTGCATTCCTTATTTATGTATCCGTAACAGCGGCTTATTTGTTGCCTCGTAATACGGAAGTCAGCTTAACGGAGAAAATAATTACGGTGGCAGTTTCTTATGTCATCGTCTTTCTTCTTTGGCTAGTGCTTCGGAAAAAGGAGCAAATGCGTGAACGCCGCAAAAAAGACGAACAATCTATTCACTTAAAAAAGTAAGTTTATGAAAAAATTAGCTTTGGCACTTTGCTTATTGGCAGTCTCTTTCACTGCACAGGCGCAATTTGAGAAAGGAACTACGATTATTAATCCTTCATTATCGGGATTGGACTTTTCGTATAGTAAAAATGATAAAGCAAAGTTTGGTGTTGGTGCACAAGTCGGTACATTCTTTGCCGAGGGTATTGCCTTGATGGTAAATGCCGGAGCCGATTGGTCGAAACCGATAGACGAGTATACATTAGGTACGGGAGTACGTTTCTATTTCAATAAAACCGGTATCTATTTAGGTGGAGGACTCGACTGGAATCGTTTCCGCTGGAGTGGTGGCAAGCATCAGACTGACTGGGGACTGGGTATCGAAGGCGGATATGCTTTCTTCCTTTCGCGCACGGTAACGATTGAGCCTGCTGTTTATTATAAATGGCGTTTCAATGATGGCGATATGTCACGTTTCGGTGTCAAGATAGGATTCGGTTTCTACTTATAATAGTTGGATTTAATATATTATCCCTCTTGGTAAGCGAAAATTTGCCAAGAGGGATTGATGTATCTTAATCTTATAAGTTTATTCTTTTTGTTTTAAGATGTAGAAGCAACTTGTGCTAGCGAAATTCCTCAGGTAAGGTATTTCGGAAATCATTTTATTCAATTTATGTGGGGATAGCCCGAATTTTATTTTATAATGCGGGTTGATGAACCATAGTTGCCTGTTTAGTATTTTTAGATTTTTCTTTTTAATTAATCTTTCGAATAATTCTACCGTTACACCTGTCTTTTTAATGGAAAGTAATTCATTTATACAGTCAGCATCCGCTCTAAAAGCTTTCAGAAGTAATCGGTATATGGAAGTGGGGAATAAATGAATAAAAGGCAAACAGGACAAAATTTGGTTTCTACATATTTGTTGATGACCTCCGAACGGCATTTGCCATGCAGGAAATGCCATAAAGACAATACCTTGTGGTTTCAGGTATTTGCTCAAATTAGATAAGAATAGTTCTTTTTCTGTGATGTGTTCAAATACATCATGGCAGATAATAATATCAAAATTCTGCTCCAATTCCTTTAGCTTAAATATATCTGCTGCTATAAATTCACCTTCTGCATGAGATTCATTAAAAAAAGTTTTTGTATCTTTAATACGACTTTGGGCTATGTCAACTCCAACGGTATTACATCCAATTTCCGAAAAAGGAAGTAAGTTACCTCCATCACCACAACCAATTTCTAATACATTCATTTTTGCTTCTATTGTATGCCAATACTGGATATATGGGATAAAATAGTTCCTACTTGTTATAGACAGTTCTTTGAAATAGATATTTCTGTTTTGATGACGCTCTTGCATAATAATAGTTCATGTGTAATGATTGATACAATTAGAATAACTTTCTATAATCATGATAAATTATTCCTTGAAAGACTGCATGATGATCGTTCTTTTTTTACCAGGATAGGCGAATACCTATAGGTAATGTCACATCGAATGGCTTTGTAGTCCTAATTGTATTTAGTGTACTTCCATTATTAAAGTAGTAGCGTAAATTAGGTTCTGCATAGATTCCGATAGAAGATGTTATATGATACTGGATTCCTATACCAAAATCTGCCGACCACTGTAAACGTGGATATAGATTACTCATCTTTTGATATATAATTTGCCCATTATCTGATGTGAGTTCTTCTAATGTTGCTCTTACAGGTATATCCAAAGTTATTCCTGCGGAAGTATATATGGAGAATCTTTTTTGTTTCCATATATTGAAAGAACCTTTGAATGGGATTCCTATATAACTGATTTTCTGTACTTTTTCTAAATAGGAATCGTTGATGATAGTGAAATCAGAACGTAAGTATGTATACCGTACTCCGGTTTCTATGCCCCAATGTTCATTTATATTCTTACGCACCGAAAGTGATAGCGTAATGGGAATATGATGATATGATTTTTCTACTACCTCTTTGGAATCTCCGGATGAAATATCACCGGGGATTCTTGAGCGTTGAGTGTTGGTTTGTTTTTCTCCTCCTGAATAAGATAAAGCTAATGACCAATTCTTTTTATCGTTGGAAAGTTGTTTGATTGTATAAGCGGAATAATGTTCTTGCTGCTTTGGGGTATCTTGCTTTTCTGTTATTTGATGATAAAAAGAGTTTATGCTGTCTTTCTCTTCTGTAGCACTGTCTTGCAAAATAACCTTTTGTGTGGATAAATTTCTTATAGGTTCGGAATGTACATACTTGGGAGGAGCAGACACATAATCTTGGCTCAAAACAGTTTTTATGGAATCTTTTAATAATATATTTGCAATTTCGTGTTCTTTCTCTTTCTGTGTAATTGCTATATTTTGTTTTGTAATGATAGTATTCTTAGATATATATAGCCATATTTGTATAGAAATAATAGATGATAATATAAATAATCCTATGACAATGCGGTATTGGGAGATGAGCTTGCGTAGCATATCCTTTGCTCTTGACAATTGCGATGAGGAAGAATGAGGGGCTATGTTTAATAATAAACTAATCTCTTTGTGAGACAATCCTTCTAATATGGCTAATTTGAAAACTGTGCTATATCCCTCCGGGAGTGATTCTATCATTCTGAGCATCGTTTTGTAAGGTGGAAAATCATTGGATGGGAATGTATCCACAGGGTCTTCTTCCTCACTTATTTCTTCTAAAGAGATTGTAGTCATCGAATTGCGCTGTTTTAAATATCTTAAAGATATATTTTTCATTATCGTCCCCATCCAATGCTCTAATTTTTCAGGAGAATGTAAGGAATCTATAGATGTGTAGATGATAATAAAACCGTCATGTAAGAGGTCTTGTGCTATTTGTTTGTCAGAGACATAATGAAAGCAAATTTTTATCATCTTATCGGCATAGGTTTGGTAAAGCCAGCTTAAAGTTCGCTCATCTCCTTTTTTACACAATTCTACAAGTTCCTTTTTGTTCATATGTTTTATTATCTGTACAACACTCTATAATAAATATGATACACAAAAATTAAAAAGACTGCATGTCTTTTGCTATTTTAACATTTATATTCTTTGCTTTTAGTGGTGAGGGGAAGATGCAGTACGTCAGGATATGGACGGTCTGAGAATTGTTTATAGCCTTTGCTTACCTGAGTGTTGATCGACTTGTTTGTGTTAAGAAGTAAAGATGCAATTGGGGTAAAAAATGAGAGCAAGATTTTGTACATATCTACCAAAAGTAGATAGTACAAAGATCTTGTATATGTAGGGAGAAATACAACGAAATAATAATGCTTATCCCAGTTTTTCTTTCAGGAACTGTCCTGTATAGCTTGCTCCGCAAGCGGCAACTTCTTCCGGAGTGCCCACTGCTACAATGTTTCCGCCCTTATCTCCACCTTCCGGTCCGAGATCGATTACATAATCGGCACATTTGATGACATCCATATTATGTTCGATGATAACGATGCTGTGTCCCCGGCGAATCAGTGCGTCGAAAGCATCCAGAAGTTTGCGAATATCATGGAAGTGTAGTCCTGTAGTCGGCTCGTCAAAGATAAACATCGTGGGGTCGGCTTTCTCCTGGCTCAAATAGAATGCCAGTTTGACACGTTGGTTCTCACCACCGGAAAGAGTCGAAGATGACTGCCCTAATTTAATATATCCCAATCCTACATCCTGCAAAGGAAGCAGCTTCTTTACGATTTTCTTTTGTCCATGTTCATTGAAGAATTCAATGGCTTGATTCACGGTCATTTCCAATACATCATAGATGCTTTTATCGTGGAATTTCACTTCCAGCGTATCAGACTTGAACCGTTTTCCATGACAAGATTCACACTCCAGTACCAAGTCTGCCATAAATTGCATCTCTACAGTAATGGTTCCTTCCCCTTTACACTCTTCGCAACGCCCGCCTTCACTGTTGAAGCTGAAGAATCCGGGAGTATACCCCATTTGTTTAGCTAGTGGTTGTTCAGACCATAGTTTACGGATTTCGTCGTAAGCCTTGATGTAGGTCACCGGATTAGAACGTGATGATTTACCAATAGGATTCTGGTCTACAAATTCTACATTTCGCAGGTCGCGCAAACTTCCTCCGATTGAAGAGAATTCTCCCGGTCGGTCACTGCATTCATCCAATTCGCGTTTCAATGCCCGGAAGAAAATGTCTCTCACCAATGTACTCTTTCCGGAACCGGAAACACCGGTAACGACTGTCATTACATTAAGTGGGATGCGTACGTTTACTCCTTTCAGGTTATTCTCACGTGCACCTTTCAATTCTATATAATTATTCCACGGCCGGCGATGCTCCGGAACGGGAATTTCATCTTCTCCCAAAAGATAACGTACCGTATAGCTGTTGCTTCCCTTCTTCAAATCCTTCATATCGCCTTGGTAAACAACCTCTCCACCCAGACGTCCTGCATTAGGACCTATATCAATAATGTAATCTGCGGCACGGATAATCTCTTCATCGTGCTCTACCACCACTACTGTATTGCCTAATTGTTGTAGTTGACGCAACACATGGAGCAGACGGTCCGTATCACGGCTATGCAGTCCGATACTTGGCTCGTCGAGAATATAAAGGCTACCAACAAGGCTACTTCCCAGTGAAGTTGCCAGATTGATACGCTGACTTTCTCCACCCGATAAAGAATTACTAAGCCGGTTCAAAGTCAGATAGCCCAAACCTACATCAATTAGAAAACGAATCCGGCTATTTATTTCAACCAGGATACGTCGGGATACATTGCTGTCGTGCTCGTCCAATTCCAGATGATCGAAAAATTGCTTCAGCTCTGTGATAGGCAAATCCACCAGTTCGGAAATGTTTTTTCCACCTACTCGAACATATCCGGCTTCCGGTTTCAGGCGAGTGCCGTGGCATTTCGGGCAAAGTGTCTTTCCGCGGTAACGTGCCAGCATTACCCGATATTGTATCTTATATTGATTCTCTTCCAGCATCTTGAAGAAATCATTGATGCCATGGAAATATTGATTGCCTTCCCAAAGCAAACGGCGTTGCGCATCTGTCAACTCATAATAAGGAGTGAAAATAGGGAAGTCGAATTTATCCGCATTGTGAATCAGTTCTTCTTTCCATTCACCCATCTTTTCACCTCGCCAGCACACGATAGCACCTTCATATACGGATAAGGAACGATCCGGAACAACTAAATGCTCATCAATACCGATCACTTTACCGAATCCTTCACATACGGGACAAGCACCGATAGGAGAGTTGAATGAAAACATCTGGTCATTAGGCTCTTCAAAGGTGATACCGTCTGCTTCGAATTTAGTGCTGAAAGTATGTAACTTCGTAGTTCCGTCTGATAGATAAAAACGCAGCATACAGGTTCCGTCACCTTCATACATGGCTGTTTCGGCAGAATCGGTCAGTCGACTGATGGCGTCCTTGCTGTTGGCAACAGCCATACGGTCTACCAGTAGATATACTTCATTACCTGTCACAGGCGTATATTCATCGATACGCTTCATCTCCCCGTTCACTTCGATACGGTTGAACCCTTGTTTCAGGTCTATCTCCAGTTGCTGTTGCAAGGTGCGGTCTTCACGCAGGCGGATAGGTGTCAGTACCGTATATCTTGTACCTTCCGGGTATGAGAGCATGCAGTTGACAATGTCTTCTGTAGAGTGTTTCTTCACTTCTTGTCCGCTGATGGGACTATATGTTTTCCCTACCCGTGAATATAACAGGCGTAGATATTCGTAAATTTCAGTCGAGGTGCCCACGGTAGAACGGGGATTACGGCTGTTCACTTTCTGTTCGATAGCAATGGCGGGAGGAATTCCTTTGATAAAGTCACATTCCGGCTTGCTCATTCGCCCCAGGAACTGACGCGCATAACTGCTTAGACTCTCCACGTAGCGGCGTTGTCCTTCTGCATAGAGAGTATCAAAAGCGAGAGATGATTTTCCCGAACCCGATAATCCGGTGATGACAACAAGCTTGTTGCGGGGAATATCTACATCGATGTTTTTTAGGTTGTTGACGCGTGCGCCTTTGATCGAAATATAGTTGTTTTCTGACATAAAATACTCCTTTTTTATGGTAGTCGGCAAAGTTAGCGAATTTATCGGGAGTTTGTATTATCTTTGCGTCACATTATTACGATTTAAGAATATTATGAAGCTGAAAAACTATCTTTTACTTTTAGCTCTTCTTCTGGTGGTAGGAGTGAGGGCGCAGGTGCCGTCAGGCAATAAATATCCTAAACGTGAATTCCGTGGAGCATGGATACAAGCTGTTAACGGTCAGTTTCGTGGCATTCCTACAGAGAGATTGAAACAAATATTGATTAGTCAATTGAACTCTCTTCAGGAAGCCGGCATTAACGCAATCATCTTTCAGGTACGCCCTGAAGCAGATGCATTATACGCTTCCCAGCATGAGCCGTGGAGCCGTTTCCTGACAGGAACGCAAGGTCAGACACCTTCCCCTATGTGGGATCCGATGCAGTTTATGATTGAAGAATGTCAGAAACGGAATATGGAATTTCATGCCTGGATCAATCCTTACCGCGTGAAGACCTCATTAAAGAACAAGTTGGCACCGGAACATATTTATCACCAGCATCCGGAATGGTTTGTTACTTATGGCGATCAGCTATATTTCGATCCGGCACTTCCCGAAAGTCGTGAACATATCTGCAAAATTGTGACCGATATTGTGTCTCGTTATGATGTAGATGCTATTCACATGGATGATTATTTCTATCCTTATCCGGTTAATGGGTTGGATTTTCCGGATGATGCAAGTTTCGCCCGTTACGGTGGAGGTTTCACCAATAAGGCAGATTGGCGTCGTAGTAATGTGAATGTGTTGATAAAGAAGCTTCATGAAACGATTCGTGGCATCAAGCCATGGGTGAAGTTCGGTATTAGTCCGTTCGGTATTTATCGTAATCAGAAAAGCGATCCGTTGGGAAGTAACACCAATGGTTTGCAGAACTATGATGATCTTTATGCCGATGTGCTTCTTTGGGCACGTGAAGGATGGATTGATTATAATATTCCGCAAATTTATTGGGAGATTGGTCACAAGGCTGCCGACTATGAGACATTGGTGAAATGGTGGGCTACTCATTCGGAAAACCGGCCGTTATTTATCGGCCAGTCAGTGCCAAAGACTGTTCAGTTTGCCGATCCGCAGAATCCTTCTATCAATCAGCTTCCCCGTAAGATGGCTTTGCAACGTGCTTACCAAACAATCGGAGGAAGCTGTCAATGGTATGCAGCAGCTGTTGTTGAGAATCAGGGTAGATATCGTGATGCTTTAATCAGTGAATATCATAAATATCCTGCTTTGATTCCAGTCTTTGATTTTATGGATGATAAAGCTCCGGGCAAGGTACGTAAGATGAAAAAAGTATGGACAGAAGATGGTTATATCCTTTTCTGGACAGCTCCGAAAGCTGATACAGAGATGGATAAGGCAGTTCAATATGTAGTCTATCGTTTTGACAGTAAAGAAAAGGTGAATTTGGACGATCCTTCCCATATTGTAGCTATCACGCGTAATCCATTCTACAAACTTCCTTATGAAACAGGAAAAACGAAATGCCGTTATGTAGTGACAGCTTTAGACCGCTTGCATAATGAATCCAAATCTGTAAGTAAGAAGTTAAAACTTTGATTATTTGATAGTTGATAGTTGATAATTGAAAGTGACTATGCAGCATAGCGCAGCTAACTATCAATTATCACCTATCAACTATCAACTAATAAAGTAGTAGCCCTGCAATGCCGCAGCCGATAATCATTAATATCGGATTGGCTTTGTATTTTCTTGTTCCGATGAAAGCGATCAGGAATATAATGATACTGATGACGAACGAATAAGTATCTTTCGTAGGCGAACCGAAATTCTCCACATTCATTAATACTAGCGCAGCGGAAGCGAGTAGTCCTACTACTGCCGGGCGTAGCCCGTCGAAGATAGATTCCACCACAGGATGTTTCTGATACCTTAAAAAGAACTTGCTAATGGTCAGCATCAAGATAAAAGAGGGGAGGACCACTGCAAAAGTTGCAATGATGGAACCCCAAACACTTCCGGTAGAAGTAAACCCTACATAGGTCGCTGCATTAATGCCGATAGGTCCCGGAGTCATCTGACTGATTGCTACAATATCAGTAAACTCCTGTGAACTCACCCATCCGTAACGGGTAACCACTTCACCTTGAATCATGGAAAGCATGGCGTACCCACCTCCGAAACCAAAGAGGCCAATTTTGAAAAATGTATAGAATAACTGTAGGTAAATCATGTGATTAATAATTTATTATATAATAATTTTAGGCACGGATTACACGGATTTCGCAGTTTTTGGAATTATGAATCTGTAAAATAACAGCGTTAATCCGTGTAATCCGTGCCTTCTCAACTCTCCTTTCTTAGCTCTTGACTTTTCTAAGTTTTCCCCACAGGAATCCTCCTACACCGGCAGCAATGATAATCCAGATAGGGGAGAAGCCCAACAGCCAGATTAATAATGCCGAGACAACAGGAATCCACAGATTGTAGCGGTTGATTTTAGCGGATCGTCCCATGGTAAATGTCGGTGCCGCGATGAGTGCCACCACTGCCGGGCGGATTCCTTTAAAAATACGTTCCACTATCGGATTGTCTTGGAAACTATGAAAGAACAGGGCGATAGCTAATATAATAATGAAAGACGGCAAAATAGTACCCAATGCTGTGATAATACTTCCCCGGATGCCACGCAGCTTATATCCTATGAAGATAGAAATATTGACTGCCAGAATTCCCGGAGCGGATTGGGAGATAGCCAACAGGTCTATAAAATCTTCCTGCGCAATCCATTTTCGCTTGGTGACAATTTCATTTTCAATCAGTGGCACCATTGCATACCCTCCTCCAATGGTAAAGGCGCCTATTTTAAAAAAGATTCCAAATGCTTCGAGATAAATGTTCATTCTTTCTTTTCTCCTCCTTCCTTACTAGCTGTTTTTTTCTCTTTGCCATACTGGCTGGGACTTACATTAAAATGCTTCTTAAATACTTCGCGGAAGTACTTGGCATCACTGAATCCCGTCATTTCTGCAATTTCTGTTATGCTATGTGTGTCTTCTTTTAGTAATTGTACGGCACGTTTCAGACGAATCAATCGGATATAATCTCCCGGTGCCTGATCGGTTAGCGCCCTTAATTTGTTGTAGAAGCTTGTGCGACTCATTCCCATCAGGCTGCATAACACATCTACTGTGAGAGCCGGATTGTCGATGTTGTCTTCCACATTCTTTTTAACGTTTGCAATAAACTTCCAGTCAATATCCTGTGAACAGTTGATGCAGTCTTCGTCATTTTCCTCATCATTCAGATCCAGATTTGCGTATTTGCTGCGCAAGAGTGCACGATTAGCCAACAGATTGGCCACATTTGCTTTCAGTATACCAATGTTGAATGGCTTCACAACGTATTCATCCGCACCAATCTGAAGTCCCGAGAGAATATCTTTTTCATTATTCAAAGCAGTCAGCAGGATAACGGGGATGTGGGAAGTCTCGATATTGTTCTTGATAGCCTGGCATAATTCATCACCCCGCATTTCCGGCATCATAATGTCTGAAATAACCAGCTCCGGCTTGTACTCGGGAATAATCGTCAGTGCTTCTTTTCCATTGGAACAAACCTGTACGACATATTCTTCGGATAACGTTTGCGACAGATAGTTGCGCAACTCATCATTATCTTCCACAATTAAGATACGACGATGATTTATGTTCTCTTTCTTCTGTGCGTTTTCGTAGATTTCAGGCGATGAAGACGGAACGTTTTCGATTTCTATACGCTGTTTGCTCGGAGTTGCCAGATGTGCTTTCCGGAAACGCTTGCTGTCTTTGGGGAACGTTATTTTGATAACTGATCCCTGGTTTTCGATACTTGACAGATTAATCTTTCCTTTGTGCAAACGGACTAACTTCCATACAAGCATCAGACCGATACCACTTCCTGTTACTTTGGAGTTAATGGCATTGCTGCCGCGGAAATGGAGCTTGAACAGCTTCTTTTGTTCGTTAGCCGGAATTCCGATTCCTGTGTCTCTGACTTCCACACTCCATGAATCTGTTGTTTCAGAAACGAAAACCTGTACATTTCCATTTTCGGGAGTATATTTCAATGCATTCGAAATGATGTTCTTAAAAATAGACTCCATTTTCTCTTTATCAAACCATACATTCATATACCTGAAATTACTTTCATAAGTGAAGTTGATATGTTTGATGTTGGCGTACTGCTGAAATGCATTGAATATTTCATTCATAAACGTGTTTAGTTCATGCTCTGAAATATATAGCTCGGAAGAATATACGTCCGCTCTCTCAAAGTTGATAAGATTGGTCGTCAGGCGTAGCAGGGCATTTACGTTTCGTAATGCCGTATTCATGTTCGAAATCCCTTCTTTGCTCAACTCCTCTTTCTCGCGTAGCTCTTCCAAAGGTGCTTTGATAAGGGTCAATGGGGTACGGATATCATGCGCTGTATTGATAAAGAAATGTATTTTCTCATCGGAGACTTTGCGTTGCTTCCTCAAAATCAGTATACGCAATAGGACGATGGCAATGAGACAAAGGATAGCTGTATAAACCAGCATGGCCCAGAATGTCAGCCAGAAAGGTTGGGCTATGATAATATCCATACTTCTTTCTTCAAGCATGATGCGTTTGTCTTCATTGGAGATGGCACGTACCCTTAGCGTATATTTGCCCGGGGCAAGATTGGTGTAACGAATCGTGTTCTCTGTTCCGGGTTTGCTCCATTTATCATAGAAACCTTCTAGCCTCCAAGAGTAAAGAATATTGGAAGGATAGTCATAGTTGATGGAAGAAACCTGCAAAGAGAATATGTTTTGATTGTATTTTAACTTTAGTACCTTTGTATCATTGATGCTTGCTTTCAACGGAGAATCCTCATCACCCGGATAGATTGTTTGATAAAAAAGCTTGAAA
The DNA here is from genome assembly GCF_024788145.1 of Bacteroides sp. BFG-606. Taxonomy (NCBI): domain Bacteria; kingdom Pseudomonadati; phylum Bacteroidota; class Bacteroidia; order Bacteroidales; family Bacteroidaceae; genus Bacteroides; species Bacteroides sp. BFG-606. The sequence continues at coordinate 5,900,753 of NZ_JANUIL010000001.1, read as the reverse complement.
TCGCTGAAAATCATTTTAGAAGAATAACTTCTGGGCAATTTCATATCCTTGTCAAATTCCACTGCTCCGTCAGAACTGCCTAAAATGAATTTATTGTTTTTCCGTAACGTACCTGATAGCGCATTGAAATGGGTGGTCATCAATCCCATATCTTTGGTCCAGTTATAGAATTTTTTCTCATTGGGATAAAAACTTGTCAATCCGCTTTCTGTACTCATGATTATATCTTTGTCCGCATCCGATAATATGGTATAGATATTATTGGATATCAAAGCACAGTTTTCCGTGTGGTAATGAGTGAACAGTTTTTTATTAATATCGTAAATCAATAGTCCCGACCCGCTGGTACCTATATACAATGAACCGTTTTTTGCTTGGTACAGGGAATAGATATAGCTCGACTCTACCGGAAGTTTTATGCGCTCGAATTTTCCGGATTCTTTATCTAAAAGACATAGGCCGGTGGCACTACCGATCCACATACTTTTTTCATCTTTCTCAACGATGGCGGTAATGGAATTTAATCCATCATAAAACCGTACTTCCTGCGTCTTCAGATTAATACGCTTGAGGTTGTAGAATCCTCCCGACCAGATATAACCCTGCATATCTGTACGAATATCACGTATATATTTATCCGGTCGCTTGTTTGTATGAGTGTACAAAGGCGGCATGAAATAGCTGACACTGAACGTTTTCTTATCTATCTGGTAAGCACCGGAAGAGTACCCGCCTGCCCAGATAATTCCGGGAGCCACTTCGCATATAGTAAGAAAGATATGGCTTTTATTACCTTGCGACTCTTCAAAAGCACTAAGCACCGATCGCCATTGTCCGGTCTTTGAATTAAAAAAACTGATGCCATTGTTCGTTGCAAACCATAAATCTCCCTCTCTGTCTTCAATAATGGCATTTACTTGATCGTTGATTAAAGACTGTTTATTACCGATGGAGTGCTTAATCCATTTGTAGCTCGTATAACGGTTGTTTTGTATCGTGATTCCGATGGGATAATTAGCCAGCCATATCCGTTCTTCATCATCCACAAAAATGTCATTGATACTGTTACCGTTCATGCCACAATTACTGTTATAATCAGCCACAATTTCGGGTACTATTTGATAAGTATCCATATTTATTTTGTGTACTCCTCCGCCATCGGTAGCTATTAATAACTCTTTGTCATTTAGCGGCTTGAACCGTGTGATACTGATATCTTTCAGGTTATAATCCGGTCGTATGACGGATTTGGTATTCATATCATAAACCATAATTCCCCGCAAGAAAGTGCCGATGAATAGTTTCCGAATCTTTTTGTCGAAGTGTAAATCGCTTACTTGGGCTTTCACGCTCTCCAACTTATCGCAATTGATAAGTTTCAATGCGTTGTTTTCTAATTGGGCATAATGAATCCCCATTTCCGTACCGATGAAGAAATGCGATTCGTCTATTTGTTCAATATCAGTGATTTCTTCACTTATATCATTCTTTATATGGGTGACTTGTTTGGTGTCCGTATTATAGAGAAAGATAGTATCTTTATTGCATAGCCAGATGTGTTTGTTCTGGTCGAGCCAGGCATAAGTGACCGGGTCCGGCTGTTCGCTGAAACTTTCCATCGGTAATTTATATACAAGACTGAAGCAGTCGTGAATCTGGTCATACCGGAATACTTTTCCTTTTTTTCCGATTTCCCATAAGACTCCTTCCTGATCAATATAAAGCCAGTTTAGATTTAACAGAGAGTTCACTTCTGCGTCACCATCCATTAACTTATATCGTTTAAACTCTTTTCCATTGTATCGATCAATACCTTCGTGCGTGAGGAACCACATGTATCCGGTTTTATCTTTTTGAATGCAGTAAACCCGCCGGTTACTTAACCCATCCTCCACTCCGAGATATCGATACGTCTGCGCGACACAAATTAGAGGAAACAATAAGATTAGAAAAAGCCATTTTTTCATACAAATAGGACTTTTAAGGGTTATTGAATCTTTTATGAGGGGGAAAGTTTGACAAAATTAAGAAGATTTTTTGATATTACAAAATTTTGATGAAAGATAACAGCGCTCCAAAAATGAAGAAAATAGACTATTTTATAACTATTTGTATATACTGTTTGTTTTCGGTATTTTGGTATCTATCAGAAGTCTTCCGGTAGAATGGAAAGTTCCGTAAAATAAGAGGCTGGCACTATTTAAAGTACCAGCCTCTGTAAAATATGGAAATGATTTATTTCATTTTCGCTTCCACCCACTTGCGGGCATTGACAAACGCTTCTATCCATGGAGTAACCTGATCGCTGTTCTTGCGGTCGGCCGGATAGCAACCGTTCTGCCATGGGAAGATGGAACGTTCCAAGTGAGGCATGATAGCCAAGTGGCGTCCGTCTGCGCTGGCCAGTGCTGCGATAGAATAATCGGAACCGTTCGGATTGCCCGGATATTCATCATAGCTATACTTCGCTACTACATTATATTTATCTTCGTCATATGGCAAAGAGAATTTTCCTTCTCCGTGAGCTACCCAGATACCCAGTTTGCTTCCACTTAAAGAGCCGAACATCACACTGCGGTTAGTCGGGATAGTAAGACCAAGGAAGCGTGATTCGAATTTGTGTGAATTGTTATGTAGCATTTTTCCTTTCTTCTTCAGTTCCGGGTTGATAAGATTGAGTTCCATCATCAGCTGGCAACCGTTGCAGACACCCAATGACAATGTATCTTCGCGTGCATAAAATTTATCCAATGCTTCTTTAGCTTTCGGGTTGAACAGGAATGCGCCTGCCCATCCTTTAGCAGAACCCAATACGTCGGAGTTAGAGAAACCGCCACAATAGACGATCATGTTTACATCTTCCAATGTTTCGCGTCCGCTGATGAGGTCGGTCATCGTCACGTCTTTCACGTCGAAACCTGCCAGGTAGAGTGAGTAAGCCATTTCGCGTTCGCCATTCGTACCTTTCTCACGGATGATAGCTGCACGGATACCGCTTGGAGTGCGACGGTCCGGAGTGATACCATATTGAGAAAGCTTGCCTTTGAATTCCGGCATGAAAGCGAATTCAACGGGCTGCATCTTGTAGTTCTCGAAACGTGCTTTAGCACAACCGTTCATAGATTGTTTGCGGTCGAGCAGGTAAGAAGAAGAATACCACACATCACGCATATAGTCGATACCGAATTGGTAAGTAGCTCCGTCTTTAGATACCAGGATGTGACGTTCATCAGTCGGTTTACCCAACTTCATATAGCCTACGCCGGCATCTTCCAGAATCTTCTTCACTTCATCCTTATGCTTGTCGCTGATCTGGATAACGATACCCGGATTTTCAGCAAACAGAATCTTAACGATATCCTGTTCTTTCATCTTGTCGAGGCTGATTTCCATACCGCCTTCTACATTAGAGAAGCACATTTCGAGCAATGTAGTGATCAAACCACCGGCAGAGATATCGTGTCCTGCAAGAATCAATCCTTTGTTGACAAGTTCCTGTACGGCAAGGAAAGCATCACGGAAATATTCGGCATCTTGTACGCAAGGTACTTCGTCACCAACTTTACCCAGAGATTGTGCAAAAGCCGAACCACCCAGTTTCAGTTCATCGAAGCTGAAGTCAATATGATAAAGCGTAGTCTTTTCATTGTTAACCAATACCGGAGATACCACTTTCTTCACGTCGGAAACTTCACCACCGGCAGAAACAATCACAGTTCCCGGAGAAATCACTTTCTCGCCGTTCGGATACTTCTGTGTCATAGACAGAGAGTCTTTTCCGGTAGGAACATTGATCTGCAGCGCGCAACAGAAATCGCTTAAAGCTTTTACAGCTGTGTAAAGACGGGCATCTTCACCTTCTTGAGAGCGGCAAGGCCACATCCAGTTGGCAGACAGTGAAATGCTATCCATACCTTCCGCCATTGGAGCCCAAACAAGATTGGTCAGCGCTTCGGATACAGAAAGAATAGAGCCGGCAGCCGGATCAGCCAATGCTGCTTGCGGAGCATGTCCGATAGAGGTAGCGATACCTTTCTCGCCACGGTAGTCGAGTGCTACGACACCGCAGTCGCTCAACGGCAACTGAAGTTCACCCTGACATTGCTGACGAGCCACTTTGCCTGTAACCGAACGGTCTACCTTGTTTGTCAACCAGTCTTTGCAGGCTACAGCTTCAAGCTGCAATACATTCGTCAGATATTCATGTAGTTTAGACAATTCGTATTTCGGCATTTCATAATGACGTTCTACGGTCTTGTCTACCATATAGGTTTTGGGAGAAGAACCGAACATCTGTTCTACGGCAAGGTCGAACGGACGTACACCGTCAGCCTGTTGGAAAGCGAAACGATGATCGCCGGTTGTTTCACCGACTACGTACATTGGAGCGCGTTCGCGTTCGGCAATCTTACGTACATGTTCAATAGCCTCTTCTTTAATCAGCAGACCCATACGTTCCTGACTTTCGTTAGCGATGATTTCTTTGGCAGACAAAGTCTTGTCGCCGATAGGCAACTTGCTCATATCGATCAAACCACCACATTCTTCCACGAGTTCGGACAGACAGTTTACGTGTCCGGCAGAACCGTGGTCATGGATAGAAACCACCGGATTCACCTCTTCTTCACAAAGAGCGCGTACTACGTTATTGGCACGTTTTTGCATTTCTGCGTTGGCACGTTGCACGGCATTCAACTCGATGCCACTGCTGTAACGACCGGTATCAACAGAAGATACGGAACCGCCACCCAGTCCGATACGGTAGTTGTCGCCACCGATAACCACTACTTTGTTTCCAGCTTCCGGTGTGCCTTTCAGGCAGTCACGTTGTGTACCGTAACCAACACCACCGGCAAGCATGATTACTTTGTCGTAACCATAAACTTCTTTGTTTTCTGTATGTTCGAAAGTCAGTACCGAACCGCAGATCAGCGGTTGGCCGAACTTGTTACCGAAGTCGGAAGCACCATTGGATGCTTTGATTAGAATCTGTTCCGGAGTCTGGTATAGCCATTTGCGTACCGGAAGAATCTCTTCCCATTCGCGTCCTTCTTCTGTGCGTGGATAAGAAGTCATGTAGACTGCAGTACCTGCAATCGGCCATGAACCTTTACCACCACCCATACGGTCGCGGATTTCGCCGCCGGTACCGGTAGAAGCACCATTGAATGGCTCAACAGTAGTAGGGAAGTTATGAGTTTCCGCTTTCAGTGAGATAACACTCTTGATGTCCTTTACTTGGAAGAAATCAGGTTTTGAATGATCTGCCGGAGCAAACTGTTCCACAACCGGACCTTCAGCGAAGGCTACGTTATCTTTATAAGCAGAGATTATTTTATTCGGATTTTCCTGTGTAGTCTTTTTAATCATCTGGAACAGGGAAGATTCCTGCTCTACGCCGTCGATGATAAACGTTCCGCCGAAAATTTTGTGGCGGCAGTGTTCGGAGTTGATTTGTGCGAAACCGAATACTTCAGAGTCGGTCAGCTTCCGTCCGAGGTCCTTTTCTACTTTCTTCAGGTAGTCCATTTCTTCTTTGGAAAGAGCCAAACCTTCTTTTTCGTTGTACACTTCGAGATCTTCAATGTAGATGATCGGTTCCGGCTGACGGTTTGTCGTGAATACGTTTTGGTCGAGTCCTTTGTACATGCGTTGGAGCATCGGGTCGTAATCGGCATTTTCGTCCTTAACAGGGAAGTACTCCTCGATGCGGCTTATGCCTTCGAGCCCCATGTTTTGGGTGATTTCTACTGCGTTTGTACTCCAGGGAGTGATCATTTCGCGGCGTGGGCCAACGAAACAGCCTTTCAGGTTTTCTTCACTTTCCATCACGGCTTCGCCAAAAAGCCAGCAGAGTTTATTACTTTCGTCAGGGGTGAGCTGATGGTTGCTCTCTACGGCAATCACGCTCTTGGAAGGGGTTCTGAAAAAAAGAATCATGTTGTATATTTACGATTTTACGATTTACGATTTTACGATTGAAGTTCCTGCAGGAGAAACTCTTCTCTTTTTCTGTGGCGCAAAGATAATCAATTTCGTTGGTGGTAGGAAAAAAATAGAGAATAAATTCCTATACCTTATTTAATATGTTTATTTTCGATGTACGTTTTACTTATTATCGCTATATATAGTGATTCTTGTGTGGAAAAAACGTTAATATACTATCCCCATATCACAAAAAAGTGCGATATTTGCGACATGATTCAGATAGAGACAATATTCGATATATTAGTGAAAGGCTTTATTATTGGCGTTGTTGTGTCCGCACCCCTCGGTCCGGTGGGCGTATTATGCATCCAGAGGACTTTGAATAAGGGGCGTTGGTATGGATTTGTAACAGGTCTGGGAGCCTCTTTGAGCGATATAGCATACGCTTTGCTCACCGGCTACGGGATGAGCTTTGTGTTCGATTATATTAATAAGAATATTTTCTATCTGCAATTATTGGGGAGCATCATGCTACTCCTTTTTGGTATATATACCTTTCGTAGCAACCCGGTGCAGTCCATTCGTCCGGCTTCCTCCAGCAAAGGTTCTTATTTCCATAACTTTATTACCGCATTTTTCGTCACTCTCTCCAATCCCTTGATAATCTTTCTGTTTATCGGACTTTTCGCCCGTTTTGCCTTTGTGCAGCCGGGGGTTCTGGTGTTCGAAGAGATTACAGGATATGTTGCTATTGCTATAGGGGCATTGACCTGGTGGTTGGGGATTACTTACTTTGTGAACAAAGTGCGCACTAAATTCAACTTGCGTGGTATCTGGATACTGAATCGTGTTGTAGGAAGTATTGTAATGCTGGTATCCCTTGCCGGACTGATTTTTACTTTGTTGGGAGAATCACTTTATTAAGAGATAACTTATGAATCAGATAGCACAACAACTGAAAGAGAAGAATATTGCCGAGTACCTTATATATATGTGGCAAGAGGAAGACTTGATCCGCGCCAATCATTGTGAACCGGAAGAGATGGAGGTAAATATAATTGCCCGTTATCCGGCAGATCAGCAGCCTGCCATGAGAGAATGGTATACCAACCTGATTACGATGATGAGTGAGGAAGGAGTACGGGAAAAAGGTCATTTGCAGATTAATAAGAATGTGATTATCAATCTGACAGAATTGCATAACGCATTGGCTTCTTCTCCTAAATTTCCTTTTTACAGTGCCGCCTATTTCAAGGCATTGCCGTTTATAGTAGAATTACGGAATAAAAACGGCAAGAAAGACGAGCCCGAATTGGAGACCTGTTTTGAGGCGTTGTATGGAGTGCTCCTGCTTCGTCTTCAAAAAAAGCCTATCAGTGAAGGTACTGCTAAGGCAGTGGAAGCTATCACTAGTTTCCTTTCTATGTTGGCAAACTATTATGATAAAGACCGTAAAGGTGAATTAAAACTGGATGAATAAATGAGAATTTTGGTAACGGGTGCCAACGGTCAGCTTGGCAATGAGATGCAGGTGCTTGCAAAAGAGAACCCGCAACATACGTATTATTTCACGGATGTAGAGGAGCTTAACATCTGTGACAAGCAAGCCGTTTGGGCTTATATCGCAGAGAAGCGGATTGAGCTTGTCGTGAACTGTGCCGCATATACGGCCGTAGATAAAGCGGAAGATAATTCGGAACTAGCCTATCAATTGAATTGCGAAGCACCGAAACAATTGGCAAGTGCGGCACAATTCAACGGAGCCGCCATGATACAGGTATCTACCGATTATGTCTTTGACGGTACTGCACACACTCCGTATACGGAGGATTGCGACCCTTGTCCGGACTCCGTATACGGCACCACCAAACTGGAAGGAGAATATGACGTGATGAATTATTGCGAGAAAGCAGTCGTAATCCGTACTGCATGGCTTTATTCCACTTTCGGCAATAATTTTGTGAAGACAATGATCCGTCTTGGAAAAGAGCGTGACAGTCTGGGAGTTGTTTTCGACCAGATCGGAACCCCGACTTATGCTAATGACCTGGCACGTGCCATCTATACCATTATAAATAAAGGTATAGTCCGCGGCATCTACCATTTCAGCAATGAAGGCGTTTGTTCCTGGTATGATTTCACAGTGGCTATTCATCGCTTGGCAGGAATAACCTCCTGCAAAGTGAAACCTCTGCATACAGCCGAATATCCTGCAAAGGCCAACCGTCCGGCATACTCTGTACTTGATAAAACAAAAATAAAAACAACATTTGGCATCGAAATCCCCCATTGGGAGGAAAGTCTCCAACGATGCCTGGAGAAATTGGAAATTAAAAATTGAGAGTTGAGAAATAAAAAAGAAACCACTTTGAGTATCATTTTTTAATTTCCAATTTTCAATTCTCAATTTAATAACTATGGCAGATAATACAGAAATTTTGAGACGGCGAACGTTCGCCATTATTGCGCATCCGGATGCCGGTAAGACATCATTGACGGAAAAGCTATTGCTTTTCGGTGGTCAGATACAGGTAGCAGGTGCTGTAAAGAGTAATAAGATAAAAAAGACGGCTACGTCCGACTGGATGGAAATCGAGAAACAACGTGGTATTTCGGTAACGACTTCCGTGATGGAGTTCGACTATCGGGATTATAAAATCAACATTCTCGATACTCCGGGTCACCAGGACTTTGCTGAAGATACATACCGCACACTGACTGCTGTAGACAGTGTTATCATCGTTGTAGACGGTGCGAAGGGGGTGGAAACGCAGACGCGTAAACTGATGGAGGTATGCCGCATGAGAAAGACTCCGGTAATAATCTTCGTCAACAAAATGGACCGTGAAGGAAAAGATCCGTTCGACTTGCTCGATGAACTCGAAGAAGAACTGATGATTCAGGTTCGTCCCTTGTCCTGGCCGATAGAGCAGGGAGCACGTTTCAAAGGAGTATACAACATCTACGAACAGAAACTGGACTTGTACCAGCCATCCAAACAGATGGTAACGGAAAAAGTGGCAGTCGATATTCATACGGAAGAACTGGATCAGCAGATTGGCAAGCCATTGGCAGACAAGCTGCGTGGTGATCTGGAACTGATCGAAGGTGTTTATCCCGAATTTGATTCGGAATCCTATCTCGCAGGAGATTGTGCACCTGTATTCTTCGGATCAGCGTTGAACAACTTCGGTGTGCAAGAGTTGCTGAACTGTTTCGTGGAGATAGCTCCCAGTCCTCGTCCCGTACAGGCAGAAGAGCGTGAAGTGAATCCCGACGAACCGAAATTCACCGGATTCATCTTTAAGATCACAGCCAATATTGATCCCAATCACCGTTCTTGTGTGGCATTCTGTAAGATTTGCTCCGGCAAGTTTGTCCGCAATGCTCCCTATGTGCACGTTCGTCATGGAAAGACCATGCGTTTTTCATCGCCCACCCAATTTATGGCACAGCGTAAAACAACGATTGACGAAGCCTATGCAGGAGATATTATCGGTCTGCCGGATAATGGTACCTTTAAGATTGGCGATACGCTGACAGAAGGTGAAATGCTTCATTTCCGCGGATTGCCGAGCTTCTCGCCGGAGATGTTCAAGTATATTGAAAATGCCGATCCGATGAAGCAGAAACAGTTGGCGAAAGGTATCGATCAGTTGATGGATGAAGGTGTGGCACAGTTGTTTGTCAATCAGTTCAATGGCCGTAAGATTATCGGTACGGTGGGACAGTTGCAGTTTGAGGTCATTCAGTACCGTTTGTTGAATGAATACAATGCGTCCTGTCGCTGGGAACCGGTAAGTCTTTATAAAGCCTGTTGGGTAGAAAGCGATGATCCCGCAGAACTGGAAGCCTTCAAGAAACGTAAATACCAGTATATGGCAAAGGATAGAGAAGGGCGCGATGTGTTCCTGGCAGACTCCGGTTATGTACTTCAGATGGCGCAGATGGACTTTAAACACATCAAATTCCACTTTACAAGTGAGTTTTAAAACATATTCCGTTGATTTTAACTAAAAAATCAGGTAAAAAAAGGAAAAACATATCTCATATAAATGAGTGAATAGAAATGAAGACACTATCCTGGGATAAAATTCAGCAAGGGGATGAAGAGGCATTCCGGCAGCTTTATGAGCAATATGCAGATTTACTGTATGGATATGGCATGAAGATAGCCGGTGATGAGACTCTGGTAACCGAGGCGATACAGTCGTTGTTTGTTTACATCTTTGAGAAAAGAGAAACTTGCGCGGCTCCTCAATCCATACCCGCTTACTTATGTGTTTCGTTGAGACACATGATAGTGAACGAACTGAAAAAGGAGAATAGTGGCTCATTAAAATCACTGGATGAAGTAGGCACAAATGAATATCAGTTTGATCTGGAGATTGATATTGAAACTGCTATTATCCGTTCAGAGTTAGAAAAAGAACAGCTAGAAGTTTTGCAGAAAGAGCTGAACAATTTGACAAAGCAACAGCGGGAGGTATTGTATCTTAAGTATTATAAGAAGATGAGTCCGGAAGAAATAGCCCAGGTGATGGGACTCACTTCACGTACGGTTTATAATACTACTCATATGGCTATCTCCAGTTTGCGGGAGCGTATGAGCAAATCTTTCTTGTTGTTGGTAGCAGCTAATTTGTGGATTTTTAATTGAGGTGTGAGATATGGAAAAGTGGACAGAATCTTTAGATAAATACTTAGAAGAAGGAAAACTTCCTCTGGTTGGCGAAATCTTTTCTCGTAAAAAAGAAATAGGTGATAAGCTGAAGTTGCAACGTGAGGAGAGCCATAAGATCGCCTTAAGCCGGAGAAGAAAGCAAGGTACGGGAAGAAGTTTCTCTTTTTCATGGGGAGCGGCAGCGGCAGTTGTCCTTCTTTTGGGGATAGGCGGTTACTTCCTGGCAGAAGAAAAGGTGGTGACTGATAATACGGCTATGAACTATGAATTTCCGGATGGCAGCACTGTGCAGGTGATGGAAAATTCCCGCCTGACTTACAATCATATCACATGGCTTTGGGAGCGCAAATTGCAACTGTTGGGTAAAGCCTCTTTTAATGTAACCAAAGGCAAGACATTCACCGTCCGTACAGAAGCCGGCGACGTGACCGTACTGGGAACGAAATTCCTCATCGATCAGCAGGGAAAGAAGATGACCGTCAACTGTGAGGAAGGAAGCGTGAAAGTCGAGACTGCTGTAGGTAAGCGTACATTGCTTGCCGGAGAAAGCGTGCATTGCGATGAGAACAAGATTGTGCCGGTAGAGAAAAAGGCAGAAGAATCGGAGTTCCCCGAGGTGTTGGGGTATGAAGACGATCCGCTGATAAATGTAGTGGCAGATATTGAACATATATTTAAGGTAACAGTCGTCGGGCACGAGAAGTGCGAGGGATTGACCTACAACGGGACGGTTTTGACGAAAGACCTGAACGCCACACTGGAAAAAGTCTTCGGCTCGTGTGGAATCAGTTATCAAATTCGAGGGAAAGAAATTATTTTGCAATAAAAAAAAGCCTCTTCTGGATAGTCAGGAGAGGTTTTTTTGTTTTTCTTCAAATTTTCTTCATTTTTTCTTGGTAAAAAACAAACGAATGCTTCTCTTTCTAATATAAGAGCTATTTAATGATGTTTGAAAAAAACGGTAGAATTGATTAGAAGATTAAATGTTGTAGAAGGAATTATCCGGCCATCTTCCTTATTAGGAATAAAGGCCGGAGCTCAAAACAAACAATAGAAAGCCTTGTAGTGAATAACAAGCTAAATTCAGAACAAACAATATTTCGAAAAGAAAACAAACTAGGGCTCAAAGCAAACAATAGACAGTGGGCAGATGAAAAATTCCTGCCGGAGACGTAGGTCAGAAATGGTTCCCTCACCAGGGTTATATGAGTTTTAGAAGGCTTGTTTTTCCCGATCAAACAAGTTGGCTTAAAAGGGTTTTTCAACTAGACTGCTACGCTAATTAAAAGAATGAAAGCCGTGATGGTGCATGAGAGGTTTAACAAGACCGGTTTTATCTGGTAATTTAATAGGTTAAGAAGAGGGTATGAAACCAGATGAGGGCTAAACCGGTTTATCATTGAGTATTTTTATTTAATAATTGTTTTATCAGAGTGTGAGAGAAAGTTGAGGGGCTTTCTCTCACATTTTTTTGTAATAAGTTTCTGCTCATAAATACCCTGATTATCAATCAGAGAAATGACAGTTTTATACATTATATTCCTTTCTTAATTTATTTTATAATAAAAATTTGGTATTTTCGAACGCTTTTTAGACGAACAACTTAAATTACTAATAGTTTATTATATGGAAAATATCGAAACAGCGATCCTGCTGATGGTGGTCGGAATGGCTACCGTGTTTGTTATTCTGCTGATTGTGATTTATTTAGGTAAGTTGTTGATTACATTGGTCAACAAGTACGCCCCCGAAGAAGTGGTTCCTGTGAAGCGGGAAGCACCGCGAGGTCCTACACCTGTTCCGGGAAATATTTTAGCAGCCATTACTGCTGCTGTGAATGTAGTGACACAGGGTAAAGGAAAAATCACTAAAGTAGAAAAATTATAAATCTATAAAGAATATCACTGAAAGACATGAAAAGAGAAGTAAAGTTTAGCTTGGTTTTCCGAGATATGTGGCAATCAGCCGGAAAATACGTACCTCGTGTAGACCAACTCGTAAAGGTAGCTCCGGCCATCATTGAAATGGGTTGTTTCGCCCGTGTAGAAACAAACGGCGGAGGTTTTGAACAGGTAAATTTATTGTTTGGTGAAAACCCGAATACAGCCGTGCGCGAATGGACAAAACCGTTCCATGAAGCCGGTATTCAAACCCATATGCTCGACCGCGCACTGAACGGACTCCGTATGAGCCCCGTTCCGGCAGACGTCCGCAAATTATTCTACAAAGTAAAGAAAGCACAAGGAACAGACATTACCCGTACGTTCTGCGGATTGAACGATGTGCGTAATATCGCTCCTTCCATCACATACGCAAAGGAAGCAGGCATGATTTCACAATGCTCGCTTTGTATCACTCATTCGCCTATTCATACGGTAGAGTACTATACCAATATGGCACTGGAACTCATCAAACTGGGTGCAGACGAAATCTGTATCAAAGATATGGCAGGTATCGGCCGTCCCGTATCATTAGGTAAGATTGTAGCCAATATCAAGGCAGCACATCCTGAAATCCCTGTTCAGTATCATAGCCATGCAGGTCCCGGATTCAATATGGCAAGCATCCTCGAAGTATGCGAAGCAGGTTGCGACTACATCGATGTGGGTATGGAACCACTCTCATGGGGAACTGGTCATGCTGATTTGCTTAGTGTACAAGCCATGCTGAAAGATGCCGGATATCAAGTGCCTGAAATTAATATGGAAGCCTACATGAAAGTGCGTGGCATGATTCAGGAATTTATGGACGACTTTCTCGGCCTGTATATCAGCCCGAAAAACCGCCTGATGAACTCCTTGCTGATTGCTCCCGGACTTCCCGGCGGTATGATGGGTAGTCTGATGGCCGACCTCGAATCCAATCTGGAATCTATCAATAAATATAAGGCAAAACACAATCTGCCGTTTATGACACAAGATCAGCTTCTCATCAAGCTGTTTGACGAAGTGGCTTACGTATGGCCTCGTGTCGGTTATCCTCCATTGGTGACTCCGTTCAGTCAATATGTGAAGAACCTTGCCATGATGAACGTGATGGCGATGGAAAAAGGGAAAGACCGTTGGGGAATGATTGCCGATGACATTTGGGACATGATTCTGGGTAAAGCCGGACGTTTGCCGGGCAAACTTGCTCCGGAAATCATTGAAAAGGCGGAACGTGAAGGCCGCAAGTTCTTCGAAGGCGATCCACAGAACAACTATCCGGATGCTCTTGATAAATATCGCAAACTGATGAAAGAGAACAAATGGGAAGCCGGACAGGACGACGAAGAACTCTTCGAATATGCGATGCACCCGGCTCAATACGAAGCCTACAAGAGTGGCAAAGCTAAAGAAGACTTCCTCGAAGACGTGGCAAAACGCCGTGCCGAAAAAGATAAATCACCGGAAGAAGATGTCAAACCGAAGACACTGACCGTACAGGTAGACGGACAGGCTTATCGTGTCACTGTAGCTTATGGTGATACCGAGCTTCCTGCTACTCCTGCGAGTGCTGCCGCTGCTCCGGCAGGCGAAGGCAAAGAGGTGGTTTCTCCGTTGGAAGGCAAGTTCTTCTTGGTGAAAAATGCACAAGAAACTGCTTTGCAAGTAGGCGACACGGTGAAAGAAGGAGACGTAATCTGCTATGTAGAAGCGATGAAAACCTACAATGCGATTCGCGCTGAATTTGGCGGCACAGTGACTGCTATCTGTGCCAACCCGGGAGATGCTGTTTCAGAAGATGATGTATTAATGAGGATAGGATAATGAACGAAATATTTGAGAACTTATATGACATGACTGCGTTCAGCAATATCATTGCCGAACCGCAGTTCCTGATAATGTATGCCATCGCGTTCATCCTGCTCTATCTCGGAATTAAGAAACAGTATGAACCGTTGTTGCTTGTGCCTATCGCTTTCGGTGTGTTGCTTGCCAACTTCCCCGGAGGAGATATGGGTGTGATTCAGGCTGATGAGAATGGTATGATTATGGTGAACGGAGTGATGAAGAACATCTGGGAAATGCCTCTGCATGACATTGCCCACGAACTCGGCATCATGAACTTTATTTACTATATGCTGATTAAGACAGGTTTCCTGCCTCCGATCATCTTCATGGGTGTCGGTGCGTTGACGGACTTCGGACCGATGTTGCGTAACCTGCGTCTTTCTATTTTCGGTGCAGCCGCACAGTTGGGTATCTTTACCGTGCTGTTGGTGGCTATCCTGATGGGATTCACTCCGAAAGAAGCTGCCTCTCTGGGAATTATCGGTGGTGCGGATGGGCCGACGGCTATCTTTACCACCATCAAACTTGCTCCGCATTTGCTGGGTCCTATTGCCATTGCAGCTTACTCATACATGGCACTCGTTCCGGTGATTATTCCGCTGGTAGTGAAGCTGTTCTGTACGAAGAAAGAGTTGAGTATTAACATGAAAGAGCAAGAAAAGATGTATCCCTCAAAGACGGAAATCAAGAATCTGCGTGTATTGAAGATTATCTTCCCGATTGTGGTAACTACCGTTGTGGCCCTCTTCGTGCCAAGTGCTGTGCCATTGATCGGAATGCTGATGTTCGGTAACCTGGTGAAAGAGATCGGAACCAATACATTCCGTTTGTTCGATGCTGCTTCCAATAGTATCATGAATGCAGCTACTATCTTCCTCGGATTGTCTGTAGGGGCAACAATGACTGCCGAAGCATTCCTCAACTGGACAACAATCGGTATCGTGATCGGTGGATTCCTTGCATTTGCACTTTCTATAACCGGTGGTATTTTCTTTGTGAAACTAGTGAATCTTTTCTCGAAGAAGAAAATCAATCCGCTTATCGGTGCAACCGGTTTGAGTGCTGTTCCGATGGCAAGCCGCGTAGCCAATGAAATAGCTTTGAAGTACGATCCGAAGAATCACGTATTGCAATACTGCATGGCAAGCAACATCTCCGGCGTAATCGGTTCTGCCGTAGCCGCGGGTGTGTTAATTTCCTTCCTTGCGTAGTCAATATAGCTGACCTTATATACAATAATCCGGAGATATGGGTATTGCCCATTTTCCGGATTTTTTATTATATACTGCTTTATGAATGCAGATTTCAGATTCTTCTTTTATTCACTAATCACTTTTCTGTATTCCGCTACCGCCATCTTTTCCGACAGATACGCATTAATCAGATTTGTGTGTGCTTGTGTCCATGATAGTTGTGCCGACAACACATCTACCATATTCGCTTTTCCCTCATTGTAAGAGAACGAAACCAGGTCGAGATTTTCATTGGCCAGATTCATAGTCTCGGTGGCAGTTTTCACTTGATATTCCGTTTCCGTCAGTTTGGTCAGTGCGGCAGAAAGTTCCTCGTTGATATTGTCCGTCACATAACTCTGTTGCAGTTTCTGTATTCCGATGTACGCTTTTTGCTGGCGGTTCGTTTTGAACCGGGCTCCCCACCGGAAAATCGGGATATTGATATTAATGCCGACGATGGGATTGAAAGATACATCATATCCGAGATTAGGCGTAGCCGTAGCCCATCCGCCACTGAAATACATATTCAGTTGCGGGTTGAACTGACTAAGAGCTGCTTTGCGCTGTGCCTCACTCTTCATGATGTTCACTTCCGTACTTTCAAAATCCGCACGGCGTTGCAACACATTCTCTAAAGAAAGTATCTGTACCGGGGCAGAAGCCTTGTCAATCGTATAAAGACTGTCTACAGGACTATTTGGTTCTTCTCCCATTAAGATATTCAGCTTTTGCAGGGCTAGCGTATAGTTCTGGCGAGCCTTGATATATTGCAGTTCCGCTTCTTTTAACCGGGTGGAAATCATTAATAAATCCGTGCGGCTAATCATCCCGTCGCTGAAACGATCCTGTATGATGTCATACTGCTGTTTCACGATGCTTTGATACTTATCCGCTGCTTGCAACATAGCTTGTGAGGCAGAAGCATTCCAGTAAACCGCATCACTTTGATAATGAATCTGGTCGATGGTAAGCTCCTCGTTCAGCTGATTCAGCTTTTCATCCGCTTTGGCAATCTTGTGCTGGGCGTTGAGCGCACCTCCTGTATACAACGGTTGCGAAACGATAAATACTCCTTGATAAGTATGATTGCGGTATTCGCCCAATGGCTCGTTCCATGCACTAAGGTCGCTCATGTTAAGCGTACCGTCCGCATTGACATCGATTTTAGGTAAGAAACCGGTATGAGCAATTTTCCGTGCTTCCGTACTTGCCATTGTCTTTAGTTTCTGTTGCTTCAGTATTTGGCTGTAAGCTTCCACCTTATCCCGGTAGGCTTCCCGGCTAAGATAAGGCTGTTGTGCCCCGGCCGTGAGGCCGAGGAACAATAGAGACAGAGTTATAAGTTGAGTTTTCATTTTATTCAATCTAAACAATAAATTCAAGTTTCATATAAGAATAGGCAATTAGCCTTTGATTCTCTGAATGGCACAATAAGCTACCGGAAGAACAAACAATGTCAGCGCCGAAGCCACCAACAAACCTCCCATAATCGTAGCCGCCATACCGCCAAACATTGCATCGAACAACAATGGTAACATACCCAGAATAGTAGTACCGGACGCCATTGCTACAGGAATAATACGGCTGGTCGTGGCACTGACAACAGCATCCAACGGTTTTTTGCCTGTCTTTGCCTCCAGGTCAATCTGCTCTACAAGCACAATCGCGTTTTTGATATTCATACCAATCAGTCCGAGCAACCCCAAAATAGAGAAGAAGTCGAACGACTTGCCGAGTAACACCAATCCTAACACGATACCGATAAAGATAAGCGGCAGCATCAACAGAATCACTGTCGGTTTACGGTACGTCCTGAACAAGAACAACAGAGTGACAAACATCAGGAAGAACGTCAACGGCAAGTTCTTGGCCAGCGCCTCATTAGATTCCACCTGACTTTCCTGCTCCCCGAAATATTTCATTGTATATCCCTCCGGCACTTTTATTTCTTTCTGTACCAGCGGCCAAACCTCATTGAAAGCAGCAATCGCATTTACCCCGCGACGCGGATCGCACTGTGCCATCATCACCATTTGCCGGTTGTAATCTTTCACGTTCGAGAAACGGTACTGGAAATCAAATTCCGATACCACCTGTTCCAGGCTGGTTGTCTCATTCCCTGTGCCAAACACAGGCAACGTGCGCAAGTCATTGATGCGGAATGAATCCACCGTGTTGTCCTTCAATAAGATAGGCAACACCTGATCCCCCTGCCGGTATTCTCCGAGCGTCATACCCGTAGTTCCGATCTGGATACTCTGTGCCATGCCCTGACGGGATACCCCTAATGGCTGTGCCCGTTCGGGACTATATATCGGTTTCCACACAGGAATCTTGTTTCCCCACGAATTGCGTATGTTGATTAAATCCGGATTCCGGTGCATAATCTCCAATGCCTGATTGGTGAGTGCCACAAGTGTGTCTACATCCGGTCCTATAAACCCGATTTCGATAGCGGCATCCACCGCGGGCGACAGCTTGAACAGGCTTGTACGCGTAATCGCATTCGGATAATTCGCCTTCATATATGCGTCGAAATCTTCCTCATACTCTTTTGTATATTTACTGTCTGTTAATTCAATCAACACATTGGCAAAATTCGGTTTCGGTCCTACGGAAGTGGAAGCGAGGTAATACCTTAACGGCGTGCTGCCGAAGGTGATCGACACTTTTTTCACTTCCGGCTGTTTTGCCAGATGCTCTTCCACCGATTTCATCTCTTTCACCACATCGTTGATGCTATATCCGTCGGGATAGAACACGTCTGCCCGGAAATAGGGCTTGTCCAAAGAAGGGAAGAAGTTTTGCGGCATCGTCCCCATGATAATCAGCGAAGCAACGAAAAGCACTACCATCGAACCCAGTGTCAACGTTTTCCTACGAATCAGTGTACGGAGGATAGAAGCGAATTTGTGATAAAACGGTTTATCATACGGGTCTTTGGCACCATCTTTTGCTTTCGCTTTCAGGATGAAATTACCAAAAACGGTGGTCTGCGTCAGTGCAAGTACCCAGCTCAATCCCAACGAGATGGCAAGTACCACAAAAAGCGGTTTCACAATTTCCGCTACGGCAGAAGGAGCAAGGTAGAGCGGAAGGAACGAACAGATAGCGATAAAAGTAGCCCCGAGCAATCCCCATTGCGGACCCGTTGCACCATCTATTAGTGCTTTCCGCCGATCTACTCCGCGGGCAATGGCAATTTGTGCGTTATCCGTCACCACAATGGCGTTGTCCACCAGCATACCCATGGCGATGATAAATCCCGCCAACGAAGTACGGTTCAGCCCGACACCGAAGAAAGACATGATAAGCAATGTACCTCCAATGGAGAAAATAAGTGACGAACCGATCAGCATACCTGCACGCAAGCCCATCACCAACATGATAATCACAATCACAATCAGAATAGATTCGATCAGATTGATGATAAATCCGTTGTTGGCTTCATTGGCTATCTCGTTTTCCAGATATAGACTTTGTAGCTCCAATCCCACAGGCATCAGTGGCAGCAATTCGTCCAGCTTGGCTTTCACATTCTTACCCGTTTGCACCACATCCCGTTGCGGGTCGGTGGAGACACCGATGCCGATGGCACGTTTGCCGTTCACGTGCATAATGTTGGATGGGGGATCTATGTATCCTTTTTCGATAACGGCGATATCACCGAGTTTCACCTGTCCGGCCTTTGTGGTAATTACTTGGTTGCGAATATCGTCTACAGTGGTGTACATGCCGTTGGCAGTCACCCGGAGTTGTTGCTCGCCGGCACGGATTTCTCCGGTATTGATAATCTGATTCTGCGATTGCAGCAGACTGGCAAGCTGTTTCGGGTCGATGCCCATACCTACGAGCTTATTAGTAGAAATGAAAATATTAACCACTTCTGTCTGCGTTCCGAACAAAGCCACTTTCATCACTCCGTCTGCCGTCACTACCTGTGTCTTGATCCGTTCCACCCAGTTGCGCATCTCTTCGTATGTGTAACCGTCGTCCGCCGTCAGACCGTAATAGATGCCGAACACGTCACCGAAATCATCGGAAACAGTTGGTGCGGAAGCACCGCTCGGCAACTGTGGCTGTATGTTGAGCACCTTCCGTCGTAACTCGTCCCACTTCTGTGGAATGGAGCTTGCTGACAAGGAAGGTTGTAATTCGAATGTGATTTTTGAAAGCCCGTACATAGATTCTGATTTAATCTTGTACACACCGCTCATACTTTGAATCTCGCGGGAGATGGGCTCGGTAATCAACCGCTCCACTTCAGCCGGTTCGGCACCCGGATAACGGGTCATGATAACCGCCGACTTTATCACGAAAGGAGCATCCTCTTTCTTACCCAGCTTGCCAAAGGAAGTGATTCCCCCAATCAGCAGCACGGCAAGAAAGAAATAGATGATTTTCGTATTATCTAATGAATATCTAGCTAAACTCATAATAAATGATAGTTGATAGTTGATAAATGATAGTTGGGATTAAATGATAGTTGACAATTGATAAATGATAGTTGGTATGTGATCGGTAAAAAAAAATGATTACTAGCCGATTCCAATTAGCAGTACCCTATGGCACAGCCCACTATCATTTATCACCTATCACCTATTATAGATTCTCCTTCCACTAGTTGGTGTACGCCTGCAATGACGATTTTTTCACCGGGTTTCAAACCTTCCGAGATGAGCGCCTGTGCTTCTCCGGTCGGGGCGTTGACGGTCACTTCCCGTTTGTGGACTTTGTTGTCTTCTATCACCCAGACATACATTTTATTCCCTTCACTTTCACCGAATACGGCACTAAGTGGTACAATCGTCCAGCTATCCTGCACCAACGGACCTACATCTGCTGTGAAACGGATGCCACACGTGAAACCGGGTTTCACTGCATAAAGATCACGGTCGAATGACGGGTCGTCAATCGTGATACTGACCGGGATACCTGTGCCATCGGTCGAAATATCCAGATATTCTTCCAGTTTCGCTTGAAACACGTGTCCTTTGAAGGTATCAAACTCAACAAGGAAACGCGGATCTTTGGCGCGCAACAAATAAAGATAAGCATCCGGAATGGTGAATTTGATACGCAGATTGTGCGTGTTGACAAGCTGAACGATACCTTCACCGGAGTTGACACGCTGATAGTTTTCTACCAGTCGTTTTTCGATAGAACCGTCGAAAGGAGCTGTCAGCTTGGTGTCGCGCATATTGTTGGCAGACAGTTCGTATTCAGACTTCGCCTTTTGGAAGTTGGCGAGGCTGATTTCATATTCCTGTACGGAGATCGCTTGCCGGGAGAGGAGCCGTTTGTTACGTTCCACTTGTGCGGAAGCCGTTTCGTATGCTGATTTTGTAGCAGCATATTGCAACGCGATGTCTCTGGGGTCGATAGCTGCTATGAGTTGTCCCTTTTTCACTTTCTGTCCTTCGATGACAGGAAGCTGGATGATTTGTCCGTTGACCCGGAAAGCCAGCTTCACATATTCCACCGCTTCCACGATTCCCGAGAAATCTTTTCTGATAATCGATCTTGACTCGACAATCGTAGTCTTTACGGGACGGGCAGTTGTCGTTGTCGTTTCTTTTTTCTGTCCGCAGCCAGCAAGCAAGATTGCAGCCGCTAGGACGAATCCAAATTTCTTTTTCATATACCACGTTGATGTTTAGAGGTTTTGCGTTGATAAATAGCGAATAATATACTAAAACAACTCCCGTTTATTTATGTTCAACATTCCTATCTTTTCATATTCTGCCTCTTAACCATTATATGGAACACAAAAAAACGGGAACTTTACCGTTTCTAAGGTAAAATTCTCATCCAACTCTTTTGAAGGTTATTGCATTATTCATAACGAAATCGTACGAATTTGAATTAAATGAACTATTTCACCACAGAGGACACGGAGGACACAGAGTTTTCAGAGTTCTAATTCAGAGATTATTATAACCTCTGTGTCCTCCGTGTCCTCTGTGGTGAAAACCGTGTAATAATGTGTCAATATGCTAATTGTTTACGCTGTGTCCCACATGGTAATTATTGGTGTTTTGATTCATCATTAGCAGGTGCACTGACAATTATTCACTATTGGAACCTTTTGCACAGCCTTTTTATCCAACTGTCACTACGTATAACGTTGTTATTCTCTCCAATCGCTTTTTTCAAATCCCGGATTCGTTCGTTTTGTCTTTTCATTGCTGTTTGTATCTCGTTTATCAATGTATTTATTTCCTTCTGCAGCTGAATTTCTTTTTCTTTCAATTGAATAATGTAGGCGTATTTCTCGCAGACCATCATTTTGTCTATACACAGTTGTTCCAGCATATCAATATATTCTGCTGTAATACCGGCTTTACTTCGGCGAAAGAGTTCCAGAATACATTCTTTGTCAACGTTCGGAACATTGTCTATGTATAACATAGGGAATTGTCCCATTTCCACCCAAAGCAGGATCGCTTCTTTTTCGATGTGATACTTAATCACTACTTTTTCTACACTAATCCATTTGGGTATATCGCTTTTGTTTTAATGTGTTATAAAAAAGGAGTAAATAACGTATTGTCCGGAGAGGTGCAACGAACACCCACGATTTTTGTGATTTCGGTCGGGGGGGGAGAATTGGTTTGGGGTATAAGGATTGTTGAAACCGACCGGATACAATAAAAACGTGAGTGCTGTTGTACTATTATCTAAATCGAGGTCTTAGCATACCGTGCACCAGATAATGATAAACAACAGACACCTATGCTAATCAATATATATAACATCTTTAATCGATATGTTGATATACGATCATCTACGTGGAGTATCTGTTGTATCATCTCCCGGTGCATGAAATTTGCTAAGTTTCGATTTGGGAGACAATACGTTATTTACTCCGTTAGGAAATAAAAAACCGCTTTTGCTTTTTCATCACGCTGATGGGCAGAAAGCGTATGACAAAGATATATGTTTTTTTCGGAATTAGATGGAAAAGAGGTATCAATTACAGGAAATATGGTATATTGATAGGGTAGATATGATATATAGATAAGGAATATGGTGATAATGATAAAAAGTTTCCGACAGTTTAATCATGAACTGCACTCTTAAAGTTGGATACAAAACTTTAGGAGTACAGTTCACTAACCGCCAGAAACATTATATTTCTGTACAACTATTTTTTTATTTCATTTTAGTTCCGTTTTCTTTCCGGCTTTCCGGAGAAGATAGTCAGTTCTAAAATTTCAAATATGATTTCTGTTGTGGTATATCCGTTAAATGTATATTCCAGATTTTCGTCCTCAAGAAAGTATTTGAGATAAATGGTTGGAGTGCCATTGTGGAAGTCGAGAAAAAGGTAAGAAGTATAGTTATAGATACCCAGATCGGCAAACTCATTTAGAATAGCAGTATTGAAAACTGTGCACCAGCCTGTTTTTGATTCGTTTCCGGACATTTCGAATCTACGATGTTCTTTTGCGAGATCGTCCTTTTTTACATGTCTGAACTGCTCAAGCAATTCATCATTGAAAGAAAGGCGTTGTCTGATAAAATTAAAAACTTCCTCCTTTGTCATTTGTTTTAAATCAGTTATTTCCATTTTTACTTAATTAGTCGGGTAAAGGTACTCCCTTTATTTGATAATAAATCGGATTTGGTGATATTTCTTTTATTTCTTTTTGGGGTTATATCTCTAAAAACTTTCTGACTCCGGCTGAAACCATTTTGTTTCGAAGGGGGAGGAATAAACAAATCGAAAGGAATAAGGAATACAGAAACGAAAAAGAGGAAATTCTCTACGAGAATCTCCTCTTTTTTCATCTTTCACGAAAGATCGAATTATTTCTTCTTACGGTCACCGTAACGGCTCATGAACTTATCAACACGACCTGCAGTATCCACCAATGTAGATTTACCTGTATAGAACGGGTGAGAAGTGTTTGAGATTTCAATCTTCAGCAACGGATAAGTTTCACCTTCGAATTCGATGGTTTCTTTAGTTGCTACAGTTGACTTAGACAAAAACATGTCACCATTTGACATATCTTTAAATACTACCGGACGGTATGATTCTGGATGAAGGCCTTTTTTCATTTCAGTATCTGTTTTTTTAATTTATATTCTGTTACTATTTTGGTAAGAAATAGTGTAATGGTCATTTTCAGAGCGCAAAGATAATGCTTTTCTGTGAAATAGAAAAAGGTTTTATGGAAAAAACTTCGATAAAGATGCTCTGCTTTCTAAATTTAGGCAATCCGTACCTATAATATATCTATATTAATATGATTCGCATTATTCATATACGAATAGCATAACTCATATTGATGAATGATGGATAGAATGCAGAAATGCACTTTACTGTCTTTTATCCGTTTATTTGCAAGGTAGACATTACAATCTAATGTCACACTCGTATTCCTGCTAATTTTTGGTGTCTGATTTAAACCTTTTTCTACTATATTTTTCTTTCCAATGTTCGTTATTCGATGGATAATGCTTACTTTTGCGTAGAATTTTTATTCACTAACAATAAACTTTAAACAAAATGGTAAATTACAAAGATTTAGGATTGGTAAACACAAAAGAAATGTTTGCTAAGGCTATCAAAGGTGGATATGCTATCCCAGCATTCAACTTCAACAATATGGAACAGATGCAGGCTATCATCAAGGCTGCTGTTGAAACTAAATCTCCTGTGATTCTTCAGGTTTCTAAAGGTGCTCGTCAGTATGCTAACGCTACTTTGTTGCGTTACATGGCACAGGGTGCTGTAGAATATGCTAAAGAATTAGGCTGCGCACATCCGGAAATCGTTCTTCATCTTGACCACGGAGATACATTCGAAACTTGCAAATCTTGTATCGATTCAGGTTTCTCTTCAGTGATGATCGACGGTTCTCATCTTCCTTACGAAGAAAACGTTGCATTGACTAAGAAAGTTGTTGAGTACGCTCACCAGTTCGACGTAACTGTAGAAGGTGAACTTGGCGTATTGGCTGGTGTAGAAGATGAAGTTTCTGCTGACCACCACACATATACTGACCCTGAAGAAGTAATCGACTTCGCTACTCGCACTGGTTGCGACTCTTTGGCTATCTCAATCGGTACTTCTCACGGTGCTTACAAGTTTACTCCGGAACAATGCCACATCGACCCGGTTACAGGTGTAATGGTTCCTCCTCCATTGGCTTTCGAAGTATTGGATGCTGTAATGGAAAAACTTCCGGGATTCCCTATCGTTCTTCACGGATCATCTTCAGTTCCTCAAGAAGAAGTGGAAACTATCAACAAATACGGTGGTGCACTGAAAGCTGCTATCGGTATTCCGGAAGAATGGTTGCGTAAGGCTGCTAAGTCTGCTGTCTGCAAAATCAACATCGACTCTGACTCACGTCTGGCTATGACTGCTGCTATCCGTAAGACTTTCGTTGAAAAACCAGCTGAATTCGACCCACGTAAGTATCTTGGTCCGGCTCGTGACAACATGGAAAAACTGTACAAGCACAAAATTCTTAACGTGCTCGGTTCTGATAACAAATTGGCACAGTAATCCTCGGATTATTCCATAAATAAAAGAAAGGCTGCTCCCGGTTAACCTAGGACAGCCTTTTTTGTTAACTTAAATATTGTCCCAGCGAATATCATTGCAGAGCAGAGCCATACTTATTTATTGTTCTGTTCATTTTTCATGGATGTTGAGTGTCCGTTTTGAAAGAATTTTTCTACTTTCTGTTTGTCTCGAAGAACTTTCAGCCAGTTGGCAGCAGCATTATAATAATTAGATTTTCCCAGGATAAGTTCGCCTTCCTCATTTATTTCCAGCTCCTCTTTCTCACTGTCTTTAGGACGTGTTTTTAGAAATGCTTCCAGGCAGCGCTCGGTGTTTTTCTTGTCTTTCAGGGCATAGAAGTATATATAGGCCATGTCATACAATAGTTTGTGGTTTTGTTTGTCATACTGTTGGTAACGTTCTTTGATGGATTCGATCTGTTCTTTATGCATTTGTGCCATCTTGTAGCAGTCGGTCATTCCAATATAGAGTCTGGTCATGCTGCTATCTTTAGGTATGGATAATTCAATTGCTTTTTCCAGATAGTTTACGCCTTCTTTTTTCCAGGAAGTTTTAGAACACGCCCGGCCGAGATAATAAAGGAGATTGATATTATCGGGATCGTATTTACGGGCGACTTCCAAAAAATCATGGGCTTCGTAATATTTCTCCACTGCATAATAGCTAATTCCCAGATAATAACAAGTGTGGAAGGTGCTATCTCCTTGGCTAACAAGATATTCATAACGCCGGATGGCAGTGGGATAGTCTCGTTTGAGGCAATATGCCAAGGCATTCTGCCGGTTGACCGAGATATTGGTACTGTCAATTTGACGGTATTTTTCTGTAGCTTCGATGGCCTCATCGAAATATGAACCGGATATATTCAAAGCTCCCAGTTTGGTGGCAGCCAGGTAATCGTCGGGATATTTCTCCTGAATATTGTAATAGCAACCTGCGGCAGGCAGAAGTTCGCCCATCCCTTCAAAACTTTGAGCTTGCAGATGCAGGACAATAGCAGAACTGTCTTTTTCCGTCATTAGACTACTTTCGCCAAGTGCATCGCGAAACTTTTGCTGGGTCAGGAGTAAACTGATATATTGAATACGTACATATTTGTTCTCCGGATTCAGATCAAGGGCGTGTTCGTAATATTTCAGCGCTTGATTGTATTTGGCCAGTGCCCGGCAGCATTCGGCTGCTTCAATGAATGCACGAGCATTGGTGGTATCGTTAGAGATAATTTCTTCGTAGGTGGAAAGTGCCTCTGTGGTGAGTCCTAGTCCCCGCAACGCTTTGCCTTTCTGTAAGAGTAGGTGAGGGGTTGATTTCTTTTGGGCGATAAGAGAAAGAGCTGTCTCGTAATCGTAGTTTGCCATAGCTTCCTGAATATGGTCTGTGTGTTGTGCCATGAGAGGGATGGTGCAACCAAGGAAGAACAGAATAATAATCCGTTTCATAAAATCTTATTTTAGTTGTTTGACTTATTTGTTGCAAGTTACTAAAAATATTTTATTTACGAATTATTCGTAGATCGTTTTGGATAGATTAACGGAATGATAAGAGAAGATAACACTATGGCTGTATATAAAGAACACCCGTGTCGCAACTGAATGTAACACGGGTGATCTTTATATATATGTTTAAAGCATACCGAATGGAAATCCGGCAGGGGCATTTGTCTCTTACATCAAGAATCCAAGCAGGATACCGGCAGCAACTGCTGAACCGATCACTCCGGCAACGTTCGGCCCCATAGCGTGCATCAACAAGTAGTTGGTTGAATCGTATTCCAAACCGATTACTTGCGAGATACGTGCAGAGTCAGGAACGGCAGATACACCTGCGTTACCGATCAACGGATTAATCTTGTTGCCCTTCTTCAGGAAGATATTGAATATCTTAACAAAGATGACACCGGATGCAGTTGCAATGATGAATGACAATGCACCGAGAGCGAAAATCTTGATAGAGTCGAGCGTCAGGAATTCGGAAGCTTGCGTAGAAGCACCTACTGTCAGACCCAACAGGATAGTGATAGTATCAATCAACGGACCGCTGGCAGTATTAGCCAAACGACGGGTTACACCACTTTCTTTCAATAGGTTACCGAAGAACAGCATACCTAGCAAAGGCAGACCTGAAGGAACCAGGAAGCAAGTCAGCAACAAACCGATGATTGGGAAAATCACCTTCTCTGTGTGAGAAACTGCACGCGGCGGTTTCATGCGAATGACGCGTTCACTTTTGGTGGTGAGCAGGCGCATAATAGGCGGCTGTATCACCGGAACCAACGCCATGTAGGAGTAGGCGGACACCGCAATGGCTCCCATCAGGTTAGGTGCTAGCTTGGAGGAAAGGAAGATGGCCGTCGGACCGTCTGCTCCACCAATGATACCGATAGCACCGGCTTGCATCGGGTCGAAACCCATTTCCAATGCGATCATGTATGCACCGAAGATACCGAACTGTGCAGCTGCACCGATCAACATCAATTTCGGGTTGGAGATAAGTGCCGAGAAGTCCGTCATAGCACCGATGCCTAAGAAGATGAGCGGCGGGTACCAGCCGGAGGTCACTCCCTGATACAGGATATTCAATACAGAACCTTCTTCATAGATACCGACTTTCAGTCCCGCATCCATATTAAAAGGTATATTACCGATCAATATACCGAAACCGATAGGAATCAGCAACATCGGTTCGAACTCTTTGGCTACTGCCAAATAGATGAACCCCAAACCCACAAGAATCATAACGATGTGCCCTACAGTAGCATTTGCAAAGCCCGTATATGTCCAGAAGTCGGCGAGGTTATTTCCTAAAAAGTTTATAAAATCTCCCATATTATTCAATAATTACGAGGTCATTACCTTCAAGAACAGAGTCACCTTTGTTTACGTTGATGGCAGTAATTTTACCGTCTTTATCCGCATTGATATTGTTTTCCATCTTCATGGCTTCCAATATAATGATAGTCTGGCCTTTCTTTACAGTATCGCCTACGTTTACTTTGATGTCAAGGATAACGCCCGGCAGCGGAGATTTCACTCCCGATTTTCCGGTAGACGGAGCAGCTGGTTTCACTACTTGAGTAGGAGCAGTAGGAGCATTAGGCATAGGACGCACTGTTACTGGTTTCGCAGCAGGCTTCGGTTGTTTCTCCATTTCTACTTTATAGTGTGTACCGTTCACTTCTACATGAGCGATATTATCTTCAATATTTCCGATGGTCACTTTATAAGAGTTGCCATTGATTTTATATTTGTATTCTTTCATCGTTTTATTTTTTTATGGGGTGATTTACTTTTTGGGAGTTTCACGCAAGGTGTAAATCTTCGAACTCCATGGTGAATAGCTACGTTTTACACGAGTGATGGTGAGTACCGTTTCTTCTACGTCGTGTACCTCATCCTGCATCTCGTGTAATGCCATAGAGATGGCAGCGTAAACTTCGCCCGGAGCTTGTGACAGCTCTTTCGCTTCTTGTTTGTCGATGCCTTTAGATTTCATAGCATTACGTTTGCTCAAATTTACGGCTACTTTTCCTACAATCTTGAAAGCAATAAAGAGAAGAATCAATCCGCAGAATACTACGCTCATGGCAGAAATAGACATTCCAATACCTTCAGCATCGTGTTCCTCAAATTTTTCCATTTTGGCATTACTGTCAAGAGTCTTATTGTTAGTGCTCGGAGTCACGTATTTGTCACCACTTCCACCTTTTACTTCCCACTCCATTGCTCCGTCGCTTATGCGAGCGTATGATTGGTCGGGACCGAGAGCGCCTGCCGGCACTACAATCTGGTCAAGCAACTTTCTGCCGGAGTCGTACAAGCCAATCCAGTTGGCAGTCTCCGGATTCAGCTTAAAACTGGTATGGAAAGTACCGCGGTTAGGCTCGCCGTCTGCCCAGAACAGAGCATGTTGACGTGGTTTCACTAATGTCAGTATATCACCTTTCGGGATAAAATAAGTAATTGTATCGCCCGGTTGGCTACTTACTTTCAGCAAACAAGCTGCCAGGTCGGCGCTACCGAATGATTTATTGAATATTTCAATCCATGCACTATGCAACCCGTAGTCGTCCTGAAAATTACTCTGATTGTCTATCAGGATTTCATTCAGTACCAACTTGTTGTTTGACTTTTGCTCTCCACAAGAAGTCAGCCCAATCAGCAACAGCAAAGAAAGGAATATTCCGATTTTGGTTTTGTTCATAATCGTTCTTGTTTTAATGTGAAAAGTTGGATTACAACGGAATATTACCATGCTTCTTAGCCGGATTACTCAATTTCTTAGTCTGCAACTGCTGCAAAGCACGGATCACGCGGAAACGTGTGTTGCGTGGTTCAATCACATCGTCAATGTAGCCGTATTTTGCTGCATTGTAGGGATTGGCAAACAGTTTCGTGTATTCTGCTTCTTTCTCTGCAAGGAATTGGGCAGGATTTTCCTGATCTTTAGCCTCACGTGCGTACAATACTTCTACTGCTCCTGCACCACCCATTACTGCAATTTCGGCAGTCGGCCATGCGTAGTTCATATCACCGCGAAGTTGCTTACAGCTCATCACGATGTGAGAACCTCCGTAAGATTTACGTAATGTGATAGTAACCTTGGGCACAGTAGCTTCACCGTAAGCGTACAACAGCTTAGCTCCATGAAGGATAACACCGTTGTATTCCTGGCCTGTTCCCGGAAGGAATCCCGGTACGTCTACCAACGATACGATAGGAATATTGAATGCATCACAGAAACGGACGAAACGTGCACCCTTGCGAGATGCATTGCTGTCGAGCACACCAGCCAGATACTTGGGCTGATTAGCAACGATACCTACTGACTGGCCGTTGAAACGGGCAAAACCGATGATGATATTCTTTGCATAATCTTTCTGGATTTCAAGGAATTCACCGTTGTCCACGATAGCGCCGATTACTTCGTACATATCATACGGTTTAGTTGGGCTGTCGGGAATGATATCGTTCAAAGAATCTTCCAAACGGTCGATTGGGTCTGTACAATCTACATAAGGAGCTTCTTCAAGATTATTTTGAGGAATAAAGCTTAACAGTTTACGAATCAGTTCGAAACCTTCTTCTTCTGTTTTAGCGGTGAAGTGAGTCACGCCTGATTTTGTGGAGTGAACGCTTGCACCACCGAGGTTTTCTTGGCTAACATCTTCACCTGTTACGGTTTTCACAACTTTTGGTCCGGTAAGGAACATATAAGAAGTGCCTTCCATCATCAGCGTGAAGTCGGTCAGAGCCGGAGAATAAACAGCACCACCGGCACAAGGACCGAAGATACCGGAAATCTGTGGGATAACACCGGAAGCAAGGATATTGCGTTGGAAGATTTCTGCATAACCGGCCAAAGCATTGATACCTTCCTGGATACGTGCACCACCCGAGTCGTTGATACCGATGCAGGGAGCACCCATTTTCATTGCCTGATCCATGATTTTACAGATTTTCAGTGACATTGTTTCTGACAGTGAACCGGC
Source organism: Bacteroides sp. BFG-606 (assembly GCF_024788145.1). Taxonomy (NCBI): domain Bacteria; kingdom Pseudomonadati; phylum Bacteroidota; class Bacteroidia; order Bacteroidales; family Bacteroidaceae; genus Bacteroides; species Bacteroides sp. BFG-606. The sequence continues at coordinate 5,870,101 of NZ_JANUIL010000001.1, read as the reverse complement.
AGAAACGGTAAAGTCCTGTGCGAACACATATACCAAACGTCCTTCGATCGTACCGCAGCCGGTCACTACTCCGTCGCCCGGATAATGTTTTTTATCCATACCGAAGTTCGTGCATCTGTGCTCAACGAACATGTCCATTTCTTCGAAGCTACCCTCATCAAGCAGCATAGCCAGACGCTCGCGTGCTGTGTATTTCCCTTTTTCATGTTGCTTCGCAATTGCTTTTTCACCGCCTCCGATACGTGCTACGGCACGGCGTTCAATAAGCTCTTTAATTTTTTCAAGTTGATTACTCATGAGTTCTTGTTGGTTTTAGAGTTTATGATTAATGTTCGCAGAGTTCTGTTAACACGCCCAGAGTTGATTTCGGGTGAAGGAAAGCGATATTCAAACCTTCAGCACCTTTGCGGGGAGCTTTGTCGATAAGGCGGATTTCTTTGCTTTCTGCTTCTGCCAAAGCATTAGCTACGCCATCTTCTACAGCAAATGCAACGTGATGAACACCTGCACCTTTGTTTTCAATAAATTTGGCAATGGTACTTTCAGGGCAAGTCGGTTCCAACAGTTCGATTTTGGTTTCACCTACTTTTAAAAAAGCGGTTCTTACTTTCTGATCTTCCACTGTTTCAATGTTGTAACACTTCAGACCTAATACATTTTCGTAGTAAGGAAGGGCTTCTTCAATGCTTTTTACAGCAATGCCCAGATGTTCAATGTGTGAAATCTTCATAACTATACTTTTTTTATTTGGTTTTAAATCTGTGCTCATAAGGCATAAAACAGCACAAAGAAAGACAATTCTTACCTAATAAAGAAATATTTCTGCATTTAATTGTTGGGTGATAAAGCAGAAAAAATGGTGGACAAGGAACATAAAGAGTTGTTTTGTAATCTTGAGATTACATTTAGATGTAAAATTTGACTAAGAGTTTGTTCAGCCAATTCCAGTTGACGCGGAACCAGCGGCGGGTACTACTTTGTTTTCCTCCGAAGCGGAGAACAAAATCACGATAGCCGTGTCTGCGGAACGGAAGACCCACATCCATAAATTCCATGTGGCGGAATCCTCGCTGGTGTGCATCTTCCAATGCTTTCCAAACGGCTAGCACGCCCGGGTATTGAAGTGCGTACGTCTTTCTCATCCCTCCTGAAAACCAGAGGTATGCATCGTCTCCCGAATAGATGCAGACGGAACCGCCGATGATTTTCTCTTTATATTTTACAACGAATATTTTTGCTAGTTTTCCTTTAATTAGCACGCTGTTCATGTGACGGAAGAAATCGTTGGCGGGAAAATATCTGCGTATGCGGGAAGAATAGACTTTGTGTAGCATTCGTGAGAAGGCGTGTATTTCTTCCACTGTATGTGCTTCCTCTACTCTGGCTCCATTTTTGAGTCCTTTTTTGATCTGCCGGATGCGCGACGGACTGAATCGGTCTTCCGTCTTTTTCATGCTGTGTAACGAATTGCGTACCCGTAACCAGTTGACAGGGAAATAATCGTTGGCTCTGAAAACCCGATAGCCGAACATCGAATTGTTCAGGTTTCGGAATTCGATCAGGACACAGCTGCGCGATGCTTCCTGCGTGAGATGTTCGAGCATATCCCCAAAGACTTCTTCTGCTTTCTCTTTATTGTCAGAAAGGGATTCGTCCAGAAATTCACCTTCGCTATATACTACACAATGTTTCACTAAAGAGGAAGGAAGCCACTTTTTAGCTTTGCGGATAGCGGCGAGCAGGCGTGCCACAGGTTTGCCGTCTTCCGTTGCGACTATTAATAAAGGAGTATACCCGGGAGTTGCTTCATAAATCTGAAATAACTCTTTGGAATGGAAGGTGTTTTTTCCCGGTAATTCAGGAATATCCTTCCCTTGATAATATGTCGTTAGTTTAAGTGGCATCTAGGTACAAATTTACACTTTTTATTCTTTATTCAACAACAAAACGGAGAATTTGTTGGAGATGCTTGAAGTAAAGTGCTGTTTATCTTTGCGAATTTATTGGAAAAAATATATCTTTTAAGAGAAAAATGGTATAAAAGGTGAGTACGTGTATAAATTATGTTCGTCATAATTATGATTATAATCAAATAGTTTTTGCAAAACAACGAGAATTAATATTAACTTTAAATTAGAACGAATGAGATACAATGCATTTGTTGAAGCATGGAAGAATCATCATAGACGCGCTTCCATGATTTTAGGGCTGTCTTTATTGTATGCCCCTCTGTCATATTCTGTTTATGCAGAAGATGGAGTCTCTAATACTATGGTGCAAGTTGTCACACAAACGAAAACTGTGAAAGGAACTGTTGTTGATGAAAGCGGGGAGCCACTGATTGGTGTTTCTATTGTTGTGAAAGGAACAAGTACAGGTACGATTACTGATTTTGACGGTAACTTTTCTATCAATCTTCCAGCGGGAAGAAAAGAACTGGTCATTTCTTATATCGGTTATAAAGAACAAACTGTAACAGTGGCGGGGAATGGACCGGTCAATGTGAAAATGGTTTCGGATACAAAGGCATTGGATGAGGTTGTTGTGGTAGGTTACGGTACGATGAAAAAACGCGATTTAACCGGGGCTATCACTTCTGTAAAAAGTGAAGATGTCGTAATGAACCCGGGCTCGAATCCGATGCAGGCTTTGCAAGGTAAAGTAGCAGGATTGGACATTACGCGTGAATCGGGACAGGCCGGTTCGGGAGTAAAGATGCAGCTGCGTGGTAACCGGTCATTCCAGAAGGATTCTGGAAATCCTTTATTTATAATTGATGGTATGCCAGGGGATTATTCTACATTGAATCCTAATGATATTGAAAGTATTGAAGTTTTAAAAGATGCTTCCTCAACGGCTATTTATGGTTCGAGTGGTGCAAATGGTGTTATTTTAATTACTACAAAAGGCGGTAAGGAAGGTAAAGCTATAGTTAATTTTAATGCGTATGTAGGTGTAAACGGCTGGTCAAGAACACCGGAGATGCGTAGTGGAGAGAGCTATATACAAACATTGAGAGATGCTTCTATTGGTGCTGGTGATGGACGTTGGAGTTCAGTTGCAGATGATAAAAATCTGTTTACTACTGATGCTGAATGGAATGCGCATCAAAATGGACAATATATAGACTGGGTGGATGCTTTGTTGAAAACTAGTGTAACACAGAATTATTCAGTTTCTGTGGCCGGTGGAACGGAAAAAACAAAAGCCTATTTTTCTCTGAATTTTTCTAATGAGGATGGGCAGTTTGCACAAGATAGCTATAAACTTTATTCATCTAAAATCCGGGTAGACCATAAGATTAAGAACTGGATGAAGGTTGGGATTGATACGCAGTTATCCTATGTACATCAAAATAAAGCTGATTCTGATTTGCAGACTTTGATGGCATCAAATCCCCTTGGAACTTTGTATAATGAAGATGGGAGTATAAACCCTCAACCAGTTGCCGACCCTTCATCTACAGTATATAATTATCTTTTGAATGAGGATAAAAGTTTGTATCGCAATCAGGCCCAAAACCTCAAAGTATATTTTAATCCTTATTTGGAAATCACTCCTCTTAAAGGATTGACTTTTATTACTCGTGCCGGTGCCAGTTTGGGATATTCACGTAGCAATACTTTTACCGGAGAGGGATCTGTTCAATGGTATAAAGCAAATCAAACGGCAGATGGCATTAAGGCACAGGTAAAAGACAGCCGTTCGTATAACTATAAATGGGAGAATATACTTACCTACAATTTCCAAATTAAGAAAGTACATGATATAACTCTTACCGCGGTTACGTCTTGGAATCATAATCGTAGTGATGTCACTACTTTGTATCAGAAAGGTGTTTCTGATAATAAATTCTTATGGCATAATATTCTTGACGGTAATTCTGCAACTTCGGGAAGTACTTCATATAGCATGTCTAAAGGAATGGGATATGTCGGTCGTTTGAATTACTCATATTTGGGCAGGTATTTGCTCTCTGCATCTGTTCGTCATGACGGATCTTCCAGACTGGCAGAAGGTAATAAATGGGATACCTTCCCGGCTTTTTCTTTGGGTTGGAGAATTTCTGACGAGAAATTTATGGAGAGTACGACAAATTGGTTGAGTAATCTGAAAATTCGCTTTGGATACGGTGTTACAGGTAGTACGGCAGGTATTGATCCTTACTCTTCTGCTGCGTCATTGGATGCTACTTCTGTCAATATGGTGTTAGGGGGGTGTTTTGACGCCTATTTATAAGTTCTCGCAGAATATTCCAAACTACTTGCTTACGTGGGAAAAGTCATATAATACCAATATCGGTATTGATGCTGCGTTCCTGAATAATCGTATTGATGTTAGTATGGAATATTATAATACAAAAACGAAAGATGTTATATGGAATAAAGCTCTTCCTGTTGTAAACGGTGCATTCTCACCAGATGGTGGAACTACAGCGAATTATACCACAAATTTGAATATGTGTGAGACCAGCAATAAAGGTTTTGAGTTGGTTCTTAATACACGCAATATTATAACAAAGAATTTTACTTGGAGCTCTAGTGTGACTTTCAATCATAATAAGGAAGAAATTACTAAATTGTCCGGTGGAGATTCTGATGTGCTTAATAATGGTGACACTGGATATGCATTGGCATTGGGAGAAGCTATCAATTCTTATTATCATTATAAGTTGGACGGTGTATGGCAAAAGGGGGAAGAGACTGATGCGGCAGTATTTGGGGCTGCACCTGGTGATTTGAAAATCAATATACCTAATTTGGTAAAGGAGGCAGATGGCAGATTCTATAAGATTGATGAGGAAACGGGGCGTGCTGCCGTAGATGCAAATGGTAATGTTATTTATTATACATCTGATAATAAATATACTCCAAGTGATGCGGATTATCAAATCTTGGGTCATAATTCTCCGGATTGGTCTTTAGGTTTTCAGAATAATTTCACTTGGAAGGACTTTGATTTAAGTATATTCGTGTATGCACGCTACGGACAGATGTTTGCCTATGATATGCTGACATCTTATGACCCGAAGGGTATACGTAACTTCCCAACATATTTCAATTATTGGACGGAAAACAATCCATCAAATGATTTTCCTGCTGCCAATGCTAATAAAGGGCTTGAACAATATACGGGATATTATGGACTACGTTATGTAGACGGTTCATTTATAAAGATTAAGAACATAACCTTGGGATATAGCTTGCCGAAATCCATATTAAAATCAGCCGGTATAGAGAAATGTCGTTTCTATGCTACAATTACAAATCCGTTTGTATTTGCAAAAAGCCATTTGCTGAAAGACTATGATCCTGAAATGAATGGCTCTCTGAAGTACCCATTGACCAAACAATTTGTATTTGGTGTAAATGTTACATTCTAGTTTTCACTAAAAAAAGTATTGAAATGAAAAGAACAATCTATAAAATAGCAGCGCTTACATTCGCTGTGGCTTCAATGTCTGCCTGCTCGCTTGATGAGTATAATCCAAGTCAAAAAACAGGGGATGAAATTCTTGCTACTTTTGATGGGCTCAAAGGATTACAATCTTACTGTTATTCATCACTTTATGGGCAGTTATTCAGTGTGTATGATTTCTTATCCGTTGCTGAAGGCGGAACGGATTGTTGGATAACTCCTGCAGGTAATCCTGATTATGCCAAACAGGTGATTTATTATGATGGTTTAGCCACAAATACCAATGCGACAAATAAGTTGTTTGGTCAGGCTTATTCTATGATCGGTAATTGTAATGCGGTAGTGACCAGAGCTGAATTGGTAACTGACGGTAATGAAAAGGATATAACGACTTTAGTGGCTGAAGCCCGTTGTCTCCGTGCATTCTATTACTCTATATTAGTGAATAATTATGGCAATGTAACATTAACATTGGAAGAATCATCCCAAGATCCTATTTTGACTCCGCGGCGTAACTCGATTGAAGAACTATATACGCAGATAATTGATGATTTGAAATTTGCAGCCAACAATCTTGAGGACACCCCTTACGATAATAATCGTGCGCGTGTGACTAAGAAGACTGCGTTAGGACTTTTGGCTCGTGTCTACGCTCAAGGTGGAGGTGAATATGGTTTGACAGAGGATGGAGTATCTTATTGGCAGCGTGCAAAAGAAGTGGCAGAAGATATGATTTCAGCATATAGCAGTTGTCTTTATGATGATGTGGAAGATGTTTGGGCACCGGCGAACAATCGAAATAATAAGGAGGCCTTATTTATTGCTGCCGGTCCGGATGCAACAAATCTGGAGATTTGGAACGCGGGGACACAATGTAATAATAACTTTACTTATATGTATCCAAAACCAAATACTTTAACTATTTATCCAACACCGGATAATCAAAACTATTGGTATGGACGTACAAATAATAGTACTTTGGCACCCTCCAAGTATTTGTTGGATTGCTTTGATGCAGATTATGATAAGCGATGGGAGGTAACCTTTACGACCGCCTTTGTGCAGTTCTCCGGCGTACAGTCGGGAGGTAGCTACCTATTTACTAATAAGAAGCAAACATTGGATGATGGTACTACACCGAAAATAGGAACCAAACATGGTGTAAATGATAACATTAGTTCATTTACAATTCTTACTCAAAATATGATTAATACTTATGGGTTGGATGCAAAATTTCATAATGAGTATATTTATCCATATGGTGACTTGAATTATGCATATTACGATGGAACTTGGGCTCCGAGGCTTACTGCCAAGGTTTGGCCTAAAGGAGAAAATAGCGGTGATCCTTCCAAGTTGCAAGAAGTGAAGAATCCTTATGTAATCCCTTATCCTGTTGCTGAAGACGATGATAGAATTTGTTTCTATTTGTCAAAAGAAAAACTTTCGGATGCGGAAAAAGCGAAACGTAGATATTATGTAATCAATATTGATGATTTGTTTGATAACGGACAATATCGTAAAACGGATATAAAAGTCACTAATGACAAAAACATGTATCCTGGTTTCAACAAATTTAATTGGCTATCGGAAGATTCATATAGTAGTAATCTGCAACGTAAGACAGGTGATGTATTCATTATGCGTATGGCTGAAGTATATCTGATTGCTGCTGAAGCTAACCAGCAATTAGGAAATGGCGGAAAAGCGGCAGAATATCTGAATGTACTGAAAAAGCGTGCAGCTCGTGATGATGCATCTTACAATGCCATGAAATTGAGTAATGCTACACAAAATGATGTTATGGACGAGTATGCTCGTGAATTATGTGGAGAATATCAACGTTGGGTGACGATGAAGCGTCACAAAGATTCTTTCAAACAACGTCTTACTGTTGGTAATCCTCGTGCGGCTGAAAACTTTGATGAAAACAAGCATTATTTACGTCCGATCTCTTTTAACTTCTTGAGTCAGATTGATAATGCAGAAGAATATGGAAATAATGGGTATTAGAACTCTTACAGATTAAATTTTAAATTAGGAGGGGATATGTCGCGATGACATATCCCTTTTTTATATATTTTCTTTATCTTTGTGCCATCGAACAGAGCTTTATAATTTAAGCGGAACTATGATAGAAGAAATATTAGCTTACAACAAAGAATTTGTTGAGAACAAGGGATATGAATCGTATATTACCAACAAATATCCCGATAAGAAAATAGCTATTCTTTCCTGTATGGACACCCGACTGACTGCTTTGCTTCCAGCCGCATTAGGAATTAAGAATGGCGATGTAAAAATGATAAAGAATGCAGGTGGCGTTATTTCCCATCCTTTCGGTAGCGTGATCCGGAGTTTACTCGTAGCTATCTTTGAACTGGGTGTGGAGGAGATAATGGTGATTGCTCATTCTGATTGTGGAGCTTGTCACATGCATAGTGAAACGATGCTTGAAAAGATGACGGCACGGGGGATAAATCCGGATTATATTGACATGATGCGCTTCTGCGGAGTTGATTTTCATGCCTGGCTGGATGGCTTCGAAGATACGGAAAAGTCCGTGAGGGGAACAGTCGATTTTATCGTGCGTCATCCTTTGATTCCTTCAGATGTGACAGTTTACGGATTTATTATCGATTCTACAACTGGAGAATTAACACGGATTGTATAGATAAACTATCTTTTTAATACCTCTAAATATAGTGACGCTATCCTGAATACAAAAAAATAAGGCAGCTTTTTATCGGCTGCCTTTATCTTTCTACGGTTATATACTTTCTTTGACTGGTGCACTCGTTTGTGACAAATAGGGTGCCCGTACATCTCAATTTCTGCCTCACGGCTAGCTTTACGATTCGCTTTAACGTAATCGTCTTGTGTAATTCGCTTTTTCATAATGAAATTATTTCTCTGTGCAAAGATACGATATATTCTTCATTTAGTATAAACTTTTATTTCCTATTACGCTCGGTTTGCATTATCTTTGCATACATTAATCAAATGAAACCGGAAATAATATGGAAAATTTCAGTGAATTGATAAAGAACCGTCGTAGTATGCGGAAGTTCACCGATGAAGAATTGACACAAGATCAGGTAGTTGCATTGATGAAAGCAGCTTTGATGTCTCCTTCTTCCAAACGTAGTAATAGTTGGCAGTTTGTAGTGGTTGATGATAAAGAGGTATTGAAAGAATTGTCTCATTGCAAAGAACAGGCTTCTTCGTTCATTGCCGACGCAGCTTTGGCGATTGTTGTAATGGCCGATCCGTTGGCTAGCGATGTTTGGATTGAAGACGCTTCCATTGCTTCCATCATGATACAGTTGCAGGCTGAAGATCTTGGCTTGGGAAGTTGTTGGGTGCAGGTTCGCGAACGTTTCACTGCTACCGGAATGCCTTCCGATGAATTTGTCCATGGAATTTTGGATATTCCCTTGCAACTTCAGATTCTTTCTGTCATTGCTATCGGCCATAAAGGGATGGAACGTAAACCTTTCAATGAGGAACATCTTCAATGGGAGAAAATTCATATTAATAAGTTTGGAGGAAAATAAGCATGGGAGCTGCTAAAGCGAATAATAGTAAAGATACCTATCTGGCTACCGCTGTTACCTTTATTGTAATCGGAGCACTTTTTCTGATCGATAAGTTGATTCATTTTTCTTCCATCGGGCTACCATGGGTAATGAATAAGGACAATATGTTATTGTACGCTTCGATCTGTTTCCTTATTTTCAAACGTGATAAATCAATTGGTCTGGTGTTGCTTGGCCTTTGGCTAGTGATGAATATCGGTTTGGTAATATCCTTATTAGGTTCGTTATCCGGATATCTGTTGCCATTGACATTGCTCATCATCGGAATCATTTTATTCTGGTTTGCAAAACGATAAGAGAATAATGAAAAGAAGTATAGAAGATACACCGATCGTGTTTATCGGTGCAGGTAACTTGGCTACTAATCTGGCGAAAGCTCTTTATCGTAAAGGCTTCCGCATTGTACAGATATATAGCCGGACCATGGAATCTGCCCGTGCCTTAGCCGAGAAAGTAGAAGCTGAATATACTACAGATTTGCAGGCTGTCTCCAAAGATGCAAAATTGTATATCGTATCGTTGAAAGATGCCGCTTTAGTAGATTTGTTACCGCAGATAACAGAGGGAAAGCAGGCGTCTTTGTTGGTGCATACGGCAGGAAGCATCCCGATGAGCGTTTGGGAAGGGCATGCAGAACGTTACGGAGTATTCTATCCGATGCAGACATTCAGCAAACAGCGTGAAGTCAAATTTCAGGAAGTGCCTTTCTTTGTTGAAGCGAAAAGGCCGGAAGATGTGGAGCTGTTGAAGGCTGTTGCCGCCACTCTTTCGGAAAAGGTCTACGAAGCTTCTTCCGAGCAACGTAAAAGCCTTCATTTGGCTGCTGTTTTTATCTGCAACTTCACAAATCACATGTATGCATTAGCAGCCGATTTACTTGAAAAATACAACTTGCCTTTCGATGTCATGCTTCCGCTGATAGATGAAACGGCTCGTAAAGTACACGAATTGGCGCCACGTGATGCACAGACCGGACCCGCTGTTCGTTACGATGAGAATGTGATGAGTAATCATCTTGCCATGTTGGTAGATTCTCCGGCATTGCAGGAAATATATAAACTAATGAGCAAAAGTATCCATGAGCACCATCAACTATGATTTATCCCGTATCAAAGCTTTAGCTTTTGACGTGGACGGAGTATTGAGTTCGACCACTGTACCTTTGCATCCTTCCGGTGAACCGATGCGAACCGTGAATATCAAAGATGGATATGCCATCCAGCTGGCTGTGAAAAAAGGACTTCACATAGCTATCATCACCGGTGGCCGCACAGAAGCGGTACGTATTCGTTTTGAAGGACTGGGAGTGAAGGATTTATACATGGGTTCTGCTGTGAAGATACACGATTATCGTGCTTTTCGTGATAAGTACGGATTGACCGATGATGAAATTTTATATATGGGAGATGACGTACCGGATATCGAAGTGATGCGTGAGTGCGGACTGCCATGCTGTCCGAAAGATGCCGTGCCGGAAGTGAAATCCGTTGCAAAGTATATCTCATATGCAGACGGTGGACGCGGATGCGGACGTGATGTAGTGGAGCAGGTGCTGAAAGCTCACGGTCTATGGATGGCGGAAGACGCTTTCGGTTGGTGAATGGATTAGACGATTGGACAATTTACGATTGGAGTATCTTTGTAAATTAATCCGGTGATGTCAATAGCAGTACTTTTGACCGTCAACGAAATTGCTCTTAATCATCAACAGAAACATTTTTCAATCATCAATAAAAAGTATTTTCAATCGTAAATAGTAAATCGTCAAATCGTAAATAAAATCATGCTTGATAACTTAAAGAAATACCGGATTATATTAGCTTCCAATTCTCCCCGTCGGAAAGAACTGATGTCAGGACTGGGAGTAGACTATGTAGTCAGAACATTGCCGGATATAGACGAGTCATATCCGGACACATTGGTGGGTGCTGAAATACCTGAATATATTGCTCGTGAAAAGGCAGATGCTTACCGTACCATGATGAAGCCGGGAGAATTATTGATTACGGCAGATACCATAGTCTGGTTAGATGGGAAAGTACTTGGAAAACCGGAGGGCAGGGAAGGAGCCGTTGAAATGCTTCGTACTCTTTCGGGAAAATCTCATCAGGTCTTCACAGGAGTTTGCCTGACTACTACCGAGTGGCAAAAAAGCTTTACCGCTTCCTCCGAAGTTTTGTTTGATGTCTTGTCGGAAGATGAAATCCTGTATTACGTAGATCGTTATCAGCCGATGGATAAGGCAGGAGCTTATGGCGTTCAGGAATGGATCGGATATATCGGGGTTAAATCAATTTCCGGTAGTTTCTATAATATTATGGGACTTCCTATACAGAAACTGTACGGAGAGTTGAAAAAGCTATAGTAAGTATCTTGAATCTATCTGAATATATCAGTGTAATTAACGTATTGATTACATAAAATACATAAGATATACTTAGTACAATAATGCAAAAAAGGCTGCCTCGAAATAGAAAATGAGGCAGCCTTTTTCTGTATTTTTAAGCAGGAACATTTACTGAATATCCCAAACTGAAAGATGCGAAAACTATAATAAATCCAGCATCAGAGGAATATCTTCTTCCCGAATTCCTTGTGTGAGAAGAGCCTCTTCATCTTTATGGAACATTTCCAAGAATCGTTCCCGGTTTCCACTTGCTGTAATGGCTTTTCCATAGAAAACGGCAGCTTTCTGAATATCTCCCATCACCCAAGCAACATGTCCTGCATTCATATAGTCAATAGCCAGAGGCTTTTGTTCTATTATTTTTTCATAATACTTCATCGCCTGTTCATGTTTCTGGCTGATGAATGAACACCAGCCGATACCACGCCATGCCTTGATGCAATTGCTCTCGATGAAATCCAGTTTGAAGAAATAATTCAGTGCTTCTTCATATTGCCCCAATTCAGCCAGACAACTACCGATATGGAAAGTCACGTTGGTATCTTCCGGAGCAGCTTCTTCTACCTTTTTGTAGTAGGTGATTGCTACCTGATAGTTTCTGTTCAGCCGATAACAAATAGCCAGATGGCGATTGTTCCAGATATTATCCGGTTTCAGCGTGTCTGCTTTCAGGTAAGCCTGAATAGCCTCTGCATATTTCTTCCTTTTTTGCAATGCATAGCCAAACTTCTGATAATATTCCGCACTCTCTCCTTCGAATCCGCCAATCGTTTCCAACTCCTCATAAATTTCGATAGCCTCGTCCCAACGTTCCTTTGACAGGTAGAAATCGGCAATGGGAAACAATACATCTTCCCAGTGCAATATATTATCGAGTGCAGGGACATGATGAAGATCGAGCTTCTCTTTAAAAATATCTCTGAATTCACTCTTACGCACACTAAGTTTGAAGAAACGATACAAATCGTGCAGGTATTGGTTGCTGACCGTTCCCGGACGTTCATTGAATTTCTTCATCGTCTCAACATTCGATTTCTCCGCCAATTCTGCAACCTGCTGTTCGTTCAGTTGGCTCAACATCATATCCTGTTGTGACTGTGGCAATTGATGGATCGTGAAAAAGAGCGAGTACTTATCACTATTGCTGAAGAACCCCGATTGAAGAATTAAATCCAGTAGACTGCCTCCCTGATTTCCCGCCTGCTTCATTGCCTTGAGCACATTAGACTGTTGCTTGCTGAATGGATAAAACCAGTTATGTACCTCGCGGAAGAACGGATAGTTTTTCAATGCCGCAAAAGTGCTCATATATACATCTGCACCCTCCAACTGCAATTCGTTCATTTCACGCAATTTATCCCCCAGTCCGGATTTCTCGAATGCATCTTCCCAATCCGGATTCATATCGTTGTTCTCTTCATCGCTTTCTTCAAAGCCGAACCGCATATTTTTCATGGAGGAAACATTCTTCAGCATTTCGGGAATAATCTCCTCCCTCATCTTTTTATCAATCTTTTCCGTTTCCTGACATAATAGCATTTGGCGGTAAATACGTGCGACATCTTCTCTGAATGAAGGAATTTCTTCCATGAGATCCACCCTTTTTATCAGTTCCGGATAGAAAGTAAGGCGGCTTCTGTAAATGTGGAAAATAATCATCGCACCAACCAATGCCCGTTGACTGACGTTGACGTTGGGATGCTCGTAAGCATCAAGCAACCACATTATTTTTCGTAAGTCGAAACATTCCATCAAGCTTAATGTGAGGGCGCTGACAAACAAACATAAGTCATCTCCCGGAAGTAATTCCGAGGCAAGCATGGCTTTTGCATCTTCCTCGTCTTCGGGAGTCCATGCACTGTTCGTCCATGTTCTGATAAACATAAACTTGAGCGTGTCCTCATGCCGCTTTAATACTTCATCCATCTTTTCGTCAGACAGTAATCCGCTGACTGCCAAGTCGTCATTAAAAGACTCCAGTATGTGCAATATGGTTTTAAGACCATAGTTTGACAAGTCTGGCGATTTGGGAGTGCGTCGTACTTCATGATAGTATCTTGATGAAGCGTTATCCAATATGAGCAAACGTGATTGGTCGGCAATTCCCCACGTGTCTGATACCATTTTCTGATACAGATTCCACCGTTCAGGGTCATTTGCTCCTTGTTTCATGTATTCCAGCATATACTTGTAGGAAGTCTGCAATTGTTCCAGGCGGGTGCGCAGATCCCAGTCAGGACACTGCCACAGCAGAGATTCCAACTGCATCAAAGCTTCCTTGAGTCTTTTCTCTTCAAGTAAGGTACGTATATATGCGTATTGTTCATTAATTGTTTTTTCGTTCATCATTATTTAATTATTTATTTTTTCCAATCCAGGTCAAACGTTTCCAGAGACCCTCAAAAGGACCATGTTTATGGTGTCGGAGCCACCACGAACAGAATACCATTTGTAATAGAACAAAAAGGATGCCAAAAAGAAAACTATATGTGATTCCTAAATATCGTCCCAATTCGAATCCCCAATGATAGAACAAAAGAGAACCGAAAATAGATTGCCCGAGATAGTTCGTTAAACTCATTTTACCATAAGAGGTGAAACGCATAAAGAAACTGCGGTCTTTCACACGGTAGAAAGTCAACAGTAATCCTGTCACCAGTAATACCATGAAACTAAGGCTGCTGAATGAACTTAATATCAATTGTAGAGGAACAAGGACGGCACTCCGTTCGATGAATTCCGGCAACATATTATTTAATCCGTAGATGGGGAAGAAGCAGAGAAGCGAAATTGCCAATGCTTTTAGCCACAAGCGTTCGTTCTGTTCGCTATACAGGAAATATTTGCGGCGACCAACCAGCATTCCGAATAGGAATAGTCCCGGTGTTTGTAAGATACGTCCGTGTTCCAATGCCCAGGTCATGTTAGCCATTTGTCCTTCCCACATATTCATGCGGACTGTTTCAAGGAAGTTGCCATGCTTTTGCACGTCGAAAGCGATGCTGAAATAATAACCTGCCAGACTTTTACCTGCCACATAGTCAGGATTGCATAAGGCATAGATCAATTTTGCCCAGTCGATAGGTTGAAGGATTAATAAAGTAGCAAAGATGGCAACTGTACGGTCACTCATCCGGCAGAATATCGGCAGGATAATTCCTAAAATTGCATACATGGTTAATATTTCACCGGTAAAGAAAGCGGCATTGAATTGTCCTATAATGAACAGGATGAATAATCTCCATAAAAAACGCAGGCGGAAATCTTTCCCTCTCCGTTGTTGGTTATTGTCCTGAATATAGAAACTGAAACCGAATAGCAAAGCAAATACAGCGTATGCTTTATTGCTGAATGTGAAGAATAATCCTCTCCAGATTGCCTGATCGGTAAATTTCATCCATTCAAAAGGGACTTCTTCCGGAAAAGAATAGAAATTAAAGTGTTCAATACTGTGCAAGAGGATGATTCCCATTACTGCCAATCCTCTTAATACGTCGGCCACGTCTATTCGGGCATTGGTTTCGGCGATTTTACTTTCCATGTTTTTTTAGCTATTGTTATTAATAAGATTAATATTTGTTCCAAGAGGAATATATTCAGGCACGGATTACGCGGATTACACGGCTTCAAAAAGATTGCGCAGCCAAAACCGTGTAATCCGCGTAATCCGTGCCTAATTCCTTATTTATAATTTCATTCATAACCCTATGGGAATGAATGATAGTCTGTTTTCAACTACTACGATTAATACTTAATACTTGACACTCAATACTTGAATTAAAACCTCACCTGTACCTGTGCCTGTATCAGATTGGAATCTTTCTGTCCATCTCCTTTTTTGTCACAAAAGGTATATTGTGCCTGCAATCGACATCTGGGATAAAACCAGTATTGTACGCCTGCAATATAGTTATTTTGTTTGAAATCTGCGCTCTTGTTCGGGTTGAAATAATCGTACGAAGCGATGAAATCGAAATTCCGTGCAAAGCGTAGGCTTCCCGTTGCATAGAAGCCTTCACTTGTCACACTTCGGTCTTTTCCGCCAAGATATTCCGTACGCAGATTAAAAGTCGGAGTAGTGACAACACCTCCTGCACTCCAACGTTTCTTGGCGTAATTTTCTCCCGCTTTGATTCCGGTATATTCCGAATCGGCTATGGCGTGCCCTGTTCCGCGGATGAACGAACCACCTACGGATAACCATTTCAGAGGATAAACCATCAAATTGCCGACCACATCTTTCTGGTTGTTTTTGTCTTTGGTATTCAATCCCTGCCCGTTCATTACGGCCACTTTATATTGCAGGAAGTCTCGAAATACTTTCCCGTGAAGCATCATGCCAATATCCCGTCCGGAAGTCATTCCGTAACACTTATCGCTACCGCTTACTCCTGCCAGATAGCAGACAGATTGTGAATAGCAATTAATAAGTTCTACTGTAGTAGGAGACAATTCGTTTTCTATGGTATAAGGAACTTTGAATTCACCGATACGTGCCGTAAGTCCGGGGAGAAACTGATAATCGGTATATACTTCGAGTAGCATACCGCCATTGTAGAAGTCATACATAAAGTCGCAAGTCCACCGTTTGGTGATCTTTCCATGTGCCATGAAAATGATTCTTTTGATGTCGAATGTATTGTCAGGATTCGCTGCATCGTCGTATGTATATCCCAGCTGGGCATATCCGGAGAGGCTAATTCGTTCTTTCAGCGTGTTGACAACCTGATTTAGTGGCGTTTGTTCTTGTGCAAGAAGGGCATTTTGCATACCTATTATACATAATACAAAAGTGAAGAGTTTAAGTAGTGTTTTTCGCATGAGTCAGTTGTTATTTGATTATGGTTGATACTGTGGGGATAAACGTAGTGTCAATCAGATTCTTTTCAGAGTAGGTTTGGGGTATTCGGTGGTTTTCTTTCAACCAGTGTATAGCCTTGTCTATCGCTTCAGCGGAGGGGCGTTTTGCTTTTTGATAACCGGGGAGGGCAACGAGCCCTGTCAGATTTTCGGGCACACCTATTTCTATCAGTACTTGTTCCCATTCTTTCTGCGGGTGCATTTTTATATAATCTACTCCCAGGTTATATCCTGTGATGAGTAACTCGATTTCTTTTCTCTTTTCGTTGAGTGCTTTTCGTGAAAAAGCGGTAGCGGTGAAATCGATACCCAGCTCTTGTGTACTTACCAATGAACGATGTTTATTGTTCATGGCGATGGATGCGGCAGGATCGGGCAGGAAAGAGGCGTCAATCTGATTGTACTGCAACATTTGCAGGCGGAGAGGAAGCTGGCCGATTTCCGGCATGTTTATTTCCGTATGCTTGATTCCGGCTTTGCTTAATAGCTGGTCGGTGGCATATTCGATAACTGTGTTGCGCGATACAGCGATATTCTTTTCCTTGAGCTGTTCCAGTTGGTTGATATTACTTTCTTTGGAGACAATGAAGCAGAAATAACCGTCATTCTTCAGGATGAATGCTAAATCAGTATGATGAATAGCTTGTAATGCTACCGCACTGGGATAATCAGTAATCATGCCATCCATTTTCCGGGTTTGGAAAGCAGCGTTTCGGTCGTTGGCAGAGTTGAATGAAAGAATGGTCAAGTCCAGTCCTAATGAGTCGTAAATGCCTTGCGTTTTGGCTATATGAAAAGGAAGTCCGTCTAGTGTAGGCATCATGCCTAAGGTAAGTGGTTGCAGTTCGGCTAGAGGTAAAAAAGAGCTGTCTCCTTTCTTACTCTGGCAAGAGTAAAGGAAGAAAAGGATGAACCAAAAGAATAGTACCGGTCTTTTCATACCTCGTTTTTATAAATAAGAGGACCTCTTTTTTTATAAATAGGGGCAACTCTTTTCACAAAGAACTGCCCCGACCAACATTTTTGTGTGAAATTAACAATAATCTTATTCTTGAATAGCAGCGATACCCGGAAGAACTTTTCCTTCGATTGCTTCGAGCAATGCGCCACCACCAGTTGAAACATAAGACACACCGTTAGCCAAACCGAACTTGTTAACGCAAGCTACAGAGTCGCCACCACCTACGAGTGAGAATGCGCCTTTCTTAGTTGCTTCAACGATTGCTTCACCTACTGCACGTGAACCGTGAGTGAAGTTATCAAATTCGAATACGCCTGTAGGACCGTTCCAAAGAATAGTCTTAGATTCTTTGATCACGTTAGCGAAGATTTCTTCAGTCTTAGGACCGATGTCAAGACCTTCCCATCCGTCAGGAATTTCGTCAACAGCACAGAATTTAGTATTTGCATCGTTAGAGAATGCGTCAGCAATCTTAGCGTCAACAGCCAATACCAGGTTTACACCTTTTTCTTTAGCTTTCTTTATCAAATCCAAAGCCAGGTCAAGTTTGTCGTCCTCACAGATAGAGATACCGATTTTACCCCCCATTGCTTTAGTAAATGTATAAGTCATACCACCGGCGATGATCAGGTTGTCCACCTTGCTCAACAGGTTTTCGATGATTTCGATCTTAGAAGAAACTTTAGAACCACCCATGATAGCAGTGAACGGACGTTGGATGTCGTTCAATACTTTATCAACAGCTTTCACTTCTTTCTCCATCAAGTAACCGAACATCTTGTTGTTTACGTCGAAATATTTAGCGATCAATGCTGTAGAAGCGTGTGCACGGTGGGCAGTACCGAATGCGTCGTTTACGTAGCAGTCAGCGTAAGAAGCCAATTTCTTGGTAAATTCTTTCTGGCTTTCTTTTACAGCTTTCTTAGCAGCAGCTTTTTCTTCGTCAGTTGCATCTTCTGCCAAACCTCTTGGTTTGCCTTCTTCTTCAGCGTAGAAACGAAGGTTTTCGAGCAACAGCACTTCTCCCGGTTGCAGAGCAGCAGCTTTTACAGCAGCTTCTTCGCCCATGCAGTCGTTAGCGAACTGAACCTCAACGCCCAGCAGTTCAGACAGATGCTTGATGATATGTTTCAAAGAGAACTTATCGGCAACGCCTTTCGGACGGCCCAGGTGAGAGCCAATGATGATGCTTCCGCCGTCTGCCAGAATCTTCTTCAAAGTAGGAAGAGCTGCACGCATACGAGTGTCATCTGTAATGTTGAAGTTTTCGTCCAGGGGTACATTGAAGTCCACGCGAACAAATGCCTTTTTACCGGCAAAATTGAATTTGTCAATTGTCTGCATAATACTCTATTTTTATTTAAAAGTGTTTTTAAAATTCTTCTTTTAGAACGACTGCAAAGTTACTATTTATTTCGGTTCCTTGCTATTAAATCGTTATTTATTCTTGGCTTTTGGTTCCTCTTTTGTAACTTTATAGGTGTTACAGAAATATTTGCACATCATTTGCAAACCACAGGTGTCACATTTGGGAGTACGTGCCTGACAAACGTAACGGCCGTGCAGGATGAGCCAGTGATGGGCAATCGGTATGAGCTTTTCAGGAATATTCTTCACCAGTTCTTTTTCCACGCTGAACGGGGTGGTGCAACTGTCCGGGACCAGTCCGATGCGGTGGCTGACACGGAACACGTGTGTATCTACCGCCATTGCCGCTTTTTTGAATACAACCGACTGAATCACATTGGCTGTCTTTCTTCCTACACCGGGCAACTTTATCAGATCTTCCAGATTATCCGGCACCTCGCTATTGAAGTCATTCACCAGCATCTTTGCCATGCCGACCAGATGTTTGGCTTTGTTGTTGGGATAAGACACGCTTCGTATGTATTCGAAAATCACTTCCGGCGTAGTGGCAGCCAGTGCTTCCGGAGTCGGAAAATCTTTATACAAAGGAGGAGTGATGATATTCACCCGTTTGTCCGTGCATTGTGCAGAAAGAATAACAGCGATCAGCAACTCATACGGATTGTTGTAATGCAGTTCGGTTTCGGCTACAGGTATGTTGTCCTGAAACCAGGCGATTACTTTCTCATAACGTTCTTTCTTTCTCATCGTAGCTTGTTTTTATGGTAATGAGGCGTCACTTTTAGTCTGAAATAGAGGGCGGAAACTACCGTCAGGCAGGCTCCGAAAAGATAGGCCTTATCAAATGTACTTATTTCTGCGATATATCCTCCGGTCAGCATACCGATGCCGATTCCTACATCCCAGGAAGTGAGGTAGGTAGAAGTCGCTGTTCCCCGCTGGCTGTTAGGGGCGAGGTTGACAAACAGCGTGTTAAATGCCGGAAACATAATGCCAAACCCGACACCCATTAATAATGCGATGCCAAAAAACAGCAGGGTACAGACGGTATCATTCCATTGAATCAGGTATACACAGGCTGAAAGCAGGAAGAAACTGAAAACAACCAGGTATAATCCGGCAGCTATTACTTGCGTTATTTTTCCGCGATCCACCAGTTTTCCTGAAAAGATGCGGGAGATGGCCATACCGACTGCCATAAAGGTAAAGAAGAACCCGGTTTGTGTGTTCAATCCTATTTGGCGGGCGTACATGGCGACATAGTTAGTGGTCATTCCGTAAGGGATGGAAAGTAACAGCAGACTAAGTCCGGCAGGCAGTCCTTTCATCAGGATAAAGCGGTCGAGCGAGATCGGCTCCCGTTTCACAGGAGGCTTGTAGGGCGTTTTTACCAGACTTGCACATAGAAAACCTAAAATGCAGGAACCGAATGCATAACAGAATATCGTAGCAAAAGAAACTCCCGCATCATGCAGAAACAGTCCGAACATCGGTCCGATGGACATGGCTGTGTTGTTGGTAAGCCCGTAATAACCTAAGCCTTCCCCTCGCCGGGAAGAGGGCATAATGTCTATCACTACCGTGTTTCCGCCTACTGTGACCATTCCAAAAGAGACTCCGTGAATGATTCGGAAGATAATAAATAAGGTAAGGGAACCGGCAATTAAATATCCGCCGAACATCATCATGAAGATGAAGTAAGCAAACAGATAAAGAGGTTTCCGGGCAAACGTGTCGAGCAGATAGCCGGAAAACGGACGGATACAGAGGGCTGCCACCGTGTAGCAGGAGAGGACAATGCCGATAGTGGAATTTCCAGCCTGAAAGAATTCGGATAAATAGAACGGCAAAACAGGAATCAGCAACCAGAAACCGAAGTATAGCAGGAAGTTGGCTGCCAAGATGAAACAATAACTGGGAGTAATGAGTCTATCCTTTGCCATAATGAATGTATTTGTTTCACCACAGAGGACGCAGAGGACGCAGAGTCTCACGGAGTTTTTTCTTTCTAATGACTTTCTATGAAAAACGAGCCGTAGTTGATACGGCTGAAATAAGAACTCTGTGTCCTCTGCGTCCTCTGTGGTGAAATCTAATTTAGTAAGCGCTCTCGAATTCTTTTAGGAAGCGCGTATCGTTTTCAGAGAACATACGGAGGTCTTTCACCTGATATTTCAGGTTTGTGATACGCTCGATACCCATACCGAGAGCATAACCGCTGTATATTTTGCTGTCTATTCCGTTTGATTCAAGTACGTTCGGGTCTACCATACCGCAACCGAGGATTTCTACCCAGCCGGTGTGTTTACAGAACGGACATCCTTTGCCACCGCAGATGTTACAGCTGATATCCATTTCCGCACTTGGTTCGGTAAACGGGAAGTAAGACGGACGCAGACGAATTTTTGTATCAGCACCGAACATTTCTTTGGCGAAGAGCAGCAACACCTGCTTCAAGTCGGTGAATGATACGTTTTTATCTACATACAGCGCTTCTACCTGATGGAAGAAACAGTGTGCGCGATAGCTGATAGCTTCGTTACGATATACACGTCCCGGACAGATGATGCGGATAGGAGGCTGTGACGTTTCCATCACACGGGTCTGTACAGAAGAAGTATGTGTACGCAATACTACGTCCGGGTGGGCTTCGATAAAGAAAGTATCCTGCATATCGCGTGCCGGATGGTCTTCGGCAAAGTTCAGTGCCGAGAACACGTGCCAGTCATCTTCAATTTCCGGACCTTCGGCAATGCTGAATCCCAGACGGGCAAAGATATCAATGATTTCGTTCTTTACAATGGTGAGCGGGTGGCGTGTGCCGAGTTCCACAGGATAAGCCGAACGTGTCAAATCCAGTCCGTCACAATCGTTGTCCTGACTTTCAAACATTTCTTTCAGCGCGTTGATTTTGTCCTGCGCTTTTGTTTTCAGTTCATTCAGTCTCATGCCGACTTCTTTTTTCTGTTCGGCAGCTACGTTACGGAAATCTGCCATTAAGTCGTTAATGGCTCCCTTCTTACTTAGGTATTTGATGCGGAGAGCTTCGAGTTCTTCGGCATTGGAGGCGTGTAAGGCTTCCACCTCTTTCAGAAGTTGTTCAATCTTAGCTATCATATTTTTGATGTATTGTTATTCAGTTTCTTAGTAAAAACCGTGCAAAGATATAATTTTATCACGAACCATCGAAATAATTTGTATCTTTGTTGCCGATATGTACCGAAAATCCGGCAACTTATGAAAAAGATTGTTTTCTGTCTTCTGCTTTTAACCTTTTCTTTTCGCCTTGCGGCCCAAATTGACTATTTGGAGCCGGTGAAGCCTTTTTCCACTTATACAGGCGAGTTAGGCGAATATTATCGTAGTGTGTTTTCTTTACTTAATACAGGCTTCCAGAAACAGCCTTATGCGCGTTTTGCAGCTATCCCTTCCTTTTCGCCGGAGTATGCAATGTCGGTAGAGAAGAGGAACGGACGTTATACGCTGGTTTCGAACACATTATCGCGTACTTATTGGCAGGCGGAGAAGGGAACGGTGACGGTGGATACTAAATCGGTTGTCATTAGTGCTTCCCTGTATCAGTCTTTAGGGGCTATCTTCCGTTTAGTGACAGAGCAGGTACAGGATTTGGACGGTTCTACGGCTGGTTTGGATGGAATTGTTTATTTTTTCTCTTCTACGAATGCCAAAGGTAAAGAGCAGATGGGACGTAAATGGTCGCCGGAAAAGGGAACGTTGATGGAACGTCTCGTGTTGGTTTGTCAGTCGGCTTATATGTTATCCCGGGGGGAAAATATTTCGGAACAGACGTTGGCAGTGGAGGCTGCTGCTTTATTAAAAGCATTGCAACAGCGTACCAAGGAAGAGCCGGATGCTTATAAGCGGCCGATGTATATCGGAATTTATCCGGTGGGTCCCCGTTCAAAGACACTTTCCGGAAGACAGGTGGAGGAACCTGCTCATTTCTCTGCGATGACTCCGGAAGAATATATTGCCAGTGAAATGGTTTATCCGTCAGGGCTTTTGGAGAAGAATGTTTCGGGTTATGCTTTATGTGAGTTTACTATTGATAAAGAAGGGGTTATCCTTCGTCCTCATATTCTACGTTCCACTCATCCGGAATTTGCAGAGGAGGCTCTCCGTATTGTCAAAGGGATGCCGAAATGGTCACCTGCATTGGTGGGAGGAAAGCCGGCGGATAGTAATTACACTCTTTATGTTCCTTTCCGTCCGCAACTCTATCGGAATAAATAAGCAACTTTGCATCTAAAGTCCGATTAATAAAAAAAGAGATATTGCATTTATAAGTTGAACTTATACTCTCTCCAATAAATAAAAAAATAAATTTGCTGTCATCTGTCACAGATTGTGACTTAACTGTTTGATTATGAAAAGTTAATGGCGTGACAGCAGCATGGTGACAGCACTGTGACGGCAATAATGCTGTCACTGCAAAGCAAAGAAGAGATAAACGCACTGCAAAGGCGGTATGGTAGAGATGCATACCCAAATCAAGTAAAAATCACAGATGAAGTTTCATGGCCTGAATAGTATTAACCACAGGCAGATAAGCTATTTTATTTATTACCCCTGTACATACGGGGCGGGATCTGCCTTGTAACCGATAGTTTCAAGCCTTGAAACTATTGGTTTTGCGGTGCGAAACTACAGTTTCATCGCCTTGAAACTGTAGTTTCTCCTGCTTGGAACTATTAGTTTCTCTTAGGTGAAACTATAGTTTCACACTGATGGAACTTTAGTTTCTCGCCGATGAAACTATTCCCCCATGTAGTTGTTTACTTATTTATCTTATATAAAATTCCATTGTAACTAAAAAGCTTGTCATTTATTATCTTTCTTTTCAGAAAAAAGAAGTATATTTGCAATCAAGGACCGGACCTTTGACAGCCGGACTTGTATTTATAGGACATTTAATTTATCTAACAGGAAACTAGCAATTTTCAAACAGATGATAAATCAAATGTCCGTGCCAAGCTTATATCCTTATCGATATATAAGTTTTGGTGCGGGCATACTGTATTTTCATCTGTCGGTTTTGCTAGTACCGCTGTTGGGAAATATATGTATCGTTCGCACCTTTTTTATATTTGGTTGCGACGTATACATCTAAAAACAAAACGAGGTATGACAACAAAACAATGGATTGGTATTGAAGAAGCAGCAACCAAGTATCAGGTATCTACCAGACGTATTATTACTTGGTGTAAAAGACAGGAGATTATTTATTCAGAAATCGGTGATTATCTGATGCTTGATGAAAACAGTCTGACGGATTGTCTTGAACGAAATATCCGGTTCAGTCTTTCCGAAGAAGAACACAAACGCCGGATGGATGAGAAGATGAAGGAAAATGAAGAGGAACTTTTTCTGCTTCAATCGCTGAAAGAGTTGACCCCATTGATTCGGTTAATAATAAAAGAGCTTGCCGGAATGATAAGAAATGATGAAAGACGGCAACTGTTTCTCTATACCGTCTTGCAAGGAAACATCAAGGATTTTAGTGTCCGGAAACACATGAAATATCGTCAAGCGCAGAAAGTATTTGAGGGACTTGTACAGGAAATAAAATCTCAAGCGGGATTCCTTAGGACTTATAAGGAAGAAAATATCCGCCTTAGAGCAACAATAAGGGCGTATGAAATGAAATCCCGCCAGAATGGCTTTGATAATGATATGCTCATGAGGGAAGCAGAAGAGACGAATCCGGAAATTTTTATTCCCGAAGATATAAAAGCGGCAAAGGCTTTGCTCGATACTCCTATCACAGAATTGAAATTCGATATTCGGTCGCAGCGGATCATTTCAGAAGCTGATATAAAAACACTCCGGGAACTGCTACAAATCACTTCTCAATATGGGTTTAGGAAATTGCGTGATATGTTACGGAATTTCGGGCTGGTTTCACAAAAGAAAGTGGAAAAACGCTTGAAAGAGCTGAATGTACTGGACGTTGCCGGTAACTGTAATTTATATAGGTATCTGGATGAATGACACAGATTGGGCTGGAGTGTTTCTTTGATAGTATAATAACATGACTGATTTCTTCAAAAATCATTAAAATAGAAAACTTTTCTTCGTTTGTATTGTCTTATAGCCATAAACTTTTAAAACGAGAACTTATGGATGATATGATTAACAGGCATGATTCGATAGCCGAAGAAAATATCGAACCGAATGGTCGTCCGGCTAAGAACCAGTTTGAGGAATGGAGTGGCGAGGTTGCCGACCGTGCCGATGACGCATTTAAGAATGACAAGAAAGACGGTCCCATTAAAGACCGTGAGAAACGTATAAAAGAAATGGACGAAGTGATTAAAAAGGACCTTGAATAAAGGTCCTTTTTTGTTTTCTGCGATACGGAAAGATAGTACAGAAAGATGCATACGGATAAATAAAAATAAGAAATTATACTATCATCCAGTAAATCAATATAGGTATTAAAATTCCTATTATCGTTAGAATTCCGCCAATGCCCCACAATCCCTTTTTCCCGGGAACAATCAGTAACCCGGTGATGAGCAAAATAAACATGAGTAAGAGGAATGCATCGGAGGTTATTGTCCATAAAGAACCCGGATTGCGATGTAACTTATTCAATGCGGTTAGGAAAGCGGGACGATGCATTTCTTTGATAAATGCCTGCTGGCTGGTTGCATCCAACTTGATTACCAATTGCTCTTTGCCAAAGATGGTCAGTTTGTTTTTACTGAGGCTGAAACGGTTATACAGGTCGGGATTGCATGAGAGATCGGAGATAATCTTTCGTGCATCGGCTTCTGTAAAATCGTCTTTATTGGCAGGGAGCTGGAATATATAGTCCACTGTGCGTTCCTTTTTCTGATTCATGAATGTAAATTCTTTCCGGTGGTTGAGCAGGAAGCCGGAAAGGAGATAGACAAACAGGATGCCTGCACAAATGAAAGATACATAACGGTGCGTTAAACGTAAGTATTTTAGTGTTTTGGGAGATAACATTTTTATATAGAATTTACTAAGTTAGTGAATGTCCAATTCGTTTAATATGTATTGGGAATGTGAGTATTGCTCCAAAGTCCATAATACATAGCGGATATCTACTGCGATGTTACGGCTTTTCTCATTGCCTGCAGTTTCGTAATCGGAACTAAGTCCCTGCCAGATACGGTCGAAGTTGATACCCACCACTTCTCCTTTGGCATTCAATACCGGACTGCCCGAACTACCCGAAGTGGTATGTGCATCTGTCAGGAAACAACAGGTGGGTGTCACTTTCTGGTTAAAGTAGTTACTGGGTTGGCGTTGTTCGATGAGTTTGACGAAACGTGCCGGCAGATTGAAGTCCTTGTTTCCGGCATAAAGGCGATGACGGCTGAGCATTCCGTCAACAGTTGTAAATGGAGTATAGATGACTCCTTCGCTGGGAACGGCTGCCTTTACTTTTCCCGTAGAATAACGCAGGGTGCGGTTAGCGTCAAATGCAATTTGTGTCCCCTTGTTCTTTTCAGCGTATGCTTGCAGATACAAGGAGTAGAGTTTCATGTTTTTATTCTGATACGCTTGTTTCAAACGGTTTATTTTTTCTACATACACCAGATAGAAACCGAGTGACAACTGATACAGCCCATCTTGTGACAGTGCAGCTGTTCCTTGTGTCGGTACACTGTCCAGAAGTGCGAGCATACTTTCCTGATTACGCAAGGGGGAATGATCGTACAGGCTGTCTATATAGGCAGAAAGATGTTGAGGGTAATGCTTTTCTACCTTTTTCAATGCTGTGGAGTAGAAAATAGAATCTACGTGATCCAGATAATAAGCCAACATCTTTTTCATGATATATTTGTCGTCTTCAGGTCTGAAATCACGATAGAATGCTACGGTAAGCGGTTTCAGTTTGCGGATTTCTCCTTTCATGGCAGTCTTTACATTTTTGCCTTTTCTTTGTTCCATTTGCACCAGTTTTTCAAATTTTCCGGCAAAAGGGATGACGTTGGTACCGTAAAGTGCGACTTCGCGAAACATCTGGTCTGTGAAGTTCAGTTGGGTAAGACGTTCGTAGTTTGCTTTCATATCATCGAGCAATGTTGCCCCGTAGCGTTGCGTACGGGTGTCATCAGACAGAATCCATTCTGTCATCGCCTGTTCCTCCTGCTGTTTCCGGGCAATGATGCCGGATTCTTTCACACCACTGATCTCACCAATTGATTTTAGATAGACATTAGCAGCGCTTCCGGCCTTAATGTTATAGTAGGAATAAAGCGAGTCGGCAGCCGTTTCTTTACGTTGTGTGTAGAAGTCGAGCTTGATTTTGGCAATATCTGCTTCTGCTTGCGTGTCTTTGAATACAATTTTCTCAAGGGCGAACGAAGGGACATATTGCCTTGTTTGTGCAGGATATCCGGCAACCATCACAAAATCATCGGGTTTCACTCCTTTGGTAGAGATAGACAAATGAGCGTCGGGTTGATAGGGGCGGTTCTGCTTGTTGTAGGCTGCCGGTTGGTTTTTATCGTTGGCATAAACGCGCAAGATGGCGAAATCGGCGGAGTAACGGGGCCATTGCCAGTTGTCTGTGTCGCCTCCGAATTTCCCTATCGAGATGGGGGGAGCGGCTACGATACGCACATCCTTGAAGCTGCGGAAGACAGCTAGGATGTATTGTCTGCCACCAAATAAGGAGTAGATTTTTCCTTCTACACCGCGACCTTTGGCTTGGGATTTGACAATTTTATTCCCGTTCTCGTTGATCTTTTGGGTAAGTGCCTGATCGGTAAGATTCCCGGTATCTTGTGTGATTTCCGTCGTTACGTCTTTGATAGTGATTAATTGATTGACCTGTAAATTCGGAAGATAAGTCTCTTCGCTGCGTTGGGTAGCCCAGCAGCCATGCTTCACGTAATCGTGGTTTGCATCGGAGATATGTTCGAGATAACGTGCGACACAGTGGAAGTTGGTCAATACCAGTCCTTCACCGGAGATGAAAGAGGCACTGGCAGAGGGAGAAAATGTACTGTTGTCATAACTTAATGAAAGGATAGCATTCGACAAGCACGACTGGTTGATGTCGTAAATGTCTTTTTCACTAAGACGCAATCCCTGTTTTTTCATTGCCTGATGTACTTTTCCTTGTATTTGAGTAGGTAGCCAGAAGCCTCCATCGGCATGCACGGGTTGTATGCACAACAGGCAGAGGAGGTAGAAGGCGGAAATAATGGTAGTTAGCTTCATTGTATTTTGTTTTTTAAATAATTATTCCAGGTAGAAGGATTAGTTGTTAACTGTTCGCGGATGCGGGTAAGATGCTCGCTGACCGTCGGGGAGAAGAGTACACTGAAAGAGGAGGTACGTGCTTCTGTTAGCAATGATTGCAAGGTCTGGAGATAGCTTTCCTGCAAATGTCGTGTGAATATGTCCGGTGTCTTGTCCGTAAAAAGATAGTTGGCAGAGACTTCCAGATAATGGGCGTAGGTAAATCCTGCTGGTGTTTCGTTCGAAGAGATTCGTTCGGCAATGATTCTGCCAAACATCTTTTCAATAATTGTCTTTTGTGCTTTTATGATGGCTTCGGTTGGGTTGCCGGCATATTTGCATACGGCATCCGTCCGTAGGAAGTCGTATCCGCCAAGCAGTTCTTTCCAAAGAAATTCGACAGCTTTTCCGGATACTTCATCGGAGAAACCAATAAAAGGAATCACACGTTCCAGATGGTCGAAATAGGCTTGCTGCAAATCGGTATAGGTGGCGGGCATCTCCTCAAACGGGTTATCTGTCAGACGTTTTTTGTTCCATTCCGGCAATTGCGTCAATATTTGTTGAAGGTTGCGGATTCCGTAGGTTGCCGATGCGACAGGGTCGTTGCCGAGATCGGAGGTTTGAACGGTAGGATCAGTGGGGATGGTGCTCGGTGCTATGCGTCCGCAATGATACATGGGGTCGTTTTGTTTTTCATCTATCCATCCGGCTACAGTTCGGGTGTTCTCGCGGGAGAGATAGGCGTATCCGATACGGATGGCGTATCGGTCGTACACTCCCAACAGGGGAGGTAATACGTAACGGACGCCGTCTCCCGGTTGGGCGACATAATTGAACCGGGCATAATCCATGATGGACGGGGTGGTGCCGTAACGTTCTGTAAATTCCGGACGGCGCAGGTCTTCTGTATTATAGGCATACGAGGCTTTGAAATTATGTTCCAGTCCGAGGCAGTGGCCTATCTCATGGGCGGCGGCGTAACGGATTAATTGTGCCGTTATGTCATCCGGTAGTGTTTTCGTGCGTGCCGCAGGATGGTAGGCTGATGTTTGCAGGAAATACCATTTGCGTAGCAGGGCTATGACATTACTGTGAAACAACACATCTGCTTGCAGAATTTCTCCTGAACGCGGGTCTACCCAGTGTTTCCCCATTGCGTTCGGGAAATCGCTGACTACATATCGGAAACAGTTGAAACGTATATCGTTCGGATCGAACTCCGGTCCGGCTTCGGCGTATGTCTTTGCTTGCATAACTTCTTTAAAACCAATCTCTTCGAATGCTTTGTTCCAATCCAGTATTCCTTTGCGTATGGCTTTTTTCCAAAGAGGAGGGAAGGCATCGTCTATATAAAAAACGATGGGTTGTTGAGGCTTCACTTGTTTGCCTTGCAAATAACTGCGTACATCTTTAGGAGAGGGGACAATCCGGAAGCGGGTGATGTAGTTTTCCGCTGCGATTGAGGAAGTATCGAAGTCGAATTTCCGTTTAGGGATATTGTCATATCCTACCCGGGCATCGTGTATACGTGGTTGCATGGGTTGCTCAGGCAGTAGTAACAGCGATTTCCGTATCGTAGTGAGGAAAGGCTGGGTGGTTCCTTCAAAACCATACTGTACGCTGACTTCCAGGTTCTTTTCGTGGACGTCTACCTGAAGTATTTTATTGAGTTGGGGCAGGGAACGTCCTGGTGACGTTTTCCCTCCAAAAGGGTCTACACTTTCTATGGGCTCACTAAGAAATTTGCTCCAGTTTACAACAATCGAGCTGTCTGTCTCCTGTTCTATTTTCCAGGATTCCGCTATGGGAGTGATGGCATTGCGCGCATAAGCCGGATATGAAAGATGAGTTGTGTCCTCACATAAGTTTTTGGAGTCGGGACGTAACAGATATAACTGTTCTTTGTCATATTTGAAACGTATCCATACCGGATCATAAAGTCGCTGGCCTGCATAAAGTTTGACTTTATTATTGGGAGAACTGACGGTCATCACACGGGCTGCTAACAGGAAATCCCGGTTTATCAATCGTTTGGGTATTTCTACCAAACATCCTTTGGCGTTTTGCCGGATGTGAAACATGGGGGCAGAGTTACCCCAAAGGAGGGTGGGAAAGAGCAGCAGGAGTAGCAACCGAAGTTTGTTATTGGCAATTCTCATCATGATTGGTGTAAATTATCTGGTTGTTTTTTGTGGGGTGAGGAAGGTTAATGGTACAGTCCGAGACTTATTCCGAACATTTTGGAATCGGTTTTCTTGTCGGTCTTCAGATATGCTCCTGTGGCTTTGACGAACCACACGTTGGTGTGTTTTTTTATAGTTACAGGCATTTGATATTGTATTTGCAATTTTCCGTGCGCATACGATGCTCCATAATAGGTTATGTCGGGTAAAAGCACACTTTGGGCGTATTCTGTGGACGGATCGTTGAGTGACAGGTCCGATGATAGCGAGATGTGATATCCGGCTTCTGCTTCTATCCATAATGAACGGTTGTTTTTGCGCAGGAATGAATATCCGCCTTCCATGCAGATAGTTGCCTGGCGGACTGTAAGTGATGAAGACGGAAGATTGTATTGATCTTCTACCGATTGGAAATAGGCGCGTGCGCCTGCGTAGGCTGTGGCTTCTCCGGTGTGATGATTACTCCACAACAGGCGGTAGTGCAGATTGGCATTGAGTAAATCGACGGTGTAACGTTCGTCATACGTGAGAAGTGTGTTCCAGTAGGAGGATTCGATACCTGTTACCGGATCTTTTTCTATTATTTTTTCCTGACGGTATTCGTCGGCTTTTCCTGTCTGATAGTTAATGGAAATGTCGATGATGTGTTCTGTGCGTCCGGATTTGATCCGGTTCATAGAAAGCAGGTTGTAGGTGGTAGTGTGATATTTTCCCGGTGAATATTTGATGTCTCCCCATACGTCTTCGTTGCCTTTGGCGTATGAAAGGGTGGTAAGCGTTTGAATCCGTTCGTTCTTATATTGATAAGACAATTCACCGCCAAATTCATGGTTGACGAATTCACGTTCAAAACCGGAGTAACCACCAGTGGTACCATCAGCATTTTCCATTCCGGTAAAGGTGTAGTATTTGAGGTTCGGATCGGTTTGTACGGTGGTGATGTTGGGGATTTTTTCTTTTCTGCGATGGTAATAACCGCTAAGACCCAGCGAGTGTTTGTTCCACGTGTAGGTGACGGCAGGAGTCAGTTGATAGTCTGCCAGATTGGTGCGTGAACGGGGGTCTTTTAGTCGGGAAAGATCTCCTACTTTATAATCCAGTCGTGCGCCGAAAGTGAAGTTTTTGATAGGCAGAGTGGCTAACGCTGCCGAGAGGTCGAAGTTCTGGAAGTCGTACTTTCCTTTGATGGAGCTTCCTGAAAAGTAAGGATTGGAGTGGTGGCTACGCAATACGTCGCTCCATGAACGGTTGAATTGCCGTCCCATGTCAAAGGTAAAACGCCCGTATCCGTAGAGAAATTTCCCAATTTTTTGGTATCGTTCTGAAGTGAACAATAATTTGTTTTGCTCATCACCGTCCTGAACCCGATAGTGTGTGCCTTGCTGATGAGAGAATTCGAAATAACTGATTCCCCGGTTGGTCAGCGTATCCAAAGAGAGCCCGGCAGGATTCAGGGTACGTCTCCATAACTGGGTAGCATCGGCGTACTCGTATTTTTCTTTTGTCTGTAATTCGATATCTTGGGCATGTATGTACAGTGCAGTTACCATCAGACCGGTAAAGAGTATATATCGATGGTTCATCATCATTTCTGAATTGGTTTAATTATTTCGTGAAGTAGTTGAAGAGACTGTACCGGAAGGTTATATGTTCTTGGGGCACAGTCTCTTTTGTTTTCTATTATTTGTATTCCTTCGGTTTGATTTCACTTGATACGGCAAAATCGTTACTGCTGTTATTGGTATCAGCAAGAATGGTGCGCCCGTTTTCTGTCTTGGCTGTTTTGCGGTAAACTACTTCTCCGGTATATCCGGTGGTAGCCTCCGTGTATTGATAGCCTGCATCAATATAGTTGTAAAGACGTTTAGTGTTTTTATCTACTCCCGTACTTTTGTTTTTCAAACATTCTACACCATCCATTATGTATTTTACAGGGGTTTTGACAAACTTGCTTCCTTTATCCTTGCCGTCAACGTATACAGTTTCCCATGAGGTCACATCTTCATCTGTACTGAATAATACAACAGAACAGGGGCCACCTTGTACCAGGTTCATATTACTGATTGTGGGAAATGTTGTATATATCAGTTCCACAGCCGGGGTTGCAGGATTGTTGGTTGTTTTCCCCTGCGTATCTTTAGCCTCAAAGTCGGCTTTGGATAAATCTACTTCATTATTTCCTGTGTGGTCGATGGCGCTATTGGCAACGATTATCGAGGCTCCCGGTGCAACTTCTGCGACTACATTAGATGGGAAACGGTAAATCTGCTTTAGGTAAATATATTCCGGTGTGGAGCCAAGCGTATATGCAGGAGTACTTTCCGACTCTACCAGTCCGAAATAAAGTCCGGCTATATCAACGGTTTGGTCCGAGTTATTAAAGAACTCAATGTACTTACCTGCCAGATAATTTTTATTATTGTTGTCTTTGGTTCCTGCATAGTAAACTTTGCTGATAACAATTGATTGTTTGGCAGAAATACTTGTTTGAAGTTCGATGGTTGCTGACGAACCGACAGTATATTTCAATAGACTGCCGGAAATCACATAATTTTCATTTTGCGGATCGTTGCCTGTCATTTCTTCATATTCTTCTGCAGTGATTTCGCAGGAAGTAGAGATGTCATACAAATCGGGAATCACTCCTTCGAAAGTGGCTATACCTTTTTCGTTTGTAATGGCGGTGTATTTACCCATTGTAACAGTGTGCCCTGTATATAGAATGTCGGACTTGAATCCTTCGGGCATGGATACTTTCACTTGTACGGTCAATGCTTGTGTGGCATTGTCGTCAGAGGAACATGCAGCCATGATAACTGTGACAGCCGCAAACATCATTTTTGTAATAAAAGAAATTGTTCTATTCATATTGTGATTTATAAATTAAAGAATAATTCGACACCAAAACTGAAATTACCTGTATTACGCTGTACTAGCGTGTTGGAGGTAGAGTTTTTGAGAAAAGGTTCGTAAAAGAGTATGTTGTTGGCATAGAATGAAATGCCGCCTATATTGCCCAGCTCCTTGGTGAGGCGTCCCGCCATTAACCATGTAATAGGGGCTTTGCTTGGCACATTGTCTTTAGGATTCTTGCGTTGGCTTTTCAATGATACTCCTTTTATTTTGTAGTTCTCATCTGCCAGCATATCTGCTGTTATTTCATGATAAGAGAGGTCTGTGTCTATCCATCCGATAGGGTCCATCGGAGGATTGTTGCTCTTGGAATAATTGTACCAGATGGCTTGTGTTGAGAACGAAGCTACCATACGCAGTGCCGGGATATTGGTCACAATCCGCAGAGTGTTCGTAAAGCGGCGGTAAGTGCTATAGTTTAGCCCGGATGGATATACAATTTTGAATGGAATGGTATTGGTTACCTGATATTCAGTAGGTAGATCGGTAGGATTGCTACTGTTGATGTCTGTAGAGTAGGTCTTGGATTCCATATATGCTCCTGACAGATAGAATGAAGTGTGCAGTGCCGGAATCTCGCCGAAGTCAAAGTCCATTTCTATCCCTTTATTGATAGAGACATTCGTGTTTCCTATTTTACCGGTCGTACTGAGTACAAGGTCCGTGCGTTCTGGATTATCCCAATCTATTTTTGTAGCTTGTCCAGGAGTGATAATCAGTCCTTTTTCCGCAGAATAATAGTTGGCTGTATACGTAAAATATTCTGTGGCCGATCCGAATCCGTTAGCGGTTTTATCATGATAACCGATGAGGCTTAATTTATGCTTGTCCGATAACTTTATGTCGAACCCTGCCTCCCATTTGCGATTGGTCGCATTCTTCAATCCTTTAGTTCGTTGCACGTTGTACACTTGGGTGTGGTACATCAATATTTGTCCGACTTTGTCGTCTTGAGGCATATAATTGGCAGCTACACGGTCGATGTACTTTTTGTCGGGATAGAGATAATCTAAACCGGGAGTTTTTGAGTTGAGTCCGAATCCTCCACGGATATTCAGCCATTTGTTGACGGAGAACGAAGCATTTACACGGGGAGAGAAAGAAAAGGTTGCTTCATCCGCCCACGGCTGTAAGGTGGTGAAACGTCCGCCTAACTGTATTTTCAGAAATCTGTTTTCTGATATATCCCAACGGAAGTTATCTTCTATGTAAGCGGCCATCTGATGGATGCTCGGAATATCGGAGAAAGGACGGGGACGTCCGTTACTGTTGGGTTGCAATGGGTAACGGTCGTCATCATTATAATATCCGCGGGCATTATTCCAGTCGTAGTGGTATTCCACTCCCATTTTGAAGTTCTGATATGTTTTCTTTGATTTTACGAAGAACGTGTTGCTGACTTTGGCATATACATTTCCGGGACGGCTAAGGGAACCTCCGCTTGCCTGATATGAGCTTTGCTCGAAAGGCACATTATAATACCCTGTTTCTGTGGCAGTAAGTATCGGTAGCAACCCGGACGAATTGGCAACAATGGCGCTCTTTTCCATCTCTGTTTGAGTATAGCTGACACCTAATGTGTAATTAACAGTACGTGAGAATGGTTTATTAATTGATAGTTTGCCATTATGGCTTAGTGAGAACAGCTGGTTGCGATTCTTTTGAAAAGTGCCGTCGTCGATGGCATCCGGGTCTTTTCCATTCCAGTCTTTGCCCATCATGTAACGTACCTTTGTGTCTGTATGCCAGATACGTGAAAAATCTTTGCTGTATCCCAAGCTAAAGGTGTAACGGTCGAATGACTTTGTTTTCTGGCGTGGATCTCCCCATGCTTGTGCATAGTCGAGATTGAAATTCAGGATACCGGCATCTTTGTTTAAACGCAATCCTTTACCGAGCGAGTAATTCATTGTTCCGGGATTTATCTTTCCCTTGATCTGCCAGGGAGTTTGTCCGATTTTGGAATGAACAACTACAAGTCCGGAGGTTAAATCACCGTATTCGGCAGAAGGAATACCACGGATTATTTCTACGGATTCAATATCGTCCGCACTAATTTGGCGTAAGTCTGTTCCGACAAATGCGGTACTTGAAAATCCTCCTTGCGATAGTGTACCATTGTTGGACATGGGAACTCCGTCCATTATGATACTCGAACCGAAGGCATTGGTGTTATTGTTAACAAGAGTACGGAGCTGTACATTGGAACGGGATGTCAGATCTGTATTTTTCATTAAGTGCCCCGGTATGAGTTGCATCACATCATCAAGGCTCATAGCCTGTAAATGGTCTATCGCTTGTCTGCCTATAATGGAGCTGGTAGATTCTCCGGCCGCATTTTGTTTTGCTACCACTACTACCTCTTTCAAAGCTAGCGAAGTGGGAGACATGCGGATCGTCAGATCCAGGTTTTGTTCAACGTTGATTTCCCGTTGCACAGTCTCGAAGCCTACATACGAAATATTTAATATGTATTTTCCTGTGGGGACATTTTTTAGTACAGCCTTTCCCTCCATGTCGGTTGCGGCATAAGCTCCTAGCGGATTAAGAACGCAGGTTGCCATTGGTAGCGGCTGTTTGTTTCCCCTTTCCAATAACAGGATATGGATGTCATGAGTGGTGGTTTGCTTTTGAGCAGGATAGAGTAGAATAACGGATTCATTGATTTCGTACGTCAGTCCTATTTGCTTGCAAAGGTTGTTGAGTAAAGTGCTCAATGATGTCCCTTGCGGATAATTGAGTGTTACAGTCTGTTGGCCATTAATATTCTTCTCTTCA
Organism: Bacteroides sp. BFG-606; assembly: GCF_024788145.1. NCBI lineage: Bacteria > Pseudomonadati > Bacteroidota > Bacteroidia > Bacteroidales > Bacteroidaceae > Bacteroides > Bacteroides sp. BFG-606. The sequence continues at coordinate 5,834,365 of NZ_JANUIL010000001.1, read as the reverse complement.
TAGACAAAATGTACATTGGCAGCTTGCCGAATCTGGGTCAGTGCAGTACGTACCGGGATATTCCGTACTGATATGACCACATTTTGGTTTTGTGCCGATACATTGGCGGCAAACAGGATAATGGCTACTGTTTGCATCATCCGGATTAAAAGATATTTTTTCATATTTGAACAACGCTTTTTCCTGTTTAATATTGGGGACGGTTCTCTGTTATCTCAATAACATTTCCCTTCTGTCTGAAGTGTACATTAGAAACTTTGGATAATATATCTACTGCTTTTTGTAATGGTTGGTCGCGGAAGATGACTCCTGCAAACTTTCGTTCACGCAATTGCGGGTCGGTAAAGGTTATGTTGACGTTATACCAGCGCGAAAGTTGTTGTACAATAGTTTCCAGTGACGTATCGGTATATTCGTATATACCGTTTGCCCAGGAAGTATATTCCTGTACCTGAACTGTTTGTGTATTAATTGTTTTTGATTGTATGACAGCTTGCTCACCGGGTGAAAGAGATTTTTGTTCTGTCCCTTTCTTTTCCTCGCAGTATACTTTTACGGCTCCTTCTTCCAAGGTTACGGTAGTTTGATTCTTCTCGTAAGTATTGACATTAAACCGTGTTCCTACTACTTCTACTATACCGTACGGGGTATGTACAATGAAAGGATGGAGCGTATCTTTGGCAACTTCAAAGAGAGCTTCTCCTGTGAGGTAGACTTCTCTTTTATTACCGGTAAAAGAAACGGGATAAGTAAGGCGGCTTTCGGCATTGGCGTGTACACGTGTACCGTCTGAAAGCACGAGTTTATATTCTCCTCCTCTGGGTACATTTAAAATATGCTTTCCTGCATTCTTTTGTATACTCGTTTGAGTGTCGTATCTTAATTCTTTTTCTGTATTTTGAGCAACTTGCATGCCGTTTGCATTAAATATGGATTTATCTTGCGACAGCAGGTCGTAAGATTCTCCGTTATTTACAAACAGGGTTGCTTTCTGTTCCCCTCTGTGTGCAAATAGAGATTGGTCATATTCTGTGAGTGTGTAAAAACTGAAAGCTGCTATTAACAGGCAGGCAGCGGCAGTGCTGCTCCAATAGGTGTACATTCGTATCCGTTTACGGTGGCGGATGCGTTGCTGGATTGATTCCCATGCTTGTGCTTCATCGCATTGTGCCGCAAATTCATTTACCCGTTTCAACCGGTACCAGTTGAGCAAAGTAATCAGATTTTTCTCCGTTTTATTATGATCTTCTTGATTCATCTTTTCTCTCGTTTTATTATATGATCCGGAATTGTGTAAAATGGGTGTCAAAAACGAGAGACTTTTTTTCTTGGAAGATTTATGATAGGTTTATCAAGAATAAAGATACTAGAAGTAATTTCTCGTTTTTACGCAGTTTCTTCATCGCTCTGGCAAGATAAGTCTTTAATGTATTGACGCTGATATGCAGTTCGCTAGCTACTGCTTTATAGCTTTTGTTTTCAATAACGACACCATAGAGTGCTTTCTTTTCTTGTTCGGGCAATGCTGCTAAAGCTTTTTCCAACTCCTTTTCTTTTTGTTCACGTTCATTCTCTTCAAGGCTTTCACATATATATAGGTATTCTTCTTCGTTTAGAAGAATATCGCTGGAGTCTATCTTTTCTCGTTTTTCAATGAATTTCAGTGATGCATTGCGAATACAGAGATAGGCATATCCTTTCAGATTGTCAGTAATGGTTTTATAGAGCTTTTTTTCCCAGAATGAAATAAAAAAACTTTGAACGATATCTTCGGATTCGGAAAAGTCATCTGTAATCTGTACTGCATACATACATAAACGGATATAGTAACGCTGAAAGAAAAGGTTGAAAGCCTTCTCCTTATCCGTGCTGAATAGACTTACTAATTCTTTATCCGTTAAATGATTCATTTTTATAATAGAATTACGCAATGCAAAATAACATAAAAATCTTAAGATATAATACTTCTTGTTTATGTTTTTATGATAAAACGTCATTGAAATACCTATTTGTAGGTATTCGATATCTTTTTGAAAGTGTAGATGTTCAGTCGGAAATGCAGCTGTAAGGCCGGAAACATGGGAGATTTAGGCGTTTTTTTCTATGAGTTTTTCTTTTGAAGGGAATAGAGGGATGGAATAGTTATAAAAAAGAAAAAAGAGTTCTGTTTTAGAACCCTTCTGCGATGTTTGTGGAGCGTATCGGACTCGAACCGATCACCTCGACACTGCCAGTGTCGCGCTCTAGCCAGATGAGCTAACGCCCCTTTTCTATCTTATATGATAACGTTTGTAAACGAATCTTTTTTTGTTGCCGCAAATATAATGCATTATTCTGAAATAATTGCTATGTTTGCGGTAAATAATAGTATGAAATTAAGATATGCTGATTTATAATACAACTTTTCAAGTGGACGATGACGTTCACGACAATTTCATGATTTGGATAAAAGAAAGCTATATCCCTGAAGTACAGAAACACGGTGCTTTAAAAGCACCGCGCATTTGCCGGATATTGAGTCATCGGGAAGAAGGAAGTGCGTATTCTTTGCAATGGGAGGTGGAAAGCAGCGGGTTGCTGCATCGTTGGCATTTGGAACAGGGAGTACGTTTGAATGATGAACTGGCAAAAATATTTAAAGATAAAGTGATCGGGTTTCCGACCCTGATGGAGGTGATAGAGTGATTCAACCGGTAAAAGAAAAGATAATCCTGGGGATTGACCCCGGTACGACAATCATGGGATACGGTGTTCTAAGAGTGAAAGGAACCAAGCCTGAAATGATTGCGATGGGGATTATCGACTTGCGTAAATTTGCCAACCACTATCTGAAACTTCGCCATATCCATGAACGGGTATTGAGTATTATTGAAAGTTATCTGCCTGATGAGCTGGCTATTGAAGCGCCTTTCTTCGGTAAAAATGTACAATCGATGTTGAAGTTGGGCCGTGCACAGGGGGTAGCGATGGCAGTGGCGTTGAGCCGGGACATTCCGATTACGGAATATGCTCCTTTGAAGATAAAGATGGCTATCACCGGAAACGGGCAGGCATCAAAAGAACAGGTAGCGGATATGTTGCAGCGGATGTTGCGCTTTCCCAAAGAGGATATGCCTACTTTTATGGATGCAACAGACGGATTGGCGGCAGCCTATTGTCATTTCCTGCAAATGGGACGCCCGGCAATGGAAAAAGGTTATAATAGCTGGAAGGATTTTATAGCGAAGAATCCGGATAAGGTGAAGTAAAGCGACTGATTATAGGGATAGATATAAAGGAAATATCTAGGGGAGGTTTAAATGAAGATGGGAAGTAATTATTTAGCAATATTAGGGGTGACTACAGTGACAACAGTAATGAGCTGCTCCCCTGCGAAAAAGGAATATGCTTCTTTTGAGCTGTATCCGGTTCGTACGGGAAGTCTTATGGAAATGGAATATACGCCGTTGGCAACCAAATTCTATCTTTGGTCACCAACTGCAGAAGAAGTACGCCTGATGCTATATGATGCCGGTGAAGGCGGACATGCTTATGAAACAGTAAAGATGGAACCCACAGAAGATGAAACCTGGACAACTTCAGTAGACAAGAACCTGCTTGGTAAATTCTATACTTTCAATGTAAAAATTAACGATAAATGGCAGGGAGACACGCCGGGAATCAACGCCCATGCTGTCGGAGTGAATGGGAAACGTGCCGCCATTATTGACTGGAAGACTACAAATCCCGAGGGATGGGAGAGTGACAGGCGTCCTTCTCTGAAATCTCCTGCTGATATGATTATCTATGAAATGCATCATCGTGACTTCTCGGTTGATTCTACTTCGGGAATTAAGAATAAAGGTAAATACCTCGCATTGACTGAACACGGGACCATGAATTCGGATCGGTTACTGACCGGTATCGATCACTTGATAGAACTGGGTGTGACACATGTACATCTTCTTCCTTCCTCTGACTATGCTTCTATCGACGAAACAAAACTGGAAGAAAACCACTATAACTGGGGATATGATCCGGCGAATTATAATGTGCCGGATGGCTCTTATTCAACTGATCCTTATCAACCTGCCACTCGTGTGAAAGAGTTCAAACAGATGGTACAAGCATTACATAGAGCTGGTGTTCGTGTGATAATGGATATGGTTTACAATCATACTTTTAATACCGTTGAAAGTAACTTTGAACGTACTGTTCCCGGTTATTTTTATCGTCAGAAAGAAGACGGGACATTGGCAAATGGTTCCGGATGCGGTAATGAGACGGCAAGCGAACGCCCTATGATGCGCAAGTTCATGATAGAGTCCGTTCTTTACTGGATAAAAGAATATCATATTGACGGTTTCCGTTTTGACTTGATGGGGGTGCATGATATTGAAACCATGAATGAGATCCGGAAAGCGGCGAACAAGGTTGATCCTACCATTTGTATTTATGGAGAAGGTTGGGCAGCCGACACTCCCCAATATCCGGCAGATTCGTTGGCAATGAAAGGGAATGTTTCCCACATGCCGGGAATTGCCGTATTCTCGGATGAATTGCGTGACGGGCTTTGCGGACCTGTGTGGAAAAAGGAGAAAGGGGCTTTCCTCGCCGGAGTTCCGGGAGCAGAAATGAGTGTTAAATTCGGTATTGTGGGTGCTATTGAGCATCCGCAAGTACGGTGTGATTCTGTTAATTATAGTCAGAAACCGTGGGCGGAGCAGCCTACCCAGATGATTAGCTACGTTTCCTGCCATGACGGTTTGTGCCTTGTTGATCGCTTGAAAGCAAGTATGCCGGGAGCTACTCCCGAGCAACTGGTTCGACTTGATAAGCTTGCGCAGACGGTAGTCTTCACTTCGCAAGGTATTCCTTTTATCTATGCAGGAGAAGAAGTGATGCGCGATAAACAAGGAGTGGACAATAGTTATAAGAGTCCGGATGCAGTCAATGCTATCGATTGGCGACGTAAAACGACGAACGGAGATGTTTTCATGTATTATAAGCGACTCATAGATCTGCGTAAGTCCCATCCCGCTTTCCGTATGGGAGATGCGGAAAAGGTTCGGAAGCATCTGGAGTTTCTTCCGGTGGAGGGACAAAACCTGATTGCATTCCGCCTGAAGGATCATGCGAACGGGGATAGTTGGGAAGATATTATCGTAGCTTTTAATTCCCGTATGACTCCTGCGCGTTTGGAAGTGCCTGTTGGTAAATATACAGTGGTATGCAAAGATGGCGTGATAGATGTGCGTGGATTAGGTACGCAGACCGGACCGGAAGTAATTATTCCCGGACAGTCTGCATTGATTATGTACAAGTAACTTTTGTTTGAAGATTAAGAATCATTTTCCGGTATACATACCGATAATAGTTCCTGTAAACCCACCTGCTTTATGGGTGCTTAAGATGGTGGCATCTAAATCGTTGACTACTTCTTGCCATTTCTTCTTGTCGAAAGATAGGGTGAAGCTGTATTTTCCACCGCGTCCAGTGATACGAAGGTAAAGAGGGAGGTCGGTTCGTTTATCCTCTAGTGTAAATGTACCTTCAGTTGTCTGTTTGCCATTGTCAGTACGGACTACAGTAATCACTTGTTTTCCTTCCCGGATTGTTTTGCCAAAAATGAGATTGAATTTTTCATTCTGATAGCAGACAAGTCCGGCAAATGTTTGTTCATTGAGCGGAGTGAAACTCATTTCCGTAGTAACAGTGAAATTGGTATGTTGCTGACGATGACCAATAAAGGCGGGAGCACCCACAGTATAAATATCAGAAGCGGCAGGAGTCAGATGAAGTTTGCCTTCGTGAATACTCCACCAGTTCTCTCGCGGTGTCCGGATGAACAGCCATTCCAAAGCTAATTTCTCATCGGTATTGAAGTCATCTCTCCATCTAAAGTTACCTGTAAATGTTTGTGGCGTAATTCCGGCAACATCAGCTTTCCAATTTTCGGGACGTACAACAGTAGGAATTGCTTTCCCTTTTTCCATAATGACAGGTGTTCCCTTTTTCCATGTAACCGGAAGCAGGAATGTTTCACGTCCGGTATGGTATAAGTCACCTTCATAAGGGCGGCAAGCCAGGAATATGGCAAACCATTGTCCGTCCGGTGTTTCAATAAGATCGGCATGTCCTGTGCAGGTGATTGGATTGGCACGGTCTTCGGGGAGATCGCGTTGCGTTAAGATCGGGTTGTCGGATACGGGTCGGTAGGGACCTTTCACATGGTCGGAGGTGAAAATAACCTCTGAATGATTGACGGATGTGCCACCTTCAGCAGCCATCAGATAATATTTTCCTTTGATTTTATAGAGATGGGGTCCTTCTATCCAGATAGGGTGTTTGCTTTTGTCTACGCCTCCATCTACGATGACTTGTTTTTTCCCGAATGTCTGGTCGGTGCCCGGATCATAGTTGTGAATCCAGATGGCACGATGCCCGTCATATTCCGGTATTCCTATTGGTGCGTCATTATGAACGAGATATGCTTTTCCATCTTCGTCGAAGAAGAGGGAAGGATCGATTCCGCCAACTTCAGGAAGAAGGATCGGGTCGCTCCAACCTTGTTGCGGGTCTTTCGTTTTTACAACAAAATTGCCGATGCCATCTACGCAGGTGGTAACCACATAAAAAGTGTCATTAGCAGGATTATAGCTGATGGCTGGTGCATAAATACCTCCGCTTAGGCGGATGTTGTCGAGTTTTAATTGTGAGGGACGGTCGAGTACGTGTCCTATTTGTTCCCAATGTACGAGGTCACGGCTGTGTAGGATTGGGATTCCCGGATAGTAAGAGAAAGAGGAATGTATCATGTAATAGTCTTCTCCTTTCCGGCAGATACTGGGATCCGGGTAAAAACCACAGACAATCGGATTCCGGTATTCATAGATCGAATCAATCGGTGTTTCGAAAATAACATCTTCTCCCTGATATTCGAAGAAGTCGAAAATGGCTTCATTTGTTTGGGGAATGGATTGGCATCCGGTTATATTAAATCCGGTAGCTATGGTAAACAGGATAATAATTAGAGAAAAGAAAATCTTTTGTGTCGTCATGGCTCTACTTTATTAATGAATGAAATGGAACATTTGTGATACACGGCAAAGATAACGGCTTCTTTTCTAATTCGGATTCTTGTTTGTAACAAGTCTTATTCTGTTTGTTACATCTGTTGTTCTTTATATTCACTCGGTGAAATTCCGTAAAAGTCTCTGAATGTATTGGAAAAATGAGAGAGGTTGGAGAAGCCTGTAGCGTATGCAACTTCCGAAACGCTTAGATTCTTCTCACGTAGCAGATTGGCAGCTTGTTTCAGTCTGATAGAACGAATGAAATCTCGTGCTGACTGATTAGTCAACTCCTTTAATTTGCGGTGCATATGTACGCGGCTCATTCCAACGTTGGCTGCCAGCATCTCTACATTAAGGGCAGGATCGGCGAGATGGTCATTGATGGTTCTCATTACTTTACTCATTAAGATCTCATCATTGGACTTCATTTCTATCTTTGTTATTTTTTCTTCTACTTGTTGTTCACCTACCAGTTTGCCGCGCAGTCTTTCCCGATTGGCTATCAGATTACTGATAGTAGTTCGTAATAATTCAGTGTTGAATGGTTTTACGATATAAGCATCTGCTCCAATTTCAAGCCCTTCGATTTGGTCTTCGGCTTTCGATTTGGCGGTTAATAATATAATCGGTATATGATTGATATTGATATTCTGTTTTATTTTCCGGCAGAGAGTGATCCCATCCATTTCGGGCATCATAACATCACTGATGACGAGATCGGGTTTCTCCTTCAAAATGGTTTCCAGTCCTTCCCGTCCATTTGTACATTCATAGATACGGAAATCACTATCCAGTTCGCTACGTATGTAGCGGCGTATTTCTTCATCATCTTCTACAATTAAGACGCGATAACGTGTTTTTGCTTTGGGTTTCCTGTACTCATTGGTTTTGTTTTCTTCTTCCGTTTCATAGATCGAATCTTTGGGAAGTTGGGAGATGGTTGGTTCGCTTCCGGTTTCTTCAGGATTTTCCAGTTCCTCTGCTTTCAAGTGATTACTACCTAACGGTAGGCGGATGACGAAACGGGTTCCTTGTCCGTCTTCGCGGTTTTCTGCTTTGATGATGCCGTGGTGCAGTTCCACTAACGACCGTGAAAGATGCAGTCCGATTCCTGTACCGAAATTAGATTGTGTCATGTCGTTGTCAATCTGATAGAAACGCTCGAATATTTGTTCTATTTTGTTTTTGTCAATACCGATCCCGTTATCGGTGATATCTATTTCGAAATAATCTTTCAAAGCACCCCGGTAGGCATCGTTGTGACCGGTTTTCAATAACACTTCGATATTTCCTCCCTCATGTGTATATTTGAAAGCATTGGAAAGGACATTCATCAATACTTTGTCAAAGTTATTTAGATCAATCCATACTTTCAGAGAATCAGCACCTTCCAGTTCTTTTTCGAAAGTAAATGTGATGTTCTTTTTTTGCGCTTGATAATTGAATGTTTGCATCAAGTCATTGATAAATCCTACGATATCTGTTTCCCGGAATTTCAGATGCATTTGTCCTTTGTCCAGTTTTCGTATGTCCATCAGTTGATTGATTAGGCGTAGAATACGTTGGGCATTCCGGTAAATCATGAGATAAACCGGTTGTTTCTCGGAATGTTCGGCTAACAGTTTCTCTAACGGGCTGATGATAAGAGTCATCGGGGTACGTATTTCATGTGAGATATTAATGAAGAATTGTAATTTGGCTTCGTTAATCTGTTCCATGTGTTTTTGTCGCATCACTTCTTGCCGGTGGCGGATACGTGACAGAATGTACATGGTAAGAGCATAGATTAGTAATGCTCCGAGGCATCCCCAGATTACTTTTGCCCACCAGGTCTGGTACCAGGGTGGAGTGATGGCAATAGTAACTGTGCGGATATTAGAGAAATTATTATGGTCGCGTGCCTGTACGGAGAAAGTGTATTTCCCCGGTTTCAGACTGCTATAAGTCACCCGGTTTGTTCCCGGTTGCGTACTGATCCATTCATCGCCTAATTCTTTTATCTTATATTGATAACTAATCCGGTCGGGATTGCTGAATTCCAAAACAGAAAAATCAATGCTGAATGTATTTTCATTATATGCCAGTGTAAATTGCTCGGTATCCATGACAGCAGTATCAGTGATGACATTGTTGCCGGATTTATCCCCTTTTTTCACAGGGCGGTTAGCAACGTGAAAGCCGGTAATCAATACATTCATTTCTTTTTTGATTTCGGTGATATCCTGGGGGTAGAAAGCTGTTACTCCATTGGTACCTCCAAAAAATATCTTGCCGCGTTTATCTTTAAATACAGCAGTGCGTGTAAACTCATTTCCTTGCAGACCGTCGCCTGCATAATAGTTGATAAACTTCTTTTCCGGAGGATTCAGTTTGGAGATTCCCTGATGGGTACTGATCCATATATTTTTTTTCTCGTCTTCAGCCAGGCCGCAAATAATATCACTGGGGAGTCCATCGGCAGTAGTGAAAAGTACCGGTGTTAGTCTGTCTTTATTCAGGCAGACCAGTCCTTCGGAAGTACCAGCCCAGATCTCTCCATTACTACTTTCCAATAAACTGTAAACGACATACCCGGGGAGGAGATTGTTTTGCTTTTTATAATTGATAAAATTGTCCGTTTGAGGATTGAGTACGGCCAGACCTTTATAAGTGCCGATCCATATCATTCCCTCTTTATCTTCCAGTAGGTAGCTGATCCAATCGTTCGGAAGACGGTTGATGCTCCAGTCATCGTTTTCGTTGCGGGTAGATTCGTAATAGGTGACATGTTGAGTTGGTAAATTGATTTTGTATAAGCCCGAACCATAAGTACCCACCCAGAGATTCTTGTTTTTGTCTTCAATGATGCAGGAAACTTTGGGCTTGCCTGCGTTAAGATTTCCTTGTAAAAGAGAGGTGGCATCTTGACATGTTCCGGTTTGTTTGTTCATCCGTGCCAGACCATCGAAGTAAGATCCTAGCCAAAGTTCCTGATTGGAATCTTCATAGAGACATAGGATAGTGCCGGGGACAGATTGGGGATTACCTGCCTGATGGGTGTAATGGCGTAATTGTTTTCCCTGATCGTTTATGGCATATAATCCGTCGTTATCCGTACCTATCCAGATTGTAGCTTGTTCATCTGTATGAATAGCCATAACACAGCTGGAACCAATAGTGTTGTTGTGTATTGATTTGTAGCCATAGTAGTCGAACTTGTTTGAAATGCCGGGCACTAGTATCAAACCTTTCTGAAAAATGCCCAGCCATAAATTGTGATCTTTATCTTCGATTAACGAGTGAACCTTGGATTTGGAGAAGTCAAAGGGACCCGCATTAATCTCACTGTCCACAATAATATCTTGTTGAGGCTGATATTCTTTTACTCCTTCACCGTCTGTTCCTATGATAAGTTTTCCACGGGTATCAATGATGAGAGTCCGGATATTCAAATTCATCCGGTTTTGGTAGAGGACAGGTTCGAAGTTTCCTTCCTGTCGGGATGATAGTCTGAAAAGACCTTTTGTCAAGGTTCCTACGAAAATTTGTCCGTGTGCATCCTCACAAATGGCAGAAACGTCATCGCCTGCTATATGATAAGGTGCTTTATAGCTTTTAAGCTCTTTACTTTCCGGAGAATAACGGTACAGTCCTTTTTCTTCTGTAGCAATCCATAAATTTTGCCGGGAATCTTCGAAAATGACATTCAGGTAGTTACTACCTATCCGGTCTGTCAGTTCGGTTTCGATATGGAAGGAGGCGGGATTGCTGTTCTTTTTTAGGGATATGGCGCCTTGTCCGGAAGTTGCTATCCAAAGATCTCCGTTCCGGCGTTCAATAATGGAAGTGATATGAGGATTTTTTCGTCCGTCTTTCCGAGAGATGAATAATTCGTGAAAGTTATCTGTGGCGCGGTCATATCGTTGTAAGCCATTGATGCATCCGATCCAGAAATTACCGCGACTGTCTTCGAATAATGTCCGTACATAGTTGTTTTTCAAGCTGGTGCTATCCGTAGCATTATGTCGATAGATCGAGAAACGTGTCCCGTCGAATTTATTAAGTCCGTTTTCGGTAGCTATCCAGATAAATCCTTTCCGGTCCTGATATACGGCATTGATCAGACTGTTGGAAAGTTCTTTGTCTGTTGAATAGAATTTGCCGGTCTGTGCTTTCATAACAGGAGTGCTTCCTATCAGGAAACAGTATATGGAAAAAAGGAATAGGATTTGTGCTTTCATACTCATTAATATAAGCAGGGTTTATTGGTGCTTTTTATATAGACAAAGATACTATATTAAATTAAAATAGCATTAGCTTTGTTACTTTTCCTTTTACTGATGTTACGTGCAAACCCTTTAGGGATGCTTCTGGGAGGGGTATGTAACGGGTGTGCAATAGCTTGTAACGTACATGCAAGTGTATGTAACCGCCTGTCAATTGCTTGAAACAAAATCTCCACCTATGCTTGATATATTATCCATAAATTTGCATTAACCAAAAAAATGAATTGTCGGACACCTTAAAATAATAACTGCTTATGGAAACATGAATTCCTTACTCTATTCCTTATTATAAATAAGAAGAGAAAAACCTATAACTTGGATTAACCACTATCATTATTAATTAAAAAAATGATTTTATGGAAAGCACAAATCATTATTTTCGACCGTTAGGTCTTATCATTCTTTTCTGCCTCTTCCCTGTATGGGTATTGGCACAGACTGTTTCCGTGACGGGAGTGGTCAAAGATGCATCGGGCGAACCGATTATCGGAGCCAGTGTAGTAGAAGCTGGCACTACCAATGGTATAGTTACCGATTTGGATGGTAATTTTAAGTTGAATGTATCAGCCAAAGGTAGCTTGAAGATTTCTTTTATCGGATATCAGACACAAACGATTCCTGTAGCCGGGAAAAAGCAGTTTGATATTACCCTCAAAGAAGATGCAAAAGTATTAGACGAAGTAGTAGTAGTTGGATATGGTCAGATGAAACGTAGTGACCTGACCGGTTCTGTTGTATCGGTCAACGATGAAGCCATTAAGAAATCTGTAGTGACTTCCGTTGACCAGGTACTGCAAGGACGTGCTGCTGGTGTGCAGGTACAGGCTAATAGCGGTATGCCCGGTGGTAGTTCTTCCATCCGTATTCGTGGTATCAACTCTTTGAATGCCTCCAATGAACCTATCTTTGTCATTGACGGTATTATCATCGACGGTTCCACAGGTTCGGGAAGTGATAATGCACTGGCATCTATCAATCCTTCGGACATCGTCTCTATGGACGTATTAAAGGATGCTTCCGCCACTGCTATTTATGGTGCGCGAGCTGCAAACGGTGTGATTATGATTACTACCAAACGTGGACAGAAGGGTGAGGCGCAAATAACTTATGACGGATATATAGGATGGCAGGAAATGCCTAAAAAACTGGATATGCTGAATCTGCGGGAATATGCGGAGCATAAGAATGTTCGTTCAGGAAAAGACTATTCGGGAAATGATTGGGGAATAGTGAACAAGGATAATAACTTTGTTCGTCCGGATTTACTAGGTGAGGGTACAGACTGGCAGGATGAGATGTTCTCTAAAGCTATGATGACCAGTCATAATCTTTCTGTGACCGGAGGTACTGATAAAAGTAACTATGCTTTGGGAGCAGGCTACCTCAATCAGGATGGTATTGCTGTTGGTTCAGGGTTCAGGCGTCTGAACTTACGAGGTAGTTTTGATGCCCAGGTGAAGAGCTATTTAAAAATGGGTATTAACTTTGCGTTTAGTAATTCCCGTCAGAAATTGACTGTATCTGACGAGTCGTTGATTAGAACTGCTTTATTGCAGAGTCCGAGTGTGGCTGTTCGTAATGCTGAAGGCACATTTGACGGACCGGATACGGACGAATGGGTACAAACGAATCCGGTGGGTCTTGCCATGATTAAGGATAACCGCAACGAGAAAATGGGTATTCGGGCAAACACCTATGCTGAAGCTACTATCATTGACGGACTGACGTTTAAAACGGAATTGTCTTTCGATTATGGGGTAGCTAATACTTATAAATTTGATCCCTCATATACTTTTGGTGCGATTGAAAATACGGACCGTCAGGGGACTTTCTCCAAATCATATAATAAGTTCTGGAGTTGGAGAAATATCGTGAATTACATGAAAACTTTTGGAGTGCACAATGTGAATGCAATGATTGGTCAGGAAATGCAGGAGAGCAAATGGGAATATCTGATGGGAAGCCGTATGGGATATTTGTCCAATGCCGCAACCGACCTGACATTGGGAGATGCCGCAACAGCCAAGAATAATGGTAATAGTGGAGAAAGTTCGATTTTATCTTATTTCGGCCGTCTGTTCTATTCATACGATGACAAATATCTATTGACATTTACTCTTCGTCGCGACGGTTCTTCCAAATTCTACAAAGATAATCGTTGGGGATGGTTCCCGTCGGCTGCTTTGGCTTGGAAGGTTTCCAATGAATCTTTTTTGAAAGACAACAATATTATTAATAATCTGAAATTGCGTTTAGGATGGGGCGTTGTAGGTAATCAGAATGTGCCTAATAATGCATATAAAGCCATTTATTCATCTGTTGCTACCGTTTGGGGAACAGGATTGCTGGCTGGCAATACTCCGAATCCCGAATTGAAATGGGAGTCTACTTATTCAAGTAATCTGGGACTTGATATTAATCTTTTCCAGAACAGGATTGAATTGATTGCCGATATTTATTATAAGAAAACAAATGATTTGTTGTTGCAAGTGCCTCTTCCTGCTTACGTGGGAACTTCAGGTCAGGGCTCTACTTCCGCACCCTGGAAGAATGTGGGTTCTTTGGAGAATAAAGGACTTGAGTTGACTTTAAATACAGTGAATATTGATAAAGGCGGATTCCAATGGAGAAGTAACGTGGTATTCTCTATGAACCGTAATAAAGTAAAATCGCTGGATACGGCAACCAGCCTGATAGATAAGAGTAATCAGACAGGCGAAACAATAACCGTACTGACGCGTACATCAGTAGGAAACCCTATCGGACAGTTTTATGGTTATAAAGTGATTGGCCGCTTTGAAAAGGCTACTGACTTTTACTATAAAGATGCTTCCGGAGCAATTAAGCCGGTAGCATTGCCTGAAGGTATGTCGATTTCCAAGAATAGTGTCTGGATTGGTGATTATATTTTTGAAGATGTAAACAAAGACGGTGTTATCAATGAACAGGACCGTACTTATATCGGTAATCCTGAACCGGACTTTACTTTCGGCTTCGGTAACTCTTTCTCTTATAAAGGCTTCGACTTGAGCATTAACCTGACCGGATCGGTGGGAAATGAAGTTGTAAACTGGGGGCGTCGTGAACTTGAAAATCCACGGGGCAATAATAATATCCTGAAATCGGCGTTGGATTATGCACAACTGGCTTTGATTGATCCGAATGGTCCGGATGATTATCGGAATATACAGATTGTAGGCGGTGACCCTTATGCTTGCCGTATGGCTATTGCCAAAGGGACAGATGATTCCAATTATCGTTTCAGTGACCGCTTTGTGGAAGATGGTTCTTTCCTGCGTATTCAGTCTATCTCTTTCGGCTATACGTTCCCGCGTAAATGGTTGGCACCGATTGGTATTCAGAATCTGAAACTTTATTGTAACCTGCAGAATGTATATACATTCACAAAATACAAAGGGATGGACCCGGAAATAGGTTCTGCCAATCAGGACGCTTTGCTTACAGGCTTTGATAACTATCGTTATCCTTCTCCGCGAATTTATACATTCGGTCTGAATTTAACCTTTTAATCATTTAAAGTGACTAAATATGAAAACAAGTAAATATATATACTCTTTCATGTTGGCTGTAGCTTTGGCGTTTGCAGGATGCAGTGACTTCCTCGATTCTGAAGATAACTCCAATATCGCAGGAGATAACTTTTATCAAACGGAAGATGATTTCCGGGCAGCAACAGCTCCTTTGTATAATAAGGTGTGGTTCGACTTTAACGATAAGTTCTATTATGGACTGGGTGATGGACGCGGATTCAACCTTTGTGCGACAACCTCCAATTATATCTATCCTTTTGCCGATTTGACCGAAACCGGATTGACGGGGCCGTTAGTTTCGGCTTGGGGCTCATTATACAATATAGTACAGCAAACTAATAAGATTATTAACGGGATCAAAGGTAACTCATCCAATAGCGAAGAAGTGAAGAACCCATATATTGCTGAAGCACGGTTCATGCGTGGAGTTGCTTATTCCTATCTGGCGATGTTATGGGGAAATGTTATTATTAATGAAGATACGGATGAATTGGTAGCTAATCCAATTGTCAATACCAGCCCGGTAAGTGATGTCTATGAATTTGCGATGCGTGACTTGGAATTTGCGGCAAAATATTTGCCGGAGGTTTCTTCTGCTGCCGGACGTGTCAATAAATACAGTGCCTTTGGTATGTTGTCGCGTGTTTATCTGACGTATGCCGGTTATAGTAGTAACCCTAATAGTGCGACCCGTAATCAGGACTATCTGGATTTGGCAAAGAAAGCGGCTTTAAAAGTGATAGAAAACAGAAATTTTGAACTGATGACTGACTATGCCGATTTGTTTATGATTGATAATAATAACAACTCGGAAACACTGTTTGCTTTGCAATGGGTTAGTAATGGTACGTATGGAGAATGTAATACGATACAGGATTATTTCGCTTGTGAGTCAGCTATTACTGGTAATGACCGTGCATGGGGCGGTTATGTTTTTGCACAACCGGACGTGATTTGGGAGTATGAAAAAGGAGATAAACGACGTCAGCCGACTTGGATGGCTTATGGCGATCATTATCCTGAAATACAGAAAGCAAACGGAGGATATACTTGTGAGAAGAAAGCATCGGGTACTGTTTCCGGAATTTATTGTAAGAAATATGTTTGTGGTTCTAGCAAAGATAATGCGAAGATCACTTCCGGAAGTACTCCTATCAATACTTACATGTTGCGTCTGGCAGAAGTATATCTGATTTATGCAGAAGCTATATTGGGAAATAATCCTTCAACAGATGATGCCGATGCAATGGAATACTTTAACAAAGTGCGCAAGCGTGCCGGTTTGGAACCCCAAAATTCGATTACTTACGAAGATATTCGTCGTGAGCGTAGACTGGAACTTTGTCTGGAAGGACAGTATTGGTATGACTTGGTACGTAGAGCTTATTATAAACAACAGGAAGTACTCAATTATATCACCGGACAGGATAGGGGTACTGCTATCCCTGTAGTATGGGATGCGGATACACAAACTTTGAAGAGAGATGAAGATTCGGATGAAACAAAACGTGCCATAGGTGATATCGATTCCAGTATATTTCTTCTTCCTTATCCGGAATCGGAGACAGTGCAAAATCCTTTGTTGAAAGCGGATCCTGTGCCTTATGCATTTAAGGAAGACAGAATAACCGATTTGTTTAACTAAAAACGAGAATACGAATGAAAAGCTTGATATATAAAAATAGTATGAAAGCATTTGGCTTATTGGTGAGCCTGCTCATCTGCTCTTGTTCATTTGTTTCGTGTGACGACGATGACGATAATGGCGGAAGTTCTGTGATGAACATAACCGGGATCTACCTGGAAGACGCGAAGTCGAATGTTCCTGACCGTTTGGTCGATTTTGCCCGTTTGGGACAACTGATCCGAATTGAAGGTGAAGGATTCAACGGATTGAAGAAAGTGTATATTAATGGATATAACTGTTATTTTAATCCGGTATTTGTTTCGAATAAATCTTTTCTGGTTAGTGTGAACAGTAAAGTTCCGACTACAGAAGCTGACGAGAATGTACGTAATACAATTCGTTTGGTAAAAGATGGCGGTGAATACGTTTATGATTTCCAGATTCGTGCTGCTGCACCGTCTATAACGAGAATCTCCAACTGTATGCCGAATGTAGGTGAACCTATCATTGTTTATGGAAGTGGATTGACGGAAATAGCAAAAGTCGTTTTCCCCGGAAATGTGGTGGTGACAGATGGTATTACTTCTGATCTTGACGGTGAATATTTTATGGTGGATATGCCTGCCGGAGTTTCTGAAGAAGGCGGTTCTATTTTCGTAGAAGGTTCGAATGGTGGTGCTTATTCTCCTGCTTATTTCAATTATAAGAAAGGCTTGTTGTTGAACTTCGATGGAGTGGGTGCACAAGGAGCATGGGGCGATTCTGAAAGTATGATTCAAACAACCGAACTGGAATCTGCTTCGATTGGTGAAGGTAATGTGTCGCAAGGTGCTTACTGTCGTTTGCCATTAGAAAGACAGTTGCCGGTGGCAGCAGCGAAGAATCGTTGTGCTGAAGTTTGGACAGCTGGTAATGGCACTGATCCTGACTGGTTGACGCTGGGTGTCCCTGCTGAAACTCCTGTTGCCGAATGTGCTATTCAGTTTGAAATTTATGTGCCCGAACCTTGGTCTGAATCCGGATTCCTGAAGATTTGTGGTCAGAACGGATTCAATGGTGGAGAATGGGAGAGAGACTGTTATAATTACGTACCGTGGCTTGTAGGCGGAAAGATCGTTCCTTTCCAGACAACCGGTTGGCAGACTGTAACTGTTCCGTTCAGTGAATTCTACAAATCGAAAGCATCCAGCGGAGCTTGGACCACTTTTGCCGATGTGGCCGCTACCCGTGCATCTGCTTCTTATGCCAACTTCGGTTTCTATTTTGAGAACTCTGATATTACATTGGATAAGATCACAGGTGCGAGCTCGGATAAAGAAACAGAGTTTCTATCCAAAACAACTTCCGTGAAGATTTATATTGATAACTGGCGTGTCGTACCTTTGACGAAGCCGGAATATACCGATTTCCCGGATGAAGAAGAGGGTGCAGAATAATAATGACTTTAAATTGAAAAGATTATGAAATACAGAAATATGCTTCCGTTTGTTGCCTTGTCGGTGCTGATATTGACATCGTGTGACGATAATAAGATGGAGTGGTATAAAGACCCTACACATGGAGCGGTTACTTCTTCCGAGCTGCCTTTACAGTTGGCTGAAAAGATTTCCCGTTACAAGCCGTTGAAAGAATATTTATCCGATCCCAACTTTAAGTTGGGTATCGGAGTGGGGATGGATGAATATCTTGGTGACGAGACAACGAATACCATTGTGAATGAGAATTTTAATGATCTGACGATAGGATATGCCATGAAGCACGGTCCTATGGTCGATTCTAAAGGGAATTTGAAATTTGATAAGGTCGATCAGTTGTTTACAAAGACCACAGAAGCGGGTATCAGCATTTATGGGCACTGTCTGATTTGGCACACTAATCAGAATGCGAGTTATCTGAATAGTCTGATTGCACCGGAAGTTATTCCGGGACCGGCGGGCAGTAATTTGTTGGATCTCTCGGGCATTGAAGATGGAACCTTTGATGGCTGGGATCGTAAAAATGGAAGTGATGCGATGTCCATTGTGGAAGGAGAAGGGTTGACAGCTACTTCCAAAGCATTGAAATTTGCAGTAGGATCTTCTGTAACGGCATCTCATTCTGTGCAATTATATACTCCTGGCATTTCAGCAGTAAGTGGGCATAATTATGAAATTTCATTTTTTGTCCGTTCGGATGAACCAGGCAAAGCCCGACTGACTTTTGTTGGATTAGAGAATAATTATCCATATAAAGACTGGTATGCTACAGGTGGCAGTTGGACGGAAGCTTTTGAGACAACGTCTCAATGGCAGCAGGTGAAGATCACAGTGAATGATTTTGTTAGTACTACATTTCAGATTGCATTTGAATTTGGTTATTTGCCGGATGTGACTTATTATGTAGATAATATTGTTGTGACAGACAAAGATGCGGAGCCTACTGTGGTTAATCTGATTTCTAACGGAGATTTTGAAAGTAAGGCTATTACTCCTTGGGGAGCTTGGAGTAGTGGAAAGGCCGCGATTTCGGAAGAAGGTGAAGGATATGGAAGTTCATATTCGATGAAGCTGACTAGTTCTGTTGACGGAGGGGCGGGCAATGCATATAAGGCACAGGCCGGATATGGCTTTGATACTCCTTTGGAAGTCGGCAAGACCTATGAGTTCTTTGCTATGATTAAAGCAAGTGTCTCAACTACTTTCCAAATTCAAATTCAGAACTCAACGAGTTATGCAGGTGAATGCTATGTAGATGGAAATGTGAGCACGACTTGGACAGAATTTAAGAAAGAGTTTACAGTGTCTAAAGAGGATATGAATCGATTCTGTATCAATTTCGGAGTTAGTGCGGGTGATTATTATATAGATAATATCGTATTGTCGGAGAAAGTGGTGGAGACACGTGCTGTCACTCGTGCTTCCGGTCCTACTATCATTGAGAAGACCGACGAAGAAAAAGCCGAGATTATCAGAGATGCTATGGAAGACTGGATTTCAAAGATGGTTACCCATTGCAAACCTTATGTTCATGCATGGGACGTAGTCAATGAACCGATGGATGATGCAAAAACATCAGACATTAAGACTGGTAAAGGCAAAACTGATCTGGCTTCTGATGAATTCTACTGGCAAGATTATTTCCTGACTCCGAAAGACTATGCAGTAGAAGCTTTCAAACTTGCCCGTCAGTATGGAAATCCGGATGACAAACTATTCATCAATGATTATAATCTGGAATATAACCTCAATAAGTGTGATGGTCTGATTAAATATGTGGAATACATCGAAAGCAAAGGGGCCACAGTGGATGGTATCGGTACACAAATGCATATTGCTATTGATTCCAATAAAGACAATATTGCTCAAATGTTCCAGAAACTGGGTGCTACCGGCAAGTTGATTAAAGTATCCGAGTTGGATATTAAGGTTAACACCTCGTCGCCTACTACTGAAAATCTGGCACAACAGGCAGAAATGTATCAGTATGTCATTGATATGTACAAGAAGTATATTCCGGTGGATAAACAATATGGTATTACCATCTGGGGAGTATCGGACAATGAAAAAGAACATGTGAATTGGATACCGAATGACGCTCCGAACCTTTGGGATGCTAATTATGCACGTAAACATGCTTATAAGGGAGTGGCCGATGGTTTGGCTGGTAAAGATGTCAGCGGAGACTTTACCGGAGATTTGGAATAAATGATTTTATAACGATTAAAGAAGGGGAGAGTGAGGGTTACAGTAGTTGTTATTATCTTGGAGTGGATCGAATGAATAACAATAACTACTGTAATCCGCTCGTTCTAAAACTTTCCCTTTCCTCTTGTTTATCGGTGGTTTCAGCTTGAATGTAACATTGCAACAAGTTTTTGTAACATACGTAAACGATGATGTAACAAGCGAGTAATGATTTGAATCAGAATTTCTGGGTAAGTGGGAAGAAACTTCCTAAGTTTGCAAAGTGGAATCCCGATGGATTTCTTCTCTTGCTAAATTATCATGAAATAAAGACATATAAAAGAAAAGACAGAATGAATAAGTATTGGTTTTATAAGGTAGGGTTAGTAGTTGTGTTCCTTTGCTTCGCCTTGTTGGGCGGAGCAAAGGTTAAACTTCCGACTCTTGTTTCCGACGGAATGGTACTTCAGCGTGGGGAACCTGTCAATATCTGGGGAACGGCTGATCCTGATGAAACCGTTGATATAACTTTCCTGAAAAAGAAATATAAGACTGTTGCCGATGCACACGGTAACTGGAAAGTGACTTTGCCTGTATTGAAAGCTGGCGGACCTTATACTATGACCATTAATGATATCGAATTAAAGGATGTTCTTATTGGTGATGTTTGGGTATGTTCGGGACAGTCGAATATGGAATTGCCTGTTTCGCGGGTTACAGATCGTTTTCGCGATGAAATATCTACGGACAGCAACTATCCGATGGTGCACTATATAAAAACACCTCTGCTTTATAATTTTCATGCTCCGCAGACAGACATTCCGGGAATTTCCTGGCAAGCGATGACTCCTGAAAATGTGATGCCTTTCTCTGCTTTGGTCTATTTCTTCGCTAAAGAGATCTATCAAAAGACTAAAGTTCCGGTAGGAATCATAAATTCCAGTGTCGGAGGTTCACCGATAGAAGCGTGGATCAGTGAGGAAGGTTTGAAGCCTTTTCCATTTTATTTGAATGAAAAGCGTATCTATGAGTCAGACGATTTGATGGAGTCGATGAAAAAAGAGGAGAGGAAGAAAAGTCATGCCTGGAATGTGGCGTTGTTTCAGGGAGATAAAGGGATGCATGAGGCTACCCCTTG
Organism: Bacteroides sp. BFG-606; assembly: GCF_024788145.1. Lineage (NCBI taxonomy): Bacteria > Pseudomonadati > Bacteroidota > Bacteroidia > Bacteroidales > Bacteroidaceae > Bacteroides > Bacteroides sp. BFG-606. Next base: position 5,813,067 of record NZ_JANUIL010000001.1, on the reverse strand, counting down.
GTATGCTGCCGATTATGATGATAGCAATTGGAAAGAAACAGATTTGTTTGCTTCCAGCTGGGCAACAAACGGACTAAATACCATCAATGGTTCCCACTGGTTTCGTAAAGACTTTCAGGTGTCTGCACAACAGGCGGGAGAGAAAGCGACTCTTCGCTTGGGATGCATTGTGGATGCGGATTCTGTTTATGTAAATGGCACATTTGTGGGGACTGTCTCTTATCAGTATCCTCCCCGTATCTATACCATTCCTGCCGGATTGCTGAAAGCCGGAAAAAATACAATAACCATACGCCTTTTCAGTTATGGCGGTCGTCCTCAATTTGTAAAGGAGAAGCCTTATAAAATTCTTTTCGGAAAAGGTCAGCCGGAAAAAGGAGAATCGGAGATCAATCTGGAGGGGAGTTGGAAATATCATCTCGGTGCTCCTATGCCCGCTGCTCCGGGACAAACGGCTTTTCATTATAAACCCACAGGACTGTATAATGCCATGATTGCTCCTTTGCTGAACTATACGGTATCTGGTGTTATCTGGTATCAGGGAGAATCGAATGTCTCACGCAGAAATGAGTATAAAGACTTGTTGACGGCTATGATTAGCGATTGGAGACAACGATGGAATAAGTCGGATATGCCTTTCTATATCATTGAGCTGGCGGATTTCCTTTCACCCACAGATAAAGGAGGACGCACTGCCTGGGCGGAATTCCGGAAAGCGCAGACGGAAGTAGCCGATACAAATAAAAATGTTACTCTGATTAAAAATAGTGATTTAGGAGAATGGAATGATATTCATCCATTGGATAAAAAGACGCTAGGGCAACGAGTGGCAGCAGCTATCTTGATAGAAATGAATACGAAAAACTGAAAATGACCAATTTATCTATTTTATGGAGAATACAATAAAGACCAATGAAGCGAAAGGTTTCTATAAACTCTCTTGGCTTCAACGTATAGGATTCGGTTCCGGTGATTTGGCGCAAAACCTTATTTACCAGACCGTATGTATGTATCTGCTGATTTTTTATACCAATGTATATGGACTTAAACCGGAGGTGGCAGCCGTGATGTTTCTTATTGTCAGGATAGTGGATGTGCTTTGGGATCCTCTGGTAGGTGCTTTTGTCGATAAGCACAATCCTAAACTAGGCAAATACCGTTCATACCTTATTTGGGGAGGAATTCCGCTGACAGGTTTTGCTATTCTTTGTTTTTGGAATGGTTTTTCGGGCTCACTATTCTATGCCTATTTCACTTACGTTGGATTATCCATGTGTTATACATTGATTAATGTGCCTTATGGAGCACTGAATGCGTCACTTACCCGCGATACGAATGAAATCACGGTGTTGACGTCAGTGCGTATGTTTCTTGCCAATTTGGGCGGTTTGGCCGTGGCATACGGTATTCCGATACTGGTGAAGGTGTTGTCTCCCGATGGTAAAATCAATACTACTGCATCTGCTAACGCATGGTTTATTACGATGACTATTTATGCTGTTATCGGATTGGCGTTATTGGTGTTCTGCTTTAGCCAGACGAAGGAGCGTGTGGTTATGGATCAGGAGGAGACATCTAAAGTAAAAGTGTCCGACTTGTGGGTAGAATTTTGTAGAAATAAACCTTTGCGTATTTTGGCGTTCTTTTTCATTACTGCTTTTGCAATGATGGCGATTGGTAATTCTGCCGGTTCATATTATATGATTTATAATGTACGTGCACCGGAGATGTTACCCTATTTCATGGCCTTGGGCTCGATACCCGCATTCATTTTCATGCCGATGGTACCTGCCATTAAACGTGCCATTGGAAAAAAGCAAATGTTTTATGTATTCCTTTCAGTCGCTATATTGGGTATGGCATTGCTGTATATTATTTCTGTGGTTCCGGTACTCAAAACGCAGATATGGTTGGTCTTTGTGGCGCAGTTCATAAAATCGACGGGAGTCATTATTGCGACAGGGTATATGTGGGCTTTGGTTCCCGAAGTAATTTCGTATGGCGAATATACTCATGGTAAACGTATTTCGGGTATAGTCAATGCTTTGACTGGTATTTTCTATAAAGCGGGAATGGCTCTTGGAGGAGTTGTACCGGGACTTGTTATGGCTTTTGTCGGGTTCGACCAGACAAATGAAGTGTCACAATCGCCTTTTGCCGAACAGGGAATACTGTGGCTCGTAGCCGTTATTCCGGCGTTGTTGCTTTTGGTCGCTATGTTCATTATTTCTAAATATGAATTGGAAGATAATGTGATTGACAATATAAATGAGGAGATAGAATCGCGCTGTAAAAAAGGCGAATAGATAAGATAGTAGAATGTTTATTACTCAAAAATATAACGTATGAAACTCAAACGAATAATTCTGTTGTTATTGACAGTGATGTTTTCTTTTTCTTATGGAGAAGTTTTTGCGAAAGATGGAAATTCGCTGAAAAAGGCTTTGAAAAACAAGTTTTTGATTGGCGTGTCAGTGAACACACATCAAAGTTCCGGTAAGGATGTCGCAGCTGTTGAAGTTGTAAAGAAGAATTTTAATTCCATCGTGGCGGAAAACTGCATGAAGTCTTCTGTCATTCATCCGAAAGAAAATAAGTATAATTTTGCGCAGGCAGATGAATTTGTCAGTTTTGGTGAGAGCAATCAAATGGCTATCATTGGTCACTGCCTGATTTGGCATTCACAATTGGCTCCTTGGTTTTGCGTAGATAAGGACGGGAACAATGTTTCTCCGGAAGTCCTGAAGAAGCGGATGAAAGATCATATCATGACTATCGTGAAACGCTATAAAGGCCGCATCAAAGGCTGGGATGTAGTAAATGAAGCGATTGAAGATAATGGAGCATATCGCAAGACAAAGTTTTATGAGATTCTGGGGGAAGAATATATTCCATTGGCTTTCCAGTATGCACACGAGGCCGATCCGGATGCCGAACTTTACTACAATGACTACTCAATGGCCCAACCGGGCAGAAGAGAAGCTGTCGTGAAGATGGTGAACGATTTGAAAAAACGTGGAATCCGTATTGATGCCATAGGTATGCAAGGACACATTGGCATGGACTACCCGAAAATCAGTGAATTTGAGAAGAGTATGCTGGCCTTTGCCGGAACAGGAGTGAAGATAATGATAACAGAACTGGATTTGACGGTGATACCATCACCGAATCCCAATGTAGGTGCAGAAGTTTCCGCTTCCTTTGAATATAAAAAAGAGATGAATCCTTATCCGGATGGATTGCCGGAAGAGGTATCGAAAGCATGGACTGAAAGAATGAATGACTTTTTCCGTCTGTTCCTGAAACATCATAACCTCATCACCAGGGTTACTCTTTGGGGAGTAGCCGATCAGAACTCTTGGCGTAATGACTGGCCGATGAGAGGCCGCACGGATTATCCGTTACTTTTTGATCGTAATTATCAACCGAAGCCGGTAGTCGACCTGATTATCAAAGAGGCTGAAAAAACAAAATAAGTTTCTAACAGAAAAAACAGAAATAGTATGAAAACAGAAAAAAGATATTTAGTTCCCGGTGATTATATGGCTGATCCTGCCGTACATGTATTTGATGGCAAACTGTATATTTATCCCTCTCATGATTGGGAAAGTGGTATTGCCGAGAATGATAATGGCGATCATTTCAATATGAAAGATTATCACGTGTATTCTATGGATGATGTGATGAACGGTGAAATAAAAGATCATGGAGTGGTGCTTTCCACAGAGGATATTCCTTGGGCGGGCCGTCAACTTTGGGATTGTGATGTGGTTTGTAAAGATGGTAAGTATTATATGTATTTTCCATTGAAAGATCAGAATGATATATTTCGTATCGGGGTAGCTGTGAGTGATAAACCTTATGGTCCTTTTATACCGGAAGCTAATCCGATGAAGGGAAGTTACAGCATCGATCCGGCTGTATGGGATGACGGAGATGGTAACTATTATATGTATTTCGGTGGATTGTGGGGTGGACAACTTCAACGTTACCGTAATAATAAAGCCTTGGAATCTGCTATTTTGCCGGAAGGAGAGGAGGAAGCAATCCCGTCGCGTGTCGCTCGTTTGAGTGAAGATATGATGGAGTTTGCCGAAGAACCCCGTGCAGTGGTAATTCTGGATGAAGACGGTAAGCCATTGACAGCAGGGGATACGGAACGCCGTTTCTTCGAAGCTTCGTGGATGCATAAATATAATGGTAAATACTATTTTTCCTATTCTACAGGAGACACTCATTTGCTCTGCTATGCAACAAGTGATAACCCTTATGGTCCGTTTACTTATCAGGGAGTCATTCTGACTCCGGTGGTAGGATGGACTACTCACCATGCTATTGTAGAGTTTAAAGGTAAGTGGTATCTGTTTCATCACGATTGTGTGCCATCAGAGGGAAAGACTTGGCTCCGTAGCCTAAAAGTCTGTGAACTTCAGTATGATGCAGACGGGCGAATCATTACTATCGAGGGAAAAGATGAATAATAGGATACATTAAAACAACCGCCTCTATTTGAAAAACATACCTACTTTTACCAGAATATTAGGTAATAGGGATTTTTCAGGTAGAGGCGGTTATTATTAACTATGAATGCTTAATTTACTTATGCTATCATACTGTAAATTAATTGTGATAACATACTTTGTACTATGAGAAATATATTTGCATTGACATTCACTTTGTTTTTTTGCTTTTCTTCTATTTGGGCAGAAGATGGAAGTGCCTTGTGGCTTCGTTATGCATCGGGAGCGAAAGCGGAAATTACCAGCAAGAAACAATCACCTACATTACGTATTGCGGTTTCCGAATTACAGAACTTCTGGCAGGGAGGAATCCCGGTTACTTTGGAGGTCCGGAACAATAAAGAACTTCGTGCACTTGGAAATGAGGGATATACGATTCAGACCTCCAAAGGTGGCAGTCAAATAACGATAGCTTCTTCCGGTGAACAAGGAGTACTTTATGGAACGTATCATTTACTCCGTCTGCAAGCTACCGGACAACTACCGGAATCAGCTTTGCAATCCCTCGATATCTCCGAACGACCTGATTATCGAATTCGTATCCTGAATCATTGGGATAACTTGGATGGTACAATCGAACGCGGATATGCCGGACATTCACTTTGGAAATGGGACGAACTTCCGTCTGTTGTCTCTCCCCGTTATGAAGTCTACGCTCGTGCCAATGCTTCTATCGGCATTAATGCCACTGTAATAAACAATGTCAATGCAAGTCCTAAGATACTATCTAATGATTATTTGCAGAAAGTCAAAGTCTTGGCCGACGTTTTCCGCCCTTATGGCTTGAAAATATATCTTTCTATCAATTTCTCTTCTCCCGCAGCTTTAGGTGGTTTGTCCACTTCCGATCCGTTGAATAAAGAAGTGATAAACTGGTGGAAGCAGAAAGCCAAAGAGATTTATTCTCTGATTCCCGATTTCGGAGGTTTTCTGGTGAAAGCGAATTCCGAAGGGCAGCCCGGTCCATGTGATTACGGACGCACTCATGCCGAAGGAGCCAATATGCTTGCCGATGTGTTGAGGCCCTATCATGGCATTGTGATGTGGCGTGCTTTCGTTTATTCTCCTACCGACAGCGACCGTGCTAAACAAGCCTATCTTGAATTTGAACCTTTGGATGGAAAGTTCCGGGATAATGTTATTGTGCAGATCAAAAACGGACCGATAGATTTCCAGCCCCGTGAACCATTCAGCCCGCTGTTCGGAGCCATGAAAAAGACGGCAGTTATGCCCGAATTTCAAATCACACAAGAGTATCTTGGTTTTTCCAATCATCTTGCATTCCTTGCTCCTATGTGGAAAGAGTGTTTAGACAGTGATACTTATCTACAAGGCAAAGGCTCTACTATTGCCCGTGTGACAGATGGTTCTTTATTCTCTCATCCGCTCACGGCTATTTCCGGAGTGGCAAACATCGGTGATGATACTAATTGGTGTGGACATCCTTTTGCTCAAGCCAACTGGTATGCTTTCGGACGATTGGCATGGAAACATTCGCTCTCTTCCGAACAGATAGGAGAAGAATGGTTGAAACAAACTTTTCTTCCCGTTACCGGTGTGCAAACCAGTACTCCGGCAGGAGAAGGCATTCAAAAAGAGCAAATCGACGCTCAACTCTCCTTTCTCAACTCCCAAGTGCTTCAGAAATCGAGAGAAGCAGTAGTAGACTACATGATGCCTCTCGGCTTGCATCATATCTTTGCATGGGGACATCATTACGGACCGGAACCCTGGTGTGATATTCCCGATGCCCGCCCGGATTGGCTACCTCCTTATTACCACCGTGCCGACAACATGGGAATAGGTTTCGACCGCAGCAGTACAGGAAGTAATGCTACCGGACAATACCATTCTCCATTATGCGAGCAACTGGACAATGTGAATACTTGTCCGGAGAACCTACTCCTTTGGTTTCACCATGTCCCTTGGAATCATCAGATGAAGAGCGGACGTACACTTTGGGCAGAACTGTGCTACGCGTATGATCGTGGTGTAAACGAAGTGAGGAACTTTCAAAAAGTGTGGGACAGGATGGAACCGTATATTGATTCCGAACGTTTTCGTGATGTACAACACCGCCTGAAGATTCAGGCACGGGATGCTGTCTGGTGGCGGGATGCTTGTTTGCTTTACTTTCAGCAATTCAGCAGACAACCGATACCTTACGAATTGGAACGTCCCATACACGAGTTGAAAGATATGATGGAATACAAATTGGATATTACCAATTTTGAATGTCCACCTTATGGGTTTAGTAAGTAAATAAAGATATTCCCTATACGGAACGAATAAGAATATGTTTGCAATCTGGCGTCTTTTATGATAAAATTGTTACCTTTGCGGGCAATAATAAAACAGAATAAAAGAATATGAACCAAAATACATTCTGCATGGCGGGGGGCGTAGCACGCAACCCGCTTGTGCGTTTAGCCAAACCCATCACGGCAACTATCGGAGCGAATGAGCACATAGCCATTGTAGGTCCCAATGGTGGTGGTAAAAGTCTTTTTATAGATACCCTGATCGGAAAATATCCATTGCGTGATGGAACCGTGCAATATGATTTTTCCCCCTCTGCCACCCAGACTCTTTATGATAATGTGAAATACATTGCTTTCCGCGATACTTATGGAGCTGCCGATGCCAATTACTACTATCAGCAGCGTTGGAATGCTCACGATCAGGATGAGGCTCCCGATGTTCGTGAGATGTTGGGAGAAATCAAGGACGAGCAACTGCAATGCGAACTGTTTGAACTCTTCCGTATCGAACCGTTGCTCGACAAGAAAATCATTCTCCTTTCCAGCGGTGAATTACGTAAATTCCAGCTAACCAAAACCCTGTTGACTGCTCCCCGCGTGTTGATTATGGATAATCCGTTTATCGGACTGGATGCTCCTACGCGTGAACTGTTATTCTCTTTGCTCGAACGTCTGACGAAAATGTCGTCCGTACAAATTATTCTGGTGCTTTCCATGCTCGATGATATACCGTCATTCATTACTCATGTCATTCCTGTGGACAAAATGGAGGTCTTTCCTAAAATGGAACGTGAAGCCTATCTCGAAGCTTTCCGTAGTAGAGATGTGGTTACCTCTTTTGATGATTTGCAGCAACGGATTATAGATTTGCCATCTGATGGCAACAATTACGATTCGGAGGAAGTAGTGAAACTGAATAAGGTCAGTATCCGTTATGGCGACCGAACTATTCTGAAAGAACTGGACTGGACAGTCCGTCGTGGTGAGAAGTGGGCGTTGAGTGGTGAGAACGGTGCCGGGAAATCGACTCTGTTGAGCCTTGTCTGTGCAGACAATCCGCAATCGTATGCCTGTGACATCAGTCTCTTCGGACGGAAAAGAGGGACGGGAGAAAGTATTTGGGAAATCAAGAAACATATCGGTTACGTAAGTCCGGAGATGCACCGTGCTTATCTTAAAAATCTGCCCGCTATTGAGATTGTAGCCAGTGGTTTGCATGACAGTATCGGTCTGTATAAACGTCCTCAACCGGAACAGATGGCTATCTGTGAGTGGTGGATGGATATATTCGGCATTGCAAATTTGAAAGATAAACCATTCCTGCAACTATCCAGTGGAGAACAACGTTTGGCCTTGCTGGCAAGAGCTTTCGTCAAAGACCCGGAACTGCTGATTCTGGATGAACCGCTTCATGGCTTGGATACCTATAATCGTCGCCGGGTAAAGAAAGTGATCGAGGCTTTCTGCCGACGCAAAGATAAGACGATGATTATGGTGACACATTATGAATCGGAACTTCCCAACACTATAACAGACCGTATTTTCTTAAAGAGAAACCGGTAAACATTATTTTCTGATATTTATTTTTCTTTGAAATCAGGTTTTAGTTGAGCGGATGCGTAAACCAGAAACAGGACCCTTCTCCCGGTTTCGATTCCACTCCGATTTTGCCACCCAGCTGTGTGACGATACTCTGACAGATGGAAAGTCCCAATCCTGTGCCGGCAATGAAATTATTCAATTTCACGAATCGGGTGAAGATAGCTTCCTGTTTTTCCGGTTCGATGCCCATTCCCGTATCCTGAACCGAGAATCTGACTTCATTTCCGTTGATTTGGTAATCAATGACAATACTACCCTTGGAAGTAAATTTCAGAGCATTCGTTATAAAGTTCAGCAATACCTGATACAACCTGTTTTTGTCGCTGGTAAAAGTAAGTTCGGGAAGTTCCGGTGCTAAAAGAATCTCTACTTGTTCAGTAGCCTTTACCTGCATAGCCTGTAGCAGTTCGTTGCAAAGTTGTTGTGCATCCACTTGTTCCGGGATAATGTCGAAAGTCCCGGCCTCGATCTTTGACAAGTCAAGAATATCCGAGATCAGTTGTAACAAGAGTTTGTTATTCTCTTCAATAATTGTTATATACAGATGTTTTTCTTCTGCATCCTCCGCTTCCTCAAGCAGACTGGAAAAGCCTACTATCGCATTGAGTGGAGTACGTATCTCATGACTCATATTCGCAAGAAAAGCAGATTTTAGCCGGTCGGCTTCTTCAGCTTTCTCTTTGGCGCCAATCAGCATCCGCTCTGTCTCTTTCAGTTCGGTAATATCAAAGTTAATACACAGCATTTCGATGATATTATCCTGCGGCTGATAATTCCTGACTAATACGTTAACCCGTGTCCAAGTGTAATTTCCATCTGCTCTGCGGATGCGGACATCGCGGGATAGCTTGGAACTTTCTCCTTTTATCACTTTATCCAGGAAGTCGATCATCACAGCCCGATCTTCCGGATGGAAATGGGAATGAATACCGATGATTTCCGGCAATGGGGTACCCTCTTCTTCACCTACATTCATGTACCAGCTTCTCAAAGCATACCCGTCCCGACTCAAAGCATCGAAGTGTGCGTAACCTACTTTTGCATAATCTCCCACCAGATCGAAAAAACTCTCGAATTCCTGAATCTTATTATAGGCAATTGTATCTTCGGTCTTGTCTACATTTATTAAGAGGTAGTTGATAGGTGCGTGGTTGTGATCGTATAGAGTGGTGACTTTCGTTGTTAAGTCAATGAAACCGGTTGTACTGTCAGGCTGATAATATTTGTTGATTTTGGAAAAGTCATACCGGAATGTAAAATCTGCGTTCTCATTGTCTCTAATCTTTTGTTTTATTTCCTCCGGCAATATAGGATTCTCGAAAATGTTGACTCCCAGAATATCTTCTTTATTGGAAATACGGAACATTTCCATATCTTTTTTATTCAGGTCGACCATTTGACCGTCCTTATCATATAATTCGATGCCGACCGGAAGATTCTTATAAATATTATGCAGGATCCGCTCGCTATTTTGTAGAGCCTGATGTGCAGAGGCTATATGAATTCCCTCTTGTGTTTCGGCAATTCCATATACTTTGGTGTTACCGTTTTCGTCTGTTTCCTGAAAGCATGCCTTGCTGCGAATCCATACATGGCCTTTGGGAGTATCAAACAAGTATATTTCTTCTACAGTCTGTTGCAATTTGTCAAAAGACGGAAAAGTGGCGTATCCCTGGTCTTCTTTTAGAATACGCTTGTTGAAATCTTCGAAACTGATGAGCCCGTCTTCTCCTATTCCGAGTAGTTGGGAGATAAGTTCCGAACACTTGTAAGTCTTTGCTTTTAAGTCAGCTTCCCACCATCCTATATTCGCTTTGTTCATAAGCTTTTGTAGGAATTCACTTTCGTTTTGTTCGTTTATTTTCAAGATATGTCTGTATTATCAGGAGTTAGACAATAATTTGCTCGTAAAAATAATCATTTTTGTTGAATTCCACCTTAAAAAAGTAAAAGATAGTATGATTGTATCATAAGGAAAGTCTGTACTACAAAGAAAACGGGCATATATGAACAGAATATCAATAAATTATCTTCGTGTAAAAAAAATAATCGAAGCATTCTGTAAGCGTAAAGATAAAGCGAAGATTAAATCAACATCCAGATGAATGGGAACGGTCGGATATAGTTGTGAATCGTATCTTTCTGGGGAGAAACAAGGTGTCAAAATATTAAGAGCCAGACGATGGGAATAGAATATGTCTATAACAACAAATGCATTTATATGAATTATAATCTTTTTTAATAAATAGAATGTTTTTTGCTCTAATTGGTTATCTTTGCGCTCTATAAAATGCAAAAAGTAACTGGAAATACATGAATGATAGTCAAAATGCTATAACTGTTATATACAGGGAACATTGGCAAAAACTCTATATTCATGCATATAATCTGCTGAATGATGAGGAAAGTGCAAAAGATGTGGTGAACGATGTCTTTTGTTCGGTGCTTGAGAGCAGCGAACGGTTGACAACGGAAGAGGATCTGCTGCCGTTATTCTTCGTCATGGTGCGAAATCGTTGTATTGACCAAATACGTCATCAGAACGTGGTGTATAAAAATGCGGAAAGGTATCTGGAAGAACTTTACAGTGGCTGGACTGTGAAAGAATACCGTGAGTATGAAGATAAGATAAACCGGATGCAGGAGAGTATTCGCCAGATGGCTCCACAAATGCGAACCGTAGTGGAAGAGTTTTTCTTAAATGAAAAAAAATGTGCGGAAATCAGTGAAAAGTTACGTATTAGTGATAATACCGTTAGAACGCACATTGCCAGAGCTTTAAAGATACTCCGAAAACAATTAACCATCTTTTTTTAAAAAAATCCTATCGGGGTGTCATCAGTTTCAGTAACCTCTACGTGTTTAATGAAACTATTGACACTATGATAGACCATTCAGATAAAAATTTAGATTATGCACTTCGTGCCATACAACATCCACAATTAAGGGAAACTGATGAATTCCTTCAGTGGATAAATATACCTGATAATAAAGAACTTTTCTTGGAATTAATGGCTTGTAAGGAAGCTGTGATACGTGAGAATCTGCAACGGAAACGCAAGTACAGAAAGAAAATGCGTATCTTGGCAATTGCTTCTTCTGCTGCAGCTGTCTTGATACTGGCTTTTCTGATTCCTTCTTTGCTTCCTTCCACTTCTTTACCTGCAGAACAGCCGATACGTTTTTTTGCTGCGAACAACAATGATGAACATGTGGTCCTACAAATGGATGGTCGTAGTGAACAGCAGTTATTGACAGACAGTGTGATGGATGTGAAAGACTGGAAAACTGTCTCGGCAGACACTGTATGCTGTCAGACTTTGACTACACCACGTGGAAAAGATTTTCTGCTGGTACTGGCTGATGGGACTAAGGTATGGCTCAATGCTGAAAGTCGTTTGCGCTACCCTGTGGCATTTAATGGAAAAGAACGACGTGTGGAACTAGAAGGGGAGGCTTGCTTTGAAGTGGCAAAAGATGCCGAACATCCGTTTATTGTATGTGCTAATGGCATGAATACCATGGTGCTGGGAACTAAATTCAACGTGCGTTCCTATAGTGTTGAAGATCGTCATGTAACTTTGGTGAATGGTAAGGTGCAGGTCACAAACACAGCTAACAATAAGTCGGTAACATTACGTCCGGGACAGGATTTGACCTATACGGAAACCGGAGAGGAAAAAGTATCAGAAGTGAATATCGCTACATATACAGCCTGGACAGAGGGAATGTTCTACTTTGAGGATGTGCCGTTGGAAGAAATCATGGGTGCTTTGGGAAGATGGTATAATGTGAATATCGATTTTGAGCGGTGCGAACTGTACCATATCAGATTGAACTTCTGGGCTAATAAAAATACCCATTTGGATGAAGCATTGGAACTGCTGAATAAGTTGGAGAAAGTGCAGGTGGACTATCAGGACGGGACCATTACAATCAAGCAGATTTAACTATACAAATACAACTCTTATGAAAAAGCAACAAATTACATTATTAGAAAAAAGAATTAAAAGAAAGCTTGTGTGGATGAAAACTGCCTTTCTATTGCTGGTGTTTACAGCAACAACCTTGCAAGGATGGGCGCAGAATGCAGAAAACAGGCAGATTTCTTTAGAGATGAAAAACGAACCGCTCGGTTCGGCCTTGAAACAGTTCAGCAATGTATCTGGTTATAAGGTGAATTTTCCCAGTGAAGACGTTGCACCCTATCGTGTAACTGTGAGTATATATCAGATGGCTCCTTTTGCAGCACTTCAGAAGATTCTGGAAGGAAAGCCTTTTGAGTATGATGTGAAACAAAATTTCATCACTGTCCGTAAAGTGAAAGCTACTTCGACAACTGCTTCAGGTAAGTTCAGAAATGTTGGGGGACAGGTAGTGGATGAGGGTGGTAATCCTTTGCCGGGAGCAAATATCAAAGTGCTCAATAGTCCTTTTGGTGCTATTGCAGATGCAGAGGGAAACTTTACTTGTAAAGTTCCGGTGGATGTACATACATTAGAAGTGTCTTTCGTCGGTATGCAGTCGGAAAAGGTTTCTGTTAAAGACCGTAACAATGTCCGGGTGATAATGCATGAGGACAAGCAACAGTTGGGGGATGTTGTGGTGACGGGCTATCAGCGTATTAGCCGTGAACGTTCTACTGCAGCTTTCGGTTTCGTTGATTCCGAACAACTGAACAGACAGATGCACAGTGACCTGGCCTCATCTTTGGAAGGGCAGATAGCAGGTTTGCGTATGAATATTAATCCGAATACGGGTGATATGAGTCCTATTCTTCGTGGAGTAGGTACGTTCTCGGATGACGTAGGAACAAATCCGCTGATCGTTGTGGACGATATGCCAACCAATTTAAGCTTGAGCGAGATAAATCCTTATAATGTGGAAAGTATCACAGTCTTGAAAGATGCTGCCGCTGCTAGTATTTATGGTGCTTTGGCAGCCAATGGTGTTATTGTAGTGACCACGAAACAAGCTCAGAAAGAAGGTGCGCACGTGAGTATTAATGCAGACTGGTTTATTACTACCAAACCAAGTTTCAAGAGCTTGAACTTAGCTTCAACAAGTGATATTATTGATTATCAAACAGCTGTTTTTGATGCTAATGTGGCGGAAAAAGGAAGTGCGGCGAATTTTTTATCTTCTTTTCAGTACAATTATTATAATCCCTTGTTCCAACTCTATCTGGATCAGGCCAATGGAGATATTACCAGTAGTGAAGTAAATGCTACGTTGGGACAATGGCGTAATAATGATTATTATAAGGAATATCGTGATAATGCTTGGCGTACGGCTATAACCCAGCGCTATAATGTAACTGTATCACAGAAAGCCGGAAATAGCAATCATTTCCTTTCTTTCAATTATGAAAAGGATAGTCAGCGCGTTATTAGTGGTAAAAGCAATAAAATTTCTTTGTACTATAAATCGAATTATGCGGTCACAAACTGGTTGAATCTGAATGCCGGAGTGGACGTACGTATGGGACGTAGTCATACTCCGAATAGCAGCTATACCAGCTATACCCTGCAACAACGATATGAGCGGATATTGGATGCCGACGGTAACCATTATACTTCTCCTTATGTGAATGTAGGTGCATATCCTTCCTATAATGGGAGTGTTGTAAGAAAAGCTGAAGGTGTCTCACCTTATAGAACGTTTGGTTTCAATGTACTTGATGCATTGGAGGAAAGCATAACAAAGTCACATGATGTTAGTATTCGTCCGTTTGTAAGTTTACAGGCTCGTTTCCTGAAAATGTTCAAATACAACTTCATGTATCAATATGAATGGAATAAAGGTAAGAGTGAACTATTTGAGTCGGAAAATACTTATGCAATGCGTATGCTACATAACAGTATGGTTGATACAAATGGAAAAGCACAATTGCCGCAAGGGGGACGTTTTTCTCAGACAGAAGTTGAAAGTAAGCGTTACACGGTACGAAACCAAATAGACTTTGATAAAACTTGGAAGGACCATGCAGTAACTGCCATTGCCGGTCTGGAATTTCGTGAAAATAAGATTCCGACACCTGCCCGCCAATTGTTGTATGGCTACGATCCGCAGACATTAACTTCTGATTTTATGAATTGGCAAGCCTATCGTGACGGTGTAGGAACCAGTGCTCTTTCTGACAGAACGATTACTTTATCGGGGCTGTCTGCTACTTTGCACGAGTCACGCCATCGTTATGCGTCTTTTTATGCAAATGCAGGATACTCTTATCTGTCACGTTATAATCTTTCCGGAAGTATTCGTTGGGATCAAGCCGATTTGTTCGGGCTCGATATACGTAATCAGCGCCATCCTTTGTGGTCAGTCGGTGCGTCTTGGATTCTGTCGGAAGAATCATTCATGAAAGAGATTTCCTGGCTGGATTACCTTAAACTACGTATGACGTACGGTATTAACGGTAATGTAGATCAAGCTTCGACTACCTATTTTGTTGTAAAGAAAAAAACACAGAGCAATCCCATCAAAACGACTTATCTGACTTACGAGGATGATGATCTGCCGAATCCGAAGCTTCGCTGGGAGAAAACGGCTACTTACAATATAGGATTAGATTTCCGTCTTTTCAAGAATCTGATAAGTGGTACTCTGGAGTATTATAATCGTCACTCATCTGATTTGTTGGTACGCCGATATATGGATCCGACTTTAGGAGCTGGCTCACGTGTAGTAAATAATGGTGAGATGCGTAATCGTGGTGTAGAGCTTTCCCTTTCAGCCAATATCATACGTAAGAAAGATTGGAACTTCGCTGTAGATTTTAACTTTGACCATAATAAGAACAAAATGTTGAAGGTGGATCATAGTGAATCCGACAATGCGAGCCTCTTTATAAAGAGTCCGCTGAACTATTTTATGGAAGGTACTAGTTATAATACGTTATGGGCTTACCGTATAGATCGTATGGAGAATGGATATCCGGTAGCAGTGGACAAAGATGGAAATGATCTGGTGAAATTCAATGAAGATGGTACGGTAGCCAGTATCACTTCTGGTTCTTCGCTCAAAGGTACTGATGACTTGGTGAACCTTGGTTCGCTGACTCCGAAATTCAGCGGGTCAGTAGGGTTAAGATTCAACTATAAGAATTTTGATTTGAATGCATTCTTTGTGTATGCTGGTGGTAATAAACTGCGTAACAGTGTATTAAAAATGGATGACCAGTTAGGTACTCAAACCTTGAAAGGAATTGCCAACCGTTGGACTGCGGATGATTCGAATGCACAGGTACGTATGTACCTCGATATACCGGCACAGGTAAAAACTTATGCAACAACTTTCCAGGATTGGTGGCAATTTGGTGACATCAATGTGAAAGATGCAGGTTATGTGAAATTGCGTAGTTTGAGTGTAGGGTATAACTTGCCGTTTACGGTTTGCCAGCACCTCCGCCTCTCTTCTCTGAAAGTGAAAGTGCAGGTAAATAATCTGTTTACCTGGTGTAAGGCAGGAAGTGATATTGATCCGGAAAGCTATGGAATGAATGACGGTACACGTGGCATCGCTTCTCCTAAGACTTACTCCATCGGATTATCAACAAGTTTCTAACCATTTAAAAGATATAAGATATGCGTAAATTACTTTATATATTGCCAGTTATTCTCATATTGGGTTTTGCAGCCTGTGAAGATTATGTGGATATTACTCCTACAGGCAAGAAAACGGTGGATTCTACTGATACTTATTATGAATTGATAGCCCTGCCCAACCGGGCCTACCATCCGGCAGCTTTTGCCTTGTTGAGCGATAATGTCTGGTCGAAAGAATCGAATATCATAGGTAATGAATTTATTTCATGGGATGGTATTAACATGACTTTTAATGAGGCAGCTAACCGAAAAGAGCTAAGTGATAACAATTTATATGAAAATTGTTATACATATATCCTACGGTCAAATATCGTAATTTCATTGGTTGATGCTAGTCTGGGTGATAAAGATGTTAAGGAATTGGCAAAAGCGGAAGCAAAGATCATGCGTGCCTGGGATCACTTTATTCTGATAAATACATTTGCGAAAGCATATAATCCAGAAACTGCAGCCACTGACGGTGGAGTTGCTATCATTGATAAATATGATTTGGAGGCTACTCCAACCAAATCTACGGTTGCTCAAGTATACGATTTTATTATTAAGGATATAGAAGAAGCGCTTCCTTATTTACAGGAAGAGCCGGTGAATGTATATCATCCGTCAAAAGCTTTTGGATATGCGTTGGCTGCTCGTGTTTATCTGTTCCATCGGGATTGGAAAAAAGCGAAAGAAGCTGCCGAAGAATCATTGAAGTTGAATAATACCCTGATTGATTATATTGATTTGGGAGCTAAAGGAGGTCCGACTAAGGTTACTACTTATGCCAAAGGCGGTAACCCGGAAGTGCTGAATTATGCTTATATGGGTGGTCCTACTGAAGTTTTGGCCTTTTGTTATGGTATGCTTAGCCCGGAGATGGTACAACTTTTCGGGCAGAATGATGAACGTTTGAACCAATTCTTTAAAACGAGTGACAACAGTATATACTACTTTGACGAAGGTTCAGGAGCTGCTTTGTGGAATACTTCGATTACTTATTCTAAGTTTCAGCCTATGTCTGTGGGAATGCGTACTGCCGAAGTTTACCTGATTCTGGCAGAAGCGAAAGCACGGCTGAAAGATATACCGGGAGCTGTCCAAACATTGAATCAGTTGCGTGAAAAACGAATCAAGGGAGCCGAAGCTGTATTGCCGGAACCTGCTACCGAACGTGCGATGGTGCAGGCAGTCATTGATGAGCGCCGTAAGGAGTTAATCTCCGGATTTAGTCGCTTCTGGGACTTGAAACGATACAATACGGAAGCTGATTACGCAAAGACAATCACCCGTACTTTCCCGCTGGTATCTACGGATGTCGAGAAAAAGACATATACGTTGAAGCCGGATTCACGGTTGTATATCATTCCATTTCCGTTGGCTGCCCGCGAAAAAAATCCGAACCTGACAATGAACACTAACGAATAAAAAAATAAAGAGAAAACTATGCGAAAGATTTTGGTGATGGCTGTGTTGGCGTTCCTGTCCTTGCAAGGTGTGGGAGCTCGTACCAGTGGTATATCTCTTCTGGAAAGTGGAAAGAAGAAACTGGTAGCACAGGAAGATACGGTCAAGAAAGACACTGTTAAGAAAGTAACGGCTTATGAAAAACTGTTGAAAGAGGGTGGAAGTGAATGTGAGGGTATGTTTACGGTACGCCACATCAAAGATAACTGGTATTTTGAAGTGCCGGATACTCTTTTAGGACGGTTGTTGTTGGCTGTGACCCGGTTTAAAGCAGTGCCACAGGGTTTCAAAATGCTTAGCGGAGAAGAGGTGAACCGGAGTGTTGTTTATTGGGAACAGCATGATGATAAGACTCTCTTTTTACGCGAATATGTGCAATCACAGTTTGCCCGTCCGGGTGATAACATTGCCGAGGCATTGAAACAATCGACTGTAGATCCTGTAATCTATAAATTTGATGTAATCGGTAGAAATCCGGAGACTCAGGCACAACTCATTGATGTATCAAAACTCTTTTTAGGTGATAATAAATTGTGTGGCTTTACCTCAAGCGACCGTTCTATTCTTGGCATCGGTACTTTAGCCCAGGACCGCACATTTATGGATACGATAAAAACCTATCCTATCAACGTGGAGGCAGTGACTTTGCGTACTTATAGTATTAGTGCCGGTAGACTACCGGCTGCACAGACTGGTTCGGTGACTGTGAAACTGAATACAAGCATCGTGATGTTACCCAAAGAACCGATGCAGCCACGGTTTGCCGATGACCGGGTGGGATTTTTCCAAAACTCGTTGACCGAATTTTCGGACGACCAGCAGACTACCGATCGTGGAGCCATCATTCAGCGCTATCGGTTGGAACCGAAAGATCCGGAACGTTACCGCCGGGGACAACTCTCCGAACCGAAAAATCCCATTATCTACTACATTGATCCGGCAACACCGAAGAAGTGGATACCTTATCTTAAAGCAGGTGTCGAAGACTGGAATACAGCATTTGAAGCTGCCGGATTCAAGAACGCTATAATAGCTAAAGAATGGCCGAACGATCCCAATATGAGTTTGGACGATGCGCGTTATAGTGTGATACGTTATCTACCCTCCGAAACGGAGAATGCTTACGGTCCGCGTATTGTCGATCCGCGTAGTGGAGAAATTATGGAAAGCCATATTTGTTGGTATCACAACGTAATGAACTTACTCAAAAAGTGGTATATGGTGCAGTGCGGGCCACTGGATAAGCGCGCGCGCACGATGACTTTTGACGACAAATTAATGGGCAGTCTGATTCAGTTTGTCTCTTCACATGAAGTGGGGCATAGTATCGGCTTACGGCACAATATGGCAGCCAGTTCGGCTACTCCGGTAGAGAAACTGCGTGATAAAGCTTGGGTAGAAGCCAATGGTCATACGGTATCGATCATGGATTATGCGCGGTTCAATTATGTAGCCCAACCGGAAGATCGGATTTCCGAAAAAGGATTGTTCCCTCGTATCGGTGTTTATGACAAATGGGCTATCCAATGGGGATATCGCTATCGTCCGGAATTTAAGGATCCTTATAAAGAAAAAGACGTATTACGTGCCGAAGTAACCAAAAAACTGCGGGGAGATCATCGCTTGTGGTTTGTTGGTGATGAAGGAAAGGGATTTGATCCCCGTAGCCAGAGTGAGGACTTGGGCGACAATAATATGAAAGCCAATGAATACGGTATAAAGAACCTGAAAAGAGTGATGGAAAACATACTGACCTGGACAGCACAGCCTGACGGAGAGTACACTGACTTAACCACCATTTATAATTCGGTTCGTGCCCAACATCTGAAGTATACCCTGCAAGTGCAGAAGAACATAGGAGGACGCTATACCAATAATTTGCCGGATCTCAAAGTGCATGATTATCTGCCACGCAGTTTGCAGAAAGAAGCTGTTGAATGGTTGGGACGCAATTTGTTTGTAGCTCCGCTCTGGCTCTATCCTGATGAAGTGGTGAGTCGTACCGGAGTCAAGCCGGTGGATGAGATTCGTGACCGCCAAAGCTCTGTTGTAGCTTTGCTACTTGCACCGGGAATGTTGTATAATATTTACTCAACCTCATTGTGTTCTTCGGAATCGTATGCACTCGATGATTATTTGAACGATGTATTTACTGCAATATGGAAACCGTTGAATGATCCCAATGAACTGGAGAATAATTTCCGCCGTCAGTTGCACCGGACTTATCTGGGGTTTGTCGAAGGCATGATTAAACCTAGTAGCAAAGATGGTGCCAATGCAAATCTGGCAATCAGCCGTTCTGATATTCAGCTTTTTGTAGAACAGCATTTAGATAAGATTGAAGAGTCGGTAAAAGAGCAACTTGATGCTTCTAAGGAGGGAGATCTCAATTACCGGCATTATGCGGCATTACTGCGCAACGTTCAAAAAATAAAAGAAGGATATTATGGAAAAGATGCTGATACGCAGGCTTCCGATAAATAACTTTGAGGAAAACGAACAATAGAAAAACAGAACAGATTTTCTTGTATATATAAACTCTCTCTCTAACAGGCTTACTCTTCTCTGACGATAAACTTGTTTTGATTCATAAGCGATCAATACATGCAAGTTTTGAGTTAGAGGAGAGTAAGTTTTTTTATATGCCTAATTACTGCACCTTACTTCTTAGCTGAAAGAATCATAATTTCTGGGTATTGATAACTATTTGTTTTCTAGTGAACTTTGTGAAGAAACAATCTGTTGTATATATAAAAAGAAGAAAGGAGACTTTTAGCAATGAAAAAGATAGTATTGCTCCGTCATGGAGAAAGTGCATGGAACAAAGAGAATCGTTTCACCGGTTGGACCGACGTAGACCTGACAGAAAAAGGGGTTGCCGAAGCCGAAAAAGCCGGAGAAACATTGAAAGAGTATGGCTTTAATTTTGATAAAGCATACACCTCTTATTTAAAACGTGCAGTGAAAACGTTGAATTGCGTACTCGATAAAATGAATCTCGACTGGATTCCTGTCGAAAAGAACTGGCGTCTGAACGAGAAACATTATGGTGACTTACAGGGATTGAATAAAGCCGAGACTGCCGGGAAGTATGGTGAAGAACAAGTGCTCATCTGGCGCCGTAGTTATGATATAGCCCCCAATCCACTTTCGGAAAAAGATTTGAGAAATCCGCATTTTGATTACCGTTATCATGAAGTGCCCGATGCAGAATTACCTCGCACGGAATCGTTGAAAGATACCATTGAACGTATTATGCCTTATTGGGAAAGTGATATATTTCCTAGTCTGAAAACAGCTCATACGCTGTTGGTGGTCGCTCATGGCAATAGTTTGAGAGGCATCATCAAGCATCTAAAAAACATCTCCGATGAAGATATTGTCAAACTGAATCTACCTACGGCTGTGCCTTACGTATTTGAGTTTGATGAAAACCTGAATGTATCCAACGACTACTTCCTGGGAAATCCGGAAGAGATTAAAAAGCTAATGGAGGCAGTTGCCAATCAGGGAAAGAAAAAATAAAATAGTTACATATTAAAAAGTAAAGTTATGAGTAAAGTAGTTGAGTTATTAAGAGATCAGGCCTGTTATTATTTGGAACATACCTGTGAAACCATCGATAAATCATTAATTCATGTTCCGTCTCCCGATACGATAGATAAAATCTGGATTGATTCGGATCGAAACATTAGAGTATTAAACAACCTGCAATCTCTGTTGGGACATGGACGGTTGGCAAATACCGGTTATGTGTCTATACTTCCTGTCGATCAGGACATCGAACATACTGCCGGAGCATCATTTGCTCCCAATCCGATCTATTTCGATCCTGAAAATATTGTGAAACTGGCTATTGAAGGCGGTTGTAACGGAGTAGCTTCCACGTTTGGAATTCTTGGATCCGTAGCACGTAAATATGCGCATAAGATACCCTTCATTGTGAAATTGAACCACAATGAACTGCTCTCTTATCCGAATAGCTTCGACCAGGTGTTGTTTGGCACTGTCAAAGAAGCCTGGAATATGGGAGCGGTGGCCGTAGGAGCTACTATTTATTTTGGCTCGGAACAGAGTCGCCGTCAACTGGTAGAGATTGCCGAAGCTTTTGAATATGCTCACGAATTGGGTATGGCAACCATCCTCTGGTGTTACCTGCGTAACAATGATTTTAAGAAAGGTGCAGTCGATTACCATGCTGCCGCCGACCTGACAGGTCAGGCCGACCGCTTGGGAGTGACTATCAAAGCTGACATTGTGAAACAGAAACTTCCTACTAATAATGGTGGCTTCAAAGCCATTGGTTTCGGAAAGATCGACGAACGTATGTATACCGAACTGGCTTCCGAACATCCGATTGACCTTTGCCGTTACCAGGTAGCCAACGGCTATATGGGACGTGTAGGCTTGATTAATTCGGGTGGAGAATCTCATGGTTCTTCCGATTTACGTGATGCTGTCATTACAGCCGTAGTTAACAAACGTGCCGGAGGTATGGGATTGATTAGCGGGCGTAAAGCATTCCAGAAGCCAATGAACGAAGGAGTAGAATTATTGAATGCCATTCAGGATGTATATCTTGATCCGTCAATTACGATCGCTTAATCAGGGATGAATAGAAATAAATTCTTATCTTTGACTATTAGATCGTTAACCATTAAAAATTAAGAGTATGAAGTTTTTTATTGACACAGCTAATCTGGAGCAGATTCAGGAGGCTTATGACCTCGGAGTACTTGACGGTGTGACTACCAACCCTTCGTTGATGGCGAAAGAAGGTATTAAAGGAACGCAGAATCAGCGTGAACATTACGTCAAGATATGTAAGATCGTTGAGGGAGATGTAAGTGCCGAGGTGATAGCAACTGATTATGAAGGGATGATTCGTGAGGGCGAGGAACTTGCCGCACTCAATCCGCATATCGTAGTAAAGGTTCCTTGTATTGCTGATGGAATCAAAGCTATCAAACATTTCACGCAGAAAGGAATCCGTACCAATTGTACGTTAGTGTTTTCTGTAGGACAGGCATTGCTGGCTGCTAAAGCCGGAGCTACCTATGTTTCACCTTTTGTCGGCCGTCTGGACGATATTTGTGAAGATGGGGTGAAGCTGGTGGGAGATATCGTACGTATGTATCGTACGTATGATTATAAAACACAGGTGTTGGCTGCTTCTATTCGCAATACAAAACATATTATCGAATGTGTGGAAGTAGGAGCCGACGTGGCTACTTGTCCGTTGAGTGCTATCAAAGGATTGCTCAATCATCCGTTAACTGATTCAGGATTGAAGAAGTTTCTGGAGGATTATAAGAAAGTGAATGGCTGAATGTAAGTGAGATGCAATGATAAAATGGGTGGTGAACATCATCGTGGATATTTTTTGTCCGCATGATGTTCACCTTTTTTATTTTCCTTCTTTCCTTTTTTGTTTCTGTTTTTCTTTGTATTGAGTCGGCGTTTCTCCTGTGTATTGTTTGAAAGCCGTACTGAAATAGCGTGAAGTAGTAAATCCGATCTTCTCGGCAATTTCCGTAAAAGACATATCCGTATGAGTGATGAATGTGATCGCTTTCTCCATCCGGAATTTATTGATGTAATCATTGGCTCCCATATCGGTTAGAGCTTTCAGCTTATTGTAAAGGGAAGCCCGGCTCATTCCTATTTCTTTGCAAATAAGAGTGACATCCAGATTGCTGTTATCCAGATTCTCCTGAATAATTTTATTCAGTTTCAACAGGAAGGTTTCATCTGCCTGGCTGAATGTGCTTTCTTCCGGTGCAGGAACCAATCCTGCATTTAAATATCTCTTTTTGATAGATTCGCGGTTTCTTAACCGGTTACGAATGATTTCCATTAACATTTCTATCTCAAAAGGCTTTGTAAGATAGGCGTCTGCTCCATTCTTATAACCACTTAACTGGCTTTGTTTATCATCTCTTGCTGTCAGCAGTACAATAGGAATGTGACTGATGGTAATGTCTTCCTTGATGTTTTTACAAAGTTCGTATCCATTCATTCTCGGCATCATCACGTCACTGACGATAATATCCGGAGTATGGCTTCTGGTCAGTTGGAGGGCTTCCACACCGTCCGAAGCAATGATTATCCGTTTGAAATATTCTCCTAGTGACTTTTTTAGGAAATCCGTCAGGTCCGGATTATCATCCACTACTAATATACTGTAAAAACTCGTATCGAAATTACTCTCCTCCGGCAATTGTTCTTTACTGTCATCGCTCATCAATTCGTTCAGATAGGCTTTCGGTTGGCAGATAATCTCTTCTGATTGTTGGCGAAGTGGGAGTTCAAAGAAGAATGTTGCACCGGCTTCCTGATTGTCTAGGGCACCGATGGAACCTCCGTGTAATTCGACCAGAATCCTGGAATAGGATAATCCGATTCCTGTCCCGCTCTGTTCTCCTGTACCCTGATAGAAACGGGTGAAGAGTTTCTGCGTATTTACTTGTTTGAGACCGTTTCCCTGATCTATGATGGAGACACGGACCCTGTTTTCCTCTGAAAGCAACTCCGAAGTAATGATTATTTCTGCATCTTGCGGACTGTGTTTTAAGGCATTGATAAGCAGATTGCTTAGAATAATCTCACACTTGTCTTTATCGAAACTAACAGTGTCGATATGCGGGTCAAGCTGATAACGGATACATACGTTCTTTGCTTCGCCTTCACTGGTGAAATCTTGTGATACATGTTCAATCCATTGATTGAGAGCGTATGGTTGTATCTGCAATTTGCTTTCTCCAACCTCCATCTTACGCACATCAAGTACCATATTGATAAGATTCTTCATTCGCTGTGACTGGCGATATATCGCTTTTATAGGTAGATATTGTGTATCTTCGGCAGAAAGCGATTTCAATATTCGGCTAAGTGGCGCATGTATGAGAGTCAATGGGGTACGCAGTTCGTGACTGATATTAATAAGGAAGCGCACTTTTTCTTCGTACACCTGTTGCTCATGTTCCTTCATTGCCCATTTCAGCTTTTCCTCTTTGCGTTTTAACGTTCTTCGGAAAGTTTCGATGACAGCAGCAGTAATGAACACTGCACAACTAATGATGAACCACCATGTCCGATACCAGGGAGGGAGAATCGTCAGTTCCAGTACCTCTTGACTGGGAATCCAACTACCATCTTTCGCTGTGCAGGAAGCCATGATCTTGTAACTTCCCGGAGGAAGTGAGCGTATGGCCAATTCGGGATTATATGATTCGATTTGCTGATCGTTCAGTCCTTCTATCTGATATCTGTATACTTTCTGCCGGAAGATATCTTTTTCTTTCGACATGATCCGAATGGTTATATTACTGTTCCAGGGAGCAGAAATTCCTATAGGGTTACTACTTAGCTTATCATTAACGGATTCTCCGTTGATAACCACATCCGAGAGTTGTAATTGCGGGAATTCGGAAGTGATTAAGGGCAAGTTGCTGTTAATATGCAGTAATCCTTTCACACCTCCCATATAGATATTCCCCTGTGAACTTAATAAACGGGGCTTGGATAGGTACTCATTCTGAATGACACCGTCGGATTCACCGAATAGAACAAATTTTCTTTCTTTGATTAACCAGGCGAAAAGCATATTGTCTGTTCCTATCCAGACTTTTCCTTGCTGGTCGCATACTATCAGAGTGACTTCTTCAAAGAGGGAGGTTGGTATCGGAGTTTGTTCTTGAGTGACAGGGTTATAATGTATCAGTCCGTAATTGTTTCCTATCCAGAAATTTCCATATTCATCTCGTGAGACAGAATTAATCAATGTGTCTTTACTGCATTGAAATATTATTTCGAGGCGGTTGGTACGGTTGTCCAGACAGAAGATATGTTTGCTGTCGTTCAGATATGTGTTATTCTGACTATTTGCTATAGGCAAAATGGTACCGATAATGTCTGCTCCTTGTTGTTCGGTAGCAATACTGAATGTTTGTTCTTTCAAGTTGTATTGGTAGATATGGTCTCCCAATAGCAGTACACTATGGGGGGAATTGAGGAATAGGTTTACTGTTTTTCCCCGGCTTCCTAGACGTTTGGAAGTTTCGGGATCAATAATAATAAAAGGAGTCTTCTTTCCCGTTGACGGGTTGAAAATAAATACGCCCTGTGAGAAAATAGAAAGCAATAGATTACCGGAGGTAAAAGGGCAGATAGAGGCTACTTTATCTTCCCATGTGGAAGGAAAGTGGGTGAACTTTTCTGTAAGGGGATTAAAAAGGTTAATACCTCCACCGTCCGTGCCTATCCAAATGCGACTATCAGATTCCTGATAGAGGCTTAGTACGGTATTGTTACTTAATCCGCGGTCATTGCCCGGCAATACATCCGTATAAGTTTTCATGGAAACCTCCCGGATGCTGATAAGACCGTTGCGAATACTTCCTGCCCATATATTATTGTTCCGGTCATTATAAAGACAGAGAATGGAGTTAGCGGGCAGTGAGTAGTTATCTCTTCCCGGTACATGCTCCAATAAAGAGAAATTTCCCGTTTCAGGTTCAAGAATATTGATGCCTCCTCCATCCGTTCCGATCCATATCTTCCCTTCCCGTTCAGCAAGACTTAAGACGACATTATTGCTTAAATCCGAGTTATGTGTGGTATACGAAGCCAATGGTCTTCCGTCATGGGAAAAACAGCTTATGCCTTCGTTGTAGGGGGGCTATCCATATCCGGTTTTGTGAATCAATAAGCATATTCATGATTTCCTTTCCGCAGTCAAAAGGAGGAGGTGTGTGTTTACCCGTATTTAAATCCAGAAGAAGTAATCCCTGCCATCGGCTGCAGCAAAGAAGAGTGTGCTCATTCCATAAACTTAGTAACGTGATATTGAAATTGGGCTCTCGATTAAACGTCTGTAAAAGGTGAAGAGAAGAATGCTGATAACTATAGAAATAGACTTTGTTTTGCGAGCCGAATAAAACTCCGTCTTTCATTAAACAAGTCGAGTAGGCTACTATATTATTTCCTTTCTCGTCCGTAGGTATGAAGAAATCATCACTTTGCCGTTGATAACATGCCACTCCTTTTTCTGTCAGAATCCAGATGTTATTCAGTTTATCTTCTGTTATCTGATTGATTTGGTTGTGGGGGATGGAATGAGGGTTGTCTGCTTGATGAGTATACTTTTTAAGTTCGTGGCCGTCGTACCGTCCTAGTCCGGAACGGGTTCCAATCCATACAAAACCTTGTTCATCGGTCAGGATGCATCGTACGGTAGAAGGTAACCCGTCTTTCAGGGAGATTTGCTTGTAATAATAATGTCCGGCTTGAAGGGAGGGAACACCGACAAACTGTATAATGAACGCTATACATAGCAGAATAAAGGTTCTTTTTCTCATGGTATTAGGTCAGTTAAACTGAAACAAAGATAATATATTCAAATGAATATTTGTTAAGAAAGCAAACTTATTTTATTATTCCTTTGAGTCAGAGAATGGTGTTTGAATGAAAATTCTTTTCTTTATTTAGCTGGATTCTCTATCTTTGCCCGAAAATATACGACTA
The DNA here is from genome assembly GCF_024788145.1 of Bacteroides sp. BFG-606. Taxonomy (NCBI): domain Bacteria; kingdom Pseudomonadati; phylum Bacteroidota; class Bacteroidia; order Bacteroidales; family Bacteroidaceae; genus Bacteroides; species Bacteroides sp. BFG-606. Next base: position 5,786,106 of record NZ_JANUIL010000001.1, on the reverse strand, counting down.
TGATTACCGAAGAACTACAGAAACTTTATCAGTCATATACAGGTGTTCCCGCTGAAAACATCGCAGAATTACCGTCTTCCGGTTCCAATCGCCGTTATTTCCGTCTGACGGGCATACAAACACTGGTTGGAGTATATGGAACCTCTATTGATGAGAATGAAGCTTTTCTTTATATGGCAGGACATTTCCGTAAAAACGGCCTGCCGGTTCCCGAAGTTTACATTGCATCGGAAGATAAAACTTGTTATCTGCAAGAAGATTTAGGTGATACTTTATTGTTTCATGCCATTGAGAAAGGCCGGGCCACCAGTGTATTTTCCGAGGAAGAAAAAGAACTGCTCCGCAAGACGATCCGTTTACTTCCCGCTATTCAGTTTGCCGGTGCTGACGGGTTCGACTTTTCCCGTTGCTATCCCCAACCGGAGTTCAATCAGCGTTCTATCCTTTGGGATTTGAATTACTTCAAATATTGTTTTCTGAAAGCTACCGGAATGGAATTTCAGGAAGACAAACTGGAAGATGATTTTCAGAAGATGAGCGATGTTCTGCTACGTAGTTCTTCCGCTACTTTTATGTATCGTGATTTTCAGAGTCGTAATGTGATGATAAAAGACGGGGAGCCGTGGTTTATCGACTTTCAGGGAGGACGTAAAGGTCCGTTCTATTATGACATAGCCTCTTTCCTGTGGCAAGCGAAAGCGAAATATCCGGATAGCCTCCGTAAAGAACTGCTGCAAGAATATATAGACGCTCTTCGCAAATACCAACCGATTGATGAATCCTATTTTTATAGCCAACTTCGTCACTTTGTTCTTTTCCGTACGTTGCAAGTGCTGGGGGCTTATGGCTTCCGCGGATACTTCGAAAAGAAACCTCATTTTATTCAAAGCGTTCCCTATGCTATCGAAAACCTGCGTGAATTGTTGAAAGAAGAATACCCGGAATATCCGTATCTCTGCGAGGTTTTGCGGGAACTTACCGGACTGAAACAATTTACGGACGACCTGAAAAAGCGGCAGCTTACTGTCAAAGTGATGAGCTTTGCCTATAAGAAAGGAATTCCTGATGACTCTACCGGCAATGGAGGAGGCTATGTATTCGACTGTCGGGCCGTCAACAATCCCGGTAAGTATGAGCGTTACAAACCTTTCACCGGACTGGATGAACCTGTAATCACTTTCCTCGAAGAAGATGGTGAAATACTCCGTTTCCTCGATCATGCCTATGCTTTGGTAGACGCCTCCGTAAAACGCTATATGGAACGTGGATTCAGCAATTTGTCCGTTTGTTTCGGTTGTACCGGAGGGCAACACCGTTCTGTTTATTCAGCCCAGCATCTGGCAGAACACCTGAATCAGAAATTTGGTGTGAAAGTCGAACTGGTGCACCGGGAACAGAATATAGAACGTACGTTTGAGGCAACCATCTAAAGAGATTAACTATAAAGGAGGAAGTTACGAATAAAATGAAAGCAATGATATTTGCTGCCGGTTTGGGTAGCCGGTTGAAACCGCTTACCGATACCATGCCTAAGGCTATGGTTCCCATAGCCGGACATCCGATGTTGGAACATGTGATTTTAAAACTGAAAGCTGCCGGATTCACGGAAATTGTGATTAACATCCACCATTTTGGCGATCAAATACTTGACTTCCTGAAAGTCAATGAGAATTTCGGGCTTACCATACATATTTCCGACGAACGTGACTTGTTGCTCGATACTGGTGGAGGAGTCAAGAAAGCCCGTTCTTTCTTTGAAAATTCGGATGAACCTTTCCTGATACATAATGTAGACATTCTTTCAGATGTGAATCTGAAGGAATTATATGACTATCATTTACAGAGTGGCGGTGTGGCAACTTTACTGGCAAGCCGACGTAAAACCTCTCGTTATCTGCTTTTTGATGAAAAGAAGAAACTTTGTGGCTGGACTAACAAGGATACGGGACAGGTGAAGCCGGAGGGATTCCAATATGATGAATTATGCTATCAGGAATATGCATTCAGCGGTATCCATGTCCTTTCACCTGCCATTTTCCAATTTATGGATACGCCTCGTTGGGAAGGGAAGTTTTCTATTATGGATTTCTATCTTGCCACTTGTCGGCAAATAAACTATTCCGGTTATCTTGCAGAGAATTTACAACTGATTGACATCGGTAAACCGGAGACATTGGCTAAAGCTGAAAGTTTTCTATACCAAAGCACCAAATAAAGATACAGAAAGGGACCAAAAGGTCCCTTTTCTAATATGTAGCAAAATATTTGTTTAACTTTGCCCGGCTGAACAAACGAAATTGCAATACTATACAAATCTTGCTACATGGAACAGATTCGGATAAATGGGATAGCTGATAATTTATTACATGACATTTTTAATGATTTGTCTGTAGGACTCGAGTTGTATGATAAGGATGGCATTATGATAGATGTCAATTATTCCCGGTTGAGATCAATGGGGATAAAAGACAAAAAAGACATTTTGGGTTATAATCTATTCAACTATACGAGTTTCTCTGATGAAATCAGAGAACAAATTAGAAAAGGGGAGACTGTGCGTTTCGTTGCAAAATATGATTTTGATGCCTTACGTCATCTTTTCCCTACTTGTTTGTCCGGTACTCGATTCTTTGAGATCACTGTTTCTTTCGTTCATAATGAAAAGTCTGAAATTACGAATTATATGGTGATAACTCAGGATGTCACCGAGCGTATCTTATGGCAAAACAAATATGATAATCTCTATGAAGAAGCTGTGCGCTCGAAAAAAGAACTCCTTGAGAGCGAACAAAGGATGATTCATTTGATTCGTCAGAATGAATTGGTGCTGAACAATATTAATTCAGGCTTGGCGTATATTGCAAACGACTATATCGTACAATGGGAGAATATCTCGCTTTGTAGTAAAAGCCTTTCGTATGAGGCTTATAAGAAAGGAGAACCTTGCTATTTGACAGCCCATAATCGCAACGCTCCTTGTGAGAATTGTGTGATGCAACGTGCCCGCCAATCCGGTCAGGTAGAGTCTATTTTGTTTAATCTGGATAACAAGCACGTCATTGAAGTATTTGCTACTCCTATATTTAATGAACAGGGAGATGTTGATGGTGTGGTAATTCGCGTGGATGATGTGACCGAGCGGCAGCACATGATTGGTGAACTTGAAAAGGCGAGGAGCCGGGCTGAACAATCCGATAGGTTGAAGTCTGCTTTTCTAGCAAATATGAGTCACGAAATCCGTACTCCGCTAAATGCTATCGTTGGTTTTTCCGACTTGCTGATGGTGACGGAAGATAAAGAAGAAAAAGAAGAGTTCATTCAGATTATCAATGCCAATAATGAATTACTTCTGAAACTGATTAATGACATACTGGATCTTTCGAAAATAGAAGCCGGCTCGGTAGAATTGAAATACGAGGATTTTGATCTGGCTGTTTATTTCAATGAATTGGCTGCTGCAATGCATCGTCGTGTAGTGAATCCACAGGTTCGTTTGGTTGCTATGAATCCTTATGAATCTTGTATCGTTCGTCTGGATAAGAACCGGTTGGCACAGATTCTCACCAATTTTGTAACTAATGCCATCAAATATACCTGCGAAGGAATGATTGAAATGGGATATGAAAAGATAAACGGGAGTATTCATCTTTATGTTCGTGATACAGGCATCGGCATACCGGAAGATAAAAAAGACAAGGTGTTCCAGCGTTTTGAAAAACTGGATGAGTTTGCGCAGGGGACCGGATTGGGATTATCTATTTGTAAAGCCATAGTTGAGGCTTTCAAAGGAGAGATAGGTTTTGAGTCGGAATTTGATAAAGGATCCCTGTTCTGGGCGGTTCTGCCGTGCCAGTTCGAATCGGTCGACAGCGGACTGTATATTTCCCGTCAGCGCCTTGGGAGGGAAGTGGAAAAAGAAGAACCTCATGCTTCCGAAGAGATGAAGTCTTCTAAAAGAGTGCTTGTAGTAGAAGATATTCAAAGTAACTTTTTTTAGTATCTTCTATATTGAAAAATAAATTTCAGTTGTTACATGCTCCGAATGGGCTGAAGGCGGTTGAGATCGTCCGGACTCAACCGGTGGATCTGATATTGATGGATATGAAGATGCCTGTTATGGATGGGCGTACTGCAACTTCCGAGATCCGGAAGTTCAATACGGAAATACCAATTATCGCCTTGACCGCTCATGCTTTTGATGCCGACCGGGTGGCTGCTTTGAAAGCCGGTTGCGATGATTATCTAGTGAAGCCGATCAATGGAGCGAAGTTGATGCAGACGTTGAAAGAGTATGGTTGTTAGATGATTTCTTTTTGAGAATCTTTTACTTGCGAAATGTGCTAATCATGCAAAGCTGATTAAGAATATACTAATATGAAAAAAAGTATATTATATCCTTGCTGCTTCTAATATTTCGACCACTTATTTGTAGTATATAGAAAAATGCCCGGCATTTCAAATTATGGAATGTGAAATTGTTTGGTATTTTGTAATATTGCTATTAAAATGTCTGTGATGAGGCTTACTTATCATAGATGTATGTGCTGTTTTTTCTTATTTCCTATCCTTTATGTTATTTAAAACGTCCGACTGTTTGGAAGTAAACTAGCTTACAAATGCCTTTTTAAGAGGGCTACTATACCTTGGTCGGTGGCTAAGGAGGACTTCCTCGGTGAGCAACGGAACCTTGCTCACCGAGGAACGACCTGTTGCACACCGGGGAAACTTATCCATCTCTTAAAGAAAAATGCATATTATCAGAGAATAAATGTGGTATTTCTCTGATAGTATGCATATATATGTAATATCTCAATGCTTTTCTATGCTAAGACACTTCTTTCTGCAGTTATTTTTTCTTCTTGAATCTGAAAAATAGCACACATATAGTGTCTGGAGGAGAATAGGATTGTTATATTTGCTAACTATTATATTTAAAGGTTTCCATATTTGGTTTGGAAGATGTTCAATGATGTCTATAATGCTCTAATTTGTCGATGAATTGGACGATTTTAGACAAAATTGGAAGAATTATAGTAAAAATAGAACATGTGCTTTCGATAACCACATCTATATTTGCGTATCGATTTCAGCAAATAAACTGGAATAAGCTTTTTAATCTTTAAATTTAATAATTTATAAAAATGACTTCTATGAAGAACCTATCAAAAGTTTTTCTGCTATGTTTCATCACATTGTTTGTGTTTTCTGCGCAATCCATGGGACAAGGAAAGACCATTACCGGTCAGGTAGTGGATGCTCTAAATGAAAGTATGCCTGGTGTCAATGTACAAGTAAAAGGTACTACTAATGGAACAATTACCGACATTGATGGAAAATTCTCCATTTCCGTTCCAAACTCAAAATCTGTGTTGATCTTTACTTTTATCGGTTATTCCAAACAGGAAATCATGGTTGGAAATCAGACTAAAATGAATGTTCAATTAAAAGAAGATGCACAAAATTTGGATGAAGTAGTTGTTGTCGGTTATGGAACGGCTAAAAAGAGCGATTTAACAGGTGCCACTGCCAGTCTCCGTCCTGATGCAAATGATGCTTCAAAAGCTGTATCCATCGATGGATTATTACAAGGTAAGATTGCAGGTTTAAATGTAACTGCTTCAATGTCTACTCCGGGTGCTGCTTCTTCTGTTACTATCCGCGGTGCTAACTCGTTACGTGGAGATAATCAGCCATTATATGTGATTGATAATGTGCCGCAAGCATCTACTGGTGAATTTGCCGAGTCTGCTGTAGGCAGTGGTGACTTCCAAATAGCTCAAGATCCGTTGAGTGCAATCAATCCTAATGATATCGAGGATATTACCGTCCTGAAAGATGCTTCCGCTACTGCAATTTACGGCTCTCGTGGTGCTAATGGTGTAATTCTTATTACAACTAAAAAGGGAAAGGCCGGAAAGGCAAAAGTGAATGTCACAGCAAATTTTACGATAGCTAATGCGCGTAACTTGCACGATATGTTAAATTTGGAAGAATATGCCGATTACTCAAATTCTAAATTGGACCAGCCGCGATATTATTTGCAACCTAATGGTGAAATGCGGTACGTATTTAGTGGTAATGAGTCCGCTTATCAGGCAGATCCGAATAATCCGGAATTATATAAGGTTATTACCTATCGTGACTGGCAAAAAGAGGCATATGCATCAGCTTTCTCACAAGTCTACTCGGCTTCTGTCAGTGGAGGAACTGCTGGTATGAAATATTATATATCGGGTAACTTTAAAGATATTAATGGTATTGTAGAGAATACAGGAATAAAACAGGGTGACTTGCGTGCCAATTTAACTGCTGAATTATCTAAAAAAGTAACTTTAAATTTGATATTGAGTGGTTCATTGAAGCAGAATGACATGATGACGGGTGGTAATACAACTGGAGGCGTTGCCGGATCTTTGGCTCGTACGGTTCTCGATACAGCTCCTTATATTGTTCCTGATGATGATCCGGGTGCTTTGGAATCAAAAATGAATGTTTTTAGTTGGGTAAATGATTACGATGATATTACGAATGATAAAACATTCAACGGAAGTTTGAATCTGAATTGGAATATTAATAAATATTTCTCGTATAGCCTGCGTGCAGGAGGAAATATTATAGTGAATGACCGTAAGCGTTGGTACGGGATTCAGTTGCCTCCGGGAGAAAACGTGAAAGGTTTATTGGCAATCAGTAATGTCAATAAGTCTAATTATACAGTGGAAAACCTGTTAAACTTTAACATGGATTTGACAAAGGATTTTCGTCTGTCGGCTACTGCCGGTATCACTTATGATGAATATCATTTTCTGACAGAGAATGTTTCAGGTAATACTTTTTCTATCTATGACTTGCGTACAAAAGGATTATCCAATGCTGGAAAAGTAGATGTGAAACAACCTATACAAAAAGATTATCAGCTGCTTTCTTATTTAGGACGTGTTAATTTATCTGCTTATGATAAGTACTTGTTGACAGCTTCATTGCGTGCTGACGGATCCAGTAAATTTAAAAAAGGTAATCGTTGGGCATATTTCCCTTCTTTCTCATTAGCATGGCGTATGGAACAGGAAGCTTATATGAAGAGCATCGATTGGTTAAGTCAGTTGAAGGTACGTGTGGGTTATGGTGAGACAGGTAATCAAGGTATTGATCCATATCAGTCTCTTTCTATTTATGAGAATAAGGTGGACTATGCTGATGGAGATGGAAATAAATTGACGTCTATGCAAATCAAAAGCCTGCAAAATGAGGGCTTGAAGTGGGAACGTACTTCTTCATGGAATGCTGGTCTTGACTTTGGTTTCTTTAATGGCCGTCTGAATGGTGCATTTGATTATTACCGTAAAAATACAAAGGATTTGTTGGTTGAACGTGCTTTGCCATATTCCAGTGGGTTTGCAACAGTGATGATAAATGAAGGATCGTTATTGAATAAAGGTTTTGAATTTAGTTTAAATGCTGATATCATTCGTAGTAATGGATGGAAATGGAATATAGGCGGAAATATTGGTTTCAACAAGACTACTATTGAAAATTTAGGTTTGGAAATTTCTGATATAGGTTCTTTGAAAGGAGTACGTGGTTATTTAGGAAAGACGATTGGCGATCATTTCGGACCTGCAAATATTTTTATTGAGGGTAAAGCTCCGGGACTATTTTTCGGTTATAAGACACAAGGAATTATTCAGGAAGAAGATGTAGTTGATGGTAAAGTAGGATATATCTCATCGGATGGTTCCACTAAATATTACACTTCATCTGCAGGAAATGATATGGCAGCTGGTAATATTAAATGTGTGGATGTGAATGAAGATGGTGTAGTGGATGCTAACGATATGGTTGTGATAGGTGATCCGAATCCCGACTTCACCTATGGTTTCCAGACACGCCTGGAATGGAAGAATATCTCTCTTTCAGCTTCTTTCACAGGCGTTTATGGTAATGATATTCTGAATACAAATATCCGTTACGAACAAACTCCTTCCAGACAGGCCGGAAACTTGAGAAAAGATGCTTATTATAATGCATGGACTCCGGAGAATCGTTCTAATTTATATCCGTCATCTACTTCAAATGTAAAAGGCGTTGTTTATGATCGCTACATAGAAGATGGAAGTTATTTGCGCTGTTCGGATATTACGCTGAATTATGTTTTGCCTAAAGAGTGGATGACTAAGATAGGGTTTCAGAATACCAGCATTTTTGCTTCAGTGAAGAATGCATTTGTGATTACCAATTATAGTGGATATGATCCGGAAGTAAATAGTTTTGCATTTGACGGTCTGCGTCGGGGTGTTGATATGAATGCTTTCCCCAATATGCGTTCTTTTGTGTTTGGCTTGAATGTAACCTTTTAATTTACAATAAATGATTATGAAAATGAAGAAATTAACCTATATATTTTTATTGGCAAGCTGCTTATTACTGGCTTCTTGTGAATCGTGGTTGGATGAAGATCCGCAATATACATTGAATACACAAATTCAGTTTTCTACTTCTGAAAAGGCGCGTGCAGCATTGTATGGATGCTATGGTTATTTTGCATTGACTAGTGGAGGATATGGTCAGCATTGGCAGGAAATTCCGGTACGGTATAGTGGTTTCGGATGGGCCCAGACCAATGGGGGAACAAATGATATGTGTGGATGGTTGCAATGTGACTATACAGATGATTTGCTGACAAATGCATGGTATGTGATGTATAAAGTAATTAATGAAGCTAATGCATTTATAGCCAATGTGGAAAGCACCTCTTTAGAAGATAAAGACGAAATGGCTGCAGAAGCTCATTTCTTGCGTGCCTTGTCTTATTATAATCTTGCGGTATGTTGGGGAGATGTACCTTTGAAAACAAGCCCTTCTTCTCATGATGGAGTAGCTGTGTCTCGTTCTCCGCGTTTAGAGGTGCTGGATGTGGTACGGACGGACTTGGAATTTGCTGCGAGATATTTACCGGAAACAAATTCTGACGGATTTCCAACGAAATGGGCTGCAGAAGCATATTTAGGAAAATTATATCATACTTTAGGCTGTTTGGGTGATGCCACAGCTTGGGAAAAAGCAAGGACCTATTTTGAAGGAGTGAAAGGTAAATATGATCTGGAACCGAAATTTTCTAATTTATTTGTTGATAAGATTAAAGGTTCAAAAGAGTCTATATTCCAACTGGGATTTCAGGTGAATGGTGAGTTGTCTTCTTTCAATAGAGGGTCTTGGGTCTTTAATCCTGCTGCATCATCTTATGGTAAGAGTTTTCATAGAGTTAAGTGTACGAAAGCATTTTATGATTTTTTTGCGGGAACCTATTTCGGAGATCCTCGTATTGAAACTACATTTATGGCAAAATGGAGAAAATGTACAAACAATGTCGGACCTGTAGCTCAAGTAGAACCTGTGCCGTCTGCCCGCGACTCCACCTATGAATATCCTTATTTCACTTATGATAGTGGTGTAAAACCGGCAGGTTGGAAAAATAACAAGTTGTTAGTTGGTAGAATTCCTTATGAGTTATTGACTAATAAAGAGAATCCGAGCGCAGATGAAATTCTGGCTATCACGGATGATGAAGCGAAATTTGATGAGAAATACCGTAAAGGATTGAAAGATTATCTAAATGTATGTACTGCTGCAGGTAGAACAGGAGAAAGAGCGGCATGGCCTCATTTTGCAAAAACCTTTGATATGAATATGGCAGGTATTGCCAGTCATAAAAATCTGATTTTATATCGTTATGCAGATTTATTATTGATGTTGGCTGATGTCTATAATGAATTGGATAGAAAAGACGATGCTATTAATACGGTAGATCTCGTGTTGGCGCGTGCACGTAAGTCGGGAGCTAAGGTTTCTGCACAACCAGCCAAATGGGAGTCAACCTTAACAAAAGATCAAGTACGTGAAAAGATATTCTTCGAAAGACTTTTTGAAGGTGCCGGTGAAACTGAAATGTATCAAATGATGCGCTTGCGTGGAACTGAATATTTGAAAAAAGCGCTTACTGTGAATAATAATCACTCCATAACTAAAAAGTGGCAGGAAAATAATCCCAATGCAACGGGAGTCTGGGGAGAACGTATTTACAATAATGGAAATTTGGATGATGAGACTTTCTTGAAGAAGAATCTGTTGTTCCCCATTCCGCGCGATGAAATGAATACTAATATAGCTATTACGGAAAATAACTTCGGCTATTAAAAAAATGTAGTTATAACAGGTAATTTTAGATTTCCCGGATGCAGAGGAGGGGTGTTTCTGCTCTTCATTCGGGTTTTCTGTTATTAGTAGAAATCATTGTATATGTTTTCTAGGATTTGCTGGATTGGGAATGAGTCGTAAATAGTGTTTTTTACTACTTTTTCTTTATGAAACAGCTAGAAGTGGAGAATATTGGAAATTAATTGGTGATTTGTGAACATAGATTTGGTCGACAGCCCCCTACCTTTGTCACAACAATCTTATACAAAATAGTATTTATGGAAAAACTGCAATCAAACTTATTTTTTCCTTTAGCGGGAGTAGCTGCTATAGCTTCCCTAGCTTCTTGTGCAGGCAAGCAAAAACCTGCGGAACAGCAACCTCTGAACATTGTTTATATCATGACAGACGACCATACGGCTCAAATGATGAGCTGTTATGACACTCGCTATATGGAAACTCCGAATCTCGACCGTATTGCAGCTGACGGAGTACGTTTTACTCAAAGTTTTGTGGCCAATTCTTTAAGTGGTCCCAGCCGTGCCTGCATGATAACGGGTAAACATAGCTGTGCAAACAAATTCTATGATAATACCACTTGCGTTTTCGACAGTTCTCAGCAGACTTTCCCTAAACTCTTGAGAAAAGTCGGTTATCAGACCGCATTAGTCGGTAAATGGCATCTTGAGAGTTTGCCATCAGGATTTGATTACTGGCAAATCGTCCCCGGACAAGGAGATTATTATAATCCGGACTTTATTACGCAGGACAATGATACCATTCAGAAACATGGTTATATCACCAATCTTATTACGGATGATGCCATTGACTGGATGGAAAACAAGCGTGACCCACAAAAGCCTTTCTGCCTTTTGATTCATCATAAGGCTATTCATCGTAACTGGATGGCAGATACTTGCAATCTGGCTTTATATGAAGACAAGACCTTCCCGTTGCCGGATAATTTCTTTGATGATTATGAAGGCCGTCCGGCTGCCGCTGCACAAGAAATGAGCATCGTGAAAGATATGGATATGATCTATGACCTCAAAATGCTGCGTCCTGACAAGAACTCGCGGTTAAAATCACTGTACGAAAGATTCTTAGCCCGAATGGACGAAGGACAACGTGCTGCATGGGATAAATTCTATGGTCCGATTATCGATGACTTCTACAAACAGAATCCGCAAGGCAAAGACCTTGCCAATTGGAAATTCCAGCGTTATATGCGTGACTATATGAAGACGGTTAAATCGCTGGATGACAATGTAGGTCGTGTACTCGATTATCTGAAAGAAAAAGGATTGCTGGATAATACACTTGTGGTCTATACTTCCGACCAGGGCTTCTATATGGGCGAACATGGCTGGTTCGACAAACGATTTATGTATGAAGAATCCATGCGTACACCGCTTGTCATGCGCTTACCGAAAGGCTTCGACCGTAGAGGGGATATCACCGAAATGGTACAGAATATCGACTATGCACCCACTTTCCTCGAATTGGCAGGAGCAGAGGTGCCATCGGATATTCAGGGAGTCTCGCTTGTTCCTCTGTTGAAAGGAGAACATCCGGAAAACTGGCGCAAGGCACTTTATTATCACTTCTATGAATATCCGGCCGAGCACATGGTGAAACGCCATTATGGAATACGCACAGAACGCTATAAACTGATTCATTTCTATAATGATATCAACTGGTGGGAACTCTATGACATACAGGCAGATCCGACAGAGATGCATAACCTCTACGAGCAACCTGAATACGAGCCGGTAGTGAAGGAATTGAAAGAAGAGATGTTGAAACTACAAGAACAATATAATGACCCTGTCCGATTCTCCCCCGAAAGAGACAAGGAATAACCCTGAAATAATATCATGATAAAATATATCTTCATACTGTTGACCGGATTTCTGGCATCAATAGTGACAGGATGTGATAATACAAACTTAACACGCAGTATTTCTATGGTTCCGCGCCCGGCACAGATGATGCCGGGCAGTGGCAACCATTTATTCTCCGATCAGACAGTTTTTGCAGTGGAGAATGAGGAGCAGGCGGAAATTGCAAGAGGTTTGATTACTTTGTTTACTCGTACAGCCGGTTTTACCCCCAAACTGAATGTAGGAGGAGAGGGGAATGTCCGTTTGCTGACAGACCCTTCTTTGAAGAGCGAAGCCTATTCTTTGGAAGTTTCTCCCCAAGAGATCGTTATTAAGGCTTCGGATAACAAAGGCTTTTTCTATGCCTTACAAACAATTCGCCAATTACTTCCTCCCTCCATTGAAAGAGAAAGTTTGTTGGACAAGAAATTGGAATGGAGCATTCCGGTCGTAATCATTCAGGATGAACCACGTTTCGGATACCGGGCATTGTTGTTGGATGCATCCCGTTTCTTTATTCCTAAAGAAAATGTATTACGTATCATTGATTGTATGTCAATGCTTAAACTGAATACACTTCATTTTCATTTGACAGACGACAATGGCTGGCGGGTGGAAATAAAGAAATATCCCCGATTGACGGAAGTCGGTGCGTGGCGGGTGGATCATCAGGATTTGCCTTTTCCTGCCCGTCGCAATCCGAAAAAGGGAGAACCTACCCCGGTAGGAGGCTTCTATACCCAAGAGGACATCCGGGAAATGGTGGCTTATGCTGCTGAACGTCAGGTTGAGATTGTGCCCGAAATAGATATGCCTGCTCATAGCAATGCTGCATTGACAGCGTATCCCAGACTGGCTTGCCCGACGGTGAAGGATTATATTGGTGTATTGCCCGGCTTGGGAGGACGAAATTCCGAGATCATTTATTGTGCAGGAAACGACAGTGTTTTCAACTTTTTGCAAAATGTGATGGATGAAATCATGGAATTGTTTCCCTCACGCTATATCCATATTGGTGGTGACGAGGCTCAAAAAACACATTGGAAGAAGTGTCCGTTGTGTCAGGCACGGATGAAAAAAGAAAATCTGGCTAATGAAGAGGACCTGCAAGGATATTTCATGAAGCGGATAAGTGACTATGTACGTAGCAAAGGCAGAGAGGTGATCGGTTGGGATGAACTGACCAATAGCAGTTTTCTGCCGGAAGAGTCTATTATTCTTGGTTGGCAAGGGTTTGGACAGGCTGCATTGAAGGCGGCAGAGAAAGGACATCGTTTTATTATGACTCCGGCACGCATCATGTATCTGATTCGTTATCAGGGACCGCAGTGGTTTGAACCGTTGACATATTTCGGGAATAATACCCTGAAAGACGTGTATGACTACGAGCCGGTACAAAAGGATTGGAAACCGGAATATGCTTCGTTATTGATGGGTGTACAGGCTTGTATGTGGACAGAATTCTGTAATAAACCGGAAGATGTGGACTATCTTTTATTTCCTCGTTTAGCCGCGTTAGCCGAAGTAGCCTGGACACAACCGGATAAGAAAGACTGGGCTTTGTTCCTGAAAGGAATGGACAGGTATAATGAGCATCTTGCAGAGAAGGGAATTGTTTATGCTCGTTCCATGTATAATATCCAGCATAAAGTGACTCCCGAAAATGGTGTGTTGCAAGTGAAGTTGGAGTGTATTCGTCCTGATGTGGAAATCCGTTATACAGTAGATGGTAGCGAGCCGACGGCTAGTTCATCTTTATATACCGATTCATTAACGGTAACGGCGACTCAAACCATTAAGAGTGCTACCTTTGCACAAGGTGAGCAGATGGGGCAGACGCTTGTATTACCTATTGTCTGGAACAAAGCGACCGGCAAACCTATCCTCGGAAATAAACCGAATGAGAAACTCATGACGAACGGATTACGTGGTAGCTTGAAGTATACAGACTTTGAATGGTGTTGTTGGGAGAAGAGCGACCACATATCTTTTACGATAGATTTGCTGCAAAAAGAAAAATTGAATGCTTTTACTATAGGTTGTATCACTAATTACGGCATGGCGGTACATAAACCGAAATCAATCCGTATCGCAGTTTCAGATGATAACGAAACCTATCGTGAGGTAGCAGGTCTGAATTTTACTTTCCGGGATATATTCCGTGAAGGAACCTTTATCGAAGATTTCTCCATGGATATGAAAGGAACGGAAGCAAGATATGTCCGTGTAACGGCAGAAGGGGCGGGAGAATGTCCTGCCGACCATGTACGTCCGGGACAAGAGGCGAGAGTTTATTTTGATGAAATAATGATTGAATAATCAATATTGGTTATTTGAGGCATGGATTACACGGATTAACACTGTTGCTTTGCGTAATCATAGTACTGAAGCTGTGAAATCTGTGTAATCCGTGCCTTAAAATAATAGCTTTAAGAAATAGTATGAACTAAATTAATAATGAGTACTTAACCATGAATAACCTGAAGAAACGAACGTTTTTAATCTTATCAGCAGTACTGGCTGCCACAACTTTCATGTTAGCGCAACAACAACCGTTGCCCGAATGGCAAAGCCAATATGCGGTGGGACTGAACAAACTCGCTCCTCACACATACGTATGGCCTTATGCCAACGCTTCCGACATTGAAAAGCCGGGAGGATACGAGCAGTCTCCATTTTATATGAGCCTGAACGGAAAGTGGAAATTCCATTGGGTGAAGAATCCCGATAACCGTCCGAAGGACTTTTACCAACCTTCTTATTATACAGGAGGATGGGCGGACATCAACGTGCCCGGTAACTGGGAACCACAGGGGTATGGTACAGCTATCTATGTCAACGAGACGTACGAGTTTGATGATAAAATGTTCAACTTCAAGAAAAATCCGCCGCTGGTTCCTTATGCAGAGAATGAAGTCGGCTCCTACCGCCGTACCTTCAAAGTGCCTGCCGACTGGCAAGGACGCAGGGTTGTACTTTGTTGTGAAGGAGTTATTTCTTTCTATTATGTATGGGTGAATGGAAAATTACTGGGATATAACCAGGGATCAAAGACGGCTGCCGAATGGGATATTACAGATGTACTGAATGAAGGTGAAAATGTGGTCGCTTTGGAGGTGTACCGTTGGAGTTCGGGCGCTTATCTGGAATGTCAGGATATGTGGCGTTTGAGCGGCATCGAACGTGACGTGTATCTTTACAGTACCCCCAAACAGTATATTGCAGACTATAAACTGAATGCTTCTTTAGACAAAGAGAAATACAAAGATGGTATTTTCGGACTTGAAGTGACCGTAGAGGGACCTTCCGCTACTACTTCTTCCATTGCTTATACACTGAAAGATGCTGATGGTAAAGCTGTTTTGCAGGATGCTATCCGGATAAAATCCCGTGGATTGAGCAATTTTATCGCATTTGAAGAAAAGAAGCTCCCCGGTGTAAAGGCTTGGAGCGCGGAGCATCCTTATCTTTATACATTAATGCTCGAATTGAAAGATGAACAAGGCAAGGTCACTGAACTGACCGGCTGTGAAGTAGGTTTCCGTATCTCGGAGATTAAAGACGGACGTTTCTGTATCAACGGCGTTCCGGTACTGGTGAAGGGAACCAACCGTCACGAACACTCCCAACTGGGACGTACTGTGAGCAAGGAACTGATGGAACTGGACATCAAACTGATGAAGCAGCACAATATCAACACCGTGCGTAACTCACATTATCCCACGCATCCTTACTGGTATCAACTTTGCGACCGTTACGGCTTGTACATGATTGACGAGGCAAACATCGAATCTCACGGAATGGGATATGGTCCTGCTTCCCTTGCTAAGGATAGTACTTGGCTGACTGCGCACATGGATCGTACCCACCGCATGTATGAGCGTTCCAAGAATCACCCGGCTATCGTTATCTGGTCGTTGGGAAATGAAGCCGGAAACGGAATCAACTTCGAACGTACCTATGACTGGCTGAAATCGGTAGAGAAAACTCGTCCCGTGCAGTATGAACGTGCTGAATTGAACTATAACACAGATATTTATTGCCGTATGTACCGCAGTGTGGACGACATCAAAGCGTATGTAAACGAGAAAGACATCTATCGTCCTTTCATTCTTTGTGAATACCTCCATGCAATGGGTAATAGTTGCGGTGGACTGAAAGAATACTGGGATGTATTTGAAAACAACCCGATGGCACAAGGCGGCTGCGTTTGGGACTGGGTGGATCAGTCATTCCGCGAAATAGACAAGAACGGTAAATGGTACTGGACGTATGGCGGTGATTACGGACCGGAAGGAATTCCGAGTTTCGGCAACTTCTGCTGTAACGGCTTGGTAGGTGCTAATCGTGAACCGCACCCGCATTTGCTCGAAGTAAAGAAAGTATATCAGAACATAAAAGCAACGCTCGCAAATCAGAAGAATCTGACCATCCGTGTTAAGAACTGGTATGATTTCTCTAACTTGAACGAGTATATACTGAACTGGAATGTGACGGCAGATAATGGCAAGATATTGGCGGAAGGTACGAAAATGGTTGATTGTGCGCCGCACGCCACCGTCGATGTTACTTTGGGTGCTGTAAAATTTCCGAATACAGTCCGTGAGGCTTATCTGAATATCAGCTGGACCCGTCGTGAAGCTTCTTCAATGATAGATAAGGACTGGGAAGTGGCATACGACCAGTTTGTACTTGCCGGTAATAAGAATTACACAGGCTACCGTCCGCAAAAAGCAGGCGAAACGACTTTCACCGTTGATGAGAAAACAGGAGCGCTTACTTCATTGAATCTGAACGGCAAAGATTTATTGGCTGCTCCGCTGACATTGAGCCTTTTCCGCCCGGCAACGGATAATGACAACCGGGATAAGAACGGCGCACGCCTGTGGCGCGATGCAGGACTGGATGGTCTGACCCAGAAAGTAATTTCACTGAAGGAAAGTAAGACTTCGACTACTGCCCGTGTAGAAATTCTAAATGCGAAAAATCAAAAGGTAGGAACAGCCGACTTTGTGTATTCGTTGGATAAAAACGGTGCACTGAAGGTACACACTACTTTCCAACCTGATACGACCATCGTGAAATCCATAGCCCGCTTGGGACTGATATTCCGGGTAGCGAACTCTTACGATCAGGTTTCTTATCTGGGACGTGGGGACAATGAAACATACGTTGACCGCAATCAATCCGGCAAAATCGGTGTATATCAGACCACACCGGAACGGATGTTCCATTATTATGTTGCTCCGCAGGCTACGGGTAACCGCACCGATGTACGTTGGGCAAAATTGGCAGATACTTCCGGTGAAGGCATCTTTGTTGAGTCGGATCGTGCTTTCCAGTTTAGTATCATTCCTTTCTCGGATGTATTATTAGAGAAGGCCCGCCATATTAATGAACTGGAACGTGACGGATTGCTGACTGTACATCTGGATGCCGAACAGGCAGGCGTGGGAACGGCCACTTGTGGTCCCGGAGTATTACCGCAATATCTGGTTCCATTAAAGAAACAGAGTTTTGAATTTACCCTTTATCCGGTGAAATAGATACTGAATCAATAGGTTTTTAGATAATATATACAGGTGGGGGTTGCACTGATTGGATGGAATATCGTAAGAAAGTATTCTGTGATAATCGTTGAAATCTGCACCTTTATTTTATCTTTGTACGATTACAATAATGAATAGACCATGAATAAACTACTAACCTCTCTTTTATTGTCTGTTACTCTCATGGGTGGAGTGCAGGCGCAGAAAAAAGAAAACTATTATGTGAAGCATGTTGAGTTTCCTCAGGGTGCAACTCTTGAACAGAAAGTCGATATGGCAGCACGGCTGGTACCCACTCCGCAGCAATATGCCTGGCAGCAAATGGAACTGACTGCTTTCCTTCATTTCGGAATCAACACCTTTACCGGACGTGAATGGGGCGACGGAAAAGAGGACCCCGCACTTTTTAACCCTTCGGAACTGGATGCTGAACAATGGGTACGTACCCTCAAGGAAGCCGGCTTTAAAATGGTGCTTCTGACTGCAAAACATCACGACGGTTTCTGCCTGTGGCCTACGGCTACTACCAAACATTCCGTAGCCTCTTCTCCCTGGAAAAACG
Source organism: Bacteroides sp. BFG-606 (assembly GCF_024788145.1). Lineage (NCBI taxonomy): Bacteria > Pseudomonadati > Bacteroidota > Bacteroidia > Bacteroidales > Bacteroidaceae > Bacteroides > Bacteroides sp. BFG-606. Next base: position 5,767,918 of record NZ_JANUIL010000001.1, on the reverse strand, counting down.
GACAAGGCGATGTAGTGAAAGAACTTCGTGCTGCCTGTGATAAATATGATATGAAGTTTGGAGTATATCTTTCTCCCTGGGACCGGAATGCGGAATGTTATGGAGACTCTCCCCGTTACAATGATTTTTTTATCCGGCAACTGACTGAATTGCTCACTAATTATGGTGAAGTGCATGAAGTCTGGTTCGACGGAGCGAATGGAGAAGGTCCGAACGGAAAGAAACAGGTGTATGATTGGGATGCTTTCTATCAGACCATCCAACGCCTTCAACCCAGAGCTGTGATGGCAATTATGGGGGATGATGTCCGCTGGGTAGGAAACGAAAAAGGATTAGGACGTGCAACTGAATGGAGTGCAACTGTGCTAACTCCCGGCATATATACCCGTTCACAAGAGAATAATAATCGTCTGGGAGTTTTTGGTAAAGCGGAAGATTTGGGAAGTCGTAAGATATTGGAGAAAGCTACGGAATTATTCTGGTATCCTTCGGAGGTGGACGTATCCATTCGTCCGGGATGGTTCTATCATGCGGAAGAAGACAGCAAAGTGAAGTCTTTGAAACATTTGGCGGATATTTATTTTCAATCAGTAGGTTATAATTCCGTTTTGTTGCTGAATATTCCTCCGGATCGTAGGGGATTGATTAATGAAGCCGATGTGCAGCGATTGAATGAATTTGCAGTTTATCGTGAGCGGGTATTCGCTTCTAACAAGGTTGTGAATGGTCGAAAATATTGGAATGCAACTTTCGGCAGTGAAAAGGTTTATTCATTGAAGCCGAATGCAGAGATAAATGTGGTGATGCTTCAGGAGGATATAACGAAAGGGCAGCGGGTAGAAGCCTTTACGGTGGAAGCCCTGACTGATAATGGTTGGAAGGAAGTTGGAAAAGGTACGACGATAGGATATAAGCGTATGTTGCGTTTTCCGACAGTTAAAGCCAGTAAGCTTCGCGTGAAAATAGACGAATGCCGGTTGACCGCATCTATTAGTCAGGTTGCTGCCTATTATGCGGAACCTTTGCAGGAAGAAACAAAGAAAGAAGACTGGAATAATTTGCCGCGTTCCGGATGGAAACAAGTGGCCGTCTCTCCATTAACGGTTGATTTGGGGAAGACAGTAACATTGAACAGTTTTACGTATGCTCCCGCGAAAGCCGAGGCTAAGCCAACGATGGCATTCCGTTATAAATTCTTTGTAAGTGTGGATGGTAAGAATTGGAAAGAGGTGCCTACTAGTGGGGAGTTCAGCAATATCATGCATAATCCGTTGCCACAGACGGTTGCTTTCAATCAGAAAGTGAGGACACGTTTCATTAAACTGGAGGCCACTACACCTGATGCTGCCGTTGCTAAAGTAAATATGGATGAAATAGGAGTGATGGTGGCTCCCTGATAGAGCCCTCATCGGAAGATATGTTTAGAGAATAGCAGTGTAGACCGGCCTCTTGATTTTTAATGAATCAGGTGCCGGTCTCTTTTTTTTCTAAACCAAATGAATATTTTACTGTTATTAATTAAAAAAAGACAGAAGTTATGTTAGTAGTAGATTTAGGAAAATGGATGAATAAAACCCTCATAAATTGGGGAATAGATCCGGCTGTTGCCGATCGTTTTGATGAGACTATTATGGCTTTATTGATGATAGTGGTTGCCATCGTTCTGAATTACCTCTGCCAGGCGATTCTAATCGGAGGAATGAAACAGTATACGAGGCGGAAGCCCCATCAGTGGAATACATTGCTGATGAAGCGCAAGGTGTTTCATCATTTGATTCATACCATCCCGGCTTTTTTGGTTTATGCTTTGTTGCCGATGGCTTTTATCCGGGGAAAAGAGTTGTTGTTGATTTCTCAAAAGGTATGTGTCATTTATATTATTTTCTCTTTACTATTGGCTATCAATGGGATTCTGTTGATGATAATGGATATCTATGATGGAAAAGAAACGATGAAGGATCGCCCGATGAAAGGGTTTATTCAGGTCTTGCAGGTGCTTCTTTTCTTTGTAGGTGGAATTGTGATCGTTGCCATTATCGTGAATAAGTCTCCTGCCACTTTGTTTGCCGGGTTGGGTGCTTCGGCAGCTATTTTGATGTTGGTGTTCAAGGATTCCATATTAGGCTTTGTGGCAGGTATCCAGCTTTCTGCCAATGACATGGTCCGTCCGGGCGACTGGATAACATTGCCTTCCGGCGACGCAAATGGTACGGTACAGGAGATAACATTGAATACGGTCAAGATTCAGAATTTTGATAATACTATTTCCACTATTCCCCCTTATACGTTAGTGAGCAGCCCTTTCCAGAATTGGCGGGGAATGGTGCAGTCGGGAGGACGACGGGTGATGAAGAATATCACTTTGGATTTAACTACACTTCAATTCTGTACGCCGGAAATGCTGGACCGTTACCGGAAAGAAATTCCATTAATGGCGGATTATCAACCGGAAGAAGGAGTGGTTCCTACCAATTCTCAAGTGTACAGGGTGTATATTGAGCGCTATTTGTGCAGTCTGCCTGTGGTCAATCAGGATTTGGATCTGATTATCAGCCAGAAAGAAGCTACCATGTACGGAGTACCTATTCAGGTTTACTTCTTCTCCCGCAATAAGGTTTGGAAAGAATACGAGCGTATTCAGTCCGATATCTTCGATCATTTGCTGGCAATGGTTCCGAAGTTTGATTTAAAAGTTTATCAGTACTCGGATTAGTCAACCATCAACAGGGGAATATATATTCTCAAGTATTCTCACCACTATGAGAATTTATTCTCATAGTGGTGAGAACTTTTTCTCATTGCAATGAGAATATTTTCTCACTACGGTGAGAATGATCTCTTGTCAGAATATACTGTGACGTCGTTTAGTGAGTTCTAATCAATAGGGAATCAGTTCGAAGTCTGCATAAACAGGAAGATGATCGCTGATACCTCCCTGATATTTCATTCCTTTGTAGGTGCGGAAAGGTTCTTTATCCCCATATTTCTCGTCTTCTTTCAGTAAAAAGGGGAGAAGACAGACGTTTGCTCTTTCTTCACTGGTGAAAAAATGGCTCGATTGATTTAATAGAGTGCCCGATACAATCAGGTGGTCAAGCAACCCCCATTCACCGCGATATTTGTAAGAACCGAAGCTTTTTGACTTTGCTTTCCGGGCAAGCAGATGATATAGTTTTAATGAGGAAGGAACAATTGTTGAACGGTTGGTGGAGTTGAGTGTTGAGGCTGGATCTTGGGTAGTAATGGGAGGTGCTTCGGCTTCCAGTACTTTCTGGATAGATTGATTCGTGGGATAATCATTGAAATCTCCCATAATAATAACTTGTGGATGAGAACGAATATTCAGAATGTGATCGACTTCCGTGCGCAGAATTTGAGCTGCGTATAAACGATAGGGTTCCGATTCTTTAGCTCCACCCGAACGGCTTGGGAGATGGCAGACAAATACATCTAATGTATCTCCTGTCAACAGAAGTCCGCTGACGTGCAGTAAATCTCTTGTCGGGCGGTATTGTCCCAATGGAGGAATGGGGATAGAACGGGAAGATAACAACTTGAATAAATCCCGTTGATAAAGCAAGGCTACGTCAATCCCTCTCAAATCAGGGGAATCAGTCATTACATAACGATAGTTAAGCTCTTTTAAAGGAGAACGGCGGGTCAGATCACGCAGCACCGTATCATTTTCTACTTCGCATAATCCGACTAGCGCAGGAGGATTCCATTCTCCAATAGCTGTGATTACGCGCGCCACATCAGCCAGCTTTTTCTTATATCTGCTATAATTCCAATGACGCAGCGCATCGGGAAGAAACTCACGGTCGTTCTTTAAACTATCATGATGCGTATCAAACAGGTTTTCTATGTTCCAGCTGACAACACGGAAAGGGATTCTTTCTTCCTGACAGGGAGCTTGTTTGCTATGATAGTCTTGTGCGATGACATAACAAGGAGCGAAGAAACTTACGACAATTAAAAACATTGTGAAAAAGAGCATGGCAACAGCATTTTTTTTTCGCTTGTTACCATACTCTTCTTTGTGATATTTGGTCTGTCTGTTATTTCTTGGCAGGTACATGTGCCAAGATATCCAATAGATGTTTCCAGAACTTCTCTACGGTAGGAATAAGCATCCGTTCGTCGGGAGAGTGAACGCCTGTAAGTGTCGGTCCGAAAGAAACCATATCCAACGTTGGATACTTATCAAGGAACAGGCCGCACTCCAATCCTGCGTGGATTGCTTTTACTTTCGCATCTACGCCGAATAAACGTTTGTATGATTCAACAGCTACTTCGAGGATGGCCGAATGTGGATTCGGTTTCCATCCCGGATAACCTTCTCCGAAAGTAACATTGGCTCCTGCCAGTTGGAATACGGCACGAACCGTGTTCGCCATATCGTTGCGTGCGGACAGTATAGAACTTCTCTGACTGGTTTCAATGCGGATGATATGGTTGGGCTTCATCTTGACAGATGCCAGATTGGTAGAAGTTTCCACCAGTCCGGGAATATCCTGGCTCATGGCATATACACCGTGAGGAGCTGCATACAGAGCTTTTAATAAACGGGCGGTAGTATCTTGGTCGATAGCCATTTTGCGCGGAGTTTCCGATTCGAGAACCAGCTTTAAGTCAGGCTCTACAACGGACAATTCGTCTTCCATTTCGCTGGTGAAGATATTCAGTTCGGTGCGGACATCGTGTTTGGCATCTTCGGGAACAGCACAGATGGCATAAGCCTCGCGGGGAATAGCGTTGCGCAGGTTACCTCCGTTGATTTCACATAGGTACAGATCGTGTCTGGCAGCCATGCGGGAAAGGAAGCGGTTCAGAATTTTGTTGGCATTGCCACGTCCCAGGTGAATATCGCCACCGGAGTGACCGCCTTTCAGCCCTTTCACTTCCACCTTGAAGAAGAAATATCCGGCGGGAACTTCCACTTCCTTATAAGCAAATTCTGCAACGGAGTCAATACCTCCGGCACATCCGATAAAGATTTCCCCTTCATCTTCCGAATCGAGGTTCAGAAGGATGTCACCGCTCATAAAACCTTCTTGCAGGGCAAAAGCTCCGGTAAGTCCGGTTTCTTCGTCTACGGTAAACAGGCATTCCAGCGGACCGTGCTCAATGCTGTCGTCAGCCAGGATAGCCAGCTCGGTAGCTACACCGATACCGTTGTCGGCTCCGAGGGTAGTACCTTTGGCTTTCAGCCATTCACCGTCAATTTCCGTTTCGATGGGATCGGTGAGGAAGTCATGTTGAACGTCGTTATTCTTTTCGCATACCATGTCGATATGCGATTGCAGAACGACGGTTTGCAGATTTTCTTTTCCCGGAGTAGCGGGCTTTTTAATCAATACGTTGCCGGCTTCGTCCACCTTGGTTTCCAGATTATGTTTTGCTCCGAATGCCTTCAGGTAGGCAATCATTTTCTCTTCCTTCTTCGAAGGGCGCGGCACTTGGCAGATTTCCTCGAAATACTTGAATACGCCAGCCGGCTTTAAGTCTTTTTTTCCATGCTGTTTCTATTTTATAATAGGAATAGAAGGGCTGTTTTCGCTTCTTCTATTGCTAAATATGGTTAATTTGATTGACTTATCTGAACTCATATCTCATTAAAGCCTATCTTTGCACTCACAAAATTAATAGAAATGGTTGAGACTATACTGATAACTTTGTTAATAGTTGCTATTTCCCTGGTATTATTAGGGGTGAAAGTATTCTTTACGAAGGGCGGGAAGTTCCCGAATGGTCATGTGAGCGGGAATAAAGCGTTGCGTCAGAAAGGAATCGGATGCGCACAATCGCAAGATCGCGAAGCACAAAAGAAACCGCGTTTTTCTATTAACGAGTTGGAAAAAGCCTTGAACGATAGTATGAATTAAATTTATTAAAAACAATACTTATTAATTATGAATAGAATGAACTACCTCATGAACGGTTTGGCTGCTCTTGCGTTTATCGTTTTATTTTCACAATGTGCTGGCAAAACTGACAATCAAACTACAAATGCTCCGGCGCAGGCTAATGCCGAACTGTCAGGAATGAAAATTGCCTATGTTGAAATAGATACGCTGCTTGCCAAATACAATTTCTGTATTGACTTGAATGAGGCGATGGTAAAGAAGAGCGAAAACGTTCGTATGACATTGAATCAGAAGGCTACCTCTTTGAACAAGGAAAAACAAGATTTTCAGAAGAAAGTTGAAAATAATGCTTTCCTGTCACAAGATAGAGCGCAGCAAGAGTACAACCGTCTGGTGAAGTTGGAACAAGATTTGCAAGAGTTGAGCAACAAACTTCAGAATGGTCTGATGGAAGAGAACAATAAGAATAGCTTGCAATTCCGCGATTCTATCAACGCTTTCCTGAAAGAATATAATAAGACTCACGGATATAGCCTGATCTTCAGCAACACTGGTTTCGATAACCTGCTTTATGCTGACAGCACTTTCAATATTACAAAAGAAATTGTTGATGGGTTGAATGCAAGATATTCACCTGTGAAGAAATAAATGATATTAAACTGTTCCGTTCCTTATAAAAAGGACGGAATATTATCGAATTAAAAAAGTTATGCCTGTTCAAGACTGCGAAGCCATGAACGGGCTTTTTTTATGATCTTTCTTTTTCTTCTTCCTGTGGAATACGGAAAGCGGTGTAAAGTTCGAGGATGGCAGCAACTGTGAGGCAGGCAATCCATTCATTGCCTCGTGTGGTAAACATAAAGGCTCCGGTCAGGATAAGTGCCAGTGCACCGAATATCTGCTGAACGCGCAGGCGTTTCAATGTTTTGCTCTTTCCTTTGACGGGTGTGTTCACTTGTGCCAATGCGATACATCCGGCTCCAACAGTATATATGTAAGGAGCGTATATCCATCCGGTGATAAATACGGCTGCTCCGGCGAGAGCCATTATGGCGCCCACGACAAAAAGGGCAGGTACTAATTGTTTCATTCTTTAATCTTCAAAAACGTAAATATCTTCGTTGGGTTTCTTCATCAGATACTTTTCACGGGCGATCTGTTCGATGGCGTCCGGATTGGTACTTATTTCGTTGAGACGTTTGGTATTCTCTTCGTAATCTGTCCGGTACTTTTCTATCTCTTCTTTCAACTGGCTGATTTCCCGTTCATATCCGAAACGACGAATCAGGCTGTTCTCGTCCAGAAAGCCAATGATAACAGCAAATGCAACGACCGTAATGAGGTACTTGCGTCTGCATATGAAACTCCAGATACTGATTAGTTTACCCATAATTTCTCCTTTTAATATCTGCAAAGATAAAACTAATAACTTAAAAACTTATCGCTTCGGCTTCAAAACTTCTCTCTTTATCCCTTATTACTTATCACTTTTTTTGTGTACATTTGCAGAATAAGCGAAAATTCAAAAAACAGAGAGAATCCCGGATATGGAAAACTATATCGTTTCAGCCCGTAAATACCGTCCGTCCACGTTCGAATCGGTGGTGGGACAGCGGGCGTTGACTACTACGCTGAAAAATGCAATTGCTACCCAAAAACTGGCTCATGCTTATTTGTTTTGCGGACCGCGCGGGGTAGGAAAGACGACTTGCGCGCGTATCTTTGCCAAAACCATTAATTGTATGACGCCCACCGCTGACGGAGAGGCTTGCAATCAGTGTGAGTCATGTGTAGCTTTCAACGAACAGCGGTCATATAATATTCACGAACTCGATGCTGCTTCCAATAACTCGGTGGATGACATTCGCCAATTGGTGGAGCAAGTACGCATCCCGCCACAGATTGGTAAGTATAAGGTATATATCATCGACGAGGTGCATATGCTCTCGGCATCTGCTTTCAATGCGTTCCTGAAAACGCTGGAAGAGCCTCCCCGCCATGCAATCTTTATTCTGGCTACGACGGAGAAGCATAAGATTCTTCCTACTATTCTTTCCCGTTGTCAGATTTATGACTTTAACCGGATAAGTGTGGAAGATACGGTGAGCCATCTGTCGTACGTTGCTTCGAAAGAAGGAATCACGGCAGAGCCGGAAGCGCTGAATGTGATAGCCATGAAGGCGGACGGTGGTATGCGTGATGCTTTGTCTATCTTCGACCAGGTGGTTAGTTTCACCGGAGGAAATATCACCTATAAGAGTGTGATTGATAATCTGAATGTACTTGATTATGAATATTATTTCCGTCTGACGGATTGCTTCCTCGAAAACAAGGTGAGTGACGCATTGTTGCTTTTCAATGATATATTGAATAAAGGTTTTGACGGAAGTCACTTTATTACCGGATTATCGTCTCATTTCCGTGACCTGTTGGTCGGGAAAGACCCGGTGACATTGCCTTTGCTGGAAGTGGGAGCGAGCATACGCCAACGCTATCAGGAACAGGCGCAGAAATGTCCGCTACCTTTTTTGTACCGGGCTATGAAGCTGTGTAATGAGTGCGATTTGAATTACCGCATCAGCAAAAATAAGCGTTTGCTGGTAGAACTGACCTTGATACAGGTTGCACAGCTTACCACCGAGGGGGATGACGTGAGTGGTGGGCGTGGCCCTAAGAAGACCATAAAACCCGTATTCACTCAGCCTGCCGCAGCACAGCAGCCGCAGGTAGCTTCTGCCACTCAGGTTCAGCAGGCTCCAGTTCATTCGTCTCCGTCTTCAGTTACAACACAGGCTGCTAATGGCACTACTGCCCAGTATCCGCAGGCTTCTGCGGCTGTGCAACAGGGAGCACCGGCTTCTCCTAGGGCGGCTTCGTCTGCTCCGTCGCAAGGAGCGGGAGTTGCTCAGACTGCCAAGGAAGAACGGAAAATTCCCGTGATGAAGATGTCCAGCTTGGGGGTATCTATCAAGAATCCGCAGCGTGACCAAGTATCGCAGAATGCGACTACAACTTATGTTCCTAAGGTGCAACAACCGGAAGAGGATTTTATGTTCAATGACCGGGATTTGAATTATTATTGGCAGGAGTATGCCGGCCAGTTGCCGAAAGAACAGGATGCTCTCGCAAAACGTATGCAAATGCTCCGTCCGGCGTTGCTTAACAACTCAACGACTTTTGAAGTGGTGGTTGATAATGAGTTTGCTGCAAAGGATTTTACAGCTTTGATTCCCGAATTGCAGGATTATCTTCGCGGCAGACTGAAGAACAGTAAAGTGATGATGACAGTGCGGGTAAGTGAGGCAACAGAAACAGTGCGTCCTGTGGGACGTGTCGAGAAATTCCAGATGATGGCTCAAAAGAATCAGGCATTGATGCAACTGAAAGATGAGTTCGGGTTGGAATTATATTAATGTACTTACTTCTATCAGATTACCATCCGGATCTCTGAAATAAATACTCCGGATGGCATCCTGCGCACCTTGACGCTGGACTATACCGACTTCTATTTCTATTCCTTTGGATTCTACTTCGGCTTTTATTTCCTCTATGTTTCCTTCTGTCAGTAAACAGATGTCCGCACTTCCGAAAGCAGGATGCTTGGCGGCAGGAAGGAACTGTGCTTTTCCTACGTGAAGATTGATTTTCTGATTACCGAACTTGACGGCAAAGCGTTGGTTGCTTGTATCGGCTTCCATTCCCAGGACTTCTGTGTAGAAATGTAGGCTTTTATCTATATCGGACACCGGTATGACGATATGGTCGATATTCTTGATTTTCATATCAATGTAGGCGTTGATTCATGCGGTCTTCATATCCGTCTGAAGGTTTTCTTCCCGGCATGACAATCCACAGGATAATATATATAATCACTCCGGCGAAAGCGGTGAAGAATGTAGCCAATATATATACTATTCTCAATAAAGTAGCATCCCATCCGAAATATTCAGCTATTCCGGCACATACACCTGCAATCATTCGATTGGAAGAGCGGGTTAATTTCTTTTCATTTTCCATGATATACTATGTTCTTTTAGTGCAAATGCTACACAAATATAGAGAATATATTTGGTTTATGGGTTAAACGGAAAGATTTATGTATTATTTGTTAGCATTTTAACTTACTTAATTGGGGGTCAACAATAGACCAACAATAAGGAATATTAGGTAGGATTTAGCATGATTTACTCTCTAAGATGCCTATTTCCTGAAAGCAGAAAACCCTCATAAGCGATTGACTTACAAGGGTTTTTGTTGGGTGGAAGACCGGACTCGAACCGGCGACATTCAGAACCACAATCTGACGCTCTAACCAACTGAACTACATCCACCATGTCTGCGTTTCTCTAACGCGGTGCAAAGATAGATATTATCTTCTAATCTCCAAAAGATTCTGCTATTTTTTTCGAAAAAAGTATATTCTTTTATTCCCCGATTGTGCTTGCTGAAAAGGGTTCGCGCATCATTTACAAAGATTTTCAGAGAGTTACGTGCTTGTAAAGGAATTGAATCAATCGGCAAATTGACAGGGAGCAATTGATGATTTTTTTTTCCTGATTGAATGGGACGGGCTGTCCATACCAAACTATAATCACAATTATTGAGGCGGACAGTGCTGTCTTTTACTAATTCCATTCTTACCATCAGTCCTCCGTCAGTGCGGCGGGCGGACATATTGGAAATATAATTTCCCAGCGAATAGACTACGAGATGTTTGTCATTCGTCAGGCTGTCTGTGCGAACTTCGATGGGCTGAACTACGTGAGGATGGGAGCCGATGATATGGTTTACTCCTTTTTCAATCAGCCAATTGGCGAGGAATTTTTGCTCTTTGTCCGGGAGTGACTGGTATTCGATTCCCCAATGCATACAAGCTATGATGGCATCCGGCTTCATTGCTTTACTCTCTTCAATATCTTTGGCGATGATGGCTGTATCGATATAGTTCACGATATTAGGAGAGGTAACGGGGATGCCGTTTGTTCCATACGTGTAGTTGAGCAGAGCGATGCGGAATCCGTTCTTTTCTAATAAAAGAGGATATTTCTTTTCGCGTTCATCAGCGTTGATATACGTGCCTGCGTGTGGAACCTTTAAAGAGTCTATTAATTGAATGGTTCTCTCCAGTCCGGATTTACCACGATCGAGACTGTGGTTGTTGGCAGTCACTAAAACATTGAAACCTGCATCGTGAATTGCGGTCAGAAATTCGTCCGGCGCGCTGAAAGCAGGATAACCTTTGTAAGGTTTGCCTCCTAATGTCACTTCCAGGTTGGCGATAGAGAGATCGGCTTTTTTTATCTCTTCTTTGACATACGCAAAGCATGTGGAGTAATCATAACCGGTCGATGTTCGTGCAGCGTTGATTTGTCCCTGATGTTGCATGAGGTCACCTACAAAAAGGAGGCGTAGGGTGTCGGTGGGGAAGATGCTGTCGGAAAGTCCGTCCGATAGGGTGTCAATGATAGAATCTCTCTTTGCCTGCGACCGGGAGGTGCAGGACAAAGAGAGAAGCAAAATCATCAGAAACAGGGTATGTCTCATTGATAAATAGCTTTCTTACCAGCTAAGAGTGTATTTTTCATTAACGATACAATCGTCATTGGTCCGACACCGCCCGGTACGGGAGTGATGAATGAGCATTTCGGTGCAACTTCGTCAAACTTTACGTCACCTGTCAGTTTAAAGCCGGATTTCTTGGTTGCATCCGGCACACGGGTAGTACCTACGTCAATAACTACCGCGCCTTCTTTCACCATTTCGGCTTTTACAAAGTTCGGTTGTCCCAAAGCAGCGATAATAATATCAGCTTCCTGACATTCTTTTACCAGGTCTTTGCTACGGCTGTGGCATACGGTTACTGTGGCATCGCCCGGATAGGCTTTCTGCATCATCAGGGCAGCCATCGGTTTGCCGACAATATTGCTGCGTCCGAGTACGACGCATTTTTTTCCGGAAGTTTCTATGTTATAACGTTTCAACAATTCGAGAATGCCGTTGGGAGTAGCAGATACGTAACATGGAAGTCCGATGGACATACGGCCTACGTTGATCGGGTGGAAACCGTCTACGTCTTTACGGTAATCAATTGTTTCGATTACTTTCTGTTCGGAGATATGTTTGGGTAGGGGAAGTTGTACGATAAAGCCGTCCACGTCGTTGTCTTCGTTCAGTTCACGTACTTTGGCAAGCAGTTCTTCTTCGGTCACGTCACTTTCATAACGGATGAGGGAAGACTTGAATCCACATACTTCACAGGCTTTTACTTTGGCAGCTACATAAGTCTCGCTACCACCATCGTGTCCTACAAGAATAGCGGCCAGGTGCGGGCGTTTTTCGCCATGAGCCACCATTTCGGCTACTTCGGCTGCAATCTCTTGTTTTACTTGTTCGGAAATTGCTTTTCCGTCTATCAGAGTCATATTTTCAGAGTATTTATTGGTGATGGACAAAAGTAAAATAAATAACTGAACTCTCCAAAGGGATTGGAATTTTTGTCAAGAGATGAGTGGTATAAAAAAGAGGGAGCCGAAACTCCCTCTTCTTACTTATCATTAGATTTGGATCTATTGAATGATTACTTTTTCATCTTAGGCATCATCTTACCCATTTTGCTGCTAGTCACCATTTTCATCATTTTGCGTGTCTGGTCGAACTGTTTCAGCAGGCGGTTTACTTCCTGGATAGTCGTTCCGCTACCTTTGGCGATACGCGTACGGCGTGAACCGTTCAGTATTTCCGGGTTGGAACGTTCTGCCGGAGTCATGGAATAAATAATGGCTTCGATGCTCTTGAAAGCATTGTCGTCAATATCAATGTCTTTGATTGCTTTTCCTACTCCCGGAATCATGGAAGCTAGGTCTTTCAGATTACCCATTTTTTTGATTTGTGCAATCTGGCTAAGGAAGTCGTTGAAGTCGAATTGGTTTTTGGCAATTTTCTTCTGTAAGCGTTTGGCTTCTTCTTCATCGTATTGTTCCTGAGCACGTTCTACCAATGAAACGATGTCACCCATACCGAGAATACGGTCGGCCATACGGGCAGGGTGGAACTGGTCGATTGCTTCCAGTTTTTCACCTGTACCTACGAATTTAATCGGTTTGTTCACTACCGAACGGATAGAAAGAGCCGCACCACCGCGGGTATCACCATCGAGTTTGGTCAGTACCACACCGTTAAAGTCCAGACGTTCGTTGAATTCTTTAGCAGTGTTTACAGCGTCCTGACCGGTCATGGAGTCTACCACGAACAGAATTTCGTCCGGGTTGATTGCTTTTTTAATAGCGGCGATCTCGTTCATCATCTGCTCGTCTACTGCCAGACGTCCGGCTGTATCGACGATAACGAGATCGTATCCTTTGGCTTTGGCTTCCTGAATGGCGTGTTGTGCGATTTCTATCGGATCCTTGCTGTCCAGTTCACAGTACATCGGTACTTCAATCTGTTCTGCCAATACACGCAACTGTTCGATAGCTGCCGGACGGTAAACGTCACAAGCGACCAATAATGGCTTACGGTTCTTCTTGGTTTTCAGCATCCGTGCCAGTTTACCGGAGAAAGTGGTCTTACCCGAACCCTGCAAACCTGACATCAGGATAACTGCCGGACGGGCGTCGATATTGATCTCGGCTGTCTCTCCACCCATCAACTGTGTAAGTTCATCATGCACGATCTTCACCATCAACTGGCTTGGCTTCACAGCCGTAAGAACGTTCTGGCCAAGCGCTTTTTCTTTCACTGTATCCGTGAAATTCTTTGCAACCTTGTAGTTTACGTCGGCGTCGAGAAGTGCTTTACGTACGTCTTTCAGTGTCTCCGCCACGTTGATTTCGGTGATTTTGCCTTCACCTTTCAGAATCTTGAATGACCGTTCTAGTCTTTCACTTAAATTATCGAACATAGTTATTTAATTACGAATTACTAATTACAATTTACTTGGGCAAAAGAGAGACTTTTCCGTCTACTCTTTATTTGAGCTTGCAAATGTACAAAAATCTCTTGTATTTATATCTTTTTATTTTGCCATTTTGCTTTTTTGAGATAAATATAACTTGTGATCAACAGTAAGCTATAATACACAATCTCAATTGTAAAGCAGATTTCAATCGGTGCTTTCAGCCACATTCCGATGAAAACTATGTAGGACCCGTAGATGATGATTGTAATTGTTTCGAGCAACAGGGCTGCTTGTGTATTTCCTGTTCCGGAGATGCCGTTGAACACCACGTTGGCTACAGATGCGATAAGCATGGCGCAACAAATAACGTATACTGAGGGCACGGATTCCGTAATGAGTGCCGCTTCACTGGTGTAGATGGAGAGCAGGAACTCTGGAAATAATGCTGATACTGCTACTAATCCCAGCATGATGAAAAAGGAGAACCGGGCAATTTTATTGATGAGCGGCATCACGTGCTGGATACCTCCCGCACCGATGGCGTTGCTGACAAGACTGTTGGTGGTAGTAGCCAATGCATTGACCGGAATCAGCAGTACGACGTAGATACTCCGGACGATATTGGCAATCGCCAGTTCCCGTTGTCCCAACCGTTCTACGGCTACGAAGAATACGAACCAGGTAGCCATTGACAGGAAATATTGCAGCATAGTGAAACAGGAGATACTAAGTATCCGCATCAGCAATGCCGGGTCGAATGTACGCAGACGGTTCAGACCATATTTCTTCAAATCGACGGTGAGGTATGTGTAAATGACGAAAAAGAGAATGGAGGAAGCTTCTGCCAGTACGGAGGCGATAGCCGCTCCCTTGATACCCATTTCCGGCAAACCGAACTTTCCGAAAATTAATGCGTAGTCCAGTACTACATTGGTTAATGCCATGACGATGGCATTGATCGTTAGTACTTTAGTGCGTGTAATGCCGATATACAATGCCCGGAACATGACATTGATGAACGAGAAAAAGAATCCGTAAATACGCCAGTCCAGAAACTCCATCGTTCCCTCGTAGATGGATTCTGAAGAAACCAGTAAACGCATGATGTTTCCGCCGAATGCTTTGGTGAATCCGAATAGCAGCAGTGCCATCACGAATAGGAACATGACTCCTTGAATCATGACGGGACCGACATCCGAATAGCGTCCTTCGCCGTTGCGTCGTGCTATGACTATCTGCGAACCGGTACTGAATCCGAATGCGATGGTGAATACGCATATATAGAATAACCCACCCATAGCCGATGCTCCAAGGGCTACCTCACTCACGTGTCCGAGGAATGCTGTGTCGGTGACATTGATGACATTTTGTGCCAGCAAGCTTAGTAGTATCGGATAACTGACACTCCAAATCTGTTTGTTGGTGTACATAATTAAGTGTTTAAGTTTACACTTTGCAAAGATAGTGCTTTATTTCGATTCGGAAACGATGGGGTAGATGAAAACAATTTCCGGACCTTCGGGAGTTTTATCGTTGACGAGATAGTTTCCTCCGAAATGTTTTAGCAATAACAGGTTTATATCATGCCGGATGATGGTTTCCTGTGATACGAATGCATGGTCTGCCAAAGGTGAATTAGTGATCCGGAAACGGAGCATATCTTCATCCCGGTTTAATGTGAATCGGATGATTCGTGCTTGTCTGTGTTCTTGCGGGTATACCAGTGCGCTAAGCAAGGCCTGCGTCAGTCGTGTTATATCGGTATGGATTTGAGCGTCTGTTTCACTGGAAAACTCAATCTGGATACCTGTTTTCTCGTTTTGCATCTGCGCCATGCAACATGCTTCCTTACATAGGGTAGTGGCATCATAGTCTTGCAACTGGAACTTCATCATTTGGGCTTCCAAACGGGATAAGTCGAGAACGTCATTGACAAGTCTCATTAACTTCTCCGAACTTTTGTGGATGATGTTTGAGTATTCTTGCCTTATTTCCTTGTCTATGTTGGGTTCACTGGCTATGAGTTGTGAGAAACCGACTACATTGTTGAGCGGGGTACGGATGTTATAGCTCATGTTGGACAGGAAGCGATTTTTTATTTCATTGGTTTTCCGCACGTTTTCTGTTGTTTTCCGGATTTCGTTTTCTGCGTATTTGAGTGCTTTCCGTACCATAAAGAGTCGCGCCATAAAGATAAAAAGCAGAAGCAGGATAACAAATATAAAGATCAGATAGGTGAGCTGGAGCCGGTTGTTTTCCCTTTTTTGATCCAGTTCTGTTTTTTCGATATTGTATTTGCTCTGTATCTGTGCCATCTGATTGTTTGAGAGTACAGTGGCTGTCGAGTCTTTGATGGCGAGTGCCTCCTCATACAGAGGGATGGCTTTTTCGCTTTGCCCTGCCTGTTTCCATATTCTGGCCTTTTCGAGTAGCTGTTCGGCATAGTCGCTTGTGAAGTCTTTCTTCAACATCGTCAGTGTCGTGTCGATATAATCCGATGCCTGTTGGTAGTCTCCAATTGCTTGGTGATATTTGGCAAATGTGTCGAAATAGAGTACTTTATACATGAAATAAGTATTCTCATCCAGATATTCTTTAGATTTTACAAGATGTTCATAAGCTTGTTGCGGCTGATGGGTATTCAGGTAATAATAGCTGTAGAACAGTTCATTGAACAGATATACATCGGCAAACCCCGTTTTTAAAGATGGGTTCGCACTGATATGGTTATGAAGGGTGTTTTCCAGTTCCTGCAGATATTTGAGTAGTTTTTTATTATCCTTCTTTTCTTTGACAACGGATACTAACTGTGATAATACCGAGATACGGACCACCGGATTTTCTGTCGGGGTGAGTAGCTGGTAGGCAGTCTCCAGTGCTTCTATTCCTTTATCCCAGCGTTGACTGCCGATATATGCATTGCTCAGGCATTGATAGGCGGCTATACTCCCCCGGTTACTATTCCTTTGGGAGGCTTGCTGTTGCATCTTTTGAGATTCGTTGATAGCAAGTTCATATTGTTCGTTGAATGTGTACAGATCTATCTGGAAACGTTTGGCATCAAAGAAGTAATTCCATAAATCTGATTTCCGGGCATGAGGCTCCATTATGGTGAGCCATTTCGCTACACTGTCTTGATTATTACGATTGTAATAGTATAAGATATGGTAGTAAGCGGCCAGACCGGCGTATCTGTCGTTTCTCAGTTGCAATGCTTCTTTCATTAATACATCTGAATATTGGATACATTGCTGGTTGTTTTGTTCTATTCTGATGATTTTATTAAGAACATTCAGCCGTGTCGTATCGTATGGTAACGTTTGCAACACCTTTATCAGGCTATCTGATTCCAAAACAATCTCGGTACTGGCTTTTCCGGTGAAGGCGCAGCATAATAGAAGGAACAGGAGCAGGACTTGTTTCATTCTGCTTCCTCCTTTCCTGGTTGCTCATGGTAAATAGGGTGTGTGAACAGGAAACGGGCTCCTTCCTTATAATTGGAGTCAAGCCATATTTTGCCGCCCAGCTGCTCGATAATGAGTTGGCAGATAGACAAGCCGAGTCCTGTGCCTTGAGCATTTTCATTTAGTTTCTCAAAACGGTTGAATATTTTATTCTGATTCTCCGGAGAGATACCGCAACCGGTGTCGGTCACAGAAAACAGTGCTATATCTTCTGTCTGTTTTTCCAATTCCATGGTGATGGAGCCTTGCGGAGTAAATTTGGTTGCGTTGATGAGAAGGTTGATTAATAATTGTTGCAACCTTGCATTGTCTGTCGTCAGTTCTAATGAATGGAGAGAGGTTGAAAAACGGACGTTTGCATTTGTCTGTTTTATTTTCTCAACCATGTCGATAACATTTCTGCATATTGCTACTGCATCACACCGCTCATATTTGAATTTCATCTTGCCCACTTCGAGACTGGACAAGTCGATTACGTCGTTAATCAGCTTGAGTAACAGTTCTGAATTTTGCTGAATAATATCGCTACACTGTTTCCGGGTCTCGTTGTCGATGGATTCTTCCGTCAGGATAGAGGAGAAGCCGGACAACGCATTGAGTGGTGTCCGAATTTCATGGCTCATGTTGGAAAGGAAAAGGCTCTTTGCCCGGATGGAATTTTCTTCTTGCTTTTTCGCTTTTTCCAGCTCCTGTTGTGATTGGCGCAGTTTTTTATTCCCTCGTTTGACCAAAAGGATGAAAAATACAATCAGTATGACAATGAATAGGATGGTAAACCAACTCCAGAAAAGGATTGTCTTCTGTCTGTTTAAGTTGTCCAGTTCGTTTTTGTCTATTTGGTAGAGGGTGTGTAATTCGTTGATTTGGCGAATATAATTCATTGCGTCCAAAGAGTCTTTGTACGTATTGAATATTTCATAGGCTTCACATGCTTCCTTGCCTTTTCCCATCAGGGCAAGTATGTGGGCACGATCCTTTTGTACTTGTAAGGATGTGTATGAGTTGGTAGTTTTCGTATGTGAAAGTAATTCATCAAGTGTGTTTAATGCCTGAATGTACTCTTTAGATTCAGTGTAGTAGCAAGAGTACAAGTATTTAATCATTAAATGAAAATATGGGTACAGATGCTGCTGACTGATTTGCTTGGCTTGCTGTATGTGGTTTAATGCTTCGGGAAGATGGTGTGTCTGAATACGGTAGAATGCCTGACAGTAAACTAGATGAAAGTCGTCTTGTGGATTCCCGCCTTTGTCAGTAACAGATTCGAGTTCCCGGATATTGTCTTCTATATCTGTCATTTGATGATATTTGAGTTTGGTCAGAATGAGTTGGGGCAGAATTGTTTTGACATATTGGCTGGCATGAGGGATTTTCCGGATCACTTCTAATGCTTCCCTGTATGATTCGATGGCGGCTTGTGGCGTTGATGAACTTAAATAAGTATTTCCAATGGCGTGTAATGCGAGTGCTGTCCCCAGAGGATAATCCATTTCTTTGGCTTTCTGGTACATCTGGTTGGCCTGATTGATGGCAAGACTGATGTTGCCTTCTGCTATCAAGGCCTGAACGGTCAGCAAATTTATTTGAAATAGGAGTGGATATTGTTGTTTCTTTTGTAATTCCGGTTCTAAAAGTTTTTCCCAGGCAATGATGCTGTCGATAGGGATGTCCGGACTGAATGGATGATTATATTCAAGTAAAGGTTGTAATAAAGAAAGACGATCTGAATTTGTACGTGCTGCATATAAGGTGACCGATATTAATACGGTTACGACTATTGCAATTATATGACGTCTGTATTTTTTCACTTGATATAAGAATTGCTTGCTTGTAAGTTTATCTGCAAAAGAACTAAAAAGAGTGAAGATTACAAAGAAATCTTCACTCTTTTTTATAATTTATTTTCTTTTGAGTATCTCTCGTGCCCCAGGGCCCTCGTGGTTGGGGTAGCCGGGAGTATGGTTTCTGCATCGTGGATCGGCATCTACTTTCAAACTCCGGTAATCATCTTTGGTGCGGGCGATGTAATCATCAAGCATGGCACGGTGTTCGGCGAGAACCTTACTGTATTTAGGGTCTTTGGCGAGATTCTTGCGTTCTCCCGGATCCTTTTTCATATCATATAGCTCTTCTCCGTTACCTTCCAGATAGTGAGTGTACTTGTATCTCGGTCCGCGTACCATACGTCCGGGAGTAACGACATATTCATATTCGCTATGCCATTCGGAAACTACATAAGGGTGAGTTTTTTTCTGTTTCTCCCCTTTTAATATAGGTGCAAGGCTGATTCCCGGTTTTTCGGCCGGAACGGGAATTCCTGCCAAATCACAAAGGGTAGGCAGAAGATCTAACGTAGGCTGTGTCAATACTTGGTCTACGGGCTTTTTCTGTTGTTTGATGCCAGGACCTGCAAAAATAAACGGTACGTTGGTCATTTCATCATAGAAACTGATGTGCTTGGTCACCATGCGGTGTGAAGCCATTCCATCACCATGGTCAGCCATGATAATAACGATTGTGTTTTTTCCGGCAGGAGTGGAGTAGAGGGCTTTCAATACGCTGTCTACTTGCTTGGAAACCATCTTGGTATAGTGTTGGAAAGCGGCAATGTAATGACGGTAATTCTCTTCATTCCAATGAGCGGCCTGGGTCATGCGGCGATGGCTGCAGCAGATGTATTGCACTGGTTTAGGGATATTGCTCCAGTCTTCTACATCGAAATTGGCCGGTAGCTCCGGAAGGGTTCCACTGATGGCGCGGTCGGTATGTATTCCTTCGTTTGCTCCTACAAATCCGCAGATATTGTGAGGGTTCTGAAAATCGGCAATACAGATGAATGGTTCTTCCGGCGGATTACTTAGATAAGCAACAGCGTCTTCACATGTTCCTACGTCCAGGAAACTGTCGTTATTGACCGGGAATTCCGGATCGGTGAATGGCTTGGCTACCGGTTCTTTATGCTTGAATCCTCTAAGTGAACCCATGTCGTGTGTTTTTCCGAAGTGTACGGCTTCATAACCGTTTTCAGAGAAAAGGCTTCCTAATGTCGGTATGTTTTCGGGAATACGTGAGTTGATAGGTTCGCTGGAGTTGGAGCGTACATTGGTTTGATGAGGCATCATGCCACTCCATAAAGCAGCACGTGAGGGTTGGCTGAGAGGGCAACCTACATAAGCATTGGAGAAGATAACTCCTCGTGAAGCGACTTCGTCAATAGGGAGGGTACAGCCTTGTGTTTGTCCGTAAGCTCCCACAACACGTTGTGTAAGATGGTCGCACTGAATAATCAGGAAATTGGGCTTTTCTTGAGCCTGTGCTGTCACGCTGCACAGGGCTAATCCCATGAATGGATAAATAGTTTTCATTACTGGTTAGAATTAAGTAATATTTGATTTGGAAGCAAAAATAGGAAAAAAGGAAACGTAAAAAAGGGTGAGGTAGTGGTTTTGGACGCAAATGAAAGTATTTTGTACAAAAATGAAAGGTTGGCTGGCCATTAGGGGGAACTATCGGTGATGGGAGTTGAATGATAAGTGATAAACGGCAGGTGATAAGTCATAAAACGGGTTACTGAAAAAGAAAACGGTGAATAAACTGCACTTGTTATGGCGCAGTTTGTTCACCGTTCATTTATAAGTTTGCTGTTGATTAGCTGTTCATGCTCATCAGGAATTCGTCGTTGTCTCTGGTTTTTTCCAGACGGTCTTTAACGAAGTCCATTGCTTCGATCGGATTCATGTCGGCAAGATATTTGCGTAATATCCACATGCGGTCAAGGGTTGTTTTATCAAGCAACAGGTCGTCACGACGAGTGCTGGATGCGGTAATGTTGACTGCCGGGAAGATACGTTTGTTGGACAGGTTGCGGTCGAGCTGCAACTCCATGTTACCTGTACCCTTAAATTCTTCGAAGATAACTTCGTCCATTTTAGAACCGGTATCGATCAGTGCGGTAGCAATAATGGTCAGTGAACCGCCGTTTTCAATATTACGGGCAGCACCGAAGAAGCGTTTTGGTTTATGAAGTGCATTTGCATCCACACCACCAGAAAGAACTTTTCCGGATGCAGGAGATACTGTATTGTATGCACGAGCCAGACGAGTGATAGAATCAAGGAAGATAACTACGTCGTGACCGCATTCTACCAGACGTTTTGCCTTTTCCAATACGATACCTGCAATTTTTACGTGACGTTCTGCCGGTTCGTCAAAAGTAGAAGCGATTACTTCTGCATTAACACTGCGAGCCATGTCAGTTACTTCTTCCGGGCGTTCATCAATCAGCAACATAATCATGTAAACTTCCGGGTGGTTGGCTGCGATAGCATTAGCGATATCTTTCATTAAGATGGTCTTACCTGTCTTTGGCTGGGCAACGATCAATGCACGCTGACCTTTACCGATAGGAGCGAAAAGATCGACAACACGGGCAGACATAGAGTCTGAATAACCGCCTTTGCAAAGTTTGAACTTTTCATCCGGGAAGAGAGGTGTCAGATGTTCGAAAGGAACACGGTCGCGAACGAAAGCTGCGTCACGTCCGTTGATTTTCGAAACCTTTACCAATGGGAAATATTTTTCTCCTTCTTTGGGTGGACGGATAACTCCTTCTACTACATCACCGGTTTTCAGACCAAATAGTTTGATTTGAGACTGTGATACATAAATATCGTCCGGAGAAGAAAGGTAGTTATAGTCGGAAGAACGGAGGAATCCGTATCCATCCTGCATAATTTCCAGAACGCCTACTCCGTTGAGAATATCATCGAATTCATAAGGCTTTTCGCGTTCAATAACCTTGCGTTCCTGCTGCTGTTGTTGTACCGGAAGATTTTCACCCGCATTGTTCTGCTGAGCGGCACGTGGCATCGGTAAGCGTTGTTGGTTTTGGTTCTGATTTTGATTTGGAATCTGAGCCTGATTCTGGTTATTGTTGTTACGCTGGAAATTATTATTGCTATTATTATTGGCGTTATTGCCATTGTTAGTAGCATTATTATTGCCGTTGTTATTGTCGCGTGGGCGAACAATACGCGGACGTTGCTGCTGGGATTGCTGTTGTTGGGATTGTTGTTGCTGTTGAGGATGAGGTGATTGTTCCGGTGCTGTCTGTGCTGATTCTGTTTTGGTAGCTTCGAATTTTCCGAATAGTTCGGTAGGAAGCTCTATTTTTTCAGAAGGCAGATCTTCGATTGGAATAAAATCATCGTCGTCAACGTTGGACAGGATATTACTTTCCTCGTCGATAACGGGGGCAGCTTTCTTTTGTGGTTTATCTATAACCTTTTTCTCTACAACAGGATTGTTAGGTTCTGCAGCCGGTTTATTTGTTTCTGCAACAGGCTTATTCGCTTCTGATGCAGGTTTGTTTTTTGCTTTCTTCTCGGCTGTTTGCTGTTGTACCGGAGCCGTTTTTTCCTCAGTACCAGTAGCTTTCTCTGCAACAACAGGCTTAGACTCCACTACTTTGGGTGCTGCCGGTTTTGCATTTTCTACTTCTTTTTTCTCTTCTGCGTCAGAGTTCTTACGAGGACGGCCTACTTTACGCTTGGGAGTAGCAGTGTTTTCTGCTTTAGCTTCTACAACAACAGTTTCTTTTTCTTTGTTTGTACTCTCTTCTTTTTGGGAAGGTTGTGGTGCCGCTTTTACAGGAGTGGGCTCTTTTGTCTTGTTAGCCTCTCCACTCTTTGTTGCGGAAACCACCTTGTCTTCTTTTTTGGTAGGAGCTACCCGTGAACGCTTTTTCTTTTGTTCTTCATTTTTGCGTTCTTCTTTTAGTTTATCTGCGGCAACTTTTTTTGTAGCTCCTACAATGGCCTGTTCATCGAGTATTTTATAAACAAGGTCTTCTTTTTTGTATGAGTCTGCTTTTTTTATGCCTAACTCTTTGGCAATAACTTGAAGTTCCGACAGATTTTTGTCGTTTAATTGGATAATGTTATACATATAGTATGGTAAGTTATTAATATTTCTTTTTTTGCTGAATTATGGACAGCATTACTACAGCTCATGGCTACAGATATGCGAGCATACGTTTTGTTTTTTATTCTGAATTAGGGATGTATATGTTGAATCGTAGAATGTTTCAACGGGGCAAAGATAATAATTTTTTTTGGTTTCATGAACAATCAAACATTTTTTTCCACGTAAAAGTGTATCTTTGCTACATAAAAGAAAATAGTATGACAGTAAATGAAGCTCATTTAATTTATTTTTCGCCTACACACACATCTAAACAAGTTGCGGAGGCGATTGTTCACGGAGCGGGCATAAAAAATATTTTTCCTATCAATGTGACACAGCAGATTGCAGATGAAATTGTGATTCCTACATCTTCTTTGGCTATTATTGTAGTGCCTGTGTATGGAGGACATGTCGCTCCTCTGGCAATGGAGCGTTTGCAGTATATCCGTGGAGTGGATACTCCTACCGTTTTGGTAGTGGTTTATGGAAATCGTGCTTATGAAAAAGCTTTAATGGAACTGGATGCTTTTGCTATTCCTCATGGATTTAAAGTAATAGCCGGGGCAACTTTTATTGGAGAACATTCATATAGTACCGACAAATATCCGATTGCAATGGGACGTCCTGATGAAACGGATTTAGCCTTTGCGGTGGAGTTTGGGAAGAAAATCATGGAAAAAATACAGACAGCTGATAATATGGATACCCTTTATCCGGTGGATGTACGTGCTATCAAGCGTCCGAGTCAGCCATTTTTTCCTTTGTTCCGTTTTTTGAGGAAAGTCATCAAGTTACGTAAAAGTGGGACACCGCTTCCCCGGGCTCCTTGGGTGGAAGATGAGAATTTGTGTACCCATTGCGGGTTGTGTGTGGTCCGTTGTCCGGCAGGGGCTATAACGAAAGGGGACGAGCTACATACGGATGAGGCTAAATGTATTAAATGTTGTGCCTGTGTAAAAGCTTGCGTTAGGAAAGCAAGGGTATATGATACCCCTTTTGCAGTTTTGTTGTCAGATTGCTTCAAGAAACAGAAGTTGCCTCAAACTATTTTGTAGATCACGACGCGCTTGGTCGTTTCATCAATACGAAAGCGGTTGTCTGTTCGTTCGCCTATCAGCCATGCGATGTGTTCTCCACAGCAGAGTACCCATTGGCGTTCTTTTTGGCTGATAGAAAATTTGCGGTCGGTCAGATAATCGCTTATTTTTTTCTTTCCTTTCATTCCAAAAGGGATAAAAGTGTCTCCCGGTTGCCATTTCCGGTAATGAATTTCTCCATTCAGTTTGTCGGCATCAAAACAGGCTATTTCCTTTTCACGTGGAATGAGAAAATCCGGGGTGTACTCTCTTTCCTCTTTGATGATTTGAAAAGGAGGAAGAACCTCATTTTCAGATTCAATGGTTTCTATTAATAAGAATTCTCTGTCTTTTATCACTCTCCATTCTTTGCTGCAGAATTGCTTGCCCGGTTGGCTATGAAGCGAATGGGCGATATCTTTGATTTGTGCGGAATTGAATCCTAGAGGATGCAGGACTTCGAATAAAATAGCTTCGGGTGCCGGTTCCTTAACCAAATCACTGATTCGGACACCTTCTGCTGTAATGATTTTCTTTTTAGTCGCCTCTATACATTTATTATATATAGTGGCTACATCATTCAGATAATTACTCGTATCTATCAGAGTGTTTTTGACTGACGGATTAATTTCCTGCATGAGGGGAAGGAGGTTGAGCCGGATTTTATTACGGGTATATTCGTCTTCCAGATTGGTGCTGTCTGTCACATAATCTTGTCCGATGTTTTGCAGGTAACGAATTATTTCTTCCCGGTTGATGCAAAGCAGAGGGCGTACGATGGCTCCATTACGGGGGCGGATTCCTAACAGACCGGTAATTCCTGTTCCCCGAATCAGGTTAAGTAGTATAGTTTCTATGCTATCATCTTGGTGATGGGCCACAGCGATAACATCTGCCTGACATTCTTTTCTAATTTTCTCGAACCATTGGTAGCGGAGTTCCCGTGCGGCCATTTCAATCGAAATATGTTTTTCCGTTGCATATTGGGTCGTGTTGAAATCAATGGTATGTAAATGGATTTCCATTCTTTCGCAAAGTTGGCGGACAAATAACTCGTCCCGGTCTGACTCTTTGCCTCGCAAGTGGAAATTACAATGTGCGGCTTCGCAATGATAACCTGCTGTATGCAGAATATATAGCAATGCTACCGAGTCGGCACCACCACTCAATGCGATCAGGATTTTATCATCCGGTGAGAACAAATGTTCCTTTTCTATATATTTTGTAACGCGTTGTTGTATCATGCCTGCAAAGATACGAGTTTATCAATAAGTTTTTTTATTTTTTCTGAATCTTTTAGAGGATGAAAAAGGCTGCTATTTAAAAACATTCTAAATAATTTGCATGCTCCGAAGTTATGAATTATCTTTGCCAAAAATTTTGAGAGTTATGCGTTTGTCCGAATTAAAAACAGGAGAAAAAGGTGTTATTGTAAAGGTATTGGGGCACGGTGGTTTTCGTAAACGTATTGTGGAGATGGGCTTTATTAAAGGTAAAACGGTTGAAGTGCTGTTGAATGCCCCGCTAAAAGATCCCATAAAATATAAAGTTTTAGGTTATGAAATTTCTCTTCGTCGTCAGGAAGCTGAAATGATCGAAGTGATCAGCGAGGAGGAAGCAAAGAAGCTGGCCGAAAAGACCGTTTATCATGAAGGATTGCCTGAAGACCTTTCAGTAAAAGAAGAAGATATGAAACGGTTGGCGTTAGGTAAACGCCGTACCATCAATGTTGCTTTGGTCGGAAACCCGAACAGTGGCAAGACTTCTCTGTTTAATCTTGCATCCGGTGCTCATGAGCATGTCGGAAACTACAGCGGTGTAACCGTGGATGCCAAAGAAGGTTATTTTGATTTCGAAGGCTATCATTTCCGTATTGTCGATTTGCCGGGAACTTATTCTTTGTCTGCTTATACGCCGGAAGAAATCTATGTCCGTCGTCATATTATCGATGAAACTCCGGACGTGATTATTAATGTGGTCGATTCCTCCAATCTGGAGCGAAACTTATATCTGACTACCCAATTGATAGATATGAATGTCCGCATGGTAGTAGCTCTGAATATTTATGATGAGTTGGAAGCCAGTGGAAATACCTTGGATTATCATCTGTTGAGCAAGTTGTTCGGGGTGCCGATGTTGCCTACTGTCAGTAAGAAAAATCGTGGATTGGACACCTTGTTTCATGTTGTTATCAATCTGTATGAAGGAGTAGACTTCTTCGACAAACAGGGAAATATGAATCCGGAAGTTCTTAAGGATTTGACTGAATGGCATGACTCCTTGGTGGATCGCAAGAAACATGAGGAAGAGCATTTGGAAGATTATGTGCGTGAACACAAAAAGACGGGACGTGTCTTCCGACATATTCATATTAATCATGGACCTGATATCGAAAAAGCGATTGAGGCTGTAAAAAGTGAAGTGTCTAAGAACGAATTTATCCGGCATAAATATTCTACCCGTTTCCTTTCCATTAAATTGTTGGAGAATGATCCTGATATTGAACGTATTGTGCGCACATTGCCAAATGCGGATGAGATATTCCATGTCCGTGACAAGATGTCGAAGCGTGTTCAGGACACAATGAATGAGGATTGTGAATCGGCTATTACGGATGCTAAATATGGATTTATCAGCGGTGCACTGAAAGAGACATTCACAGATAATCACTTGGAGCAGGCGCAGACAACGAAAGTGCTGGATTCGATCGTAACTCATCGTGTTTGGGGATTTCCTATTTTTTTCCTTTTTATGTATCTGATGTTTGAAGGTACGTTTGTCATTGGAGAATATCCGATGATGGGGATTGAATGGGTTGTTGAGCAGATTGGTGACTTGTTGCGCAATAATATGGCAGAAGGTCCATTTAAAGATTTGCTGATTGATGGAATTATTGGTGGGGTAGGAGCGGTTATTGTCTTTTTGCCGAATATCTTGATTTTGTATTTCTGCATTTCTCTTATGGAAGATTCGGGTTATATGGCTCGTGCGGCTTTTATCATGGATAAGATCATGCATAAAATGGGATTGCACGGAAAATCATTCATACCTTTGATTATGGGATTTGGGTGCAATGTGCCTGCTATTATAGCTTCCCGTACTATTGAGAACCGGAAGAGCCGCCTTATTACAATGTTGGTGAATCCTTTGATGTCTTGTAGTGCGCGTCTGCCGATTTATTTATTGTTGGTGGGTGCTTTCTTCCCGAACAATGCAAGTCTGGTGTTGTTAAGTATTTATGTGATTGGTATTGTATTGGCTGTGGTAATGGCCCGCTTATTTAGCAAGTTTTTGGTGAAAGGTGATGATACTCCATTTGTGATGGAGCTTCCACCTTACCGGATGCCGACAGCGAAATCGATCTTCCGTCACACATGGGAAAAGGGAGCGCAGTATTTGAAAAAGATGGGAGGAATTATTATGATTGCTTCTATTATAATCTGGTTCCTGGGATATTATCCGAATCATGATGCTTATGAAACGGCTGCTGAACAGCAGGAAAATTCTTATATCGGCCAGTTGGGGCGTGGCATAGAGCCGGTTATAAAACCACTGGGATTTGATTGGAAACTAGGTATTGGCTTGCTTTCCGGTGTGGGAGCGAAAGAGTTGGTAGTAAGTACATTAGGTGTCTTATATGCAGATGATCCGGATGCTGATTCGGTAAGTTTGGCAGAACGAATTCCGATTACTCCATTGGTTGCTTTCTGTTATATGTTGTTTGTATTGATTTACTTTCCGTGTATTGCGGCGATAGCGGCTATAAAACAGGAATCGGGTAGTTGGAAATGGGCGCTCTTTGCTGCTTGTTACACAACGGGCTTGGCTTGGCTTGTATCATTTGCTGTTTATCAGATTGGAGGACTGTTTGTATGAATAATTGGCAAGATTGGGTAGTCGGAGTACTGGTTGTACTCTGTATTGCCCGCGTTATATATGGAATATTTCTTTTTTTTCGTCGTACGCGAGAAAATCAGAATCCTTGCGATAGCTGTGTAAGTGGCTGTGAACTAAAGGATATGATGGACAAGAAACGCGGAGAGTGTGATGTAAAGAAAAAAAGTACAAAGAAAAATTGCTGCGGATAGTTGGTAGTTTCAAAATTTGTACTACCTTTGCAACCGCAAACGAGAAATAATGGTTCCTTGGATGAGTGGCTTAGTCAGCGGTCTGCAAAACCGTGTACGGCGGTTCGAATCCGCCAGGAACCTCAAGCAAAGCTCCGAAACTACTTATAATAAAGGGTTTCGGAGCTTTTTGTTTTTGAAGAGGACGCAAATAGGGGCGCAAGCTTTGGATAAGTTTATTTTTAAGCAAATCAAGAAAACTCCGAAAGTATGAAATCAATATTCAACGAAGAGCAACAGAAGAAGGCTGTATTTATCTTAGAAAGTCCTTTGGCTAAGTTATCCGAACTTTATTCTAATGAAATAAAGGACTTGGCAGTGGTATGGTGTTATTACTCTGGAAAGATAGAGGGCAATACTTATACCTACGTTGAAACGGAAGCGTTATTGAAAGATGGCATTACTTCTGAAAAGAAGTATGAGGATGCCAAGATGCTTAAAAATCTTTATAACACATTCATTTTTGAACTGGAATATATTAATAAAGGAAACAACAAAGAAGCCATAGATGAACGCACTCTGTTTAGGATACATCAATCTATCTCGACTGGACTGGTTTCAAATGAGGAATCTCCCTACTGACAATTATGGAATTCACTTCCTGTTGGAATAGGTTTCTTCACAGCCGATGGCACTCTGGTAAGATGCAATGAAAGCTTCTGCCGAATTTTTGGAGCTGACTCACAAACGCTTCTTGGTAACAAACTCAACATAAATGAAAATTCAGTGGTTCCTGACGTGTGAAGGAAGCAGTCCGTCGTTGTGTTCCGGTACAGATGAGTTTTTTTGTATGATTTTGATAAACAGAGAACCGATAAACGCTTTTTTTCAACGTGTACCCGGACTTGCTACTTGAAATGTAACGGTAATTAATAAAAAAATGCTGCTTATCTGATGTGATAAACAGCATTCATTCTGGAGAGCCTCTTGTCGGATTCGAACCAACGACCCCGAGATTACAAATCACGTGCTCTCGCCAACTGAGCTAAAGAGGCGTTTTTCTTTTGCGGGTGCAAAGGTATGAATTTCTTTTAAAAATGCAAATACATCGCATACTTTTTTTATATTTGCAAAGTTACCAATGATTAGATGAAAATGAAAATTATGAATGTATGTAGTATGGCGCTTTTAGCCATAGGTATATGGGCTTGTTCCGGACAGAAGAAAGGAACGGCGAATGTTGAAGTTGCAACAGATAGTGTAGAAGTAGCTACGGATGCAAAATCTGTTCAGGCAGATAGTACAGGATATATTGTCCGGGTAGGAGAGATGGCTCCGGATTTCACGATTACCTTGACAGATGGGAAACAAGTGAGTTTAT
Organism: Bacteroides sp. BFG-606; assembly: GCF_024788145.1. Classification (NCBI taxonomy): domain Bacteria; kingdom Pseudomonadati; phylum Bacteroidota; class Bacteroidia; order Bacteroidales; family Bacteroidaceae; genus Bacteroides; species Bacteroides sp. BFG-606. The sequence continues at coordinate 5,738,202 of NZ_JANUIL010000001.1, read as the reverse complement.
CTTCCCTTCGTGGTAAAGTAGTCATGTTGCAGTTCACAGCAAGCTGGTGTGGAGTTTGCCGTAAAGAAATGCCGTTTATCGAGAAGGATATTTGGTTGAAGCATAAAAATAATGCAGACTTTGCTCTGATTGGCATTGACCGTGACGAACCGCTTGACAAAGTACTGGCTTTTGCTAAATCTACCGGAGTCACTTATCCGTTAGGACTGGATCCGGGAGCTGATATTTTTGCGAAATATGCATTACGTGAATCCGGAATAACGAGAAACGTGTTGATTGATAAGGAAGGGAAAATTGTAAAGCTGACTCGTTTATATAATGAGGAAGAGTTTGCTTCTCTTGTGCAGGCAATTAATGAAATGCTAAAATAAAAGAAAACCCTCATCAGATGTTTCTAACGGAACAGGTATGAGTATATAAAAATAGTAACGCTATCCTGATGTGATGGCGTTACTATTTTGGTTATATAGTGACGCTATCCGGAGTGCATACCGTCACTATATGATGATGTATTTTCAAGCAATGCTAAGTTTGACCAGATAATCGTAATGCTTTCCTTCTTTTATCAATTCTGCCTTAAAACCACATTCGGAAGCATATAAGCTAAGAGTCTGGAAATCTACATATAACCAGTCGAATGTGTCTCCTTCTACATCTTTATACTGCATTTGGAAGTCAATCTCTCCGTAATAATCTCCGGCAAGGTCGATGACTATGCTACCGTCTTCCTCTTCAAAAAGATAACGCAAATCACTGGAATCCATAAGTATGCATCCACCAGGGCGGAGAATACGTTTCATCCGTTGGAAAAAAACGGGCATATTATTCAGCCGTCCGATAATTCCGGAACCATTCATGAGCATTAGGATCGTATCGAATGTTTCGGAAAATGTTTCATCAAAAAGGTTGATGAGGCGGGGATCGTTCACTCCGCGTTGTTTCATTACTTCGACAGATAAGGGAGAAATGTCAATGGCGCATACGTTTTTTTCCATTTCCTGAAGTGCCAGCGCATGGCAACCACTTCCGGCACCTACATCCAAAATCCGTCCGGTAGCCATTTGCAGGGCGGTACGCTCTAGTATAGGCATAGACTGTATATTACGAAACAGTTCTTTGACGGGAATTTCATCTTCTTCGAATTGAGAAGAAAATACCCGCAAACGATCAGCTCTGTGATGGTTGAAATAGTCAGAAATAGCGGCTCCCATCGGGTCCTTTTCTGCAGAAAGAATTGTTGTTGCCATTGGTGGTTACGATTGTTAACTTTGCAAAGATAAATAAATCCGCAGAAAAGGGTTATCTTTGCCATCGGAAATATTGAATACTAATAAATGATTATATGAGTATAGAAGAAGCAATCATGGGTGGCATCGTTTTTAAAGGTAAGAAAGATAAGCCCAAAGAAGAGGAAAAGGTGAAAACGAAAGCGAAAAAAGCGACGTATATTCGTGGTCAGCATGGTTCGGGTGCAGCGAAGATGAAAGCAGATATCCGGAAGAAAAGAGCTAGTCGACATAAAAAATAAAAATATGTTTATAAATATAATAGTTTGTATAGTTGCTGTTATACTTCTATTGCGAGGTGCTTTTCTTGTTCTGCAAATGGGAATCTTGTGGATAATTCATTGCAAGATAATAAAAGCGTATAGCAAGAAAACATATGGGAAGGTAGTGGATATAGAGATACTAAAGTCTGATGGTGTGAATATTACTGATGTATGTATACCAAAAATAAAATATAAATTGGAGGGAGAAAAAGAGGTATGTTGCCAATTTCTTCCTTCTGCTCCAAAGAGTGAAGGGGAAAGTCATGTTTATCTTTATCCAAAACAGTATCATGTAGGTGATAAGGTTGTCATATTGTATGATAAAAATAAGAAAGATGATATGTTTGTGTTGCCAAGCATGCAAATAATGAGGCTGTTTATTAGCCATTTTGTTCTTGGTAGTTTTTTTATAATGTCGGCAATTTTAGGGCTATCCTTTGTTTTTTAGAAACAGCGTTCTATATATAAAAGGTGGGGCAGGATAATTATCCTGCCCCACCTTTTATATAAAATCACTTCTGTGGAAGTATTTCAATCCAGTAATCATCCGGGTCGTTAATAAAATAAAGCCCCATGGCAGTATTCTCAAAACATACACAATTCATTTCTTTGTGATAGGCCCTGATTGCATCGTAATCACCGGCTACACGAAAACAGAGGTGACTTTCGTTTTCCCCCAGTTCGTATGGAGCAGTATGATCTTTGAGCCATGTCAATTCCAATAGGAAACCTGTTTCATTATCTGTCAGGTAAACCAGTGTAAATGAACCGTCGGATGCTTCTTTCCGATGATGTTCTTTTAAGCCGAGTGCTTTCTCATAAAAAGCGATACTCCGCTCCAGGTTTGTAACGTTGATATTAAAATGGTCAAATTTACTTTTTATTTCCATTGTTGCAATTTTCCTTATTTTTTCATTAAGAGTTTCACAATTTCTCCAACATAGGTACGGGGTTGTCCGGCTTGCGGAGTTGTCTGTGAAGGCATTTTCTTACATTCGATAACAGCTGAAGGAGTTGTTTGGTTCGGAGCATACAATTTTAGTGTATAGCTGTCTGCCTTTTCTATTGCGTCATAAGGTTGATCGGGTGAAAGTGTGCAATATGCAACAGCTTTTCCTGATTGATAACCCAATGCACCACCTGCATTTGCAGTCATATTGGTCATGTTGAACTCATCTTTTCCGATGCTGATCACTAATTTGCCACTTCCCATTAAAGCATATACTTCGCCCGGAATTTGTTTCAAATCAATTTCTGTATAACCGGATGCGTCGGATGCAACTTTGGTAGCCGGAGTGGCGGGAGTCAAAGTAGCCGCAGGAATGGTGGTTTGAGCAGATTCGGTAGTGGTAACTTTACCTCCCTGACCGATAATGATCGGACCGGCAGCGGCCACAACAGATGTTTTTTGTTGCTCTTCTTCTTTTTTCTTTTTCTCTGTCTTCGGACGAGTATCAGGTGCTCCGAAAGCTACTGCTACATCCATAAACATATCATCTGCGAAATCTACAGTTTTTCTACGCCATTTAGCTAAGCCGCGCACTAATTTGGTCTTTGCTTTATTGAGCGCATATTTATCAGTGATCCATTCTTCTGCTTTGTATTTCTCTGTTTCACGGTAAGTGAAACGGATTTTCTCAAGCTCTACCAAGCAGTTGCCGGGTTTACAGGTAACGGTAATCTGATAGTTGACCAGTGTACGATCTAATGAAAGGGCGCTTGAACTGAAAACAATCCATTCTTCTCCAACACCGGCAATTGTCCCCTTTGCTTCGTCAGAGAAAACAATGCGGCTATCAATATTTTTATTTTCTTTCAGACGTTCGTCCATCCACTTTGTCATTGTGTCGTAGATTTGTGCCTGACTCATTCCGGGAATCTGGAATTCTTTGGAAAATACTACTTTACCATCTACTTCAGGAACAGCTCCTACAAGGTACCTGGTGTCGTCTTTCTTCTCTTTTGCAGAATCTGCCTTCATCGCCATCGGCAATGCAAGGAACAGGGTAAGAAACAGAATCGTAAATTTATTCATAATTATCATGTGTTTATTTGGTAATCTCAAAACTTTCGCCCCGATGGGTGATGCTGATAAAACGGCATCCGGCATTTTCAGCAAAACTACGAAGCGCATTTCCCCCCTCATAATCTTCACTGAAGTGCATGGGCACAAATATAGTAGTTTTTATTTGTTCGATGAACTGTTTTGCCCCTTTCATGTAATCTTTTCCCATTCTCCGATCCACCGGGAATAGTACTAAATCGATGTTTGGCGCTTTTTCTTTTAAATATTTAACTTCTGCAAGGAAATCACCATTGGCTTTTCGGATCTCTTCTTCAGTAGATTCCTCACTCCAATGCCAGTTGTTCAAGTCGCCGGCATGGAAAATACTCCAATCTTGCAGGTGAAGCAGGAACGAACTGCCGACATCCGTTGAGCCGAAAGCATCGATACGAATTGTCTCGTCTTCGTATGTTTCTCCTTTTTTAATATAGAAAGCATCTTCGGCTTTGGCACGATGGGATTTCAAGATATCTTTGGAGAAAATATATTGAATGTCGGGGCGTTGTTCTTTCCAGGTCAATATCTCACGGTTAAAGTGGTCGGGATGGAAATGGGTGGCCAATACATATAGCTTACCCGGCCTTTTCAGGAGATAATCATGTACGATTCCCCGGTTATGTTCCGTTTCGGAAGAATCTTTGTAGTAATCGATGATAACGGTTACACCTTCCATTTCGATGGCGAAACCGCTGTGATAAATATAATCCAGTGTCATAAGCTGACTATTTTATAGTTGCAATATTACGTATTCTAGTTGGAGTTGCCAAGAAAAATCGACGAAATCAAGGAGCAAGACGACTGATTTTCCATTCCCCGTCCGGTTGCAGGGTATATAGAAAACGGTCGTGCAGGCGGTTGGGACGTCCTTGCCAGAATTCAATCCTTGTGGGGGTAACGGCGTATCCGCCCCAATTATCAGGTCTTTCCACTTCTTTACCGATCCACCGGGCTGCCTCCCTGACAAAAGACCGTATTAATTGCATTCTGCTTATTATAGGTTGACTTTGAGGAGAAATTCGTGCACCGACCCGGCTTTTATAAGGACGTTTCCGGAAATATTCATCCGATTCTTCCGGAGGAACTTTCGTCGCTATTCCCTCTATATGTATTTGTCTTTCGAGGGCGTGCCACACAAAAGAGAGGGAGATATACGGATTTTGTGCCAATTGCCTGCCTTTACGGCTTTCGTAATTGGTATAAAAGACAAATTTTCCATCATGGAGCCCTTTTAATAATACGGTACGGGTAGACGGTCTCCCTTCGGGAGATACGGTTCCTACAATGACTGCAGTCGGTTCGTCCACCTCTGCCTCAATTGCTTCTTGTAGCCAACGATTGAAAAGCGAAAGCGGGTCGCCGGGAAGTTCACTTTCCCGCAACCCGCCTTTCGTATATTCCTGTCGGATATCTGCTATGTTTAATTTCGCCATAAGATTATCTGGCTGTTTTTAGTTCTTAATTTCTAATGATGGAATCACATAGGTACTTCTATTAATAGGATATGTGAATCTTTCAGTGTCTCCAGTTCGAAACTGTTGGTATCGTAAACACCCATACCATCGCGGCGTTTCAATACTTCGCCGTCTACTACAATTTCTCCCTCAATGAGGAAAATATAGACGCCTGCATGACTTTGATGCATATGATAACCCAGTTTCTTTCCGGCTTCAACTTTACCGATTGAGAACCAGGTGTCTTGTAAAAGGGAAGCAGGTGTACTGCCGTCGGGAGATACGATGACTGCCAGTTCATTCGGACGTTCCAGCTCTGCAATGCTAAAATCCTGATAAACGGGACGGGTGTTCCGTTCTCTCGGCATAATCCAGATCTGCAGGAATTCTACCGGTTCTACAGGGCTTGCATTCACTTCACTGTGGAAGATTCCCGTTCCGGCACTCATTGTCTGAATTTCTCCAACAGTAATGATGCGGCTGTTCTTCTTGCTGTCTCCATGTTGCAGATGTCCTTTCAGAGGGATGGAGATGATTTCCATATTCTTATGCGGGTGAGTCTGAAAACCTTCTCCGGGTGCAACCTTATCATCATTCAATACGCGAAGGGCACCGAAGTTGATACGATTGGAGTCGAAGTATTCGTCAAAACTAAAAGTATGGTAACTATCCAACCAGTCATACTGGGAATGTCCTCTTGTATCTGCTTTATGTATTACTTTTTTCATAAAATCTGTCCTTTCTCTTATTTGTTTATATGTTTTGTAAACAAAGAAAGGAGCTTAAAAGTTTTATTTCTTCACTTCATTTAGCAAAGGCTTATGTTTGATAAAATCTTTTATGTTTTGCAGGGTGGTCGCAGCAATATTCTCCATCGCTTCATGTGTGAAAAAAGCTTGATGAGAAGTGACGATCACATTGTTGAATGAAAGCAAACGGGCAAGTACATCATCGTCGATAATACGGTCGGATTGATCTTCGTAGAAGTATTCACTTTCTTCCTCATATACGTCCAGTCCTGCAGAACCTATTTTTTTGTTCTTCAATCCTTCGATCAGTGCGTTGGTATGAATCAGCTGTCCACGGCCGGTATTGATAATCATTACTCCGTCTTTCATTTTGCTGATAGAGTAGTCATTAATCAGGTATTTGGTCGCTTCGGTGAGCGGACAATGTAAGGAGATGATATCCGAATTGTGATATAGTTCGTCCAATGAAGTATAAACTATTTGTTCTTCACGGGCGAAGTTATGGTCCGGATAGAGGTCGTAAGCCAATACGTTCATTCCAAACCCTTTTAAGATGTGAATCAGTATTTTCGCTATTTTTCCTGTGCCGATGATGCCTGCAGTTTTTCCGTGCATGTCGAATCCCATCAGACCGTGCAGGGAGAAATTGCCGTCTTTGGTACGCCAGGAAGCACGGGGAATTTTCCGGTTTAGCGATAACATAAGAGCTACGGTGTACTCTGCAACGGCATAAGGAGAGTAGGCAGGAACCCGTACTACGGTAATTCCGGCAGCGGCGGCAGCATCTAAATCTACATTATTAAATCCGGCACAGCGTAGTGCCAATAGTTTTACTCCGTTGGCTGCCATCACACGGATTACTTCTGCGTCGGCAACGTCGTTCACAAAGATACAGACAGCATCTACTCCTTGTGTCAGTAGTACGTTGTTTTTATTCAGATGCCCTTTGTAGTAGCGTATCTCAAACCCGAACTCTTTGTTTTTGTCATTGAAAGAGGACTCATCATAAGGCTTTGTGCCGAAAAATGCAATTGTATAGGCCATAATATTATTCTATAAATTATATAATATTAAACGTTGGAGCAGGTGAATTTGTTTAATCAATCCATCATTCGAAAAACAGATTGTTTCATTAGAAACAGTTTGATTTTTCAATTAAAATGGCGGATATATGAAAATAAATGCACAAATGTGTGCTCCCTGTGCAATATTATTATATCTTTGCGCCGAAATAATTTTAAAAAAGATTTAGATGAGAAAAATTTCGTTGATTGGTCTTGCAATGTTGATCGTTTCAATTCCAACTTTTGCCGGAGATTATCTAACCAATACGAATCAGAATGCTGCTTTCTTACGCATGATAGCCCGCGGCGCTTCCATCGATGTTGATGGAGTTTATAGTAATCCTGCCGGACTGGCATTTCTTCCCAAAGATGGTCTTCAAGTAGCACTTACTATTCAAAGTGCATATCAGACCCGTGATATTGCTGCAACAAGTCCTTTATGGACCATGGACGGACAGACTACTGTGCGTAATTATGAAGGGACGGCTTCTGCTCCCGTTATTCCTTCCATACATGCTGTATATAAGAAAGGTGACTGGGCGTTTTCCGGTAGCTTTGCCATTGTGGGTGGCGGTGGAAAAGCTTCTTTCAACACAGGCTTGCCTATGTTTGATGCCGCTGCTATTAGTTTGGCAAATTCTGCGAGTGGAGGAATGTTGAAACCTAATATGTACAATATTAATTCGGCTATGGAAGGTCGTCAGTACATCTATGGTTTTCAGTTAGGAGCAAGTTATAAGATTAATGAACACTTCTCTGTTTTTGCTGGTGCACGTATGAATTATTTTACTGGTGGATATAAGGGGCATTTGAATATTAGTCTGAAAGAGGGTGTGGCTCAACAGTTGGGTGCTGCCATAGTACAAAAAATCATGGCTGCTAATCCTGATATGAGTTTGGAACAAGCAACTCTGGCAGCGCAGGCGCAATCGGGTCCTTTGCTTCAAAAACTGGATGATACAAAGATTGAGCTTGATTGTGACCAGACAGGTTGGGGATTGACACCTATTATCGGCGTAGATGCTAAATTCGGAAAGTTGAATTTGGCAGCGAAGTACGAATTTAAGGCTAATATGAATATTGAAAATGATACGCATACACGTGAGTTTCCGGATGCAGCTGCGGATTTTATGGCACCTTATGCGAATGGTGTGAACACGCCGAGCGACCTTCCTTCTATGCTTTCTGTAGCAGCAAGTTATGAATTTTTGCCATCATTGAGAGCTTCGGTAGAATATCACTTTTTTGATGATAAGAATGCCGGTATGGCGGATGGTAAGCAGAAAACACTGAAACATGGTACACACGAGTACTTGGCGGGTGTCGAATGGGATATCAATAAACTGTTCACAGTCAGTGGAGGTTATCAGAAAACAGACTACGGATTGAGCGATGCTTTCCAATCAGATACAAGTTTTTCTTGTGATTCTTATTCAGTTGGTTTCGGAGGCCGTATTAATTTCACGCAGGCATTGAGCCTTGATGTTGCTTATTTCTGGACTACGTATAGTGATTACACTAAAGAAAATGTACGTGGATTAGGTGCATCTATTGATAAAGACGTTTATAGCCGTACCAATAAAGTATTTGGTGTGAGTGTGAACTATAAGTTCTAGATTTCTAATCCTTTATATGTATAGAAAAGCCGTCTCGACACCATGTTCGAGACGGCTTTTTTGTTTTACTGTTCTATGTTAGTTTAGAAAGAATACTGTACCAGCATATTCAACCGGTTGGCGTGGCGGGTTGAAGAACTGAAATCAGTACGCCATCCTCTTAAATATTCTACGCCCACTTGCAGGTTACTGCTTACATTCCAGAAAGCATTAGCCACTAAATACTGTCCTTTCCGATAGGATTCCGGATTTTCACTTGGATATCCGTTTTCAGAATAAAGTCTGGATAAACTATATGTGCCGGATATAAAGATGCTCGGACAAAGGTTATATTGCAACCCTGCATACCATCCCAGCATCGGGAGAACCTGCATTTTTCCCTCATTATCAGGATCGGGAACGATATCTACGTTCAGATTACTTAAATCGTTCAGGTAAGATCCGATACCTTTTCCATAATTAAACTGTCCGAATGCTTGTAATTTCTTGGTAATATTGAATGTTGTAGATGCTTGCAACCCGAATCCGGTGGCGGAATAGGCTTTCTCATGTACGTTACTTGAGTAAGTCATACTACGGACAATAGCACCTAATTTAACGTGACTGCTACTATTCCAGTTATACTGTACGGAAGTGGCGAAGTCCGGCATCCGTTGGGTGTTGATAGACAAGTCATTGTTGGTTGTACCGTCTACTGAAGGCATTTCCATTGAAACACCGAATTTCCAGTTTTTCAACTTATCGTACATATAACTCAATTGCGTGGTGCGGTAAAATGCCGACCCGTTAGGACCTGCAAAGTCGATGGTAGGAGGCAGTGCGGAGAGGTCCATGAACGAACCGTAGCTGTATCCGATCGTGAAACCGAGGAATTGCGCATAAGCGTTCTGCAATTCAAAGGTTTTTCCGTCACCCCGGAAGTTTCCGGCTGTGTAGACAACGAAGTCTCCCAGATGTTTCGTACGTCCTACCAGTTTGAGGAATAGGGTAGAAGTGGTGATGTCCATCTGGAATTGATTCTTGGCAAAATTGCCGCTTCCGCGTTGTGGAATCAATGCCGGATAGAAATCGACATCATTTACGATACCGTTAAAGTCATACTCTGCCGTTGCACGGACATATCCTCCGATGCCCAGGGCAAATTTCCCTTTCTGGTCGGTGAGCAGGAAGCGGGGAGCATTCGGGTCGTGGAAACGCATCTGCGAACGGTCGTTCATGATTCGGATGATTTCATCTCCTGCTTTGTTCTTCGAAACAAACATGATGGAATTGGGTTCTTCATCTTCGATGATTACTTTCTTTTGTGCATGAGCACAGAGGGGAAAAATTCCTATCCCCAGTAGCATGGCTACCATTTTAAAGCTTGTTCTCATTATCAGTTAAGTTTTAGGTGAATGCCCAATGAACAACTAAAAAAAGAAATGGTTGAGAGGGGCAAAGGAAAAATAGCCAAACTAATCGGAAGAATTGCTATTTATAATGATTCTAAAAAAGCGGATCTTTGTATCGTACTAATTAGATAAAAGAAATACGATGATGGAAAAAGTGGATTTTACTAAAGGAATATTGGCGATACAACCGGATTTGCATCGCTTCGCATATAAATTGACGGCAGATCGTGACTCTGCCAATGATTTGGTTCAGGACTGTGTGTTGCAGGCACTGGATAATCGTGAAAAGTTTACATATAGTAAGAATCTGAAAGGATGGATGTATACGCTTATGCGTAATATTTTTGTCAATAACTATCGTCGTACAGTTCGCGAAATGAATCTGATTGATGACAGTTATTCTATCAATCAGCAACATTTGATCGAGGATGAAGATGCCGACAGGTTTGAGTTTACGTATGATATGAAACAACTGTATCGGGTGATACATTCCATACCGGAAGAAATGAAAGTTCCTTTTCAGATGTTTGTTGCCGGATTTAAGTATCGAGAAATTGCCGAAAAATTAGGATTGCCGATGGGAACGGTAAAGAGCCGTTTGTTTTTCATCCGTAAGCGGTTGAAAGAGGAACTGAAAGATTTTTCTTCCTGATGCAGGTGCCTGATTGAGTGATGTGTTTTAAGGTCAAAGTGATGAGCCTTCCTGTCAGAATACGACGACTGATGGGGAGGCTTATTTATTTTCTGCTGAATGCCGTCCATCAACGTTTTAATACTATCTTCAACATAGGGATAAATCCACAGCAGTAGCATAGATATCGCCTTAGCTGTTCGGAAACTCCGAACAACTGGAGCTTGTTGAAGCTTTCTTTTTTCAAAGATAAAACAATTTTATATTTTCGCTCTCCGAAATAGTTAAAAAAACAGTCTTCCCACCGTAGTAACCGATAAGAAGACTTGATGTTCCATGATATATATTTTTTGATTAAATATGCACTTAGAACAACAGAGCGACTAAAAGGATTTCGATGTTAGGGAAATTTCATGATTGTTTTCATTCATCCAAATATTTATAGAGATAGCACCCTTCTTCATCATCAAGGATATTCAACTGTTTCAGTCGGTTGATTAACTTATTTAGTGAGGTCGGACCAATGTTCGGTAGTTTATTTATTCTATTCCATCCGTATTTATAGGTGATTTTTAATAAATCCCGAAGTGTCTGTACACCGTTTTCGCCTAGCACCCGACTTGATCTTGGGTCAAACTCAAAGTCACGAATAGGAGTATTGAGCAGGTGGATGGCATTTTTCTTTTCCCGGGCTGCCGGACTTTCCTTTTCTAAACTATTCTTGCTGAATAGATTTCTGCCGAAGTTCATTTCGTATAGTCGCAGTGCCGCTTTGAGATACGTCATTTCGTCTTTGTATGTCTTTAGAAATCCGATTCGGGATTGAATATCCCGAATAAGTATCTGAAACTCTCTTCGAATATAAAAGAAATCTTGGCAGGATTCTTCTGCATATTTTTTGAAATTACCTTCCAGTGTGACAAACAGGAACATGCGTCTTCTGTTTTCATTTTGAATCATTCCGGCAAGTTCTTTTATTATCAGACGCATCATTGGGGTTAGTGGCGCTAATGATTGGAGAATAAATAGATTTTCTTCGTTTTCTCTTATGAGTTTTTCTTTGCGTCGTTCAAACTCTTCATTTGTAAGGGCAAGCTGTGTGTTTCGTTCGATACATTCCAGCAAACTGTTTTCATCCAGCATCAGGTAATGGTCAATTTCTGTGAAAGTAATTTCCTGTCTTTTGCACCACGTATTGATACGTCTGATAGATACTTGATACTTCTCTGCGGCTTCTTCAATGCCAATCCATTGTTTTGTTGTCATACCTCATTTGTTTTTTTAGTGTATGCGCCGCAGCCGGATTATAATAAAATAAGAGGCACGGACGATACATATATTCCTTACTAGAGGCAGTCGCGCGAGCCCACAGAAATCGAATATAGTATGCCCGCACCTGTACTTATATGTCTTAATTTGGATATAAGTTCAGTGCGGACATCTAATTTTGATTTCTGTTTCGAAAACGCGACTTTTCTAATAAGATAAATTAAATGTCCTAAAACATGAAGATTGGCTGTCAATAATGGTCCAATCCTCGCTGCAAATATAAATATTTTTTCGAGAAGAAAGGATATGAAAAGGTCGTTTTTTGTCAATCTCATAGAAAATAAGTAATCGCTAAAAAATAAGTTGGGACACTTTTATATACTGTTGCAGATGAACAAGCCGGACAACTGCACCAAAAATTACTTTAAATGGTACGATAAGGAATATATTTTAGGCACGGATTACGCGGATTAACACGGTTTTTAATAGTCTATCCAATCTCTTAAAACCGTGAAATCCGTGTAATCCGTGCCTGTTTTTTTATGACTTGACTTATTTCAAAACGATTATAGTATGAGTAGAAAAAGATAGGTGTTTAAAATGTTGTTCTTTTCTTTTTGCCCTCTCGCTTTTTTCTTATACCTTTGCCCCCGAAAGATAAAAATAAAGTATGATGCCGTGAATAGCGGTCGTGTATTCTAGAACACCACGTAAAAAACAGGAATAATGAAAGAGAAAGTATCTGTACCCTTTATGCTGCTGGGCATTCTGTTTAATGTCTGTCTCATTGCAGCCAATCTTCTTGAAACAAAAGTAATCCAGGTGGGTAGTCTGACCGTGACAGCCGGATTATTAGTTTTTCCTATTTCTTATATTATTAATGATTGTATCGCCGAAGTTTGGGGATTCAAGAAAGCGCGGCTCATCATTTGGAGCGGTTTTGCCATGAACTTCTTCGTGGTTGCTCTTGGGTTGATAGCTGTTGCCATTCCGGCTGCTCCTTTCTGGGAGGGTGAAGAACATTTTGATTTTGTATTCGGCATGGCGCCTCGTATCGTGGCTGCCAGTCTGATGGCTTTTCTGGTAGGCTCATTTCTCAATGCGTATGTGATGAGTAAGATGAAAGTAGCCAGTCAGGGACGTAACTTTTCGGCCCGTGCCATCTGGTCTACTGTAGTAGGTGAGACTGCCGATTCACTGATTTTCTTCCCGGTAGCTTTTGGCGGAATCATTGCTTGGAAAGAACTGCTTATCATGATGGGGATTCAGATTGTGCTGAAATCCATGTATGAAGTTATGATCCTTCCGGTGACAATCCGTGTAGTGAAAGCCATTAAGAAGGTAGACGGTAGTGATGTGTATGATACCGATATCTCCTATAATGTGTTGAAAATCAAAGATATTTAAGATAGAATATGAATAGAGAAGCAGCATTGGTTGTGTTTAGCGGTGGACAGGACTCTACTACTTGTTTGTTTTGGGCAAAACGCAACTTTAAGAAAGTATATGCTTTGAGTTTCCTGTATGGTCAGAAGCATCAGAAAGAGGTGGAACTTGCACGGGAGATAGCCCGGAAAGCAGAAGTGGAATTTGATGTGATGGATGTTTCCTTTATCGGACAGTTAGGTCACAATTCATTGACCGATACTACGATGGTGATGGATCAGGAAAAACCAGTAGATAGCGTTCCCAATACCTTTGTTCCGGGACGTAATCTGTTTTTTCTAAGTATCGCAGCGGTATATGCCCGTGAACGTGGTATTAATCATTTGGTAACGGGAGTTTCTCAAACGGATTTCAGCGGTTATCCCGATTGCCGTGATGCCTTTATTAAGTCTCTTAATGTAACTCTCAATCTGGCTATGGATGAACAATTTGTGATTCATACCCCTTTGATGTGGATTGATAAGGCAGAAACATGGGCATTGGCCGACGAACTGGGAGTGCTGGAACTGATTCGCACCGAGACTCTGACTTGCTATAATGGCGTTCAGGGAGATGGTTGTGGGCACTGTCCGGCTTGTACACTACGTCGGGAGGGATTGGAGAAATATTTAAAAAGTAAGAATCAATAATATCTCTACATAGAGATTAAAATGCATTTTTTGTTGTCATCTGTCACATTGTTGTAGGTAAGTGTTTGATTATGAAATGTCTGGTCTGTGACAGCAAGTAGTGACAGCAGCTAATTTTGATATTTTGCTGTCACTACTTGCCGTCACCGGTACGTTCTAATTAATAAATGGTAGTAGCTTCTATCCGGAACGTATAGGCTTAGATTAGTTTCAACAGCATGAAACTGTTGTTTCATCGGTGAGAAACTAGAGTTTCAACGGTAGGAAACTAAAGTTTCTAACGCTTGAAACTATAGTTTCAAGGCTTGAAACAGTTTGTTCCAAGTAATGAAACACTTTGTTTCAGCACGGGAAACACATTGTTTCAGGCAATGAAACTCACCGTAACAAGTAAGATGAGGAGAAAGCAAACGTGGGCTAAGAGTTGATGGTGATAGGTGATAGATGCGGTGATAGGTTGTAAAATGAATCTTTCACCACTGAAACCTCGATGAATAAAGCGTTTGAGACTGGACGGTGATAGGTGAAAGAGGAAATGCATTTTTTTGTTTAGGGTAGAGGTTGTAGTTAACGAGTGCAATGACTGAATTAAAAGACCAACTTTCCTTGTTAGGAAGAAAAACCGAGTATAAGCAAGATTATGCTCCTGAAGTACTGGAAGCCTTTGATAATAAGCATCCTGAAAATGATTACTGGGTACGTTTCAACTGCCCGGAGTTCACAAGTCTGTGTCCTATTACCGGACAGCCGGACTTTGCCGAAATACGTATCAGCTACATTCCTGATATAAAAATGGTGGAAAGCAAGAGTTTGAAACTCTATCTTTTCAGTTTCCGCAGTCATGGAGCCTTTCATGAAGATTGTGTGAATATCATCATGAAAGACCTTATCCGGTTGATGAATCCCAAATACATAGAAGTAACCGGGATATTTACTCCTCGCGGTGGTATTTCCATTTATCCGTATGCCAATTATGGTCGTCCGGGAACAAAGTTCGAACAGATGGCAGAACATCGTTTGATGAATCGGGAATAATAAAAATAAAGGAATTCACTTGCTAAAAATATCGAATATGACTCATCATGTGCCTGTTGAATTGCAAAACTATGTTCGGCAAAGTATTATCCCTCAATACGCTAACTTTGATAAAGCGCATCAAATAGACCATGTAGAAAAGGTTATGGAGGAAAGTCTGAAATTAGCGGCACATTATGAAGTCGATTATTCGATGGTTTATGTCATTGCTGCTTATCATGACCTGGGATTATACGAAGGACGTGAATTTCATCATATAACCTCCGGCAAAGTGTTGCTAGCGGACGAAACTTTGCGGCGTTGGTTTACGGATGAGCAGCTGTTGCAGATGAAAGAGGCGATAGAAGATCATCGGGCTTCTAATAAACAGGCTCCCAGAACAATCTATGGGATGATTGTTGCCGAGGCTGACCGAATTATTGATCCCGAAGTCACTTTACGTCGTACCGTACAATATGGGCTGTCTCATTATCCGGAGATGGATAAAGAAGAGCAATACGCCCGTTTTCGGAAACATCTTACTGAAAAATATGCAGAAGGAGGGTATCTGAAGTTGTGGATATCCCAATCGGATAATGCCGGACGGTTGGCAGAACTTCGTCAACTAATTGCGGATGAAAAAAAACTTTGTAGAGTTTTTAATAAAATCTATGAAGAAGAGAATAATACAGTTTTGTGAAATATAGCTATTAGCTTGCGTTCGATTCATTTTTTATTTTTATCTTTGTCATATTAAGGATTGCAATACGATAGATAATGGAAGAATATATTACTCGATTTTCAACATATCTTTTTTGGGATGTCAATAAAGATGATTTGGATATGGAGAAGCATTCACAATATATAATAAAGAGAGTGCTTGAATATGGTATGTTGCAAGATTGGAATATTGTAAAACAATATTATGGACTTGGGAGAATCGTCGAAATAGCTAAAGGGTTTCGTGAATTGGAGCCTCGGGCTTTAGCTTATCTTTCTGCCATTTCACAAACTCCTAAAGAACAATTTAGATGTTACACTTATCAACGGTCGAATCCACAACACTGGAACTTTTAAAACAGTTGCAACAGTTACCTGTACTTTGTAATACTCGTCTAGTCGGTGGTACTGCATTAGCTTTGCAATTAGGACATCGAAAGTCGGTCGATTTGGATTTTTTTGGTCAGATTAATGTAGATTCTCAAGATTTGAAGGAAGCTTTGCGAACACTTGGGACACTGACTATCTTAAATGATTCTAAGAATATACACATTTACGTATTGAATGAGGTTAAAATAGATATCGTGAACTATACTTATCCTTGGCTTGATGATGTCGTATATAAAGATGGGATACGTTTGGCAAGTCCTAGAGATATTGCGGCAATGAAAATTACTGCTATTGAAGGGAGAGGTACTAAAACAGATTTTTCAATGAATACTTTTTGTTGAAAAAGTATTCATTGAAAAATCTGTTGGATTTCTATTCTCAAAAATATCCTGACTCATCTTCTTTTATGGCTATGAAAAGTTTAGCTTATTTTGAAGATGCGGAGGAGGAGCCAATGCCTTATATGTTTGTGGATGTATCTTGGGACGAAATTAAAAAGTCTATTTTGTCTCGTTTATAATAGTATATGAGATAAGTTACTATTCATGATGATACGGCCCTCCATTCAATATAGTCATCGCCCGATAAATCTGCTCAACGAATATCAGCCGGATCATCTGATGTGAGAAAGTCATCTTGGACATTGAAATCTTTTCGTGTGCCACTTGATAAACTTTTTCAGAAAAGCCATAAGGCCCTCCGATAATGAATACCAGTCGTTTGTTGACCGTGTTCATTTTCCGCTTCATATATTCGGCGAACTCCAGAGAACGCATTTCTTTTCCGTGCTCATCGAGCAATACCACCACGTCGCCCGGTTGAAGAGCTTTCAGTATCAGTTCCCCTTCCTTTTCTTTCTGCACTTCCATTGAAAGGCTCTTGGTGTTTTTCAGTTCGGGGATCACTTCCATATCGAAAGTGATATAGCGTTTAGTACGCTGGATATAGTCGTTGATCGCAGTTATATAGTGTTGTTCTACGGTTCGTCCTACGACGAGCAGGGTTGTTTTCATACGTTTACAATTCTGATTATTGCACAAAAATAGGCATTTTTTATGTTATTCTGCAATTAATGCTTACCTTTGCCTATCATTAGTTGAAAGTTTAAAGCTTTAAACTTCAACTTAAAAGCTTGTATTTATGAAAAAACGAGTGCTTGCAGGAATGACCGCTTTGCTTCTTTCTCTCTCGTTGCTGATGGCGCAGGAGATACCGGCAGGAGTGATAACGGCATTTAAAAGAGGAAGCTCGCAAGAGCTGAGTAAGTATATGGGGGACAAGGTAAACTTGGTGCTCCAAGGTCGCTCGACAAACGTTGACAAACAGAAAGCAACAGCTACCATGCAGGAATTCTTTACGAAGAATAAAGTCAGCGGATTTAACGTGAACCATCAGGGAAAACGGGATGAATCAAGTTTCGTTATCGGTACGTTGGCTACTACTAATGGGAACTTTCGTGTGAACTGTTTCCTGAAGAAAGTGCAGAATCAATATTTAATACATCAAATAAGAATTGACAAGATCAATGAATAAGGAAAAAGAACTGATCGACAAGTTGATCGATCTTGCTTTTGCAGAAGATATAGGTGATGGTGATCATACCACCCTTTCATGTATTCCCGCTACGGCAATGGGAAAATCAAAATTGCTTATCAAAGAAGCCGGTGTGTTGGCTGGCATCGAAGTTGCTAAAGAAATCTTCAACCGTTTCGATCCTACCATGAAAGTGGAAGTGTTTATCAATGACGGAACAGAAGTGAAACCGGGTGACGTAGCAATGGTAGTGGAAGGAAAAGTGCAATCTTTGCTTCAAACCGAACGCCTGATGTTGAACGTGATGCAGCGTATGAGCGGTATTGCAACAATGACCCGTAAATATGCAAAGGTGTTGGAAGGCACAAATACCCGTGTGCTTGACACCCGCAAGACAACTCCCGGTATGCGTATCCTTGAAAAAATGGCAGTGAAAATCGGTGGCGGAGTAAACCATCGTATTGGTCTGTTCGACATGATTCTTCTGAAAGACAATCATGTGGACTTTGCCGGAGGTATCGACAAAGCCATCACCCGTGCCAAAGAATATTGCAAGGAAAAAGGCAAAGACCTGAAAATAGAAATAGAAGTCCGCAGCTTCGACGAACTGCAGCAAGTTCTTGATCTCGGTGGAGTAGACCGTATCATGTTTGATAACTTCACTCCCGAAATGACGAAGAAAGCAGTAGAGATGGTGGCAGGTAAATACGAAACTGAATCTTCGGGTGGTATCACCTTTGATACGCTCCGCGACTATGCCGAATGTGGCGTAGACTTCATCTCTGTAGGAGCTTTGACTCATTCAGTGAAAGGACTGGATATGAGTTTCAAAGCGTGCTGATTTTTTTTCACCACAGAGGACACAGAGTACACAGAGGATTTAAATTTATTTTATAGGAAGAATTTCCTATCATTGTTCCTCTGTGTACTCTGTGTCCTCTGTGGTGAATCGTATTCTTTAACTTCTTTTAGCAATATTCCTTGCAGCATTCCTCAAACTCTCGCGTCTAATAAGCAAACGACGCAGACATACGTTCGATTTTAAAAAAAGTAATTGACTTTGGAAAACGAGATAGAACTGATAAAGGGCTGTCGGGCAGGAAAGGATTCAGCCCGAAAGGAACTTTACACCCTCTATTCCAAACAGATGCTGGCGGTATGTTTCCGCTATACGGGCGATATGGATGCGGCGCACGATGTACTGCATGACGGTTTCATCAAGATTTTTACCAACTTCTCGTTCCGGGGTGAGTCTTCACTCTGTACATGGATCACCCGGGTGATGGTCACTCAATCACTCGATTTCCTGCGACGGGAGAAACGAGTCAGTCAGTTGGTAGTGCATGAAGAGCAGCTTCCCGATATACCGGATATATCGGATTCGGGAGGAGGGGCTGGAATCTCCGAAGAGCAGTTGATGGCTTTTATTGCCGAATTGCCGGATGGTTGCCGAACCGTTTTCAACCTTTATGTGTTTGAAGAGAAATCGCACAAGGAGATAGCCAAGATGCTTCACATTAAAGAGCATTCATCTACTTCGCAGTTGCACCGGGCCAAATATTTGTTAGCAAAAAGAATTAAAGAGTATAGGAATCATGAAGAAAGAAAATGATGAAATAACCGATCTGTTTCGCACACGTCTCGCTGATGCCGGGATGAGTGTACGGGATGGCTTTTGGGAAGAGCTCTCGCAGGAAATTCCTGTGGCTTGCCAGCATCGTCGCCGGATTCTGCTCTTCCGTGTGGCGGCTGCGGCATCTGTATTGCTCGTTTTGGCAGCCTCGTCGGCTACTTTCTTGTATTTCTCTCCAAAGGAAGATATGGAAGAAGCATTTACAAAGATAGCCGTGACGAATGGAGGACAGATGGATGGAGATGGAATACGCGTCAATCAGTTACCGCTGCCGGTAGAACCGGTGTTGCCGAAACCGGCTCCGAAATCTTACGGTATGCTGTCGCAATATACAGAGGAAGAAGATTCTCTTTCTATCACTTTCTCCATGTCGTTTTCTTTTTCTTCCACTACTTCTACGGGAAATGGCAACCAATATGGTAATCAGGGGCATAATGGTTATTGGCAGGCAACAAACGGTAATACAGAGTCATCTGTCGCTCCGGAAGAACAGTCGAATGTCAATATGGTTCAACCCAAAGCAGTGAAAAAGCATCGCTGGGCGATGAAAGTTCAAGTGGGTACAGCACTTCCGGCAGATAACGGTACTTATAAAATGCCGGTTTCCGCAGGGGTGACGGTAGAACGTAAGTTGAACGATTTTCTCGGCATAGAAACCGGACTGCTCTATTCGAACCTCCGTTCTGCAGGGCAGCACTTGCACTATCTGGGGATCCCCGTTAAAGTGAACGTGACGTTGGTAGATACGAAGAAAGTTGACCTTTATGCTACTGTGGGAGGAATAGCCGATAAATGTATTGCCGGTGCACCGGACAACAGTTTTAAAGAAGAACCTATCCAGCTGGCAGTGACTGCCGGTATTGGAATCAACTATAAGATTAATGACCGACTTGCTGTTTTTGCCGAACCCGGAGTTTCGCATCATTTCAAGACAGATTCGAAATTGGCTACGGTACGAACGAAACGGCCGACTAATTTTAATTTACTTTGCGGACTTCGCATGACGTATTAATCCTTATGAAAATGAAAAAAACACTACTAATGCTGTGGATGGCTGTTTGCCTGATTGTATCCTTTACAGGATGCACCAGCGAAGAAATGGATTATAACAATCCGGACGTTGCCCTTTTTGTGAAACAATTGAAGGCGGGTACGTATAAGATGAAGAATGATAAAGGAGTAGTGGAAGTTCCTCATTTCACGGAAGAGGACATTCCCGAACTTTTAAAATATGCAGAAGATCTGACTATTATCCCTTCTTTTCCGTCGGTTTATAATATGAACAACGGTAAGATTCGGTTGGGTGAGTGTATGCTTTGGGTGATTGAATCTATCCGTCAGGGCACACCTCCGTCATTAGGTTGCAAAATGGTATTGGCGAATGCTGAAAATTATGAAGCAATCTATTTCCTGACCGATGAGGAAGTACTCGATGCGGCCGCTTGTTATCGTAGTTGGTGGGAAGAACGCCAATATCCGAAAACGAGATGGACAATTGATCCGTGCTACGATGAGCCGCTTTGTGGATCGGGTTATCGTTGGTGGTAATAAAGGGGGAGGAGCCTTCGGAAAGTAAAAAATAGGAAACATTCATGTGGGAACATTTGTTTGTATCAGTAGTCTTTTGCTGCTGACAGGGGGATTATTACGCTCAAAAGATAGCTTCTCATACGTGCAAAATGTATATGAAGTGCTCCGAAATATAGGTAATGAAAGAGTAAAAAGGATGGATGGATTGAAACGGTTTATAACAACGATGGCACTGTGTCTGACTGCTTTATTTGCATATGCGCAAGTATGGACGGCACAAGATTCTTTGCATTTGAAGAAATTGCTGGAGAGTGACCAGGAGTTGCATTTAAATATGGATGCTGTGAAGTCGATTGATTTCGGAAGCGCAGTGGGTACTCCCCGGATGTCGGAGGAGAAAAGCTGGATGATGCCTGACGAATCGCTTCCTGAAGCATTGCCTAAACCGAAAGTGATGTTGACTCTGATGCCATATAAAGCAAATACCCGCTATAACTGGGATCCCATCTATCAGAAGAAGATAAAGATCGATAAAAATACCTGGCGGGGTGATCCTTTCTACGAGATACGTCATCAAAGATCTTATTCAAACTGGGCACGCAATCCGATGGCAAAGGGAATGCGTAAGTCGTTGGATGAGATACAGGCGAGTGGGGTACGTTTCCGCCAGTTGGGTGAACGTGCTAACGGAATGATGGTGAACACGGTAGTGATGGATGCACCTATTCCCTTGTTTGGTGGGAGTGGAGTGTATATCAATGGTGGAACTATCGGCGGACTTGACCTGATGGCTGTCTTTACAAAAGATTTTTGGAATAAGACGGGACGGGATAACCGTGCCCGCACATTGGAAGTGTTGAGAACTTATGGAGATTCTACCACTGTGTTGATAAATAAACCAATTGAACAGATTGCCCGTTGAAGGCGTTATAATGATGTGTTGATGTAGCAATGCGCTCATGTCAACCTATTAACACATAGATAAATTATTGGTTATGAATAGAATTACTTCTCTTCTGGGTATTCAATATCCTATTATTCAAGGTGGCATGGTGTGGTGCAGCGGTTGGCGTCTTGCTTCTGCTGTGAGCAATGCCGGTGGACTGGGATTGATCGGTGCCGGTTCCATGCATCCGGACACTTTACGCGAGCATATCCGTAAATGCAATGCGGCCACGAAATTGCCTTTTGGTGTAAACATTCCTTTGATGTATCCTCAGATAGAAGAGATCATGAATATTGTGGTGGAAGAGGGAGTGAAGATTGTTTTTACCTCTGCCGGAAATCCGAAAACGTGGACTGGGTGGTTGAAAGAGCGTGGAATAACGGTTGTTCATGTTGTTTCTTCTTCCCGTTTTGCTGTAAAATGTGAGGAGGCCGGAGTAGATGCGGTAGTGGCAGAAGGGTTCGAAGCCGGAGGGCATAATGGACGCGAAGAGACAACGACTTTCTGTTTGATTCCCGCTGTACGTGAGGCTACAACATTGCCTTTGATAGCTGCAGGAGGTGTCGGCACAGGAGAAGGAATACTGGCTGCTATGGTATTGGGAGCCGAAGGTGTGCAGATAGGAACCCGTTTTGCTCTGACTGACGAGAGTTCAGCGAGTCCGGTATTTAAGGATTATTGCTTGAGTCTTGGTGAAGGAGATACTAAGTTGTTATTGAAAAAGCTGGCTCCGACGCGTTTGGTAAAGAATACTTTCCGCGAGGCGGTGGAGAAGGCTGAAGATAGTGGTGCTTCTGCTGAAGAATTACGAAGCTTGCTAGGAAAAGGACGTGCAAAGAAAGGAATGTTTGAAGGAGACTTGGAAGAAGGTGAACTGGAGATAGGTCAGGTTTCGGCAATAATATCCCGTCGACAGTCGGTGGCAGAGGTGATGAACGAATTGGTTGAGTCTTATTGGCAGGCGGTGGAGAAGAAATATTTGTTTGAAAGATAAATGATAATTTCTATTTCACCACAGAGGACACGGAGGACACAGAGGTTTAATCTTTTTAATAACACAGAGTCTCACGTATTGAGAATCGTATTGATCGCTCTGTTTTACTTACGGAAAGAGAGAGAAGAACTCTGTGTCCTCTGTGTCCTCTGTGGTGAAATTATAGGCTGACAGGTTCGCACTTCAAACCAAATACGTCGGCTACGGCCTTATAAACGATTTTTCCTTCTACGATATTTAATCCGAGTGCTAATGCTGGATTCTCTTTGCAGGCTTTTTTCCATCCCTTATTTGCTAAAGCCATTACGTAGGGGAGGGTAGCATTAGTCAGTGCAAGAGTGGAAGTGTAAGGCACAGCTCCCGGAATATTAGCTACTGCATAATGAACAATTCCATCTACAATATAAGTCGGTGCGCTGTGAGTAGTCGGGTGAGACGTTTCGAAACATCCTCCCTGATCGATTGCCACATCCACTAATACTGTGCCGGGCTGCATTATTGAAAGCATCTCTTTGGTAATCAAATGTGGTGCTTTATCACCGGGAATCAGTACAGAACCGACAACTAAATCAACATCCGGTAATTCTTTTCTGATTCTTAGTTCGGATGCGTACAATGTCTTTACATTCTTCGGCAGTGTTTCGCTCAAATAGCGCAGACGTGCCAGATTTATATCTGTAATAGTGACATCTGCCCCCATTCCTGCAGCTATTTGTGCGGCATTGCTACCTACAACTCCACCTCCTAAAATTAATACTTTAGCAGGTTTAACACCTGGCACGCCTCCCAAAAGAATACCTTTTCCACCTTGCGGTTTTTCCAGAAAACGGGCGCCTTCCTGGATAGACATACGTCCGGCAACTTCACTCATAGGAATTAATAAAGGCAATGAGTGATCTGCTTCTTCTACAGTTTCATAAGCCAGGCATATTGATTTGTTGGAGAGCATGGCAAGAGTTAATTCCCGGTCGGAAGCAAAATGGAAATAAGTGAATAGTAACTGTCCTTTTCTAATTAAGTTATATTCGGTGACTATCGGTTCTTTCACCTTTACGATCATCTCGGCAGTGGCGTAAATGTCTTCTATTGTTGGCAGGATATGCGCGCCGACAGCTTGATATGCTTCATCCGGAAAACCGCTATTTATTCCCGCTGTATGTTGGATAAATACCCGATGCCCTTGTTTTACCACTTCGGCCACCCCCGAAGGTGTCATGCCAACACGGTTCTCATTGTTTTTGATTTCCTTTGGTACTCCGATAATCATAATGTTACGTATTAAAGATTTAACATGTTCGAATGTACGAAAAATCCCCTTACGTTGTTATTCGTAAGGGGATGTTTTAGAACAGAATGCCTCGCGTGTTGAGATGAATAAATGCGTAGAGTGGTTATTTTATAGACATTCACTGCCCTGCTTGTTGATTTTCATGTTTTTTCCATAGAGACCCACTCGAGCTATGTTGTTATAAAAGGGTTCTGCAATATCGTACTTAAAAGGAAGTACTTCTTGGTTGTCTTTGTTTATATACCCCCACTTGGACGACTGGCTTTCAATACAGACAGCAGCCAATCCTTCAGAAAAAGAGCATCCATTATCATATTTCAGGGGAATGACAACTTCTCCTTTCTTATTAATGAATCCTACTTTGTTGTGTAGCGAGACGAGGGCTAATCCTTCCGCGAATTGTTCTATTTGACTGTAAGTCGGTGGAAGAATGTAGTTTCCTTGTCTGTCAATCAGTCCCCATAATCCATCGTGGCATACACGTGCGCATTCTTGCTCAAACGAGTGAGCGGCTGCGTACTTAAACGGAATCCGTATCTGTCCGGTATGGTCGATGAATCCGTATTGGGAATTGAGTACTACCATTCCTAATCCTTCTTTAAAAGAGAAAGCCCGTTCATACATTAGAGGGATGACAACGTCATATCCTTTATTGATGTATCCCCATTGGATTTTTCCTTTAACGGGAGCCAATCCTTCGGAGAAACGGCCAATTGCCGAAAAACGCTTTTTCTTATTAGCTACCCCATAAGCTAAAAAAGAAGCAAAGAACTTTGTAATAGTGTTGCTCATTTTTCTTATTGTTTGTGTGGTAAGCGTCCGGATACCATTATATACAAGAGAAGCGTGGACGTCGTTAGTTCATTCTATTCAAGGTTCTGGTAAACCTATTGGGAAATGAACAACAGAGTCCACGCCCTTGTATATAACAAAGACGTGAACGCTTAGTTGCCATTATCTCCCCAATTAAAGAATTTACCAGATTCTGAATAGAGATAATATTCTAAACGCTTCTACGTTATTAATCGTAATAAGTCGCTACAAAGATATGGATTTCTTGTTAAAGAACAATATATTTGAGGGATAAAGATGTTACGATGGCCAACATCTGTAAGAGAGGAATGTGGAGATGGTAAATGAGATATCTTGAAATAAAAAACTCCTTTTGCAAATGAGAATACAAAAGGAGTTTGATATTATTATAAAGGTTAGATAAACTTTAGTCCATTAAATTGGGATTAGCGTTGGTAGCACTTAAAGGAATACGTAATGTGTAACGATCATCATCTTGTTCAAGAACAATCGTTTGTCCTCCGCTTAATACCTTTTCAATTCTCGGTCTGGTAGTTCGACGTAAATCGAACCAACGGTGACCTTCAAATGCTAACTCACGGGTCCGTTCATTTAATATTTCTGTAATCAGTTTTTCCTGATTCATGCTATTTACTTCATTTTTCTTTTGCTCATATCCAGCTGTTGTATATCTTTTTTCCATCAGTTGTAATAGACGGTTGCGAGCTTCAGGCAGATTGTTCAAATGGGCAGCTGCTTCCGCAGAATTAAGGTAAAGTTCGCTAATACGAAAACTACATTTGTAGGCAGACTTTCCGTCTGTTTTAATAATAGGGTAGTTGCCGTCTTTATTCTTCTCGCCAAAGTAGCTTGCAGGTCGCAGATCTTCTTCATTGAACATGTCAACAAATGATTGTGTAGCTTGTGAGGCGTCTAATGTTGTTGTCGCATTGTAAATTTTCTCATAAGCGGTAATAGACTCTACAGATGTGTATAGGTTAGGCAATTGTAGGTTGGTGCTATTGTAATCTTCAAGTGTTGCTTTTTGTGCCAACGTGCGTTCAGCTGCATCGTAAGCAAGTTGCCATTCTCCCATATAAAGATATACTCGTGATTCGAATGCATCTATGGCGAGTGTACTGAAGCGATAATTGTAACCGGATTCCCACTCTTTTTTTGTTATAAGTTGACGAGCGTTTTCTATGTCGGAAAGAATGGAACTATATATTTCTTCTACTGTATTCCGTGTTGGAATCTCTTCTAAATCAAGAGTCAGTTTCAAGGGGACGGCTTTTGTGTCTTTTGCACCCTCTTTTGTATATGGCTGTCCGTACAGGTTGACTAGAAGGAAGTGCATATATCCTCTCATAAAGTAGGCTTCTCCTACTAATTGATTGATATCTTTTTCATTTCCATCTGTTATATCGTTCTTTTTGTCGATGATAGCATTGGCATAATAGATGTTTTCGTAGTAGTCTATCCAGCCGAGCTCTTTGGCTGTTGTACTGTTGGTAATCCATTTTTCTATATCGCCATAATCGCTTTGGTCATAACTATCATTTCTGACAGTAATTTCTTTGGTTCGCATATCACAGACACTTCTGTCAGTCAAATCTTGTGCATAAATGTTAGTCATTAATGCCCTATATTCCTCTAATGTGTTCGGAATCACTTTTCCAACAGGCTGTATTTCTAAAAAATTGCTGCATGAAGTCATCGTAAAACATCCTGCTAGCATGGAAAATAAATATAGTCTTTTTATTCTTTTCATATTTCTTGATTACTTAAAAGTTAAGACTTAGGTTGAATGTCACAGATTTTGCTACCGGAGTAGAATAGAGATTACTCATAGATTCCGGATCCATGTAGTTTTTATAACTGGAACCGAAGACAAGTAGGTTACGACCTTCTACAGCAACAGTTGCTCCATTGATATTGAATTTGCGTAACCATTCTTGTGGCAATGTATAAGCTAATCGTATGTTTTGGAGACGCATATAATTGAGTTTCTTTACCCACATATCCAGATTTCTATAAATGGCAGGTATGTCACCAAAAAGTGCATAATCGGCAGGATAGTTATTCCGGCTAAGAAGAGCTGGTAGCTGATCACTATGATTTTCTGGTGTCCAACGGTTGAGGATATCTTGGTTTACATTATGTCCAGAGTCGAAATTTACTATATTATATGAAGGACTTGTACGTACATGAGCTCCAAAATAGAATGAAAAATTAAAATTAAGTTCCCAGTTGCGATAAGAGAGTGTGTTAAGTAACCCCCCTGTATAAGGTGCATCATTCGTACCTACATATTCATATAGACTTTGTTGAAAGTCTGCATCTGCACTATATTCATAGAAACCACCCATTCCTCCAGTCAAGTCTTCCATCTTAAATAGTTCTTCTACTGTGACAGCCTCATTGCTGCCTTTAGGATAGATGAGTATGCGGCCGGTTTCCGGATCTACTTTGCTCTTAATTGCAAAAATAGCTCCAACAGGATACCCTTCCAGACCGGGTGTCGGGCTGTTTTCTTTTACATAGTCTTTTAATACTTTGTTATTGTTATAAGCAAAATTGAATGTGGTATACCAGGAGAAATTCTTGGTTGTGATATTACGTGTTTGCAAGTTTATTTCTAAACCTTTGTTTTCTAGGCTAGCCCAGTTAATCGTTTGCGTAAGAAATCCATTTTCCAAAGGTAGATTTTTATAGCCGATAAGATCTGTTCCTTTTCTATAATAGTAATCTACGCTTAAATTAATGGCAGATTTGAGTGCGGAAAAATCAATTCCAATATTATAAGATGCTGTTTTCTCCCAACGTAGCTTATCATTAGGAGCTGAACCGATAGAAATACTCGTTTCATTTGGGTTGTTAGGCAATATCGTTTGATTTCCGTAACTTCCTACTAAATAAGGTGAGGTGTTTTTGTCAATATTTCCTTGAAGCCCGTATGATAATCGTAGAGCTAAGTTATCCATCCATTGTCTGGCAGGCTGTAGAAACGATTCGTTGGAAAGTCGCCATAGTCCGCTAGCCGAATAAATAGGCAGAAAACGATATTTTTTGTCTACACCAAATAGGTCCGAGCCATCAATACGTACGCTTGCTCCTAGTGTGTAACGTTGCATAAGGGTATAAGAACCATTTGCATAAAAAGAGGCGAAAGCATTTTCGGCATAAGTTTCTGTATGTAATGGGTATTTTTTAACGTCGTCATTCTCTGTTAGAATCAAAGGCTTGGTGGTAAGTGTTTTAGGGTCATATCCGTAAGCATTAGATGCAAGTGTTTCATACCAATTTTTTCTTATTTCTGACCCACCCATAATTTGTACTTCATGGATGTTTTTAAAGGTTTGACTCCATTCTCCTTGTACTTTCCATGTGATTTGTGATGTAGTGGCGTTACTTACCTTGTGCATCCCCCCTTCCGGTATACGGTATGTGTCACCGGACTTACTGTCTTTACGCATATCACGCATGGAGAACGTATTTGCACCAATATATTGTTCTACTCCGGATTGTTCCCATTGCAAGCCAACTTGTGATGTTAGTTTCCAATGGTCATTGAAACGTAAGTCAGCATTAAAGATTGCATTAATAGCTGTCGTTATCGTTTCTTTACTGGTATTGGCACGATCTTCAAGGAGATTGAACCCTCGTTCAGGATCAGGCTCGTTATCGCTGTTGGATACAATGTCATAATCATATACATAGTTTCCTTCCGCATCATAAATTTCTTGATATGGATTTGCTACGCGAGAGTAATAAACAGGATTTGAATAACCATATTTATCGGTAATAAAGTCCTTATTCTTCCGTCGGTTAGCAAAGAGCGAAGTTCCTATTTTTAGTATTCGGTTTACTTGATAAGACGTTTTGTTTGTCAAGTTAAAACGACTCATATTTACTCCAGGCACATTCCCGTTTTCTTGTGAATATCCGAGTGAATTATAATAAGTCACTTTTTCACTTCCTCCTGATATGCTGAAATTATATTCCTGCGTGAAAGCATCTCTAAATAAGATGTCATTCCAATCTGTGTTAATTGTTTTTAATCGGTTAATTGCATTTTGAGCTTCTGTGGTTAAGCCATTCCATCCTTGTTGTTGATAGGTCTCAAATAAATTATGTTGTCTGAGTATGGATGCTACTCCTCCTTTATGTAAGTAGGGATGTGAGGTAAATATGTCATCAGGTTCTTTCATTAATTCTAGTTCTAGATTTACTTTTTGTTCGGAATTTAATAAATTCAATCGTGAAGTATCCAGATTAGGAGTATATGTCAATCTTGTATTAAAGTTGATTACAGGTTTTCCTGTCCGTCCTCTTTTGGAAGTTATGATAATTACTCCGTTTGCGGCACGCGCACCATAAATTGCGGTAGCGGCAGCATCTTTTAGGATAGTGATACTTTCTATATCGTTCGGACTCAACCCGGCAATGGATGATTGTTTCATGTTAACAATATCATTGTCTGTATCAGTGCTTAGTTTCGCAATATCAGTCCCCTCCAAAGGTATTCCATCCAATACCCATAACGGGTCTTGTGTTCCATTCAATGAAGCTGTACCACGAATACGAATACGTGCAGGAGCTCCCGGTGCGCCGGAAGTTGTCGTAACGGCTACCCCCGCAACTTGTCCGGCTAATGCCTGGTCGATACTTTTTGCTGCGCCTACCATTCCGTCTGTAACGTCTACTTTAGCAATAGCAGCAGTCAGTTTACGACGTTCCAGTTCTTGATAACCAGTTACTACTACGTCTCCTAGTGTGTGTGATGAAGCTTGAAGGACAATACGATAAGTATCTTTTCCAGCTTGCAACACGATATTTTGTTCTTCAAAACCTATATAACTACAATGTAGTCTGGTCACCTTTTCCGGAATGGAAATGGAGAATTTGCCATCCATATCAGTGATAGTACCTAGAGAAGTCTGTGATACTCCAGCTTTTTTCAAATCGTCTGCATTAACATATACAGAAGCACCGATTAGAGGTTCATTGTCTTCACCGGATATAACGACTCCGGTGATTGTGCGGTTAACAGCGTTGGCTGTAGCCAACGTGCTAACAAGAAAACATATAAGAACGTATAAGTATTTTTTTCTCATCAATATAGATAATTAAAGTGATTGATTTTGTTTTATTTGATTCCCAAAGCTGTATTAATACGTAGGATCATGTCTTCATAATGATAGCGTGCAGCAGTATCAGAAGTGCCGAGGCGGTTTTGTAACAATTTCTTGATACGTAATAACTCTCCGCGTTTCACCGAGATAGCATCAGAAATACGGTTGAGCTGACTGCCGTAGAAGTTGAGCACACGTGGAGCACCCATTCGGTCTTCCTGACGAAGTGCCCGTTGTTCGGCGGCATAACAACTACAGAAAGGAGTAGCATGGTCAAGCAGGAAATGCTCGCTTGCAATCTTCTTGTTGATTTTTACAGCTTCGGGTTCTGCGGCTGCTGTAAGTAATGCATCGAGGAAGTTTTTCTGCAAAGAACGTTCCATAACATTGGGGATGCCACCACGTTCGGTAATACCGAAAATGTTTTTATGAAGTCCGTCCATAAGCTCCACTACTGTAAATGCTTTCTTTCCGTTGACAGATTCATTCTCTATCATACGCATCAAACGAGTGTTGCCTAGTAAATCCCAAAGGATATAGGCTTGGGCGTTCTTTAAGATTTGCGTAGGAGCATTCTCCTGTTTTCCGATTGGAGTGTTGCGGAGCAGATAGGTATATTGTCCTACTTCCGTGTCAAACAGCCATTTAGGATAGGTCAATACTTCATCCATCAAGAATTTCAATGAAGCTTCTTGTTTCTCTTTCTCAACGAATGTATAAGTCTTGACACCGTCTCCTACAATTGTATTTTCAATATATATACCGCCGATGTTGGCAAGTACATGATATAAGTAGTTGTTCCACTGGTTGATAACTGCATAGTAGAGACGCGACGCTTCTTCGTAAGTTTGTCCTTTTTCTCCGGTGGTAGTCCATTGAAGAATTTGTGGAACGATACGTTTCAGGTTTTTGATGCCATATAAAGAAGAACGGACCGGATCATCACCCAGATCTTCGTTCTGTGCGCGTGGATCTACTGCGTCACGTACATCCTGCGCTTCACTATACTTATAAAGACGATCGGTATGCTTACTCAAGAAATCGAATAAAATATCCTTTTCTTCTTCCGGAGTATTCTTTCCGTACCAACGATAACCATATTCGATAGCAAACATATCATAAGGACCGATATGCGGAGAAAGAACTTTTACGCCATCTCCAGGCTGTGCAATATAATTGAATCGTGCATAATCCATGATAGATGAAGCGGTAGAATTCATTCTGGAAGTAAATGCTTCGGAACGTAACGAATCCGTCGGGAAAGCCCATGAACCCATCATATTGTGACGGAGTCCCAATGAGTGGCCTACCTCATGGCAAGCAACGAACCGGATGGCATCTCCCATTAAAGCATCGGGTAATTGCACATTGCGTGCTTCCGGACACACAGTTCCAGTCTGCACAGTGATCCATTCGCGTACCATAGAAAGCACATTGTGCCACCACATAATATCAGCTTCCAGAATTTCTCCGGAACGTGGGTCTAACAGGGAAGGTCCCATTGCATTTTTCTTTTCTGAAGCAGCGTAAGTCAGTACGGAGTAATTGACATCGTCCATGTCTATATGCATACTGTCTGTGATTTCCTTGGCGATAATCGCGTTCTTGAAACCTGCTTTTTCGAAAGCAATCTGCCAGTCCTCGATACCTTTTTTAATGTACGTACGCCATTGGTAAGGTGTTGAATTATCAATGTAGAATACGATTGGTTTGGCAGGCTCCACAAGCTGTCCTTTCAGATAAGCCTCCCGGTCTTCCGGTTTGGGTTCCATGCGCCAGCGAGTGATATATTGTGTTTTATCCGTACCTTGTTGTGCATCACTAAAACTTAATAACGGATTAGTGAAATAACCGACTTTCTGATTGTCGAATCGTCCCATCATCGGCTTTTCAGGCAACAAGAGAATAGAAGAACTGACTTCCACCGTCACATAAACAGTGGTAGTTCCTTCTGTAACTCTGGTAGTCAATTCGGAAGTTGCCACGACATTGTTTGAAAAGGATTTGATGGATAAAATACGGGATAAGTTCTTGATAGCCGAAGTACCCAGATTGATATTAGTAAATACATTATTAATACTGGTTTCAGTACCGTCATAAATATCATTCACCTTGATTACTAATGCAGTAGAATCTGCATTAATCGCTTCAATTTTGAATGCGGCAATCAATGGAGAGATAAAATTATCCTTTACCGAACGGAAGATGGCATCCGTTTGGGGGGCCAGAGGTAATGGGCGTTGTTGTCGTAGCATTAATTTGCCCGTAGCTTTATCCCATTCCATGCAAACCATCTGATTCTCGTAGTTTACTCCACGGTTTACACCTGCATCATTAAGTTCGGCAGGAACTCGTTGCAGTTTGTTGACAACTAATAAATCACGTCCCAAAAGTGAGGTGGGAATTTCAAAATAATAGTCATTCTTTTTTTGGTGTACAGCAAACATTCCTTTCGTTGTTTTACTGTCTTCCACTAATTTTTCGTAGTCGCTTTTACTCTTCTCTTCTTTCTCTTCTGGTTTCTTCTTTTTCTTTTTAAACCAACTCAGATTTTCTGTAGCGGGGGTAGTTGCAAATGCCGAGAGCGTTTCTCCACTCAGCAATATACATGCAATGACCGCTGCCATTACTTTTACATACATTCTCATTGAGTTTCTAACTTTTAATTATAATTAAAAAACAGCCACAAAAGTACTAATATTAATAACATAATAACTACTGATTTGCAATGAATATAACATTTAAAAGAAATATTAACTAGAATCTAAGACCATCATTCCTCCCAGATATTTCATAGTTTAGTGGGAATAGTGTACATTTGCGGGAGTAAAAAAGTGAATGGAATGATGAGACGATATATCACTGCTTTGATGCTGGCTTGCTGCATCGGAGGGTATGGACAAGAGAAAAAGCAAGCAACCTTTGTGCCTCCTTTTGACTTTCCTCTTACATTGAGTGGAAACTTTGGAGAAATCCGCTCCAATCACTTCCATGGCGGGCTGGATTTTAAAACAGGCGGAGTGATCGGTAAACCCGTTCTTGCTCTCGCTGATGGTTATATTTCGCGTATTCGCGTAACGAATGGATCGGGGTATGTACTTGATGTCTGCTACCATAATGGTTATTCAACTATCAACCGCCATTTGAGCGGTTTTGTTTCTCCCATTGCCGAAAGGGTGGAGAAACTTCAATATGAAGAAGAGAACTGGGAAGTGGAGATTGTGCCTGAACCGGGAGAATATCCGGTAAAAGGAGGGCAACAGATTGCATGGAGCGGCAATACCGGATATTCGTTCGGCCCACATCTTCATCTGGATGTGTTTGGAACGGAATCGGGGGATTATATTGACCCTATGCCTTTCTTCCAGTCGAAAATAAAAGATACACGTGCTCCGAAAGCTGATGGTATCCTCTTTTTCCCGCAACCGGGCAAAGGAGTGGTGGATGGAAAACAGGAGAATAAAACGATTCTTCCCAATAGCGAACGTCCTGTGGAAGCATGGGGAGTGATAGGGCTGGGTATCAAGGCATACGATTACATGGATGGCGTAAGTAACCATTACGGAGTTTATTCTGTTGTGCTCACGGTAGATGGGAATGAAATATTTCGCAGTACCGTAGATCGTTTCTCGCAAGAAGAGAACCGGATGATTAACTCTTGGACGTATGGACAATATATGAAATCTTTTATTGATCCGGGAAATACGTTGCGTCTGCTGAAAGCGTCGAATGATCATCGTGGTCTGGTGACGATTGACGAGGAACGGGATTATCACTTCTTATATACATTGAAAGATGCTTTCGGAAACACTTCCAACTATCGTTTTACCGTGCGGGGCCGGAAGCAGCCGATTGAACCGTTGAATCATCGGGAGAAATATTATTTCATCTGGAATAAGACTAATTATTTGCAAGAGCCGGGATTGAGCCTGGTTATTCCGAAAGGAATGTTGTATGACGATGTCCCCCTCAATTATCAGATGAAGGCGGATAGTGGTGCCGTTGCTTTTACTTATCAACTGAATGATAAGACGGTTCCATTGCATGCAGCTTGCGAACTTCGTATCGGATTGCGTAGAAAGCCGGTTGCCGATACGACCAAATATTATGTGGCCCGCATCACTCCGAAGGGAGGAAAGTACAGCGTAGGCGGAAAGTATGAAGACGGATATATGAAAGCTGCCATCAAGGAGTTAGGAACTTATACTGTTGCCATCGACACCATTCCGCCGGAGATTATTCCTGTTAATAAGAACCAGTGGGGAAGAAACGGAAAGATTGTCTATCGGCTGAAAGATCAGGGGACGGGAATTGCTTCCTATCGCGGGACGATTGACGGTAAGTATGCACTTTTCGGACGCCCCAATATGGTGAAATCGTACTGGGAATGTGTACTTGATCCGAAACACGTGAAGAAGGGCGGAAAGCATACGGTCGAGTTTACAGTGACCGATGGTTGCGGAAATGAAACGGTAGCTCGTGAAAGTTTTGTTTGGTAAATTATTAAAAGTGAATCATATATTTATGAAGAAAAGAATTATTTTTTGTGCTGCTGTATTTATGGCGGCTGTGGCGAACACTTTCGCTTGCACTAACCTGATTGTCGGAAAGAATGCGTCTGCCGATGGCTCGACAATCGTTTCCTATTCTGCCGACTCGTATGGCCTGTTCGGAGAACTTTATCATTATCCGGCTGCTACCTACCCGAAGGGAACGATGTTGAAAGTATATGAATGGGATACCGGCAAGTATCTGGGAGAAATAGAGCAGGCACGTCAGACTTACAATGTAGTCGGTAATATGAATGAATATCAGGTTACGATTGGTGAGACTACTTTCGGTGGACGTCCGGAACTGGCGGATTCTACAGGGATTATTGATTACGGAAGTTTGATTTATATTGGTTTGCAACGTTCGCGTACTGCCCGTGAAGCAATTAAAATCATGACCGATTTAGTGCAGCAATACGGTTATTATAGCGAAGGAGAGTCTTTTACTATTGCCGATCCCAATGAAATCTGGATCATGGAAATGATTGGTAAAGGTCCCGGAATCCGTGGAGCTGTTTGGGTAGCTGTACGTGTACCCGACGACTGCATCTCGGCTCATGCCAATCAGTCACGTATTCACCAGTTTGATATGAATGACAAGGAGAACTGTATGTACTCTCCGGATGTTGTTTCTTTTGCCCGCGAGAAGGGATATTTTAATGGAGTAAACAAAGATTTTAGCTTTTCGCTAGCCTACGCA
The DNA here is from genome assembly GCF_024788145.1 of Bacteroides sp. BFG-606. Taxonomy (NCBI): domain Bacteria; kingdom Pseudomonadati; phylum Bacteroidota; class Bacteroidia; order Bacteroidales; family Bacteroidaceae; genus Bacteroides; species Bacteroides sp. BFG-606. The sequence continues at coordinate 5,703,117 of NZ_JANUIL010000001.1, read as the reverse complement.
CCTCTTGATTTTGGTGCCCGCCGTTTCTGTGAGGCACGTGTGTGGAGCTATTTTAATAAGTTCACGGATAACGGAAAAGATTATCTTCCTTATATTGAGGGAAAGACCGATACTCCGATGCCTCTTTTTGTGAAACCGAAACAAAAACTGTCTGTACAGGATGTGAAAGATATGATGCGTGACCACTATGAAGGTACGCCTCTTGATATTTCCAATGATTTCGGAGCAGGTCCTTATAAGACGCCATATCGCCTCTCTCCTCTGAACTTCAAGGTAGACGACAAGGAATATTTCAACGAACGTCCCATTTCCACTCAACAAAGCGGATTTGTATTTGTTGCACAAATGCGTGCTCATAAGCCGGACCCGATAGGTGGTGTACTTTGGTTTGGCGTGGATGATGCTAACATGGCGGTATTTACTCCGGTCTATTGCTGTGCAACGAAAGCTCCGGTATGCTATACCCGTGTGGGCGGAGCCGATTATATTACATTCTCCTGGAATTCAGCTTTCTGGATTTTTAACTGGGTATCTAATATGGTCTATCCGCGTTATGATTTGATGATCGGTGATGTACAGGAAGCGCAGAAAGAAATGGAAACGACTTTCAACAATGCGCAGGAAGGTATTGAAGAGATGGCTGCCAAACTGTTGGCTAAAGATAAGAACGCAGCAGTAGATTTTTTGACAAATTATACAAACATGACTGCACAGAGCACTTTCGATACTTGGAAACAATTAGGTACATTCTTGATTGTGAAGTATAATGATGGAGTAGTGAAGCGTGTTAAAGATGGTAAGTTTGAGCGTAATTCTATCGGACAACCAGCCGGTGTGATCCGTCCCGGATATCCGAAAGAATTCTTGCAAGAATATGTCAAACAGACCGGTGATAGATATTTGGTGAAATAAGAATTGAATAACTAGGATTTGTAAACTTATTATTTTATATTTGTGTGCTCAAGAAATTGATAATAAATAATTCATTAACCAATAAATAACAATCGAAATGGAAAATCAGGAACTTATTAAACAGGTCACTGAAAAAGCCGAAAAATGGCTGACCCCGGCTTATGATGCTGAAACCCAAGCTGAAGTGAAACGCATGTTGGAAAACGATGATAAAACCGAACTTATTGAAGCTTTCTACAAAGACCTTGAATTTGGTACTGGTGGTCTGCGTGGTATCATGGGAGTTGGTAGTAATCGTATGAATATCTATACGGTAGGTGCTGCCACTCAAGGACTTTCCAACTATCTGAAGAAGAACTTCAAGGATCTGCCGCAGATTTCTGTAGTAGTAGGTCACGACTGCCGTAACAACAGCCGTTTGTTTGCAGAGACTTCCGCTAATATTTTCTCTGCCAACGGCATTAAAGTATATCTGTTTGATGATATGCGTCCGACTCCGGAAATGTCTTTTGCTATCCGTCACCTCGGTTGCCAGAGCGGTATCATTCTGACTGCTTCTCACAATCCGAAAGAATACAACGGTTACAAGGCATATTGGGATGACGGTGCACAAGTGTTGGCCCCGCATGATAAAGGTATCATTGACGAAGTGAACGCCATTGCTTCTGCTGCTGACATTAAATTCCAGGGAAATCCTGATTTGATTCAGATTATCGGTGAGGACATTGATAAGATTTATCTGGATATGGTGAAAACAGTTTCTATTGATCCGGCAGCTATCGCCCGTCACAAAGATATGAAGATTGTCTATACTCCGATTCACGGTACAGGTATGATGTTGATTCCGCGTGCATTGAAGATGTGGGGATTCGAAAACGTATTTACTGTGCCCGAACAGATGATTAAGGATGGTAATTTCCCGACTGTCGTATCTCCGAACCCGGAAAATGCGGAAGCTCTTTCCATGGCTGTAAACCTTGCCAAAGAAATTGATGCTGACCTCGTTATGGCTTCCGATCCGGATGCCGACCGTGTGGGTATCGCTTGTAAGGATGACAAGGGCGAATGGGTACTGATTAATGGTAACCAGACTTGTATGATGTACCTTTATTATATTCTGACACAGTACAAACAACTGGGTAAGATTAAAGGGGGCGAGTTCTGTGTGAAGACAATCGTTACTACCGAACTTATCAAGAAAATCGCTGATAAGAACAACATCGAAATGCTTGACTGCTACACCGGATTTAAGTGGATTGCCCGTGAAATCCGTCTGCGTGAAGGCAAACAGAAATATATCGGTGGTGGTGAAGAAAGCTACGGATTCCTTGCTGAAGACTTCGTGCGCGATAAAGATGCTGTATCCGCTTGCTGTCTGATTGCTGAAGTTGCTGCATGGGCAAAAGATAATGGCAAATCTTTGTATCAGTTGTTGCTTGATATCTACGTAGAATATGGATTCTCTAAAGAGTTTACTGTAAACGTAGTGAAACCGGGTAAGAGCGGTGCTGAAGAAATCAAAGCGATGATGGAAAACTTCCGTGCTAATCCTCCGAAAGAATTGGGTGGCTCTAAAGTGATTTTGAGCAAAGATTATAAGACTCTGAAACAGACAGACGATAAAGGTAACGTAACTGTAATTGATATGCCGGAACCCTCTAACGTTCTTCAATATTTCACAGAAGACGGTAGCAAAGTTTCCGTTCGTCCTTCAGGTACAGAACCGAAGATTAAGTTCTATATGGAAGTTCAGGGTGAAATGGGATGCCGCAACTGTTATGCTTCTGCCGAGTCTGCCGCCATGGAAAAGATTGAAGCAGTGAAGAAATCATTGGGTATCTGATTTTGTCTCTTCTGAAATTGCAGACATAGATCATAAAAAGATAAAGATTAAAATAGCGCCTCCATCGTCTTTTGAAGATTGTGGAGGCGCTTCTTTTTCTCTGTACATAGCCCTGATTCTGCCTATTTTCGGGCATTTTCCCTCATTTGGCACAGTTCTTTCATTTCCTTTGCATTCTTTAAGCTCACTTGCTAATCCTTCTTGCGAGAATCTTGTTGTATTGGCATCATCTCAATTTCAACAGGCAGGCTGCGGATATACACATGTTTTGTTGATGCTTTAGAGTGATACGTTCAGTTTCATATTCGTAAGTTGTTCGTTTGTAGTTGTGTGTATTTCGTAGCCTGCTTTTCTTCATCTTATTTCTTGGTTCCTATCCAAGTCCATTTATGCCATATCTCCATAAAAAACGGTAACCGAAGTCTTTTCCTTTTAATTGCTGGTTGTGCGACTGGATAAAGAAAGTGAATCCAAAAAGCAGAGCAAATATGGCATAAGATTTTCCGGCAAGCAGTGAGAAGGTTATATTAAATACTCCCTCATCCAAAATAGTGAGCCATTCGGGAGAACTTTCCGGATAAACAGGGAAAATGAAATGTTCCAGATTATGTACTAAGAGAATCGCCATTACAGCAAATCCTCTAAGAGCATCCACTACTTCGATTCGGGGTGTTTTGGGTGATAATTCCACGGGGTTGATTTATGATTATTAGTTTAATACATCTTCATTTGGATGTTCAATCCACCAATCGATCATCTTTCGTGCAAGGCTAAGTTTTCTGGGAAGTTCGGGTAGATTATCTCTTGTGTAAAAGTCTCCCGAACTCAATTCTTCATCTTGGAGTGTGATTTCCCCTCCGGCATAATCCGCAATAAATCCGACCATTAGACCGCTGGGATAAGGCCAGGGCTGGTTGCCGAAATAAGTGATATTCTTTACGTCCAGTCCGGTTTCTTCTTTCACTTCACGCGCCACACATTCTTCTAATGTTTCTCCGGTTTCCAGGAATCCGGCAACGAGGCTATTGAATGTTCCTTTAAAATTGCAGGCATGCACTAAGAGTAGTGAGTCTTTTTTTCTCACTAATACCAGAATCGCTGTGGATATGGAAGGATATACTTCCCGACCGCATTTCGGGCAACGTTTCATAATAGATTCTTTCTGTTCCATCAGCGTGCCACAGGCGGAACAGAAGCGGCTGTTTCTATCCCAATGCAGAATCTCATGCGCTTTTCCTGCAGTCTGATAATGAGACAAAGGGAGATATTCATAAGAGGCGCGAAGTCCTATCATTGTCCATTGCTCCGATTCTTCAATGGGAGAGGAGAGGGAGAAAGCTTTGCAGTTTCTACCTTCCAATGTGGTGATATTATGTACTGTTGTTTTTTCTTTCATAATGATAGGAGAACTTTCTCCATATGGGACGGCATACTTACCATCCCCTTTTTTCTCAAGAAGCAGTTGATCTTTATAAAAGATAAACCACCATGATTGTGCTGTCTGATCCATTTTATTCCAATTCTTTTCTTTGCGCTGCGAAGTTATAAAAAACTAGGTTGATATGTAGACTTCCCGGATAAAATATCAATAGACTAGCTTAATAAAATACGTTGCTCGATACCGATTTCCTGAATGAAATAATCGTCGTGTGAGATTACAATTACAGTACCCGTATAGTTCTTGATGGTAGCAGTAATGATTTCAATACTCTGTATATCCAGATTGTTGGTCGGTTCATCCAGAATAAACATATCGGGAGTATTATTGCTAATCATCAGGCAGCAGAAAGCAAGACGCATTTTCTCACCGCCGCTAAGTTTCCGGCAGGATTTATCCCATTCGGAAGCAGGGAATAAATAACGGTTCAGAATGGTCTTTATTTCATGCTCCGGCAGGTTCCGGTTATTGAAAGCGTAAGCCTGTTCCAGAATACTGTTCCGGTTGTCGATGATAGAATATTCCTGATTCAGATAAACATAGGTAAATTCCATTCGCGTCAGGTTTCCTTCCTGTGGCTGGAACTGTCCGGTGATTAGCTTCAAAAGAGTTGTTTTCCCACTGCCGTTGGCCCCTTCTATACGGAGGCGGTCTCCACTCTTTAGTTGGAAGCTGATAGGGGTTTGCCAGAGTTGCTGTTTGAAATCGCTATTGTCCTGAATATCATTACTGTCCGGACTGGGATGATTACCTGTATCAGCAAGATTTGCTTCATTATTCATCTGAATATGACTGTTGATTGAATTGGGATGATAACCGAAGTTAATCTCTTTTGCTGTCACCAATATCTTTCCGGTGTGGAGCGAGGAACTATTAAAATCGGTTTTTAATGTAGCGGTTGGGGAGAGCGAACTTCGAAGCTGGTTGCGTTCGTCTGTTAACTTCTCGGCTTTCTCCTGATGGGTGCTGTTAAGTTTGCTGGTACTCTTTTCTGATTTTCCTTGAAGCGCATTGAACACAATACGAGGAACTCCCTTTTTAATATGATTCTTTTCTCCACGCACATTTTGTTTGTCCCTGCGTTCGGCCGTTTCGCGTGCCACTTTGTGGGCAATGCGCAGTGCCTTCTCTTTTTCTTCAATACGTTGCTGCAATGCTTCCTGCATCAGCGTTTTTTGTTCTTTATAGAATTCATAATTTCCTCCATAGTAATTGATTTGATGCTTTTCCAGTTCGCATATTTCGGGGAGAAGATTAAGCAGAGTGCGGTCATGACTTACAACTAACAGTGTGGAGCGGCATTTCTCTACCCAGTCGTATAAACGTTGTCTGCCGGAAGAATCGAGGTGATTGGTCGGTTCATCCATAAGTATGACAGGTGGGTGATGGATGTCCATACCTGCCAGAAATACACGGGTCTTTTCACCTCCGCTAAGCAAATTCATCGGGTAAGATAGAGTAAACTGTCCTAGCCCCCATAAATCGAGAGCGGCAATGGAACGTTTTTCAATATTCCAGTCATCATCCAGGACGACGAAATTTTCGTTTGAGGCATCTCCTGACAGGATAGCATGTAGGGCTTGTTGCTTACGCTCTATCCGGAGTGCCTGGGCGATGGTTAATGAATCATATTGCCCGAAATGTTGCGGGATATAATATAGGGCATCCGGGCGGACAATGACACCGGAAAAGGGTGAAAGTTGACCGGCAATAATTTGCAGCAAAGTAGATTTGCCGCAGCCATTGTTACCGACTAATCCCAGTTTTTGGCCTTTGCTGATGGCGAAATTGAGATCACTGAATAATACTTCTTTATCCGGATGGATATAGCTGATTTGTTGAATACTTATAGACATAATGATCTATTGGGTTTGAGGTTGGAAATAGCGTGAAGGAAAATCACAGGATAGGGGAACGACAAACACAATACTGGCTAAACAACACGGATTTCGTGATGCTTAACAAAATAGAAAAAGCATATAAGAAAAGTGATGTTTACTTAGAAGTGTTGTCTTACTTACTAATTCTCATTGCGGTAGGTATATAGTTTAACTTGGTTGCAAAGATAACACTTTCTGTTAGATTTCACTCTGTTGAGGTAGAAAAAGAATAAGATTCATTTATTTAGAGGCTCTGTTTGCCTCATTCAGAGCCTCTGATTACTCCAAATACAGCCTCTGTTTGTCTTGTTCAGAGGCTGTATTTTAGGAGTGATTTATATTCTGCCTTATTCTTATACATCAAATAGTTGATTTAATCCCTCACTCATACTGGGATGTGTGAAGATAAAATCACGTAAGAATGTAGACGGTTGTCCCGTTTTCATAGCCATAGCTACGGTATTGATGATTTCCGAAGCATCGGCACAAAATAGTGTACAGCCCATAATTTTCCCGTTATGATTATTGATGATGGCTTTTAACATACCATCTGTCTGCTGTAGTGTACGGGTGCGGACGATGGAAGTAGCCGGTAGCCGGGAAACCTTAAATGAGTATCCTCTTTTTAACGCCTCTTCTTCACTGATTCCGATATGTGCCAACGGTGGATCAATAAATACTGCATACTGAACTGGATCACGGTCTCCGATATCACGTTTCTTATCACCGAAGAGCTGGTCACGGATAATCCGGAAATCATCCAGTGAGACATAAGTAAATTGCGACCCGCCTTTCACATCTCCCATTGCCCATATATGAGGAACAGTGGTACGCAACTGATCGTTTACTATAATAGCTCCGTGCGCATCGACTCCTACGCCTGCTGCTTGCAAATTTAATCCTTCAATCATCGGTTTACGTCCCGTTGCGATGAGAATGGCATCTCCGTCCACATAATAAGGAGTACCGTCGGATACGTCCGAGTAAGTCAGTGTCACTCCGTCACTGGTATCATGGACGGACTGTGCGCGGGTGTTCAGGTGGATTTCAATACCTTTTTTATCCATAACTTCTTTGACGCTGTTTGCAATGTCCCGATCTTCACGAGGCATAAATTTGTTTCCTCCTTCGAGTATCGTCACTTTGCTACCGAATCCGGCATACATAGAAGCAAATTCCAGTCCGATATATCCTCCGCCTATGATAATCAAGTGATGGGGAAGGACGTTTAAATCCAGAAGCGTACTACTGGTATATACATGCTGGCTGTGCTGAATACCGTCTATTGCCGGAATGATAGGAGTAGAGCCTGTATTGATAAATATCTCTTTACCTTGCAGTTCGATGTCCCCTTCCGGAAGCGCTACTTTTATGGTATTGGAAGATACGAAAGAGCCCGTTCCGGTGTAAATAGTTACATTGGGACGCTTGTTTAGTCTTTCGTAATTATCATTTCTAAGAAAAGAGGTGAGACGGTTCTTCCGGCCGATGGCTTGTTTGTACATATTCGCCTGTTTGGGAAAATCGTCATGGTAGAGCAAGGCGGAAACCTCGGCTTCATGCACCAGCATTTTGGTTGGAATACAGGCTATGTTCGGACAGGTTCCTCCATACATCATGTTGGAACGTTCCACGATGGCAACTTGCCATCCGCGGTTGGAAAGTTCGGCAGCCAGGGTCTTTCCTGCCTTGCCGAATCCTATTATTATTGCATCATATTGTTTCATAACTTCTTTTTATTAACGATTCGTATGAGACTATATAACAGTCTGAAAATACGATTTGTTCCGTAATCTCAAGAAGTTAGCACTTTCTGCAAAAGGGGATTAGCTCTTTTTAAGTGTTTTGAGTACGCGTTGTGACGAGTCGGATAATAACACTACGGCACTGGCTAAAATCACAATGTCTTTAATCACCAATCGCCCTGCGCCGGATAGTAATGGGAAGCCGAATTCTCCGCTTCCCAGATCGGGAACCCAGACTTCCGGGGTGGTGACGAGAAAAGAAAGTGTTCCCAGCGTCATGATAATAGCAAGAGCGTCACCTGCCAGTCCCACTTTCGGGAAAAAGATGCCTAGGAATACCAGTATGCCGATGCTCATAATAAGAGCTCCCAGTCCGTAGGAGAAAGTATAAGTACGGTTTGCTTCGTGCCATGCACGATTCTCCGGGACGAAAGCGCCTTCCGCATTTTTATGTTCTTTGTATTCAGGCGCATCTTTAGCATAGAAGAAGCTCATGAAAGGGCTGTTGGCTACGAACGGAACAATCCCGTCGGCTTCATAATGGAAATACTTCAATCCGCCTATCCATACAAATACTACCAAGATGGCCACGCGGATAAATTGGATACCGAAACCTTTTAGACTTGAAGTGAAGGTCAGTAAAGCGATAAATTTCTCTTTCATTTTGTTGGGGTTTTAATGAGTTTATCTAACGTTGCAAAGATCGTTCATTCCCCATACTCCTCAAATAGCAATACTTCCGTATGCCTTATCAATTTTTCCCTTCCTGCGTATTTCTGAATTGTACGGCGCTCTGTCCGGTCATATTTTTGAAGAAACGGCTGAAAGAAGCCTGGTCTTCAAATCCCAGAATATCGGCAATTTCTTTGGCACTTTTGTTGCTGTAAAGCAAAAGGCGTTTGGCTTCCGCTTCCACCCGTTCGTGGATTACCCGGAGTGGTGATGGTAGTTTGCAGGTTGAAAAGATGTTCGATAGTGTCTTGGGAGATTTGTGCAGCATATCGGCATAATCCTGTACTTGCTTCTTCGTCCGGTAATGCTCGTCAACCAAGTTATAGTATTGGCGGACAATCTCGAAACCGGATTCTTTTTCACGGGTGATATTCATGCGATGACGTGCAATGCGGGTACATTGAATGATGAAGCGTTTCAGCAGAATGCGTAGCATCTCTTCCTGCAGGCTGTCGGAAACGGTAAATTCGTTTTCCAGTGCTTCGGTAATGGTGTCGAGCTCTTTGCGTTCTTTTTCATTCAGGGTAAAACGGATCAGGTGAGAAGAACCGTTGAACAGGAAACCGCTACACGACACTTCATGGTCGTTGCCATAGATGCAATAGAAGTTACTGTTGAACAGCAAAGTCAGATATTCACCGTCAATCGATTTAAATTCGAGGTGTTGCAGATGAGTGAGTGAAATCACTTCATCTTTGGTAAGCATCATTTCCTGATGGTCGATTTCTACTGTGATGCTTCCGCTGCGTACCCATATAAATTTATAAAGCCCCTTTTCTTTTTGCAGTGCTTTTTCTGTCAGATAAGAGTCTGTAAGTGCGAGTGTCCCTTTTAGTTTCGTGTGATATTGTTGTAACATAGTTAGTCCTCCATTGCTGATGCGTCAAATGATAGCGGTAGTAGGTCGCTTATACTTTTTACTTCGTAGATACATTCTTTGCCATACAATAGGATACGGATGGGTTGTTTGTAACGCTTTTCCGTTTCCAGAATCACTTGCCGGCAAGCGCCGCAGGGGGGAATCGGTTGGTCGATGAAATCTTTTTCCGTTCGTGCCGCAATGGCAAGAGTGACAACCGGCTGGTCGGGATATTGGGAATTGGCATAGAATAAGGTAGTGCGTTCCGCACAAAGTCCCGATGGATAGGCGGCATTCTCCTGATTGGTTCCTGTCACAACAGTTCCGTTGCCCAATAGCGCAGCGGCACCTACGGAGAAATGGGAATACGGAGAATAACTACGAGCTGTTGCCTCCATGGCAGTCTGCATAAGTGCCCGATCGGCCTCATTCAACTCATCATATTGATATACTTTAATAATAGCGGTAATTGTGAGGTCTCTCATATACGTCAGGGTATTGGTTTCTACAATTAATGTTACAAAGTTAGGAAAGAGATTGATAATCCCAATTATTTTTCGGATTTTTAAAGTATACTGAAAAAGAGATTATTATAAACACAGGTTCTCTATACTTGTTCTTCTTGCCATTGTTGTAGAACAATGCAAATATAATATAAATTATCATTTGTGTAAATCCAACTTGCATATATCTCTATTTTTTATGTGGATTTTTTTGTATGTTTGCATACAAATAAAAAAATGTAAGCCTATGAAGTATTAAAATTTAGAAGACATATTAAATAAAAAGCGTTAGCTTTCACTCTTGCTTTTCGAAATCGCCAAATTGAAAAAAAGTACCCAAGCAGTTGAAGTTAATGCTCACGTCGTATATGGCGTGGGCTTTACTTTCATTTGGGTATGATAGTGTTTGGCGATACTAGAAAAGCAGATGATAAAGTTTAGTCCACGTTTTTTATTGTCTATTTTTTCGAATGATTTGGGACTAAAATTGAAAACTTTTAATTAATAGTAATTTATAGAAAATATGATGATAAATAAATATACACGTGTTATATTATTGCTAATTACATCTTTTAGTTTTAGTGGTTGTGTTGTGTCTAAAGTTGTAGGTGAATCCAATCAAGAGACCTTTATTGGGATAAGTGTATTATTTGTGTTTTTTATTATACTAGGTCGTATTGGAGAGGAATTTGCAATGGTAACTGGTAGCTATGAAGAAACTAATAACATCTATGATGATTCAGGGCGAAAAATAGGAGAAGTTGGTACTGGAAACTGGAGAAGTTTTAACCCAAAACAACTAAAAGGTGAATCATATTCAGATTATGTACAAAGAGTAAAAGATATGGATTATGAAGGTAGAGCAAAATGGGGTAATGGAGCTTTTCTTATTCCAATTTTAGTGATTGGTGTATTATGGATGATAATGAATATGGATGAAGGGCTAACATCTTATAAAAATCTAAATGTTTTTTTGGCAATATTATCTATAATTCTAGCAGGTCTTATAGGATTTATTGTGTCTATAAAATTATGGAAACCAATTAAATTATTTAGGAAATGGAGTGGAGTTATAATTGTTTTATGGCTTGTTTTTGAATTTATTATGTATCTTTTTTCTAAATAGCATATATATTATAGTGCCTATTTTATGTAGGCACTATAATATTATATAAGTAGTTTTTTTATATCAATAGTGTTTGTTTTTGTGGCTTTTAGTTTTTGATATAATTTTCTATATGGTTGCATAGCTCGGTTTATTGATGTATTTTTAGCGATGTATTTTCTAATAATAATTTCAACTTTTTGAAGGTCATAATCACATTGTTTAAGTAATATACTCCTTTCATATTCATGTAATGATATTACCGAAGTATTTTCTTCTATATTAATACAATTTACAGCTTCGTTAATAATACTTAAAATAGGATTTGCTACAGAATATAAGACACTCTTTAAGTTGTTATTTGAAATTTGAAGAAATTTTCTTATTTGTCCTACGGTGTTTATATTAAGCTCAAAGCGTATTTTGTTATGAAAGTATGCTATTATTTCTTCTTTATTTTTTAATAACCTAAGATACTCTATATTGGTTGATTTTTCTAGCTCTTTTTGCTTATTATAGATTGTTAATCTCTTTTTATATCGTGCAGTAGAAACTACATTTTCAATAGATATTCCGTTTTTATATTCTTTGTAAATCCACTTCTTATAATTGATTATATTCTCTTTTATATATTGGATTATTTGAGGGAAATTTTTAATTTGAATATCTTTGGTGATATCACATTTAAGAATATTAGAATCTAATATTATACTTTTAATATCTAAATTGCAAATCTCTAAATTATTGATGTTTGAAAGACATGTTTCTATGTTTTTGTAATTTATAAGTTCAGTATAATTTTCTAATAGAATCTTAGATGTAAATTCTAATATTAAAGATTGTTTTGTATAATCTATTATTATAATGAGACTATATGGTATCATTTGTTTGTATTTACAATATATTAAATTATCACTTTTATAATGGTTGATGAAATAATCTTTTTTGATATTGTTAATGTACTTTATATTTGTTATTATTTTAATTTTATCGAAACATAACATTGTATTTTATTATTAAGTAAGGATTATTAATCTTGCAGTGTAACAAGTTTTGTTACTTTGACAAGTAGTAACATTAAGTGGGCATTTCTTTTAAGAAACATTTTCTTCTTCCTGCTTACTAGGAATGGTTTTCCAATATTCTTTCATGGATTTTGAAATTGCTCTTTTGTGTTCTTCACTTTTAGGTTGATTTTTCAAACTCTGACTAATTTTTCGCTTAGTTCCTTCTCCTAATTCTCGATACTTTCTTTTTCCCATATTTCTTTTTTTATATAAATAGTTGATTAAGTAGAAAAGTAAAGTATAGTAGGTATATAATTTTTGTTTATATTTGATGAAGCAAACAGTACGCTGTTATATTGAGGTTATAATAATTTAATTATAGAGTATATAGTTACATATATTGATTTCTTCTGTTTTACTATACGTGTCATTATTTTCTCATGAAATCTCCTGGATTGTCTTTTAAATGTTTAATATATAATGATTTATTATTGAAAATAATATGAATTTATATTATTTAATATATGTAAGATACAGCTGTTTTTATGTGCTAATTATATATGTTGTATTCATTTTATTAGTGTATTCAAATAAATCAGGAAATATATATAAATACATATATAATATGTATTCAAAAAAATCTTTGTATTATTTGAATATATCTAAGGTAAATATTATCTTTGCAGAGTATTATAATAGATTATGAATATATGAAAGCAATAATTTATGCACGTGTTAGTTCTGTCACAGAACGTCAAACAACAGAACGTCAAATTTCTGATTTAAAATCTTATGCAAAATATTCTAAAATGGAGATTGTTAATGTCTTTGAAGAAAGAATATCGGGCGCAAAACGAAATCAGGAACGTCCTGTTCTTATTCAAGCTTTAGAGTATTGTAGAAAAGAGCATATTGATATGATATTAGTTTCAGAGCTAAGTCGGTTAGGGCGAAATTCCTTTGAAGTATTAGCTGTTATTAAGAGCTTGGTAGATGATAAGATAAATCTATATATTGAAAAAGAAAAATTTGTCTTATTGGATGATAAAAAACAACCTTCTATATTTGCTCCTATTATGATTGCTACTCTTGCAACTTGTGCACAGCTTGAACGAGAAAATATAAAATATAGGTTAGATAGTGGTCGAAAATTATATATTGAAAAAGGGGGTATTTTAGGGCGAAAAAAAGGAAGTTTTAAAACTATGGAACAAAAGAAAGAGGAATATAAAGATGTTATTAGAATGTTAAAACAAGGATATTCACTGCGTAATATATCTAAATTGACAAACTGTTCTTTATCTACAGTTCAGCGAGTGAAAAAAGAATTTATATAAAGAAAAAGGGGATTTTACTCCCCTTCTTCTTTTATTTCAACTTTATCATATGTCTCTATTATTTTTTTTATCTTTTTTATTATATCGTTAGGACTTTCTCCTTTTTTATATTTGTCCAGCTCTTTGTGAGCATTATCTAACTCTTCCCATAATTTTTTGATAGGAACATCTTCAAGTTTAATTTTCCGTTCTTTAATCTTGCTGTAATAAGTTTCTGCTATTCTACCCATATAATTAAAATTTTAAATGATTTTGCAAAGATATAAAAATAGATTAGATAATGAACTATTCAGCTTTGTTAATTGCTTCTTTATATAGTTCTTGTATTGCATTTACCTTTTCAAATAATGTTTTTTCTCTTGTATTATATATTTCTTTAACAGTTTTTATATCAATCCCTGCGTCAAGTAATTTGGACTCATATTTATAACTCATTAATCTATGTAATGTCTCAATGTCATAAATATTTTGAAACTCATATGCAGGTGCGCCTAACATGGTCAAAACCTCTTTTGCTTCATCTATCGCATCTTGAATAAACTTTTTTTTCGCTTCATCTATTAGCTTATCAATAGTTGCTGAACTAAATTCTATATTTGGTGATTTTTCCCTTATCTCTTTTTCAATTTCTCTATCTATTCGTTTTTCAATAAAAATGCCATCTCCGTTTTTTATATATGTATTAAGGCTGTTTTCTGTGGTGTGTCCACTTTGTCTTTGCGTGTCTATTTTTGCCACTCCTGCGGCTATAGAATTGGTAACAAAACTTCTTCTACTTGTATGTGTAGCAACTAGTTCCCAGCGTTCTTTGTTAATTTCATGTATTTCATGACCTCTTTGTTCAATTATTTTTTCACGCCCTGTTATACCTGCTTCTTTCGCAATAATTTTTATATCTCTGTCACACTTGTAGATGTCAATATTGGGTAATTTGAAATCATATTTTTCGAGAATTTCTAGTGCTTGTGGATGAAGTAAAATCTCTGCTGATTTCCCTGTTTTTTTTTGCTTTATGACACAATACTTTTTTCCTTTATATTCTTTTATTATATCTTTTGTTATTTGTTGGATATCGCTGAATCTTTGTCCTGTGTAGTATTGGAAAATAAATAGGTCTCTTATTTGCTCTTTATCCCCATTTAATTTTAATTCTATCATAGCCTTTATTTCGCTTTCTTTTAGGACAATTTGATTCTCTCTACCTCTTAAATCTTTTTCAAATTCGTACAAGAGAATCCGATTTTTCCTAAGGTCTATCAATCCTTCTTTTTCAGCACTTTTTGCGTACTCTATAATTTTTTTTATTTTTTGATTTCGAGTGCTAACTTCGTCATATTTACCTTGTCTATTAATTTTTGTTTTGAGGAACTCTCTATACGATATTAATAATTCTAAAGTGAATTTCTCCCAATTATCAAGATATATATTATTAATTTCAAGATATTCTTTGAATGATTTTAATATTCTGTATTCTGTTAATTTAGAGCTTTCTTTTATTGTTTTTTCCTCTAACCTTCTATATATCCAATGTAAAGGTTCTTTTTCTTTATTTGTCTTTTTACTCATAGTGACTTTATAAATGTGTTTCTTTATGATATCTACTTTCTGATTTAGTGAGATTATATTTTGACAAAGATAACTTTTTGCTTCATGAAAAGCAACAATACACTCATTTAATTTATTGTTGACTATTGTATTGTTATGATTATCTAATTCTGTCAAATGAGGGCTTATAATAGCTTTCTGTTGTTTGTAGTTCCATTGTTGAGGGTATATCTTAACGTTAGTACTTATTTTGATTCTAATACCACTTATATTAATGACCAAGTATATAATAGTTGGTTTGTTTAATTTGCTCTGTCGTAAATTAAAATACATTTTTATAGCCTCATCCAAAAAAATTGTTGGTTCTCCATTTTTGTTCTCTGATTAAGTTTTCCCTTTTGGTTCTTTTTGTTCTACAGAGATGGCGGGAAAGAAGAGTGGTATTCTCTTAAATACCTGTTAACCAATATTCGTGAAAAATCTTTTTTACTTTCAATTATTTTTCGGATTTTTGTGCCATCTAATCCACATCTGAACTAAAATGGAGAATAAACTGTATAGACTTATCTTTTTAACTGTTGTTTTCTTCTTTGCCGTAGGAGTGCAGGCACAGAAACGGAATGCCCGTTACATCGAATATATAAATAAGTATAGTGATCTGGCTGTTGAACAGATGAAGCTTCATAAAATTCCGGCCAGTATCACGTTGGCGCAGGGATTGCTGGAAAGCGGTGCCGGATACAGTCAGTTGGCACGAAAGAGCAACAATCATTTTGGTATTAAGTGTGGAAGTAGTTGGCGGGGGCGTACCGTTCGTCACGATGATGATGCACGCAACGAATGTTTCCGTGCCTATAGCCATCCTCGTGATTCTTACGAAGATCATTCTGACTTCCTTAGAAGAGGTGCCCGTTATGCCTTTCTTTTCAAACTGGATATCACAGACTATAAAGGATGGGCCCGTGGACTGAAAAAAAGCTGGATACGCCACAGATCCGTCCTATGCTAACCGTCTGATTACGATTATCGAAGATTATGATCTGTATAAATATGACCGTAAAGGTGTATACTCGGAACGGAAACTGAGAAAGAATCCTTGGTTGATGAGTCCGCATCAGGTATATATTGCTAATGATATAGCCTATGTTGTAGCCCGCAACGGTGATACCTTTAAAGATTTAGGTAACGAATTTGACATTAGTTGGAAGAAACTGGTGAAGTATAACGATCTGCAGCGCGATTATACGTTAGTAGAGGGAGATATCATCTATCTGAAGAGCAAGAAGAAAAAGGCTTCCAAACCTTATACCGTATACATTGTGAAAGATGGAGATTCTATGCATGGTATCTCTCAAAAATATGGTATCCGCCTCAAAAATCTTTATAAGATGAATCGTAAGGACGGCGAATATGTTCCTGAAATCGGAGATAGATTGCGCCTGCGGTAGGGACACATATAGAGTGTTTTTTTGTTCGCCACCGATGAATAAATCCGGCTTTTTTTTCTTTCTTCGTAAAAGTTTTGCCTTTCGAAAACTTAATGGTTCATTCATGTGTTATTATTCTTGATAAAACATGATTGTAATATGAGTCTTAACATTGCAAAAAATAATAAGAAACGTGTCGTTATAGTAGGCGGTGGTTTCGGTGGCTTGAAATTGGCTAACAAGCTGAAAAAGTCAGGCTTCCAAGTTGTATTGATAGATAAGAACAACTATCATCAGTTTCCCCCTTTGATTTATCAGGTGGCTTCGGCCGGTATGGAACCAACTTCCATATCTTTCCCTTTTCGTAAAATATTCCAGCGCCGGAAAGATTTCTATTTCCGTATGGCAGAAGTACGTGCCATTTTCCCGGAAAAGAATATGATACAGACTTCCATCGGAAAAGCAGAATATGATTATCTGGTGTTGGCTGCAGGAACTACAACCAACTTTTTCGGTAATAAACATATTGAAGAAGAAGCCATGCCGATGAAAAACGTTTCGGAAGCAATGGGGTTGAGAAATGCTCTTCTTGCGAATCTGGAACGTGCCTTAACTTGCTCAACCAAACAGGAGCAACAAGAGTTGATGAATATCGTTATTGTGGGAGGTGGAGCAACCGGAATAGAGGTAGCCGGAATACTTTCCGAAATGAAGAAATTTGTCCTGCCAAAAGATTATCCTGATATGCCGAGTAGCTTGATGCATATATATCTGATTGAGGCCGGGCCGCGACTGCTTGCCGGAATGTCGGAAGAATCTTCCGCTCATGCCGAACAGTTTCTCCGTGAAATGGGGGGTAAATATCCTGTTGAATAAACGTGTTGTGGACTATCGTGACCATAAAGTGGTACTCGAAGATGGTACGGAGATTGCTACGCGCACTTTTATTTGGGTGAGTGGTGTTACCGGAGTGACTATCGGCAACATGGATCCTTCGTTGATAGGACGTGGCGGACGTATTAAAGTTGATTCGTTCAACCGTGTGGAGGGAATGAGCAATGTGTTTGCTATTGGTGACCAATGTATTCAGGTTGCTGATGAAGATTATCCGAACGGACATCCTCAATTGGCGCAAGTCGCTATTCAGCAAGGAGAACTGCTGGCAAAGAATCTGATTCGTATGGAGAAAGGACGGGAAATGAAACCTTTCCATTATCGTAATCTGGGGTCGATGGCGACTGTAGGACGTAATCGTGCCGTGGCAGAGTTTAGTAAAGTAAAAATGCAGGGATGGTTTGCCTGGGTGATGTGGCTGGTTGTTCATCTGCGCTCTATTCTTGGGGTACGTAATAAGGTTATTGTACTCTTGAATTGGGTATGGAATTATTTCACTTACGATCAGTCTATGCGTATGATTGTCTACGCCCGTAAAGCAAAAGAGATTCGTGATCGTGAAAAGCTGGAAGAGACTACGCATTGGGGAAAAGAACAAGTACAAGAGGAAAAGAACCCCTCTATTACATCATCATCCAAGTAGACAGACCTCCTGTCGGCAGGATGATAGATTTTATTCTGAACGGTAAATTCGTACAGGGTGTCCGATATCGGACACCCTTTGTTTTTTGTTATCTTCTATTTATCAATCATTTACGGTTTTGGCACAGATTTGGTATATAAAGTATCGAATTGATACATCATAAAATAGTAAATGATCAGATATGGACAGAGAAATTCCTAAAGAAGTACGTCAAAAAGAACGTAATAAGAAGATAATTCGTTATTCATCCATTGGAGTGGCAAGTATGATTGCCATCGGTGTACTTATATCTGTACTAAGGGCAGGAGTGGAAGCAAAGGATCTTGTCTTTTCCACAGTCGATAAAGGAGTGATCGAGGTAAGTGTCAGTGCTTCCGGTAAGGTTGTCCCTGCCTTTGAGGAAATTATCAATTCTCCGATCAACAGTCGTATTATTGAAGTCTATAAAAAAGGGGGAGATAGCGTAGACGTAGGTACTCCGATTCTGAAACTGGACCTTCAGAGTACGGAAATTGAATATAAAAAGTTGCTGGACGAGGAACAGATGCGTCAGTATAAGCTCGATCAGCTTCGCGTCAATAATCAGACGAAACTTTCCGATATGGCAATGCAGATAAAAGTTTCGGCAATGAAATTGAGCCGGATGAAAGTGGAGTTGAGAAATGAACACTATCTGGACAGTCTCGGTGCAGGAACAACAGACAAGGTACGTCAAGCTGAATTGAGCTATAATGTAGCTCAATTAGAGTACGAACAACTTCAGCAACAATATAAAAATGAGAAGGAAGTAGCTGCTGCCGAACTGAAAGTTCAGGAGCTTGACTTTAATATCTTCCGCAAGAGCCTTTCCGAAAAGAAACGTACGTTGGATGATGCACAAATCCGTTCCCCGCGTAAAGCTATTCTTACTTATATTAATAACCAGATCGGTGCACAGATTTCCGAAGGCGGACAGGTGGCTATCATTTCTGATTTGAGCCATTTTAAAGTGGAAGGTGAGATTGCGGATACGTACGGTGACCGTGTAGCAGCCGGAGGAAAAGCAATTGTTAAGATAGGGAGTGACAAACTGGAAGGGACGGTTAGCAGTGTTACACCACTATCCAAGAATGGTGTGATATCATTTACCGTTCAGTTGAAAGAGGACAATCACCGCCGCTTGCGTTCCGGATTGAAGACAGATGTTTATGTGATGAATGCAGTGAAGGAAGATGTGATGCGTGTAGCTAATGGCTCTTTCTATGTAGGACGCGGTGAATATGAACTTTTTGTTTGTAATTCTGATAATGAACTGGTAAAACGTAAAATACAGTTAGGCGATTCTAATTTTGAATATGTAGAAGTGTTGAGCGGATTGCAGCCGGGTGATAAGGTAGTGGTAAGCGATATGAGTGCTTATAAGAACAAGAATAAGTTGAAAATTAAATAAACTAAATACTAGAAGTTATGATAACATTGAACTCTCTTTCTAAGATTTATCGTACGGACGAGATTGAAACGGTAGCATTGGAGAATGTGAATCTGACGGTAGAACGTGGAGAATTTCTAAGTATAATGGGACCTTCCGGATGTGGAAAATCCACCTTACTGAACATTATGGGGTTGCTTGATGCACCTACAATGGGGATGGTGGAAATCAACGGAATACGTACTGAAGGAATGAAAGACAAGGAACTGGCGGTTTTTCGTAATAAAACGCTCGGTTTTGTATTTCAGTCTTTTCACTTGATTAATTCGTTGAACGTGATGGATAATGTAGAACTTCCTTTGCTTTATCGACGTATGGCTGGCAGTGAACGAAAACGGTTGGCACAAGAAGTATTAGAGAAGGTTGGATTGAGCCATCGCATGAATCATTTTCCTACACAACTTTCCGGTGGGCAATGCCAGCGTGTAGCCATTGCCCGTGCTATTATCGGTAATCCCGAAATAATCCTTGCCGATGAGCCGACTGGTAATCTGGATTCAAAGATGGGAGCTGAAGTAATGGAACTGCTTCACCGGTTGAATAAGGAAGACGGACGCACCATCGTGATGGTCACCCATAATGAAGAACAGGCGAAGCAGACTTCACGCACTATTCGTTTTTTCGATGGACGCCAGGTGCAATAGAAATGGCCTCTTACAATTAGAACTAAATAGAAAAATAGATTAATGTATCTCTAAATTAAAAATCATCATGACAAAGAATATTTTTATCGTTGCAATAGCTGCCCTGTTAAGTGTTGCTTTTTGTTCACTATCGGCACAAAATGTGAGTAAAGATTATAATGTGGACGAGTTTTCTGCCATAAACCTGCAATCTGTCGGGAATATTATTTTTACTCAATCGTCAGGATGTGCCTGCCGTCTGGAAGGTCCTTCTGAATTTGTAGAGAAGACAAAGGTAACAGTGAAAAATGGAACTCTGGTTATCTCTTATAAAGATAAAAATGCCAAGAATGTCAAGAATCTGACTTTCTATATCACTGCTCCCGATTTGAGCAAAGTGAAAATAGACGGAGTAGGAAACTTCGATGCAAAAGAAGAACTAAAACTTAAAAATATAGCTTTCGAACTTGATGGAGTAGGTAACTGCAACGTGAAAAGTCTTTATTGCGATGAATTGAAACTTGATGTTGACGGAGTAGGCAATATGAAGCTGAATGTTGATTGCACCACTATCAAGGCCAAAGTGGATGGAGTAGGAAATATCACCGTGTCCGGTAAAGCGGATGCAGCTTTCTTTAAACGGGATGGCGTTGGCAAAATCAATTCCAAAAACCTGAAATGTAAAGACGTAACAAAGAAAGGTTGGAATTTCTAATGTAGAACATTCTTCTGTGAACTCCTGTAAAATCAAATCAAAAAAAGAATAAGAAGATGTGGAAGCAATACATAAAGCAAGCTCTTTACCAGTTGAAGGAGAACCGGCTTATTAGTATTGTCTGTATGGTAGGTACAGCTTTGGCTATTTGCATGATAATGGTGATCGTGCTGACATTGCAGATACGGATAAAAGACTGTGTGCCGGAGGTTAACCGTTCACGATCATTGTATGTCAAGGCAATGACATCCCGGCATAAAGAGCAACACAATAATGCTGCCAGCAGTCAGATGTCTGTCACGACTGCCCGTGAATGCTTTAAGACATTGACAATACCTGAAGCGGTTACCATTACTTCCGTTAATAATAAGATGCGCGCTTCTCTTCCCGGAGGAGGCAGGATGAGTGTAGATGAAATGGAGACGGATGAAGCGTTCTGGCAAGTCTTTAGCTTTGAATTCTTGTGTGGCAAACCATACACGAAAGCCGATTTTGAGAGTGGGC
The DNA here is from genome assembly GCF_024788145.1 of Bacteroides sp. BFG-606. NCBI lineage: Bacteria > Pseudomonadati > Bacteroidota > Bacteroidia > Bacteroidales > Bacteroidaceae > Bacteroides > Bacteroides sp. BFG-606. The sequence goes on along the minus strand of NZ_JANUIL010000001.1, from coordinate 5,681,937 downwards.
TGTCCAAGGCTGTCGTTTCTGCCAGTGTGGCACGTCGTCTGTTCGGTACAACTGACGTGGCAGGACGTACCATCCAATTAAACAAAGCCGATTATGCCATTACAGGAGTAGTGAAAGACGTATCAAAGTTGGCGACAGCTTCTTATGCACAAGTCTGGATTCCCTATACTTCGACAGATTTGGCTTCTTTCTCGTGGAGAGAAAATCTGATGGGGCCTATGCGGGCGGTCATCCTTGCACGTTCGTCCGACGATTTCCCGGCTATCCGTGCTGAAGTAGAAAAATACCGTCAAGTCTACAATAGTAAGTTGAAGGATATGGAATTGGTTTATCGTGGTCAGCCGGATACTCAATTTGCTTACCTTTATCGTCATTGGGGGACAGACCTGGATATGAAACACATTGTCAGGCGATTCGTTCTTATCATTGTAATTCTACTTTTGGTTCCGGCTATCAACTTAAGTAGCATGACTTTATCCCGTATGCGAAAACGTATGACAGAAATCGGTGTCCGGAAAGCATTCGGTGCTACTGCCAACGAATTGTTGCGACAGGTATTCTGGGAGAATCTGATATTGACACTGCTTGCAGGAGTACTGGGGCTGATATTGAGCTATTCAGCTACTTTTCTGTTAAACTCATTCCTTTTCGGTAACAGTGAGAATGCAGGTCTTGCCGGGGAAACTTCTCTTTCCACTGATATGCTATTCAGTCCGCTGACATTCCTTGTAGCATTCTGTTTCTGTCTGTTATTAAACCTGTTGAGTGCCGGTATTCCGGCCTGGAGAGTATCGAGAATGAACATTGTAGATGCAATAAACCAAAGATAAAATGATGAAACAGTTATTGAAACAAATATATAATGAGCGCCGGAGCAATGCTTTTCTATGGATTGAGCTATTGTTGGTGTTTGTCGTTTTGTGGTATATCGTTGATCTGGTTTATGTCACTTTGCATATTTATTATCAGCCAATGGGCTTTAATATAGAAAATACGTATGTATTACGCATGAATCGTCTTACCGATAAATCTACCGATTTCAATCCGGAGCTGACTGTTAAAGATGATATGGCTGCTTTAAGGGAAATAGCCGGACGTTTGTCCCGTCATCCGGAGGTCGAATCTGTCTGTATCTCTCAAAACAGTATTCCATATAATGAAGGGTGCAGTGGAGCGAGTTTCCGCTTCCCGGATAATGACACGGTTTGGATAAGTACGATGGATCGTTGGGCAACTCCTGAATATTATAAAGTGTTCCGTTTTCGGAATATCGATGGTTCCGGTTATGAAAGTCTGGTGAAAGCTCTGGAGAAAAATACGATAATCGTTCCTGTCGATGTTGCAGACTATTATCCGGATGCCACTTTCCATGGAAAAGACCTTTTGGCTAAAGAAGTTCGCACGAGTGATACCAACCTTCGTATTGCAGCTTTAACGGAGCCTGTTCGCTACGATCATTATAATATTGCCGGAAAACCTTTTACCGGGACATATATCGGCACTTATCTTTCTGACGAACAAATGGAAACGGTCGAAAATGTAGCCTATCTTGAGTTGAGCCTGCGTGTTCGAGAAGGCGTAGACAATGGGTTTGTAGAACGTCTTATGAATGATGCCGACCGTATCTATCAAGTAGGGAATATTTATATACTTGATGTCACCCCATTAAGCAAAGTCCGGACCGCCAGTGAGATAGACAATGATAATGAATTGCGTACCCAGTTCTGTATTCTCTTTTTCCTGTTGTTGAATATCTTTCTGGGAGTGATCGGTACTTTCTGGTTCCGTACTCAGCAACGCCGGGGAGAAGTCGCTTTACACATGGCGATGGGAGCTAACCGGAAAAATATATTCTATCGTTTGATTACGGAAGGTTTGTTACTGTTAAGCATGTCGGCTCTTCCTGCCGTATTGATTGCATTCAACATTGGATATAGTGAACTGGTAGATATATCACAAATGGCATTTACAGTATCCCGTTTCCTGATAGCCATTTTACTGACATCTCTCTTGATGGCAATAATGATTATTCTTGGCGTGTCGTATCCGGCTCTGCAATCAATGAAAGTGCAACCGGCCGAAGCACTAAGAGATGAGTAAGAAATATACTGAACTTTATACTGAAATGATAATGATAAAACTCTACTTTAAACAAGCGTTCCATCTGTTGAGGGAAAATAAACTGCTTTCTTCTATTTCTATTATAGGTACAGCTTTGGCTATTGCTATGATTATGGTAATTGTCATCACTTTACGTGCAACAATCGCTCCTTTTGCACCGGAGACCCATCGTGACCGGATGCTCATTTTCCGGTATGCCGGACTTCAGAACAAATCCAATGTGAACTGGCAGAGTAACGGCCCTATCGGATACAATACAGCGAAAGCCTGTTTCAAAGAAATGAAAACTCCCGAAGCGGTTTCCATCACTAGTTTTTTTCGGGAAACAATGTTGGCAGCCAAACCGGCAGGCGAAATGGAGAGTTGTAGTGTGTTGCAAACAGACGATGCTTTCTGGAAAGTGTTCGAGTTTGATTTTATATCCGGTAAACCGTATGATAATGCCGATTTTGATGCGGGTGCGGCAAAAGCCGTAATCTCCGAAGACATGGCACGCCGCTTGTTCGGAATATCAGAAGTAGTTGGAAAAACCTTTCTTCTGAATCATTCAGCTTATGTTATTTGTGGAGTAGTGCATCCGGTATCTAAATTGGCGAATTATGCTTATGCACAGGTCTGGATTCCTTTAAGTTCGACAAATGCTTTCACAACCACTTGGGGGGATGAAAATATCATGGGAATGACTGCTGTCTACATTCTGGCCAAATCAAAAGAAGATTTTCCGGCGATTCACCAGGAGGCGGATCGGCTAAGAGCCATTTTCATGGCTGGGCATCCCAACTTCGATCTGCTTTATCGTGGACAACCCGACACCTATTTTGTAGCCGCGCAACGGTACTCCGCCAATAATCCTCCGGCTGTGAAAGAAGCCGTCCGGCAATATATCTTGACGCTGCTTGTTCTGTTACTTGTTCCTGCTGTCAACTTGTCCGGACTTACTTTGTCGCGTATGCGTAAGCGTATCTCTGAAATAGGCGTGCGAAAAGCCTTTGGTGCACCCAGACGTGAACTTATGATGCAAGTGCTTTCCGAAAATATGCTTTATTCTCTCTTCGGAGGTATTCTCGGATTGGTATTAAGTTATGTTGCCGCTTTCCTTTTGGGAGGAATGCTTTTCTCTGTAGATTTCGTATCTAATGGCGTGGAAGATTGGCGGACTATGTGCATCGACTTATTATTCGATCCTGTCGTATTCCTGTTGGCATTCTTTGCCTGCTTCCTGCTCAATCTGTTAAGTGCGGCTATTCCGGCATGGAAAGTAACCCGCACCAATATTGTTGACGCCATAAATGAAAGATAATCCAATCACATTCAACTCATTAATTCTAAAGAAAATGCAACTATTAAAACAAATATGGAATGAACGCCGGTCAAACGGATGGTTATGGTCGGAACTGTTAATTGTTTTTGTGGTCTTGTGGTATGTGGTCGACTGGACATATGTGACGGCTCGTACCTATTACGAACCGGTAGGATTTGATATAACCGATACTTACTATCTGGAACTTAGTCTGAAAAACAACAAGAGCGACTCGTATCTTTCGAAAGAGCAAAAGAATACCACGCTGGGACAGGATATCACCGAATTAACCAATCGTCTCCGTCGGTTGCCGGAGGTGGAAGCTGTTTCCATATCCAATAATGCACGTCCCTATATTGGTAGTAATTCCGGCATGATGGTGCGTCTTGACACACTGGTTAGTAATCCGCTGAACCGTGCGATGACTCCTGACTTCTTTCAGGTATTCCGTTATCAGAGTGCCGATGGACGTGGATATGAAGCATTGGTACAGGCTTTGAAGAATGGTAATGTCGTAGTGGGTGAAAACTTCTGGCGGCCTGATTATAAAGGAGACCGTACACTACTGGGTAAGAATCTGGTAAGTGTGGATGATTCTACAGAAGTGTACAAGATAGGAGGTGTATCGGCAAAAGTGCGTTACAATGATTTCTGGGCTAATTATAGCGACCGGTATGTAGCTGTTGCCATTACAGAAAAAGAAATGGCCGAACTTGATGATGAGTTTTATCCTTCCAATGTGGAAGTTTGTTTGCGGGTGAAACCGGGAACTTCCACAGACTTTCCGGAACGTTTGATGAAATTATCCGCCAGTCAGTTGAGTGTCGGTAACCTATTCATCCTGAAAGTGCATGATTACGAAGATATACGCAATGATTTCCAGCAAGGGAGTTACAATCAGGTACAAGTACGTTTCTGGATGATGGGATTCTTACTGCTTAATATCCTGTTGGGTATTGTCGGCACATTCTGGTTTCGTACACAGCACCGTCGTGCTGAGTCGGCGCTTCGTATAGCAGTTGGGTCCAGCCGGATGCAGCTTTGGCAACGGCTGAATAAAGAAGGATTATTACTGTTGACGCTGGCCGCTTTGCCTGCTGCTGTGATATGCTATAATATCGGCTATTTGGATTTGACGGGAGGGTATTTGGAATGGGGAGTGGTACGTTTTCTTATCACATTTGCCATTACCTATTTCTTGATGACTTTAATGATTCTCATAGGCATTTGGTTCCCTGCTCGTCAGGCCATTCGCATACACCCTGCCGAGGCGTTGCGCGAAGAATAAAAAACTTGGGCTATCTGTTTGTTTTCAATATAATTAACGTATCTTTGTCGGCATAATATTGAAAACACCGCAGGCTTTAATTATATGAATCGACGCTACTATTGTTTGCTTATCGTTCTGTTTTTTGCTGTTCTTATTCAGGCGGCAACAGCGGAACGTACATACAATATCCTGTTTATACAGTCATACACCTCACAAACTCCTTGGCATAGTGATCTTAATCAGGGGTTGGCCAAAGGATTTAAAGAAAGTGGCCTGAAGGTGAATATAACAACGGAGTATCTTGATGCCGATTTTTGGGCATTCAACTCCGAAAAAGTAATTATGCGTCGTTTTTGTCAGCGTGCTCGTGACAGGCAGACCGATTTGATTATAACAGCAAGTGATGAAGCTTTCTATACTCTTTTTGCCTGTGGAGATTCGTTGCCTTTGCAGATACCGGTCGTGTTTTTCGGCATTAAGTATCCTGATACGAAGCTGCTTGCTACTCATCCCAATGTTTGCGGGTTCACAGCCAATCCGGATTTTGATGTCATATTGCGTCAGGCGCAAAAGATATTTCCCCGGCGGAAAGAAGTGGTCTGTGTGATAGATAACAGCTTTTTGAGTAACAAAGGCCTTGAAGATTTTGAAGAAGAGTGGAAAATCTTTCAAAAAGATAATCCGGATTATAGAATGAAAGTCTATAATACTCAAAATTATACAACGAGTCATATTATTGCCGCTATTTGTTATCCTCGTAACAGTTATGAACGTCTGGTAGTTGCTCCTAAATGGTCGCCTTTCCTTTCATTTGTTGGCAAAAACTCAAAAGCTCCTGTCTTTTCGAGCCAGAATGTGGGATTGACCAATGGAGTTTTTGGCGCTTATGATGCCGACAGCTATACTTCGGCATTATCGGCAGCTCAAAGGGCTGCTTTAGTCTTAAAAGGTACATCCCCTCAAGACATAGGAGTGACAGAAATCACACAGGGATTCATCTATGACTATAAACAGTTGGATTATTTTCATATTGACCCCGATAAAGTAGCCTCTAGCGGAACCATCGTTAACGAACCGTATTGGGAGAAATATAAATACCTTTTTATACTGCTCTATCCGTCTATCCTGGCATTGCTGATAGCTTCTATTGTGTGGTTGATGCGTGTCAACCGACGTGAATCCAAACGACGGATTCAGGCACAGACCCGTCTGCTCGTGCAGAACAAACTTGTGGAACAGCGTAATGAGTTTGATAATGTATTTCATTCCATCCGCGATGGTGTGATAACGTATGATACCGATTTGCACATCCATTTCACAAATCGTTCCTTATTACAAATGCTTCATTTGCCGTATGAGTCGGGAGGTCGTTTTTATGAAGGAATGATGGCAGGCAGCATCTTCAAGATATATTATGACGGTCAGGATATTCTTCATTCCATGTTGAAGCAGGTAGCTGTTAAAGGAGAAAGTGTGGAGATACCGCAGGGGGCTTTCATGAAAGAAGTGCATAGTGATAAATACTTTCCGGTGTCGGGGGAGATTGTCCCGATCCGTTCAAAGAATACGATTACCGGTATGGCACTTTCCGCACGGAATATTTCGAATGAAGAAATGCAGAAGCGTTTCTTTGATATGGCAGTAGATGAGAGTTCCATCTATCCGTGGCAGTTTGATATGGAAACAAACTGTTTTATTTTCCCGCAAGGTTTCCTGAAACGTCTTGGATATGATGAAACGGTTACTACGATTTCCCGTGATGAAATGGATCGTACCATCCATCCTGAAGATTTGAAAGAAATTAGTCCACTGTTTGATAGGGCATTGACGGGTGAAGATTCAAATACCCGCCTGAACTTCCGTCAGCGGAATGTTAGTGGAGAGTATGAATGGTGGGAATACCGTTCTTCTGTAATCACAGGGCTGACACAAGATTCATTGTACAATATATTAGGTGTTTGTCAGAGTATCCAACGATATAAGACTGCCGAGCAAGAGATGAGAGAGGCGCGTGATAAAGCTCTCCAGGCTGACAAACTGAAATCGGCCTTCCTTGCAAACATGAGCCATGAGATTCGGACTCCGTTGAATGCAATTGTAGGTTTCTCTGATTTGTTAAGCGACACGAGCGGCTTTACGGGAGAAGAGATTACCCAGTTTATTGGAACCATCAATAAGAATTGTGGTCTGTTGCTGGCTTTGATTAATGATATTCTTGATTTGTCACGTATCGAATCGGGAACCATGGAATTTATGTTTGCAGAGCATAACCTGTCTTTGTTGTTAAAGACCGTCCACGATTCTCAACGGCTGAATATGCCTCCGGGAGTAGAACTGGTGTTGCGTATGCCCGAAAGCGATAAGAAATATCTGACAACGGACAACGTCCGCTTGCAGCAAGTGGTGAATAACCTGATTAATAACGCTGCTAAGTTTACGAGTAGCGGTTTCATTACCTTCGGCTATGAAAATGATGAAGATCCCGGATACATCCGTATCTTTGTAGAAGATACCGGAGTAGGTATTTCGGAAGAAGGTATTCGTCATATATTCGAACGATTCTATAAAGTCGATAACTTCACACAAGGAGCGGGTTTGGGATTAAGTATTTGCCAAACCATTGTCGAACGGCTGAATGGCGTTATCTCCGTCACTTCCGAAGTAGGTAAAGGTACCCGGTTCACTGTGCGCCTTCCTAACTACTGCGAATAATCGAACGTTCATTTGTGGGCATAGTGTCCGAAAATGAACACTTTTCTTATTCTGTAATCTGTTGAAAATAAAAACATTACTTTTTTGGCACATCGTTTGATCCTCTGTTGGAGGAAAATACTGTGCATAATGAAAAAGAAACGTATATTGTTTGCTCTTGTTGCCGCTTGTCTGCCATTGGCATTGTCGGCGCAGAAAGAAAGGGAGATCACCTTAAATGAAGCCATTGCGATGGCACGTGCTCAATCTGTGGATGCTGCCGTTGCTTTAAACGAGTTGAAAACAGCCTATTGGGAATATCGCACTTTTCGTGCCGATCTGCTGCCGGAAGTCAACCTGACCGGAACTCTGCCCAATTATAATAAATCATATAGTTCTTATCAAAATTCGGACGGTTCTTACGGCTTCGTCCGTAACAACACCTTAGGACTGACCGGTGATCTTTCCATCGATCAGAACATATGGCTCACCGGTGGTAAACTTTCGTTGACCTCTTCTCTCGACTATATCAAACAATTGGGAGCCGGAGGTGACCGTCACTTTATGTCCGTCCCTGTCACCTTACAACTCACGCAACCCATCTTTGGAGTGAATCATATAAAATGGAACAGGCGCATTGAACCGGTGCGTTATGCCGAAGCAAAAGCTGCTTTTATCACTGCTACCGAAGAAGTGACAATGCGTGCTATCACTTACTACTTCAATCTCTTGCTGGCAAGAGAAAATCTCGGCACAGCGAAACAGAACCTGACAAATGCTGATCACCTTTATGAAGTGGCTCTTGCCAAACGTAAAATGGGACAGATTTCCGAGAATGAACTCTTACAGCTCAAACTTTCCGCCTTGAATGCGAAAGCAGCATTAACAGAGGCAGAGAGTGACCTCAATGCCAAAATGTTCCAGCTCCGTGCTTTTCTGGGAGTAGGTGAAGATGAAATACTAAATCCTGTTCTCCCCGAGGCGGTGGACCGTCCGAAGATGGAGTACAATCTGGTTTTAAATAAAGCATTGGAACGTAACTCGTTTGCACAGAATATCCGTCGTCGCCAGTTGGAAGCCGATTATGAAGTAGCCACCGCACGCGGAAATCTGCGTAGTGTCGATTTATTTGCAAGCGTGGGGTATACTGGCGAGAACCGGAACTTCCCTGCCGTTTACCGGAACTTGCAGGATAATCAGATTGTTCAGGTAGGCGTTAAGATTCCGATTCTCGATTGGGGAAAACGTCGTGGAAAAGTCCGGGTAGCCAAGAGTAACCGGGATGTAGTGCTTTCAAAGATCCGCCAAGAACAGATCAACTTCAATCAGGATATCTTTCTGTTGGTGGAGCATTTTAATAATCAGGCGCAGCAGTTGGACATAGCGAAGGAAGCCGATGCAATTGCACAGCAACGTTATAAAACCAGTATTGAAACTTTCCTGATAGGCAAAATCAATACCTTAGATCTGAATGATGCGCAGAACTCTAAAGATGAGGCAAGACAGAAACATATTTCCGAACTCTATTATTATTGGTATTACTATTATCAGATTCGCAGTCTGACGCTATGGGATTTTCGTTCGAACTCCGAACTTGAAGCTGATTTTGATGAAATTATCCGGCAATAAAAAAGAGAAGAGTGATGCCGGTTGCTATTTTTTTGTAGCTTTGTACAGTCATAGCAGTAAAACAATACCTATGATTAAAAAGAACATAAACTATGATTCTGATAATTGACGACGACAGCGCAGTGCGTTCTTCGCTTAGCTTCATGTTGAAACGGGCAGGATACGAAGCACAGACCGTTCCCGGTCCGCGGGAAGCAATGGAAGTAGTACGTTCCGTAGCACCGGATTTGATTCTGATGGATATGAACTTCACTCTTTCCACAACGGGTGAGGAAGGTTTAACCCTGCTCAAACAAGTAAAAATATTCCGTCCCGAAGTACCGGTGATTTTAATGACCGCTTGGGGAAGTATCCAACTTGCCGTGCAAGGAATGCAGGCAGGAGCCTTTGATTTCATTACGAAGCCATGGAATAATGCCGCCTTGTTACAACGCATCGAAACGGCACTCGAACTTTCCGCCACTTCACAGGAGACAACCCAGGAACAGAGCGAGTCTTTCGACCGCAGCCACATCATCGGGCGTAGCCAGGGATTGATGGATGTGTTGAATACCATTGCCCGCATAGCAAAGACCAATGCTTCTGTATTGATAACAGGAGAAAGCGGAACAGGTAAGGAGCTGATAGCCGAAGCCATTCATATCAACAGTCAGCGTGCCAAATATCCTTTTGTGAAAGTGAATCTCGGAGGAATTTCCCAAAGCCTGTTTGAAAGTGAGATGTTCGGGCACAAGAAAGGAGCTTTTACCGATGCTTCCGCAGATCGTATCGGACGTTTCGAGATGGCAAACAAAGGAACGATTTTTCTGGATGAGATCGGTGATCTTGATCTTTCGTGCCAGGTGAAGTTGTTACGCGTATTGCAGGATCAAACATTTGAAGTGCTTGGTGACAGCCGCGCCCGCAAGACGGATATTCGGGTGGTATCAGCCACCAATGCCGATTTGCGTAAGATGGTGGGCGAGCGTACTTTCCGTGAAGACCTGTTCTACCGTATCAATCTGATAACGGTGAAACTGCCGGCTCTGCGCGAACGTCGTGAGGATATTCCTTTGCTGGCACGTCATTTTGCTGACCGCCAGGCTGTAACCAATGGATTGCCCCGTACGGAGTTTTCTGCCGATGCCCTGCAATTCTTGAGCCGTTTGCCTTATCCGGGGAATATCCGTGAATTGAAGAATTTGGTGGAACGCACTATTTTGGTAAGTGGCAAACCGCTTCTCGATGCTTCCGATTTTGACGCCCAGTACATCCGTCACGATGATGCAAAAGTAGCCGAAGGCGCAGCACTGGCCGGAATGACTTTAGACGAAATAGAACGTCAGACCATTCTTCAGGCTTTGGAACGCTGCAAAGGAAATCTTAGTCAGGTAGCTACGGCATTAGGCATCAGTCGTGCCGCCCTTTACCGACGCCTCGAAAAATATAATATTACAGTATAAAAACAAACTGTTAATTACAGATAAACGTGCGTATAAAAGGACTTTTTTACATACTTGTCATTCTGTTGCTGGCATTGGGCAGTATATTGCTCTATCTCTCCAGTCAGATAAACGCGCTCTTTTTCTACATAGGAGAGGGGCTGGTGCTTTTTATCCTGCTTTATCTGACATTCTTCTATCGTAAGATAGTGAAACCGTTGAATACCATCGGAAGCGGTATGGAACTGCTGCGTGAGCAGGATTTCAGTAGCCGTCTTAGTCCTGTAGGACAATATGAAGCCGACCGTGTGGTGAATATATTCAACCGTATGATGGAACAGCTCAAGAATGAACGTCTCCGTCTGCGTGAGCAGAATAACTTTCTCGATCTGCTGATTAAGGCTTCTCCGATGGGAGTTATCATAACCTCCCTTGATGAAGACCTTGCGGAACTGAATCCGATGGCTTTGAAGATGCTGGGCGTTCGTCTGGAAGATGTACAAGGCAAGAAGATGAAAGAAATTGATTCTCCGTTGGCGGTGGAACTGTCCAGCCTTCCGAAAGGAGAGACGGTTACTGTCCGTCTGAACGACTCGAATATCTACCGGTGCACTCATTCCTCCTTCATCGACCGTGGATTTCAGCACCCTTTCTACTTGGTGGAAACCCTTACTGACGAAGTGATGAAAGCGGAAAAGAAAGCCTATGAGAAAGTGATCCGCATGATTGCTCACGAAGTGAACAACACAACTGCCGGCATCACTTCTACGCTGGATACGGTAGAACAAGCCCTTTCCTGTGAAGAAGGTATGGACGACATCTGCGACGTGATGCGTGTGTGTACCGACCGTTGTTTCTCGATGAGTCGTTTCATTACCCGTTTTGCTGACGTTGTGAAAATCCCTGAACCGACACTTTCTTCTATCAATCTGAATGATTTGGTTTTCACCTGCAAACGCTTTATGGAAGGAATGTGTAATGACCGTCATATTGTCCTCCGCATGGAAATAGATGAAAGTATGAAAGACGTTATGCTGGATGCCGCTTTGTTTGAACAAGTACTCGTAAACATCATCAAAAATGCGGTGGAAAGCATTGAAGCCGATGGAGAAATAATAGTCCGTACTATGTCTCCCGCCACTGTTGAAGTGATAGATAACGGTAAGGGGATCAGCAAGGAAACAGAAGCTAAACTGTTCAGCCCCTTCTTCTCCACCAAACCGAACGGTCAGGGAATCGGGCTTATCTTTATTCGTGAAGTCCTGATGCGTCACGGATGCACATTCTCTTTGCGAACCTACGCCGATGGCCTGACCCGGTTCCGCATTATTTTCCCCTAATTGTGTCAAATAAGAACATTTCTTCCATCAAATAGACCTTTTTTTGTCTTAAAATCACTCATACCTTTGCCCCGCTCAATTCAATAGGATTTAAGGTATGAGATTAATGAAAAAAAGGCACATTGACGCTCTTTCTTTTATTGGCTATCAGTATTCCGCTAAGTGCGCAGTATGTGGTGCAAGGTGTGGTGACTGATTCTCTGACGAAAGAACCTCTGCCTTATGCATCTGTACGCTTAAAAGACACGACAGAAGGAACTACTACCGGAAGCGACGGACGTTTCTACTTCAAAACCAACCGTTCCGAAGCAGTGCTTGTTATCTCTGTAATCGGTTATAATGACTATATCCATTCCATTCGTCCTGCACATAACGCATCGTATAAAGTGGCGCTTTCGCCTACCGAATATGCCCTCGGTGAAGTAGTGGTAAAACCCAAACGCGAGCACTATCGGAAGAAAGATAATCCGGCCGTAGAATTTGTGCGCCGCATGATTGAAAGCCGTGACAACCATTCCCCCTACGAAAAAGACTTTTGGCAACGCGAACGTTATGAAAAGACCACTTTCGCATTGAACAATTTCGATGAAGAGAAACAGAAGAAATGGCTGTATCGTAAATTTGATTTCCTTACCGAATACGTAGACACTTCCGCCGTCACCGGTAAACCGATTCTGACAGTATCGGCTCGCGAACTGCTTGCCACAGACTATTACCGGAAATCTCCCCGTTCCGAGAAGCAGTGGGTGAAAGGGCGTAAACAGGCCGGGGTCGATGAGTTTCTCTCCAAACAAGGAATGCAGGCTGCCATCAATGAAGTCTTTAAAGACGTAGACATTTATGAAAATAATATCTCCCTGTTCACGAACAAGTTTGTCAGTCCTTTGTCTCGTATCGGCACAGGTTTCTATAAATATTACCTGATGGATACTTTACAGATTGCCGGAGAACCCTGTGTAGACCTTGCTTTTACACCATTCAATTCCGAGTCTTTCGGTTTCAACGGACATCTGTATGTGGTGCTCGACTCTACTTATTTTGTCAAACGTGCCGTATTTAATTTCCCCAAAAGGATAAACCTGAACTTTGTGGATTATATGTTGCTTGAGCAGGAATTCAAGCGTGCCGAAGATGGTACACGCTTGCTCGACCACGAAAGCATCACTGTTGAGTTTAAACTGACCGAAGGGCAGGACGGTATTTTTGCCCGCCGTGTGGCAGATTACAGCAACTACACCTTTATCCCGACTGCTGAAGCTGGCAAAGCTTTCACCAAGCCCGAACGCATTATTGAAGAAACCGAAGCCCTGTCTCGTCCCGAAACATTCTGGGCGGAGAACCGCCCGCAAGCCGCTATCTCCCAACAGGAAAACTCGGTAGACCGCCTGATGACGCAATTACGCAGCTATCCGGTATATTACTGGACCGAAAAAGTGCTTTCCATTCTCTTTACGGGATATATCCCTACCTCTAAAGAAGCCCCTCTTTTTTATATCGGCCCGATGAATGCCACCATCAGCGGTAATACATTGGAGGGTCCCCGCATTCGTGCCGGAGGTATGACAACCGCCTGGCTCAATCCGCACCTGTTTGGCAAAGGATATGTGGCCTACGGTTTTAAAGATGAAAGAGTGAAAGGATTGGCGGAACTGGAATATTCATTCAAGAAGAAAAAAGAATATGCTAATGAATTTCCGATCCATTCTCTGAAATTGCGTTACGAATCCGATGTAAACCAGTACGGGCAAAACTACCTGTATACAAGTAAAGACAACGTGTTTCTGGCTTTGAAACGTGAGAAAGACGACCGTATCGGCTACTTCCGGCAAGCAGAGATGACCTATACCAATGAGTTTTATTCCGGTTTTTCTTTCCAGTTGACGGCACGTACACGAAAAGATGAGTCCTCCTATCTGATTCCTTTCTTAAAAAAAGAAGGAGATGCGTACACTCCGGTCAAAGATTTCTCTATCACTGCGGCAGAGTTGAAACTGCGTTATGCTCCGAACGAGAAATTCTTCCAGACTCAATGGAACCGTTTCCCTGTATCGTTGGATGCACCGGTGTTTACCCTGTCGCATACCCTTGCCGGAAAAGACGTGTTGGGTAGTGATTATACCTACAATCATACCGAGGCCGGTATTCAGAAACGCTTCTGGTTTTCCGCATTCGGCTATACAGACATTATCCTGAAAGCCGGAAAAGTGTGGGACAAAGTTCCTTTTCCGTTGCTAATCATGCCTAATGCCAACCTTTCTTATACCATCCAACCCGAATCCTACTCGTTGATGAATGCGATGGAGTTTATGAACGATGAATATTTCTCGTGGGATGTTACTTATTTCCTCAACGGATGGCTGTTCAACCGCGTCCCGTTGTTGAAAAAACTTAAATGGAGGGAAATAGTTTCCTGTCGGGGTCTATATGGACATTTGAGCGATAAAAACAACCCTGCTTTGAGTGACGGTTTGTTCGCTTTTCCGATAGAACACACACAAACAATGGGAAAAACACCTTACGTGGAGGCGGGTGTCGGTATCGAAAACATTTTCAAGGTGTTACGTTTAGACTATGTCTGGAGGCTCACTTATCGTGATTCTCCCGGGATTGACAAATCCGGCTTGAGAATAAGTCTCCACATGACCTTTTAAAAGTTAAATCCTGCTAATTGCAATGTTTATATGACAAATAAAGACCGTATTAGTAATTAATTAATCTTATTTTTGCATCAATTTTAGTTTAATTTTAATAGAATAGAAATGAAACAAGAAATTAAACCCGCTACCGGGCGTCTTGGCGTACTGGTAGTCGGAGTGGGTGGTGCGGTAGCTACCACGATGATTGTAGGTACACTAGCCTCTCGTAAGGGACTGGCAAAACCGATAGGATCTATTACACAGTTAGCCACAATGCGCATGGAGAACAACGAAGAAAAACTCATCAAGGACGTTGTGCCTTTGACGAATTTGGAAGACATTGTTTTCGGAGGATGGGATATTTTCCCGGACAACGCATACGAAGCTGCTATGTACGCCGAGGTTTTGAAAGAAAAAGACCTGAACGGAGTGAAAGAAGAGTTGGAAGCTATCAAGCCGATGCCGGCTGCTTTCGATCATAACTGGGCAAAACGTCTGAACGGTACGCACGTTAAGAAAGCTGCTACCCGTTGGGAAATGGTAGAACAACTTCGTCAGGATATCCGCGACTTCAAGGCTGCTAACAACTGCGAACGTGTCGTTGTGCTTTGGGCTGCAAGTACTGAAATCTACATTCCGTTGTCTGACGAACACATGTCACTCGCTGCTTTAGAGAAAGCAATGAAGGAAAACAACACAGAAGTGATTTCTCCGAGTATGTGTTATGCGTATGCTGCGATTGCAGAAGACGCTCCGTTCGTAATGGGTGCTCCTAACTTATGTGTAGATACTCCTGCTATGTGGGAATTCTCTAAACAAAAGAATGTACCTATCTCCGGTAAAGACTTCAAGAGTGGTCAGACACTGATGAAAACTGTATTAGCTCCGATGTTCAAAACCCGTATGCTGGGTGTGAACGGTTGGTTCTCTACCAATATCCTCGGTAACCGTGACGGTGAAGTACTCGATGATCCGGATAACTTCAAGACGAAAGAAGTCAGCAAGCTGTCTGTAATCGATACTATCTTTGAACCCGAAAAATTCCCGGATCTCTATGGAGATGTTTATCATAAAGTACGTATCAACTACTATCCTCCTCGCAAAGACAACAAAGAAGCATGGGACAACATCGACATCTTCGGATGGATGGGTTATCCGATGGAAATCAAGGTGAACTTCCTTTGCCGCGACTCTATCCTTGCAGCTCCTATCGCTCTTGACCTTGTGTTGTTCAGTGACTTGGCTATGCGTGCAGGCATGTGCGGCATCCAGACTTGGTTGTCATTCTTCTGCAAGAGCCCGATGCACGATTTCGAACATCAGCCCGAACACGACTTGTTTACACAATGGAGAATGGTAAAACAGACATTGCGTAACATGATTGGTGAAAAAGAACCTGATTATTTAGCTTAATCAGTAACCCCGAATAATAAGTTGAGATTGAGATTTACCATCCTATAAAGACTGGTGGATGCTCAACCTCAACTTTTACTTTTGTATTGTACAAATTCCCGATCACGTTTGGGAACTTATGGCACAACCGACTCGTAGTTTGTAATTAGTAATAAGTAATAAATGAAGCGTCCTCCCTTTCTACCTGTTTTTATAGGCACGGGCTTTGGCTCCGGTTTTTCTCCTTTTGCTCCCGGCACGGCTGGGGCGTTACTGGCTTCTATCATTTGGATTGCATTTTATTTCCTTCTTCCTTTCCCTGTTGTATTATGGCTGACCGCCGTTTTGGTGATTGTATTTACATTCGCTGGTATTTGGGCTGCCGATAAGTTGGAAACTTATTGGGGGGAAGATCCTTCGCGCGTGGTAGTGGACGAGATGGTAGGAGTGTGGATACCGTTATTGGCTGTCCCCAATGACGACTGTTGGTTCTGGTACGTGATTGCGGCTTTTGCCTTGTTCCGTATCTTTGATATAGCCAAGCCGTTGGGCATACGCCGTATGGAAAGCCTGAAAGGTGGAGTTGGTGTGATGATGGACGATGTTTTGGCGGGAGTGTATAGTTTTATTTTGTTAGTGGGAGCAAGATGGGTGATTGGCTGAAAAGAGTTGCACGGATGATTTCCCAGAAGGGTGGTTTCTTCATGTTCTTGAGGGCGCAGCTTTCTGCTCAAATGGCAACTATTGCAGACTTTCTTGTTACGATTCTTCTGGTCAGGCTCTTCGAAGTCTACTACGTATATGCCACCTTGGCGGGGGCTATCTATGGAGGGATCATCAATTGTGTAATCAACTATAAATGGACCTTTAAATCGAAAGGAAAGAAAACGAATGTGGCTGTAAAATTTATCCTTGTATGGATTTGCAGCGTTTGGCTGAACACGTGGGGCACGTATGCACTGACGGAATCATTAGCGAGGATTCCTTGGGTACGTGATACGCTTAGCCTGTATTTCGGAGATTTCTTTATTATTCCTAAAGTGGTAGTGGCAATCATCGTAGCATTGTTCTGGAATTATAATATGCAACGCTTTTTTGTCTACCGGAATATAGATATAAGAAGTTTATTCGGAAAAAGAAACTGAAAAAACAGATTGAAAAGATCGATTGAAAGAACTGATTGAGAAAACAGAAGATTTAGATAAAAATAGATATAAACAGATTTAAACAGATGAATTACAGAGATTATTTACAACAGTTGATTTATAAGATTATCAATCCCTTGATACGCGGAATGATTAAAATAGGGATCACTCCTAATTTTATCACCACTACCGGATTTATCCTGAATGTAGTAGCGGCAGGAATGTTTGTATATGCCGGCATTTATGGCGGTCAAAATGATTTGGCCATTATCGGCTGGGCAGGCGGTGTGATTTTGTTTGCCGGATTGTTTGATATGATGGACGGACGTGTAGCTCGCCTAGGTAACATGAGTTCCAAGTTCGGTGCGCTTTACGATTCAGTGCTCGACCGTTACAGTGAATTGATGACCTTCTTCGGTATCTGTTACTATTTGTCAATGAAAGACTATTTCCTCTATGCACTTATTGCCTTCATAGCGTTAATCGGCTCACTGATGGTAAGCTACGTGCGTGCTCGTGCCGAAGGGTTGGGAATCGAATGTAAAGTAGGATTCATGCAACGTCCGGAGCGTGTAGTGCTGACCAGTCTCGGAGCTTTGTTCTGTGGCGTTTTCAAAGACATCACCGCTTTCGAACCGATTCTGATTATGATTGTTCCTCTCGCTTTTGTTGCTGTGTTTGCCAATATCACGGCTTTTGCACGTGTGAGACATTGCTACAAAGCGTTGAAAGAATGAATTAATTTACTATTGGACGATTTACTATTTACATCGTACATCCTAAATAGTACATCGTAAATAGTCCAATAGTAAATAGTCTAGTTGTCTAATCAAAACGTTATGATGATAAAGAATATTCAAATGCCGTCGAAGAGAGAAGCCCTGACTGTGACAGTCATTATGGCTCTTTTCCTTTTGCTGACAGGTATCTTCATCGGACTTCGTTCCGAGCACTTGTTAATGGCGGTACTCTATTTAGTTTTATTTTTTGCCGGATTGCCTACTCGTAAGTTGGCGGTAGCTCTGTTGCCTTTCGCTATTTTTGGAATTTCGTATGACTGGATGCGTATTTGCCCCAACTACGAAGTGAACCCGATTGACGTAGCCGGACTGTATAATCTCGAAAAGTCCCTCTTCGGAGTGATGGATAATGGCCTTTTGGTTACCCCTTGCGAATACTTCGCTGCACACAACTGGCCGATAGCAGACGTCTTTGCCGGAATTTTCTACCTTTGCTGGGTTCCTGTTCCTATCCTGTTCGGGCTTTGCCTGTATTTCAAGAAGGAAAGAAAAACCTACCTTCGCTTTGCATTGGTATTCTTATTCGTCAACCTGATCGGCTTTGCCGGTTATTATATCCATCCGGCAGCTCCGCCCTGGTATGCTATCAACTACGGTTTCGAACCGATACTTAACACACCCGGCAATGTAGCAGGATTGGGACGCTTTGATACTTTCTTCGGAGTGACCATCTTCGATTCGATCTATGGACGCAATGCAAACGTCTTTGCGGCAGTACCTTCACTGCACGCGGCCTATATGGTAGTTGCATTAGTGTACGCCATTATCGGTAAATGCAGATGGTATGTGATTACCCTTTTCTCTATTATTATGGTAGGTATTTGGGGAACAGCCATTTATTCATGCCATCATTATATCATTGATGTATTACTCGGTGTCTCTTGCGCGTTGATCGGCTGGCTGGTATTCGAATATGTATTGATGAAAATTCCGGCATTCAAAAGATTCTTCGAAAGATATTATGCATATATAAAGTAGATCTATCTCCGTATTGGAATAAATCGTACTAAGTCATACAAGAAACAGTGAAGAACAAATATCGTAATATATTCCTCGCCTTTGGTATTATTGCCGTCCTGATTATGATATTCACTTTCGATATGGATTATCAGGAGCTTTGGATGAATCTGAAACGTGCGGGGATATATTTACCTTTGGTCTTGTTGCTGTGGCTGTTCGTCTACCTGATTAATACGGTATCGTGGTATATAATAATTCGTAGCAGCGGTAAAACCGGCTTTTCATTTGCCCGGCTCTACAAATTCACCGTGACGGGATTTGCACTCAATTACGTGACTCCCGTCGGACTGATGGGCGGTGAGCCATACCGCATTATGGAACTGAAACCCTATATAGGAATCGAACGCGCCACCTCTTCCGTGATTCTTTACGTGATGATGCACATCTTTTCCCACTTTTGCTTTTGGTTGAGTTCAGTCTTGCTTTATGTCTGCCTGTACCCGGTGGGGTGGGTGATGGGAATGATCCTGGGAGCTATAACCCTCTTTTGCCTACTGATCGTTATTCTTTTCATCAAAGGCTATCGGCATGGGATGGCAGTAGCTTTTGTCCGCATGGGTAGCCGTATTCCTTTCCTGAAAAAGAAAGTCGTTCATTTTGCAAGTGCACATAAAGAGAAACTGGAGAATATAGACAAACAAATCGCACTTCTCCATCAGCAAAAGAAACAAACATTTTATAGTGCCCTCTTATTGGAATATACCGCCCGTGTAGTCAGCTGTCTTGAAATCTGGCTGATACTGAATGTGCTGACCACTAACGTCAGCTTTGCCGACTGCTGCCTGATTGCAGCTTTCTCTTCTCTTCTTGCCAACCTGCTGTTTTTCCTGCCCATGCAACTGGGAGGTCGTGAAGGCGGCTTTGCCCTTGCCGTAGGTGGACTTTCCCTTTCCGGAGCCTACGGTGTCTATGCCGCTTTGATTACCCGAGTGCGTGAAATGGTCTGGATTGTTATCGGACTTGCACTGATGAAAGTAGGAAACTTTAAACAATCAAAAGAAAAATATTCTGCTTAAATTTATAACTTTGTCTGACTTATAAAGGATCTATATAAAAAGGCCTATAAAGAAAGCGACAATGAATAATTTTATCTTTTACAGCCCTACCGAATTTGTATTCGGACGGGACACGGAAGCGCAAACCGGAGCATTAGTGCAGAAATACGGCGCACGCAAAATAATGATTGTCTATGGCGGTGGCTCTGTGATACGCAGCGGATTATTGGCTCGTGTTGAGAAATCATTGCAGGAAGCGGGGATTCCCTATTGTATGCTGGGCGGTGTACAGCCTAACCCGATAGACACGAAAGTATATGAAGGAATCGACCTCTGCCGGAAAGAGAACGTAGATATGATGCTCGCCGTTGGTGGCGGCTCTGTGATTGATACGGCGAAAGCTATTGCAGCCGGAGTTCCTTATGACGGAGATTTCTGGGACTTCTACATCGGAAAAGCCATTGTGACGAAAGCATTGAAAGTAGCCGTTGTGTTAACGATTCCTGCTGCCGGAAGCGAGGGTTCCGGTAACACCGTCATCACGAAAGTCGATGGCTTACAGAAATTAAGCCTCCGTGCTCCCGGTGTACTGCGTCCTGTTTTCGCCGTAATGAACCCCGAACTGACCTACACACTTCCTCCTTTCCAAACCGCCTGCGGCATTGCCGATATGATGGCACACATCATGGAACGCTATTTCACCAACACGAAAGATGTAGAGATAGGCGACCGTCTGTGCGAAGGCACACTGCTTGCCATCATCAAAGAAGCAACCACCGTCATGAAAGAACCTGAAAACTACGGAGCCCGTGCCAATCTGATGTGGAGTGGAACCATTGCCCATAACGGAACCTGTGGTGTAGGTTGTGAAGAGGACTGGGCTTCCCACTTCCTTGAACATGAAATCAGTGCTATTTACAATGTAACTCATGGCGCCGGACTTTCCGTAATCTTCCCTGCCTGGATGACATGGATGACAGAACACAATGTGGATAAGATAGCCCAATACGCTATCCGGGTGTGGGGAGTGGCAGAATCTGACGATAAAAAGGCGGTGGCCCTTGAAGGAATTTCCCGCCTGAAATCCTTCTTTACTTCCATCGGCCTGCCTGTGACCTTCAAAGAACTTGGCATTGAGAATCCCGACATCGACCGCCTTGTAGATAGTCTGCACCGGAATAAAGGCGAATTGGTAGGCAATTATGTCAAATTAGCGAAACAGGACAGCAAAGAGATTTACCGTCTGGCATTATAAGAAAAACAGATATAACCAACAACTGCATCATTTGTCTTCTGATAGAGGGGTGCAGTTGTTGGTTTGTTTCTTTTGCCCCATCTTTGGAACAGTATTATAAATGCTTCCCCTCTTTATGCAACAAAAACAGTATAGTTATGCCCCATTTTTAGAACAAAATTCGAGTATTTTACCCCATCTTTGAAAACTTTTTATAACTTTGTTGTTGATAACCAATAAGTTTGTGATTCATGTTTAAAAGAGATATATTGCTTCATTTGGAAAGATGGAAAGTCGATGCGCACAGAAAGCCTTTAATATTACGTGGAGCGAGACAAGTAGGTAAAACAACGGTAGTTAACGAATTTGGGAAACAGTTTGAAAATTACCTTTATTTGAATTTGGAGAAACGGGAGGCAGCATCCTTATTTGAGTTGAATGTGCCTCTAAAAGATTTGATGCCTTTGTTCTTTGCACATTGTGGAAAGGTAAAGAAAGAGGGACAAATCTTGCTTTTTATTGATGAAATTCAAAATTCGGCAAAGGCGATGGCATTGTTGCGCTATTTTTATGAAGAATTACCTGATATTTATGTGATTGCTGCCGGTTCATTATTAGAAAACCTGATAGATGTGCATGTTTCATTTCCAGTGGGAAGGGTGCAATATATGGCATTGCGTCCTTGTTCATTTCGCGAGTTTCTGGGTGCTGTCGGCGAAGAAGCTTTAGTGACTGTTTTAGATCAACCGGAAGTCACTTTCGCTTTTCATGACCGTTTGATGTTATTGTTTAATATCTATACGCTGATTGGAGGCATGCCGGAAGTTGTGCAGCTTTATGCAGAGAGCAGGGATATTCTAGTTTTGGAGTCCACTTATGAAACCCTTTTGCAAGGATACCGGGATGATGTGGAAAAGTACGCTCAAGGGAAACGACTTCCGGAAGTGATTCGTTTTATCTTAAAGGAGGGATGGCATAAAGCCGGGCAAGCAGTAACTTTAGGGGGGATTTGCCGGTTCGTCTTATAATGCCCGGGAAGTAGGAGAGGCTTTTCGTCTGTTGGAGAAAGCAATGCTATTGGAACTAGTTTATCCGACTACGGCAACGGAAGTTCCGGCCACTCCTGAAATAAAGCGTATGCCCAAGCTGGTCTGGTTGGATACAGGATTGGTGAATTATGCGGCACAGGTGCAGAAGGAAGTTTTGGGAGCAAAAGATATAATGGATGCTTGGCGTGGTATGATAGCGGAGCAGATTGTGGCGCAAGAACTGTTGACACTGACAGATAAAGTCAGTCAGAAACGTTGTTTCTGGGTACGTAATAAGAGCGGTTCAAATGCAGAAGTCGATTATGTCTGGGTACAGGATTCCATGGTTTATCCCATTGAAGTTAAGTCAGGACATAACGCCCATCTACGTTCCTTGCATTCTTTTATGAATCGCTCTGTGCAGACAGTTGCAGTCAGAATATGGTCGCAGCCCTATGCGGTGGATGAGGTGAAGACGGCAGACGGGAAAGAATTCAAATTGATTAATCTTCCCTTTTACCTCGTTGGAAAATTAGACAGCATATTGCGTCGGTTTTAAACGACCTTTGATAACGAGTAGTCTTGTAAAATCATAAAATAAAGATTAGGCACGGATTACACAGATTACACGGTTAGTGCTATGCTTATACAAAGCAACCGTGAAATCCGTGTTATCCGTGCCTAAATTATAATAAAGCTAATCTTTTTTTAGACTTTATCCCAATCCTTTTCAGCATTGAAGCAAGGACAGGCTTTGATCCATTCTTCCGGTTCAATCTCGCCGTTTCCGTTCAGGTCGGGGCTAAGATCCCGGTGTCCACATATCCGGCAATCGGGATACTCTTTCAATAAAGCAAGAATCAATACGCGCAGAGAGTGTTTTTGCCAACAGGTGCGTGTGTCCTTCGGTTGTCCCATGCAGTCGAGTCCTCCTTCGTAGCAGATACCTATACTTTCCTTGTTGAAACCGCGACAATGCGCACCGACCTTTTCTATCGGACGGGTAGACTTTATATCACCGTTCTTGCGGATATAAAAATGATACCCCGTTCCGTTGAATCCGCGCCTGCGGTGACAGATATCCAGATCATATTCCGTGAAGCTCTTGTCCTCGCGCGTGGCGGAGCAATGGATTACTATTAGATTGATAGTTCTCATGGATAAGACCGTTCATTGTCAGGCTTCTGCCACACTACGTTGCGAGCACTCTTTATGGATACATTGCAAGGTGGCAGCCTGCGCCAGCTGACCTCTTAATGAGAATATCTCCGTATGCATCTCTTTCACTTTCGAGCTAAGGTCGAAATAATCCTTCAACACTTTTTCCAACTGCTGCATCAGAAAAGTATATTGGTCTTTCACCAGTTCGCTGAACTCTTTTACTTCTTGCGCCATTACTTTGCGCTTTTTGCGGTTACTGCCCAGAAAGGGCAGGATTGTCATAATGATCTCTATGATTTTATCAAGCATTTTAATAAATTGAAAATTGAGAATTGAGAATTAAAAAATAAATGTAGAAGGAAACAGAAACCGCATGGAGAGTAACTGTAGAAATCACTCCGTAATATCCATGCGGCACTGTTTTTTAAGATTAAGCTGCCGGGTCCGGAGCTTCGCCACTTCCGCCGCCATCACCGCTTCCGCCGTCTTTTCCGTCGTCGGTGCTTTCTCCGTCGCCCTTTGCTGCCAGGATGAAATCGACATTATTCTCGCCTCGGGTAGTGGCATGACTCGTATTCACCAGCTGAAGCGCCTTATCTGCTACGAAACGGACATTTACTTTGCGGATGCTGCGCACCGTGCAATCTTTCTCCTTTTCCGCCCCTTCGCTGCTCAACGTGATATGGAACGTACCCAATCCGTCAATCTTCACCTTGTCGCCCTGGGTAAGCGACAGGCGTAATTGCTCGACAAAAGCCTCAATGGCATGCTTCACGTCTCCTGCAGTGAGCGAAGAGTTCGCTTCGATGGCATCCGCCAGCTTGTTGATGTCCATCACTCTCACTGTACCCGATTTCTGGCGTACATAATACAACATCTGTGAATCGGATTGATTCACATACTTTCTGCGCTGATAGCGCTCCACTAATACATTCATACAATTAAAAAGTTAAGGTTTAAGTAATAAAATTTTCTCTGTCCTTACGACATTACAAATATACGAAATATGAAAGGGAAAGTCAAGTATTTTGCTATATATTTTGTGTGTATAATGAAATAAAATAAGAAAATGATTTCTGCTATATATTGTAATATAAAATTGTATGTTATTAGTGTAATTGTTTCTTATTTAGCATGTTTCAGCATATACTCTAACGGAGGGACATATTCGGTGATCTTGGTCATTTCCGGATTATGTCTGAAATAGACGTTTCCTGTCTCTCCGTTGCGTTGCTTGGCTATGATGACTACTCCCAGGCCTTCGGTGGGATAACCACTTTCCCGGTCGGTCGTTACCCTTGCAAGGGCGGGACGGTAGAGCAGCATGACGACGTCTGCATCCTGTTCAATGGCTCCGCTCTCGCGGAGATGGGCCAGTTCGGGCCGGCCGGCAGGGCGGTTTTCCGATTCGCGGTTTAGCTGGCTAAGCAGTACGACCGGTACATTCAGTTCTTTGGCTAGCAATTTTGCCTTGCGGGTGGCTTGTGCCACTTCCTGTTCGCGGTTGCGGTTGTTTTGACCGGTCGTCATGTCGCAGAGTTGCAGGTAGTCGATAATAATAGCATCGCACGCATGTTGGCTTTGCAGCAGTCGCGCGCTGGAACGTATATGTTCCATGTTGACCGATGTGCTGTCGTCTACGTGTATCGGTAGGCGTTTGAGGTCAGCGGCTGTTGTGCGTGCCTCTACGAGTTCCTGTTGGCTGACGGTTCCCGATCGCCAATGGCGGGCACTGATTTCGCTGGTCGCTGTCAGCCATCGGTCTGCTAGTCGTTCTCCTTGCATCTCGAGGCTGTAGACAGCTACGGCATACCCTGCCATTGCTGCGCTTCGTGCCATGTGTAGTGCGAATGCCGTTTTTCCTACGCTGGGACGGGCGGCGACCACCACCAACTCGCCTTTCTGTAGTCCGGACGTCATGCGGTCCAGATCCGCCAGTCCGGTAGGGAGGCCGGTCACTCCGTTTTTGTTGTTGGCGATACGTCCTTCGGCTTCTACCATGGTGGCGGTCATTAGTTCATCCATGTCGCGCATGTGGTTGTTATGGCCGAATTCGCCTTCCAGACGGTCGAGCAGGTTATGTGCGTCTACCAGTGAGTCGTCGATATCCATCGTTTCGTCTAGCGAACAGGCGAGGAGTTTGTTGAACCCCAGAATCATTTCGCGTCGCAGATATTTCTCGTGTACGATCTGCGCATGATATTCAAGATGGGCGGAGGTTGCCACCTTGCTGCTCAATTGGGTGATGCCGAACGGTCCGCCCGCCTCTTCGAGCTTTCCACGGTGGGAAAGCTCTTCTTTTACGGTGAGGATGTCTATCTTTATTCCTGCATGATACATGGCCAGTATGGCGGCATAGATAACCTGATGGCGCAGGACGTAGAACATTTCGGGACGCAGCTTGTCGGCTACCAGTGGTATGGCTCCCTGCTCTATCAGGCAGGCGCCGATGATGGCTTCTTCTATTTCGGGAGCCTGTGGTGAAACTCTGTTTTCGGTATTCATAGGATCAGTATTCGTTAAGAAAAGCTTTGTTGGATAAATAGCTGGCGGCATGGAGAAGGAAATTGATGTTCGTTTGGTGGAAATAATATTCCTCTATCCTGTCGATGGCGAGTTGTTGTTCCTTGTCGCTCAACTTTTTCCATTCGCGTTGTGCTTTGGCGATATTCTCTTTGGGGAGCTGCGTGATGCTGTGGAATTCATTCCAGAACAGGTGGAACTGTTCGTTGACGGTTTTCTTTTTCTGCTTGTCGCTGTCGGGAACTCCTACCCACTTGTCGTATTCGGTGACACGGATATGCAGGGAGGAATTGTTGGGGTGGGGGGATGATTTCTATAATTCCCAGCGTGGCAAGCTCGTGTATGAACCGGAAGGCTTTTCCGACAGACCAGTGGAAGATGTGGCTCCAGTCACGATAACTAAATAGGCTTTCGCCTCTTTTGTACAAGCAGTCTTTGTTCTGTCGGTCGTTATAGAGTGTATCCGAATAGTTGACTTTCATCAGGATTTTCAGGAGTGCTTCTAGTTCTCCTTCTTGCATGTGCAGGTCTTCTATCTGCTGCTGTACTAAGGCTTTAGGGATAATGAGAAAACCTTGTTTCAGCATGGCTTGGAAATTGATTTTTTTCATTGGGTATTATTTAAATTTTCTGTAAAAGTACGCTGTTTCCGTGCGGTTTGCAAGGGGTGTGCCTGTTTGTGGACGGGTGTGGACGAAGAAGAATAGTTGTGGTACGTAAGTTGTTGTATTTTTGTTTTCTTTCATGGGGCGAAGAAGTGATCGGGAGATGAAATGGATGCTCTGTTTGTGTTTGATAAAGCTTCTGCCGGAGATAGACAGAGCCTTCGTTAGGGGGATTCGGAGGCTCTGTTTGGAATGAAAAAAACGGTCATTTTGCCGAACGCTTTGTGGAACGCTTTTTTCTTTCGGTAAATAGCTGTATAAATGATAGTTATCTTCTTATCTGAAAAAAGTGGTGAACGCAAAGTGGAATACATAATAAACAATAAAAAGATAAATGATATATTTAAAAATATATAGTTCGATTTTCCTTTTATTCCTTGTCGATGTTTTCGTTTTCTACTACGTAATTAAACGTTTGTCGGCAGGTCGATGTGGGGAGGTCCCCAATGACGGTAAAGGATTAGTTGCATTTCGGGACTGATGTCGATTGTTTGGCAGGTGTAATACGCGGCAGCCAGTTGTTCATTCAACGTCTTGTCTGCTTTGATGCGTTTGCGCATTTTTTTGCTGGCGGAAGAGGCGTTTGCCAGATCAGGAAAATATTCTTTCGCCAACTCGGAGAAATACTTGAATCCATTGATGCTGTAGTGTTCGACAGCTGGTTCATTGTTGTTCATAACTTTGTTGTTTTTTAGTAATTAAAAGAGTTGTTTGTTTAAAAAACTGCGCAAATGTATGAAAATAAATTTGATAGATAATGTGAATATTTCAGTTTTTAACTTTATAATTTTATGTATGTAAATTTTTGTATATATATTTTCGTATTTTACTAAAGTAAATTGTGGGAATAGTAAATATTAATTATTAAATTATTTTTTAATGAAGAAGGAAAGTTTTACTTCGTTTATGAAGCAAGTGGCTGTTGATTTGCAGCAGAGTGGGAATTTAGGGACTGCTCATGTATATAGAAGTAGTTTGAATGCGATTCTTACTTTTCAGGGTTCCGGTTGTTTGTCGTTCCGGGAAATAACTCCGGAGTGGCTGAAGCATTTTGAGGGTAGCCTTCGGGCTCGTGGGTGTAGCTGGAACACGGTGTCTACATATCTTCGCACGTTGCGTGCGGTTTACAATCGTGCTGTCGATCTTCGGAAGGCGCCTTATGTGCCACATTTGTTTCGCTCCGTATATACAGGTACGCGGGCGGACCGTCGCCGGGCATTGGATGCGGAGGATATGAAGAAGGTATTTGCCCGTCTGTTGCAGTCGGATGCGGTTACTTCTGCCATGAGGAGTGCGCAGGAGTTGTTCATTCTTATGTTCCTGCTCCGGGGATTGCCTTTTGTCGATTTGGCTTATCTGCGTAAGAGTGATCTCCGGGGGAATGTGATTAGTTATCGTCGTCGTAAAACGGGGCGTCCGCTGTCTGTGACGTTGACCTCGGAAGCGATGTTTCTTTTACGGAAGTATAGGAGCCGCGAGGAGCAGTCGCCCTATTTATTCCCGATTCTTCACAGTGACGAAGGTTCGCCAATGGCGTATAAGGAATATCAACTGGCTCTGCGCAATTTTAACTATCAGTTGGAACTGGTGGGAAAGCTGCTTGGACTCAAAGATCGGTTGAGCTCATATACCGCACGTCATACTTGGGCGACCACTGCGTATTATTGCGAAATTCATCCGGGCATTATTTCCGAAGCAATGGGACATTCGTCTATCACTGTAACAGAAACTTATTTGAAACCTTTCCGGAGTAGGAAAATTGATGAAGCAAATAAACAGGTGATCGACTTTGTAAAACGCTCGGTGATAGGTACAAGTGCTTGATTTTTACTCTGTTACTTCGTAGGTAACGGGTTGAAATATCGGTGCAAATATGAGCATATTTCTTAAAACAACCAAACGAAATCATACATTTTTTCTAATAAACTACTCAAAAGAGGAATTAAACAAATAAAACACACGGATTCTTTGTATTAGGACTTTGTTAACTTCTAAATTTTGCAAAAGATTTCCCTCCCTCTACTGCCTTTCAGAAGCAGGGGTAAAAATGTTTCATTGCTTATCGTCTCATTTTTCAGTATTGACTACTCCAAAAGAGCAGGTACAAAGGTTTATCCGTTACCTACGAAGTAACGGGCGGCTATTATTGAAACTTAGTGTTTAATAATATATTATTAATGTAATTTTTAAGTAGTTATGAAGAAAAAATTTGTTAGGGTAATGCTTTTTGGGGCATTGACGCTTACAGTCAGTACAGCAGTAACGAGCTGTAAGGATTATGATGATGACATTAAAGGCTTGCAGGAGCAGGTTGATAAGATCACATCTGCTAGTCCTGTAAGCACGGAAGACATGAATGCAGCTGTTGATAAGGCGAGCAAGGAATTGAAAGAACAATTGGCCAAACTGGAAAAACTGGTGAATGATCCTTCGTCTGAAACTTCGTTGACACAGCAGATTGCTGATTTGCAGGAAGCTCTGAAAACAGCAGTAGGTGAGAATGCAAAAGATTTGGCTGGTAAACTGGCTACAGCTCAAAATGATTTGGCCGCTTTGAAGAAGGCTTTAGGAGGTGATGATTACATCAATGGACTGAAAAAAAGATCACCGACCTCGAAACTGCTAAATCTACTTTGCAGACTTTGATCGATGCCGAAGCTGCTTATCAGAATAATAAGGATATTAGTGGCTATAAAAATACCGGTTTTGATGCTTATCTGAATCAGGAGATTTTGAATGCTATCGGCAAAGAGGGTAGTATTGCTCTTTATGTGGATAAAGTTGTGAAAACGGCTGTCGGTACAGTGCTTGCAGACGTCAATAAGTATCTTTCTGAAAACTTTAAGGAAAATGCGGATCTTGCTGCTTTTGTGAAAGAAGTAAATGAAACGCTTTTCTCTAAAGAGTATAAAGCTCAAATGGATAAGCTGAATCTGTTGTTGGCAGCTATCGATAAAGCTGTAGGAGATGGCTCAACTTATGAGGATTATGCAGCTGTCATCAAACAGATTGATGAAACAAAACAACAATTGGCAGGATTGGAATTGCCTTCGGGTGAGGGGGTTACCTTTAATTCAGCTGTTAAAGATATTATCCAAAGAGAATCTGAAGGTAATGCCGGTATTATAAAAGGTCTGGAAGAAAAACTACAGAAAGAAATTGATGCTATCAAAGGCATGATTCAGAGCATTGTGTATGTACCGGAATATGCAGATGGACAGGTGTTGTTTAATACTTACTATATGCAGTTTGATGATAAGAAAGAAGATTGGAAACCTGTAGTCAATGTGGACGAAGTAACAGTGAAATTCCGTGTATCACCTTCTGCTGTGGTAGCTGATTTGGTTGCTAACTTCGGCGAGGAAAACGCAAAATATGATATTGCCGTAGATTGCCAGAAAGTGAAAACACGTGCTTTAAACGATCCGTTCAAGATAAAAGGAATCAAAACTGTAGAAGGAGAATCTAACTTGATTGAAGTGACGTTGGATGCCAGTGCGGTAAGTCATAGTTATGCTGTAGCTCTGACTGTAAAAGACAAGGTTGCTACAGATAAGAAAACGTTGAATGATGTTTCTTCAAACTATTTTGCTGCTGTGAAGAGTGATTTGTATATCAGCAAGGTAGAATGGGCATCTGCAAATGGTGCAGTAGCAACAGTGAAGAAAGGTGCTGCTATTGACTATATGGAAAACGATGGAGATACAAAGGTTTCTGATTACGAGTTAACTGTGAATACATCAATAGATGGTAGTGGAAAGGTTAGCGGTACTTCTTCCACAAAGACTTTGGCTGAACTAGGCATCTCGGATAAATATTTCAAGGTGGCATTTGCATTTACAGACAAGGCTACAGCTGAAAAATCCTTTGAATTAAAAGAAGCAACTGGTGTTCTGACAGCTAAAGGAGATGCAGGAAGCAAAGCTACTGTGAAATCTACCGTAACAGTGACGGATCCTGCAACAGCCGGAGATAAAAAACCTGTGACAAAAGAATATACAGCTAAGGAATATACGGAAGTTAAAATCGTCAGCGAAGGAGAAGCACAAATTATTACACTTAAATCGACAGAGTCTATTTTGTGGAATGCTATAGAAAAGTCTTATGATATTACTACTATTGGTGCCGACGGTGTAGATAAGGTTATAGCTGCAATAAAGAATGCGTTGAATATGAAAGTAACGGATAAATTCAGCTCTTGTACCTTTGATGCTGTTGCGCAAGACCAGACAATTAAGTTGGGTTCTAATAGCGGTGGTGAACTTGCTTTAATTATTCCTAAAGAAACAACTTGTGCGCCTACTGATATTACTACGAAGATTACTAATGGTGATTATACAGTAGATGTAACAGTGAAGGGCGTAACCGTAACTCTTCCTGATGCAGAAAATAAAGCATTTAAATTGGTAGCTAATACTTATACAGACGGAACATTGCTTATTAATTTAGGTAAAGATGTTAATGGTAAGGTAAATGCAGTAACAGCCTCCAGAAGCTTGAAAGAACTTTATACAAACTACGATAAAGTATATGAAAATTTGGTTACGACTGTCGGTGGTACAATGGAGTTTGCTCTTGCTGATGATGTTCAAAAAGATGCTGCTCCGGAAGAACGTAAAGGTGTAAAAGTTGACAAAGACGGTACTGTTACAGTGTCTAACGATTACGATGGCAAACCTATCAAAGTCACACTGGAGGGAAAATGTGGTAAGGAGAAAATATTCGCCATAACTATTCCAGTTGTAATTCCTGCTAATGAGTTGAACGGAACATTCGGCTATAAAGATGCAAAAAATACCAAATTTGAGTATGACGTGAAAAACGCGACTGCAAGAACAAATGGTCTTGATTTGACAACTGCATTTGTTTGGAAAGATGGAGATAAGAAAAACGTATGGCCTACAGCTGATAATGATACCTATGGCAGCAATAACGCTATGGATATCTATAATTTCTCTATCGTGTATTCTCTTTCAGGAAAAGATGCATCCTCTTTTGAAGTGCCTACTATTTCTGACAGTAAACTCAAATTGATTAAATCAATAGCTGAAACAAGTACGATCAAGAGTACGATGGAAGTTGTTGTGACAGCTACTCCTACCTCTCCTTGGGGTAGCATGGTTGGTCAGGCTAAGTCGATAACAGTCACTGTTCCGACTTGGGTAGACAAACAATAATAACCTGCTAATTAATCAGATAACAATATCTCCCGTAACTTATAGGTTCTTCTAATAAAAGGAACGGGAGATATTAATCTCTGGTGATAGATAAACCCTTCTTCACCACGCTGGTGAAGAATACGTCAAGAAGTAACAGATGGAAGGCATTAGCTTGTGAAAGTCAGTCCTCCCCTTTCTGTACTTCTTTTAGAAAGGGATGCCGCCCTAATTTCCCACTGGCATCCCTTTTATCTTTACTCTGAATGTATCTCCCTATATTATGCTAGTACGCTAAATTTTTTAATACTAGTATCCCATTTCCCTATAGATTAAGGAGATGCTTTGAGAGAATACGGAAAGCCCGGGCTTGCGAAAGTCCGGGCTTTTCAATCTTTAAGAAGAAATCTTAGTTGTAGATTATCGCACGATAATTACCAAACACCCATTCTTGCTATTTTACTTCCTCACATACCACCATGAAAATATCGGCATATCCTTCCTGAAGAAGAAAATGTATGATGATTTGCTATAGGAGAAATTGTGTTACTTTTGTATCTACAATTAATGAAAGGAGGGAATAAGATGGCAAGACCAATAAGAGAAACCCCAATATTGTTTGGAGAGGATGCTCGTCGGTTTGAAGAAAAGATGAAAAGTCCACGTAAAGTGTCGAAAGAGGAGCGGGAACGTAGACGCAAAAATTATGAGCTCGTTATGAAAGCGGCAACCAATTTTAAATGATTGGATAATAGGTGTACAAATAGACTTTTCTAAATTCCGCATTAGTCGGATGGAAGAAGGTGAAAAAATAGAAGAATCGTTCAATTGCGGTGATGCCGACTTGAACGATTTTATTTTGCATGAGGCTTCGTTTTATCGGGAGGCATTACTGGCAGTGTCTTACATCGCTAAAGTTGATGATAGGATAATAGCATATTTCAGTTTGGCTAATGACCGTGTTTCGTTAGGGGATTTTGAGAATAAGACAGAATTTAATAGGTTTCGTAAGCATCGTTTTGTTAATGATAAGCGTTTGAAAAGTTGTCCCGCTGTGAAAATATGCCGTTTTGCTGTTGATGTTGCTTATTCTGGTACAGGTATCGGTACAGTATTGATGGATTTTATAAAAGACTATTTTATCGAGAACAATAAAACTGGATGTCGTTTCATTACTGTGGATGCATATTTAAACGCTATTCCATTTTATGAGAAAAATAATTTTAGTCTGCTGCTTCCAAATGATGATGATAAACATACTCGTTTGTTGTATTATGATTTGAAAGAAGAATAGACAATAATCAAACAAAAAGGCGACCCGTACCTAACGAGTCGCCTTTTCTGTATAGTGCATTTGAATATATATGAACTTTAAACTTCTTCGCACACCGCCATTTTCATGCCTTGATAGACAACAATAATTTTGTGCAGCGTCGTTGTTCCGATTGCTTTTTGCACCGTTTCGCTGGCGGCATAGCGGTTGGCTTGTGTGATGGCTTCCTGGCGGAGTTGCTCTACTTTTTCATCGTTATCCTTTCCTTTGGCATATTTCAGTTCTATAATGTATGAATGAAGCATATCTTTGTAAATATCCAATAAAGGAAACATGAAGATATCGGCATATCCTTCCTGATTTTCCTGCTCGGAAATAGGACGATAGAAACGGTTTTGTACAGTCATAGCCAGTGTAAATCCATGTACGTATGCTTCGCCCTTTTGTTTGTCACGTTGGGAAGAGTAGCGGTGCAGGCATTCGGCGATATAGTTGAAATAGGCTTTCCAGTCGCCACGATAAGCCATGGCAGATGCCAGTTTTCCTTTTTCCCAATTATCGAAACGGAGATCTGCTTCGTTGTATGTATCTAATAAGTAACTGTACAACTGTTCACGTACTACTTGGTTGGGAATGGTCAACTTCGTTTCTCCTTCTAACGTTCCGCTGATAGTCAACATGCCGAAATAGAACAGTAGGCTGACAAAATTATCCGGTTCTGCAACAGTCTCGGCTGGGAAGCCCGTTTTTAGCTCACCAGTGATATATCCCTGTTTTATTAATGTTTGAATAGTCGAGGCATCATGGGTGAATTCTTTATCCTTGCGGATGAGCATTCGTAGTTTGTTATAATCTACGCGGATATTCTCTTCTACCATATTGCGAGGCATATATCCTTCATTACGAATGTAGTTATCTATAAAGTAAAGCACCATATTGGAATTGTACATGGTGGTATTTCCGTAACTTTGCTCTGAAAAGCAGTAATTGTCATACCAAGGCTTCATTGCTTCTATCAGCTCGTCGATAGAGTGATGGAACTCGCAGGTAGTGGCGTAATAATCCAGCATTGCGCGCACTTCTTCTTCGTTAAATCCGGTCATTTCATTAAATTCCGGGGAAAGTGAATAGTTGGTGCCGATATTGAATCCGCTAGTCAGATCGTCCATCGTGACGGGGCTGACACCTGTTACGAAACAACGTTTGATCGTGGAGTCTGTACCGGCTTTCACTGTATCGAAGAAACTGCGTAAATAACCGGTCCCATGTGTTTCGCTCTTATAATCTTCCAGGCAGGAAGGTTCGGATAAGATTTTGTTTGTAAAGTGATCGTATTCATCAATGAACAGATAAATCTGTTGATTGGTCTTGACGCATTCTTTATATAAATAGTCCAGTTGCTCTACGGCTCCCTTTTTCTTATTCATCTCTTCTTTTATCCCTTCGGGAAGATATTGGGCGTAAACATCGCAGAAGAAGTTGAATTCTGTGTTGCAATGCGCGTCTAATGATTCACGGTAACTTTTCAATTCCGCATTAACTACGGCAAAGTTGAGGTAAATGATGAGATATGAATTGCGTTCGGGAGTGGGATGCTTGCCTATATATAAGTCGCCATACCATTTCTCGAACTTATCAGCTTCGAGTATATTATAATAATGTCGGAGCATGGAAATCGTTAAACTCTTCCCGAATCTGCGTGGACGAATGTAAAAGAAATACTTATTCGCATTCTCTATGAGCGGGATATAATGTGTCTTGTCCACGTAGTAACAGTCGTCTTCGCGGACATCGATGAAGTTCATCATTCCATAAGGAATACGTTTGCGCTTTACTGGTTGATTCATGCCTCTTTCATTTTCTCACAAAAGTAACAATAAAAAATGAATCTTGATGGATGGACGGAAGCTTTTTAAAATAGGAATCAATTTCAGTGCGGAAATCCGTAATCTTGAAAAATGGATAGTTGAAGAAAAATAGAATAAACAAAAAGGCGACCCGTACCTAACGAGCCGCCTTTTCTGTCTATTTGATTTCGATTTCTTCCTTCATATCGATTTCCTCTCCATGTGTATCATAGAACACATATTGCAGGAATGCGAGTTTCTGACTTGGAATAATCTTAATACCGAATCCATATTTCATTTGCCACTTCCGTTTCAGGGAAACGAGTCCCTGATTGATGTAGGCGGCAACATACGGATGGACGTGTAACGAGAATTTCTTAACCTTCAGTTTATTGACCAGGTAATCAATTTTACTCTCCAAAGTGTCCGTAAAGAGAATGGACGATTTGATGGTGCCTTTGCCGAAGCAAGTAGGACAGATTTCGGTCGTGTTGACGTCCATTGCCGGACGCACACGTTGGCGTGTAATCTGCATTAGCCCGAATTTGCTAAGCGGCAGAATATTATGCCGTGCCCTGTCTTTCTGCATATTGGCACACATTCGTTCATAAAGCTTTTGACGGTTTTCGGCTTCATTCATATCAATGAAGTCGACGACAATGATACCACCCATATCTCTTAATCGCAGTTGGCGGGCCAGCTCGTCGGCGGCTCCCAGATTTACTTCGAGTGCGTTACCTTCCTGCCCGTTGGCATTCTTGGTGCGGTTACCGCTGTTCACGTCTACTACGTGAAGCGCCTCAGTGTGCTCAATAATCAGATAGGCACCACTCTTGTAAGAGATTGTTTTACCAAACGATGATTTAATCTGCTTGGTGATACCGAAATTGTCGTAAATGGGAAGTTGGCCTTTGTACAGTTTCACGATATTAGCCCGGTCGGGCGCAATCAGTGATACGTAATCTTTAATTTCATTGTACACAGCCTCGTCGTTGACGTGAATATTCTCAAATGATGGGTTGAAGAGGTCGCGCAACAAACCTACGGCGCGGCTGGTTTCTTCATAAATCAACGTCGGGTACTTGGTGGCTTTTTGTACTTTTACCATCGCATCTTCCCAATGCTTAACCAAGACTTTAAGCTCTCCGTCGAGTTCGGCTACGCGTTTGCCTTCGGCTACCGTGCGGACAATGACACCGAAGTTTTTCGGCTTGATGCTCATCAGCAGCTGTTTCAGGCGGGCGCGTTCTTCGCTCGATTTAATTTTTTGCGATACCGAAACCTTATCATTGAAAGGGATCAGTACGAGATAGCGTCCGGCAAACGAAATTTCGGACGTCAGTCGCGGTCCCTTAGTGGAGATCGGTTCCTTAACGATTTGCACCACTACTTCTTGTCCTACTTTGAGGGTGTTGGATACAGTTCCATCCTTGTCAAGGTCGGGAAGCAGGGTTGCTTTGCTGATGGAGGTCAGCTTCTTTTTGTCGCTTAAAGTCTGCTTTACAAACTTTTCGAGTGAGTTAAATTGAGGACCCAAGTCCAGATAATGAAGGAAAGCGTCTTTCTCGTAACCGACGTCTACAAAGCATGCATTGAGTCCGGGCATCAATTTCTTGATACGTCCCAAATACATATTGCCCACAGAGAAAGAAATATTTCTTCCTTCGCTTTGAAGTTCCACTAGGCTCTTATCTTCGAGAAGGGCGATGGAGACCTCTTTGGGCTGTACGTCAACTACTAGTTCACTTGTCACTGTTTGTTTCCTTATTATTGATTGAATCTCATTTATATGAACAACTTTTTTTACAAAATGTTCATTTTGGGTTAGCTACTTAAACAAAGAACAAACTTGAAAGACATTGGCTTCGCAAGTTTGTTCTTTATTTCTGTGTGATCCAGACTTAAAAATTATTTTTTGCTTTTATGTCTGTTCTTTCTTAGTCTTTTTTTACGCTTGTGCGTAGACATTTTATGTCTTTTTTTTTTTTCCGCTTGGCATAGCTTCACATTTTATGGGTTAATACTCTTGTTTATTATTTCTTTACTGAAATTGTAAATGTCTTAGCCGGTTTGAAAGCCGGAATGTTGTGCTCCGGAATAATAATCGTAGTATTTTTAGAAATGTTGCGAGCAGTCTTCTGTGCTCTTTTCTTTACTACGAAACTACCAAACCCACGCAGGTATACATTCTCATCATTAGACAGCGAATCCTTTACTGCATCCATAAATGCTTCAACTGTTGTAAGAACTGTCTGCTTGTCAATCCCAGTTTTCTTTGTAATCTCGTTTACAATATCTGCTTTAGTCATTTTTCCTTAAAAAAAATATTATTACTATGTTATTGCTAATTTTTTGGACTGCAAATATATAGCTTTTTAAGCTCCTAAAAAAATATATTCTGCACATTTTTCTAAAAAAATAGTGGCATAGGGTTTTCTTAGAGCTAAAAGAGTTACTTTTGTGTGCCTTTTGAGTAGGATATACAAGATAAATGTTAGATAATACATTAGTAGAGAGGATATGAACGAGTTTACGAAAACGATTGTAGAGTGGTATGAAGAGAATAAACGTGAATTGCCTTGGAGGGAGTCTGCCGATCCGTATTTGATCTGGATTTCGGAGATTATTCTTCAACAGACGCGGGTGGCGCAGGGGTATGATTATTTTCTTCGCTTTATCAAGCGTTTTCCCGATGTACAGACTTTGGCCGCTGCGGATGAGGATGAGGTGATGAAGTATTGGCAGGGGTTGGGGTATTATTCGCGTGCCCGCAATCTTCATGCCGCCGCCAAAAGCATGAATGGTGTTTTCCCGAAAACATATCCGGAAGTGCTGGCTCTGAAAGGAGTGGGGGAGTACACGGCGGCGGCTATCTGTTCGTTTGCTTACGGCATGCCCTATGCGGTGGTGGATGGCAATGTGTATCGGGTGCTTTCACGTTATTTCGGTATAGATACTCCGATTGATTCGACGGAGGGAAAGAAACTTTTTGCAGCATTGGCAGACGAGATGTTGGATAAAAAGCATCCGGCTGTTTATAATCAGGGGATAATGGATTTCGGAGCAATTCAGTGTACTCCGCAGTCGCCCAACTGTTTGTTCTGTCCGTTGGCAGGCGGTTGTTCGGCACTTTCGAAGGGGTTGGTGACAAAGCTTCCGGTGAAACAGCACAAAACAAAGACTACCAACCGTTACTTCAATTATATTTATGTACGTGCGGGCGCGTATACCTTTATAAATAAACGAACAGGAAATGATATTTGGAAGAATTTGTTCGAATTGCCATTGATAGAAACTCCGACGGCTCTTTCGGAGGAAGAGTTTCTTGCTTTGCCGGAATTCCGTGCATTCTTTGCGTCGGGGGAAGTGCCGGTGGTGCGTTCTGTTTGCAGGGAAGTGAAGCATGTGTTGTCTCACCGGGTGATTTATGCTAATCTGTATGAAGTAACAATCTCTGAAAATTTGACTTCTTTCGGTAATTTCCAGAAAATAAAAGTAGAGGAACTGGAGCAGTACGCTATTTCAAAGCTGGTACAAAACTTAATCAAGTATTAAGTATTAGGTATTAAGTATTAACCATCCAGTTTATGGCACAGCCTAATACTTAAAACTTTAATACTTAAAATTCTTGCATCCTATTGTTATTCTGTTTAATTTTGGCAGCGGATTTAATTTAAAGAATCATAAACTTGATACAGATATGTCAGTAAATAGAGTGATATTGATAGGAAACGTAGGACAAGATCCTCGGGTGAAATACTTCGATACAGGTTCGGCAGTGGCAACTTTCCCATTGGCTACGACGGATCGTGGATATACGTTGGCTAATGGAACCCAGATTCCCGAAAGAACAGAATGGCATAATATCGTTGCATCTAACCGTTTGGCGGAGATTGTAGATAAATATGTGCACAAAGGTGACAAACTATATCTGGAAGGGAAGATAAGAACGCGTTCTTACAGCGACCAGTCGGGTGCTATGCGCTATATCACTGAAATTTATGTGGATAATATGGAAATGTTGTCTCCGAAAGGAGTCAATCCGGGTGCGGGAGCTTCTGCTTCCGGACAGCCTGCTACGGGACAGCAGCAACAACCGGTTGCCGGCCAGCCGCAACAAACGCAGCAGTCGCAGGCGCAACCTGTACAAGATAATCCGGCAGATGATTTGCCGTTCTAAATAATGTGATAGTGTGCCAATCGATTTTTTCTAACTCATTGGCACATTATCTTTTGTTTAACTAAAATATAAACTCTTTGGACTCAGATGGTTATTTAAGCCAATTGGCTGACATTTTCAACGGTATTACCGTAAACACTCCTTCTATCTCTGCTATTATTGCCATAGTGCTGGCAGGTGTGCTCCTGCTTGGTTCCGGCTTTGCTTCGGCTTCCGAAATAGCTTTTTTTCACTTACTCCGTCCGATCGGAATGATATTGATGAACACAATCATCCTTCCGATGAAAAAATAAGTGCCCTGTTGGGTGATTCAGAACGCCTCTTGGCAACGATATTGATTACGAACAATTTTGTGAATGTGACCATTATCATGCTCTGCAACTTCTTCTTTATGAATGTGTTTGTCTTCCATTCTCCATTGGCAGAGTTCCTGATACTGACCGTCATCCTGACTTTCCTGCTGTTGTTGTTCGGTGAAATTATGCCAAAGATCTATTCGGCACAGAAAACATTAGCCTTTTGCCGTTTTTCGGCACCGGGAATTTACTTCCTGGAGAAGGTATTCCGTCCGATAGCTACTGTGCTTGTGCGTTCGACAACTTTTCTGAATAAGCATTTTGCTAAGAAGAGTCACAATATTTCTGTGGATGAACTGTCGCACGCGTTGGAACTGACGGATAAAGCGGAGCTTTCTGAAGAGAATAATATTCTGGAGGGCATTATCCGTTTCGGTGGGGAAACCGTGAAGGAGGTGATGACATCACGCCTGGATATGGTCGATTTGGATATCCGTACGTCTTTCAAGGAGGTGATGCTGTGTATCATTGAAAATGCTTATTCACGTATTCCTATCTATTCCGGTTCACGGGACAATATCAAGGGGGTGCTGTATATTAAAGATCTTCTGCCTCATGTCAATAAGGGGGATAATTTCCGTTGGCAGTCATTGATTCGCCCGGCTTATTTTGTGCCGGAGACGAAGATGATTGATGATTTGCTGCGTGACTTCCAGGCGAATAAGATTCATATTGCTATCGTTGTGGATGAGTTTGGAGGAACTTCCGGACTGGTAACGATGGAGGATATTATCGAAGAGATTGTAGGGGAAATTCACGACGAATACGATGATGAAGAGCGTACATACGTTGTTTTGAATGACCATACTTGGATATTTGAAGCGAAAACGCAGTTGACGGATTTCTATAAGATTGCAAAAGTAGACGAAGACGAATTTGAAAAGGTGGTGGGTGATGCAGATACATTGGCAGGTATGTTGCTCGAAATTAAAGGTGAATTCCCGGTGCTGCATGAGAAAGTGACGTATCACAATTATGAGTTTGAAGTGCTCGAAATGGATAGTCGCCGTATATTGAAAGTTAAGTTCACAATTCTGCCGAAGGAAATGGAAGATGGCGTTGTTTCTGCAGTATAAGACAAATGGTATACAGTGGGCTGTCTGGAAGATGGAAGAGTCTTTGGATGCTTTATTGCTTCTTTTGCCCGGTGCGCGAAGAGCTTTCTGTGAGCAGGAATTGAATCGCTTTGTCTCCGAACGTCGTAAGATGGAATGGTTGTCGGTTCGTGTTCTGTTGTATTCCATGTTGCAGGAGGATAAGGAAATCGGTTATTCTTCGGAGGGGAAACCTTATCTCACAGATCATTCTTTTTTTATCAGTATTTCTCATACGAAAGGTTATGTGGCGGTGATGCTTGCTTCTTCGGTTCCGGTAGGCATTGACATTGAGCAATATGCTCAACGGGTTCACAAGGTATCCGACCGTTATATCCGTCCTGACGAGCAAGTAGAATCTTATCTGGGAGATATAACCTGGGGGCTGCTATTGCATTGGTCGGCAAAGGAAGCTGTTTTCAAGCGGATGGAAAATGCGGATGCTGATCTTCGTAAACTCCGGTTGACGCATTTTATTCCTCAAGCGGAGGGGACGTTTCAGGTTCAGGAGTTGGCTACGGAGCAGCAAGAACTTTATTCTGTCGGTTATCGTATCTGTCCGGACTTTGTATTGACGTGGACATTGAATTGAACGAATGAAGAAGTGTGTGAAGCTCTTTTCTCGGTGTGTTATTTCTCTTTTTTATTAAGTCGATAGCTCAATGCTCCTGACGGACATTTGCCGATTTGTGCAATTAATTCTTCTGTTGTCGCATTTTCAATTTGTACCCAGGGTCTTTCTTTTGGATGATAAACATTGGGTAGCATCTTTACACATATTCCGGCATGCTGACATAATTCAGGCTGCCACACAATGGTCAGTTCACCATTGGTATATTCAATTTTTTTTCCCATATATGTATTTATTTAATATGAATACCACGCATTACAATTCGCTTCCATTCCGGATGTTTGTGAATGTAACCGGCTACAAACGGGCAAAGCGGTACCAAGCGTAGACCTTGTCGCTCGATGTCTGCCAATGCTTTTTCTGCAAGTTGTGAGCCTACTCCCTTGCCGCCTAATGAAGCGGGTACTTCGGTATGTACAAGGTATATTTCTCCATTGTTTGATTTGATATAGTCTATTTCAGCTATTTTGCCATCGATCTGAAACTCATACCGATGTTTTTCTTCGTTGTCTATTAATTTATGATCTTCTGCCATAATTTTTACGTATTAAGTTCGATTATAACATAAACACTTGGAGAACACTTTTGTTTTACGCGAACAAATATTCTCCAAGTTTATAATCTTTCCAATTGGACTGTGAAGTGTCTCATTAAGGGAGCTTCCCAGGCGATACGTACTCCATGAGTGATGCTTTCTCTGCGTTCATATACATTTTTGAGGGCGGCAGCTATTACATTCATGTGATTGTCGGTATATACTCTGCGGGGAATGGCGAGGCGGAGTAGGTCAAGACCGTTGAAGCGGTTTTCATGGGTCACCGGATCACGGTCGGCAAGGATATAGCCGATTTCGCATCCACGGATACCGGCTTCCAGGTAAAGTTCTATGGTTAGCGTCTGCGCCGGGAATTCTTCTCGAGGAACATGTGTCAGCACTTTAGGCGCATCAATGAAGATGGCGTGTCCTCCGGCCGGGCGTTGGTAAGGGATTCCGTATTCATCCAGTTTCTTTGCCAGGTATTCCACTTGTTTGATACGTGTTTCGAGGTTGTCGAATTCGGTGTTTTCGTCCAGTCCGATGGCGAGGGCGTTCATATCCCGTCCGTTCATGCCTCCGTAGGTGAGATAGCCTTCGTATTGTACACAGAAACCTTTTGCACCTTCATACCAGTCTGCACGCCGCGTGGCAATAAATCCGCCCATATTGACGATTCCGTCTTTCTTGGCGCTCATTGTCATGCCATCGGCAAGAGAGAACATTTCCCGTGTGATTTCTTTGATAGTTTTGTCTCGGTAACCTTCTTCGCGCATTTTGATGAAGTAGGCATTCTCGGCAAAACGTGCAGAGTCGAAAAGTACGGGTTTGCCATATTTGTCGGCGATGGCACGTACCTCGTACAGGTTTTGCATGGAGACGGGTTGTCCTCCGGCTGTATTGTTGGTGATGGTGACGATGATAAAAGGAATCCGTTCTGCGTATTCTGTGAGGGCTTTCTGTAATTTATCAGGGTCTACATTTCCTTTAAACGGTATTTCTAGTTGGGTTTGTTTGGCTGCATCGATGGTGCAGTCTAATGCGATGGCATGACGTCCCTCAATGTGTCCTTTGGTGGTGTCAAAATGCGAGTTTCCGGGCACAATGTCTCCTTCATGTACCAAATAAGAGAAAAGGACATTTTCAGCGGCACGTCCCTGATGGGTTGGTATGATGTATTCAAATCCTGTTAGTTTCGTAATCATCTCTTTCAACTTGAAGAATGAGGTCGCTCCGGCATAGCTTTCATCACCTAGCATCATTCCCGCCCATTGGCGGTCGCTCATCGCTCCGGTCCCGGAGTCGGTGATGAGATCTATATAAACTTGTTCTGATTTGAGTTGAAAGACATTATAATGTGCTTCTTTAATCCATTGCTCGCGCTCTTCACGTGTGCTTTTCCGGATGGGTTCTACCATCTTTATTTTCCATGATTCAGCAAAAGGTAATTCCATTGTCGTAGATTTAATAGTTTTGAACGACGAATGTAGCTAAAATTTGCGTAATTAGCAAATATATGATGACTTTTTGTAAGTTGTGACTATTGGAATTACTTCTCCATGGGCTAGTAATATATCAATTTGTAATAGGTAGATATAAAGAGAGCCGGATTCCTTAAAAGAATATCCGGCTCTTTAAAATTATGCATTCGATTGAATATGATTATAAGTTTGATTATTGGTAATCAATAGGCTGATTAGAAATAAGTATATAACCGATTGATGTCAATTGAACAGTGGTTGTTTAGTCCTCGATAAGTGTAATACCGTCAAGGCAGAAATAAGAAGGAGTGTTCATATAAGATACTCCTTCATATTCTGAATTATCAGTGGAACTCATTTCAAATTTAATATAATCAGCATTTTTAATACTGCTCCAATCAAACCATTGCCATGTGTTTACAATTTCGGTTTTTCCGTTTCTGAAATCGGCAAGATAGAAATCGACTCTTCCTATTTCATTGTCATTGGCTCTGTAACCAACAGCTGTTATTTTATACCAGTCACCATTGGCGAATTTCTTTACCATAGATG
The DNA here is from genome assembly GCF_024788145.1 of Bacteroides sp. BFG-606. Lineage (NCBI taxonomy): Bacteria > Pseudomonadati > Bacteroidota > Bacteroidia > Bacteroidales > Bacteroidaceae > Bacteroides > Bacteroides sp. BFG-606. Next base: position 5,638,461 of record NZ_JANUIL010000001.1, on the reverse strand, counting down.
GATCTTGTCCATCGTCTCCGTTTTTGATGGCTAGATATGCATAAGTTGTATTAGTAACCCATGCTCCTTTAAATGCATATTCTCCTTTGAGATTAGTAATCTTTGCAGTGTTAAAGCTACTGGTATATGCAGTGAGATAGGTTGTCCCATTTTTACCTTTTCCTGTAATAGCACTGCTATTAGCAGATCCGGGAGTGGTAATGTCAGTTTTATTGGTGTAAGTAAATCCTCCAGCAAGTCCCCATGCTGCATAATAATGATTACATTCAATTAGATTCTGATTATCTTTGATACTTGTCTCGAGAATATCATAGCCTGTTGGTTGATCACCTGTGGGAGTAAATTCACTCTCTGCTTTTGTTAATTTATTTTCAAAACTGGCAACCACTTCGTTTTTTACATCATCGTCATCATCGCTACAGCCGCAAAATACAAATACTGATAACAGTAATAATAAGGATAATTTCTTCATGTTCTTTTCTGATTTTAGTTATTAATTAATTGTTGATTATTTTTTGAAATGTAAGTTTTCAACGGTTGTGACTTCGGTGGATATTTCACCCATTTGTCCTGCATCCTGGTTGACTGCAGTCGTAATCTTTACGAAGTCGATTTGATCCAAGTCGGCTGGTGTGCCGTTACCATCCACAGCCCAATCTATCTTGAAATTACTTTCTTCCTTGGTGTTGGGATGGTTGTCTGCATATCCCCATGGATAACAATATCCTACCCATAATCCATTTTCCGGAACGGCATTGTCTTTTAGGCGTGTTCCCCGGAATGTGATTTCATTATCTTCTATCCAAAGTGGATAATAGGATTCCTGATTGTGGAAACTATTGCGGAGAATATATCCTTCATTGCCTTGATTGTCCTTCCAGAGCACCTTTTGGTTGGCTGGGTTCGGGCGAAAATAGGTTATTTCATATCCGCGGGTTTCTGTGTCTTTCCCGTATTCGCTGCCTTTCAGTTCATACCATTCGTCATCAGGTTTTCCATTACCGTTTGCATCTTTGGATACGAATACAATTCCCGGTTCGGCACTTCCTCCCAGTTCTCCTGTTCCGGTTTTGGAATTGTAGTAAGCATTGCCTCTTACCTTGAAGTCATATTCTCCCGTTACATTCGGAATGGGCTGTGGGAATCCTAAAACAATGTAGCCACCGAATCCTCCTAATGTAATAAGCGATTTTTGCCGGATTCTGCGGGTTGCTTCTTCCAATATTTCATCGTAGGTAAATCCATCCTTGTATGCTGATGTGGTAGTATTGATAAATTGTCCGGGAGCAGGACGGTATTCCCATACTTTGTTGGCGAAAGCCAGAGGGTTTTCCGTGTCGTCGTCATTATCGTCAATATTGCTTTGTGAGGCTTTGTCACTGAATGCGATGGTATTCGGGTTAAGTCCGATGTTGTTCAGGCGGAACATGAGTTGTCCTTGTTGGTTGAAACAAAGTAAGTCGCCGTAAGTGGTGTAATCGTGTGCTTCGGTGATATATACGTTGTTGCTGTACGGGTTGATATTGATACCGTAAGGTGTCTTTATCACAGTTCCATCGGTTATGAAATTCTCACGGATTGTTTCTTCTGTTTTCAGATTGAACATCTTGATAGAAGAAGTTTGTGTGGTATAGTTGTAATTGTATAGATAGGCTATATCTCCGTCGATGGCGAAGTTTTGCACTTTCTCGTTAGATTGAGTGACTTTGTTTGTCCGGCAGTCTATCTTGACGAAATTATAATCTCCGGCTTCTATATCTTCGCCACGGGTGGCTACATAGACGGTTTCATCCGGACCTGCTACTATTTTACCGGGATTCGGGCCTACTATAATTTTGTTACTTTCTTTGAATGTGGCAATATCGACAACGGATACTGTATTATCTACACCCAGCCCTGATGAATAATCCAATCCGCCGGAATTGGAAATATATAGCTTTTCGTTTTGTACACAAATGCCGTCAGGGTTACGTCCCACTGATGTGATGGCATCTATGGAAAGGGAGGTTGTATCTATACGTGCAACGGTTCCGTCATAGGAACATACGTATGCTTTATCTTTATGAAAAGCGATATAGCGTGGTTGGCGGGAACTCCCATTTTCTGCCTGCATCTGAATTTGTTTCAATGAGGTTCCTGTACGAAAATCTATCACTTCTACTGTACTGGAGATGTTGACTACGACATATACCTTGCTTCCATAAATAGCCATATCGTTGGCTGTATCTCCTAATCCCCGGTGGTTGACTGCTTTGAAGTAATCACGAATCATTTGTTGATTGCCGAAAGAGAAACGTGCCAATGAGCTGTTATTCTGGTTGAACAGTCCTTCACATAATACATATAATTCAGCGGTACCCGTTTCTGTCGGATCACCTATAATGCCTGATGTGAAAGGTTTGTCTTCCATGTCATCACATGCCATGAATAACAAGATCAATGACAGCCAACACCAGAATATATACATTAATTTCCTTTTCACGACCATATCCTATTTTATAATATTTAATATCTTATTTTTATTGTCGCTCTTACAGATCGTCCGGGCATTGGGAAGTATTTCACAATTTCGTAATTCTTGTCCATCAGGTTCAGTACTTCCACGCTGAAAGAGGTGGTGACTTTTCTTATCTGGAAATCGCGGCTTGCAGAAATACTGTGGTCGCTATAACTATCTAATCTGTTTTCGGCAATGTTTTGTCCCAACGCGTAGCGCTTTCCTGAAAATAGGAATGAGTAAGACAGATTGATCCATGGTGTTTCAATGCCTGCCTGCCCCGAAGCGGAGACGCGGGGAGTGTAGGCTATCTGGTGTTTGTATGTCGATTCATACGTGTTTGGATCGGGTGGGGTAACGTCTAATGCTCGTTGGTATGTATAGTTACCCGAGAGGTTGATGCGGATTTTTTCCCAGGGTTGGAGGGAGAGACTTCCTGTAGCATCAATGCCTTTGATGTCAACTTGTCCCAGGTTTTTCATGCTCCATACTGCAAGGTTCTTGGTAGGGTAAGCGATGATTTTATCTGTTACCTTATTATAATAAGCATCGACGGTTGCTGACAAATAGGGTAGGAATGGGCATACATTCTTGCTGTATGTCAGTCCGATGTTGTATTGTTTGGCTTTTTCCGGCTTTAGTTGTGTGTTTCCTACTTCTTCGTAATATAAGTCGTTGAAACTTGCCAGGCGGAAAATATCTTTATAGAAGAAGCGTACACGGAATTCTTCATGATGAAAAGGTTTGAATGCGGCACTTACATAAGGGGTTAGTTTACGGTGATTGCCGGCACTGCCGCCTTTCTTTACATCTTCATTGATAACGGTTGCCAATGCGGATGCGGAGATTGTTAACCAGTCATTCACGTATTTGCCGGCGAATGCCGTTAGCCATGAATAGCGCGTGGGATGTACAAAGTTGTTTAGATCGGCGTTCATGGTGTTGATGCTTCCGTCGGTGGAAAGAGAGAATGAGAGGTTGCTCAACAGTCTGTATAGTACAGAAGCGGAAAGGTAATATTCTTGCTGGTAGTAGCTGTTTTCTGTTTTCTTTAATGAGTTCTTTGTATCGGGGTCCAGGTACCGTTGATAGCTCCAATTCCACTTGGCAGAGGTTTGGAATACCCATTGTTGGCTGAATTCTTTCTTGTATTGACTTTGTATGAAAGTGTTTTTATCCCACAGGTGTTGGGTAGAATGGTCGTTGTAGAAAGTGGTAGCTTTGGGTAGTCCCCGGGAGGACTGGAAGTAGTAGGCTTTCAACCGCCATTGTTCTTTATCGGAGAAGTTGCCGTAAAGTCCGGCTTCAGCACGGAATGTCTGTACGTCTGTATTTTTCCGTTTCTCACGTGAGGACAGATCTCCTTCTGCACTTCCATAGCGCAGTGTATATGGATAATGTCCGTCAGAGGACATCCATTCGCCACTGACTGACATGCTCCATGTTTTATTGAATTGTTGTTCCAGCAGGAGGGAGGGATTGACTAATCCCCAGGAACCTGTTTTGAAAGCTCCTGCTATGTTGGTCTTTTTGTCCTTCGTGAATAGTGGGGTAAGTGTTTGTATATTCAGTATGCCTGCTGCTGCAAAGAAGCGGGCAGGTTGGAAGATATTATCGCTTTGTCCGTTGTTTAGAGAAAGTCTGTCAACATTATCGAGCGAGAAGCGACCTATATCAATTTGTCCCGTTTGGCAATCGGTCAGGGTAATTCCGTCATAGCTGACAGCAGTATGTTGTGCTCCCAGGCTTCGTATGGATACTGTTTTCAGTCCGCCGATACCTCCGTAGTCTTTCACGGTCACTCCCGCAAAGTGTTTCACTGCGTCGGAGACTTGCAGGGCGTGCAGGTTTTTCAGGGCGTCTTTGGAGAATACTTGCAGGGGAGCGGTTGAACGTACTTCGCGAGTCTGGTAGATATCTGATACTGTTATTTCAGGAATAGAATATGTATGTGTCGTATCTACCTTTTGCTGTTGTGCAAAAAGTGATATGGATAAGAATTGGCAGCAGAATACTGCAAAGATCATTTTCTTAAATGTTCTCTCTTTCATTTATTCCTTTTTCAGTCTATTGCTATTTAAAAGTGTCCGGGCGAAATCCCTTCGACCGGACACGCATAAATAAACTTGGCAGAGTTTATTCGTTTTAACACACTTTCTCTGAATCAGAGTGATGAATGAAATGATGGACGACTTGTCCCGTTCATTAGACTCAACGCTTTTTCCTCGAAAGCAGTGAAACATATTTGCATGGTAGGTCTTCTGACTTGTTCCTGCTACAAACGCCTTCCCGGATTAGTCTCCAGTGGCAATGAGTGAATTGCTTGTAACATACATGGAACTTACAGCAGCGGGACTGTTCAGGATTTGCACCTGATTCCCTTTTAATCGCTTCCCCCGCATGGGAGTCGCGAACCAATGCGTGACAAAGATAGGGAGTTTATTTTGCTTTTGCAAGGGGGAGTGTTCTTTTTCTTTCGTCTTGATACGAAAGAGAAAGAACCAAAAAGAAAATACCTGCGCTTGACGCTGAAAAACGAGGCCGGGAAACCATGCGGTGTGTTCGTGAGGAGGGTGTGGGGGAGGGGTAAGCGTTGGTGGGACTTTGGAAAAATGGTGACGCTATCCGATATAAATAGTGACGGTATATGCTCAAGATGCTAACGGTATCCTTGCCATATACCGTCACTATTTTTTCTATGTTAATCAAGTGTCCTATGTTAGTTCGTATAGTGTATGTTTACTGTTCGCTTTTCATTAGTAGGTATTCTTCGATGGCTTGTGCGGGGGCGTCTTTTAAGAGCACAGTTTTTTCCTTATTTAAAAGGTAGAGGGTGGGGATTGCTTTCAAGTCGTATAGTTGTTGTTCTTTGATGGCGAATTTCTTGTCGTATCCGTTGATCCATTCTTTGGGGAATTCGTTCAGATGTTTGCGCCATTCGTCCAGTTCTTCGTCAGGATAGACGGAGAGGACTGTTAGTTTCTTTTGTTCCAGAAGTTGGTTGATGATAGGGGCGTTTTTCAGGGCATCTATCGTTTCTGTGCAGGCATGGCAACCTGGGTTGTTGATGAATAGCAGGATGTAATCCGTTTGTTGTTGGTAGAGGGAACCTTGCGCGCCGGAAGCCAGCGTGTAGTTGAAGTTCAGGGCTTTGGTGCCGATGCGGTTTTTCTGGGCTAATTCCCGGCGGGCTTTGGGACGTACTTTTTCTATTTCCTCTAGCAGGGGGGAAGTTAACATAGCATCTAATACGGGGATGTAGAATTCTTCGTTACGCATGGGGGAGTTGGGGTCGTAGAGATATTTATCGGCCAGATCGGTGATGTAGGTGAATACCTTTTTGTCTGCGTTCGTTTGCTCGATTGTTTTCCGCATGGCTTCTTGTGCGGTTTTCAACGGGACGTGATTCAGTATGTCACAATAGTCCGCCCAGGCTTGTTCGGTTATTTCGGGGTGGTGGATGTAATTGGTGTCGGCGAAGTTGACATGATCCCAATAGTGCTTCACGAGGAATTCTGCACGTTGCTCCGGAGCTGTCATCATTTGCGGGATGGCGGGCAGGGTGAAGGTTGTAATAGTATCCCGGGGAGCTTCGTTTTCACATTGATTGGAAGCGTTTCCACTTTTGCAGGCACAAAGAAGGAGAATACACAAAGTAAATAGGATATTTATATTCGTTTTCATGACTTGCTATTTTTCGTTTAACTTATGTATGTGCATTGAAGTATACATGTATTGAAGACAAAGATAACTTTCTTTTTATTTTTATCAAAAAAATCATCTTTTTTTCAGTTACCGGAGTTTCAAATGGTGAATTTGCGAAGTTCGGGAAAGGATGAGCTGGAAAGAGGATCATGTTCTGTTTTTAAGATTTCCATCGAAAAAGAATACTTCAACATGATTAAACCAGAAGACAAATTGCATAAACAAATGCAAGAATATGCAGAAACTCCGGCTTATTTTGTATGTTTTAGCGAGGAATATGCACTTTTGGGGGTAAGTAAAGCCTCCATTTCTTACTGATATAGCTTTGGTTTCTCACCGATGAACCTTCTGTTTCTCACCGACAAACCTTTGGTTTCTCGGTGAGGAAGCTGCGAAGGCATAAAAAGGGACTTTTTTTGAGCTGGTTGGTCTTCGCCGGGTGATAAAAGGAAAATGGCAAAAAGACCGTATACCGACGATTTGTCTTTCCAAAAGAGTCATATAGTGGTAAATTACTTTTGTGTTGAAAGAAAAACGTTCTAAAATGTAAAATATAGGATTCCGCTGAAGGAAAATGCTACGCATTTAGTTAATCTTCCGCACGGTGATCCAATCTATTGCATTCTCGTGTGTTTTAATATTCCTTTTTTAAGGAAGTATGCACAGTGGTCATTCTTGCATTTTGCCCAGACTTTTCACTGTATTGGCGAACTCATCTTTCGGTACAATGGCTTTGTTGCGTGTCTTCAGTCGGTTGTTGTAGACCGTCTGCGGAGAGCAATGTAAGAATTCGGCTATCTTCACGCTATCGTTAATTCCCAGACGTACCAGCGCATATATGCGTAGTTCGGTATTCAGTAATTCTCCATCTTTTAGTAAAATCTGCTCGTCGGGATGCAGCAGGGCGTTGAAGTCTTCGACAAAATTGGGATAGACATGTAGAAAGATGGCGTCGAAGTTATGGTAAAGCTCTTTCAACTCATTCTGTGCCATAATCGGAGAGTCTGTCAATTCTTTTATGTCATCAAATTGTTTGGCTTTCATTTTCCTGTTAATACTTTTACGGAATTCGTCCAACTTGCTGATATAGTTGGAACAGATGGAAAATACGTAACCTATATATTCTTCCTTTACATAATTGGATTCGCGAAGTTGGGCGTTTGTTTCTTTCAACTGTTCATTTAACGACTGTAACTGGCCGTTTGCTTTTTCCAACAGTTGATGGGTTTCCGACAGTTCGTCCACATGTTTGTTCAGCAACTGATTGCTTTCATTCAGTTGGGAGCGTGAATATGCCAGTCGCTTCATTTGCATATAGATATAGAGAATGGCAATCAATAAAATGATTGAAAGAATACTGACCAGAAACAAGAATGTATGCAAACGGGCTTCCTGTCGGATATTTCTTTCCTGATAGGCCCGATGAATGGCGTCTTGTGTTTCCGAAATGCCGATAACACGTACCCGGTTGCGATAAAGTTGGGCGTTTTGGAGGCAGTAATTAATATAGGTATAGGCACGGTCTATATCATTCAGTTCATACAATGTTTTTGACAGCTCTTCCAGCGAAGCAATGTCCTTGTTTGCTGTTTTCACATCCGCCATTGCCGAATAAATCATATATTTCAAATACTCGTTTTGTTGATTGCTATCCTGATAAAGGCAGGCTAGGATATAGGCATTCATTGCATCACGTCGAGTTTCCAGGGGATGACCTCTCTACTTCATTCAAGAGTTCTTTCTTTATGGATTCCGTTTCAGTGGTTCCCAGAAATTTCCACCCTTTGTACCATAAATAGAAAGGGTCTTGAGGAGTGATGTAGGCATAGATAGAGTCTTTATACGCTTTTTCTTTCTCATAATATCCTTCACGGATATTTGTATTGTTATCTCCTGAATACTGTCTGAAATGGGAGTACAGATACATCAACTGTCCGTAATATTCCACTTTCAGTTCAGGGGTGAGTAATTGGCTCGAAACATTGCGTAATTCATCTAATGCCTCCTTCAACAAACCGGTAGCAGCCAGAAGAAAAGACTTCTTGATTTTCCATTCCGCTTTCCATTCTTTTTTATTTAGCTTGTCGGCGATGTCCAGATTCTGGTCTACATAAATCATGGCGGAATCGGAATTGTAAACGGAATATTCATCGTAATACATCTTGTTCAGCCAATAGCGTTCTTCTGATGTACGGATATTCCGTCCCTGGTTATGGAGTTGGTTTATTTTGGCCTCTTTAGCAGCGACGAAATCATCCTTTCGCGCGATTAAAGAATCTAATTTTGATAGAAGAGACTCAATTTCCATACTATGGGAGTCAGCAGACAAAAAGGTAGAAGTAAATAAAAGTAATAAGGTAAGCAGATGTTTCATTGTACTATATTTGGTTAGACGTACAAATATAAGTCAATCCTTTTAAATATGGCGGATGTTCTTTAGGAAAAAGTTAGGTTATATAATCGTTTGATGATGAATACCTCTTCCCGTTTTATTTATTAAAGTTTACTTTTTGCTCTCTTCTTTTTATAGTAATATGTTAATAATTAGATTTTTATCAAAAACGGTGGTTTACTTTTGCGCTTTACCTGCTCATACAGGCTATATGCACTTGTTTTATCTTTGCGTTGACAAAAGTCATAAGAAATTTGAGTGTTAACTTTAATATTTTGTGTTATGAGAAATGATTTAAAAAAGACGCAAGCGTTCAGATATATGTTATCTGTCGGATGCTTGCTGTTTTTCTTTTCTATCGGTATGTTTGCCCAGCAGCAGACTGTGAAAGGAGTAGTAAAAGATGTAACCGGTGAGCCCATTATCGGTGCGAGTGTATTGGTAAAAGGTACTAATAACGGTACTATTACTAATCTTGATGGTGCTTTTTCTCTCTCCAATGTAGAAGAGGGGGTAGAGATTGAAATAACCTACGTAGGTTATCTTCCGCAAATTGTGAAAGCTACTATCGCTCCGCTCAACATTATTTTACGGGAAGATACGAAAACTTTGGATGAAATAGTAGTGATTGGTTATGGTACTCAGAAGAAGAGTGTGGTAACGGCCTCTATTGCCAAGGTCTCTTCCGAAGATTTGAGCAGAACATCTCCCACACGTGTGGACAATGCGTTGAAAGGTCTGGCAGCCGGTGTTCAAGTTACTACCCTCAATGGTCAGCCGGGAGCGAGCTCAAGAGTACGTGTGCGTGGTATTGGTACTATCAACAACTCCGACCCGCTTTACATTATTGATGGTATGCCGGTAGACGGTGGTATTGATAATATCAATCCTGCTGATATTGCCAGTATCGAAGTATTGAAAGATGCAGCTTCCGGAGCCGTTTATGGGGCTCGTGCGGCAAATGGTGTTGTTCTCGTTACTACAAAGAAAGGTAGTATCGGCAAAACTAAAGTGAGTTATGACTTCTCTTATGGATGGCAAAGTGCATGGAAGAAGCGGGATATGCTGAATGCTACCCAATATGCTACATTGATGAATGAGGCTGCCGATTATGCAGGCGAGGCTCCCCGTTACGAACAGGTTGCTTCTTTAGGTTCGGGTACCAATTGGCAGGACGCCTTGTTCTATGATAATGCTCCGGTCCAGAATCACCAGTTAAGTATCAGCGGTGCTTCCGAGAAGGTAAATTACTATTTTTCATTAGGATATTATGATCAGGACGGTATCATTGGGGGAAATTACGATGCTTCCAACTACCAACGTCTGTCACTGCGTAGCAACACAATGTATACGCTGTTTGACGAATCGGAACAACGTAATTGGCTGAAAAAGATGACATTCTCTATGAACATAGCTTATTCTCGTGTGAATAGTGTGGGTGTCACTGCCGGCAGTCTGACCGGATCTCCGCTCGGCGACGCTTTGTTCATGGATCCTACCATGTCCGTTTACGCTAAAGATGAAAGCGAACTTCAGAATTATGACCGGAATACTTATGGTGACCCTATCTACGACAAACGTAGCGGACAGTTGCTTTCCATGCCGAGCAGTGATTTCAATGAACTTGCTAATCCGCTTGCAAGACTTTCCTTACCCTATGAAAAGAATAATTCTGATAAGATTATCGCTACTTTGGCTGCCGAACTAAGTGTTTGGGATCATTTGAAATATAAATTCTCTTGGGGGTCCGACCTCGCATTCTGGGGAAAAGACGGATGGAATCATCCTCACTATCTGAATAAAAATGCTACGAATGACAAATCGAAAGTGTGGTCTGAAATGAATCGTGGCTATACGTGGCAGATTGAGAATGTGTTGACGTATGACAAAACGTTTGGTGTTCATTCTTTTGCGGTTGTGTTGGGGCAGTCGGCCAAGAAGTATACAGGACGCGGATTAAAGGGCGATGCAATGGATATGATTGAATATATTGGGGACAAGGCAAACTTGGATTTCACAACCGGTTTGCAGTCTGCAGGTAAACGTAATGCCACCGGTGGGGCATTTGACCCGACAACGTTGGCTTCCTACTTCGGTCGTTTGAGCTATAACTATGATGAACGCTATATGTTACAGGTTACTGTGCGTCGTGACGGTTCGTCTAACTTCGGTCCTAATAACAAATGGGCTACCTTCCCTTCCGTATCTTTAGGATGGAACATAACAAATGAAAAGTGGATGGATCAACGTCCATCTTGGTTGACTAATACAAAACTGCGCCTCTCTTGGGGTAAGAACGGTAACGAAAATATCGGAGCTTTCCGTTATATGGCCAATGTAGCTATCGGCAACAACTATGTGTTCGGCACTCCGGGATACCAGAGCATCGTCATGGGTAGTAAGCCGTCCGGTACTCCCAATAAGGACTTGAAATGGGAAGAATCGGAACAATATGATGCCGGTCTGGATTTCGGCTTCTTCAACAATGCTTTGACTTTCACGGTGGATTATTTCTACAAGAAGACGAATGGCATGCTGAAGGAAATGAGTATTCCTTCTTACTTGGGTGAGTCCAAGCCTTGGGGCAACGTTGGTTCGATGAAGAATGAGGGAGTTGAATTGGAGCTGGGGTATAAGTTCAATAAAGGTGACTGGAACTTCGGAATATCCGCTAATGCCAGCTATCTGAAAAATGAATTGATTAATCTGGGGAATGCCGATGGCTTTGAGATGTATGACAATGTTCACCAGATTGGTAACGTATCCCGTGCGGAAAACGGAATGCCATATCCTTATTTCTATGGTTATAAAACAAACGGTATCTTCCAGAACAAGGAGCAGATTGATGCTTATGTGAATGATAAAGGGCAGAAGCTGCAGCCCAACGCAGTGCCGGGTGACGTAATCTTTGTAGACTTTGACAAGAACGGAGAGATCAATGATAAGGATAAGACAATGATTGGTAAGGGAACTCCTGATTGGACATTCGGTTTGAACCTCAATGCTTCCTGGAAAAATATCGACTTCAGCATGTTGCTGTCAGGTGCTATGGGGCAGGAAATCATGGACGTAACCCGTCGTCTGGACTGCCGCTATGTGAATCTTCCCGCAGAGTTTATGAATCGTTGGCATGGTGAAGGAACTTCCAATACAATGCCTCGTTTTTCTTGGGCAAACAACAATGATAACTGGCGTGTTTCTGATCTTTATGTCCATAATGGTTCTTACGCACGTATCAAGAACATTCAGTTGGGTTATACATTGCCGTCCTACCTGACTCAGAAGATCTTTATTCAGAAGCTTCGTTTCTATGTGGCTGCCGAGAACCTGCTGACAATGACTTCTTATAAAGGTCTTGATCCGGAACTCAATGGTGACGAACGTTCCAATGGTATCGACCGTGGTTACTATCCTCAGGCGCGTACCTTTACCGTAGGTGTTAATCTTAATTTTTAATGAATATAAAGCATACAGATATGAAAAAGTTTACATTATATAGCTTCGCCGCTCTGGCTTTGATGCTGGGTACAGCATCTTGCGGCGACGACTTCCTGTCAGTTGAGCCTTCAAGCAGCTTGCCCATTGACGGATATTATACTACAGAATCCCGAATGATGGAGTCAGCAGTGGCTGCTTACGATCCGATGCAATGGTATGACTACTTTGGTGGATGGGCACCCTTGAGCTTGGTATGGGACGCTATGGCTGATGATATGTATGTCGGTGGCGGCAACACATCCGACCAGTCACAGATTCACCTGATTTCCCAGTACAAGTCCGATCCCCGTAATAATATCGATGGAGCGTGGACAACAAGTTATTCAGGTATCAATCGGTCTATCCGGTTGATTGATAATGCGAAGGATTCAGATCTATCCGATGATAAAAAGGCTCTTTTTATAGCCGAAGGCCGTGCGATGCGTGCCTGGTATTATCTTGTTCTCTGGAAAACATGGGGCAATATTCCTTTTTATGAAGAGAACTTGACCAGCCTTCCTTATCTGGCAGATCAATTAACTGTAGATCAGGTTTATGAAAAGGTGGTTGTCGATTTGGAAAGCGTGCTGGACAGTGAAGTACTTCCGATGAAACAACCCGACGAATGGGCCGGACGTATGACGCAAGCTGCTGCTTCCATGATTTACGCTGATTATGTGATGTACCAGAAAGACCAGTCCCGTTACGGAAAGGCTTTGGGATATATGAAAGCAATCATCAATTCGCATAAGTATGACTTGGTTAAAAATTATAATGATCTTTATGCGCTTGATAAGGAATGGAACGAGGAAATCATATTCGATGTAAATTATATAGCTAAAGGAGGTAAACGTACTTGGGGGGATGCCAATTTTACAGGTGGTACTGTATATCCTGAAATGATTGGTATTGATGGCTTGACTATCAAATGTGCAGAGGGGCATACTCCTGAATTTACAAGCGGCTGGGGGTTCGGCTCTGTTTCTAAAGAAGTGTATGATGCCTTTGAAGACAATGACCGTCGTCGCGATGTTGCCATTCTTAATCTGGATAAATATGCAAGGGCGAAATTCGCTGAAGGGGATACCGTCACTTATGGTGGTCGTTATCAGAACACCGGTTACTTCCTGCGCAAATATCTGCCCCGTCCGGGTGATACGGAAGGTAGTGTAGGTGATGCCGGTTTGAACCATGATGAAAATCTTCATCTTTACCGTTATGCCGAGACATTGCTCAATGCGGCTGAACTGGCTTTGGCTACGGGTGACGGTCTTGCGCAAGATTATTTCGATCTTGTCCGTGAGCGTGCCGGTGTAGCTTCTATCCCTGTTACCGTGGATAATATCATTAATGAACGTCGACTTGAATTTGTGGGTGAGGGAAAACGTTATTTCGACCTTGTCCGCTCCGGAAAGGCTGCTACCGTACTCAAAGCTGGAGCCGGTGTGGTTCTACGGACTAAGCGTACCTATAATTTTGACAAGAATCAGTGGGAAGGTGAAAATACTTGGGGTGGACAGGCTATCCCGGAACGTGTTGACTGGACAGAAAACAAGAAATACATTCCTATTCCTCAGAGTGAAATAGAAGCTGCACAAGGCTCGATTACGCAGAATCCATACTAATTTAATAAGTATATTTCCTTAGAATGCCTTGCTTGTGCCACGCCTTTGACGCGATATGAGCAAGGCATAATCAAATTAGAAGAATAACATATGATGAAACATTTCAAACTGTCTTCTGCCTGTTTGCTTATGCTTTCTTTCTTTGCCTGCACACCGCAAGCAGGTAGTGAGAAGGATAGGGACATAGATAATAAGGTCGAGGAACTGCTGGGTAAGATGACTTTGCAGGAAAAAATAGGGCAGATGAATCAGCTGAGTCCGAATGGAAGCATTGATCAGATAGCCGGAGTGATAAAAGAAGGGAAAGTGGGTTCTCTGTTGAATCTGACTGACCCTGAATTGGTGAATAAAGTGCAGGAAATAGCTGTGAAGGAATCCCGGTTGGGGATTCCTGTCCTGATGTCGCGTGATGTGATTCATGGATACAAAACTATATTTCCTATTCCATTGGGACAAGCGGCAACCTTTAATCCCCGAATTGCAGAGGATGGAGCCCGCATAGCCGCTGTTGAGGCATCTGCCGATGGTATTCGCTGGACTTTTGCTCCGATGATTGATATTTCCCGTGATCCGCGATGGGGACGTATGGCGGAAAGTTGTGGCGAAGATCCTTATCTGTCTGCTGTGATGGGAGCGGCGATGGTTAAGGGGTTTCAGGGGGATTCTTTGGACGATCCGACAGCCATAGCGGCATGTGCCAAGCATTTTGTGGGTTATGGTGCCGCTGAAGGTGGCAAGGATTATAATTCGACATTCATACCGGAACGTGAATTGCGCAATGTCTATTTCCCTCCTTTCGAGGCGGCTGCCAAGGCAGGGTGTGCCACGTTCATGACTTCTTTTAATGATAATGACGGAGTGCCTTCTACCGGTAATTCCTTTATATTAAAAGAGGTGCTGCGTGGAGAATGGAATTATGACGGCGTAGTTGTGACGGATTGGGCGTCGGCTACCGAGATGATTGCGCACGGTTTCTGCAAAGATGCGAAGGAAGCGGCTGAAAAGTCGGTCAATGCAGGTATAGATATGGAGATGGTAAGCGGTTCCTTTATGGAAAATCTGGAGACTTTGGTAAAAGAAAAAAAGGTTTCGGTAGCTACTATTGATAATGCAGTTCGTAATATCTTACGTTTAAAGTTCCGCTTAGGGTTGTTCGATAATCCTTATGTGGTATCAGATCAAACAGTAAAATATGCGGAAAGTCATTTGGCGAAAGCGAAAGAAGCAGTAGAGCAGTCGGTCATCTTATTGAAGAATGATAACGAGGTTCTTCCTTTGGGAGAGATGGTGCGTACGGTTGCTGTAGTCGGTCCGATGGCGGATGCCCCTCATGACCAGATGGGTACGTGGGTGTTTGATGGTGAAAAGGAACATACACAGACTCCGCTGAAGGCATTGCGGGAAATGTATGGAGACAAGGTTCAGATTATTTATGAACCGGGATTGGCCTATAGCCGCGACAAACAGACTTCGGGTATAGCAAAGGCGGTGGCAGCAGCCCGGCGGGCGGATGTGGTACTGGCTTTTGTCGGTGAAGAATCTATTCTGTCGGGCGAAGCTCACTCCTTGGCTGATTTGAACTTGCGTGGAGCGCAATCGGAATTGATTGAAGCGTTGGCAAAAGCCGGTAAACCGCTGGTGACGGTGGTTATGGCAGGTCGTCCGCTCACTATTGGTAAAGAAGTGGATGAATCGGCTGCCGTGCTTTATTCCTTTCATCCGGGAACGATGGGTGGTCCGGCTATTGCAGATTTACTGTTCGGCAAGGTTGTTCCGAGTGGGAAGACTCCGGTTACTTTTCCGAAGATGGTGGGACAGGTCCCTGTTTATTATGCGCATCATCACACGGGACGTGCTCCCAGCGGCAAGGAAACATTGATTGATGATATTCCATTGGAAGCCGGGCAGACCTCGTTGGGTTGCACTTCTTTTTATATGGATGCAGGTTTTGGTCCTTTGTTCCCCTTTGGTTACGGATTGTCGTATACTACTTTTGCCTATGATGTGTTGGAATTATCGGCTGATAAGTTGGCGGCAAATGCTACATTGACGGCGAGAGTGAATGTGACGAATACCGGAAAGTATGCCGGAACAGAAGTTGTCCAGCTCTATGTGCAGGATAAGGTGGCTTCTGTAGCCCGTCCGGTGAAGGAGTTAAAAGGTTTCCAGCGTGTCACTTTACAGCCGGGAGAGACCAAGACTGTAACTTTCTCATTGCCCGTCAGTGAATTGGCTTTCTGGAACATTGATATGAAGAAGGTGGTGGAGCCCGGAGAATTTAAGTTGTGGCTGGGTACAAACAGTGAGGAAGGACTTTCCGCTGATTTTGAAGTAATAAATTAATCGTTAGGAATAGGTATGAAATATATAATTTATGTATTATTGTTTGTGGGGGGATTTGCTTCATGTCAGCAAAAACAGGCGCAGCAACAGGAAATTGCGCCTGCTCCTGAAGCATTCGTGCGTGTGTCCGGACAGGACTTGATTCAGCCGGATGGCAGCAAACTATTTATTAAAGGTACGAATCTGGGTAACTGGTTGAATCCCGAAGGATATATGTTCGGCTTCAATAAAACTAATTCCGGACGTTTCATCAATGAGATGTTTTGTCAGATGGTAGGTCCGGACTTTGTGGCAGAATTTTGGAAACAGTTTAAAGACAACTATATCACCCGCAAGGATGTGGAATTTATCGCTTCTACGGGGGGCAAATACCATTCGTCTTCCTTTCCATTATAAACTCTTCACTAATGAGGACTATATGGGGTTGACAGGGGTTCAGGACGGATTTGCCCGTGTAGACAGTGTCGTGAACTGGTGTCGTGATAATAATCTTTACCTGATTCTGGATATGCACGATGCTCCGGGCGGACAGACAGGTGATAATATTGATGACAGTTACGGTTATCCCTGGCTGTTTGAAAGCGAGGTAAGTCAACAGTTGTTCTGTGATATTTGGAAGGAGATTGCCGATTATTATAAGAATGAGCCTGTAATATTGGGATATGAGTTAATCAACGAGCCTATCGCTCCCTATTTTGAAAATATGGAAGAACTGAACGCAAAGCTGGAACCTCTGCACAAGCGTGCGTTGAAAGCTATTCGTGAGGTGGATAACAATCATATTGTCCTGATCGGAGGAGCACAGTGGAATGGTAACTTCAAGCCGTTCAAGGATGCTGCTTATGACGATAAACTGATGTACACTTGCCATCGTTACGGAGGTGATCCTACAAAGGAAGCTATCCGGACTCTTATCAATTTCCGTGACAGTGTGAACCTGCCGATGTATATGGGTGAAATCGGTCACAATACTGATGAATGGCAGGCGGCTTTTTGTAAGGTGATGGAAGAAAACAACATCGGGTACACTTTCTGGCCGTATAAAAAGATAGATGGCTCTTCGTTTATGGGTATCAAGGTGCCGGAAGGTTGGGAGCAAGTAGTTGCTTTCTCGGAAGCACCTCGCGCTACTTACAAAGAGATACGGGATGCACGCCCTGATCAGGAGGTGGCAAAGAAAGCGATGTCGGCGTTTATAGAGAATAGTAAATGTGAAAATTGTATGCCGCAAACGGGTTATATCCGTTCGCTGGGCTTGTGGGTTAATAAATAAAAAATGGATGACCATGAAAAGTATGATTATTTCGGGCATGTTGGCCCTATTGTTGGGTAGTGCGGTTCAGGCACAAACGATTCCCGTTTATTTGGATAATACAAAACCTGTAGAGGAAAGAATAGAAGATGCGCTCAACCGTATGACTTTGGAAGAGAAAGTGGCGATGACACATGCCCAGTCCAAGTTTTGCTCACCGGGTGTGGCACGTTTGGGAATTCCCGAATTCTGGATGACAGACGGTCCTCATGGTATTCGTCCCGAAGTGCTTTGGGATGAGTGGGAACAGGCCGGATGGTCTAATGATTCTTGTGTGGCTTTTCCTGCACTGACTTGTCTGGCGGCAACATGGAACCCCGAAATGTCTATGCTTTATGGAAAGAGTATCGGTGAAGAGGCGCGTTATCGTAATAAGTCCGTGTTGTTAGGTCCCGGAGTGAATATTTACCGTACTCCGCTGAACGGGCGTAATTTCGAATATATGGGTGAAGACCCTTATCTGGCCGGACAAATGGTAGTTCCTTATATACAGGGTGTACAACAGAATGGCGTTGCCGCTTGCGTAAAACACTATGCGCTGAATAATCAGGAAGTGAACCGCCATACCACCAATGTTATTGTGGATGACCGTGCTTTGTATGAAATTTATCTGCCTGCTTTCAAGGCTGCTGTCCGGCAGGGGAAGGCTTGGGCCATCATGGGATCTTACAACTTGTATAAAGGTCAGCACGGTTGTCATAACCAATATTTGCTGAATGATATCCTGAAAGGTGAATGGGGATTTGACGGAGTGGTTGTTTCCGACTGGGGAGGTACCCACGACACGGAAGAAGCTATTCATAATGGCTTGGATATGGAGTTCGGTAGTTGGACAAACGGACTTTCCAATGGGGCAAGCAATGCTTATGATAACTACTATCTGGCACATCCGTATCTTACATTGATAAAGGAAGGCAAAGTAGGAACAAAAGAGTTAGATGATAAAGTGAGGCGCATTCTTCGTCTGGCTTATCGTACAACAATGGATAGGGAACGTCCTTGGGGTGCTTTGTGCTCGGAAGCTCATTTTGCTGCCGCCCGTCATATCGGTGAGGAGGGTATTGTGTTGCTGCAGAACAATAACAATGTATTGCCTATTGATTTGGATAAGGTGAAAAAGATTGCTGTGATTGGTGAGAATGCTGTGAAGATGATGACAGTGGGCGGTGGTAGTTCTTCACTGAAAGTGAAACATGAGCTTTCTCCGTTGGATGGGATCAGAACTAGATTCGGAAATAGGGCGGAAGTTGTTTATGCCCGTGGATATGTGGGTGATCCTACAGGTGAGTATAACGGTGTGAAGTCTGGTCAGGACTTGAAAGACGACCGTTCGCCGGAAGAACTTATTGCTGAAGCTGTGGAAGTTGCCAAAGAGGCTGATTATGTGATCTTTGTCGGTGGGTTGAACAAGAGTGCGCATCAGGATTGCGAAGATGCAGACCGCAAGGAACTTGGTCTGCCTTATGGACAAGACGAGGTGATAAAAGCTTTGGCACAGGCTAACAAAAATCTGGTTGTCGTCAATATCTCGGGTAATGCAGTATCTATGCCCTGGATCAAGGATGTTCCGGCTGTGCTTCAGGCATGGTATTTAGGTTCGGAAGCCGGCAGTGCGATAGCGGCAATTTTGGCAGGTGATGTGAACCCGTCGGGGAAATTGCCGTTTACTTTCCCTGCTGCTCTGGAGGATGTAGGTGCTCATAAATTAGGCGATTATCCGGGTGTTCTTAGAGCGGATGGCAGTAATATTGTGGATGAGAAATATAATGAAGGAATTTTCGTAGGCTATCGTTGGGCGGATAAACAGAAAACAAAACCTTTGTTTCCTTTCGGACATGGTTTGAGTTATACTACTTTTAAATATGGAAAGGCTGTAGCTGATAAGAAGGTAATGGGAGCGGATGAAACGCTTACTATTACTGTACCGGTAACAAATACAGGTAGTCGTGAGGGGAGCGAAGTAGTACAATTGTATATCAGTGACTTGAAATCATCTTTGCCTCGTCCTGTAAAGGAGCTGAAAGGATTCAGTAAAGTGAGGCTGGCTCCGGGTGAGACAAAGGAGATTACTTTTACTGTCAATGAAGATGCTTTGAAATTCTTTGATGACACCCGTCATCAGTGGGTGTCAGAGGCGGGTAAGTTCGAGGCAGTCATAGCATCTTCCGCTACAGATGTCAAGTCCAGAGTTCCTTTTGAGCTAAAATAGAGTTGTAATTCTTGTTTCTTTATGGTTCTTCGTCAAGTTTCGTGTTGGCAAATCTCATTGAAAGACCGATGTGTAAGGGGCTTTAGCCTAAATTAAGTAACACGGAATTTGACTAAGAACCTTATTTTTCCTTAGCCAACGTAAATACAAATTCCAATCCGCCACCCTGATTGTTTTTGGCGGAGATGTTGCCGCCGTGGATGATGACGGCGTTCTTCACGATAGCCAGTCCCAACCCTGTTCCGCCCAGTTTGCGTGAGCGGCCTTTGTCTACCCGGTAGAAGCGTTCGAAGAGGCGGTTCAGATGTTCGGGAGATACTCCTATACCTGTGTCGGCAAAGCTGAAATAGTAGAATTTCTCATCTTCGCGGAAACAGTTGATATTTATTTGAATATTGGTTCCGGCGTATGCAATGGCATTGTCCATCAGGTTGCGGAAGATGGAATAGAGCAGTGAGTAATTACCTTTGATTTGTATGCTCTTTTTCAGGGAGTTGATTACTGTTATATGCTTTTCGTCCAGTTCCAGTGACACTTCATTGATAATGTTTCCTACCAGTACACTGATGTCCACCCGTTCCATATCGATCATGTTGGCGGCTTCATCCATGCGGGTGAGTACGGAGATGTCGCGTAATAGTCGGCTTAACCGGTTGCTTTGTGCATAACAACGTTCGAGGAATACGTTGATCTTCTCACGTGGAATATTTTCATTGCTGACAATGGTTTCCAAATACCCCTGAATACTGCTGACGGGAGTTTTCAACTCGTGGGCGATATTTTGGGTCAGTTGGCGTTTGAGTCTTACTTGCTCTTCTTCCTGGGTGACGTCATTGATGGAGATTTCAAAGCTGGCATCCTGGAAGATGATACATTCTACGATAAATGTCCGTCCGTTCTTGTTGATGGTGACTGACATTCGTTTCTCACCTTTTCCTCTTGAACGTTCTTGCTGGTTCTTGTTGATAAAATGAATAATTTCTTTCAGTTCATTGATGGCAAAGACTTCTTCTGTTGTTTCCAGGTTTGAATCCGAGATCAGGTTACTGTATTGGGTAAAGAGGTTGTTGACTAGAATTTCTTTCTTGTCTTTTGTGAATATACCCAGTCCTTCGTGTGAAATCTGAAGATGGGTAATCAGTTTTTCGCGCTCAATGTAGAGAGCCTCTTTGGTTTCGTGCAGTCGTTTGTAGATTTGAATGATATGTTGGGAGATTTCTCCCAGTTCATTGTGCGGGAAAGCCGATTGCATAGCCATTTCGATAGGCTCGTTCCGGTCGGCGCGCATGGCAAATTCACGGAGCTGGTTGATGGAAGTCCCCAGTTTATTGGTGAATTTGTAGAAGATAACCATTAATAATAAGGTTACGATTACGGTAAACCATAAATAGTGCGGGTCTGCTTGCAGGTTGTTGATGAGGCTGACATTATAAGGCAAAGCCGAGCGCACGATATAATCTTTATAGCGGGTGGCTGAATAGAAATAGGGAAGTCCGGTTGTTTCGGAAGTACGGCGTACGTCATACCCGTTGCCATGCTTTATTGCCTTTTGTACTTCCGGACGGTTCTGATGGTTCTCTATCTGGCTGTTATGGCTCGGATAACTGTCGTAAACCACATTTCCTTCCATATCGATAAGGGTTACGCGTAAATCCTCCAGAATATGGTTGTTGACATATCCATTGATTATTTCACTGTCAATGGCTTGTTCGTCCAACTGTTCGTAGAGTCTGCTGTTGTAATCTTGCAATTTTGTATTCAGCAGTTCTATTTTGTATTCCCGTTCTCGTTGATACTGGTAAGCAATGAAACAAATGGCAAATACCAGAAACAGTGAGATAACCGAAAGGAAAAGCTTCCGGCTGAAAGAAAGAAAATGCTTTTGAGTTACAGGCAGGTTCATAATAACTATTTAATTCGGCATAATTATTTATTCAGCTTCAAAACAGTATCCGTATCCGAGACGGGTGACAATGCATTTGCCGTATACACCAATCTTTTTACGCAGACGGGTGATGTTTACGTCGATGGTACGGTCGAGCACGTACACTTCGTCACTCCAGATGCGGGCCAGGATGTCTTCACGCGAAAATACACGTCCCTTATTCTGTACCAGCAGAAGCAATATCTCAAATTCTTTTTTGGTCAATGGCACTTCTTCATCGTCGATACTTACTTTCTTCTTGGTGATGTCAATGACGAGCGATTGATAAGTAAGACGTTCGGGAGCTCTTTCCGTTTCCGTTGTTGCCGTGCGTCTTAGTACAGCCTTCACACGGGCAATGACCTCACGCAGAGAGAAAGGTTTCGAAATATAATCGTCCGCTCCCAGATTGAATCCGGTCACGGTATCGTTTTCAGTATCTTTTGCCGTGATAAAGATGATAGGCACTTTCGCTGTTTTCTTGTCTTTCTTCAAGATATTCGCCATTTTGAATCCGGAGATTTCTCCCATCATCACATCGAGGAGAATTAAATGATAGCTGCTGATGTCCATCTTCATTGCTTCTTCGGCAGAGTTTGCAGTGTCAACCTCATAGCCTTCGTTTTCAAGATTGAATTTCAGTATCTCACAGAGGTCTTCTTCATCGTCGACAACTAGAATACGGTAATCGTTCATAAGATATATGTATTAATGTGATATGACAAAGTTACGTTTTTATTTTATCCTTTGCAAAGATGGGGAGACTTTGTTACGGGCAGATGAAACAGACGTTACAATCATGTTACATTCCGGGAATCGAGAGGGCTGATATAAAATATAAAAGTTTTTGCTGATTGTAAGAGGAAAAAACGAACGCTATTTGTTATCTTTGTTAGCGAGATACAATAGAAATGTTTGACCATAGAAACTACAAATAATGATAAAAATTGACCTGAAAAGACATCGGCGGGAAATAATAGGCTCTGTTGTGGTGCTGTTAATTCTCCTTGGCGGTATGTCTGTGTTTAAATATACCTCATTCAATTCCGGTTTTGAGATTGTAGACGACTTGGGAGGGAATATATTCCCTTCGGCGATTCTGTCTGTTGCCACCACTGATGCGCAGGTGATTGTTCCGTCAGATTCAACGTATTTGGGGAATCCGAAATCGTGTATTGCTATTCGGGTGAAGTCGAAGACAGCCTATAGCCGGGTACGGATTGAAGTGGCCGAAACACCTTTTTTCTCCCGTTCGGTGTCGGAATTTGTACTAAACAAGCCCAGAACGGAATATACGATTTATCCTGATATCATCTGGAACTATGAAGCCTTGAAAAATGAGGCGCAGGCAGAACCGGTAAGTGTGGCTATTACTGTTGAGATGAATGGAAAGGATCTGGGGCAACGGGTGCGCACATTCTCTGTGCGTAGTATCAATGAATGTCTGTTGGGGTATGTATCGAATGGAACCAAATTCCATGATACAAGTATTTTCTTTGCTGCCTATGTCAATGAAGAGAATCCGATGATCGACCAGTTGCTTCGCGAGGCATTGAATACCCGTATTGTGAATCGTTTCCTTGGCTATCAGAGCAAAGCTAAAGGAGCGGTGGATAAGCAAGTGTACGCCCTTTGGAACATATTGCAGAAACGCAAATTCCGTTACAGTTCTGTTTCCAACACCAGCCTTTCGAGCAATGTTGTTTTCTCGCAGCGTGTCCGTACGTTTGATGATGCGCTGGAATCTTCACAGATTAATTGTGTGGACGGTAGTGTACTGTTCGCTTCATTGCTCCGTGCCATCAATATCGATCCGATCTTGGTACGTACACCGGGGCATATGTTTGTGGGGTATTATACGGATAATTCACATACGGACAAGAACTTTCTGGAAACAACCATGATTGGTGACGTCGATCTGGATGATTTCTTTCCGGATGAACAGCTGGACTCTACGATGGTAGGCAAATCGCAGAATGAAATGTCATTGCTGACTTTCGAGAAATCAAAGCAATATGCTAATAAAAAGTATAAGGAGAATGAGGAAGGAATCCACTCCGGAAAGTTGAACTATATGTTTCTGGAGATTTCTAAAGATGTGCGTAGGAAAATACAGCCTATAGGGAAATGATGTTTTTCAGGCACGGATTACACGGATTACGCTGTTGCTTTATGTTATCATCTTTCCGAAAACTGTGAAAACCGTGTAATCCGTGCCTGAAATTCGTATTTAATTCGTACTTTTGCCAAGTAATCATTTTAAAGTAAAAGGATGCAAGGCAAGAAATTTATCTCTCCCGGAGCATGGTTTTCTATGAGCTATCCGTCAGACTGGAACGAGTTTGAAGATGGCGAAGGCTCTTTTCTTTTCTATAATCCCGATGTATGGACGGGAAATTTTCGTATATCCGCATTTAAAGGAAAAGCCGGTTATGGTAAAGATGCTATCCGGCAGGAACTGAAAGAGAACGATTCGGCTTCGTTGGTGCAAGTCGGAGCGTGGGAATGTGCGTATAGCAAAGAAATGTTTCAGGAGGAGGGAACTTATTATACTTCCCATTTGTGGATTACAGGTGTTGATGATATAGCTTTCGAATGTTCCTTTACCGTACCTAAAGGCGGAGTTGTGAAGGAGGCGGAAGAAGTGATCGCTACTTTGGAGATACGCAAAGAAGGACAGAAGTATCCTGCTGAACTGATTCCTGTCCGTCTTTCTGAAATCTATTTGATTAATGAAGGGTACGAATGGGTGGTATCTACCGTGGAAGCAGGAACTGAAGAAAGATTTTCAGGGAATAGAAGAGGACTTGGAGAAACTTCAGCAAGTGATTGACAGCGGTAAGATAGGTGCGAAGAAAAAAGAGGAATGGCTGGCTATCGGTATTACTGTCTGTGCGATTCTGACGAATGAAGTGGAAGGTATGGAGTGGAAGACGTTGATTGACGGTAACCGGGAAGCTCCTGTTGTTCAATATAATGACCGGATCATTGACCCGATGAAAATTGCATGGAGTAAAGTAAAGGCAGGTGAACCTTGCAATGTCATTGAAGAGTATAAATCGGTGATTATTAATCACTAATCACTAACCAACTAATCATTATTTACGTGGCAGTACCTTATTTACAGATAGATAACCTGACCAAGTCTTTCGGTGACTTGGTTCTTTTTGAAAATATATCTTTGGGCATTGCCGAAGGTCAGCGTGTAGGATTGATCGCAAAGAACGGTAGCGGAAAAACGACCTTACTGAATATCATTGCCGGAAAGGAAGGTTATGATAGCGGTAATATTGTCTTCCGTCGTGACCTTCGGGTGGATTATCTGGAACAAGACCCGCAATATCCCGAAGAACTGACAGTGCTGGAAGCTTGTTTTCATCATGGCAACAGCACAGTGGAGTTGATAAAGGAGTACGAACGTTGTATGGAAACCGAAGGGCATCCGGGACTGGCAGACCTTTTGGTACGTATGGATCAGGAGAAAGCCTGGGAATATGAACAGAAAGCCAAACAAATTCTTTCGCAACTCAAAATCCGTAACTTCGACCAGAAAGTGAAACAACTGTCCGGCGGACAGTTGAAGCGCGTCGCTTTGGCAAACGCCTTGATTACCGAACCGGATTTATTGATTCTCGATGAGCCTACCAATCATCTTGACTTGGACATGACTGAATGGCTGGAAGATTATCTGCGTCGTACCAACCTTAGCCTGCTGATGGTGACGCACGACCGTTATTTCCTCGACCGTGTTTGTTCGGAGATTATCGAAATAGACAATCAGCAAGTTTATCAATATAAGGGAAATTACAGTTATTACCTCGAAAAACGTCAGGAACGTATCGAAGCTAAAAGTGTAGAAATTGAACGGGCTAATAATCTTTATCGTACGGAACTCGACTGGATGCGCCGGATGCCGCAGGCACGCGGACATAAAGCCCGTTATCGGGAAGATGCTTTCTATGAATTGGAAAAGGTGGCGAAGCAACGTTTTAATAACGATAACGTCAAACTGGAAGTAAAAGCATCCTATATCGGCAGCAAGATATTCGAAGCCGACCATTTGTACAAGAGCTTCGGTGACCTGAAGATTCTGGAAGACTTTTCTTATATCTTTGCCCGTTATGAGAAGATGGGAATTGTAGGAAACAACGGAACCGGAAAATCTACTTTCATCAAGATATTAATGGGGCAAGTACAGCCCGATAGCGGTATGGTAGATATTGGCGAAACGGTGCGTTTCGGCTATTACTCGCAGGATGGTCTTCAGTTTGATGAACAAATGAAGGTCATTGATGTAGTGCAGGATATTGCCGAAGTAATTGAATTGGGTAATGGAAAGAAACTGACAGCTTCACAATTCTTGCAGCATTTCTTGTTTACTCCCGAAACGCAGCATAGTTATGTCTATAAGTTGAGTGGGGGAGAGCGCCGTCGTCTTTACTTGTGCACTATCCTGATGCGTAACCCTAACTTCCTCGTGCTGGATGAGCCTACCAACGACCTCGATATTATCACATTGAATGTGCTTGAGGAATATCTTCAGAATTTCAAAGGTTGTGTGATTGTCGTTTCCCACGACCGTTACTTTATGGATAAGGTAGTAGATCACCTGATGGTATTCAACGGACAGGGTGACATCCGTGACTTCCCCGGCAATTATAGTGATTATCGCGACTGGAAGGAGGCGAAAGCGCAAAAGGAGAAAGAAGCAGAGAAGCCGCAGGAAGAAAAGACTGCCCGCGTCCGCCTGAACGACAAGCGGAAAATGAGTTTCAAGGAAAAGCGTGAATTCGAACAACTGGAAAAGGAAATTGCCGACCTGGAAACCGAAAAGGCACAGATTGAAGAACTTCTTTGCAGCGGTACACTCTCCGTTGACGAACTGACCGAGAAATCGAAACGCTTGCCTGAAGTCAATGACTTGATTGATGAAAAGACGATGCGCTGGTTGGAACTCAGCGAAATAGAAGGTTGAACTGTGCCGCTGTATTGGCACACCTGTGCCAATGCGGTGGCATTGCAGTGCCAATACGGTGGCACAGTTGTGCCACTATGTTGGCACAAGTATAGTTCAGCCTATTGCTGTGATGACCTGATGATGATAATAACCCTGATAACGTAACCTTGTATGACAAACCTTACCAATTATCATAGCCACTGCCTTTATTGTGACGGGCGTGCCAATATGGAAGATTTTATCCGTTTTGCTATTAGTGAAGGCTTTACTTCCTATGGCATCTCTTCTCATGCCCCGTTGCCGTTTTCTACCGCATGGACTATGGAATGGGACAGAATGGAAGATTACCTTTCCGAATTTGCCCGTCTCAAAGAAAAGTTTGCAGATAAAATAGAACTTGCTGTCGGTCTTGAGATTGATTACCTGAACGAAGATAGCAATCCCGCTTTCTTCCGATTTCAAGAATTGCCGCTTGATTATCGGATAGGTTCTGTGCATATGCTCTATTCTCCGGAAGGGAAAATCGTGGATATTGATACTCCGGCAGATACTTTCCGTCAATTAGTGGACAAGCATTTTGGCGGTGATTTGGATTATGTAGTCCACCTTTATTATAAGAATCTGCTTCGCATGGTAGAACTGGGAGGATTTGATATTGTCGGTCATGCGGACAAGATGCATTATAATGCTTCTTGCTACCGTCCGGGATTGCTAGATGAACCGTGGTATGATACATTCGTTCGCAGCTATTTCACGGCAATTGCCGAACGTGGATACATTGTTGAAGTCAATACCAAATCTTATTATGAATTAGGAACATTCTATCCCAATGAACGGTATTTTTCTTTCTTGAAAGAGCTGGGTGTCCGGGTACAGGTGAACAGTGATGCACATTATCCGGAGCGGATCAATAATGGGCGTGCCGAAGCATTGGCAGCCTTGAAGAAAGCAGGCTTTGAGACAGTCGTGGAGTGGCATCATGGAAGGTGGGAAGATATGAGAATCGGTTCTGTTTCATTTGTATGAGAAAACGTGCTTTCCGTTGAGCGTCATTAGCTTACTGGGAAAACACGTTCTGGAATCTGTGAGATACTTGAAATTCTCTGTATATATATGTTATTTCAGGTTAGCTCCTTTTCCGGCAAGTTCAGGGATTGGTGTGAAGTTTCCACTATCAAATCCTCCGGGAATTGCAAACGGGTTCTTTGAATAACGGGTGATAATACCATTTGTTTCCCCTTCTTGGTTTACTTTGGTTGAGGCATTCGTTTTCCATCCATAGGTATTCCATTTCCATTTATTGGTCAGGTCGGGATTCAGTCCGTAAACAATGTTGTCAGCTATTGATATGGATGGCATGGGGTCGATGTTTGCGATGATATAGAAGCTTGAACCACTATTGCTGAATCCATCCGTCACATTATCGTCAGAATAACCAATGTTGTTTTTTATACTTACATTTTCTACATTAGTCATAACCAAATAGGCGGCAGCAAGGGAATTACTGCTGTTACCGGCATAATTGATAATCGTATTGTTGGAGAAAGAAATGTTTTTGGTAGTTCCTTTGGCATTGGAAGTATAGATACTTCCTTGCAGCAGAGTTCCTTTCTTGTACCAGATATTGTTTTCTATAGAGACATTAGTGACATCTGTGGTTATCAATGAACCAATGTTGAATATTGAACTTTTATCCGGAAATTTACTCATGTCGATATAGTTGTTTTTAAAGTATAGGCTGTTGATACCACCCAATGGTGCGTTAGTACCTGTCAGTGCGAGAATTGATTTGGCCGGTGCGTTGATGTTGCAGTCTCCGATCCAGACATTATGGGCGTTGCCTGTACTGCTGTAGTTGCCCATAGACAAGTTTTCTATAGTGACATTCTTGAATACGATGGAACTGTTTTGTTGTAAACGTATGCCACCGGTACCGCTAAAATTAAGATTCGGTTTTTCTGTTGCCGACTTACTGATGAATACCACCTTTTTACCATTCATAGCTTGATCTCCATCCATGGTAATATTAAGAATGTGCTCTCCTGATAAGAAATAAATCGTTGGTTGAGACGGGGCGAGTATTGTTTTTTCCAGTGTCTGGTCCGTTTCGCTCAAATCTATTTCTTGTGATACAGGGAAATTCGTACTGTTAATTTCAATAGCACCGGCTCCGTCTCCGATAGTGAAGAGAGTTTCTCCTTTCTGATAGATACTTAGATAGTCAATAGCCGGTTCAACCGGTTCTTCGGCAATAACTTCCACCTGCAACTTCAGGATTGTGCTGAATTTACCGGAATTAGCCAGAATTGAAATATCTGTGCTGTTAGATGCCGTGGCACGTGTCAATGTTGTCAAAGCTTCGGGTGCGGTTACGGTTAAGATAGCTTCATTGTCAAGAGGTTCGGATAATGTTGCATTCCAGCCGGCAGGACACGCCATTAATGCAATGTCATCTACACCGTTCAGCAATATTTTAAAGTTCTTACTTTCTTTAGAAGTGAATTTTTGAATTCCTGTCACTGACTCCTCAAATGTACATGAGAATGAACCAACGATGGGTACCGTTATTTCCGTATCATCTTTCAAGATCAGGTGGAACGATTTCCCGTCATCACTGATATTGACTGATTTAAAGAAACCCGTGTCTGTTGTTCCCTCTGCTTTTACCGGATGACCGTTGGAGTCTTCAACCGGCTTAAATTGTTCGCTGGTTTTATAACGTATTTCCCAATACCCCGTATCTTCGTTGATACGGAATTCCGGAGTAAGTCCGTCTTCGCCTGTTGCTTTTACCGGACTGTTGCCAACGAGTATGCGTTCAGGTGTTTCATTTCCATAACGTACGGTCCAATAACCTTCGCTGTCAATTCCCACCATGGGATAGATTGTTTCCTCCATCTTCTGAACAACTCTCAATATTTTACCATTGCTAAGAGTGATGGTATAGGCACCGTTTTCTTCATTCACCGTGGTAATGGTAGCCCCATTTCTATAAAGCTCTTGGAGAGCCGTAATATTTCCGTTCAGATTATTGGCCTGAATTTCCAATTTGGTCAGACGTTTTTGTAAATCGTGTACTTCATCCCAAAGATCATCAGTCTTGTTGCATCCTGCGAACACTACGGTCAGCATGATTAGAAGATTCCATAATTTCTTCATAATAATTCTATTTAAAGTTGTTTTTATTTTAATGAGTTAATCCAAGCAGGTACATATCCCAAACGTTTACGAAGCTGTGCCTCATAGAGTGAATAAGGTTCTACGGCAGTGTTGTAAGATTCGTTTAATTTGACTTCGTTATCTGAGAAAGTTAACTGACTGGCAGCGGGACCGTGGAATCCTACGATTGTAGGAGGTAGGAAACAAGTCCAGTTTCCGTCCCACCATGTGAAAGAACCTTGAGACACACTGTTTGTATTAGTTGCGTTGAAATTCCATAAGGTAAGATCGTCCAGATGATTGGGTAGCTCACTTTTGGCACCGCCCTGATGTAATTTGATAAATGCTCCATTGCAGCAATCGAATAAAGTAGCCCGTGGTTGTGTGGCATGCGCTTCGAAGCACGCGTCTTCCCCCAAGTGACATTCCAGATAACGGTACCCATACTTTGCTTGGATACCCCGCAACCATGAAACTGTCCGGCATTATCAAGATAAGTACCGGTTGTGTTCTCATCAATGGCGATGTATCCGTTGCTATGGTCGTGAACTTTTCCGATGAATATTCTGGATGATCCTCCCGAGCGAATGGCAGAGTGACCACGATGCCCGTTTATCTCAATGTCATATGCTGAAATATTAGCAGATGATGATATGCTAAGTGCTTCACTTATATTAGTGAAGTCGACACGGCGTATCCAGGAGTTTACCAGACGCATCATGCCAATCGGCTTATAGTCATTGTCATCTCCTCCATTATTACCATGGTGAAGAAATCCGGGTTGTGTGTTTCCTGCAAACGTAAGGTCTTCTATGCCTATATTCTCGTAATAATTGAATTTGCATAGCTCCCATTTCCATTGAGGGTCTACCTCATGCATCAATGGTTCTGCAAATGTAATTTCATTTCCTTTTTTATTGACTATCTGATGATAGTCATATACCTGTACACCGGAATTAGTAAGGTTAGTCCATTGTGAGTTGGCTGTTTTGTTCCACACATTCCCGTCGGCTGTAATAGACGTCAGTTCCTTGTTGATAAGAGATGGGCTGGTATCAATCAATCTTAAGCATACCCATTGTCCTGCACTAAAAGAACTGGCATCTGCCACATTGATGACAAATGTTCCTTTGGGAGCAACATCACCGGTCAGTCTGACCGGATTCTGAAGATCTACCGTATGTTTGATATTAATCATGGCAGGAGGAGTGGAATTAGCTACGTTTACATTGCGGTCAGCCATTCTGATAATGGTTTTATCACGTCCGGCTCCTTTGAGTACAAATCCTCCGAAATTTATCTCAATTGGCTTTGAAACTCCGTTTTCATCATCGGCAGCGGTGTGCAGCACATAATCTCCTTCCGGGAAGTAAATGATGGCTTTTGCATTGGCCTGATACTTGAATAATTGGGTGATACTTAACAACGCTTCCCGGTCTGACGTTTTGCCGTCGCCTTTGGCACCATAGTCCTTTACGTTATAAACGGTGTAGTCATTACTTTTTAAATGAACGGCGGGAGGAGCTTCTGTACCGTGTTTGTAACCTGCATATGAAAAATCGAGCAGAATATTTTCCGGAGAGTTGGTGGCAAAACGATTCCATGCCAAGGTGGCGTTCGCATCAAAACCGGTGGTCAGCAATTTTACGGAAATAGTCGTCATACGAAGATAACCTTGTATGGAAGTATATATAATTTTAATATTCTCTTCTTTCTCGACTGATGTGTTTGACGGAGCAATAATTGTAAGTTGCTGTTCTTTGAGATCTGCCTGCCAGTCATCCGGTGCAAGGATAGTGACGGCGGACACTTCGTTTTGTTCCACTTCATATACGCGTTTTTCACCCAATGGGAATACTTGTTGTTTACTTGTCCCCGGTATTCTTAGATAGAAACTTTCCGTACAAGGTATTTTATATACTTGACCGTCTGTCAGGGTGACGGTTAGTATTTTCTTTTCAGAGTCGTAAACAACTTCTTTGAATACTCCGTCTTCACTTACACCGTTTTTTCCTATGGCTGTACATTCCTTACCACCCAAGAGGCTATATGTGGCGCCCCCATTCGTGCTGATTTCCCAGAATCCATCTAAGTTGACTCTTAATAGTGGAGTAACAGCGGTTTTGTCTGCGCTTTCTGCCGTAGCCGGAATTTTGTTTCCCTTTTCGTCAGTCAAAGAATTGAATGTAACTCCGTTGTCTGTACTGAAAACCCAGAATCCTTCTTTACTGATAGAGAGTAGGGGAATGGATAGATTTACTTTAGAAGCTTGTACCACTTCAATAGTAGAACCATCATTTAGTTCAATCCGGTACTTGTCGCCTACATAAGTGACTCCTACGATTATATCAGCTTTCAGTAAAGCCTGTAGGCTTTCGAGAGAAGTGTTAAGACTCTTTGTCGCAGTCTCCAAAGCGACTGCACGGTCTTTTAGCAGGTTGATTTCTTTGCTCAATTCGTCAGTGTCTTGACACGAGAACAGGAAGAACAAGCAGAAGAAACCTCCCCAAAGGTACTTAATGCTTTTGTTGTTTTTCATACGTTTTTATTTTTGTGGGTAATTTTGCTGGGGGCAAATGTATTTGATCTGGGTAAAAAACAGGTGCGTGCAGCGTACTTAAGAACATACGTTAGAGTACAAAATAAGATCAATGTACGTTGACCGCATAAAAACAGAACATTGGGAACTCGTTATGAACGGAATGGAAACCGGATAAAAAAAGCGACATAGAGTTTTTATCTACATCGCAAATTTACTGCATGGCTTCAAGTGCTAAGTTACATCTCTTTTCAGATCTGTTGACTGTATCGAAAGGGGGGAGGCTTTATTTTATCGGGATAACCATGTTCCATGATTGGGTTGCATTGTCAAATCCGCCGGCACCATTCATTGTTGCAAAGAAAGCATGAGTCGCTTTCCCATTTTCGAATAACAGGAACGGGCGTTCCAGTTGTCCTTGCATTTCCACTTTTCCATCTTCCCATTCTACAGTACGTGAGTAGGCTTTGGGATCTTTGTCTATCGTCCACTGAATACCATTTGGGGAGTGAGCCATTACACCTCCGCCTTTTTCTCCGGTAAATTTAGCAACATGGTCTTTAAAGATTGCATGGTATCCTCTGCTGTCTTTCCAAAGGAACGGGTCTTCCGCTTCTCCTTGTCCGTCCACTTGAAAGATGGGCTGGCCATTGTTGAGTACTGTGTAAGGTCCTTCGATGGACGGAGCATATGCCATGCCAAGCGCCATGTCCGAGAACTTATCGTCTCCGACATACGTTCTTCCTTTGAAGATCATCATTACCGAACCGTCTTCCTGTATGATAGGAGAAGGGTTGGATACAAGAAAACTATAGAAAGTATTGGGTTTTGTTTTTAATATAGGTTCGTCGAAACGTTTCCAAGGACCATATGGGCTGTCGGCAATAGCCAGTCCGATGCGTTTATTGGAGCGTCCGACAGTACACCATGGGCTGTCCAGTGTCAACTGGTCATAGGTAGGATTGGCGAAAGGATGTGTAGATCCCATATATATCAGGTAATATTTATTCTGGTATTCCAGAATACGCGGATTATGTGTCGAGCGTCCGTCCCAATACTGTGCTCCACGGGCGGGTAGTGCGATGTCACTGAATTTGTAAGGTCCTTCGGGGGTATCGGATATTGCGTGAACTATTTCTGAAGCTACCATCCAGCCGGGATGAAAAGGAAGAGATTTCGGAAAACGGGAAACAAACATATGGTATTTTCCGTCATTTCCTTTTATAACAGAACTTCCCCATACCCAATATCCTTCGGATTCAAACGCCGGTGTGCGTGGAGCCTGTCCCAGATGATGGAATAGCTCATTCTCCGATTGCCGTTTCAACTTTGTCAGGTTTTCTATTTTCTGCGCAAATACAGTGCTTCCCAATACAGTGAAGCATAATAAGACATATAAATGTTGCTTTCTCATGTTTTTTTACTTAAATTATAGACTATCTTTATTATTGCAAATAAAGTCTGTTTTAATGAGAATCAAGTGTGTCATCTGTACATGAATAGTGTTGTCTGCGTACAGGCCTATCCGTTTTCGCTTTCCTGTTCTTCTTTATTATCCCCTTTCCGGTATGCTTGAGGTATCATGTGATATTTTTCCTTAAAACATTTGCTGAATTGTCTGGGAGAAGAGAATCCTAAACGGTCGGAGATTTCGGAGATGTTGAATTCAGGGTTTTCCTTGAGCATGATGGCCGCACGCTTTAGCCGTACGGTCAGGATAAAATCGTATGGGGTCTGTCCTGTAATAGCTTTTAGCTTGGTAAACAATTTGGTACGCGCTATACCTGTCTCACGGGCTAGGATATCTACATTAAACTCAACATCATCTATATGTTTCTCAATGACTTGCATGGCCTGATCAACCAATTCCTTATCTAATGGGTTGGTTGCCAATATTTGTGGAACCGTTTGCGGGTGTTTGCTGAATTTTTCTTGCAGCATAAGGCGGTTATTCACGAGATTGTTGCATCGTGAAAGCAGGATATTAATGTTGAATGGTTTAGTAATATAATCATCTGCTCCCAAACGTAACCCTTCCAGATTGTGCTCGATGGCTGTACGTGCCGTGAGCAATACTACTGGAATGTGACATGTGTCTATGTTATTCTTTACTAGTTTACAAAGCTCCGTACCGGACATTTCAGGCATAACAATGTCACTAAGTATGATATTGGGCTGTCCTGCCTGCACCTTTTCCCAGCCTTCCTGTCCATTAGCCGCTGTATCGACCGTATAGAATACCTCGAATATTTTAACAAGCATTTCTCGCAGCGATTCATTGTCTTCTACAATCAGAATTTTAACCTCTCTGCTTTGTGCGATAGACTCTTTATTCATGACTTCCTGATCCGATAAAAGTTGTTGTACGGTTTCCGGAGAGTGAGGTCCTTCTTCAACTGCTTGTTGCGGTTCTTCCTGATGTTTGCTGATTTGTTCAGGACTGAAATGCTCGTTACCACTTTTGAGATGCACGCAGAAGGTAGTTCCTTCTCCTTGTTCGCTGTATACTTCGATACTGCCGTGATGCAATTCTATAATACCTTTGGTAAGAGCCAGACCAATACCTGTTCCGGCATGGATGGGAGAATCCATTTGTTCCGTTTGATAGAAGCGGTTGAATATCTTGTCAATATCCTGTGGAGAAATACCTGCTCCATTATCGGTAACTTCAATGATGACTTCCCGGTTGCCCTTCCGTACCGATACGGAAATCTCTCCTTCCTCTTTCGTATACTTAAAGGCATTGGACAGAAGATTATTCATGACCTTCTGCAACTGTTTAGCATCGTACCATACGTTTATTATATCGTTTGTTTTCTGGAATCTGAACGTTATTTTTCTTTGTACGGCATATTCCTGGAAGAGTAGATAATTCTCATAAATAAAATCGACAATGTTATGTTCGCTTACTTTGATAGTCATATATCCTTGCTCCTGTTTTCGGAAGTCAAGAAGCTCTGTTATCAGCTCACGCAGTTGCAGGCTGCTTTTATATACTCCGAGAATTTTAGTATAGATGGTCGGTGCAAACGAACGGACTTGCAGTAACATTTCCATTTGCCCGATAATTAGCGTGAGCGGTGTACGGAATTCATGCGAGATATTAGTGAAAAACCGCAGCTTGGCCTGATTGAGCTGTTCGATGTCTTCAGTACGTTTTTGTTCATACTTTAATGATTCCTGCAATTTGATCCGGTTATTGTAAGTGCGTATAAGGAAATAAAGAATTGCGCCAATAATCAGAATATATGATAAATAGGCCCAAACAGTCTTATAGAACGGCGGAAGAATAACGATCTTCAATTGATGTGCCGGTATATGCGCATGGTTGTTTTTAAGGCGTACGTATAGTGTGTATTCACCGGGATTCAGGTTTGTATATGTAATTGTATGTTGTCCGCGTGTACTGGTCCATGTATTTGAGAATCCATCCAGAAAATATTCCAGTTGGTCTTTATTGGCCGGAATATAATTGGATATGGCATATTCGATACTAAACATGGACTGGTTGGCTTTGAGTATGAGCTTTCGGGTGGAACCTAAATCTTCTTTCAGTATATGGCTTTGGTCTCCCGCATTAATTTCCTGTCCGTTTACTAAAAGACGGAATGGAGATATCGTGTAATCTCCGGGAGCATAATCAATGTCTTTTTCCTCAAAAGAGATCATTCCGTCAATGCCTCCTATGAAGATTTCTCCTTGGCGGGTTCTGTATAAAGAACGTTCGTTAGGGGCGGATAGGGGTACACCATTCTCTTGATTGTAATTCGTGAATTTTTGGGTAGGGTAGTCCAGAATTGAAAAACCTAAATCTGTGGTGAACAGTAATTTATCCGGAGACAACTCACATACGTCATACACACAGTTGCTTGCTAACTCATTATTTTCTTCATCAAAGTTAATGAAATCATCCGTTTCATACCGGTAGAGATCAATGCCATTATCATTACTGCATATCCATATACGGTGGCGGCTGTCTTCATAGATTCGGTTGATACTATTACTGCTGATACTATGTTCCAAAGCATGGTTATGCTTATAGTTTGTCATTTTATGACTATCTGGCTGGTAGGTAAATATCCCGTCACCTCCTCCGTATATCCATAGTGTCTTGCGGTGATCAATGAAGAGACCTCCGGCATATGTTATCTTGTCTGGTTCTTCTTGAAACAGGCGGTCCACTTTTTCCGATTCGGGATGGAATAGGCAAACCCCTATATTGGTTGCAATGAGCAGCTGGTCTTTATAAGGAACAATATCCCTGATAATATTAGAAGGAAGTGAATTTTTGTCACCCTCTTTAGATTTGTATCGGGTGAACCGTTTGGTCTTTAAATCCATTTTGTTCAGTCCTCCCATGTGCGTACCTATCCATAACACTTCGCGATGAGCGTCATAATAGAGTGATTTTATATTATTGTGCGAAAGGCTGTTGGCATTATTGTCGTGTTTATACCATTCGAATTGATGGCTTGTCAAATTGTACTTGTTCAGTCCTCCGCCTTCAGTTCCTATCCATAAGTTATTCTGGCCGTCCTCTATGATACATCCTACGATAGGAGAACTCAATCCTTCATTTGCTACGTCCGATGTCCGATATTGATGGTAAATCTGACTTTCCGGATTGAAATAATTGACTCCGCCAAAATAGGTCCCTGCCCAGATACTACCCTGATGGTCACACAAAAGGCTCCAGATGGAGGAATGGCTAAGCCCTTTTT
Source organism: Bacteroides sp. BFG-606 (assembly GCF_024788145.1). Lineage (NCBI taxonomy): Bacteria > Pseudomonadati > Bacteroidota > Bacteroidia > Bacteroidales > Bacteroidaceae > Bacteroides > Bacteroides sp. BFG-606. The sequence goes on along the minus strand of NZ_JANUIL010000001.1, from coordinate 5,601,601 downwards.
CGTGTTTCAAATAATAAGTGAATGTTTGAGTAGCCGGATGAAACATGTTTAATCCGTCGAAAGTGCCTATCCATATATTCCCCTGTTTATCTTCGATACAGCAACGGATAAAATTAGAACTGATAGTTGAGAGGTCATTTTCCTGATGACGGAAGTTTTTGATTGTAGTTCCGTTCATTGTGAAAAGTCCATGTTCCCAGCTTCCTATCCAGTATTGTCCGGATGAATCCTGAAAGATTGTAGAGATATTCCCTTTGGGAATGAGGTGTGACAGGTTGCCTTTTTCTAAACTGAACAGCCCTTGGGTTTCGGTACCAATGAGTACACGTTCTTCACTTATATGAAGGGAAGTAATTTGAGTCCGCTTTTCTGGTAATTCATAATATGTATTAAATTGTTTCCCATCGTATTTATAGACACAGTTGTTGTAAGCAATATATAATTGTTTATGGAAAAACATGGCCCGTATTTCTTTTTGTATCAGTGTGGTGAATTTATTAAGCCTGATATTGAAAGCAGATACCCCTTTGGGAGTCATGAAATAAATCTCCCCGTTGCCATTACCTGTTATCTGTCTGATGTTGTTGTAGATCAGACTGTTTGGATTGTTTTTCTGGGATTTGTATATTTTGAATTCATGCCCGTTATATAAATTAGCCCCGTTTCGTGTACCTATCCAAATGAATCCTCGTTCGTCCTGATACATCGTCATGACTGCATTATGAGAGAGTCCGTCACTATTTGTGAGATGTCTGAAAGAGATATCCTGTGCTTGTCCTTTGATAATATGGATAAGCAGGAAACAAATGAGACATAGATGTTTCTTGATAGTCATAGGTATTAGAATTCTAGAATTTGCTATGCAAATATACGTTCTTTTTGCAGATATGCAACTGTTGTATGAGTACATAAAATGTGTAATATAAGTACATTTGCAGTTTGCAGGGATGATGTACGTACAGAGTATGATTCTTGTATGCATAGCTAACGGCCTCTTTTTTATGAATACCTACATTTGCGATATCATTCATTTAAATCTTTACAGCATATGAACAGCATAGTCTTGACTTTGGCGGGAATTTCCATCTTTATGATGGCCGGATGTAACTTGAAAAAGGCTGCAACGGAAGATATGGTAACAGAAAATATATCAAACGCCGTTTCCCAATATTCTTTGATGACCAACCGGATAGAAGCAAGTGACTGCATAATGAATCCGAAGACTTTGGACGAAAAGCAACAAGTGGTTTATGCTTCTTATGATGATTGGACCAGTGGGTTCTTCCCTGGCAGTATGTGGTATTTGTATCAGCTTACAGGAGATGAAAAGTGGGAGAAACTGGCTGTGAAATATACGGAATCACTCGATTCCGTGCAGTATCTTACATGGCATCATGATGTGGGTTTTATGGTAGGATGCAGTTATCTTAATGGAATGCGTTTGGGACAGAAAGATTATAAGTCGGTTGTGTTGCAAACAGCGCGTTCGCTTTCTACACGTTTCCGGTCCGGAGCTGGAATTATACAGTCTTGGGATGCGGATAAGGGCTGGCAGGCACAACGAGGATGGAAATGTCCCGTTATTATAGACAATATGATGAATCTCGAACTTCTTTTCGAGGCGACCCGCTTGTCGGGTGATTCCACCTATTATAATATGGCAGTCAGTCATGCCGACCGGACACTTAAAGAACATTTCCGCTCTGATGGCAGCTGTTATCATGTAGTAGACTATGATCCGGAAACTGGTACTGTACGCAGTAGGCAGACAGCCCAGGGGATATGCTGATGAGTCTGCCTGGGCAAGAGGGCAGGCATGGGCTATTTATGGTTATACGGTTTGTTACCGTTATACACATAAACCGGAGTATTGGGAGCAGGCTTGTAGAATATATGATTTCATATTTACGAATAAGCATTTGGCTTCCGACTTGATACCATATTGGGACTATGATGCATTGAATATTCCTAATGAGCCACGGGATGTCTCAGCGGCGGCTATCACTGCTGCAGCTCTTTATGAGCTGAGCATGTATTTGCCTAATCCGCGTTATAAAAAGACAGCCGACAAAATACTGGCCTCATTAAGCACTCCTGCCTACCGTGCTAAAGTAGGAGAAAACGGGAATTTTATTTTAATGCATTCGGTAGGCAGCATACCTCATAATGCGGAGGTAGATGTTCCATTGAATTATGCGGATTATTATTTTCTGGAAGCCTTGAGTCGTAAGCGGGAGATGGAAAAACAAGTAGTTTGCAAGAAAGTACTGTAATTTTCCGTTTGCTTTCTTGAGAAACCGGCATATTAAATCAATAGAATACTAAGAATGAAAAATAGATTAATAACCAATTTGAATTATATTATGGAGAATCGACAAATCACAAGACGCGTCTGTCTGTTGCTGATGACGCTTTGTTCTTTCACCGTTGTCTTTGCACAGATTGCAATCAGTGGAAGGGTGATGGATGAATCGAAAGAGCCCATTATAGGGGCGAATATTAAAGTGAAAGGAGGAACGACCGGTACCATCTCCGATATGGATGGACGGTTCAAACTTTCTGTTCCTAAATCATCTTCAGTATTAGTCATCTCGTTTATAGGCTATGCGACTAAAGAAGTGACGGTAGGAAATCAAAAGGTACTGAATGTGACATTGAAAGAAGATGGTGTTGCCTTGGATGAAGTTGTTGCTGTAGGGTACGCAACAGTGAAAAAAAGTGATTTAACCGGATCGGTGGCAAAGGTGGATATGAATGATTTAACGAAAGCGCAGGTACTTTCCATCGACCAGGCATTGGGTGGACGTGTTGCCGGTGTGCAAGTTGTTTCCTCTGACGGGCAACCCGGAGCCGAGGCTAATATTGTGATTCGTGGTAGTAATACAATTTCGGACTCCAGTGATGGCGCACCTTTATATGTGATTGACGGTTTTGCTACGGAAGATGGAAATCTGGCTTCACTGAATTCAAATGACATTGAATCGATTGATGTATTGAAGGATGCTTCTGCTACGGCTATTTATGGAGCACGTGGGGCAAACGGAGTCATTATTATTACAACGAAACGTGGTTCGGAAAGTGCTCCGAAAGTAACGTATGATGGATATGTGACTTACCAATTGAAACCGCAGGGCATGGAGCTGCTTCAGGGGAGAGACTATGTTGCCATGCAGGAGGAGGTATTGACTGTTTCTGAAATGAATAGAACATATTATAGTTATGATGAAGCGTTGGGACGTAACCGTATTTTGAGCGATTATGATAAAGTGCCTTCGTACAACTGGCAAGATCAGGTTTTCCGTAATGCGCCCATGACCAGTCATCATATCTCATTGACGGGCGGTACTAAAAATACGAAATATAGTTCCAGTTTGTCTTATTATAACCAGCAGGGGATTATCATTAACTCTTCTTATGAGAGCTTGAAAGCACGTCTGACACTAGACCAGCAGATTACCAGGAAAGTGAAATTCGGCGGTAGCTTGAATTTTGCTAATAATATTTCAAAAGGTACGGCGCCTTCACAGGGTTCTGACGCAGGTGGTACGCAGTATTTTCTATATCAGGTACTGGCTTATCGTCCGGTGTTTTATGCCGATTCGGAAGAATCGGAGGACGCTTTGTTAGCTGAAAATCCGAACTATCCGTATAATCCTTTGAAAACAATAGAAAATATGTATCAGAAAGTGCGCAGCCGTCAGTTGAATCTGAATGCCTATTTATCATGGGATATTCTAAAGGATCTGGCATTCAAAGCTACTTTTGCTTATACTTGGCGTCAGGACCGGAATGAGGCATTTAATAATGCGGATACCTATTGGGGAGATCCGCGTTATTCTGCCAAACATTCAAATGGTAATTTTAGTTTTAGGGAGTGGGATGGATGGTCTAATGAATATACGTTGACTTATAAAAAGAGAGTCAAGAGTCATAATATCACTGCCATGCTCGGAGCCTCGATGAATAGCAAAACAATCTCTACATTAGGTGCCAGTTCGACGATGGTGCCGTGGGATGGACTCGGCTTTTGGGGAATTTCGAATGGAACACCTGACAAGGTTACTTCGACTAATTTTGAAGACCGTATGATGTCTTATTTCGCCCGTTTCAACTATGACTGGAAATCCCGTTATCTGATGACGGCAACGATGCGTGCGGATGGAAGTTCCCGTTTTCCTTATCATAAGTGGGGATATTTCCCCTCGGCTTCTTTCGGATGGCGTGTTTCAGAAGAAGCGTTCATGCAGGGAAGTCGCAAGTGGCTGTCGAATTTAAAGTTCAGAGTGGGTTGGGGAACTACCGGTAATAACAATACGAAGAATTATTATCCTTCCCAGTTGCTTTATTTAGGCGATCAGAATTATGCTTTTAATAACTCTATAGATAATCCGGCAATTTATATTTCTCAAATGCCGAACAAAGACCTGAAGTGGGAAACCACTTATCAGACAAACATAGGATTGGACTTTGGATTATTTAATAACCGTATTAACGGTGTAGTAGATATTTACGATAAACAAACAAAGGACTTGTTGTTGTATGCGGAAGTCCCGTTGTCTATCGGCTTTGATAAAATACAGCAGAATATAGGTAGTGTGCGCAATCGTGGATTGGAAATATCAATCAATACGGTCAACTTAGTAGGTGGCAGGGGGCGTTTCAAGTGGACAACAAATTTTAATATCTCCTTCAATAGAAATGAGATTACCGGACTGTCGGGCGATCAGGATTATCAGGTTTCAGGGCTGGATTCTCCCAAGTTGTCTAATCTTTATATTGCCCGTATAGGGCATCCTCTTTCGGAGATGTTCGGATATGTATATGATGGTGTTTATCAATATGAGGATTTTAATGAAGTTTCTCCCAATGTATTTGTGCTGAAAGATGGAATACCCAACAATACAAAGGAACGTAATACCATTCAACCGGGGGATATGAAACTGAAAGATATTAATGGAGACGGAAAGGTGACGCCTGAAGATATGACAGTGATTGGTCACGGGCTGCCGGTTCATACGGGTGGTTTTACTAATAATTTCGAATACAAAGGCTTTGACTTGAGTGTATTCTTTCAATGGTCTTATGGTAATGATGTGATCAATTATAATCGTGCCAAACTGGAGAATATGAATGGTGTCCGCCATACCAATATGCTTGCTTCTGCAAAAGATCATTGGACACCTCGTATAGACAATGGTGACGGAACTTATGCAGCTGGAAATTATACGAATTATTTATGGAGGGTAGATGGCGGACTGTCCGACATCAACACAAGTCGTGTCGTAGAAGATGCATCCTTCCTGCGATTGAAAAATGTGCAGTTAGGTTATAATTTTCCTGTAAAGCTGATTCGCAAGTTTAAATTGAGTTCCTTGCGGTTGTATCTTAGCGGACAGAATTTGTGGACATGGACCAAATATACCGGATATGATCCGGAAGTGTCAACCAGGAATTCGGCAATGACTCGTGGATTTGACTATTCGGCTTATCCGAGAACGACTTCTTTTACATTCGGTGTGAAGTTAGGATTATAGTTTAACAGGTATAAAAACAGAATATGATGAAAAAAATAGTATATATTATAGGAGTAACCTTGGCATTTTCCTCTTGTAGTTTTTTGGATACGGAGGTATATGGCAATCTGGATGAAAAGAACCTGTATCATGATGAGAATAGTTGCATGGCAGGTTTGGCCGGGATTTATGACCGTTTGGGAGCAGAAGGTGTTTATGGACTGAATATCTGGGGAGAGTTGGACGCCGGAACAGATCTTACTGTATATCGCGCCGATTATAATAAAAGCAAGGCATTGCCTTCACTCAATAATTATAATAATACGGATCCCTATTTACAGCTTACCTGGCAACATTTGTATGAGGGTATTAATCGTGCGAATGATTATATTGCTTCTATTACCGGACGCACGGATTCGGATTGTGGCGGTGCACGAAAGAAAACAATGTTTCTGGCAGAAGCAAAAGCATTAAGAGCATTATTCTATATGAATCTGGTTGCTTATTGGGGAGAGGTTCCTTTGCGACTGGAAGTTGTTCGTGATTTGGCACAACAACAACTGAAGAAATCTTCCCAGCCGGAAATTTATAGGCAGATTATAAAGGACTTGGAAGAAGCGGAACCGGGTTGCCTTCCGGCTGATGAACTGAATGCACCGGGACGCATTGCGAAAACTACCGTGCAGGCATTGTTGGCACGTGCATATATGTGGCAGGCGGGATATCCAGTTGAGGCTGATACTTGGGAGGACGCACTTATCTGGGCGCGTAAAGTGAGAGACAGCGGTTTGCATACTCTATATAAGACGACCGAGGACGGGGTGAATGGTTATCGTGCTTTATTTATTAATATGTGTTCCAATAAGTATGACCTGACTTACCGTGAAAGTATGTTCGAGGTCGAATTTTATGGTAACGGTTTGGATAAGACCAATGAAAGCGGTAAAGTGGGACTTTATATGGGCATTAGCCAGCAAACGACTACTGATCCCGATGTACCGAGAGCATATGCTTGGTATCATGGCACCAAATTGTTTTTTAAGATGTTCGAAGATGCAGATGCCCGTAAATGGTGGAACTTTGCGGATTATAAATATGTGACGACGGATGGTAAAGTTAAAAAAGTGATGTTGTCAGACAGTGATAAAGCCAGTTATGTAGATGGTGATCCCGGAAAATGGAGAGCTGAATATGATCCGGTTCGTCCGTGGTCTTTGAATAGTTCCTCTATCAACTTTCCTGTAATGCGCTACTCGGATGTGTTATTGATGATTGCCGAGTGTGCTAATGAGGTGGCTGGTTCGCCGACAAAAGAAGCTGTGGATGCGATAAACGAAGTACGTAAAAGAGCGGGAATATCGGAGATCGGATTGACAGACTGTACTCAAAGTTCTTTCCGCGATTCCATCAAAGTAGAACGTACAAGGGAGCTATGCTTTGAAGTGCCTCGTCATATGGAGCTTCGCCGTTGGGGAAAACAATATTTCTTTGACCGTATCAATTTGTTGAAGGATCAGTCTATGGATAGTCAGAATAAAAAAATCGGATATGATCTGACCACTGTGAAAGCATTGCCTGCTATTAACCTGGCAGAAAAACATATCTATTATCCTATACCCCAGGCAGAACTGAATACTAATCCGACCTGTGGACAAAATGTGAATTGGTGATCTTAACTTTTAATGTAACGAAATTATGAAAAAGATATATTTTTATTCTTTCCTGATAATGACAGGCGTATGGCTTTCTTCTTGTGATGCTGACGAAGTGGATTGTGTTGATTTTGGCGTGACTTTATCCAATGATATACAGGAAATATTTGCAGGTGAGCCTGTTACCTTTGATTTTAGTGGAAATCCGGATTATATTGTTTTTTATTCCGGTGAGGATGGGAGTAAATATGCAAATAAAGACCGTTTGCGGGTGGAGATAGAATCGGCTGAATTGTCATATGAAATATTGCAGCAGTATACACGGGTACCTTATCGTAATAAAGAGACAATGTCTATTTTCATCTCAGAGAGTTTTAATGGAGATTATTCCACAATAAAAGAGGAGGACTGGCAATGTTTATCCGGAGCAAACGGACAGCTGCATCTGAAAGTTCCGCTTTGTGCAGATGCCAGTGGCAGGGAAACGGTTGCTGACGGAATGGATCTTACTGCTTATAAAGATAAGAAATTTTATCTGGCTTTCCATTATAATGCTGTTGCTGCGTCAGATGCGGATACATATCCTCGTGTGGATATCACCTCTTTAGTTGTGTCGAAGAAACTGAAAGATGGTTCTATCTCAACAATGAATGATCCGAAATCGCAATTCGGTTTTAATTATGCTTTTGAAGCAATTACGAAAAAGACTAATTTTAGTGCTAGCAATACTACGTTGTTGTTTCAGCCTACAACAGACAATTTGAAGTCGGATGTCGATGTCTGGGCGATTAGTCAGGCTATAGATCTGACTGCGGTATCACCGGATATGGGAACTCCTATCAAGTCTTTAAATATGAAAACACAGTCTTATACCTATACGTATAACGAACCGGGTGAATATACTGCTACATTCGTAGGCTCTAATTCGAATGCTTGGAACTCAAAGAGCATGGTAAAGGAGATTAAGATATTAGTGAAAGAAAATCCCGTGAATTGATCAGTAAATAGAGGATTAGTTATGAAAAAGAATTGTATATATGCGATTGTCCTTCTTTGGATAGGAGCTCTGGCTGTTCAGGCTCAGAATGAGGAGCGCCGGTTATCGTTTGATAATTTGTATCGGTATTCCAAGGATGCGCAACAAGTGAAAGATGATAAAAAAGAAAAGGCAATCAAGACATTTCGGAATCAGTATGCTACAGTTCCTTATCGTGCATATGATTTAACAAAGATAAAAATATCAGTACCTGAAATTCTTGCATTCCTGAACGATGATGGTACATTTACAGATTGGACAGGCAGGGAAAAAAAGGTGATTGAAGGGAAAGATGCACAAGAGATGGGATTGTTTATTACAGATGCAATGAATCGTCTATGGAAACTTTCGGAAGAGTTCCGCAACGACCGGATGGGAGTTTCATTGGATAAAGATGTGTTTCGTAAACTTCAGAAGTCTATACTTTATTATGGTAATCTTGAGGTGAGTCGCAGTAATAAGGTGAACCGCTTTCATGCTTCCTGTTTTGCTATTCCTACAGCTGCGGTGAATATATACTATTGTTTCCTGAAACAGATGGATGCGGTGGAAAACGGGAAAACAAAAGATCAACAGTTGGTTGATATGTGTGAAATGCTGAAAGCACTGGCACTTCAGTCGTGGACACAGCCCCTGCGGAATGACGAGACGGATAAAAATGTAGTACAGATAGAACGTTTTCGTAACCATGTATGGTGGGTAGGCGGTAATGCGCTGGCATATCGTCCGTTATTGCCGGTAGCTATGATGTATAGATCTATCCCGATGGTCGATCTGCTGGTTCAGGTAGCCCAGGGAGGGATAAGTTATACTTCACAGAATACATATAATACCGCTTTCTGGACAGAAGGTTGTACGGCGGATGGCGCAGGTTGGGGACACGGGATGCAGTGTCTTGTCTGGGGATATCCTATTGATGGAGGAATTAATGCGTTAAATATTTTGGGTGCGTTAAAGAACTCCCCGTGGGATAAGAAGTTGACCGATGAGAATATAGAAACCTTGCTTAATTTTATCCGGGGAAGTAACTGGTATTACTACAAAGGAAATATAACTCCTTATATTGACCGATTTACGGCCCGTTACACTCCGGCTAAAGTTGATATTCGTACACTGGCCATTGTTGATAAGTTGCTTAAAGATTGGTCGGATTCTTTCACGCCAGTGCAGAAAAATGAACTTCGTTGTTTTCTGCATGATGCCCGCAAACGGTTAATCAGTATGAATGGCTATTCCGACGGGATGTATAATGGTACGCGTTGGTTTTTCAATAATGATGACCTGATAAAGAAGAATGATCGTTATCATATGATTGTCAATATGGCATCTGTTCGTTGTGACGGACTGGAAAGCGCAGTGGCGGCCGCTGATGAGTATAATTTTTACCCTGCGGATGGCATGACTTTATTTCAGAAAAGTGGAAATGAATATCGTAAAGCTATTGGAGCGTGGGATATAACTATGACTCCGGGAGTAACCGCCCGTGAGGGAGCGGAAAAATTAATTCCGGTTACTAACTGGAGAGGATATTGCAGTAAACATAATTATGCGGCTGCTTCGACAAATGGCGGAGAGAATGCTGTTGCCGGATATATCTTTGAGAAGATGGATGCCACGGATAAGATTGAATCTGAAAGAAAGAAAAATATTCCGCTTAAGAATGAGATACTTTATGGAGTGAAAGCATACAAGTCTTATTTTATGTTGAAGGACTATATGGTAGCCTTGGGTGCCGGAATAACGAATCTGACTCCTCAGATGCAGGGAACTATCCGGACTACCATTGACCAGCCTGAAAAGGAATCGGAAGTTGTTGTTTGGAGCAATGGTAAAATATTGCCGGTGGGTGCCGGCATGCAAAGTTTTCCTAAAGACGGTACATCTTTCTGGGTGGTGCAGAAAGGTAAGTTTGCATATAGCATATTGCCTCAGTATACCAAGAATGCATCTTTTATATGCGAGACTCTGAAAACGGACTGGGTAAAACGTAATTCAGCCAATAAAAGCATAAAAGATCTTCCATCGCAAGTTGACATACTTCGTTTATGGATTGACCATACACAAAATCCGGTGAATGATACTTATGGGTATGTTGTATATGCGGGTGATGGAATGCCGGAAGCGGAATTACCCTTTGAAGTATTGCGTAATGATACATTAGTGCAGGCTGTAAAGTCTAAAGACGGCAAAGTGATCGAAGCTGTCTTCTATCAATCGGGGGAGGTATTAGATAAGGGTGATGTAAGATTGGAAGTTTCAGCCCCTTGTACGGTACTGATTGAGGATATTAACGGGAAAATTACCATTTCCGTGACAGATGCTGCCATGAATGCAGGGCTGAAAGAGATTGTGCTTCAGTGGAACGGCAGACATATTCCGGTGGCAATGCCGCAGGGTGCATTCTGTGGTAAGCCTGCAAATATTACGTTATGAGAAGATTTATAATGATTAATAATAAAATAAGATACAATATGAAAAACAATCTGTTTTATTCGATTCTAGTGATATTGTCGGCTGGCATCTTTTCGGGGTGTAGCGATGATGAGAAAGTGGAAGCGATCATAACTCCCGCAGTCATACAGGGCACAGTGTATACATTTGATGTGGATGAGTCGGGTGTACAATGGGAAAATAATCAGATGATCGGTGTTTCTATGCTGAAAGCCAATTCAACGGAGATCATCATGCCCTATCATAATATAAAGCATAAAGCCACTGTTTATCCTGTTGGATATTTTTCTCCTGTTTCCACAGATGAAGTACTGTATTATCCTGAAGATGGAAGTAAAGTCGATATAGTGGCTTACTACCCGTATAAAGATAATCTAAAGGATGACTTATACCCTTTGAATATTGCGGATCAGACAGTAGCGGATAATTTCAGCTTTGTGTATGCCAATAATAGTAAAGGATTGAATAGGGATAATAAGAAAACAATGATGGAACTTCGTCCGGTAGTTGCAGAGTTGAATGTAGAGTTGGAAGCCGGAGATGGAGTAAAGGATGAGTATTTGGTAAATGCTACCATTAAGTTGACGGGGCTGCCTACCAAAGCAAATTTTAATCTGTTGACAGGAAGTATTCAGGATATAACAAATGTGCAGGACATCCTGCTTCCTGCGTATGAGGAAAGTGAGGGAAATGGAGCGTCCGGACGTATCTTACCGTCGACAGCCACTAATGGATATTACGTCGAAATTGTTCTTCCCGGAATGGGGGGACGAACAGAAAAGATCAGTTTGGCGAGCTGGTTATCGGAGATTAAGAGTGGAATTCGTTATAGTGGAGTGGTTAAAGTCAGCTTGGATAAGATTGAATTTATCAGTATGGATGAAGAGCCTATTAAGGACTGGGAAGAAGATGATAATGTGATTCAAGGAAATGGCTCTAGTTTTTTGGTGAGACCTATCTCCAGTCTGTTATTGGGTGATTTGAAAGCCTCTGCTGGGAATAATCCGTTTGCTGCTAATAGTGGCATTCCTATGGATAGTTGGTTCAAAACGGTAAATGCTACATCTGTATGGTGGAATTCGACGATACAATTAGATGAGCAATTGAATCATAATGTGTTATATCTGTCTCACACCGGAGGTACAGCCGGATGGTATCAGTCTTTTGTTGGGTATCGAATGAGTAAGGCAGAGCTAGGCGAATATATTCTGAAGTTCAGAGTAAAGGGAACCGGAAAAATTAATTGCTTTGTGAGAACGTCAACAAGCAAATGTCCATTATTGACTGCACTTGTAGGCGGTAAATATCCGACTTACAAGGAAGTAACTGCAACATCAGAGTACGTGGAATATTCCGTCACTTATAATTTTGCGAGAATGGGAGTAAGCGGAAGAGCTTCTTATGCGGATGCTGACGCCACGGATGCTTCTGTAGCCGATTATGATGATTTCTACATTGGTTTCTATCCAACGGCTACCAATTCGAATTTCTATTTGGATCATGTATCTTTGACAAAGGTAAAAGAGAATTAAACAGTGAATAATATGAAAAGATTTAATATACTATTGGTAATGTCTGCATTTATAGGGAGTTTTACTTCTTGTAGTCAGGATGCAGAGAATGAATTGGTTCCATCTGCTAAGGTAGTCAACTTCGATGTGAATATATCAAAGACGCGAACCGTTACAGAGGGAAAAGTCACTTCTTTCGTTGAGGATGACCAGATAGGAGTTTTTGGTGTAAAACGCGGAGCATCAGAGGTGTTGAACCAGAATGTGATGTATGCTTACACTGGCAACGGAAAGTGGCTCGCGGATAAATCAATCACTTATCCATTGGATAATTCGCCTATCAATTTTTATGCTTATTATCCTTATGGGGATCATTCGACCACAAATTTTGATTTTACAGTTTTGTCTGATCAGTCAAAGGATAATGGTTACGCACAGAGTGATTTGTTAGTAGCTAAGAATGAAAAGGCTCTTCCGGGAGAGGGAGCTGTCAGTTTACAGTTTGGGCATATGATGGCGCGGATTGAAGTAAAACCGGCTTTGCCGGATGGTGTTACGTTGACTTCGGTTGCTCTGCTTAATGTGCTAACTGGTTCATCTGTAGATTTAATCAACCAGACTGCAACAACTAAAACCGACGCATCCGCTTCATTATCTACTATCACATTAATGAAAGCGGGAGATGTATATAGGGGAGTTCTTCCTAAACAGACTTTGGCTGGTAGAATCTTTGAATTTGTGGGAATAAATGAGGCCGGACAAAAGGTGATGTTTGATTATACATTGGAGAATGCTACTGCTCTGACTGCAAATAAGATAACTCTATTTGAAATTAACTTGCAATATTAGTTTTCGGAGTAGATAAAAGATAATACGGAATGAATCCTAAAAGCTGATTGTCCAGCTTTTAGGATTCATTTTTATCAGTATGTCAGCAGGATGATACATTTATTTTTGTTGAACGATATTATCAATGATATTCCCAAGCTTTATTTTCGCATCCTTATCTACTTTATCTAATAAATAAGAATAGAAAACTTTAGATTGGATCATTGTGTTGACATATTCAATATTAATCTCGGAGAGCTCTGACTCATCATTGGGACTTTCAACGAATGATTTCAACTGATTGATAGTTTCCGGTACAGTAACTTCTGACAGTATTTTCCAATCACACATACTCATCGTTTGTTTTATATCTTTTTCGAGAGCATTAACTGTCTTTTTGAGTTGCTTGATATTTTCTTCATCGCGGTTTATAGGTCGATTAAATTCTGCAATGAGTGCATTGATTTGATCGGTTAAAGGAATGTCGTATTGGTCTTTAAATTCTTTCACAAAGAAAATAGCATTATACAATGAATTGACTTTTTCTTTTAATGAAACATCGTCCATTACGCGGTATAATATATACTTATAAATATCATGGTCTATTTGTTTTATTTTCTCGAATAAGGAAAGTATATATGTCCGGTGCTTATCCATGGGAAGTTTGTCAATGGAGCATTTTTCTCCGAGATAAGAAATACTCTCTATTTCCAATTCTTTGTTGTAGACACTGCATAGTGTATTCCAATCGTCTGTGGCTATTGAGTATTCTTTTATTATCTCACTATTGGATAGAGAAAATGGATTTTCTGTTTCTTCGATGGTAACCAGACTTCTGTCAAATGTAGCTATATCCCTTTGCAGAAAGGTCTGATATTCTTCGGGGATTGTGTTTTTGCGATAATACTCCTTATACCATTGCGTAAAGTCTTCGTTGGAGATAATTTTCATTTCATCTTCCGGGGTTTGTGTGTTTTCTGCAATTTGTGCTTCTATGATTTGGGATATTTCTTCTTTATACTTGTCAGGTAATAAAGTCCAGGAAGATGATAAGTCATTTTCGGATATTTCTCCGCTCTGTATCGGTAAATGTGATATTCTGCTGCTTAATGATGGGTGGGTATCCCATACATTTTCAACAACAATCCTCGATTCCGGATATTGTGATGGAATATCTTTGTTCATTAAGCTTTGAGAGCGGAGGGGTATTTGATTTTTATAAGTAATGAAATCTGTGATAATCTGGTGCGATTCAAAAATGTTGCTGACTTTCTTTTTCTCTTCGGAAAGGTCAGTCAGTCCGTTTCGGGTGATTTCAAAAGTAGTTCCCAAAACCTCGATTTTTCGTAATGCGGATGCAAAAACCTGGTTGCCTACATAGCTGCATGCGATGGCATCTGCGTCATATTCCATCTGCCGGGACAAACGGAAATAGGAACGGTTGACCACTTTGTACATATTCTGTAGAATCTTTCTCACCAGATTAGTGAACCGTCTGGTTAACATTCCGAAAACGGCAAGAAGCTGAACCGGTAGCATACACCATTTATCTACCCATTGATCCCACTTGTCTTCTTGAAAAGCAAGATTGTATAAAACAGTATTCGTAATATAAACGCTGGAACCTATTTTCATACTTTTCTGTGAGAAATGTCCGAATTCATGAGCCAGAATGCCTTTCAGTTCCGAAGTATTGGTGGAAGTGAATAATCCCAAGCCAATTTCCAGATTCTTTTTTACAGGGAAAAAGATACTCCAGAAACTTGTGTCATAAAAGACACATGCATTGACGTCCGGTGATAAATACACCTTTTTAGGCATCGGACATTGGGTTGCAGAAGCCACCTCACGAATAGCATTGAACAATGCAGGGCACTCTGCTTCGGTAACGAGTCTTCTATTTGCATTGATATTCTGGGTTTTGGAGAATATGAACTTAACCAGATAAATACCGAACATGACAGAAAAACCGATTCCGCCTATCATTGCTCCTATCAATATCAAAATCAGCCTGAAACTGGAGATGGCTGTAAAATGCAGAAATCCCCAGACGGCAAACCGGTATGCTATCCATAACAGGAACACTCCCAATGCAATGAGTCCGATGTATACTAAGATAAATAAAGCTATTCTGAAAAGAACACTAATAGAATGTTTGCGGATGACGTCTTCAGATTCCATGATATTAGATATGAGATTGTTTTGATATACAAAAGTATCATTTAGTTTTCATATCTTCTATTATAAATGGTGGTTTTATTTGGTAAATTTTATTTTGTATGGATATACCTGTATAAAAAGCACTTTCTTAATAAGCGGATGAATTGTTTTGCTTATCAGTAAAGTGCCTTCTTTGAGAAATTAATAGAGAGTGCTATTCTGTCCGCTTACAAGCATTCGCCTGGAAAAACTCATTCAACGTATCTTCATAATTTCCATGAACCATAATATGATGATTTCCCAACGGATTTCTCAGGAAATACTCTGTTGGAGTATTCATGCGGATGCGTATTTGTGTACGGCACATATTAATATAATTGGTATTTTCAGTTAATGTTCCTGTAGATAAGTAATATTCATCCAGACATTCACCGCCGCATTTTATGATCGTTACATCCCCCGTCGGAAGTAACCCTTGTATGGCAATTCCTTTTTCTGTTTCAAAATGATTTCGGATAATATATCTCTCCGTTTGTTTGAGACCTACGGTGCAATGTGCCAATATCAGTTCATTAGTACGGGTATTGATCATGGAAGGATTTGCCATAAATCCGTCTTTACCCGTAAGTGCTTTAACTGCTAATAGCGTAAAAACAGACTGGAGATCTCCTTCACAACCTGCTATTATCCCGTCATCATTCAATAAAGATAATGCCACGCATCCGGTAGTGTCGATTTGTTCAATCAGTTTAAAACAGCTTAATGTCAGTGCTTCCAGATTTTCTTCCTGACATACCTTTTTTATCGCCCGGTATAGTCGCATTGATTTGATTAAATCTTCGGGAGTCCCTTCGCGACAGGCAAGAGCTTGAGATGCTACAGCCGCGCATGACGCTCCTACCTGGTCATCTGTGATTTGTTGAAAATGATCATAAATCCGTTCCAATGGAATATCTACATATTCAATTCCCCAACGGCGCTTAGCCAGCAAGTAGTCCACGTTACTGGCCACTAACCAGGAAGAAGGACTTCCGATGACTCCGATACGTTTGCCGAATAAGGAACGTTGTGCCCGGAAATTATTATAAAGTGTATGGATACGCAGGATAATGGCTGGTAGTTCACCGTGTAGAATCTCACTTTTCATTCCGCGTCCCCGCAGCCAGGTAGAGATTTCCAATGCAGCTGCAAGGGAGTTCTGCATGCCGTCCGCCAGTAAAATGGCAGGGCGGGGAAGGTTTTCGAAATGCTGTATGACCAGTCTTTCCACCCCGCCGGTAGCGATGAAAATGATTCTGAAATCATCACTATTAAGCTTGTCCATATCTTGATAGTCGACCAGCTTTACAGTATAATATTTTTCAATCTCGCTTAAAATAGCTTCGTGCGAGCCTCTTAGCGAGGATTGTTTGTGAAGGATTGAGGCGAATGAGATAAGGTGTATGGTCATTATGATATTGTTTTAAGTTTTCTGTATGACAAATGTATAGCTTTCTTTTCAAATTACCATAACGATTTTAACCTTGCTAAGGTTTTTAAAGTTTTTATGTCTCTGTATTCAAATTATTGCGTACATTTGCAGCTCCAAGTTAAATAGTAAATAGTAAATTGTAAAATAGTCAATAAAATTATGCCAACCATATCCATTCGCGGAAACGAGATGCCTGCATCTCCTATCAGAAAGCTGGCTCCTTTGGCAGATGCTGCCAAGCAACGCGGAGTCCATGTGTTTCACCTGAACATCGGACAGCCTGATCTGCCCACTCCTCAGGCCGCGATTGACGCGATACGCAATATTGATCGTAAAGTACTGGAATATAGTCCCAGTGCCGGTTATCGTAGTTATCGCGAGAAATTAGTGGGATATTATGCAAAGTTTAATATCAATCTGACTGCAGACGATATAATCATTACATCGGGAGGTTCGGAAGCCGTACTTTTTTCCTTTCTTTCTTGTCTGAATCCGGGAGATGAAATTATCGTTCCGGAACCTGCATACGCTAACTATATGGCATTTGCCATCTCTGCCGGAGCAAAGATTCGCACTATTGCTACGACCATTGAAGAAGGCTTTTCCCTTCCGAAAGTAGAGAAGTTTGAAGAACTGATTAATGAACGTACCAAAGCAATCCTGATTTGTAATCCGAATAATCCGACCGGTTATTTGTATACTCGTCGTGAAATGAATCAGATTCGTGACTTGGTGAAGAAGTATGATTTGTTTCTTTTCTCCGATGAAGTATATCGTGAGTTTATATATACAGGATCTCCTTATATCTCTGCCTGCCATCTGGAAGGAATTGAGAATAATGTCGTACTGATTGATTCCGTATCCAAACGTTATTCAGAATGTGGTATCCGCATCGGTGCGTTGATTACCAAAAACAAAGAAATACGTGATGCTGTCATGAAGTTCTGCCAGGCACGCCTAAGTCCTCCATTGATTGGACAGATTGCCGCAGAGGCTTCTTTAGACGCTCCGGAAGAATATTATCGTGAGACGTATGATGAATACGTTGAGCGTCGTAAATGCCTGATTGACGGTTTAAACCGTATTCCCGGTGTTTATTCACCCATTCCGATGGGAGCTTTCTATACAGTGGCCAAACTTCCGGTAGATGACTCCGATAAGTTCTGTGCGTGGTGTCTTTCTGATTTTGAGTATGAAGGTCAGACTGTATTCATGGCTCCGGCTTCCGGTTTTTACACCACCCCGGGTTCCGGAATCAATCAGGTTCGTATTGCTTACGTATTGAAGAAAGAAGATTTAACCCGTGCACTTTTTGTCTTGCAGAAGGCTTTGGAAGTGTATCCGGGAAGAACGGAATAAATTTAAGTATTAAGTATCAGGTATTAAGTATTTATACAAATTGTCTCTATCACTTTTCATAGCCCGGCGTATCTATCGTGAAAGCGATGGCGGAAAGCAGGTGTCACGTCCTGCGGTCCTCATTGCCATGGCGGGTATTGCTATTGGTTTGGCTGTAATGATTATTGCAGTGGCGGTAGTCATCGGGTTTAAAAGTGAAGTGAGAAATAAAGTTATAGGGTTCGGATCGCATATCCAGATTACCAATCTGGATGCGGTCAGTTCTTACGAAACTCATCCGATTGTGGTAGGAGACAGTATGATGACTGCTCTTGCTGATTATCCGGAAATAAGTCATGTACAGCGTTTTTCTACTAAACCGGGAATGATTAAGACGGATGATGCTTTTCAGGGAATGGTATTAAAAGGCGTAGGTCCGGAATTTGACCCTCATTTTATAAAGAAATATTTGGTGGAAGGCGAGATACCTGTTTTCAGTGATTCTGTTTCTTCCAATCAGGTGCTTATTTCCAAGGCGTTGGCCACTAAGATGAAGTTGAAACTGGGAGACAAGATATACACCTATTATATACAGGACGATATCCGTGCCCGGCGTCTGACAATTGCCGGAATTTATCAAACGAACTTTTCCGAATACGACAATCTCTTTTTATTGACGGATCTTAATCTGGTGAATCGGTTGAACGGCTGGCAACCGGAGCAGGTGACCGGTGTAGAGTTACAGGTGAAAGATTACGATAAACTGGAGGACATAACGTATGAAATCGCAACCGATATAGATAACCGGATGGATAAACTGGGCGGTGTGTATTATGTGCGTAATATCGAACAGTTGAATCCGCAGATATTTGCTTGGCTCGACTTATTGGATTTGAATGTATGGGTCATCCTGTTTCTGATGATAGGGGTGGCCGGTTTTACTATGATTTCTGGCCTGTTGATAATCATCATCGAACGTACCAATATGATTGGTATTTTAAAAGCATTGGGAGCCAACAATTTCACGATTCGTAGAACCTTTCTTTGGTTTGCAGTCTTTTTGATTGGTAAAGGCATGCTTTGGGGCAATGCCATTGGTTTGGCTTTCTGTATTCTTCAGTCACAGTTCGGACTGTTTAAACTTGATCCGGAGACTTACTATGTGGATACTGTTCCGGTTTCCTTTAATGTATTACTTTTCGTTTTGATTAATCTCGGCACTTTGTTTGCATCTGTATTGATGCTGATTGGTCCTTCATTTCTGATCACTAAGATCAATCCGGCAAGCTCCATGAGATACGAATAATCCTCTTTTTTCCTATCTGATTTTTACTGCAAAAATAATTTGGTCCATTGCGTGATGTGGAGTGAATAATATGTCTATATTTGCGCCCAATTTACTTAATATCCTCTTGTAGGTTTAATTTTTAACCATTATGAATAATGTGTTAATTCTGTTGGATAATCTGAATGACTGGAAACCGTATTATGAGACAAGTAGTGTCCTGACTGTTTCCGACTATCTGAAAAACAAGCCGGTGGAGAAAGACCGGAAGTTAGTTATTAATCTTAGCAATGATTACAGTTATAACTCTGAAGGGTATTACTGTTCGCTGCTAGCCCAAACGAGAGGACAGAAAGTCATTCCGGATGTTGATATCATCAACAAAATGGAGGCCGGAACGGGGGTGCGGATGGATCGTAGTCTGCAAGCCCTTTGCTATCAATGGATACAGAAGAATGACATCAAGGATGATATCTGGTATCTGAATATCTACTTTGGCAAATGCCGAGAAAAAGGTCTGGAACGGATTGCACGTTTTATTTTCGAGAATTACCCTTGTCCATTGTTGAGAGTGGCTTTGAATACTCATCCCAAAAATCAGATTGAGGGCATTCATTTTCTTCCCCTGAATCAGCTCAATGATGAAGAGCAGGATTTCTTTGCCAATACGCTGGATAACTTTAACAAGAAAATATGGCGTGCACCGAAGTCGGCAAAGGCTTCCCGCTATAGTCTGGCTGTATTGGTCGATCCACAGGAGAAATTTCCTCCCAGCAATAAAGGCGCTCTGCACAAATTGACGGAGGTAGCTAGGAAAATGAATATCCATGTGGAGATGATTACCGAAGATGACGCTATTCGTTTGCTCGAATTTGATGCCTTGTTTATTCGTACTACAACGTCGCTCAATCATTATACATTCCATTTGTCACAGTTGGCTGCACAAAACGGAATGGCTGTCATTGACGATCCGCTGTCTATCATCCGGTGCACGAATAAAGTGTATCTGAAAGAACTTTTTGAGAAAGAAAAGATACCTGCTCCCAAGTCTACATTGATTTTTCAATCCAACCATCATTCGTTCGAACAGATAAGCGAACAGGTAGGCGCTCCTTTTATCCTGAAGATACCGGATGGCTCTTATTCCATTGGTATGAAAAAAGTGTCGAACGAAGAAGAGTTGCAAGCCAGTCTGAAGATACTGTTTGAAAAATCGGCTATCTTGCTGGCACAGGCATTTACTCCAACGGAGTTTGACTGGCGTGTCGGTTTATTGAACGGTGTACCGCTCTATGTTTGCAAATATTATATGGCAAAAGGACACTGGCAGATTTACTGTCACTATGATTCGGGCAGAAGCCGTTGTGGATTGGTAGATACGATTCCTATTTATCAGGTGCCTCGTGTGGTATTGGATACAGCTGTTAAGGCTGCCAATCTGATAGGAAAAGGGTTGTATGGAGTCGATCTGAAAATGGTGGATGATAAGGCTTATGTAATTGAAATCAATGATAATCCGAGCATTGATCATGGACTGGAAGATGCCATTATCGGTGATGAAATGTATTACCGTTTGTTGAATCACTTTGAACAAGCGTTAGAAACGAAACATTATTGATTATGGAGCCGATAGTCGTCCGTAAAGCACAGCAGGCAGACATTCCCGCTATTTTGGAAATAGAGTGGGAGTGTTTTCGGGAAGACAGTTTCTCAAAGGAGCAGTTTGCCTATCTGATAAGTCGTTCGAAAGGAACTTTCTATGTGATGATGGAGGGAGATAGGGTGATTGCTTATGTTTCCCTGTTATTTCATGGGGGAACTCGTTATTTAAGAATCTATTCGATAGCTGTTCATCCGGATTATAGAGGAAGAGGACTGGGGCAGGTATTGATGGATCAGACGATTCAGACGGCCGGCGAATGTAAGGCTGCAAAGATTACGCTTGAAGTGAAAGTGACCAATACTTCCGCTATCGGACTATATATGAAAAATGGCTTTATTCCTGCAGGAATAAAGCCATGCTATTATCACGATGGTTCGGATGCTATTTATATGCAGCGATTGATTCAATAATAAGTCTACTTTCTCACGAAATCCGGTTTATCTTCTCATGAAATCCCCTTTTCCCCGGAAGAAACGGCAGAGTTTGAACTTCAATGACTGTACAGGTTGGATAAGGTCGAAAACAGGTAACGAGAAATAGTATTTCCGTCCTCCACCCATTTCTTTGGCCGTGCGGTTGATAACGACAGCTTGTATTGTAAAGCGCAGTAACCAGATCAGGAATGCGATGCCTGCTACCAGCCAGTGGAAATTAAGAATCCCGAATACGATACCTGCTATACAGGCAGCATAGAATAACAAACGGGAGAATGTCTCAAATCCCAGAAGATAACGCTGTATTCCATGGTAGAATCTGGCAGTAGCCATATAACTAACCTTTTCTTCTTTCCAATCTTTGTAGCGATATACGGGCTGTATTCGTGTGGTAGCGTTGAAGTCTGTTTCAACACGGGTGTTGGAGGAGGTAGCTAGCTCATTAATGAATAAATCATCTTCTCCACGTTGCAGATTCAGGTATTTGGAGAAACCTTTCTGTTGAAAGAATAGTTCTTTTCGGTAAGCCAGGTTGCGTCCGATACCGATATAAGGTTTTCCGGCTAGCGCGAATCCCAGATAGCGCAAGGACTGGAATAAAGCGTCGAATGCAGTACGTTTGTGCAACCATCCTTTTGTGCGGTCATATCCGCTATATCCCAACACAATTTGAGTCTGTGGAGTGAAATTACGTGCCATCAGTTTTAGCCATTGGTTGCTGGCGGGCATACAGTTTGTTTCCGTAAATACCAGCCAGTCATGTTTGCTGGCTTTGATGCCTAACGTCAGAGCCAGTTTCTTATGACTGATATAGCGTGCACTTTCGGGCGTAAAACTATGGTAAAGATGAGAATATTTTTCTTCCATCACTCCCAGTATATCCTCGGTATCATCTGTGGAAGCATCATTGATGACAATCACTTCAAATTGTGGATAGTCCTGTTCCAGAATGGCAGGTAGAATTTTACGAAGATTTTCAGCCTCATTGCGTGCGCAGAGAATCACGGAAAGTGGAGGCTGTTCTCGTGTGAAATGCGCCTCTTCTTTGTCCACAGCCTTATTATGGACATGTATTCGATTGTACAGGCCGAAATAATAAATGAGCTGAATGATAAAAAGAATACCTGCCGCCGATAAAAGAATCAGTTCGACAGTATTGAATGTAAATGTTTCCATCAAATTTTAGTGTCGTTTTTACAGCCGCAAAAGTACACAATTTTTCGGTAGTTCCGTCATCTCGATGGGAGGTTATTTCGCAAGTCGAGATATTCTTTCTTGAACATATCCACAAAAAGAAAGAATAATGAAAGCAACAGCGGACCGAAGATGACTCCCATAAACCCGAATATCGGCAGACCGATGACTACTCCGAAAATAGTGATAAGCGGATGTGTATCCGCCATCTTCTTTTGAAGGATGAACCGGATGAGGTTGTCCGATTGCGATACGACGATAGCCCCATAGCCAAAAAGCCCGATTGCGTTGAACCAGTCTCCACTGATGGCAAGATAAGCGGCTACGGGAAACCATACCAATGCCGTACCTACCATCGGAATGATGGTTGCAAAGCAGGTCAGGAATCCCAGCATCAGTATGTTGGGTGCTCCGAAAAGCAGATAGCCTATCATAGCCACGCCTCCCTGGATGATAGCCAGTAAGGGAATACCGATAGCATTGGAACGGACAATCATATTGATTTCGTGAATGACTTCCTGCGTATTGGTTTCATTAAATGGCAGAATGTCATTGACATAAGCTTCCATCTTTTTTCCTCCAATCAGCATGAAATAAAGCACAAATATCATGACGAACAGGTTGATGGCAAGGCTGCTGATGCTTTCCATTATAATTTGTCCGATACGGGGAAGTATGGACATGATGAATGACAGCGTATCTTTTCCCAATACATCGTATCCTGTTTTCTCTTTGATGAATTCTGCTACCTGTTGAATAGGTGCAATATAGGTCTGTGGATCCAGATTGATATCCTGTAACTTGTTTGCCACCATCCAGACAGTCAACCCCAAAGGGATAAGAAAGACGAAAATCGTTTCTGCGGTAATCAACAGTGCGCTGATGCTTCGTTTCAGCTTTCGTTTTTCTACCAGATGATTCATCTGTCCGCGTACAAGAATGTAGATGGTGAGTGCTCCCAGCAATCCCCCCAGAAAAGGAGTGATTTGGCGGAAGATGATGACTCCCATAAACAGGATGATGACAATGAGGGAATATTTCCAGTATTGTTCTTTGGTGCTCATATCGTGTAAAATTCGTTTATATGATAATAAACACTCGAAGACCGTGAAAGGTTTGTTTTACAGTGAAATGTCGATATGAAAAACTGTTTTACCGGGACGGCTTTCCAAAATAGACAGATGACCGTTGTGGTTACGGATGATTTGTCGGCAGAGACTTAACCCGATACCGGTTCCTTCAGATTTGGTGGTGAAGAACGGAATGAATACTTTTTCCTGCAGGATAGGTTTCAGCTGGTCGTATTGGGCTAATTGCTGGCATCCAAACAAGGTCAGTGCGGCACTGCGATCTCAAAGCATGGTTCTTTATAGTACCTGTATTGCTGATGCTGTTTATCTCATTTGTGACAGTGGCTTTCCAGACAATGAAAATAATAATGAGCAAACCTGCTCGTTCATTACGATATGAGTAATCTCTGAATCTACTCCATCGGATATTCGTTAATATCCGATGGATTTATGTTAAATGTTAACGAAACTGTTACTTCTATTAAACCATGTTATAAGATACGCTACTTGAGCCTGAAAATTTGGAGATATGCAGAAAGTCCGTATCTTTGCAATGTGTTTTTCATAGTATTAGATTTAAGGTTAACAAAAGATTGGCTGTCTGGGATAGATAGCCTTTTTTTTATGCTCTTTTCCAAGCAGAAAGATAGCGTCACTATCCGGTCGGGATGGTTACCCTATCCCATGAATATACCGTCACTATCATAAGTGGATACCGTCACCATGTTTAAAATGAGTTTTTT
Organism: Bacteroides sp. BFG-606; assembly: GCF_024788145.1. NCBI lineage: Bacteria > Pseudomonadati > Bacteroidota > Bacteroidia > Bacteroidales > Bacteroidaceae > Bacteroides > Bacteroides sp. BFG-606. Next base: position 5,577,252 of record NZ_JANUIL010000001.1, on the reverse strand, counting down.
CTGTCTTTTCTATTATTCTATCATTCTCATCCTATCGTGAGTTGTCAATAAAATTCCAATATGCTTATTGGTTGGAATGGTAATTTGGTAAAGTGTTGATATTTAACGGCATTTATTGTTTGGATCTTATATGCTATGTTTTTGTACTTATAAGTATTCGTTGGCTATTCATTTGCTACCTTAAATGTACTTTACTGTTATAAAAGAATAATAATCAGAAGTTTATCGTATTACCGGAAATTAATACCGTAACTTGCAGAAAAGGAAATCCCGTCTATTTTATCCCCGAATATAAACTATCCTAAAAAAGAAATGAATTATGAAAGGTCAAGAGAAAAAAAGAGAAGCAAAGAAAGAAAAGTCGGACAAGAAGATTAAAGTACTGACTGATTATCAGAGAGAGAAGCAGAGTAAGAGTGACAAAGGAATGAGTATAATACCAAGGACATAATGGTACATGTAAAAAGGGAAGGTGTTATATTGGAAAGAACTTCGCTTGAGTTTGAGAACGAAGGTGTGATGAATCCGGCAGTGATTGCCGAAGGAAATACGGTGCATATGTTTTATCGTGCAGTCAAAAAAGGAAACTATTCATCCATCGGTTATTGCCGGCTTGAAGGTCCTTTGACGGTGGTAGAGAGGGATGTGGCTCCATTGCTGTTTTCCGAGTTTGAGTATGAGTGCCAAGGAGTGGAAGATCCCCGGATCGTAAAGATAGAGGATCTCTATTATCTCACTTATACAGCCTATGACGGATACAGTGCTGTCGGTGCTCTCGCCGTTTCTTCGGATTTGAGACATTTTGAGAAGAAAGGCATCATTACTTCCCAGATAACCTATCCGCAATTCCGGGAACAGCTTCGTACCCAGCAGGCCATTATCAGTAAATATTTCCGCTCCGGCAATAAACGTGAGGCAACTAACGAGAAAGGGCATCCGCTTTATATGATGGATAAGAACGTAGTGTTCTTTCCCCGGAAAATCAACGGGAAGTTTTATTTTATGCATCGTATTCGTCCTGACATCCAGTATGTGGCGGTAGAGCGTTTTGATATGCTGACGAAAGAGTTCTGGAAAAGATACTATCAGAATTTCGCCAAACGCATCCTGCTGGCGCCTTATCACGATCATGAATCAAGTTACATCGGAGCCGGATGTCCCCCGATAGAGACAAAAGCCGGTTGGCTGTTGATTTATCATAGTGTATATGATACTCCTTCCGGCTATGTTTATTCCGCCTGTGCGGCTTTGTTGGATATAGACAATCCGGCTATTGAAATAGCCCGTTTGCCTTATCCGTTGTTCACTCCCGAGGCAGAATATGAACTGTCCGGTGTAGTCAATAGAGTTTGTTTTCCAACGGGCACAGCCCTGTTTGGCGACACTCTCTATATCTATTATGGAGCAGCCGACAAATATGTGGCTTGCGTGTCAGTGCAACTGACAGAGTTGTTAGATGAATTAATAAAACAAATCAAATGAGAAAAATAATATGTATTACTACTTATCCTCCTCGTGAATGTGGCATAGCCACTTTTGCCCAGGACTTGATCCGGGCTATCCTTTCAAAGTTTGGAGAATCTTACTCCATAAAGATATGTGCAGTGGAGTCCGATACGGAAAAACAGACTTGTACGGAAGACGTCGAGTATGTTCTTGATACGTCGGATATTTCTGCATATGCTACTTTAACCAGACAGTTGAATGAAAATTCTGAAGTTAAAATGGTGCTGGTGCAGCATGAATTCGGATTATATGCAGCGCAGGAAGAAGCTTTTCTGCAAATGTTGCAACAACTTCTCAAACCCGTGATTCTTGTCTTTCATACAGTACTTGCGCAACCTTCACCCGCCCTTTACCGGAGTGTGGGAAGAATGATGGCTACCTGTGCGAATCTGGTAGTCATGACACAAAACTCCCGGGAGATTCTCCTGCGGGATTATCAGGCAGATGGAGATAAAATTACGGTGATTCCTCACGGTACCCATTTAGTATCGTTCAGAGATAAGAGCAAATTAAAAGATTTTTATCAGCTTTCGGGCAGGCGTGTGCTTTCTACCTTCGGGCTGCTCAGTCCCGGCAAAAGTATCGAAACCACATTGGATGCCTTACCGGCCATTGTGAAGACGAATCCTTCTGTGATATTCCTTATTATCGGCAAAACGCATCCGGGGGTACTGAAAGTAGAAGGAGAGAAATATCGTAATCTGTTGGAAGCGAAAATAAAGGAGTTGCATCTGGAAGAACATGTGCTCTTTATCAATCAATATCTTGAACTTCCCGTCTTATTGGAATATTTGCAGTTGACAGATGTGTATCTTTTTACTTCAAGTGACCCGAATCAGGCAGTGAGCGGGACATTTGTTTATGCGTTAAGCTGCGGATGCCCGATTATAGCTACCCCTATTCCCCATGCATTGGAATTGTTGAGTGATGATTCCGGTATCATCTTCGACTTTAAGAATTCGGAGCAGTTGTCCGAAGCTGCCAATCATCTGCTTGCTGATGAAAAGTTGCGGACTCAGATGAAACTGGTCGGTCTGCAGAAGACAGCGGCTACAGCTTGGGAAAATGTGGCTATTGCCTATGCGTCTCTTTTCCAGAAAACGGGCAGGGGGGGAAGAGGAACTGATTTACTCTCTGCCTCCCATAGACACTTACCATATCCGGCGCATGAGCCGCCAGTGGGGAATTATCCAGTTTTCGAAAGGAAATCGTCCGGACAGTTCCACCGGCTATACATTGGATGATACGGCACGTGCGTTAATGGCGATGTGTCAGGTGGTTGCTACGGGACAGGGAAAAGTGAAAGAGCGGTATGTCAAGACCTACTTGAATTTTATCCGTTACTGTCAGCAGCCGGACGGCTCTTTTTTGAATTACGTGGATAAAGATGGAATATTCACTTCGCAAAATGAGGAAGTGGGACTGGACGATAGTAATGGACGGGCTGTTTGCGCTTTGGGATATTTTATTTCTTGTGCCGGGCATTTTCCCGCTCCGTGGAAAGAGGAGGCGGAAGCTATTCTCAAGCGTACCTTCCAACGGTTCGACCGGATAGAGTCTCCCCGTAGCATTGCTTTTATGCTCAAGGGATTCTACTATTATAGCCGTGAATGTCCTTCGGCGCAGACCGATGCGTGCATCTGGCTGTTGGCCAATAAACTGGCGCAGATATATCGTCGAACGGCAGAAGTGCATTGGCGATGGTTTGAGGCATATCTCACTTATGATAATGCCATTTTGCCGGAAGCAATGTTGTTGGCCCATCTGGCTATTGGCAGAGAGGAGTATAAAGAAATAGCCCATGAATCTTTCGAATTCTTATTGAAAAAAGTATTTGTAGGCAATCGTATTCAGGTGGTTTCCAATCAGGGATGGATGCACAAAGGGAAGAGCAGTCATGGATTTGGAGAACAGCCCGTAGACGTGGCGGGCATGGTGATTGCTCTGAAGACCTTTTATCAAGTATTTAAGGACGAAAAATATCTTCGTATGCAAAAAGATGCTTTCAACTGGTTTCTGGGCAATAACCATTTACATCAGATTGTTTACAATCCTGCTACCGGTGGTTGCTATGACGGACTGGAAGAAAATAACATCAATTTGAATCAGGGAGCGGAATCTACCGTTTGCTATTTGATGGCACGACTGTCTCTTTTATCTGACTAATTCTGTATATTTGCAGGCATAAACTGCAATGTTATGAAATCGGTATTTATTAAGGTGCTTCGTGTACTGATGCTTTTTATAGTTATTATTTCGTGTGCTGTCGGTTACGTTGTTTATGAAGATACGTTGGCCAGTTGGTGGATACCTGTCGGAGTGGCTTTAGTGATTGCTATTCTTACACTTCCTCTTTATAAAAAGTGGACATGGTTGACGGCAGGAAGTGATAAAACCCTCAATCTGCTTTGCCATGTGGTTTGTGTGGGAGCTGTCAGCTATGCATTGTTTCTGGTGGGAAACTATTGTCTGGCGGATCCTGCTTCCACGCAGGATGAAAAAGTTATCGTGCAGAAGAAACTTCAGAAGACGTATAAGAAGACACGCCGGGTAGGTAAGCGGCGTTATGTGTCGGATGGTGTGCGTAAGGAATACTATCTACAGGTGGCCTTTGAGAATGGAACTGTGGAAACGTTGCACGTATCACTCTCTACCTATAATAAGACCCGGCAAGGCAAAACAAAGACACTGACTTTGCAGAAAGGATTCTTCGGGCTTCCAGTGATAACGAAAGGACTTTAAAATATAATTGCTGCAAGAACTTCCGGAACTGTTCTCTCTTGCAGTCTGTGAAGGGGAAAAGGGATTCCGGTGTGGAAACCGGATCGGAAAGGCTAGACAATAATATAATATATACTATAAATCTTTTCATTTATAGATATATTTTAAAAAGAGATCTATCATACTTATTCCTTTGATAATTAGAATAATATTAAAATGAATGGTGGTATGATAGATCTTTTTTTACTATGTAATATTTAGCTCATCCATACGGAAATGAACTGTTTAGGATATGGTTGTATTGAGTAGCTCATTCTTTTCAAACCAATAGTTTTTTATATCATATTAAAAATAGAACATTCAGATTGAAAAAGGTGTATGACTTTTCTGGTTGATTTTTATTCTTCATGTCAATAAAGTCTTGTATTTATTTTATATTTATCGATAGTTTTCTATCACGTTCGTTCTTTTGTAAGGCCAGAGAAATTAATTTCGTAATTAAGTCCGTATAAGAAACTCCGGAATGTTCCCATAGCTTAGGATACATACTGATTTCAGTAAAACCGGGTAATGTGTTTATTTCATTCAGTACGAATCTATTATCATTTGTAAGGAAGAAGTCGACTCTTGCCATACCTTCACAACAAATAACTTTGAAAGCCTTGACAGCACAACTCCTGATAGATTCCGCTATGTGACTATCTATCCGGGCTGGTATCTGTAAAGTTGCTCCGGTGGAACTGATATATTTGGCATCATAAGAATAAAAATCTTTTGTGGCGACAATCTCCCCAACGACCGATGCCCGTATGTCCTCATTACCCAGCACTCCACATTCTATTTCTTTTCCGATAACAGCTTCTTCTATAAGAATTTTATTGTCAAACAGGAATGCGGTTGATAGGGCTGTCTTATACTCGTCTTTGTCCGTCACTTTACTGACAACCACTGACGAACCGGCATTAGCGGGTTTTACAAAAAGGGGAAGCCCTAATGTTGACGATATTTCTTCAAAAGAGTACTCTATAGGATTCTGCTTATATAAGGTAAAAGAAGCTGCAACAGGAATATCGGCGGCTTTCAACAGTCGTTTCGTTACATCTTTGTCCATTGCAATGGCCGAACCTAGTATATCAGGACCGACAAAAGGTACATTCATAGATTTAAGAACTCCTTGCAATGTACCGTCTTCTCCATACGTGCCATGTATAATAGGAAATGCAGCATCAATACTTGCTAAAGTGCTGTTAGTTTCTTTGCTTATAATCTCAATCTTTTCTTTCGAATGAGATAGATAGACACTTGTTGCATGAGCGAAATAATCGTTCTTTGTTAAATTAATATCAAATTCATCATATTGCGGATTATAGAACCATTCTCCTGATTTGTCAATGCCAATTAAGAGAGGGATGAACTTCGTTCTGTCTATGGCATTGAAGATATTGGTTGCCGACTTTAATGAGACTTCGTATTCGGCAGATTTACCACCGAAAATAATAGCAATAGTTGTGTTCATAAGTTATTTGCGATAAAAATGGATGCGAATTTAGATGAAATAAATGAATTTGTATTCATAATACATCGTGATTTTGTCGTGTAAATATGAATTGATTGTTTATCCTTCTGTTCCGAAAGGAGAGAAAAAGTCGTAAAGAGAATAATAAAGTCTTGCTAATCCCGTATTTTGTCTACAAACAAGCTGTGTTCGTCTCATTGGAAAAATAAGTGATGTCCTATCCTTTATCTTCGTGTCGAAATAGAAAACAGAATAAGTCATGAAGATGAATAAAACTATGTTGCTGGAAGAAGTAGCACTCCGTTCGGGAGTATCAGTAGATGAATGCGGAGTAGTACTTAAAACCTTAGAAAGAGTTTTAAGTGAGGAGCTCACGCGGAAAATGTATCGTTATGGAGGATGGATATTGTTATTAATTGCTTTATTTGTGTCTGTAGCTGCTTTCGGGCAGACGGCAGAGCGTAAAGGACGTCCGGTGCAGACGATTCGCGGGATTGTAGTAGACGGAGATTCGAAATATCCTATACCGTATGCGACTGTGAAATTGTCAGATAAGGAAGGAGTAGGGACGACAACGGACAGTCTCGGACGTTTCACCCTTCCGCAGGTCCCTGTCGGAAGACATACGGTAGAAGCAGCGTTCATGGGGTATGAACCCGGCATTTTCAGAGAAATATTGGTGACTTCCGCTAAAGAAGTCTATCTGGAAATCCCTCTGAAAGAGAGCGTGAACGAACTGAATGAAGTAGTGATCCGGGCACGGACAAACAAAGAGGAAGCGATGAATAAAATGGCTACCACCGGGGCGCGTATGTTGAGCGTGGAAGAAGCGAGCCGTTACGCAGGCGGGTTTGACGACCCTGCACGTCTGGTTTCCGCTTTTGCCGGAGTGGCACCCAGTGTTTCATCCAATGGCATTTCCATTCATGGCAATGCGCCCCATCTGCTGCAATGGAGACTGGAAGATGTTGAAATCCCCAATCCGAATCATTTTGCCGATATCGCTACGTTGGGCGGAGGAATCCTTTCTTCCCTTAGTTCGCAAGTGCTCGGAAATTCCGATTTCTTCACCGGAGCTTTTCCGGCTGAATATGGAAATGCCGTATCCGGCGTGTTCGATATGAAGCTGCGCAACGGTAACAATCAAAAGAATGAAAACACGATTCAGGTGGGAATCATGGGGATTGATGTTGCTTCCGAAGGCCCGTTGAGCAAGAAGCATAAGGCATCTTATATCTTCAATTACCGTTACTCTACCACCGGACTGCTGAATCTTGACGGAGGGACAATGGATTATCAGGACTTGAACTTCAAGCTGAACTTCCCGACAAGGAAAGCCGGAATATTCTCCGTCTGGGGAACCAGCCTGATAGATAAGTTCAAAAGCGACATGGAACGTGACACAGAGAAATGGGAGTATCTGGGCGACCGTAGCGAATCGAAAGACAAACAGTATATGGCAGCCGGAGGTATCAGCCACCGTTATTTCTTCAATAATGATGCATCATTGAGAACGACCGTTGCCGCCACCTATTCGCAACTGGACGGAGGGGCATCTTTGTTCAATCATGCTTTGGAGTCCACTCCCTATATGGATCTCGAGTCGAAACATACGAACCTGATACTGACGACCACTTTCAACCGTAAATTCAGCAACCGGTTTACCAATAAGACAGGATTTACCTACACCGCTATGTTTTATGATATGAATCTGTCCATTGCTCCTTATGAAGCCCAATCACTGGAAACCGTATCTCAAGGCAACGGCACCACCAGCCTGATTTCCGCCTACAACAGCTCTTCCGTAGGATTGGGCGAACGGTGGACACTGAATGCCGGTATCTACGGGCAGTTGCTGACGTTGAACAACAAATGGTCTGTCGAACCCCGTGTGGGACTGAAATGGCAGACTGCTCCGAAAGCTACCTTTGCGCTTGCTTACGGTATGTACAGCCGCATGGAGAAAATGGATGTCTATTTCGTGAAAATGAAAAGGACGGAAAATAAGTCCGTCAACAAAGACCTGGATTTTACTAAGGCACAGCACCTCATGTTGTCCTTCGGTTACAAGATTTCCGACCGCATGAATCTGAAAATAGAACCTTATATCCAGTTCCTTCACGACGTACCTGTAATGGCAGACAGTTCGTACTCCGTACTCAACCGCTCCGACTTCTACGTAGAAGATGCATTGGTCAATAAAGGAAGAGGGCGTAATGTGGGAATTGACATCACCCTTGAACGTTTTTTGGAGAAAGGACTTTATTACATGATTTCAGGCTCTTGGTTCGACTCCCGTTACCGCGGTGGAGACGGTGTATGGTATAACACGAAGTTCAACCGTAATTATGTCATCAACGGACTGATTGGCAAGGAATGGATGCTGGGACGCAACAAGCAGAATATCCTTAGTGTCAACCTGAAACTGACTCTGCAAGGAGGCGACCGCTATTCTCCTTTCGATAGGGAAGCAACGATGAATCATCCGGACAAGGAAGTGCAGTATGATGAAACGAAAGCATTCTCCAAACAGTATTCGCCCATGTTTATCGGTAATTATACAGTCAGTTATCGCATTAACAAACGGAAAGTATCTCATGAATTTGCCGTGAAGGGACTAAACTTTACCGGAGCAAAAGAACACTACGGGCATGAATATAATGTGAAAACCGGGAAAATAGATGCGACTGATGGTTCTACGGTATTGACAAATGTGAGTTATAAACTTGAATTCTAACTGGAAAAGTTCTATCTTCGTCTTTTAAATATAAAATGAATGATAACTGAAACTGCTACGGCAAGTAAAGAATCCACCTTATTGTACCGATTTCTCACAAGCCCGGAGCTTCGATGGGGGCGTTATCTGCTGCTTATTGCCATATTAAGCGTGATTTCCTTAAATCAGGTCTTTATTATTTTTATAGACTACCGGGAGGTATTGGGGGAATGGGTTTATGTGTTTACCTTTTTGTACCTGCTCGCCTATCTTGCCGTGATCTATCTGAATCTTTTTCATTTATTCCCGCAATATTTGCTGAAAAGACGTTATCTGGCTTATCTGTCACTGCTCTCTGCGGCCATGATAGCTGCACTCGTAATGCAGATGGTAACGGAATATACTGTTTTCTCAAATTGGCCGGAGCTTCAGGTGCGGAAATATTACTTCTCGCTACCTATGATAATGGATTATATTTCTTCCTTCTTGCTGACCACGCTCTGCATGATAGGAGGGGCGGTGACGTTGCTTTTGAAAGAGTGGATGGTAGACCATCAGCGTGTCTCGCAAATGGAAAAAGCCCATGTGCTGTCGGAAGTGGAGCAGTTGAAGGAACAGGTGAGTCCCGAACTCCTTTTCAAGACACTGCATCGTGCGGGACAACTCACGCAGGACGATCCGGAAACAGCCTCGAAGATATTGATGAAATTAAGCCAGTTGCTCCGTTATCAACTTTATGATTGCAGTAGGGCCAAAGTTTTGCTTGGCAGTGAAATTACTTTCCTTACCAACTACCTGACATTGGAACTGAATTTTCAGCTCCGGTTCAGCTACTTGTTTACTTCGGAAGGAGACGTGAACCGGATGTTGGTTCCGCCCTTGCTTTTCGTTCCTTTTGTGAAACATATAGTGGAGCAGATAAAACAGCAGGTATCGGCTCCTGTTTCTTTGAATATCCATCTGAAAGCGGAACAGGGCACGATATGGTTTACTTGCCTTTGTCCGGAAGTCAATCTGTCGGCGGATAAAGGGCTGGAACGAATCAGACAGAGATTGAACTTGCTGTATGGCAATCGTTACGGGCTATTATTGACGGAATGTAGTATACAACTGGAACTGAAAGGAGGCGAATGATGGGATGGAAAGAAGATGATAAAGGCAGGACGGGCAGAAACCGGAATGATAAAAGCATAAAAGAGTTGACAGTCCCCTCTTTTCTGTTGAGTCCTCATTACAGGATATACAGGCATTTGCTGTTACAGGCGGTGCTCTTGTTGATTGCCATCAATGTTTTTGGGTATGAGCCTTTGCAGGGTGTTTCCCTCTGGCGTCGTTTGGGAGGATGCTTTGTGTATTTTGCATCAATGAACATAGTGATATATGTCAATTTGTATTTATTGGTTCCCTGTCTTTTGCTGAAGAATCGTTGGGGGGAGGTATGTGCTGGCGGCTTTAGCTACAAATATAGCAGTGATTATCTTTCTTTCGGTTACTCAAGGATTGCTTTTCGAGGTGATTCTGCCGGGTAATCCTGATCCGTATACAACTGCTATCAATGTGATTTCCGGGTTGCTCACTATCGGATTTCTCACGGCAGGTTCCACGACAATATCTTTGTTTACCCATTGGCTTCGCTACAATCTGCGCATTGACGAACTCGAGTCCACTACTTTGCAATCCGAACTGACATTTCTCAAGAATCAAATCAATCCGCATTTCCTTTTCAATATGCTGAATAATGCCAATGTCCTGATAAAGAAAAGTCCGGAAGAAGCTTCCAAAGTACTTTTCAAACTGGAAGATTTGCTACGGTATCAGATTAATGACAGTTCGCGTGAAAGAGTTTCGTTGGCTTCGGATATCCGTTTCCTGAATGACTATCTGAATTTGGAAAAGATACGCCGTGACAATTTCCAGTTTACGTTGAGGCAGGAGGGAGAAGTGGATTCCATTTGGATTCAGCCTTTATTATTCATTCCTTTTGTGGAAAATGCGGTGAAACATAGTTTTGATAGTGAGCATTCTTCGTATGTCCATGTCTTTTTTAAGGTGGAGGCTCACCGGCTGGAATTCCGGTGTGAGAATTCTAAACCGGCTGTTGCAGTCCAGCAGGGTAAAGTCGGTGGAATCGGACTTGCCAATATTCAGCGTAGATTAGGATTACTGTATCCTGAACATTATAAGTTGGAACAAAGAGAAGATGAAAATCTCTATTCTGTAATTTTAAGTATAACATTATGAATTGTATCATTGTAGATGATGAACCCTTGGCACGTGAGGCCATGAAATTATTGATAGAAGAATCCGATAATCTCCAGTTGATAGGCAGTTTTAACAGTGCTGCAACTGCTTCCGACTTTATGGAGCAACAGGGAGTCGATCTGGTTTTTCTGGATATTCAGATGCCTGGGATTACAGGAATAGAGTTTGCCCGTACGATTTCCAAAAAAACACTGGTTATTTTCACCACAGCCTATACAGAATATGCGCTGGATAGCTATGAAGTAGATGCAATCGACTATCTGATCAAGCCTGTCGAAGCGGAACGTTTTCAAAAGGCGGTGGATAAAGCGTTATCCTACCATTCTCTATTATTGAAAGAAGAGAAAGAAGCTATTGAAACGATTGTTGCCGCTGAATATTTCTTCGTAAAGGCAGAACGCCGGTATTTCAAAGTGAATTTCTCCGATATTCTCTTTATTGAGGGATTGAAAGATTACGTCATTCTGCAACTGAACGACCAGCGTATCATTACTCGCATGAGCTTGAAAGCTATATTCGATTTATTACCTAAATCTACTTTTTTGCGGGTGAATAAATCCTATATTGTTAATACCGATCACATCGAGTCATTTGATAATAATGATATATTTATAAAATCGTATGAAATTGCTATCGGTAATAGTTACCGGGACGACTTTTTTGAGGGTTTTGTAATGAAACAAAGATTGTGATTTTTCATTTTTGTTTGGTTACATAATTTTCAAATGGTATATTTGTAACCAAAATAAAGAATACGTGATTGGCACAACAGACTATATTAGTATTAAGTTAACTGATGAGACGCAGTTTCGTTCTATATTCGACAAATATTACATATCTCTATGTATGTTTGCTAATCAGTATGTCGAAAATGATGCATTAGCGGCTGATATTGTTCAAGAGTGCTTTGTGAAGTTGTGGCAGTTGCGTGATGATTTCATGTATGTGCATCAGATTAAATCATTCCTCTATACGTCGGTACGCAATAAATCTTTGAATGAATTGGAACATACCAAGGTCATGAACGAGTATGCACAGAAAGTTTTGGAAATGAGTAAAGATTCTTTTTTTCAAGACAAGGTCATAGCAGAAGAAAGTTACCGGATATTGGTGGAGGCCATTGAAAAACTGCCACCACAAATGAAAAGCATTATGCAACTGGCGCTTGAGGGAAAAAGCAATCCGGAAATTGCTGAAACACTGAATATTTCCGGCGAAACGGTACACTCCCAAAAAAAGATTGCCTACCGTAAATTACGTGTATATTTGAAAGACTATTATTACTTGGTTTTTTACTTTTTATAGTTTCTTTTAAAAAAAAACATTTTTAATACACCCTGATTTTCAATTCACCTGTTTTAGTATAAACAACGATTAAAACATGTGAATTATGATAAACCAACATTTCTATATTGCAAGACTCATTGCCAGATACTTATCTGATGAAATCGGGGAAGAGGAACAGGTGGTATTGACCCGGTGGAGAAATGAATCACTCGAAAACGAACGCCTTTTTCAGGAAATCTGCAAAGAAGAGAACATAAAGCAGAATATGCAGAAGCGGCAAACTTTCCATGCAGAGGATGGATGGGAGGGAGTGCAAAGAAAAATCCAACGCCATCGGTTCAGACATCGGATACTGAATATATGTAAATATGCTGCTATTTTCATCTTTCCGGTGGTTATTGCTACTGTTGCAATATATAAGAGCGGTAATGAACCCCAGCCGTTATCTCAAGCAGCGGAACAAATTGTTCCGGGTGGTAAGAAAGCCGTTCTTATTCTGGATAATGGAGAAGCAATTGATTTGAAGTCCACCTTCGGCGTGGAATTGAAAGAAAAAGACGGTACAGTCATTCAGGTGGATTCTACGGCATTGAATTATCACCATACTTCCGCCCGGACATCCGAAAAACTTGCATATAATAAGGTAAACGTTCCTCGTGGTGGTGAATATCAGCTGACGTTGAGCGATGGAAGTAAAGTACAGTTGAATTCTATGAGTTCCATCCGCTTCCCTGTTCAGTTTGCACAGGATTGCCGTTTGGTAGAACTGGAAGGAGAGGCCTATTTTGAAGTAAGCAAAACCGGACAGCCTTTTATCGTGCAAACCAAAGGGATGAAAATAGAAGTATTAGGAACTACTTTTAATATATCAGCTTACCCAAACGAAGAATATCAGACTACACTTGTCAGCGGTTCTGTAAAAGTACAGACTGAAAATGGAAGTAACCGGATTTTGAAACCATCGGAACAGGCTTGTATTACTCCGGGCAGCAACCAGATCAATGTACGCAATGTAGATACTGCATTTTATACTTCATGGATACATGGAAAGATCAATTTCAAAGATCAGCGATTGGATGACATCATGAAAACTCTTGCCAGATGGTATGATATGGATGTAGTCTATGAGAATGAAGCGACAAAAGAGTTACGCTTCGGCTGCTATGTTAACCGCTATAATGAGATTACCCCATTGGTGAAATTGTTGGAGCAAACGGGTAGAGTAACTGTCACAGTAGAAGGAAAAACTATCAAAATATTCACTAATCATTAATCCCTGTTTTATGGAAAAACTACGTAATGTTGCCAGATTTGGGAAATATGGAAAACGTCTTTGTATGATGTTCCTTTTTCTCTGTATTACGACTTCAGGGCTGATGCGCGCATCTGTATTCGCACAGACCACGGTTACAGCCAAATTCAGAAATGTAACACTGAATGAGGTTCTTTGGGAAATTCAGAAACAAACGGACTTTACTTTTATCTACAGCACAAATGATGCGAAGAAAGTCAGAGTGGAAAATCTGGATGTGAAGAATGAGCTGATTTCTGAAGTGCTAAACAAGTGCCTGCGAAATAGCGGACTGACTTATACGGTTCATGATGGAGTAATTGCCATCCGTAAGGCTGAACCCGTTAGGACGGAAACTGTTGCACGTGAGAAATATACGATTACAGGGAAAGTAATTGAAGATAGTGGAGAGCCGATAATCGGAGCTAATGTCATCGTGAAAGGTACAACTAATGGTATGATGACTGATATGGACGGTAATTTTCATCTGGAAGTTACAGACAAGAAAGTGACTCTGATAGTTTCTTATATCGGTTATACGTCACAAGAAGTCATTGCAACTCCCGGCAAGCCGATGAGTATAATCCTGAAAGTGGATAATAACCTGTTGGACGAAGTGATTGTAACGGGATATGGTACTTTCAAGAAATCGGCTTATGCAGGTTCTGCCAGTATCGTAAAGACAGATGCTGTGAAAGATGTGCCTAATGTATCTTTCCAACAGATGTTGGAGGGGGCGGCTCCCGGTGTCAGCGTAAATACCGGTTCGGGTATACCGGGTTCGTCAACGTCCATCCGTATCCGTGGTATGGGTTCGTTCAATGCCTCCAATTCTCCGCTGTATGTAGTGGATGGTGTTCCCGTATTGTCGGGTAATATTGGTGCATCCGGTAGTGATTCCGGTTTGGATGTAATGTCTACTTTGAATACATCGGATATTGAAAGCATCACTGTTATCAAGGATGCCGCTGCTGCTTCACTTTATGGTTCACGTGCAGCGAATGGCGTTGTCATTATTACTACGAAACAAGGAAAAGCAGGTAAACCGGTCTTTAAATTGAAATCGGATTGGGGATTCTCTAATTTTGCCATGCCTTTCCGCGAATTGATGGGCGGACAGGAACGTCGTAACCTGATCCACGAGGGGCTTCGAAATTATGCTTTAACTTATAGCGGTAAGACCGATGATGAGGTAGGACTTCATCAGGGGATGACCGAGAATGAAGCATGGGCTTATGCCGATTCAAATATTGACCAGTATGCACCGATCCCTTGGTGTGGTTTTGTGAATTGGGATGATTATCTGTTCCGTAACGGTAGCCACCAGAATTACGAGTTTTCAGCTTCCGGCGGACAGGAAAAGATTAAATACTATACATCTATCGGCTATATGAAGCAGGATGGTGTTACGATAAACTCCGGTCTGGAACGTATTTCTGCACGTTTGAATGTAGACTATCAGATGGCTAAATGGATGAATATCGGTGCAAAGATACAGTTCTCCAAAGTGAATCAGGATACTTATTCGGAGGGTACATCGTATACTTCTCCAATTTACGGTACGCGTAATGGAGCTACACCATCTGACCCTATATGGAATGAAGACGGCACCTGGAACCGTGCATTAATCAAATTGGATGACCGTAACCCGATGTTATCAAATTCTTATAATTTTAAGAGAGAATATGCGACTCGTTCTTTCAATACCGTATATGCATCATTCGACATTTGGAAAGGAATCAAGTTTGCGTCTACATTCAGTTATGATTTTGTGATGAACAAGTCTCGTGCATGGAAAGACCCGCGTACCAGTGACGGTGACGATGATAACGGACGTTTCAGCAAAGATTATAATGATATTACCAATATGACATGGTCTAATATTCTGACTTATCAGACAAAGATTAAGAAAAAACACAATCTGGACCTTTTGGCTGGTTATGAAATCAACAGTAAGGAGTCGGATGGATTGGGAACTACTATCTCTAATTTTGCACGCTGGGATAAACCGGAAGTCAACAATGGTGTAGTGTATCAGAGTATGGGAGGTTCTAACAGTACGACGCGTATTGTTTCTTATATTACGCGTGCCAACTATGATTATGACAACAAATACTATCTGGGAGCGAGTTGGAGAACAGACGGAAGTTCGCGATTGGCGAGAGAGAATCGTTGGGGAAATTTCTGGTCGTTGTCCGGTGCATGGAGAGTGAGTAGCGAGAGTTTTATGAAACCTCTTCAGAACTGGTTAAGTGACCTGAAACTTAGAGTCTCTTACGGTGTGAACGGAACATTGCCGTCTTCTTATTATGGCTATATGGGATTGAGCAGTCTGACCAGTAATTATAATGACAATCCGGGTATCACGCAGTCGCAACTGGAAAACAAGGAACTGACTTGGGAAACCAACTACAACTTCAACTCCGGTATCGACTTGGGATTCTTCGACAACAGGCTGAATGTTACATTTGAATATTATGTCCGTACAACGAAAAACCTGCTTTACAGCCGTCCATTATCTCTTGCAACAGGTTTCTCCAGTTATCTTGCCAATATTGGTAAATTACAAAACAAGGGATATGAATTGGAAATTCGTTCAACTAATATCGAGACAAAAGATTTTCGTTGGAGCACCAGTTTGAATCTGGGACATAATGCCAATAAAATCCTGAAGTTGGACGGAGATTTGAAACAAGTAACCAGCGGGACATCTATTCATAAGGTCGGTTTGCCCTATTCTACCTATTACATGATTGAATTTGCAGGCATCGACCCGGCAGACGGCGAACCGATGTTTTATAAGAATACGACGGATGAAAATGGAAACCTGAACAAAGAAACTACTAAAGATCCTCGTAGTGCGGAAAAAGTGATACTGCAATGTGCCGATCCTACTATCACCGGTGGACTGGGTAACAGCATCTCTTATAAGTGGTTTGATCTGAATTTTAACGTGAATTTCTCTTTTGGAGCATGGAACTATGACGGCTCGGCAAGCAAACTGGAACATGGTGGCAACGGAACACTGAACATTCCTATTTATTACCGGAAACGCTGGCAGAAGGAGGGCGATGAAACTAACATTGAACGTTTTGTGATCGGTAGATCTATATCAATGACAGACTATGCTACGACACGCCGTTTATATAGTGGAGATTATGTTCGTCTGAAGAATCTGACTTTCGGCTTTACACTGCCGAAGACATGGACCCGGAAAGTGGGTATAGACAATATACGTCTGTATGCATCGGGCAATAACCTGCTAACTTGGGCGGCATACGATTATATTGACCCCGAATCGGGTTCATCACCTAGTTGGGATACTCCTCCGATGAGAACCTATACATTCGGTTTGGAAGTGAAATTCTAAGTGCATTAATCTATAAATGAATAAGTATGAAAAAGATAAAATATATAGCTTTAGGTGTCTTTGCAACCTTATTGAGTAGTTGCGGAAATGACTGGTTAGATTTGCAATCTTCCACAGCTATAGAAACCGACGGTTCATTGACCGAATTAAGGGATTTTGAATTTGTGCTGAACGGTGCATACAGCAGTATGCAGTCATCCAGTTATTATGGAGCGGATATGTTCTGCTATGGTGATTTGAGGGGAGATGACATGAAATCTTATAAGTCTTCCAGCACCAATGTCAGTTTCTATACATTCAAGTATAATAAGACGAATGGACCTAGTGGCTTCTGGGGAATGTACTACGGTATTGGTAAGAACCTGAACATTTTATTCAGGGATATTGAAAAGATAAAGCTTGTTCCCGATCGGGAAATTACAACTCCGAAACTGGAGAAACTGACAGAGCAGGAGTATTATAATGATTTGAAAGGAGAGGCTTTGGCAATACGTGCTTTGTTGCTGTTCGATATGACACGTATTTACGGGTATCCTTATCTGAAAGATAACGGGGCATCATTGGCTGTGCCCATTATTGATAAAGTGGTAGAAGATAAGAATATCAAACCTTCCCGCAATACGACTGCCCAATGTTATAAGGCTATCACAGACGACCTGACAGATGCGGTGAAGCTGCTTCGTCCGGTAAAGAAAGAGGGTAAAATCAATAAATGGGCGGCAATGACATTATTGAGCCGGGTTTACCTCTACATGGGTAATGACGGTGAGGCGTATAATGTGGCTGCTGAAGCTGTCAAAGGTGCCGAAAAACAAGGCTATAAGTTGTGGACCAATGATGAATATGCCGAGATATGGGCTACTCCGTTCAATAGTGAACTGTTGTTCGAAATTGTGAATCTGACAACTGATAGTCCGGGAAAATCATCCATCGGTTATCTTAGCACGAAATATAATCTGATAGCTACCGAAAAGTATTGGAAAGACTACATGAAAGATAATTCCGATGACGTCCGTAGTCAGATGGTTTCTACGGCAAGTAGCAGTAAACCTTATTGTTTGAAATATCCGGCACAAGGTTCTAAATCGTATGAAGATGCCAATATCCCGGTTTTCCGTTTGTCGGAACTCTATCTGAATGCGGCTGAAGCTGCGGTTAAGAAGAATGATATACCTAATACGCGCAAGTATCTGAAACCGATTTATGCACGTACGGGCAAGGACCTGGATGCTGTGGCGGACGAAGACATAAATTTGGATCTGGTGCTTGAACAGCGTCGCATTGAATTCTGGGGCGAGGGACAACGTTTCTTTGATCTGCTTAGAAACAACAAGAAAGTGATACGTGAAGACTATTTGAGCGAAGTTCCCAATGAAGCAGTTGAGTTTGATTGGAGTTATTATAAAATCGTTCTTCCTGTTCCTAACCACGAAATGGAGTACAATGAGAATATGGTTCAGAATCCGGAATATGAATTGCATTAATTAACGCATTAACGTATAGAAATTATGAAAAAGATATATAGCATCTATTTCCTTTTGGGTTTGTTCATCACGGCCTTTTATTCGTGCGGGGAAGATCTGACTCCCGTGGGACCGGATATAGCTGAAATCACTCATTTCCGTAATGATGGTCCTTACCTTTTCTATGAAAACGGTAAACTTAAAATTCTGGAAGTGACTAAAGATAATGCATTGAACATTCGTGAAGAGTCCGGATTACCGGCCGGATTGAAACTGGATGTGTATTCGGATGATAATCAACTCCTTTTTCAGGTACCCATTAATAAGATTGAGAATTTTGAACGTCCGGCATGGGAAGACCGTACAGAGTATGCTAAAACATTTGCCGTATCCGACCTTCACGGGCGTTTCGACTTGTTTGCCGCTATTCTGAAAACAGGGGAAGTGATTAATGATAAATATGAATGGATATATGGCAGTAACCATTTGGTGATTGATGGTGATATTTTCGATCGTGGGGCAGACGTGCTTCCTATTTTATGGCTCATATACAAATTGGAATTTGAGGCGAAAGCCGTTGGTGGCAGAGTGACAACCATCTTGGGGGATCACGAAGAAATGATAATGCGTGATAATCTGAAATATACGTATGCCAAATACAACACTCTTTCGCAAAGAGCGATGAACATGACCTATGGAAAAATGTGGGGACTGACGAATGTGATGGGTAACTGGCTGCGTTCTAAAAACACCATTCAGATTGTAGGTGAAAACCTTTATGTTCATGCAGGATTGAGTAAGGCGTTTATGGAACGCGAAGAGACGATTCCCGAAATCAATGAACTGGTGAGCAAGAGCATTTACCTTTCAAAAGAGGAACGGAAAAAACAATATCCGGAGATTGCCGATTTCCTTTATAGTGATAGTTATAACGGTCCGTTGTGGTATCGCGGAATGGTTAAGACTGGCAGTGAGTACAGTCCGATAAAAGAAGCGGATGTAGATAAACTTCTGGCTCAATATGATGTCAAACGTATTATTATTGGTCATACGGAAAATAGTCGTGTGAAGTATACCTATGATAAAAAGGTATATGATATTTGTGTCAATCATCCCAAGGCTTTTGAAAAAGAAACTCGTGCCGTAGTTATTGAAGGAGATGATATTAAAGCCATCAATGACGAAGGAGAATTAGTAACGATTAAAAAATAAACTTCAAGAAAGAAAAGAATATGAGTACTCGTTTTTTGAGATTATTTCTTTCCACTCTTGTTCTCGTTTTAATAAGTTCCGGCATTCAGGCCGGAACTTATCATTCAGGAGATAAGAAGAAAGAGAAAAAAGAGAAATTGTCTGGTGACGGACCCTATATACTCTATCAGGCAGACGGTAGTACACGGGTTATTAATGTCAATAAGAAAGGACGGATTACAGACAAGACTTATGCGACATTACCTAAAGATTTCAGTTTCCGTGTGACGGATCATGAGGGACGGTATCCGTTTGATGTAAAACTCCATCCATTAAAAAGACCGGAGTGGCAATATACCCGTCCGGAAAAAGTTTTTGTGATGTCCGATCCTCATGGGCGGCTGGATTGTGTGATTAGTCTGTTGCAAGGAAATGGAGTGATTAATGATAACTATCAATGGAATTTCGGTAGCAATCATTTGGTGATTATCGGAGATATTTTTGACCGTGGCAAGGATGTACTGCAGATTTTTTGGCTGTTCTATAAATTGGAAGACGAAGCGGCTAAAGCAGGAGGTCATGTCTCTTTCCTTTTGGGAAACCATGAGGCTCTGGTGTTGTCCAACGATCTTCGCTATACAAAAGATAAATATAAATTGCTGGCAGAAAAACTGGGAGTGGAATATTCTTCATTATTCGGCACAAATACCGAATTGGGGCGTTGGCTTGCAACACGTAATACAATGCAAATCATTGGAACCGATTTATATGTACATGCCGGATTAGGAAAATTATTCTATGATAAGGACTTGAATATCCCCACTGTAAATGAGGAAATGAGCCGGGCACTTTTCATGAGCAAAAAAGAGCGTAAGGCACTTTCTCCATTGACTGATTTTCTGTATGGCAATGACGGTCCGATCTGGTATCGCGGCCTGGTGAGAGAAGATCCCAAGTATAAACCGTTGGTACAGGACTCTTTACAAATGATGTTGGATCGTTATATGGTAAAACACATCCTTGTGGGGCACACTATCTTCAAGGATATTTCAACCTTTTATAATGGTAAAGTCATCGCTGTCAATGTTGACAATAAGGAGAATCGGAAGAAAAAACGTGGACGGGCTGTATTGATAGACAATGGGGTTTATTACGTTGTTGGTGACGACGGTGTTCAGAGAAAACTATAATGAGCCTAATTAGAACTAGCCCTCTATCCATCTTCAAAAGACGAATAGAGGGCAGTCACCATGACGAGAAAAAAGTCGAAGTCTATTACTTTGCTTCGTTATTTTGTTTCAGAAGAAATTCATCAATTGCTTTTTTAAGCTGGTCTTTGGGCATAGCTCCCTGCATGATTCTAGGTTCCTCTTTCATCGGAATCATCAATAGGGTAGGGATGCTGCGGATACCGAATGCCGCTGCCAGATCTTGTTCTTTGTCCACATCAATCTGATAGATATCTACTTTACCGCTATATTCTTTACTCAGTTCTTCCAGAATCGGGTGCATCACCTTACATGGACCACACCAGGTAGCATAGAAATCTACGATCGCAGGACGGCTGCCCTCAAATTCCCAATCGTTCGGATTGGCTTCATAATTATATACTTTCTTTAAAAAATCTGCTTTATTTAATGCTACTACTTCCATTTTATTGTCCTCCTTAGTTGATTCATTACTCTTTTTATTTTCTCCGCTGTTGCCTGCGCAAGCTGTGGTTGCCAATACAACGGCAAAAGCACTCAATAAACCTTTCATTAGTTTCATATACTATTCTTTCTTTTTGTTTTCTCTGTTGCAAAGATAGGGGATATAAAGGGAGTAAAAAATAGCAATTTGACAGAAACTCTTGGCAAAACTTCCCTCGGATAGTTACTGAACGCTAAAATTTGTCTATTATTCTTTGGAGGAAATAAAAATAAGCACTACTTTTGCCGCGATAAAATGAGTATTCACCCTTTAAAAACAGATGGAAAGGGTATTAATTATGTTGGAGCTATAATATTTTCAAATTAGGACTAAGTTGTCTCGTCGGGAGGATGAGGCTTTGCAACTTATTGTTTTTACACTGAACCTATGGTTCTTATATTGACCGCAATTCTACAAATAAGCGGCAATCGTTGATTAGTCCTGCAATCACTTTTTATATTTTAAATTAATCACTTCAATGCGATGGTGGGGTATTTCATATCCATATCCAAAGCATTGGTATCACGTGTATTGCATTGTTGTCTGCCGGTGAGGCCGACAGGGAATGCTGTATGCGAACGAAAAAAGAGTATGGGAATACGATTAAAAGATTTAAGCAAACTGGGATACCGGGATAATGTTGCCCGTAGTCTGGTAGTGAACATTGTGAGCAAACATTGCAAATACGACACTAAAGAACAGATTGAAATGACATTGAGCGATATACTCGAGCATCCCGAATCTTACAAAAATAATGAAATTTGGAATAAGCTGGCCGAACGCCTTTCGCCTACTATCATAGCGAAAGAGTTTATAGCTTATGATTTATTGGATGAGCCGCTGATGTATAAAACCTATGGAGGTAAATTTATCGAAACGCTTGCCAAACAACAGATGAACCTGGCTATGCGCTTACCTGTAACGGTGGCCGGAGCATTGATGCCTGACGCTCATGCCGGATACGGGTTACCTATCGGTGGAGTGCTTGCTACGGATAATGTAGTGATTCCGTATGCCGTAGGTGTTGATATCGGTTGTCGGATGAGCCTGACGATATTTGATGCCAGCGCCGACTTCCTGAAACGATATACCTATCAGATGAAAGAAGCCTTGAAAGATTTCACCCATTTCGGTATGGATGGCGGATTGGTTTTTGAGCAGGAACATGAGGTGTTGGATAGGGAAGAATTTCGTTTGACGCCTTTGTTGAGAGATTTGCATGGAAAGGCAGTACGTCAACTGGGGAGTTCCGGTGGTGGCAATCATTTTGTGGAGTTCGGCGAGATCGCTCTGCAAGAAAATAACGTGTTGAATCTTCCGGAAGGAAATTATCTGGCATTGTTGTCACATTCCGGTTCACGAGGATTGGGAGCTGCCATTGCCAAACATTACAGCCTGTTGGCACGTGAAGTGCTTCCCCGTGAAGCACAGCATTTTGCCTGGCTGGATTTAAACACTGAAGCGGGGCAGGAGTATTGGATGAGTATGAATCTGGCAGGCGATTATGCTCGTGCCTGTCATGAGCGGATTCATTTGAATTTGGCGAAAGCATTAGGGTTGAAGCCGCTCGCTAATGTCAACAACCATCATAACTTCGCTTGGAGAGAGGAAATAGCACCGGGGCGTATGGCAATCGTGCATCGCAAAGGAGCTACTCCGGCACAGAAAGGACAAGCGGGATTGATTCCCGGTAGCATGGCTACTGCAGGTTATCTGGTTTGTGGCAAAGGGATGGAAGCTGCTTTAAATTCGGCTTCTCATGGAGCCGGCAGGGCGATGTCCCGCCAGAAGGCAAAAGATAGTTTTACGCAATCGTCTTTGAAGAAACTACTGTCGCAGGCGGGAGTGACTTTGATTGGTGGGAGCGTGGAAGAAATGCCACTGGCATATAAGGATATTGACAGAGTGATGTATACGCAGGAAACGCTGGTGGAAGTGCAGGGTAAATTTATGCCTCGCATCGTTCGAATGAATAAGGAGTGATACGATGAAAGAAATTAGTATTTAATTAAAAAAAGAAAGAAATGATATCAGAGAAATATGGTCGCACTTATCACTATCCGTTCTCTCCCGGAACGACTAGTGACGATCGGATTAACCATACGTATTGGGAGGACATCCAACGGATTCGGACATTGGTGCATACCGAGAAGCTGGATGGAGAGAATAATTGTTTAAGTCAGTGGGGCGTCTTTGCCCGTTCGCATGCGGCTCCTACTACTTCACCCTGGACGAGGCAACTGCGTGAGCGTTGGGAATTGATAAAGAATGATTTGGGTGATATAGAAATCTTTGGAGAGAATCTATATGCCGTACATTCCATAGAATATCAGCGATTAGAAACGCATTTTTATGTCTTTGCAGTCCGTTGTATGGATCAGTGGCTGTCATGGGAAGAAGTAAAGTTTTATGCAGCTTTATTCGACTTTCCTACTGTTCCGGAGTTGAAGATAGAGTCTGTTTCCGGTTTGACACCGGAACTATTAAAACAGGAAATCATCCGTATGTCACAAGAACCGGCTATCTTCGGCTCTTGTGATCCGTGGACGAAAGAGGTTTGTACCCGTGAGGGAGTAGTCAGCCGCAATGTCGGAGAATATCCGGTAAGCGAATTTGCACATAATGTATTTAAGTATGTGCGGAAAGGACATGTTAAAACAGACGAGCATTGGACACGTAACTGGAAGCGTGCCCCGCTTGTTTGGGAATTTAATAATGAAAAGGAGGAATAAAGATGAATTGGAAATTGATAGAAGATAAATCGTGGTGCTCACTCGAACAACAGTTCGAGTGGGTGTACGAAATGAATACTGTTCAGCAGGATATTCGTTATCATGCCGAGGGAAGTGTAGCCGAACATACCCGTATGGTGTTGAAGGCATTGCAACAGTCTTCCGCTTATCATTCTCTTTCTACTTTGGAGAAAGAACTTATTTGGACATCTGCCTTGTTGCATGATGTTGAAAAACGTTCAACTTCCGTGGATGAAGGAGAGGGGCGGGTATCTGCTAAAGGACATGCCAGAAAAGGAGAGTACACTGTACGCACTATATTATACCGGGATTGTCCTGCTCCATTCCATATCCGGGAACAGATTGCATCTTTAGTCCGGTACCATGGATTACCTGTTTGGCTGATGGAGAAGCCTGACTCTGTGAAGAAACTCTGTGAAGCTTCTTTACGGGTAGATACTTCATTGCTAAAGATGTTGGCCGATGCTGATATCAGAGGACGCATTTGTGAAGATAAGAATGAACTGCTGGAAGCACTGGAACTGTTTGAGATTTTCTGCCGTGAACAGGATTGTTGGAAGAAACCAAGAGAATTTGCCACTGATTATGCACGTTTTCATTACTTCCATACTGAAGACAGTTATATTGATTATGTCCCTCACGAACAGTTTAAATGTGAAGTGACGATGTTGTCAGGACTTCCGGGAATGGGGAAGGATTATTATATTCAATCTGCTGGCATAGATGTTCCGGTGGTGAGTTTGGACGTCATTCGTCGAAAACACAAATTGAGTCCCACGGATAAGTCTGCGAATGGATGGGTAGTGCAAACAGCGAAAGAGGAAGCCAGAACGTATCTCCGCAAAGGTCAGGACTTTGTTTGGAATGCTACTAACATAACTCGTCAGATGCGTACTCAATTGATTGATTTGTTTGTTGATTATGGTGCAAAAGTAAAGATAGTCTATCTGGAACAACCATACCACATTTGGCGTCAACAAAATAAAAGCAGGGAATATGCACTTCCTGAATCTGTTTTAGATAAAATGTTGGATAAACTGGAGGTTCCTCAACTGGCGGAAGCGCATGAAGTGGTATATCATGTGGTATAAGCAACTAGAAGAATGGGACAAACATAAAAAAGCCTGCCACATTGATACAGCAGGTTCTCCTACTGTGGACTTTGATAAAGAGCAAGAATATAAATCAAAAAGAAGAAAGAAAATCTGGATAATTTAGAGCTTATAGCAATAAACTCAACACTAAACTTCTGAAAATGTCTTTCATATAGATTATTGGATATATGCGCAGCGTGTTGGATATATATGTCCAATGTGTTGGGTATATATACCCAACAATTCAGGTATTAATATCCTAGCGATAGAGTATTAATACTTTTCCACCTTTGCAACTTATCACGAACGACTAGATGTTTTAGTTATATTATGCAGAAGATATAATAAGTTCTATTGCATCTATTACTAATTTCTCCTTGTCTTTTAGCTAATTCATCCGCATAAGTTAATCTGTTGCACTTGAGTAACTACTCATCTACACTTGTGTAACAGTTACGTAGCACTTGTCCATTCGGTAAATTACTCAACTGCAAGCAAACAGTGATTATCTAAAAGATATCTTTACCGACAACAAAGAAATAGATGCGTTGAGGCCGAAGTGTGATGAAAAGGATAAAAACAAGACATCCAAAATATTAAAACTCAAATGATTAAAAAGAAAGTGCATTTTATCTTCTCCCAAAAGCAAAAACTCTATATACGTTTTCTGTAAACTTCTCTTATTTCTACGCTTTTTTAGAACCAAGTCATTGATTATAAGCACTGCCACATTTTTGTTTTCCCCCGTATAATACTTGAATAAAAGACAAAAATGTGGCAGAGAGTTATAGTTTTTATTGGTGTTCAAATCAGTACGAAAATGAGCTGAATGCTTTGCCATCTAATGGCTAAGCGGAAATATTTATCGCGCTTTGTTAACGGTACTATTATCTTCTTCTATTTTTGGGGAATTAACTGAAAATATAAACAATAATTCCGGTAATCGCTACATATACTAATGCATACGGAATAGCCGCTTTCAGTATTTCACCTTCTTTTCCCTGTTGGTTTCCGGCAGAAGTGGCAATAGCAATACTTTGCGGAGAGATAATCTTACCACCTGTAGCGCCTACTGTATTTGCCGCAGACAACCAATCCGGACTGACATGAATCTGTCCTGCCACACTTGCTTGCAACTTGCCGAAGAGGATGTTGGAAGATGTATCGCTTCCGGTGATAAATGTTCCCAGACAACCGATGACCGGAGCAAATAACGGATACAAACTTCCGGTAGCCGTAGCCAGTGCTGTGGCAATCACAGCGATCATTCCAGAACTATCCATAATAGTAGATAACCCCACGAGGCAGATAACCGTAATGAATGTTTTCTTCAACTGCTTCACGGTATTCCAAAGAACGATGAACAGATCTTTTACTTTAGCCCCCTGAATCAATCCACCGATAAAAGTACCGATGAAAAGCAATACTCCGGCATGAGTCAGCCAGGAAATAGTATAATTGACGGTGGACGCATTGATAGGCAGACTGATTCTCGTAATCCAATTGTTCTCTAAAGTATGACGCAATCCCGGAAAGAGCGGACTGGTCAGGATAATCAGAAACAGAATCAGTAAATAAATGCTCCATGCATTTAATATATCTTTCGTTTTCAGATGGCTTTTTCGTGCTTTCTCTTCTTTAGATGCAGTAAGTTTTCCATAAATAACGATTACGATAATAGAAAGAATACTGCCGATTATGGCCGGAGATTCAGCACCCATATATTTTGCTGCCAGATATTGACTGACTAAAGAAACTCCGCCTACCAATAAAGCCAGGAATATATTTTTCGGGAGCGATTTAAGTTTGGAGTCAGTAAGGAAAAGTAGAACCAGCGGAATCAGGAACATTAAAACGGATAATTGCAATACGACATTTGTACTAAGATGCAATACGTCCAAATTCGTTTCTTTGGCCAATACCAATACCGGAGTTCCGATTGCTCCGAAAGCAGTGGCTACACTATTGGCAATCAGACTCACCGTTGCCGAAAAGATAGGCTTGAATCCCAGACTGATAAGAATTGCCGCCGGAATAGCTACTGCTGTTCCGAAACCGGCCATAGCTTCCAATAGACCTCCGAATCCCCAAGTCAGTAATAACACCTGAATACTTTTATCGGTAGAAATAGAAGCGAATTGCTGTTTAATAATCTCCATCTTTTCAGTTTTCAACAATACATTATAACTGAAAATAGCCATCAGAATAATGATTAAGATAGGAGAGACCGCTTTTAATGCTCCATATAAAAAGGAGTAAAACAGATTGTCTACCGAGAAAGCGAAGCCGAAAAGAGCAATCAGCATCGTCACAATCAGAGAAATGATACTACTTTTATCACCTGACATTTTAAAAAATGCCATCAGTATAATCAACAGTAACACAGGAATAACGGCAAGGATCAAGGTCATAATTATCAGATTTAAAAAGTGGAACGTCGTTTATTATTGATATAACAAACGAACGCCCCACTTTGGTCGGTTGAATAAATAGATTTTTCTGTTTATTTCATCTTCACACTTAAAATTTGTTGTAATTGTTTTAAGTTGGCAAGGGCAGCTTCGTTACCTAGCTTTGCTGCCTGCTCGAATGCAGCCATGGCACGGTTGATGTCTCCGTTAAGGAAATTGTAGACTCCGGTATTGTTTATAAACTCGGCAGTATTATGATCGGCTTTCTCCATAAACTTCACTGCTGCATTCAAATCCTTTTGTGATAATGCGACGGCTCCTGCGTTCAGGTTAGCTACGGCGTCAGTAGGATACATACGTACGGCAATATCGAATACATTCACAAAATCTTTGCTGCCTTTCGGATAACTGTTGGCCACCTGATACATTTCGTTCAGACTAAGATATTTCGGATTTTCCCGGATAATGATACGCCCTTGTTCAACATCGAAATTGACAACGGTATAGTCGATCTTGCAGTTTACTTTACGCAATCCCGGATAAATCTCTTTCAGCATGCTACGGTAAGGAGCTCCGCCGCCTACACGCATGATTTCCTGTTTACGTTTGGCATCGTCAGTCGTATTCTTGATGATGTTCAGGAATGTTTCCTTCTCCTTCATCGAAGAAGATTGGAGTGCTTTTACTAATCCATCCCAGTTTTCTCCACCGAAAGTCACTTTATATAGTTTGGAAGACACTTTTTCGTTCTTGACCAGATAATCCTTCAAAGCTTCCGCACGTTTTTTGGAAAGCTGTTCATTGAAGGCAAGAGGTCCTTCCGGCGAGGCGAAACCTTCGATACTAATACCTTTCACAGTCAGGTTCCGGTCATTCTGTATTTTGTCAAACATGGCATGGATATTCACCAATTCAGCATGATTGTTCATGAAGTCGGTCTGAATTACCGATTTGTTGACCGGGAAATCCAGATGAGCTTCATATTGTTCGCTACGGTTTTTGACCACTTCTACGGTTGGCTGGATATAGGCAATGATAGGAGACATAGCACTTAAGCGTTTGGCTTCGGTAGATACATCATTGGTAATCAGTTCCTGTGCATTCATTTCCTGATAATTGCCGCATCCGCATAAATTCTCTACAAGTTGCAAACTGGCATTAGCCATCCAGGGTTTGTAAGGAATCACCTGCGTATAATTAAAAGTTTCCCTTTTATTATAAGGAACGATAATGGCGGTTGGTTCTTGCTTGGTTATTGCCAGACCGCGGATATATGCTTTTTCGCGTCTTTTACCATTGACGATGATTTCTTGCAAAGGTACATTATGCTGTCCGTCCGTCAGCAGGGGGATAAGGCTTAAACTTCGGGCGGAACCTATTGTCAGATTCTTCATGTCGAAAGTCATGCCGACATAAAGAGAGTTACCTTGTTGCCATAAAGATACGTTTGAGAGAGTGAGCGCATCGTTCAGGAATTTTTGTGCATGAGCCGGCAGAATAGTGGCTGCAAGAGCTATAAATAGATAAATAAGTTTTCTTTTCATCATTATAAGTTTTAGAAAGTTCGATTATTTGATGACATAAATGAAGCTAAGACCGATTTTAGTCGGGCCGAAATAATTACGGGTGTTGTGTCCCAGCTTTTCACATTTACAATCACGGGCATATTTATCATATTCCAGACGGGCATATCCCACGCCGATGGTTGCTTCCATACTCCAGCGCTTGCTTATGAGCCATTGGTATCCATAGGAAATGCCGGCTCCGTACAGATTGCCGTCGTAACGGTCATGTCCCATTCCGAATATATTCAGATTGCTGACATTCATTTCTCCGTAATGTCCGTGCAAACCGAAGAAACTTTCGTTGAAACGTTCGCAGAGCCAATAGCGTAATTCCGGCTGAACGAGCCAATGCTTGATTTGACGGTCGTCACCAAACTTCCACGGATTGTAATTACCGGATATGTCGAGAGTCAGTTTCTTTGCCAGTCCCACTTCGATTCCTAAGTTGGGTGTAGTAGTGGCCCAATAGAGAGCATTGGTCTTGATGGCAAATTTGGGTAGATAGGTTTCATTCCGTTGTACCTGTGCATGAATACTTGTACCGAACACGAGCAGGAAACCGGCTGCTAATAAGATTTTAATTGTTCTCATTTTGTTAGGGTATAGGTTTTATTAAAAATGATAAGCGATAAACAGAAAAGCATGGACATTTGTTGTCGCAACCTGCAAAAAAAGCTTCCTGAATAAATAGAAAAAGATGTTTTAAGGCATAAATGCTAACAAATTCCGTACACGATGCGTTCATTATATAAAAGTATCTTTGTGTAATCAATATGACAATGATTTCATTTATTACTATTTATTTTTACACACATACAATTTTAATAACTACAGCCTATGAAAGAGCTTATTAACAATCTGGAAGAACTGAACAGGAAAGCAGAAAAAGGCGGCGGAGACGCTCGCATTGAAAAACAACATTCTGTGGGCAAACTGACCGCCCGTGAACGCATCGATTTATTATTGGAGAAAGGTTCGTTTATCGAACTGGATAAGTTGGTAACCCATCGGTGTACCGATTTCGGTATGGAAAAGCAGAAATTTGCCGGAGACGGGGTGGTGACGGGATATGGTATGATTGGCAAGCGCTTGGTTTATGTATTCGCACAGGATTTCACCGTATTTGGAGGAGCTCTTTCAGAAACGCACGCTAAGAAGATCTGCAAAGTGATGGACATGGCTATGCAGATGGGAGCGCCTATCATCGGATTGAATGATTCGGGAGGCGCGCGAATTCAGGAAGGGGTACGTTCTTTGGCCGGATATGCCGAGATATTCCTGCGTAATTCTATGGCATCCGGAGTGATTCCACAGATTAGCGCGATCATGGGACCTTGTGCCGGTGGTGCGGTTTATTCTCCTGCATTGACCGATTTTATTCTGATGGTGAAAAACTCCGGTTATATGTTTATTACAGGACCGGATGTGGTGAGAAGCGTGACACAGGAAGAAGTGACTAAAGAAGAACTCGGCGGAGTAGGCGTGCACATGACAAAGTCCGGTGTAGCCCATCTTTCTGCGGAGAATGATATTGAGTGCATCAATTATATTCGCGAATTGATCTCCTATCTGCCGGGGAATAATATGGAAGAGCCTCCGTTTGTAGCGACCAGCGATTCGCCGACTCGCCTGACTCCGGAACTGGCAGATTTGATTCCGGCCAATCCGAATCAGCCATATAATATAAAAGAGATGATAGAAGCGGTGGCTGATGATAATAGTTTCTTCGAACTTCAGGCAGAATATGCTGCGAATATTGTGACGGGTTATATCCGCCTGAATGGAAAAACGGTGGGAGTGGTGGCTAATCAGCCATTGGTGCTTGCTGGTACACTGGATATCAATGCGTCTGTCAAAGCCGCCCGTTTTGTCCGCTTCTGTGATGCTTTTAATATTCCTTTACTGACATTGGTAGATGTGCCGGGATTCCTTCCGGGAGTCGATCAGGAATATGGTGGAATTATCCGTAACGGGGCAAAACTGCTTTATGCTTATTGCGAGGCTACGGTGCCGAAAGTGACGGTTATTACCCGCAAGGCATACGGTGGTGCTTACGATGTGATGAGTTCCAAGCATATCCGTGGAGATGTAAATCTTGCTTTCCCTACTGCCGAAATCGCGGTGATGGGACCGGATGGAGCTGTGAATATCCTTTTCCGTAAGGAAATAGATAAAGCCGAGAAACCCGAAGAGAAACGGAAAGAACTTCAGGATGATTATCGCGGAAAGTTTGCCAATCCTTACCGGGCGGCGGAACTGGGATATGTGGATGAAGTGATCGATCCCGCGGTAACCCGTTTGAGATTGATTCGAAGTTTCGAGATGCTTGCCAACAAACGGCAATCGAATCCTCCTAAGAAACATTCCAACCTACCGCTTTAGGCTTGTTTATGGATTGAATTTAGGCACGGATTACGCGGATTTCACGGTTGCTTTATGTGGTAACCTTTATTCTGCAAGCAGTGTAATCCGCGTAATCCGTGCCTAATATTATTTGATTGCTCTTTTAAGTTTTTATTTCTAAAAAGAAAAAGATTATGATAAAGAAAATATTAGTAGCCAACCGGGGTGAGATAGCGATGCGTATCTTCCGCACTTGCCGGGTGATGAATATCTCGACAGTGGCTGTTTATACCCATGTAGATCGCGGGGCTTTGCACGTCCGTTATGCAGAAGAAGCCTATTGCATTTCCAATTCGCCGGAAGATACCTCTTACTTGAAGCCGGAATTGATATTGTCCATTGCCAAAAAGACCGGAGCCGCTATTCATCCGGGATACGGTTTCCTGTCAGAGAATGCGGATTTTGCCCGTCGTTGTGAAGAAGAGGGAGTGATTTTTATCGGACCGAGTGCGGATATTATTTCCAAAATGGGAATCAAGACGGAAGCCCGTAAGATTATGCGTGAAGCAGGATTACCCATTGTGCCCGGAACCGAAACGCCCGTACAGGGCATTGATGAGGTGAAGAAGGTCGCTAATGAAGTCGGCTACCCCATTATGTTGAAAGCACTTGCGGGAGGTGGAGGCAAGGGGATGCGTCTGGTACGTACGGAAGAAGAGGTGGAAACAGCTCTCCGTTTGTCACAATCCGAAGCAGGGACCTCCTTTGGCAATGATGCGGTTTATATTGAAAAATATATTGAGAATCCGCATCATATCGAAGTTCAGATCATGGGAGACAAGTATGGAAATGTCGTTCATCTGTATGAACGTGAATGTTCCATTCAGCGTCGTAACCAAAAGGTGATAGAAGAAAGTCCTTCTCCTTTTGTGAAAGAAGAGACGAGAAAGAAGATGTTGAAGGTAGCTGTGGAAGCCTGTAAGAAAATAGGTTATTACAGTGCCGGGACATTGGAGTTTATGATGGATAAAGATCAGAATTTCTACTTCCTTGAGATGAATACCCGTTTGCAGGTGGAGCATCCTGTGACGGAGGAGTGCACAGGCGTTGACCTGGTACGGGATATGATCACTGTTGCTGCCGGAAATCCGTTGCCTTATAAACAGGATGATATACAGTTTAGCGGAGCAGCGATCGAATGTCGTATTTACGCCGAAGATCCGGAGAATAACTTCATGCCTTCTCCCGGTGTGATTACTGTCCGTGAAGCTCCCGAAGGCCGTAACCTGCGTCTTGACAGTGCCGCTTATGCGGGATTTGAGGTCTCTTTGCATTATGACCCGATGATTGCAAAGCTTTGTTGTTGGGGACGTACCCGTGCTTCGGCCATTTCCAATATGGCACGTGCTTTACGAGAGTATAAGATTCTGGGAATTAAAACGACAATTCCTTTCCATCAACGTGTATTGAAGAATGCGGCTTTCCTGAAAGGTGAATACGATACGACATTTATCGATACGCGTTTTGATAAGGAAGATCTGAAACGTCGTCAGAATACTGATCCGACTGTGGCTGTCATTGCTGCCGCAGTGAGACACTACGAGAGGGAGAAAGAAGCGGCTTCCCGTGCCACTACACTTCCCGTAGTGGGCGAATCGCTCTGGAAGTATTACGGTAAATTGCAGATGACTGCTAATAATTATTAAATTGAAAATTGAGAATTGAAAATTAAAAAATAACGGAATTGGTTATGGGTACAACATTAGCTACATATTACGCCAAGCTTCAGGATATGCCGGATAGTGAATATAAGGTAGAAATTCTAGAGGACGGGCCAATCAAGAAGATTGCGGTCAATGGTAAGATATATGAGGTCGATTATAATATGGGTGGCGACTCCATTCATTCGATCATCATCGATCATCACTCGCATGGAGTGCAGATTTCTCCTTCTTCCAATAATTCATATACGATTATGAATAAAGGGGAGCTTTATCAGATTGAATTGCAAGGAGAAATGGAGAAAATACATAATGCCCGCACTGCTGCTGAATCCGTGGGGCGTCAGGTGGTACAAGCACCGATGCCGGGAGTCATCCTGAAGACGTATGTAAAGAAGGGGGGCCTCGTGAAACGGGGTGATCCGCTTTGTGTATTGGTGGCGATGAAAATGGAGAATGAGATACGTTCGGTGACGGATGGAGTCGTGAAAGAAGTATTCGTGGAAAATGGCATGAAGGTGGGATTAAACGACCGGATTATGGTTATTGAGTAATTCTTTGAAAAAAACAGGGTAAATACGTGCTTTTATTCAAAAAAATATTTACTTTTGGCAGATAAGTACGTATTTACCCCGTTACATCATGAGCATCGAACAAAGCAAAGAAGCATTAGTAGAACAGTTAGAAGCACTTAAAAAAGAAAATGAGCAGCTTAGAAAAGAGCTTTCTGTTCTTAGGGATGAGAAGCGTAGCAATCATCCTGTTAGTTTTAAAGAGAAATACGCTGTTAGGATACTAGATTCTCTTCCCGATATGCTGACTGTCTTCAATCAGAGTGAGGTAGGCATTGAAGTTGTTTCTAATGAAGAAACCAACCATGTAGGAATATCAAACAAGGATTTTAAAGGGATGCGCATGCAGGATATGGTTCCACCGAAAGCGTATCAGAATGTTCACTCCAATATGCAGCAGGCTGTTACTACCGGAACTGTTTCAACTGCACATCACGAACTGGATTTTAATGGTGAACGCCATTATTACGAGAACCGTATTTTTCCGCTGGATGAGGAATACGTGCTGATTATGTGTCGTGATATAACGGAACGGGTAGCTACCCAAAGGCAACTGGAAGTTTTTAAAAGTGTGCTTGATAAGGTGAGTGACAGTATTCTTGCTGTGGCGGAAGATGGAACGCTGGTTTATGCGAATAAGCAATTTATAGAAGAATACGGTGTAACGCAGGAGTTGGGTACACAAAAAATATATGATTTGCGTGTCTCTATGACAACAAAGGAAGCATGGGAACAAAAGCTGCAGGATATTCGTGATAATGATGGTAGCTTTGCTTATCGTGCTGCTTATGTACGTCAGGGAGAAACTAAGGAGAGAGTACATCAGGTATCAACTTTCCTGATTCGTGAGAATAATCAGGAACTCACCTGGTTCTTTACGCAGGATATCACTGATGTTATCAAGAAACGGGATGAACTCCGCGAACTGAATCTGTTGTTGGATGGTATTTTGAATAATATTCCGGTCTATCTGTTTGTGAAGGACCCGGAAGATGATCTTAGATATTTATATTGGAATAAGGCATTTGCCGATCATTCAGGCATTCCGGCGTCTAAAGCTATCGGGCATACGGATTATGAGATATTTCCGGTGCACGGAGATGCGGAGAAATTCCGT
Source organism: Bacteroides sp. BFG-606 (assembly GCF_024788145.1). Lineage (NCBI taxonomy): Bacteria > Pseudomonadati > Bacteroidota > Bacteroidia > Bacteroidales > Bacteroidaceae > Bacteroides > Bacteroides sp. BFG-606. The sequence goes on along the minus strand of NZ_JANUIL010000001.1, from coordinate 5,542,661 downwards.
AAGGATGATTTGGAATTACTCCAGACTCATAAGCGTATTGATATGCAGGAAACTTATCTGTCGGCTAATGGAGAAGCGCGTATTGTGCAGACTTTGAAAGCGCTTGTACCGATGGAGGGACGTAAACCGTTGTTGATTGGCATTTCGTGGGATATTACTAATCTTCAGAATATTGAGCAGGAACTGATCAAGGCAAGGATTAAAGCGGAGCAATCCGACAGATTGAAAAGTGCTTTCCTCGCTAACATGAGCCATGAGATCCGGACTCCGCTGAATGCTATTGTAGGATTCTCCCAATTATTGCCTTCTGCCGAAACTGCTGAAGAGAAAAAGCTTTATTCGGGTATTATCAATCAGAACTCGGATATTTTGTTGCAATTGATTAATGATATTCTGGATTTATCGAAGATAGAGGCCGGAACACTCGAATATATCAAGCGTCCAATGAATCTGGGAGAGGTCTGCCGGACAATTTATACAGTTCATAAAGAACGTGTGAAAGAAGGGGTAACTCTCGTTTTGGACAATGAAGAGGAGGATTTGCTCATTGAGGGAGACCAGAACCGCATCATGCAAGTGATAACGAATTTCCTGACTAATGCAAGTAAGTTTACCTATGAAGGAGAGATCCGTTTTGGTTTTGAGCGAATGGATAAAGATATCCGTGTGTACGTGAAAGATACAGGAATAGGGATAGAGCCGGAAAAGGTGGATCATATCTTCGAGCGTTTTGTCAAACTGAACTCTTTTGCGCAAGGGACGGGATTAGGACTCTCTATCTGTCAGATGATTATCGAAAAGATCGGTGGAGAAATCGGGGTGACTTCCGAATTGGGTAAAGGCTCTACCTTCTACTTCACAATTCCTTATGAAGAAACCGGAGAACTCGGTAATTTCTTCAAAGAGACAAAGGTGGAATCTAAAGGGAATACTGTCAATCGTGTACAACAAATTAAGAAGATTCTGGTGGCAGAAGATGTGGAGAGTAATTTCATCCTATTGAAGAATCTGATTGGCAGGGAATATACATTGCTTTGGGCTAAAGACGGAGTGGAAGCTGTCGAAATGTATAAGCAGTACCAACCGGACTTAATCCTGATGGATGTGAAAATGCCGCGTATGGATGGACTGGAAGCAACCCACATTATCCGCTCTTATTCTAAAGAGATTCCTATCATTGCCTTGACGGCTTATGCTTTCGGGACTGATAAGGAACAGGCCTTAGAGATGGGGTGTAACGATTATGTGACTAAACCAATTTCGGAAAGATCATTGAGAAAGGCTTTGGATAAATATTCGACTACTGTTTAAAAAATAAAGGATTATGGCTATATGTATCCGGTGAAAGTTACTTATGATAGCCATAATCCACAAAAGAGTACGATTGTTGTCGAGTGAAAGTAGTCGGTGATTGCTTTTCTATAGATTCTTTTTTATTTCCGGAACCAGTATAAATTTCGTTTCCGGAAAATACTTTTTCAGCCAGGTCCGGATAAATTCCATAGTATCATTCTGAATTGTCTTGTCTTCTACCGTAGGATATAAATTATATAATACGGTATCTAGTACAATGCCGCGTTTTTGTATTGCTTCGAGACTAAGTAGGGTATGATTGATGCTCCCCAGTTTGCCTGAAGTAACAAAGATAAGCGGATATTTCTCTTGAGCGATGTAGTCAATGGTCAAAAGTTCGGTAGTGAGGGGAACCATAAGGCCGCCTGCTCCTTCGAGTAAAACAGAGTCATACCGTTCACTCAATTCTTCAGTTGCACGTTTTATTTTATCAAAGTCGATGGGACGGTTATCCAGTTGGGAAGCAAGATGCGGAGAGGCGGGATAAGAGAAAATCTCCGGCATGGTTAGTCCCTCTTGGTCTTCTTTGGTGAAAGGGATTCCCATGATTTGCCGGTGTAGGTCAATATCTTCGGAATGACCTACATTTCCCGTTTGAATAAATTTCTGGGTGATGGTACGATGCCCGTTCTTGTTCCATTCACGAGCTAGAAAGCCGGTGGCATAGCTCTTTCCGGCATCTGTATCGATACCGCTTACGAAATATACATTCTGTTTCATACTTTTTTCTTTTTTGCGATGATATAAATAGGGTGATATGTTAAGGACACAGAAGTGCCCTGAGTAAATTCCTGCGTGTAACGTTCACAGAAGAGTTGCAAGTCACGACGAGTCCACTGCTGTTGGGGAAGATTGTTCTTAGATTTATTTTTTGAATTGTCGTCTGATGAACACAAATCGTTCTCTTGTTTTCCGGCAGTAGAGGATTGCGTTGATAAACCATTGACTCCGGTTTGCTTCAAATGATATAGTACTTTTATCGGGTCTTCGAACGAAAGGGGGATAAGCTCTTCTTCTGAATACAGGATGTCAAAATGGGGTGATAAAGCTGCTTCAAGCTCTTCCCGTGAACGATAAGGAAGTCCGTTGCCGGTAAGTTCGCGTATTTCTTTCATGTTTTCTTTTCCGAAAGTGCTAAAAGCGAAATAACCCTGATTATTGAGCAAGGTATTACACCTTTCGAAGAAGTTTTCCGGTGACTCGAACCATTGCAGGGCCGAACAGGAAGTTATCAGTGTGCTTTCGGCGGGGAAAGAGACTGTCTCGGCATCTCCCGGAAGAAAAGAAACTTGCTTTTTCTTTAATAAGTCTTCGCAGCAATATTTCATATCGGGGCAAAGGTCATTGAGTAATAACTCTTCCGGACGGAGGGTTTGGAGCAGCATACGGGAGTAAATACCGGTTCCGCAGCCAAATTCAATCACCTTCGAGCAGGGAGAAGATATATGTTCTGTAAGCAGATGGATCATTTTATCTGCTATTTGCCGTTGCACGTTTGCTTCCCTCGGATAGGTAGTGATAGCTTTTGAAAAACGTTCTGCGATTAGTTGTTTATTCATAATCAATATTTATTTAATAGGCTGATTTCCTGATGGTAATTGTACGTCACTAATTAATTGCTAGCATCTTTTAGGCACGGATTACACGGATTTCACGGTTGCCCTAAATTATTATATGAACCAATAATGAACACATCAGTATCCGGCTACATGAGTATTGTATTAAAAAGCTTCTGTTGGTAATGTGCCGCTTCCACTTGTTCAAGAGAGTCCACTTGGTTTTCCCATGCCAAATATTGGTTATCCGGGAGGAAAATGCGGTCGCCTTTTCCTATGATAGCTTTTTGCCATTTAAAATCAGAGGGAGACAATGATAAATATTGTTGTTGTATGGCGGCAAGCTCTTCTTTGAGTTCTTCAACCGGACGCTGGGGGGATATGGTTTGAAAAGCTTTATAGTCAGCTATTGAACCACACATCCTTCTTTGAAATTTCTGCAAGGTTTGTTCGTTCAATCCTTGGAGTGTACCATCGAAAATAGAGGGAGCAATACCTTTGGTTTCGTGTATGGGATAGAGGGTACCGTTGATGGCGATACTTTGGGAAACAGGCAAATGTGGATACTGCTTTATGAGTTGAGAAGCTGCCCAGACTCCCATCGACCAGGCGATGAGTGTAATCTGGGAATAGGTTTCCAATAAACCGACATCAAATGTTAATGAACGGTAGTCATAGCAAATCATCCAGTCCTTGTCAACAGGATGAATGGTCAGGAAAGGAGTTTCGTCCATCCCCCAACCGGCGAAGAAAAGCAATAGATGCTTCTGATTATTCTTTATGATAAAATGCTGTTTCATTCGTTTATCAGTTTGATGAGTTGGTCAATTTCATGTTCTGTGATGTCCGCTGTCAGTGAGAAGCGGATCCGTGAGGTTCCGTCGGGTACGGTAGGCGGGCGGACGGGCAATGCATAGAATCCTTTGCGTTGGAGTTCTTCTGCTTTCATTATGGTATCTTCACTGGTTCCTATAATCATAGGTACAATATGGCTCACCGATGGGCAATTATATCCTTTGGCTGTAAGGGCTACCTTTAGCTTTTCGCTGATTTGTAGCAGGTGAGCCCTCTTATGTTGTAAAGCTGAAAGGTGTTCTAACACCCATGAAGTCCACTGAATATTGATAGGAGGGAGTGCGGTGGTGAATATAAACGTACGCATTTTATTGATAAGATATTCCCGAATGAGTTGTCGGCAGACGATATAAGCTCCTGCCGAAGCAATGGCTTTTCCAAATGTTCCTACCAGAAAGTCTATATCGTTGATACAGTCCTGTTCTTCAGCACATCCTAATCCCTTTTCCCCTCGTACACCAAAAGCATGAGCCTCATCTACATAAAGAAGAACATTGGAATAACTCTTTTTGAGCAGAATGAGAGCGCGAAGATCAGCTTCATCGCCATCCATGCTGAAGATACTTTCGGTAACAATAATAATCTGCTCATAAGCGTTATGATTTTCAGCAATCAGTCGTTGCAACTGGGAAATATCATTGTGACGATACCGGATACATTTAGCTGATGATAATTTAATTCCGTCTATCAGGCTTGCATGTACTAGCTTGTCAGCAAGAATCAGTGTATGAGTATTGCAAATGGCAGGAAGTATTCCTGTATTGGCATGATAACCACTGTTGAATATGAGTGCACTTTCCGTTCCGAACATGGTGGCTAGCTGTTGTTCCAGCTTCTGATAGTCACTAAAATTACCGGTCAATAACCGGGAAGAAGAGGAGGTAGGCAGGAATGTTTCGGGAGTGAGTGTCTTTAAGAATTCCTCCCTCAATGAGATGTCATTGGCCAGTCCGAGATAATCATTAGAAGATAGGTTCAACATTCGTTGTCCGTTCAGCAGAACATCTCGACCCTCGTGGATTAGCGGTGGGAGAGAACGGTAGTTCTTTTTCTCTTTCAAGGTCTGTAGTTCCTGGTTTATATACTCTAATGTCATGAATTGTTATTTTAAGTAATCAGTATTCGATATATGAATGATTGAAAGTGTAATTAGTTGCCTATAAGATGTTTATCATCAAAAGAACTATTCTGAAAGTTTCTCACCGACCAAGGCATCCTTCCTCGGTGAGGAAAGGCCCGTTCCTCACCGAGGAACACCCTTTTGCTCACCGAGGAACAGATTCTTGGGTGAAAATCCGGTAATATTCTTCTTGTCTGTCATCTTTTTTGGATAACTTTAAGTAACCCGGAAGTCAGTTTACTTAATTGTTCCGAAGTGATGATGAAAGGTGGCATCAGATATACCAGTTTGCCAAAGGGACGTACCCAGATTTTTTCTTCCACAAATCGTCGTTGCATATAGCCCATATTTACCGGACGCTTCATCTCAATGACTCCGATAGCTCCGAGTATTCGTACATCAGCCACTTCCGGAAATCCCCGTGCAGGTGCCAGTTCTTCTTTCAGTTGGGTTTCGATTCGCTTCACATTCTCTTGCCAACCGGATTCGAGTAATAGGCGGACGGAGGCGCAAGCCACTGCACACGCGAGTGGATTCCCCATAAATGTAGGTCCGTGCATAAAAGCTCCCGGCGCGTGGTTGGAGATGGTATCTGCTATCCGGTTACTGGTCAATACAGCAGAAAGTGTCATATATCCTCCGGTCAGTGCTTTGCCGATGCACATGATATCCGGTTCTACTCCGGCGTGTTCCCACGCAAAAAGTTTGCCGGTACGTCCGAATCCCGTTGCTATTTCATCGAAGATAAGAAGAATATCGTGTTTCCGGCAAAGCTTTTCAGCTTCACGCAGGTACTGCGGATGATAAAACCACATCCCGCCTGCTCCCTGTACCACGGGTTCCAGGATAAGTGCCGCCAACTCTTTTGAATGTTTTTCAATCATCTCTTGTAGAGGTCGTATATCTTCCGGATTCCATTCTCCGTCAAACCGGGAAGTGGGGGACGGAACAAAATAACGTACAGGCAATGCCGAACCGAAAAGACTGTGCATACCCGTCACCGGATCACATACAGACATGGCATTCCACGTATCACCGTGATAGCCGGAACGGATGGTCACGAAATTGTTCTTTTCCGGTTTTCCTGCTGCATACCAATATTGTACAGCCATTTTCAGTGCCACTTCTACGGCTACCGAACCGGAGTCTGCATAAAATATTTTCTGCATGGAGGAAGGAACCAAAGGCAATAACAGTTTCCCTAGTTCAATAGCCGGATCGTGCGTCAATCCCCCGAACATGACATGGGACATTTGATCTAATTGTTCTTTTGCCGCCTGATTCAATACCGGATGATTATATCCATGCACTGCACACCACCAGGAAGACATTCCGTCAATGAGCGTTCGTCCGTCTTCGAGGGTAATGGTAACACCGTCTGCCCGTTTCACTTTGTAGACAGGAAGCGGATCGGTAGTCGATGTGTACGGATGCCAGATATGTTCGCGATCAAATTGGGAACCGGCAAAATGATAGCCTTCTTCCTGAATCATCTTTTTATCTTCTGATACTTTGGAGCCGAGTGTTGTCAATAGGTCACCTACGATAGCCGAGTTAATTCCGATATATAATGCCTTGTGCATCGCTTCGGAAGAAAGTTGTGAACGTCCTCCGGCAAAACGCAGAAAAGCGGTCGGATTGATGAAACGAAAGAGTGCGATGGTTTTAAGTATTTCTTCTTCGCTTAAAGGCTGCTCGTTTTCCAGTGGAGTGCCCGGAATCGGGCTAAGCAGGTTGATAGGTATGGATTGAACATTCAGTTCTGCCAGTGTGAAAGCGAATTCAATCCGTTGTTCCATCGTTTCTCCCATGCCGATGATACCTCCGCAACAGATATCCATGCCTACACGACGGGCTGCATCGAGGGTAGCCAGTTTCTGTTCTTGCGTATGCGTAGAGCAGAGTTTGGAAAAATGAGACGGGGCAGTTTCCAGATTACAGTGATAACGGGTGATCCCGGCTTCATGCAGGGAACGCAATTCCTCTTCATTGAGCAGTCCTAGAGAAGCACAAAGTTGAATCGACGAATGTCGACGCATATAGTGGACTGTATCGCAAAGTTGGGTAATCTGTTTGGGAGATGGTTTTCGTCCGCTGGTAACGAGGGAAAATCGGTTGACGTCCTGGGCTTCATTGTATTGGGCCTGTCGAAGACATTCTTCAGCGGGAAGGAGATCGTAAATCTCGGCTTTGGTTTGGTAGTGGGAGGATTGTGCACACCATTTACAGTTTTCCGGACATCGGCCGGACTTGGCGTTGATGATGGAACACATGTCGAACTCGTGCGAAGCACGTGCGACGGTAATCTCATGTGCGGCGGCATAAAGCGCCTCGCTGTTAGCCATATTGGCTAGCCAAGCAGCTTGGTCGGGTGATATGTCGATACCCGCCAACACTTGGTCTTTGATTTCTTGAAGTGTCATAAATGTATGATAAGGGATAGTTTGTGCAGCATTCTGCTTACGAAGAGCAACGTCCACTACATTGGTATGCAGATGACCGATCTGGAATTCGCGTCCCATACTTGCAAAGGCAGCATAGTTCTTTCTTCCCCAGTAGCGAAAGCGGGAAAGAAGAGTGCGTGTGGTCTGTATGTGGCGTTGTTGCTTCATTGATTTTTTACTTTTGCTCGTTAGAACGTGGCAAATGTACAAAGATTCTTTGGATTAGCAAACAAGTTGATGATTTCTAGTTTCTGTGGTATTATTTCTTTTTCCTGTATTCTTTGCGGGTGTTGAAGTTGAATCCGGCATATATTTGGAGAGTACCGAATCCATTGTCTACAGAGAAATTGTTACGATGATAATTGTAGTTTTTTCCAACAAAGGAAGTACCTATGTAATATTTCCCGGTGTTGTAGACAATCCCTGCGCGAAGCAGAAAATCCAGATTGAATTTACCGTACCACGCTTTTGCCTCATTCGTTTCTGCGTCCACATCGGAAGCTTTGTAGGCAATGGCAGGAGTGAGAGACAGACACGCCAGGCAGTTGCGGGCAAAGACCCAATTGTAGGCATAGCCGAAACTGATGTTGGCATTGGTGTATTTAATATCTTTGACTTTCATGGCAGGATTCATCGCCTCCTGGATAAATCCCGGAAGTGCTGTATAATCGAAGTCGAGATGATGCTTTGAAATGGAAAAACCTGCAATAAATGTACCTGCATTGCGTCGTTGATTGGTGGACTGACTGAATGCGGCAGGGTAGGAGAATTTACGGTTATTGAAGATATAATATAGGTTCAGTCCTTTGATATCTACCTTTATTCCGCTGAAATCTTCGGAATAGTTGGAGGGTATATCGTCTGAAAATCCTCTGATTTTGTGTATCTTGTAATTATTACCGGTGCGGCGATAGAAGATGTCCACGCCTAATTTGGAACTGTATAAGCTAAGATCGAACTCTGTTCCCCTGTTCTTTCGGGTGCCTTTTTTGAAAATATCGTTCACATCTACAGACCATCCCAGGAAAATCCATCGCCAGCCGAAATACAATCCTATCTTGTTGTGCGGGTTGGGAGAAAAACTAAGTTTCTGTGGCTGCGGTAATTCACTGGTGATAGAATAATACTCAAAGTTACTGAAATGAGTAACCATCAGCGCATAGTTATAACGGTTAGGACTGATATAGAGCGTATCGAAATCACTGAAGTTCATAAACTTCTTGATCGCTCTTTTAAAAGCACTTGGCTTGGCGGTTGATGTGGAATCTACTTCTGTACTATCGTTGCCCAAAGAGACTTTCTCTTCAGTCTGTGCCTGTAAGGACAGTGAAAATAACAGAAAAAGATATAGAATAACCCGTTTCCCCATGTGGTTCTTTGTTGGTATAGATATTTTTTGTTTCACGAATGTACTACCTTTCGTTGATTTATACTAGCAATCCTCTAAAAAATGTTTCGTTTCCTAAACAAAAAAGTTCAATGTACTGTTAGTTACAACAAGCAAATAAATCTTAAGCCACAAAATTATGAGAATCTATTTACGTTTATTAGTCGTGTCTCTTCTGCTTTTTGCAGGAAATATAGTATATGCGGAAGCACAGCAGGAGAAACGCGTGACAGGCACGGTGACTTCTGAAGGAGAACCTTTGCCTGGTGTCTCCGTACAATTGAAAGGAGCATCTTCCGGCACCATTACCGATATGGATGGAAAGTATTCGATTGAGATTCCTGCTACCGGCACTTTAGTGTTCCGTTTTGTAGGAATGAGAACGGTAGAACAACCGGTGAATAACCGGAGTGTGATTAATGTTACGCTGGAATCGGAAAGTAAGGAACTGGAAGAAGTAATGGTAGTAGCTTATGCTACCGCTAAAAAGTATAGTTTTACCGGAGCAGCTTCGACGATGAAAGCAGGTGAGATTGAAAAGTTACAGACTTCCAGCATATCACGTGTATTGGAGGGTACGGTATCCGGAGTACAGGCGAGTGCGGCAAGCGGCCAGCCGGGTACGGATGCGGAAATCCGTATTCGTGGTATCGGATCTATCAACGCTTCCAGCGCTCCGCTTTATGTAGTGGACGGTGTCCCGTTCGATGGTAGTGTGAACTCTATCAATCCGGATGACATATCTTCGATGACAGTATTGAAAGATGCGGCCTCTGCTGCTTTGTATGGTTCCCGTGGTGCAAACGGTGTGATTATTATCACCACCAAACAGGGAGATCAGAATACCAAAGCAACAGTAAAGGTAAAAGCTTCGTTAGGAGGTTCCAACCGTGCCGTACGCGATTATGATCGTGTCAGTACCGACCAATACTTCGAATTATATTGGGAAGCACTTCGCAATCAGTACGCTAAGAGTGCGGATTATACTCCGGCAACTGCCGCGACGCAAGCATCCAAAGACTTGGTAACGAAATTGATGGGAGGTGGTCCGAACCCCTATGGCCCTCAATATGCGCAACCGGTCGGTACAGATGGAAAGCTGGTGGCAGGCGCCCGTCCGTTATGGAATTCTGACTGGAGTGACGCCATGGAGCAACAGGCACTTCGCACAGAGTTAAATCTAAGTGTTTCCGGAGGTGGAAAAGCGAATCAGTATTTCTTTTCTGCCGGATACCTGAATGATAAAGGTATTGCACTCGAATCCGGTTACCAGCGTTTTAATCTTCGTTCCAATATCACCAGCGAGATGACTTCCTGGTTGAAGGGAGGCGTCAACTTGAGTTTCGCACATTCCATGCAGAATTATCCGGTTTCTTCCGACTCCAAAACCAGTAATGTGATTACCGCAGGACGTACCATGCCGGGATTTTATCCCATTTATGAAATGAATACGGATGGTAGCTACAAATTGGATGAGAGTGGAGACCGTATTTATGACTTCGGTTCCTATCGTCCTTCCGGTTCGATGGCAAACTGGAACCTTCCGGCTACTTTGCCTTTGGATAAATCGGAACGAATGAAAGATGAAGTCTCCGGCCGTACTTTTCTGGAAGCTACAATTATTGAAGGACTGAAATTCAAGACAAGTTTCAACTTCGACTTGATCAATTATAATACGTTGGATTATACGAACCCGAAGTTAGGTCCGGCTAAAGAAAACGGAGGCGGCGTCAGCCGGATGAATACCCGTACTTTCTCCTGGACGTGGAATAATATCGCTACGTATGACAAGACAATCGGTGAACATCATTTTAATGTCCTTGCCGGTGTGGAAGCCTATTCTTACCGTTACGATGAACTGACAGCATCACGTTCTAAGATGGCACAGCCTGATATGCCGGAATTGGTAGTCGGCTCACAGCTGACCGGAGGTTCGGGATATCGTATCGACTATGCATTGGTGGGTTATCTGACTCAAGCGTTATATGATTATCAGAATAAATATTTCTTCTCGGCATCTTATCGTCGCGACGGTTCTTCACGTTTTGCGCCCGAAACCCGCTGGGGAAATTTCTGGTCGCTGGGTACTTCCTGGCGTATCGACCGGGAAGAGTTTATGGCAAGCACTTCCGACTGGTTGTCTGCCTTAACTTTGAAAATGAGCTATGGTGCACAAGGAAACGATAACCTGGGTACGTATTATGCGAGTAAAGGACTTTATACCATTGTTTCCAATCTGGGAGAAAATGCGTTAGTGTCCGATCGTATGGCGACCCCGAACCTGAAATGGGAAACGAACCTCAACTTTAATGTAGGTATCGACTTCTCCCTGTTCAATAACCGTTTTTCCGGTTCGTTTGACTTCTTTACCCGTCGTTCGAAAGATTTGCTTTACTCACGTCCGATAGCTCCTTCCCTGGGATATGGTTCTATTGACGAGAATGTAGGAGCCTTGAAGAATACAGGTATAGAAATGGTGTTGAACGGAACGATTATCAATCAGAATGGTTGGGTATGGAAACTGGGGATGAATCTGACACATTATAAGAATAAGGTGACGGATCTTCCTTTGAAAGATATGCCGCAAAGTGGAGTGAACAAGTTGCAGGTAGGCCGTTCTGTTTATGATTTCTATATGATAGAGTGGGCGGGAGTAGATCCGGAGAACGGAGATCCGTTGTGGTATATGGATGAAGAAGATGAAAATCACAATCCGACCGGAAAACGTGTCACAACAAACGATTACGGTTCGGCTGACTATTATTACGTCAATAAATCGTCTCTTCCGAAGGTGTATGGTGGATTCAATACCTCTCTTTCCTGGAAAGGATTTGATCTTTCTGCCATCTTTGCTTATAGTATCGGTGGATATATCTACAATCGTGATATTACAATGATTTTGCACAACGGAAGTCTGGAAGGACGCGACTGGTCGACGGAGATTCTAAAAAGATGGACTCCCGACAATCGTAATACAGATGTTCCTGCTTTGAGTACTACCACTAATAACTGGAACTCGGCTTCTACCCGTTTCTTGCAGAATAATTCGTATATGCGATTGAAAAATCTGACTCTTTCCTATAACTTACCCAAACAATGGATTAGTAAGTTGGCATTGAGCAGTGTGCAGGTATATGTACAAGGAGATAATCTGTTTACCATTCACCGGAATCAGGGACTAGACCCTGAACAGGGAATTACCGGTATCACTTATTACCGCTATCCGGCTATGCGAACGATCTCCGGAGGTATCAACGTTTCTTTCTAAATTCAGACTAAATTATGAGAAAAATAAAAATTAAATCCATTCTTGCCGCAGTTGCCGGACTTTTCTTGGCAACGAGTTGTAGCAGCAGTTTTCTGGATACGGACCCTACGGATGCGGTAAGTTCAGAAAAAGTACCTGTGCCCGAAAATGCGGAGGCACTTGTGAATGGTGCCTGGTATAATCTGTTTGATTATTCAAGTACCTATGCCAATATCGGTTATCGGGCACTTCAGTGTCTGGACGACATGATGGCAAGTGATGTTGTTTCCCGTCCGAAATACGGTTTCAACTCTTCGTATCAGTTTAACGATATAGCGTTGCCTTCAAACAATAGAACAGAGTTTGCTTGGTATCTGATATATAAAACGATCGATAACTGTAATACTGCCATTTCCATCCAGGGAGATTCGGAGGAACTACGGCAAGCGCAGGGACAGGCATTGGCATTACGTGCTTTCTGTTATTTACACTTGGTACAGCATTATCAATTTACTTACTTGAAAGATAAAGATGCTCCGTGCGTTCCTATATATACCGAACCGAGTAATAGTTCGACAGTTCCGAAAGGAAAATCAACGGTGGCACAAGTCTATCAGCGTATTTTTGATGATCTGAATCTGGCACAGGATTATTTGAAGAACTATGTCCGGAGTGGTGATAATCAGAAATTCAAACCGAATGTTGCCGTAGTGGATGGCCTCTTGGCTCGTGCTTATCTGTTGACAGGGCAGTGGGAAGAAGCAGCGAAAGCAGCTGAAGCTGCACGTACAGGATATGCGTTGATGACAACTACGGCCGAGTATGAAGGCTTTAATAATATTTCCAATAAAGAATGGATATGGGGATTCCCTCAAATACCTTCCCAGTCGGATGCCAGCTACAACTTTTATTATCTGGATGCAACATACGTCGGAGCTTATAGTAGTTTTATGGCCGATCCTCATCTAAAAGATACCTTTACCGAAGGTGACATTCGTCTGCCTTTGTTTCAGTGGATGCGTGAAGGGTATCTGGGATATAAGAAATTCCACATGCGTGCAGACGACACAGCTGATCTGGTCTTGATGCGTGCTTCTGAAATGTATTTGATAGAAGCGGAGGCGAAAGTTCGTGATGGAGTGGCTTTGAATCAGGCTGTCATTCCGTTGAATACGTTGCGCAATGCCCGTGGAGTGGGAGATTATGACGTGACAGGGAAATCGCAGGAAGATGTTCTTAATGAGATTCTGATGGAACGCCGCCGCGAACTTTGGGGAGAGGGATTCGGTATTACAGATGTACTCCGTACACAGGGTTCCGTAGTACGTACTGCTTTATCTGATGAAATGCAGAAGACAGAAGTCGATTGCTGGCAGGAGGGTGGTAGCTTTGAAAAACGAAATCCTTTGGGACATTGGTTCCTTAACTTTCCGAACGGTAAACCGTTTACAGTAAATAGCACCTATTATTTATATGCTATCCCCCAGAAAGAAATAAACGCTAACCCTAACATATAAATAGCTCTCTTAATTTTTTGACTTTGACCTTAACTTGTAGACCGGTATACGTCGTGACGATGCATACCGGTCGTTTTCTTTCTTCTGTTAAGTATGTTAATAGAATAGAGTTTCGTAGGTTATGTAACTGTTTTATTGTAACTTTGTATAATAAAGAAAGGAGATAATTAATATGTCTACAATGGAACTTAGGGCTTCACTTCTTAAAGAGGTGGCTGCTATTATTGCTGATGATGATCTGACGGCTGAAGCTTTAAAAGCCTTAAAAGCTTTGCGTCGCAAATCGCGTGTTGCGCGTAAAGAGCAGGAAGCGGAATCTCCCTGCAAAGATGAAATAGAATGTATAAAGAAACGTGCAGAAAGTGCTTTAGTACGCTATAAACAAGGAGAATATGCTTCGCAGGATGAGATGTTGAAGCGTACGGAACGATGGAAATAGTATGGGATTACGAGGCATTGGATGACTTAGAGGTCATCCTTTGTTATATTGAAACCCAGTTTTCGATGAAAGAGGCTCGCCTTTTCAGACAACAAGTTGTACATGTTATTCGGAATTTATGTGAGTTTCCATTTCTTGGAAAAGTAGAGCCTTTGCTGGAGGATTTTGAAGAGATGGAATTACGCTCTATTCCTGTTGATAGACTATGCAAACTTGTGTATGCAGTTATGAGTGATCGTGTTTTTATTATCGCCCTTTGGGATACTCGTCGTAATCCCAAAACTTTAGAACATGAGGCTAAAGGAAGACTTCGTTAATAATTAGAATAAATAATATAGTGACTTATTGGAATACCGTATGGTGAATATTAGTATTTTTGTAGGATAATTATTACTCACACTCACAAATTAACAAATTAAAGTATGAAAACTAGACTTTTATTTTTATTGTTGTTCATTGGCTTAGGATTAGTATCCTGTGATAACGATGATGAACGTTTCTTTCTTTATGAAATAGATGATATTTATTTCCCAGATCAACCTATTAGTGATATAGTAATGGAGATAACTGATGGTGCTGCTGTAGGAATGACAGGTGGGGTAGCTCCTTATACTGTAGAAACTGGTGATGAAGAGATAGCAAAAGCTAAGATTCAGGAAGAATATGGTTATGTGATGATAGCTCCCGTTCAATTGGGAACAACATTTCTTGTAGTGAAAGATGCGAATGGACTGACTGCTAAAATTGATGTAAAGATAATCAAAGGTACGAAATCGTTTACTACAAAGAAAGTAAGTGTAAAAGTCGAAGGACTTGAGGGTGATGAGAAAGTAGATTTAGAAAATCAAGTTATTGCAAGCTCGGATATGCATGTAACTGGCGGAATTAAATTTATTTATGATACAAAAGATAGTGGTACGCTTACTGTAATTCCTTCAAAGGATGATATATCTAACATTATTACTGCTTCTTTTACCAGAGAGATAAGGCAAACGGATGAAAAGACATTTACTTCTTTTATTTATGTGAATTATAATGATATAGACCATGTGCTTTATTTCACCTCTCCGGAAAAAACTCCATCAGAAGATGATGCTACTCGCGCTCTTGGCCCACTGTATTGTTGGTTAGTAGAAGATGTAACGAAAATATATAATAAAACATATCCCAATGTCACTTCTGTGAAACGTATCTATGAAGGGCAATCAAGTAGATATTGAAGCTAAAAATGTGAAGACGAGTTCAGATTATAAATAATATAAATCGCCCCACTATAATCATTATAGCAGGGCGATTTTATTTATATAGATTTCTATCCAATCTTTTTCTTCTTCAAATTAGGCAAAAAGAACGTGACTAATCCCAGTAGCGGCATATAAGCACAGATATTATATACATATTCAATGCTCGTTTTATCCGCTAAATTGCCAAGTACGGCAGATGCTACACCGGCCACTCCGAAAGCAAATCCAAAGAACAAACCGGATATCAATCCAAGTTTGGTAGGAAGCAACTCCTGTGCATAAAGCAATATGGCAGGAAAAGCGGAAGAAAGCATCAATCCCACGCAGAAGCTAAGGATAATAGTCCACAGCAGATTGGCATGTGGCATTAGTAAACTGAATGGGGCAGCTCCTAAAATAGAAGCCCAAATCACGTATTTACGTCCAATTCGGTCACCTACCGGTCCGCCAATTAATGTTCCGATAGCAGTAGCTACCAGGAAGATAAATAAATATAGCTGCGAATCTTGTACGCTTACATTGAATTTATGAATCAAGTAGAAAGTATAATAACTCGTGAGACTCGCCATATAGATATATTTGGAGAAAATCAGGATCAGCAATATCGCGATTGAAAGGGCCGTTTTATCCATAGGCAAAGGAAGATGAACAGGTTTTCTGATACTGACAGTCTGTGCTTTCATCCGGTTTAGATATGATTTATACCATTTGCAAATGGGGTACATCACTCCGATAGCAGCTAAAGCCACAAATGCAAAAACGATGAGATGTTGCCTGCCATAAGGAGCCACCAACAGGGCAACCAACAAAGGACCTAATGAACCTCCGAAGTTACCACCTACCTGAAAGAGTGATTGTGCCAGTCCACGTTTTCCGCCGGAAGCAAGGAACGTGATACGGGAGGCTTCCGGATGCAGTACGGAAGAGCCAATTCCGATTAAGAATACGGAGGCTAATATCCAGTATAGATTATCAGAGAATGCTAAGTTTATCAAACCAATCAGTGTAAAGCTCATTCCGATAGGCAATGACCATGCGACGGGATGCTTATCAAAGAAAATTCCGGTAATCGGTTGAAAAACTGAAGCGGAAAGTTGATAAACTAGTGTGATAAGTCCGATTTGCGCGAAACTAAGTCCTAAATCATCTTTGAATAAAGGATAAGATGCTGATAGCACCGACTGTAAGAGATCGTTGAGGCAATGCGAAAGACTCAATGCGATTAAAATGGAAAATGTAATTTTTCCTACGGGTTGTTCCTGATTCTGTACCATAATACCTATTTACTTTTGAAGTGTTCCTGAAAAATTGGCTGCAAAGGTACGTAAACTTCCCGTTTCTCTAAGACTAAGGATTGTAAATAGTCGTTAATTCGGTTTTGTGTTATTGAACTATTCTTCATACCCACTGTTGTTAAATAAAAAAGGAGGATTATATGAGCTTTATTTGGTATATCATTATTGGTATTGTGGCTGGATTCCTCGCAGGTAAAATAATGCGCGGCGGAGGTTTTGGTCTTGTTATAAACTTATTACTTGGTATTCTTGGAGGTGTACTGGGCGGTTGGGTATTTGCCCTTTTCGGACTGGCAGCTTCAGGGCTGATCGGAAGTTTGATAACTTCCACCGTAGGAGCTATCCTTGTATTGTGGATTGCTTCCTTATTCTCGAAATCTAAATAGATATATAATTTATTTTTAATCCTAAAAACAGAACTTAATTATGGAATGTAGACATGGGAATTTCTGGATTGGACTTGGAATTGGGTCAATCCTCGGCGCAGTAGCTTATCGTCTTTCACGTACAGCAAAAGCAAAACAATTAGAAAGTGAAATTTATAATGCTATCCATCGCATAGGTCGTGATGCTGAAATAGCTGCTGCTCATGCTGAAAGAAAAGCAGTGGATCTTGGACTTAAAGCAGTAGAAACCGGTGCGGAAATTGCTGATAAAGTAGCGGAAGAAGCCGATAAAGTGGCCGGAAAAGCAAAAGATAAGTGGGGGAAATAAGCCCTCCAAAACGGGTAATCGTTTTAAATAGAATCGGTTACCTGTTTTGTTTTATATATGTATAATCTTTTATTTCTAGCCTCATCAGTCATTATCTGAATAATGTGTGCTCGAACACATATTGGTGTATATTCCCCATTATTTTCACTTCCTTCAAGAATAAAAAGCTACTTTTTTTCTGATTTCTCATCTGATAAGTGCTTTTTTCTCTATACTATCTTTACTTTTTCTTATGTTTAACAACATGTATACTTCCTGAATGTTGTAGTTAAATTGTTGATTATTAATAATATATTCTTTATTGTGTATTATGTGTGTGCGCACACACTGTTGCTTAATTCAATAATTCATTTTACTTTTGCCGATGAAAAACAAGATACTTATCAATAGATGGATAAAGAGTTTTCAAATATTCGGATTGTAGACATTGCCAAGATGGCAGGTGTCTCTGTTGGCACGGTAGATCGTGTCATCCATAATCGTGGAAGGGTATCTGAAGAAAATAGGAAAAAGGTACAGGCGATTCTGGAAATGGTACATTACCAGCCCAATCTAATGGCACGTTCATTGGCAGCCTCCAAAAAGCAATATCATCTCCTTGCAATTACTCCTTCTTTTGTTCAGGGAGAGTATTGGGAAGCTATTTCCGAAGGTATAGATAAAGCGGCGTCGGAAATGGAATCGTATAACATCACCATTACCAAACTCTTTTTCGATCAATATAATAACAAGACTTTTGATGATATCATCCGCAATCTGCTGCATGAGAAAGTGGATGGGGTACTGATTGCGACTCTGTTTACGGATTCTGTTATCCGGCTTTCGCAGGAACTTGACAGGAATGAAATACCTTATGTATATGTTGACTCCAACATTGGAGGGCAACATCAACTGGCTTATTTCGGAACGGAGTCTTATGATGCCGGAGTGATTGCTGCCAGATTATTGATGGACCGGCTTTCTTCGTCTTCCGATATATTGATGGCGCGAATTATTCATAGTGGGAAGAATGACTCAAATCAGGGAAAGAACAGGCGGGAAGGTTTTTGCCATTATCTCACGCAAACAGGATTCAATGGAAATCTGCACGAAGTGGAACTGAAAATAAATGATTCAGTGTATAACTTCATGAAGCTGGATGAAATCTTTGAAGCTAATCCAAACATAAATGGGGCTGTTATTTTTAATTCAACTTGCTATATCTTAGGGAATTATCTGAAAGCGAGAGGAATGCAGTCTGTCAAACTGGTTGGTTATGACCTTATCGGGAGAAATACACAGTTACTTTCCGAAGGTGTGATAACCGCATTGATTGCACAGCGTCCGGAGCGTCAGGGATATGAGGGTGTTAAATCATTGTGCAATCATCTGTTATTCAAACAGAACAGTGAAAAGGTGAATTTGATGCCTATCGATATTCTCCTTAAAGAGAATCTGAAATATTATCTGAACAATAAATTATAAACATATAAATTTGTAAGAACCATGAATGAATTATTTAACGTAAAAGGCAAAGTAGTTGTTATCACCGGTGGAGCTGGTATTTTAGGTAAGGGTATTGCTGCGTATCTCGCAAAGGAAGGTGCAAAAGTGGTTGTGCTCGACAGAAGTGAAGAGGCAGGAAAAGCATTGGTAGACAGTATCAAAGCCGAAGGAAATGAAGCCATGTTCCTTTACACGGATGTGATGGATAAGGAAGTGCTGGAAGGTAACAAAGTAGAAATCATGAAGGCTTATGGCCGTATTGATGTATTATTGAACGCTGCCGGAGGTAACATGGCAGGTGCAACTATCGCTCCGGATAAGACTTTCTTCGATTTGCAGATTGATGCATTCAAGAAAGTGGTGGATCTGAACCTTTTCGGTACAGTATTGCCTACAATGGTATTTGCAGAAATTATGGTGGAACAGAAGAAAGGTTCTATTGTAAACTTCTGTTCAGAATCGGCTCTTCGTCCATTGACCCGTGTGGTAGGTTATGGTGCGGCAAAAGCAGCCATTGCCAACTTTACTAAATATATGGCCGGTGAACTGGCTTTGAAATTCGGTAACGGTCTGCGTGTAAATGCCATCGCTCCGGGATTCTTCCTGACCGATCAGAACCGTACGCTATTGACTAATCCGGATGGTTCTCTGACTGACCGTTCAAAGACCATTCTCGCTCATACTCCATTCAACCGTTTCGGTGAACCGGAAGACCTTTATGGAACAATCCATTATCTGATTAGCGATGCTTCTAACTTCGTAACAGGTACAGTAGCTGTTATCGACGGTGGATTTGATGCATTCTCAATTTAATACTTAATACTTTATACTTAATACTTATCATTATGTATTTATGTGAACAAACTTGGCGCTGGTATGGTCCTAACGACCCGGTTAGCTTGTGGGATATTAAGCAGGCAGGCGCTACAGGTATAGTAAATGCTCTTCATCACATTCCAAATGGTGAAGTGTGGACAGTAGAAGAGATCATGAAGCGTAAGCAAATGATTGAGGAAGTGGGTCTGACATGGTCTGTGGTAGAAAGTGTACCTGTACACGAACATATCAAGACGCAGACGGGTGACTTCATGAAATATATTGAAAACTATAAGGAAAGCATCCGTAATCTGGCGAAGTGTGGCGTAATGGTAGTTACTTATAACTTCATGCCTGTATTGGACTGGACCCGTACAGACCTTGCCTATACAATGCCGGATGGCTCTAAAGCACTCCGTTTTGAAAAGGCAGCTTTTGTAGCTTTCGACCTTTTCATCTTGAAACGTCCGAATGCTGAAAAAGACTACACTCCGGAAGAAATTGCCAAAGCGAAAGCCCGTTTCGAGCAAATGAGCGAAGACGACAAGAATTTGTTGGTTCGTAACATGATTGCCGGACTTCCGGGATCGGAAGAAAGCTTTACTGTAGAACAATTCCAGGAGGCATTGGACCGTTATAATGATATCGATGCCGAGAAGCTTCGTTCCAACTTGATTTTCTTCTTGAAAGAAATAGCTCCTGTTGCCGATGAAGTAGGAGTAAAACTAGTGATTCATCCGGACGATCCTCCTTATACTATCTTGGGCTTGCCACGCATTTTGAGTACGGAAGAAGATTTCAGAAAATTGATTGAAGCCGTACCTAATGAATCTAACGGCCTTTGCTTGTGTACAGGCTCTTTCGGTGTACGTGCTGACAATGACCTTGCCGGTATGATGGAACGTTTCGGCGACCGTGTCAACTTCGTACATTTGCGTAGTACGCAGCGTGACGAAGAAGGAAACTTTTACGAAGCCAATCATCTGGAAGGGAATGTAGATATGTACAGTGTAATGAAAGCTCTTATTCTTTTGCAACAACGTCGCAAATGCTCTATCGCTATGCGTCCTGACCACGGTCATCAGATGATTGATGACTTGAAGAAGAAAACCAATCCGGGATATTCTTGTCTGGGCCGTCTTCGCGGATTGGCAGAACTTCGTGGATTGGAAATGGGTATTGCAAAATCTATTCTATAAGTAGAAATATATAATTAGTATTTTATCATAAAACACTACGGCTATTATTGATTGAAATAGTAGTTGTAGTGTTTTTTATTTGTTTTTTTTCATCGGTTGAGGAATGAGTGAAGCAAATAAATCTCTCACATGTGTATCTTTGTCGGTTTTCTTCGCTTTTTTTGCTTTTTGGGGTTCGGGAATAATAAGTAAAGCTATTTGTGCACAAGCTTCGGCGTCTGCTAATGCGTGATGATGGTTCGTTAAGTCATATCCGCACCGGGCAGCTACCGTATGTAATTGATGATTGGGTAATTCTTTTCCGAATACCTTTCTCGAAGCGCGGCATGTGCAGTGAAATTTGTAATTAGGGTAAGTCATCTCCCACAGTTCGTGAACTGCCCGAAGGCAACCTTCGTCAAAAGGACTGTTGTGCGCTACAAGTGGCAGACCGTCTATCAACGGTTTGATTTCCGCCCATACTTCCGGAAATTCATCAGCTTCCATCGTGTCGTCATAAGTTAAGCCATGGACAGCTGTTGTCCATTGAGTATAATAATTAGGGCGGGGACGGATCAGGCGATAGATTTTATTCGTTATTTTCCCTTCCCTTACAATGACAACTCCCACACTGCATACACTGGTACGTTTGCCGTTGGCTGTTTCAAAGTCTATAGCTGCAAAATTCCTCATTTTATTTTATTGTTTTGGAATACAAATGTATGAATTAGAATTTATTCTCTTTATATTTGTCTGTAAAATATATCCATGTATACAGAATATCAGCCTTCTCATTTACTTGTTCCCTACATTGATAACTATTGGGAATTTAAGGGCAATCCGGAATATGGTATGCGCATCCATATTCTGCCGGATGGTTGTACCGATTTTATATTTACGCTGGGAGAGGTGGCTAATGCTGTTGAAGAAGGAAGTCTGATTATGCAACCTTATCGTTCCTATTTCGTAGGACCCATGACGAAGTACTCCGAACTTGTCACTTATGCTGAATCCGTTCATATGTTTGGCGTTCGTTTTTTACCTTGTGGTCTGTCTTGCTTTACAAACCTGCCTTTGCACGAGTTTGTGAATAGCAGAATCAGTGTTAATGAGATGAAGGCTGTTTTTGATGACACTTTTATTGAAAAATTAGGTGAGCAGAAGCATGTGGCAGATCGAATACGAGTAGTGGAGGAATATTTGCTGGCATATTTGGCGCGCCATTATCAGCCTGCTGATTCGCACGTCGCTATGGCAGTGAACATGATTAATCATTCCGGAGGAAAACGTTCAGTTCGCAGCTTGATGGATGACGTCTGTTTGTGTCAGCGTCATTTTGAGAGGAAGTTCAAGCATTATACCGGATTTACTCCTAAAGAATACAGCCGTATTGTCAAATTTAAGAATGCTGTGGAATTATTGAGAACCACGACATCAGCCAACCTGTTGACTACGGCGGTTGATGCAGGATATTATGATTTAGCGCATTTTTCAAAAGAGATTAAGTCGATGTCCGGCAATACTCCTGCGTCTTTTCTTTCCCTTACAGTTCCGCAAGAAACCACACTTACTTATATCGAGCCACAGAGATAGATTGGTAAAAGTCGCTTTTTTACAATAGAATGTGAAGATATGCCGTTACCTTTGCAAGGTTAATAAAAACCAATCAGTTTATGACCACAAAAACAATGAAAGAGAAAGCAGCAGAATTGTTGCAAAGATGTGAAGTAGTTACCCTTGCTTCTGTGAATAAAGAAGGTTATCCCCGTCCTGTACCGATGAGTAAAATCCTGGCAGAAGGAATTGCCACTATCTGGATGTCTACCGGGGCAGATTCACTAAAAACAATAGACTTCTTATCGAATCCGAAAGCAGGATTATGCTTTCAGGATAAAGGAGACAGCGTGGCGTTAACGGGGAAAGTGGAAGTTGTAACCGACGAAAAGATGAAGCAGGAACTTTGGCAGGACTGGTTTATCGATCATTTTCCCGGTGGCCCCGCTGATCCCGGCTATGTCTTGTTGAAATTTGAATCGAATCACGCAACTTATTGGATTGAAGGAACATTTATCCATAAGAAACTCGACTAATTTTACTCGGAAAGATAAGGAATACCGGATTGATTTAATGAGAGTGTGTCAAAACGCAGATTATCGCAGATTATTTCAATTGTATTGATGTATTAATCGACGACTTATAAAATTATTTCTGCGATAATTTGCGTTAATCTGCGTTTTATTATTCATTATGACACACCTTCGTAATTCATTTAGAATTCGAATCTCTCTAATTTCATTTCAGCCAATTTCTGAATGATACCTACATATTGAGCGAAATGAGGAGATTTTTCGTGTGCTGCCAATACTTCGGCATTCTGCCAAGTTTCGCAAATCATGAAAACGTCAGGACGCGTGCTGCTTTCGAAAGTATCATAAGCAATGCATCCTTCTTCTTTTAAAGAACAGGCAGTCAGTTCTTTTGCCG
Source organism: Bacteroides sp. BFG-606 (assembly GCF_024788145.1). Lineage (NCBI taxonomy): Bacteria > Pseudomonadati > Bacteroidota > Bacteroidia > Bacteroidales > Bacteroidaceae > Bacteroides > Bacteroides sp. BFG-606. The sequence continues at coordinate 5,519,527 of NZ_JANUIL010000001.1, read as the reverse complement.
CTTTTATCGCTTCTTCGCGGTTGGATTCGTTTACACGAACAAAAACATTTAATCTGATCATAGTCTTTTTTATTTATATGATTAAAAGAATCACTTTCTCACAGTATCTGTGAAAAGCCGAAGGCAAAGATACTATTTTTCTATACTTCTGGTGAGCTTATTTCAAAATTTCATATAAACTTCATGCCATCCTGAAAAAACTATTATATTTGCATCTGAATTCTAAAAGCAATGATTTTGGGCACAATTCTTAAATTTGTTATAGCTTACTATTAGCCTCATAAACCACAGGCTAATTTCTTTCGTTTGAGTAGTTCTATACTTGAACAGGTTTTTCATTTTATCATTTTTATTATTCACTGCATCGTTTTTCAAGACTGATGCAATTTAGCTATTCAAGCTTTCAGTCCGGTTCATAGTAATCAGATGGGAGTGGTGGATGCGTTGAGAATGAATGGAAAATTTCGTAAGAAATAGTAAGCTGAACATAGAAGAAGAAATAAAAAGGATCGAGCTACAGTCGGTTGATCCTTTGGATAGAATCAGGCAGATCATTGGTGTCCTACAGGTTTCACTGACTTCGCTGAAAACAGCAGTTGCCGGATATCAGTTTCGAAATGCTGAAGAAGAGATTCTTTTCTTTAAAGTATCGAAACCGCAGATTTCCGGTCTGTTGATGTTTTATGTCCGTTTGTATCAGATTGAAAAGAATCGTATCGGCAAATCTCTGTCCTCCCAATGCAGATATCTGAAGATTGAATTGGAGAACCTGCAAAAAACATTTTCGAATAATAGCTTTTATGAATATTATCGTGCCGGTCGGACAGAGTTTGATAACCACTATTTTATTCGGGAGAATTATGATATTCTTTCTGATATACATTGTCATCTATTGGATAGAGATACTTCTTTTACCACCTTGCATGATTCGAGTGTTGCAGAAATTCTGGCGAATAATCGTTTGATAGAATATATGTCGGAGGAAATTGAGCAGCTGACAGAGAAACTTCATCTTAAATTTACTTCCATTGTAGACAGTAAGCTGTTGCAATGGACGGACAGTAAAGTGGCTTTGGTTGAGTTTATCTACGCTTTGTATGCAGGTAAATGCTTTAATAATGGAAATACGAGTTTGAAAGACATTGCTTTTTGTTGCGAAACACTGTTTAATATCGAGATAGGTGACTTTTATCGTATATTCTTGGAAATCAGGAATAGAAAGAAAAGCAGGACTCAATTTCTGGATAAGTTGAAAGAACAGATTATAAAGATGATGGATGAGCTTGACAGATAAATTTCAGGGCGTCTTGTGACATCTTGTGAATTATACAAATGGCTAATCTCCAACTTTGCGGAGAAATATAATTGATTCACAAAGAAAGATAATCGCTTTTGTATAGTTATGGAAACAACATTTACATGGGAAATAAGGGTGAAGAATTGCCCCTTATTAATTAAGAAATGCAGTCACTGTGATAGTGACCGCTTTTATTGCAGTGATAAGTTCAGGATGAATGCACAGAAGAAAAACATTGATGTCTGGCTGATTTATAGATGTGTGAAATGTGATAACACTTGTAATATGACTCTGTTATCACGAACAAAAACCGACTTGATTGATAAGAAGCTCTTTCACAGCTTTTCTATGAATGACAGGGAAGTTGCCTGGCAATATGCTTTTTCTGCCGGAGTGGCAAGCAGGAATAATCTTCAATTAGATTATGACAGTGTTGAATATGAAGTGATAAATACCGTCTCTTTAGAAGATATCCTGAATATGAGTAGTGAGATCATAAGTATCCGAGTCAAATGTGATTTCGACTTGAACCTTAAATTATCTTCGTTGATAAAAAGATGTCTTCCTCTTTCCAGTACCCGCTTGAAGCTGCTGTTTGAAAAAGGGTATATTTCTTTACTTTCCGGCAAAACATCTTCCAAGTGTAAGGTAAAGAATGGCGATACTATTTTGATAGATCGAAAAAGCCTGATTGATTTCTTGGGATAAAATCGGTTTTACAGTTTTTTTTAATAGCTTTGTGAAATGATCATTCGCATTCTGTAAAAGAGGTTGTACTATTAAGATTGAAGATATGAAAAAGGTATGTTTATTCGCTTTTATTTTGTTTGCTTGGAGTATCGTTGTGAATGCACAGGAAAGTGATGGACGATACGTTGAAGTGACCGGTTCTTCTGAAATAGAAGTCGTTCCGGATGAGATTCATTTTCTGATTCAGATTAAGGAGTATTGGCAAGAAGAATACACCGGTAAATCAAAAAAAGAAGAAGATTTCCGGACGAAAGTGCCATTGGCAATGATAGAGAAAGATTTGCGTAAAAGTTTGCGCAAAATAGGAATAACGGATGATGCTATCCGCACACAGGAAATAGGAGATTATTGGCGCCAGAGAGGAAAGGAATTTCTGATAGGTAAGCAATTGGATATCCGGCTTACGGATTTTGAGCAGATTAACTCTATTATTCGTTCGGTCAATACGTGGGGAATTGAGTCCATGCGCATCGGAGAACTCAAACATAAGGATTTGCCAATGTATCGGAAACAGGGTAAGATTGAAGCACTGAAGGCTGCCCGTGAGAAAGCATCTTATCTGGTGGAAGCGATGGGGCAGCAGTTGGGTGAAGTGATTCGTATCATCGAACCTGCCGATAATAACATAAGCCGTTATCTTCCTTTCGAGGCGCAGAGCAATGTAAGCATGGGTACGGCAGCTACCGAGCAGTACCGGGTTATCAAGCTACGGTATGAAATGACGGCTCGTTTTGCCATTCAATAAAAATAGTCTATCTTTGTCGCATGACAAGAAATAATAAATCGGATTTGGTTTAGTAAACAATCTGTGTTGCTGATACAGATTGTCCTTTCGTTTGCTCTCGGATGATTCCTTTCGGGAGTACTCTTTATGTCTTTATAATTTCAATTTTTAACTTGCGTACAAGGGTGCTAAAAGCATCGTGGTGCTTTGTAACGTGTGCGCTGTATACATTAAGATCATGAATAACGAAAATCAAACAATTCACAAATTCGACGTTAATTTAAACTGGTATGGCTGGAATGATAAACTAAGCCGACTAAAACAAGAATCACTCTACAGCACTCTTCCTCATGGACGTATATCCATAGTACACCGTACCTGCTACGAGGTCGTTTCCGAAAACGGATTGTTTCAGTGTGAACTCACGGGAAACATGATGTATGGGAAATCTGATGCTGAATTACCTTGTACGGGTGATTGGGCGCTTTTTCAACCATTTGATGAGAATAAAGGGATTATTGTCGATATGCTGCCTCGTGAGCGGACATTGTATCGCAAGAAAAGCGGTACAGTTGCCGATAAGCAGGCCATTGCTTCTTACGTCGATAAAGCATTTATTGTGCAGAGCCTTGACGATAATTTCAATGTCCGCAGAGTAGAACGTTTTATGGTTCAGGTATTGGAAGAAAATATCAAGCCTGTATTGGTACTTAATAAATCCGATTTAGATTTTGACAGGCAGAGTGTTGAAGAACAAATAAAGCATATCTCCAATCAGATACCCGTATTTTTTACGAGTATTCATCAACCCCAAACGATTCTCCGGCTGCGGGAATCCATATCAGAAGGAGAAACTGTTGTATTTGTCGGTTCTTCGGGTGTCGGGAAAAGTTCTCTGGTAAATGCACTCTGTGAAAAATCTGTGTTACTTACCACCGATATAAGCCTGTCCACAGGAAAAGGCCGGCATACATCGACCCGTCGGGAAATGGTATTGATGAATGATTCGGGTGTTTTAATCGATACTCCGGGTGTGCGTGAATTTGGCTTGGTTATCGACAATCCAGATTCACTGGCCGAAGTACTTGAAATCTCTGACTATGCAGAATCGTGCCGTTTCAAAGATTGTAAGCATATCAACGAACCGGGTTGTGCTGTTTTAGAAGCAGTCAATAGCGGTGTATTAGACTATAAAGTTTATGCAAGCTATCTGAAACTTCGCCGGGAGGCATGGCACTTTTCTGCTTCCGAACATGAGAAACGTAAAAAGGAGAAGTCCTTTACAAAACTTGTAGAAGAAGTAAAGAATCGTAAGGCAAATCGCTGATTTCTATTTAAACGATGCAGGTATTGGAATTTATTTTTTTCTTCAAAAGAGCAAAAAAGTTTTAGCTGCGCAAAAAGGCTGCGCACCACTGCATCTATCTTTGTCGAAGAAACAAGAAAACAGGTCAAGTACGGGTTACTTCAACAACTCATTTAAGGTATGGAAATCACTCATACGATTATCCGTTTTCCTGTTTCGCAAAGGGGCAGTAGCTCAGTGGGTAGAGCATCATCTTTAATCTTGAGATTATCCTGATGAAAAAGGTCAATTAAGATTTACTCCTATCCCGTGACCGTCGTCGGTTCGACTCCGACCTGCTCCACAAAAAATAAATATGGAGGTAGGACAGTAGCTTCGGGATTATCTGAAATGAGGTCAACCGGGGCTTACTTCTTAACGGTGGATAACGCTGGTTCGAATCCGGCCTGTTCTACCTCTTTTTATCAACTAAGGTCAAGGAAGACTTACTTCAAAACCGCAGGAATGCTCCATTGATTCACAGTCTTCCGATTACCTTACTTAAAAAAACAAAGTTATGAATAAAGATTTGTTGAAAGTGTCTATCAGGCAGAATGCAATCTATTTGCCTTTGATAGAAGAAGAGAAAAAGCAGGAAGAGTTGACTTCGACTACCATTGCATTGGTAGCCCAACTCCGTAAAGTAGGATATAGCTTGTCCGAAGAACTGCTGCATGCCGTTAATCAGTTATATCCGGCTCAACAGATGATGATTCTTCAGGTGATGAAAGAAGCATTGGGTGTGACGCTAAACTGGGCTCCATTGGTGAAAGGGTGGGATGTACCTACCGGAGAAACGCGTTTGGATCATCTGGTTACATGGATCGCTAACCTGTTTAATACCCCCAAAGGCGTTAAACTACCTTGCGGACACGTGATCCCTGATAATACATTTCCTATGGAACGATACAATGGTTGTCCGTTCTGCGGAACTCCGTTCCAAACGGCTACTACGGAATACTTCGGACAGGGAAGTAAACTGAAAGTGCTGGAACTTTGGCAGGACAAGGAGCTGAATGCTTTTTTCTGTGACTTGCTTGAATCGCGTACGGCTCTTGATGCCACACAAGCAGATAGCTTGAAAATAATGCTTGGCGAACTTCCGTTGCCGGCAGTCGGAATCAAAATGAAGGAGACATTGATGTTGGTGATAGATACATTGGTGGAGCAGGATAGAGCGCAGGAAGCGCAAATCTATTTCTCTACTCCGAATGATATATTGCGTTATCTGTGGTATAAGAAAACCGGATTCCTGCAAATCATAGAACCTAAGACTATTATCCGTAAAACTGGTAGAAACAACACACATATATGTGGAGTTTTGGATAAAAGTCGTTCGGCAGCCCAAGCGAAGCGTGAGGAGTTGAAGTTGAAATATACGCGTCGTGAATGTAAAATGGTAGCTCTTTGGTTGAACAACCTGACAATGGCTCCGGAGAAGGCTTGCGAAATCATGCATCCGAAAAGAGAGATGTGGGTACGTATGATACGTGCGTTGCGTCTGGCGGAATATGCCCGTAAGTCGGAATTCGGAAATTTGAAGGAATTGATGGATATATTCTACCGCCAGGCATATACCGTTTGGCAGGGAGAAGTGGAGCGCAACCGTTTGAAAGCGGATGCGGAACAGACATTTGCTTTGTTAAAGCAGCGACCGGGTATGTTTGCACGTTCTTTATTTGCGAATATGCTTTGGTTCGGAGCGGAAGAGACGTTGGCTGCATTTAAAGAAGTGGTTCATTTGTTGCCGGCACGTTTGGTCGTTACTTTGGGTATGTATGCGGAGAGCTACTTTGAACCGGGACGTAAGAGAATGGTGAAACCTTTAGGGGGGAATGCTCTTTTGATAGAACCACACTATTTGGTGGGTCTGTATATGGAGGATCAGCTAAAAGCGATGGTGAAGGATGTACAGGATTTGTGTAAGGAAGTCGTAGCTGCCCGTTTCGCCGGTGTAGCTGCCGGAAGTGAAAACAAAAGTATGTATATTGACCCTATGTTGTTCCATATCCCGTTGTCTATCGGCGATCGTAGCGAAACAATTCAGGATACTTCCTGTGCTTTGCAGGGAACACGTTTTCCGGTAGAGGGGGATAAAGTGCGGTTGTTTATGCAGTGGGGAAAAGGGCTTCCGGCACAGCATCTTGATATGGACTTAAGTTGTCATATCACTTTGCCTTCTACAACAGAAGTTTGTTCCTTCTTCAACTTGCAGGCTATTGGTGCTAAACATAGCGGGGATATCCGAAGTATTCCTAATAAGAAAGGTACTGCCGAATATATCGAGCTGGATTTGAATGAACTGAACCGTGTAGGTGCGGAATATGTTGCTTTCACTTGCAATGCATATAGCAACGGGACTATCTCTCCTAATTTGGTGGTAGGTTGGATGAACTCTGCCTATCCAATGAAGATATCGGAAAGAACAGGAGTAGCTTACGATCCTTCTTGCGTGCAACATCAGGTACGTATTTCCCAAAGTTTGCAGAAAGGACTTGTTTTCGGAGTTCTGAAAGTGAAAGAACGGGAAATCGTTTGGCTGGAAATACCTTTTGGTGGACAGACGATTCTTTCTTTGGATACACAGACCATCGAAAAGTATCTGGATAAACTGGAAGCGAAAACAACTGTCGGTGAACTGTTGACTGTCAAAGCGCAGGCACAGGGATTGAAGTTAGTTGATATTCCGGAAGCGGACGAGATATATACTCGTGAATGGGCATTGAATACTGCCGCTGTGACTAAATTACTGTTAGGTGATTAAATTCTTGGGAGGAATTGTCTTTTTCCTCCTAAGATTTAAAGGTCGTATCGCATAAAGTTATACCTTTGCATGCGATAGATTAATCGTCTGACAGCTGTTGAACTTTCGTCTGACAACTGTTATCTTTCCGTCTGACAACTGTCAGACGAAAAAGATACAGCTGTCAGACGATTATTTTTATATGAACTGAAGATTAAAGTTCAATGAACAGACGATTAAATATACGCAGTGAAAGTAATAAATGTATGAACTAATAAAAAGATATACTTATGAGTGCTCAATATGATTTGTATGAAACACCGGATCCTGATAGTACCGGAGAACAAAAGCCTTTGCATGCCCGTATCGTTCCAAATGGAACTTACTCGAAAAAAGAATTCCTGGAACGTGTATCTCGTTCTTCCCAGACTTTTAACTATAACGTGATAGATGCGGTAGTAGGAGTTGTATTGGATGAACTTGCCGAAACGTTAGCGGAGGGATATATCGTAGAACTTGGCGAACTCGGGCATTTCAGCATCTCTTTGAAATGTACGCATAAAGTAATGACTAAACGGGAGATTCGTGCCGAATCAATCTGTTTTGATAACGTGCATTTGCGCACTTCCAAAGAGTTCAAAAGGAAGATTAAACGTGAGATAGAGTTGGAACGTGTGGATAAATCCAGACACTCTTCTCAAAAAGTGGAATTTTCTATGGAGCAACGCCAGCAGCTTTTACAGGAATTTCTAAAGAAAAATGGTGGTATTACCCGATTGGAATATAGTAGCCTGACCGGACTTTCCCGTCTGAAAGCAATAGATGATTTGAATACTTTCATTGAGAAAGGGATTCTTCGTAAACGTGGAGCTGGAAGAACCGTGTTTTATGTCTGGCAACAAGAGCAATAACAATCAATTCAAAGATTTCTTCTTGTTATTGCTAACAATTTTGTACCTTTGTTTGTCTATAGAAAAAACAGTAGGATTATGGCAAGAATAACAATTCCTTATGCAGTAGCAGATTTCATAGAAATGCGTGAACGTGGTTTCTATTACGTAGATAAGACCCAATATATAACTAAGCTTGAAGATTATAAGGCTCCTGTATTTCTGCGTCCCCGTCGCTTTGGGAAGAGTTTGTTAGTCTCTACTCTAGCTTGCTATTATGACCGTACGAAAGCGCATCGGTTTGACGAACTGTTTGGAGGAACTTGGATTGGTAACCATCCGACAAAAGAACATAACCGTTATATGATAATCCGTTATGACTTCTCCGCAATGGTAATGTCAGACCATATTCAAGGGCTGGCACAGAATTTTAATGACCTGAATTGCGGTCCGGTAGAAGTAATGGTAGCACATAATCGTGATTTGTTTGGTGATTTTGAATTTAGCAATCGTGGCGATGCATCTAAAATGCTGGAAGAAGTGCTTACTTACGCCCGCTCTCACGAACTGCCTAAAGTTTATATTTTGATTGATGAATATGATAATTTCACCAATCAATTACTTACTGCCTATAATGACCCACTCTATGAAGAAGTTACTACTAATGACAGCTTTCTGCGTACTTTTTTTAAAGTAATTAAAAAAGGTATTGGTGAGGGGAGTATCCGTACTTGTTTTTGTACAGGTGTGCTGCCCGTCACTATGGATGATTTGACCAGTGGATATAATATTGCAGAGATATTGACTCTTGAGCCTAATTTCCTGAATATGCTTGGGTTTACATACGAAGAAACAGAAACATATCTACGTTATGTACTGGATAAATACTCTACGGGACAGGATCGTTTTGACGAAATCTGGCAACTAATTGTAAGCAACTACGATGGCTACCGTTTCCGTCCCAATGGAGATCGGTTATTCAATGCCACTATCCTTACTTACTTCTTCAAGAAATTTGCAGCCAATGCCGGCAGTATTCCGGACGAGTTGGTAGATGAAAATCTACGTACTGACATTCATTGGATTCGTCGGTTGACTCTTTCGCTGGATAATGCGAAAGCGATGTTGGATGCATTGGTAATTGACGATGAACTGCCTTATAATGTGGCTGATCTTGCCAGTAAGTTTAATAAGAAAAAGTTTTTTGATAAAGAGTTTTATCCCATTAGTTTGTTTTATTTGGGAATGACAACGTTGAGGGATAAATTTGTGACAACATTGCCCAATATGACGATGCGTAGTGTATACATGGACTACTATAATCAACTGAACAAAATAGAAGGTAATGCACAACGTTATGTCCCTGTGTATCGGCACTATGATTCCAATCGAAGCCTGGAACCACTCGTTCAGAATTATTTCGAACAATATTTGGGACAATTTCCAGCACAAGTTTTTGATAAGATCAATGAAAACTTTATCCGGTGTTCTTTCTACGAACTGGTGTCACGTTATTTAAGTAGTTGTTATACCTTTGCCATCGAACAGAATAATTCAGTAGGCCGATCAGACTTTGAAATGACCGGTATTCCCGGTACGGATTACTATATGGATGATCGTGTGGTCGAATTTAAATACTATCGTATGAGGGAAGCTGAAAAGATGCTTGCACTTTCCGAGCCTCTTCCCGAGCACGTGGAACAGGTGAAAAGATACGGTGAAGACACTAAGAAAAAGTTTCCCAATTATAATGTGCGGACATATGTGGTGTACATTTGTGCTAATAAGGGATGGAAATGTTGGGAAGTATGAGACAATAAAATCTGCAATATTGCACTAACTGTTTATGAAAAATGAGAGTCATATTATCTCTCGAATGATTTCCGGAGATATAAATGCTTTTAAACTTCTTTTCGATCGTTACTATTCTCAAGTGCGTTTTTTCACATTGGGGATAGTGAAAGATTCTTTTGTTGCCGACGATATAGCCCAAAATGTATTTATCAAGGTCTGGACAAAAAGAGAATTGATTGATTGCGAGCGGAAGTTTAACAACTATTTGTATTCCATCACAAAGAATGAGATAACAGATTATTTCCGTTCTTTAGTCATTTCAGAACCTTTGGAAAGCATCTCTTATCTGAAGGATAGCGATCATACAGATGAAATGATAGAAAGTGTTTATGATCTGTCTCATATTAAAGAACTGGTAATGAAAGAGGTGGATAATATGCCGCCGCAGCGTCGTGCAGTATTTGTAATGAGTCGTTTGCAAGGATTGTCTAATGATGAGATAGCCTCTGAACTAGGAATATCCAAACGCACGGTAGAACGCCATCTGAATATAGCATTGCACATACTTCGTGAAAAACTGGGAGGGTTTCTTTATTGGATTGCTGCTTTGTTTATTCTTTCACTCTGATTTTAATTTTTCCGCTCTGCCATACTACTTTCTGTTACACCTCTATCCTTCAATTAATAGTTTATAAATGTTAAAGTCGAAAAAGCATTGGGTGTACTTTTCATAGCTTCCGTATATCAGATATAACCAGATAATACGAAGAAAAATGAAACTCTTACCTCCCGGAATATTGAAAGACTATTTCTATAACTTGAAGAAGGATATCACTTCAAGTGCATTTGGACGATGGTTCATAGAGAATGAGTCTAAACCGGAATTCGATCAGGAATTGCAAGAAATTTGGAAAGAATCGTCTCAAGTAGCCTGTGACCGGGAAATGACCTCTTCTGCCTTTGTGAAGGTCTGTGAAGCTATTGGCGGAGTAGCTCCGTCTCCTCAAAAGAGTACATTCACGAGAACAATACATTATCTGATACGTGTTGCAGCTATTCTGTTTATTCCTTTATTGGGAGCTACTCTTTATCTATATCTGGATAATAAGGAATCACAAGTCAACTGGATAGAAGTCTATGCCGAATATGGGCAAAAGAAAGAAGTTGTTTTGCCCGACCAGAGTAAAGTCTGGCTGAATTCCGGTACACATATTATCTATCCCGAACGGTTTACCCAAGTTCGCCAGATATTTGTTAGCGGAGAAACCTTTCTGGAAGTGACAAAAGATCCGGAACGTCCTTTTATTGTAGATACAAAAGATTTAAGCATCAAAGTACATGGAACAAGATTTAATGTACGTTCTTATACGGAAGATAAAGGCACGGAAGCCACACTGCTTGAAGGAAGTATTTCTTTGTTGGTAAAAGGAGATTTAAATCAGCATGATATTTTCCTTGTTCCGGGTGAGAAAGCCATACTGGATAAAAAACAAGTTAAACTTGAAAAGTTTGACGTCGATGGGTATCAATCCTGGCGAAACGGACAGTATACATTCAGAGACAAGACACTGCAAGAGATTATAACGGAACTTCAACGTCTGTTCAATGTTCAGATTGTGATAAGGGATAAAGCGCTACTCAAAGAAATTTTCTTTGTCACATTTGCCCAGGGACTTTCTTTGGATGAGATGCTCGAAGCATTGAATATAGACAATGAATTATGTATCAAGCGAGATCAGGATATTATTGAAATTTCAAGAAAGACGAGATAGACAACCCAGTTATTAACCTTAAAATACATGTGCGGAATGGATGGATAAACAAATAAAAAAATAAACGAGAAAGTGGTTGCGACACTTTCCCGTTTTGGAAATCAGTTAACAAAATTAATTATTAACTTAGATCATTGCCAAAGGTATGAAATATCATGAAAAACCGGCTCATTTTAGAGAGCTATTTAGCAATCTTTTACCAATTCTATTGGCGCTATTTATCTGGACGAATCCGGTGTTGGCGCAGAATAATGGAGAACTTATCACGCTTAGTCTCAAAAATAAGACAATTGGTGAGGCGTTGGAAACAATCAATAAGCGATACAACTACACGTTTGTTCTTCGAACACCGGATATTGATACAAAAAGAAAAGTTTCAATAGACGCCAAACAACAAAAGATCGAAGATGTACTGAATAACCTGTTCCGGGGGCAGGATGTCTCTTTCGATATCAATAACAAAACTGTCCGTATCTCCAAGAATGTCAGGCAGAAAGACGCAGAATCTACACAGGCGGCTACTGCCAGAAACGTGACAGGACAAGTTACGGATAGTTCCGGCGAACCGATGATAGGTGTCAGTGTGATGGTGAAAGGAAGTAATAATGGAGTGGTGACCAATATGGATGGTAAGTACGAAATCAAAATCGATCATCCTAATCAAGTACTTCAATACTCTTTTCTCGGTTATCTGTCCCAGGAGAAAAGAATCGGAGACAACCGGATGCTGAATGTAACTTTAGAGGAAGATGTGAAGAAACTGGATGAGGTAGTTGTAGTAGGCTATAGCGTACAGAAGAAGAAAGATATAACGGGAGCTGTATCTACTGTTCTGGCAAAAGATATAGAAAATATTCCCGTGAATGATTTCGGTTCGGCACTTGCCGGACGTTCTCCGGGAGTACAAGTTATCACCCCTTCGGGAAAGCCGAATGAAGGTTTCTCTATCCGTGTCCGGGGAGCTACGTCTATCAATGCAGGAAACGAACCTTTGTATGTGGTGGATGGAGTGCCGACCAGTGACACAAAAACGATCAACCCTTCCGAAATAGAAAGTATTACGGTATTGAAAGACGCTTCTTCTGCTGCAATCTACGGAAATGCAGGTGCGAATGGGGTAGTACTGATTACCACCAAAAGAGGCCGGAAAGGTGAAGCGCAAATTGAGTTGAATGCTTACTATGGCTTTTCGGAACGTGCCAAGAGAATAGATGTCTTGAATAAAGATGAATATCAGGATTTACTTTCCGATTTGGGATATCCGACCATGGATACATCCGTGTATAATGCCAATATCGACTGGCAGGATGAAATGTTTCGCAATGCGGCCATGCAGAATTATCAGTTATCCATTTCCGGCGGAAATGAAAAATCCCTTTATTACATTTCAGCCGGATTTATCAAACAGGATGGTATTGTCAAACCATCTTCGTTTGAACGTATGAATTTTAAGATCAATCTGGAGCAGGAATTGAAAAAATGGGTAAAGATCGGAACGAACCTAAGTTACAGTAAGATCAATGATGTCGATGTTTCGGATGGAAATTCCGAGACCGTTATTCTGCAAGCCATCACCACTCCATCTGTGGTAGGTAAATATAATGCGGACGGAACATTTCCTACGCTACCGTTTTTGTCTTCTTTGGAGAATCCTTTAAGTGCGGTAGAGTCATATACTCGTGATTATGTATATCATAAATTGTTGGGTAATCTCTATGCGGAGATTTCTTTTACCCCGGATCTGAAGTTAAAAACAAGTATGGGTATCGAAATGGGTGCTTCCCGGTACAAGGAATTTCTGGACCCGTTCAGTTCAGCTTGGGGACGTAACCAGCAGGGACAAGCGAGTTATAACACTTCGTTAAATTACAAATGGATCAACGAAGAAATTCTGACTTATAGCAAGAAGATAGGCGATCACAGTTTCTCAGCTTTGGCAGGGTTTGTAGCTTCCCGTTATGTGGGAGAATCGGCAAACAGTTCTATACGTGGATTCTCTGATAATAAAATACATTCAATGAACGCCGGAACTGTATTAAACAAGCCCAGTGAAGATTATGGTGCATCTACCAATGCTTCTGTATTGGGGAGAGTGACCTATGACTACCAGAATAAGTACCTCGCCACTGTCAATTTCCGTGCCGACGGTTCTTCCAAGTTTGGTGTGAACAACCGTTGGGGATATTTCCCTTCCTTCTCTTTGGGATGGAGACTGACTGGGGAGGAATTTATGAAACCATTGGATTGGTTGAGTGATTTGAAACTGCGTGTCGGCTGGGGACAGGTTGGTAATGACCAGGTGGGTTATTATAGTTCTTATGGGATTTATGGAATCGGAGCGAATTATAATATGGATGGCGTTATTCTACCGGGATATTATCAGAGCCAGATAGGTAATGATAAGCTACGTTGGGAGAGGACTACCCAGACAAATGTGGGACTCGACTTTTCTTTCCTTAATGGAAGAATAACGCTGACTGCCGATGCATACTATAAGAAAACAACCGATTTGTTACTAATGGTAAAACTGCCTCAAACTTCCGGATTTGATTCGGGTATGCAGAATGTAGGTAGCGTGGTTAATAAAGGACTGGAGTTCCAACTGACTACCCGTAACCTGACCGGAGAGCTGAAATGGACAACAGATTTCAATATCTCTACTAATAAGAATGAGGTGACAGATATGGCAGGAAGTCCTGCTATCTTTACCGGATCACTTGATAAGAAAATCTCCGGAAATGTGTCTATCATTCAGAAAGGACAGGCTTTAGGTTCTTTTTATGGTTTTCAGGCAGCAGGAGTAAACCCGCAAAACGGACGTATGATGTACGAAAAGGCTAACGGAATGTTAGTGTATGAAGAAGATTTGAGTGCAGATGAAGACCGCCGGATCTTAGGTTGTGCACAGCCGAAATTTCTGTATGGCATCAACAATGTCTTTTCATATAAGAATTTTGACCTGTCTTTCTTCTTCCAGGGCTCATACGGGAATGATATTTATAATGCCACCCGTATGTTTACCGAAGGAATGTTCGACTCCCGCAACCAGTCCGACCGTGTCCTGATGCGTTGGCGTAATCCGGGAGACTACACTACTGTTCCCCGTGCGGAGAAAGATAAATATCCGGCTATTTCTTCCCGTTTTGTAGAAGACGGATCTTACTTTAAACTGAAAAATGTGAAACTGTCATATACCTTGCCGCGTTCGTTGACCCGGAAGGCGTTGATGGACAGAGTGACGGTCTATATATCAGGAGATAACCTGGTGACTTTTACCAATTACAGAGGTTATGATCCTGAGGTGAATATCGGTGGGGGCAGTTCTTCGGCTATGGGAATCGACCAAGGTGTCTTCCCCCATGCGAGAACTTATATTCTGGGAGCTACTATTGTATTTTGAGCATTGTTCAACTCATTAAATCTAAAAAAGACATGAAACAGATATATTCTATATTTATATCCGCAGCTTTGCTGCTCAATGTAGGGGCTGACCTCCTGTGATAGTTTCCTGACAGAAACACCACAGGGAGAACTGACCGAAGCCAATGCTTTTACTTCCATAAAAGATGCGGAAGCACTGATTATCAGTTGCTATGACGGAATACAGAAAGGGCATGAAGAATATTATATGTGGTATTACATGATTCTTGCAGACTGTTTTGCGGATAATGCATACAGTGGTGGTGATGATGTGGATATCAATAATGTGTTCTTGCGCGACCTGACTCCCCGTAATGCGGTTGTTATGAAATCATGGAAGTCACTTTACGGAAGTATTATGCGTTGTAATGTAGCTTTGAAATATATACCTCAAATTAATGATCCGTTATTGGACGCAGAAGCTTTTACCGGAGTGAGTAAACGTGAAGAAATGCTTGGAGAAGCTTCCTTCTTGCGGGCGTTGCATTATTTTAATTTAGTAAAGACTTGGGGATGTGTGCCTGTTGTGACTACTACGGGAAGCACTGCTCCGGCTGATGTGCAAGTGCCTCGTGCCGATTCGGAAGAGGAAGTTTATGCACGTATCATTGAAGATTTGGAATTTGCGTTGACCCGTTTACCGGACAAGCGTGCTACGGAAGCTGAAACCAGGGGATTTGCCAGTAAAGGGGCGGTTAACGCTTTGTTTGCAAAAGTGTATGCAACGAAAGGTGCACCCGGCAATGTAGAATGGGATAAGGTGAAGACCTATTCGGAAGCAGTGATGAATTCGCCGGTATACCGATTGGTGGATACATATGACCATCTGTTTGACGATGAACATCGTAATAATAGTGAGACGATTCTGGCTGTACAGTATATTGCCAACAGTACGGAAAATAATTACGTACCTGTTCTTCTATTGCCTCCTTCCATGACAGAGCAGAATTGGCGTAAATATCTGACACCTTCCCAAAGTTTGCTGAAAGCTTTTGATGACGAAGGAGATCAGGTTCGTAAAAACTCTACGGTCATCTTTGAGGACATTAATAATATTTGGTTCGACCAGTATTATGCGCAACTGAAGAATGGACAATGGGAAACCCGTACATTGCCTTTCCCTTACAAGTGCAGGGCAAAGAATCGGGTAGGATGGGATTGCGGAGACTTGATCTATATTTTCCGTCTGGCTGATATTGTTCTGTTGCATGCAGAAGCAGTCAATGCTTTGTCCGGTCCGGCAACTGCAATAGCGGAACCCAATCTGCAAAAGATTCGTACTCGTGTCGGACTTCAGGAATTGAATGCCAGTTCAAGAGAAGAACTGACCCGGCTCCTTTTGAAAGAAAGACGCTTGGAACTGGCTTACGAAGGAGAGCGATTCTTTGATTTGAAACGTTATGGAATTGCTCAAAGCACCCTGTCAAGTCTGACGTGGTCGGAAATTGTGGATGGAGAGCAAACGACTGTTACGGGTAAATTTCCCGCACACATGTTGCTGATGCCTATTCCACAGGAAGAAAGGGATCGTAATCCGAACCTAACTCAAAATCCGGGGTATAATTAATCCTCTTCCTTTATTAATCTTTAAATGAAGAAATATGAAAACGAATTTATATAAGCTTGTTTCATTCTATATATTTATCGGGTTACTGGCTGTTTCTTGCCAGAATCAGGATGAAATGTTTTTCGATCCGTCTGCCGAAGCACCTGTCATTGGAAAGTTATCCTTGAATCAGGAACAGTTGCAATATGGTGGGTCGGTAAAATTAAACGTGGAGGTGACGGATGCAGATGCCTTGTCGCATGTAGAAATACGCTTGGTTGCCAATCAGGCGGTGCTTTATTCCAAAACTCTTCCGGGAAATAATCAAAAGACATTGAAAGTGGAAGAAGAAATCGAAGTGCCGTTCGGACGTTTGTGTGGCGAGCAACTTGCTTCTCTGGAGGTTGTGGCTACAAATAAAAATGTGAAAACAGCAGAACAATCTTGCGAGATTCCATTGGAAAGGCCGGATTTTGCACAATTATATGTAGTGGTTGGTGAAACAGGGGAAGAAATTGTGCTGCAAAGGGATGAAAGTAATCCGTTAACTCCTTATTTATATAAGGCTACTGTAGACTTGCCGAATAATACAAATGTGTTTATATATAGCGAGCCGGAAAAGAAAGGAATGGTATGGGGATTTGATGCCAGTACGAATACTTGTGAGTTGGCTTCGTCGCGTCCGGTTTCCCTTTGTGATTCACAGAGTACGGAAGAGAAAGTGAGAGAGGTGGTATTCGATGCTTTTTCTTTTGAGATTTCACCTCTGAAAAAGGAAATGACGGTAAATGATGTTGTCTTCATGCTGTATAAGAAGAATGCGTCGGATAATGATTTTGTAAATAATACACTTCGTGCCCAGAATGTTTCTTTGACAAACGGTGAAGAAGTGAGGACAGAATTGATTGATCTCAATGCGTTGAAGTTTGATCCGGATTTCTTTAAACTGGAAGGAGATAAGTTGATGTATATCGGGCAGACAGGTAATGTGACGTTATATATGAATACGATGTTCAACTTTGTTTTTGTAGAGAGTGCGGAAAATCCGTTGACTACTAATGTTTCCTATCCGGAGGTTTTGTTTGTGAATGGTTGGGGAATCGGTCGCCCGGAATTGTGGAGCTATAATCCGGATTGGGATTTTAATAATGCGGTTATTTTCCGTAAGGTTTCGGAAGATGCTACCCAAACAGTTTACTCGCAGACTGTCATTGTCAGTAAATGGGTTCAATTCAAATTCTATAATCAAAAAGACTGGGGAGGTGAGTTCTCTTGTCCGAATATAACGTTTGAAGATGACAACTTTAAAGCCGTAGAAGAAAGCGGTAAACCGGGAAATTATAATATATCACCTTCGTTGGGCGATGATACGAGTTATAAATCAATTACATTTATTGTTCCGAAATCGGGAAATACAACTCATTTCCGGAGTACTATTCTGGTAGAGAGTGACCTGGATTGAGCAATCACTTATCATTAAACTAATTTGTATTATGCATAAAAAGATTCAATATATATTATTGCTTATGTTATTTACCTGTTTGATATCTGTTACGGCGAAAAACAAAAGCCGGATCAGTCTGAATGATGAATGGCAGTTCAAGCAATCTATATCTCAAAATTGGCTCCCGGCACAAGTGCCCGGAGCCGTACATACCGATTTGATGAATAATCGTATGATAAAGGACCCGTTTTACGGAGTGAATGAGAAATCCCTGCAATGGATTGGAGAAAAGGACTGGGAATATAAAAAGACTTTCACAGTAGACGAGGCTCTGCTTCAAGCACCCAACGTACAGCTTGTTTTTGCCGGACTTGATACGTATGCCGATATTTATATCAATGATTATATGGTGATGAAGTGTGACAATATGTTTCGTACATGGACTTTGAATCCTCTTCCTTATTTGAAGAAAGGGGAGAACACTATCCGCATCTATTTCCATTCTATATTTAAGGTGGATATGCCTAAGTACCTGGCATCTCCTTTCCAGTTGCAGGCATGGCCTAATAATGATCAGTCAGATATTATGTTAAGCCTTTATGCCCGCAAAGCCGGATATAATTATGGGTGGGATTGGGGTCCTCGTTTGATTACTACCGGTATTTGGAGAGATGTTTATCTGGAATACTGGGATGATATCCATATCGATGGGACTCAAATTATTACCCGGAAACTGGAATCGGGAAAAGCGAAGATGGAGGCTGTTTGTACGGTGATGAGTGATGAAGATACGAAGGCAACGTTTACGGTGGAATATGATAAGAAAGAGGCTGTTCGTAAACAAGTAGCATTGACTAAAGGGATGAACACGGTGCGAGTAGACTTCGAAGTGAAGAATCCTGAATTATGGTGGACTAACGGATTAGGCAATCCCCGGATGTATGATTTTGATATTGTATTAGATAAAGAAGGACATAAGGTGACAGACCGTGTAAAGACGGGTATCCGTACATTGGAAATAGTTCGTGAAAAAGATGAACAGGGGCAGTCGATGTTTGTGAAACTGAATGGAAAAGCGGTCTTTATGAAAGGAGCCAATTATATTCCTTTGGATAATTTTCCGAACAGGGTGCCTGAAAGTTGGTACGAATATATCATAAAGTCGGCAGCTGATGTGAATATGAATATGTTGCGTATTTGGGGCGGAGGTATTTATGAGATGGATGCGTTTTATGAGATGTGTGACAAATACGGTATTCTTGTCTGGCAGGATATGATGTTTGCCTGTGGCATGTTCCCCGCTGACGAGCATTATTTGAATAGTGTGGCC
The DNA here is from genome assembly GCF_024788145.1 of Bacteroides sp. BFG-606. Lineage (NCBI taxonomy): Bacteria > Pseudomonadati > Bacteroidota > Bacteroidia > Bacteroidales > Bacteroidaceae > Bacteroides > Bacteroides sp. BFG-606. The sequence goes on along the minus strand of NZ_JANUIL010000001.1, from coordinate 5,500,472 downwards.
GAGGAAGTGAAGGACAATGTGAAACGTTTGCGTAATCATCCTTGTATTGCACTCTGGAATGGAAACAATGAAAATGAGATTTCATATTTTGGATGGGGATGGAAAGATCGTTATACGCCCGAAGAAGACAGAATTTATCAGAGTAATCTGCATAAACTCTTTTATGACGTAATTCCGGAAGCGATACAGGCTGTGGATGAAACGAGGTATTATCACCCGACATCTCCTGTGACCGGCTATAATAATATAGATTATAATATGGGAGATGTACATTTCTGGTCTGTCTGGAAAGGAGGATGGCTTGAAGAATATACGGAAGCTAAAAACATAGGTCGCTTTATGAGTGAGTATGGTTTCCAGTCTTATCCGGAGATGCGCACCATCCGTCGTTTTGCAAGTGAACATGATTTGCGTTTGGATTCGGAAGTTATGTTGTCTCATCAGCGTGCCCGCAATGACCAGACCCGTGATCCGAATTTCGGGAATAATATGATGAAGATGTATATGGAGAAATATTTTAAAGTTCCTGATGATTTTAGTGAATTTGTTTATATGAGCCAGTATTTGCAGGCGGAGGCGGTGAAGATCGGAATTGAAGCTCATCGTCGTGCAAAACCCTACTGTATGGGAACACTTTATTGGCAGATTAATGATTGCTGGCCGGTAGCTTCGTGGTCGAGCATTGATTATTATGGCAGATGGAAGGCTTTACAGTATTATGCCCGTGATGCTTATGCTGAGGTATTGGTTTCTCCTTATGCTTCCGGAAAACAAGTTGTGTTCAAAGTCATTTCCGATCGTTTACAAAAGATGAAAGGAGAGTTGGAGATAACGACTCTGACCTTGGAGGGACAGACGGTGTTCTCAAAGAGAGTTTCACTTGAATTGGGTGCTAATGGGTGTGAAGATGTGGCTTCGATAACAACTACGGAACTTTATGGAGGTAAGAAAGAGAACGAAGTTTTCACTTATGTGACGTTGAATGAAAATGGTAAAACGGTTTCTTCGAACATCTATTATCCGGTCTATTCCAATCAATATGCTTATTCAAAGGTAGCTCCTGTTATAACGGTGGAGAAGACCAATGATGGAGTCAATTTACGGCTTCGTTCTTCTGCACTGATTAGAGGGCTTTATCTTTATGTAGATGACGATGAAAGTTTCTTTGAGCAGAATTACGTAACGCTGATACCGGGAAAAGAGGAAGTGGTTCAGGTGAAGACTCATCTTTCAGCGGCGGCTTTTGAGAAGCAATTGAAATATCTCTCGGTAAATCAAGTCAATTGATTGTGAAATGTATATCTCAATCGGACCTATTAATACATAATAAAAATGAAGAAGATAATGAATAATATATTGGCAGCTTGTCTGCTTTCCAGCCTGATAGCTTGCACTTTGGATGATCCCTATATGCCGGTTAATCCAGAAGAAAAACCGGCTCCTCCTGTGGTTACGGAGTATCAGCCTATCGCTTTAACGATAGGGGCTAATGGTCGTTTTGATGTTTCCGGTTCCTCTGTAAAAATAGGGTTAAACGGGAAGAATTCTACTTATGGTGTTTGTCTGCCACAGATTGCGCAGGGACATTTTATTGCGGAGGTAACAGCTGATAAAACAACTAACTTTGGCTTGGCTATTGTCCGGGAGAAGAACGGGAAACCGGATTTCAATAATTATACTTCGGTGAGTGTGTGTACAGAATCCGGTGTGTCGACCGTACGGGTATTGGATCGTCAGGACGGAATAGATAACGTTTTGGATAATACGAAGAAGATAAATAAAAACGATTATTCTTTCCGTTATTCCATACCTCTCAATAATAGCTATTTTTCTGTTCCTTTTACAGCTTCTACAGGTAAGGCACGTATCATCAGGAATAAGATATCCGGTTTCTTTCATTTTTATGTGAGTGTTGGAAAAGAAATTGATGGGAAATTTCATGAGAACTGGATTGAACTTGCTCAATCGAAAGATTGGGGAGGACAGGGACAGAACTATTTTATTTGTCCGATAGTCAGGAATGGTAATGAAAACTCGACAGAAGTGAACTTTTCAGATATTCGTTTTGAAGAGTTTTCGGCTGAAGATGTCGTGGAGTCCTCTCCGGAATTTGATGTAAAACAGCGTAATTTTACATGGGCTGGCTTTCCGGGTGATGCAATGGTAATCAGTTTCAATCCGAAACATTGCCCGGCTGCTGCACAAAACAGACAATTTGTTTTCTGGTCGGAGGCAAACTTTGTACCTGCCTGGCACATGAGCAATGAATTGCTTTATTGCTATGAGTTTGCTGAAACATGGTCGGATTTGAATAAAGGATGTTTTGAGCCGATGTCGGATCGTTTGTTAGCGTATGCAAAAGTAGATATCATAGAGAATAACAAAGTACGGAAAGTGGTTAAGTACCATTATGCGTTGGTAAATCCGGATTATAAGGCTCCTTATCCTGACGGGATATATCCGGAAGTAGACGAGTATTATACTTTCTATGCTGACGGAGTAGGTGTGAGACGCATCGAGTATATTCAGAAACAGGCGGGACAGGCTTATTATCGCTATCATGAGTTGAGTGAACCCATGGTTATTTCCGGCAGTTCATCCATTCCGTCAGATCATGTGAAACAACCGGCTTTTAGTATTTCTAATCTTTCAGGCAACCGGTATGATCTTTATCCGGCTAAACCATTTGATGAAGTCAACCAGAATGTGAAAAACTGGAAAGAGCAAATCTATACTGCTCATTTAAATAATGCTCCTGATGCTTTTTCTGTTTTCTCTTATACTCCCGAACGTCCGGAAGTCTCTCCGTTGCCGATTGAGAATGACTTGACCTGGCATGATATAAATTATCAGATGTCTCATTGGCCGGTAGATAAACAACCCTATTTAAATGCCCGTTATGGGGATTATGATAAGTCGACGGCTACCTGGCCGTCACAGGTCTCTCATTCTTCTTTGATTGGTGTGGAGGCTAAAGGGGACGTTTCCTGGAATACTGCTTATCAGATTAATTCGGATGGAAATAAATATAGAGTATATCTGATGCTGTTGGGTATCAATCAACCTGATGCGGCTTCTGATATAGATGCGTATACAAGAGGATGGCTGTATATGGGAAGTCCGACGAATCTGAACGGAGTTTCTTATAATCCGGATGTAACAGGGTATTCCAAACGGGAGATGGTTTTGATGAAAACGGCAGGTACGGAAAGTTGCCAGTTTACTTGTAACCCTACCGGTGCAGTGAAAAATCCTGTATTTAGAATTGATAATTGGATCGGAAGCGGAAATGTAACGGTCAAGGTTGATGGAAAGGCATTGGTGTCTGATAGTGACTATTTGAGTGATACAGTAGGAGGAAGCCTCGTAATCTGGCTTAATAAAACAATATCTTCTACATTCTCTGTCGAAATTATTCCGGTATAAAATGATCCTTTGGAGAGGACTTTTCAAATCCTCTCCAAAGGATTTTAAATGAATCAAGAGAGGTTGGCTTTTATGAGATATATACTATTCATTCTTTTGTTTTTTCTCTGTTTATCCTGTTCACATCGTCCGGTTCAGGAGGTTGATACAGTTTTTTACAGAGGGTGGGAGAACTGTCTTAAGCTATCTAACAGGGTTGTTTCCGTTATTGTTAATCCGACGTATGGCGGACAAATTCTATATTTCGGCTTAGAGAGTCGTGGAGATAATATATTGTGGAGTGATTCTGTTATCAACGGCTGGACTGTAGAGAACTATATACGAACAAGACGAAGTCCTGATGCCGGTAGATTTGATATCGGTAATGAACGTAAAACGGAGAATATCCATGATTCAATTTGGGCAGGACCTTATCAAACCTTTGTTGAGGAAGATAAATTGCGCTTGGTCAGCCATCCATCACAGGCGATGGGTATTCAGGTGGAGCGGATTTACTTTTTGGAAGAGAACCAGCCGGTTCTGCATATTAAACAGCGAATGTCTAATATATCAAATGGGGAGGTTGAATATTGTTTTTGGACACGTACATTACTGCCTGCCGGTGGTATTTACTATTGTGAAGCGATTCCAAATTCACAATATCCATTGGGATTTAGTGAGATTTCATTGTCAGCAGATACATTAATTCCCTCTCATCATTTGCAGGAACGTATTCATGTAGAGAATCGTTATTTTACAGCCTTTCCCGGAGGAGACGAGCAAAAGAAATATGGGATAAATACTACAAACGGTATGTATTTTTATCAGTTCAATGATTATTTGTATATCAAACAAAATAAGTATGTTCCGCAGGGGAAATATGATAATAATTTGCGGGTGTGCTTTCCTAACATGATTTATTTTAATGATGAATTTTTGGAAATGGAACCGAACAGTCCTATGGTCAAGCTAAAGCCGGGAGAGGCTTATGAATATGAGGAGATTTGGACATTAAGGGAGTTGAACTCTATTACTGATAACACATATTAAGACTGATTATTTGCTGGTTCTTTTTCATACCGGTATATTTGTCCCGCTATTCTATTAATCAATAGAGAGAGAATGTATCAAAAGAAAAATATAAGGGTATATATAGCATGGATGTTATTCATGACATTCATTCCTTTCTTTGTAGTGAAGACCTTTCACTATCATGGAAGTGAGGATGAAAAGTCGTGTTCCCATGCAAAGCATTCCCATAATTCTTCCGATGATTGTGCGATATGTAAATACTCTCTTTCTCTTTTCACGGAACCTCAATTAATAGAATATCATACTATACTGACGCTCGTGCCCTACGAGCCGGTTATTTACCAGGATAAGGTTGTTTGCAAACCAACTTATTCGCATCATTTACGCGGGCCTCCGTTCGCATGATTACATACTCATATTTTCAATGGAGATAGATTGGCTTTCAATCTATCCTCACATTCATTTTACACATTAAATAAAAGATTGTAATTGATGCGTATCGGAATTATTTCGGGCGTAATAGGGTTATTTGTAACCTTATCCGTCCATGCACAGAAATCCGATTCAATCAAGAGCATGCTTTTGCCTGATGTTGTGGTAACCGAAACGTACCAGCAACGTCAAGTAAAAAAGTCTGCCCTTACGGTTGATGTAGCCGATCAGGATTTTTTGCGCAAACATTTTACAGGAAACTTCATGCAGGCGATGGAGAACATTCCCGGAGTACAGGCAATGGATATTGGTTCGGGCTTCTCCAAACCGATGATTCGCGGAATGGGATTCAACCGGATTGCTGTATTGGAAAACGGAATCAAACAGGAAGGACAACAATGGGGAGCTGATCACGGACTAGAACTGGATGCTTTCAATATCGGAGCAGTCAATGTATTGAAAGGACCCTCCTCACTGCTCTATGGCAGTGATGCAATGGGAGGAGTGATTGATGTTGTTCCACCGGCTGTTCCTGCTGATAATCGTGTGTTCGGAGATGTCACACTGCTAGGTAAATCAGTCAATGGAACCATCGGAGGATCACTGATGCTGGGAATCAGGAAGAATGCCTGGTACTCCTATATCCGTTATTCGGAACAACATTTCGGTGACTATCGTATTCCGACGGACTCTATTGTCTACCTGACACAAAGAATTCCCATATATGGGCGTAAACTCAAGAATACAGCAGGCATTGAACGTAATATCGGACTTTTTACCCAATATCAACGAAGAGCCTATAAAGCGAATTATGCTGTGAGTAATGTATATCAAAAGACGGGATTCTTCCCGGGGGCACATGGCATACCCGATGCGTCACGTGTGGAAGATGATGGAGACAGCCGTAATATTGAATTGCCATTCAGTAAAGTGAATCACCTGAAAGTGACTACCCACCAGCAATATGCATGGGAGAAACTGATCTTGTCAGGCGATTTAGGTTTCCAGAACAATCACCGTGAAGAGTGGAGTGCTTTCCATACTCACTACGGTTCGCAACCCGCACCGGAGAAAGACCCCGACAAGGAACTTGCTTTTAATCTGAACACTTTCAGTGCTTCGGTGAAAGCTCGTTTTATTGGTTCTTCTTCGTGGGAACATACATTGGGGTGGGATGGACAACATCAACGGAACGACATTTCCGGCTATTCGTTTTTACTGCCTGAATATCGCCGTTCCACTACCGGAATGCTTTGGCTTACGACATACAGACCTAACAATGTGTTTTCAGTCAGCGGAGGAGTGCGATATGACTACGGATATATGAATATCTCTTCGCATGAAGATGCTTACCTTGCCGATTATCTTCGGAAACAGGGCTATGATCCGGAACAGATAGACTTCTACAAGTGGAACAGTCACTCTGTGAATAAGCACTACGGTGATTATTCTCTTTCTCTGGGACTGGTATGGACTCCCTCCGACAAGCATCTGGTAAAGGTGAATATCGGGCGTAGTTTCCGCCTGCCCGGTGCGAATGAGTTGGCTGCCAACGGTGTACATCACGGCACTTTCCGCCATGAACAGGGAGATGCAAACCTAAAGTCCGAACAAGGCTGGCAACTGGATGCTTCTTATCATCTGAAGTACCGGGGAATTTCTTTCTCCGTCTCTCCATTTGTCAGTTGGTTCAGCAATTACATCTTTCTGCGTCCTACCGGAGAGTGGTCTGTATTGCCTCATGCCGGACAAATCTATCGCTATACCGGAGCGGAAGCGCTATTTGCAGGAACTGAAGCTACCGTAGATGTTGATTTTCTGCGCAACTTCAATTATCGGATTTCCGCTGAATACGTTTACACCTATAATTGTGATGAACATATTCCATTGAGTTTCTCGCCACCTCCTGTCATGCGCAATACATTAACCTGGCAAAAGAATCGGTATATGTTGTATGCAGAATGGCAGAGCATTGCCCGGCAAAATAGAGTGGACCGTAACGAAGACCGTACAGCCGGAGCAAACCTCTTTCATCTGGGTGGTTCATTGAATATTCCGATAGGTGGAAACAACGAGATTGAAATCACCCTGACCGCCCGGAATATATTCAATACCCGATATTACAATCATCTTAGTTTTTACAGGAAAGTTGAGATCCCCGAACCGGGACGTAACTTCCAGATATTAATCAAAGTTCCATTTAAAAAATTACTGAAATGAAAAATAAATTCTATCTCCCAATGATTAGCCTTTTGGCAACAGTTACTTTCATGTTTTCCTCTTGTGATAATGATGACTCCAGCGATACGACCAAACCTCTGATTGAACTTCACGAACCGGAAGAAGGTCAGGCTTTGGAGATCGGAAACGAACATGGGGTTCATTTTGAAATGGATTTGTCGGATGATGTCATGCTGAAATCCTATAAGATTGAAATTCATAGTAATTTCGACCACCATTCACACGGAGGTAATAGCAGGGCTGCACAGGAAACAGTAGATTTTAGTTTCAACAGATCCTACGATGTGTCCGGACAGAAAACCGCCCATATTCATCATCACGATATTGTAATACCGGCCAATGCTACTGCAGGAGATTATCATTTGATGGTTTATTGCACGGATGCCGCAGGTAACGAATCTTATATCGCGCGCAATATTAAATTGAGTAATGAGGTGGAAGACGAAGACCATCACCATGATGAATAAGATAGATTGCAATACATAAGGAAGGAATGTCTACTATCCATAGGACGATAGATAGACTGTTTTTTTGTAATGAGTATTTTTTCTTTTGAAAGGTGTAATATCTATTACACCTTTTTTGTTTCCAATCCTTTACTTTTGTGAAAAATACTTTTTCATATGATGAAGTTTCCAATAATAAATCGACTCTTTCCTTCTTATAAATGGAAGGTAGCGGCTGTCATCATTGGCGGTGTTATTGTGGGTGGAGGAGCACTGTTTATGTATATGCTCCGGGCGCATACCTATCTTGGGGATGACCCGGCTGCGTGCGTGAATTGCCACATTATGACTCCTTACTATGCAACTTGGTTTCATAGTTCGCATGCCCGGAATGCCACCTGCAATGATTGTCATGTGCCGCATGAAAATGCTGTGAAGAAATGGACCTTTAAAGGTATGGACGGTATGAAACACGTGGCTGCATTTCTTACCAAAAGTGAGCCGCAGGTCATTCAGGCTCATGAAGCCAGTTCCGAAGTGATTATGGATAATTGTATCCGTTGTCATACACAACTCAATACGGAATTTGTGAAGACGGGGAAGATCGATTATATGATGTCACAAGTAGGAGAGGGGAAGGCTTGCTGGGATTGCCATCGTGATGTTCCTCATGGTGGAAAGAATTCTCTGTCCGCTACTCCGGGAGCGATTGTTCCTCTTCCGGAATCGCCTGTTCCCGAATGGCTCCGGAAGATGGTGAATCAGAAAGATAAATAAGAAATGAAATACGTAATAAAATAATAAAACCGATATACAATGGAAAAGAAATTAAAATCATGGCAAGGATGGCTGTTGTTCGGAGGTTCAATGGTCGTTGTATTTGTTTTGGGATTATGCGTTTCTGCGTTGATGGAACGGAGGGCGGAAGTTGCCAGCATTTTCAATAACCGTAAAAACGTTATCAAAGGGATTGAAGCACGGAATGAACTGTTTAAGGATGACTTTCCCCGTGAATACCAGACTTGGACGGAGACTGCAAAGACTGACTTTGAGAGTGAATTTAATGGGAATATTGCTGTAGATGCTTTGGAAAAACGTCCTGAAATGGTGATTCTATGGGCGGGATATGCTTTCTCAAAAGATTATTCCACTCCACGGGGACACATGCATGCCATTGAGGATATTACGGCATCTTTGCGTACCGGTTCGCCCATGAGCCCGACCGAAGGTCCTCAACCGTCTACCTGTTGGACTTGTAAGAGTCCGGATGTTCCCCGTATGATGGAGGCATTGGGTGTCGATTCTTTCTATAACAATAAATGGGGGGCTATGGGCGCTGAAATTGTGAATCCTATCGGATGCTCCGATTGCCATGATCCCGAAACAATGAATCTTCATATCAGTCGTCCCGCTTTGATAGAGGCTTTCCAACGTCAGGGTAAAGACATCACTAAAGCTACTCCGCAGGAGATGCGTTCATTGGTATGTGCACAATGTCATGTGGAATATTATTTCAAAGGGGATGGCAAATACCTGACTTTCCCTTGGGACAAAGGTTTTACGGTAGAAGATATGGAGGCTTATTATGATGAGGCCGGTTTCTATGATTATATTCATAAATTGAGCCGTACTCCGATTCTGAAAGCGCAGCATCCTGACTATGAGATTTGTCAGATGGGTATCCACGGACAGAGAGGTGTCTCTTGTGCCGATTGCCACATGCCGTATAAGAGTGAAGGTGGTGTGAAATTCAGCGATCACCATATCCAAAGCCCGTTGGCTATGATTGACCGCACCTGTCAGGTTTGTCACCGTGAAAGTGAAGAGACTTTGCGTAATAATGTGTACGAACGCCAGCGTAAAGCGAATGAAATCCGTAACCGTCTGGAACAGGAATTGGCAAAAGCACATATCGAAGCTAAATTTGCCTGGGACAAGGGTGCCACAGAAACACAGATGAAAGATGTGCTCGCACTGATTCGTCAGGCACAATGGCGTTGGGATTTCGGAGTAGCTTCACACGGAGGTTCTTTCCATGCACCGCAGGAAATTCAGAGAATTCTTTCTCATGGATTGGATCGTGCCATGCAAGCCCGTCTGGCTGTATCCAAAGTATTGGCGAAGAACGGATATACGGGAGATGTTCCGATGCCGGACATTTCAACAAAGGCAAAAGCACAGGAATATATCGGCTTGGATATGGATGCTGAAAGAGCGGCTAAGGAGAAATTCCTGAAAACAACTGTTCCGGCATGGTTGGAGAAAGCGAAAGAAAACGGTCGTCTGGCACAGAAATAAGAGAGTTTATATATGTGGAGCAAACCATGGAGTTATAAAGAAGGGCTGGTGATTGGCGCAGGATTACTGGTGATAGGGTTATTGCTGCAAATGACAGTGGGAGCCATACATTGGGATCTGTTTGCCTGTCCGGTCAATGTGATTGTGTTAGTGGTTTATATCATTGCTTTGCTAGCCATGCACCTTCTTCGCAAACGTATCTATTTATTCGGATGGTTGAGTCATTATTCCGCTGCTGTCTCGTCTCTATTGTGGGTGGTCGGCATGACGGTGGTGATGGGACTGATCCGGCAAGCTCCTTCCGGTCATGCTCCGGCTGATCTGCTGGGGTTTTCGCAGATGATTTCTTCCTGGCCTTTTGTCCTGCTCTACTTTTGGATGGTCACCGCCTTGGGGCTGACAATCCTTCGCACCGGTTTTTCTTTGAAGATCAGCAGGATTTCTTTCCTTCTGAATCATATCGGATTGTTTATTGCACTGATAACAGCCACTTTGGGAAATGCCGATATGCAAAGGTTGAAAATGACAACCCGGATGGGAAGTGCCGAATGGCGGGCTACGGATGATAAAGGTCAACTGATTGAGCTTCCGCTGGCTATCGAACTGAAGGATTTCACAATCGACGAATATCCTCCGAAACTGATGTTGATTGATAATGAAACCGGCCGTACGCTTCCCGACAAATCTCCTGTACATGTATTGTTGGAAGAGGGAGTGACAAATGGCAGCTTGCAGGATTGGCAGCTAACTATCGAGCAATCTATTCCGATGGCTGCTTCTGTGGCTACCGAAGATACCTTGAAGTTTACAAAATTCTATTCGATGGGAGCGACTTATGCTGTCTATCTGAAAGCAGTCAATCAGAAGAATCAAACAACCAAAGAGGGATGGGTAAGCTGTGGTAGTTTTCTTTTTCCCTATAAGGCAATCCGGCTGGATTCTTTAACCAGTATTGTAATGCCGGAACGGGAACCGCAGCGATTTGCATCGGAAGTGAAGATTTACACACAAGAAGGAACGATCACGGAAGGAACCATTGAAGTGAACCGTCCGATGGAGATAGAAGGTTGGAAAATTTATCAACTTAGTTACGATGAAACAAAGGGACGATGGAGCGATGTCAGTGTTTTCGAGTTGGTTCGCGATCCGTGGTTGCCGGTTGTTTACACAGGAATTATAATGATGATGGCAGGAGCCATCTGTCTGTTTGTCAGCGCACAAAAGAGGAAAGAGGAGGACAAAGCATGAGTTGGGAATACTTTATACTATTTGCAATAGCTGCACTGGTTTGTTGGGCTTTGGGAGCTTTTGCTGCCTGGAAAGGTACAAAACCGGGATGGGCTTATGGATTTACTTTCTTAGGTCTGGCTATTTTCTTCAGCTTCATTATCGGAATGTGGATTTCATTAGAACGTCCTCCGATGCGGACAATGGGAGAGACACGGTTGTGGTATTCTTTCTTCCTTCCGTTGGCGGGATTGATAACCTATGCACGCTGGAAGTATAAATGGATTTTAAGTTTCAGTTGCATCCTTTCATTGGTCTTTATCTGTATCAATATCTTCAAACCGGAGATTCACAATAAGACGTTAATGCCTGCTTTGCAAAGCCCGTGGTTTGCCCCTCATGTCATTGTGTATATGTTTGCTTATGCTATGTTGGGAGCGGCGACGGTGATGGCTGTCTATCTGCTTTGGTTCAAAAAGAAGGAGATTGAACGGAAAGAAATGGATTTGTGTGACAACCTCACCTATGTAGGTCTGGCATTTATGACATTAGGTATGCTTACCGGAGCTATCTGGGCAAAAGAAGCCTGGGGACATTACTGGGCTTGGGACCCGAAAGAGACTTGGGCGGCAGCTACCTGGTTCGCTTATCTGGTGTATATCCATTTCAGATTAGGCAAGCCATTGAAGGCACGTCCTGCGTTGATTATTCTGTTAGTATCATTTGTCCTGTTGCAAATGTGCTGGTATGGAATCAATTACCTTCCGGCCGCGCAAGGAGTCAGTGTGCATACTTATAATTTAAATTGAAATATCGTATCACTAAAACTTCAATATCAATGAAAACATTTTATTGGTCATTCTTGCTTATGCTATTGCCAAGCATGGCATATACACAAAACACGGAGAAAGAGAATGAATTTACGATGTCTATGCAAATCAGACCTCGTGCGGAGTATCGGAATGGTGCACTGACTCCACGGGATGAAGGGGTAGCTCCTACCTCTTTCATCAATAACCGTGCACGCCTCTCGATGGATTATAAACGTTCGGATTTGGAACTAAAGATGTCGGCACAGCATGTCGGTGTTTGGGGACAAGACCCGCAGATTGAGAAGAATGGGCGTTTTATGTTGAATGAGGCTTGGGCGAAACTGAACTTTGGTGAAGGGTTCTTTGCTCAACTGGGACGTCAGTCATTGATTTATGATGATGAACGTATTTTGGGAGGACTGGATTGGAATGTAGCGGGGCGTTACCACGATGCATTGAAGCTGGGATATGCCAATAAAAATAATGAAGTCCATCTGATTCTTGCTTTTAACCAGAATAATGACAATAGAACAAGTGGAGGTACTTACTATGATTCTTCTACCGGACAGCCATATAAGAATATGCAAACTGTCTGGTATCATTATAAAGCGGACAATGTTCCGTTTGGAGCTTCTTTGTTGTTTATGAATCTGGGATTGGAAACGGGCGATAAAGCCACGGATGATTCTCATACCCGCTATTTACAAACAATGGGTACTTACCTCACTTATAAGAATAGCAACTGGAATCTGGATGGTGCTTTCTACTATCAGATGGGTAAGAATAAAGTGGCGGAGAAAGTTTCAGCTTTGATGGGTAGCATACAAGCCGCCTATACGTTTAATCAGACATGGGGAGCCGTAGTTAGTTTTGATTATTTAAGCGGTGATAAAGGAAATGGCGGTAAGTATAAGGCTTTTGATCCTCTTTATGGGACCCATCATAAATTCTATGGAGCAATGGATTATTTTTATGCTTCTACATTTGCAAATGGTTATGCACCGGGATTGATGGATGCTCGTATCGGAGGTCGTTTCCGTCTATCTGACAAGGTGGATATGGAACTTAATTACCATTACTTTAGTACAGCAGTTAAAGTTCAGGACTTAAAGAAATCATTAGGTTCGGAAGTTGATTATCAGATAAACTGGTCAATCATGAAAGATGTGAAACTCTCTGCCGGATATTCTTTTATGCGTGGCACGAAGACAATGGATATTGTGAAAACAGGTAATCATAAAAGCTGGCAGGACTGGGGTTGGGTATCATTGAATATCAATCCGAAAATATTGTTCGTAAAATGGTAAACCCAAGGAAATAATAAGAATTAAATAGAGAGAGAATTTTTGAAAAGTTTTGAGTTTATAAAATCATCCTTACTACACATATTGCAGTAAGGATGATTTTTTGTTTTAGAGACTTCCCTGATAATTATCTTTATTGTTATGGAATAGATTATTACAGATATTTCTCTAAAGTTATTTGATCTAAAATCTCTATTCGTTTTCCTTCCATAGTGACAAGCCCTTCTTTAATCATCTTATTGATTTCCTTAGATAGGGCGGGACGTGATACATTTAAGTATTCGGCAAGTTGGGATTGAGTATGCATGATATTTACCACCAATGAATCTTTTTTCTTATGTTCATATAGATAAACAATGAATCTTTCCCGTACGGTTTTGCGTGAAAGAGGTTTCAGGCGGGATACGGTACAGATATTGCAATTTCCTGCTATGCAAAGAAAATTATGTAATACTTGTGGATCCTGACTGATTACTTTGAAAGTTGACTCTTTTGTTGCCATGAGTAATATGCTGTCTTCCAAGGCTGTGAATGTAGCTGGCAATGTGTTGTTTGTATTGAATAGGTGAGGAGTAGCAAAAGTTCGTGGAGCAATGATATATTCAATCATTACTTCGTTTCCAAGTCCGTCTATAATGTCTGTGCGTAGTTTTCCTTCTAATAATACATATAATTTATTGCATGGGGTACCTTGGGTTACAACAATCTCTTTTTTTTCTGCTGCATAGATAACAAATTCAAGTTTCTCAAGCAAAGAAAGTTTGATATTCAGAGGTAAATCCCGAAAAAGAGGGATTTGAAACAGCTTATCTTTATGAGAGTCAGTCAGTAGTATTTTCTTCATTGTATTATATTGTTCGTATCCTGAACAAAGATATGAATTAAAATTGAGACTTAGCGCAAAGCGTAGTAATAAGGCTGACAAATAGCGATTTAGGCGAGAGAAAGAACAGAACAGAACGCCATCCGAAACCAACAAAAAGCCAAGTGAGGACAAAGTTACATTACTATCCCGTTACTTTCTTTTGGCAGGCAGATGATTGCAATATAGTTTTCAAAGTGCTGAGTTACATGGATTTCAAATGCTAAATAACGGTTGGCTACAGTGTGATCCGTTCTACGGGTACAGCATCACAAAAGAAGAAACCAAACGGGGCTTTCTGACAAAAGAGGAAATCACACTGCTTATCAACGGCACGTTCAAGAAGAAAAGCTATGAATTGATTCGTGACTTGTTCATTTTCTGCACATTCACAGGGTTAAGCTGGACGGACATGTATCACTTGACGAAAGAGAATCTGGAAATATCCTTTGACGGTCATCTGTGGATTAAGACCAAACGCCAGAAAACGGGTACGGAAAGTAACATCCGTCTGTTGGAAGTTGCCAAACATATCATAGAGAAATACGAGGGTATGGCGAAAGACGGCAAACTGCTGCCCGTTCCCTGCTATCCCAACTGCAAAAACGAATACCATAATACAAGTATGATTGAAGGGATAAATAAGCAAATTAATTAGTCTATTATCTAAATATCAAGCCACCATTGGCGTTATCTTTATCACCAATATATTGCTTGTAAAGTGTAAAACACCTATATTTGCAATAAAACCATCTATAGAAAAGCAGATATAGCCAGTATAAATACAATATAAGAATGAAGCAGGAAGAGAAAAAAACTCGAAACAGACGGACTAATGAACAATTAGACAGGGATGTAATGTCCGAACTCGAAAAACTCGTGGCGGAACAGGGTTTCGGCAATGTCAATCTAAGCACCTTGACGAAAGCCGCAGGGGTGGAAGCCAACGTATTCTATAGAAGATACGGTTCGATGGATAATCTCTATGACAAACTTGCCAAGCAATATGACTTCTGGATAAACAATGCCATCGATATTTCCAACTTGAATGTATTGGGACCTAAAAAGTTCTTCGCTGAAACACTCAAGATACTCTTCAAGAACTTGTCTGATAATCCCGTTATGCAAAAGCTGTTGCTTTACGAAATGTCAGTTGTCAATGATACCACAAAAAGAACGGCGGAAACGCGAGATGTCATGAACCTTAATTTGATTACATATTACGAAACGCTGTTTAAACCTGCAAAAGTCAATATTAAAAGTATCGCTGCAATCCTAATCGGAGGAATTTACTATTTGATACTTCATAAGGAGTGTGCCAAAATCTGCACGATAGACTTTAATACCCCGGAAGGAGAAAAAGCCTTTTCAGAGGGAATAGACTTTTTGACTGATACCATTTTCAATAGATTGGAAGCGTATGAAAGAGACAGAAACGCAGTCCGGCAAATGCTGGCTGACGGCATAAGCGAGTTAAAGGTATGCAAATACATGGGCATCAGCAAGAATGACTTGAAAATGTTGCTCTCAAAGTAACCACGGTACAACTTTTTATATAGCCATATCAAATATGGCTATATTTCTTTTTCGTACAATGCGATTGGGATAATCATGTTTCCATTTTTAAAAGGATTCGGATGAAATAATATTCAGCTATAAATCAATAGATTGAGGGTAGTTTAGTTATGTGCTCATCCGAATCACAGGCATATTAATTTAGCTCAAATCCTATAATAATTAAAATGTATATTATATTTATAAGCAAAATACTTTTCTTATAATTTATTTGTATTACTTTTGTCGGTTGAGTATTAGCCCGTCATAGCAACCAAGAATTGCAGGTTGCCTGGACGGGCAAAAGGACTATACACTAATTAAATGAAACTCAAGTAATACAATAAAAAAATATGAAAAAAATTATGTTACTGCTCCTTTTCGGAGTAATGGTACTCACGAGTACGGCACAGGAAAAAGTTTACCAAATAGAAGAAATCACTGTTATCAACTATGGGGATGGTCGGATGCTCTTTCGCTTGAATAATGAAGAAAAGACCCCGCTCAACGGCTCTCACCGCCTGATTGACGGCTACCACTCGGAGTACATTCTCGCTGACTTTAAGGATGGCATGTATCATGGTAATTACCGACATTTCAAAGAGAACAAACTACTTGAAGAGTGCCGTTACAAAGAGGGAAACAGGGATGGATTATACAAGCGCTATTATGGTGACGGACAGACCGTGCAAAGTGAGCGAACGTTTATAGACGGCAAAGTGGATAGCGTGAGCAGGACATATCACTCGAACGGCAAAGTTGAAACAGAAAAAGTATATAAGTTAGGGATTGAAGATGGTTATGACCGCCGATACGACAGCGACGGCACTCTGACGCTCGACGAATGTTATAAAGACGGTAAACGCGATGGCAAATGGACTGAACATTTGTCGGGCAACGTAGGTGATGTGACTCGCATCAGTTTCTATAAGAACGGCTTGCCCGATGGTCAGTGGAGCGAAACGTGGAAAGACGGCAAGCCCCGTAGCAAAAGTAGCTATAAAGACGGCAAAAAAGAGGGTGTCTGGATTAGATATGGTAAAGGCGGCAAGCCCGAAAAGTCCACCACTTACAGAAACGATGAAAAGAATGGAGAAGAGATTACTTATTTCACTGACGGCACTCCTGAAAAGTCGTCAAACTACCTCAATGGCAAATTGAACGGAGTAACAAAGGAATTTTATTTTGGATCAGGCCAATGTAAATCGGAATATACTTTCAAGAACGGTAAGCGTGAAGGAGCATATAAACGTTACTTTGATACCGGAAAGTTGCGGGAAGAGGGCCGTTGTGAAGCTGATAGCGAGGTCTATCGCAAGGAGTATTACGCTAACGGCAAGCTCAAATCGGTTGCCGAGCGCAAGGGCGGAGGCTGGAATACCATTGAAAGATATGATTCGGAGGGTAACAAAGAGTAAATATTATAATATCCCTATTCCAAGCAGGTAATATTTTGGCAATTTTACCATTTTTGATAAATATCAAATTGAATAATTGGTTGGCTTTAGCTGTATATATATGACAAGAAAACAGATGAAATGAAGCAACGGAAAAAAAAGAGCAACAAGCAATCGAGGCGTGAAATCATAGCCGATGTCAAGCGTAGAGAGGCTGAGTGGAGAAAGAAAAAGAGAAAGGAAAGGTGGCGTATATGCAAATCCCATATCATGTTGTGGGGCACATTTATATCTTTCTTCCCATTACTTATATTCGTCACGCTGTCAGATATACGTAATACCTTCACCAATGTCATGCTTGGATTGATAGCCATTAACGGTGGGATTTACCTGTTTATGTACATCCTGTCTAAAGAAGCCCGGAATCTGGCTATCCGGATACCTCTGAAAAATGGCGAAAGTACGGGAAATACGCAATGTTTGCCGGATTCTTCGGAAACTTTGGTAGAGCCTGAATATTTAAGCCGGTGTGATGACAAACAGATTGTCATTGATAATGATGACGTATTGGCGAGGATTTTTCTGTTTTTGCTCCTTTTTATTATCTTTTTAGCCCTGGTCTATTTTGCAGATGCCACTCCTTCAAAACTTACAACTGAAGATTATGGAAGTACATTACTGCTTCTTGAGTTGTACTTGCTCATCCTGACACCAGGAATAAGTGCCATTCTACAGCCTTGGCGGCGGATTGTTTTTGATCGTGTTTCCAGGACCGTAACTATACCAGGACGACTTCTGCTGCATAAAAAAGAAACGATACCTTATAGTCAGGCTGAACTCACGATTCGTTATTACATGGGGCCTGGTTCGCTGGGGTGTGTGTCAAGTATAATAATTTCCAATTCCAATTCACCCAGTCTGTTAAGTGGAGTTTCCTTGATGGACGGTGATATGGATAAAGCCAGACGTTTTGCCCGCTTCATACAACTATACATGGAGGAAGAGGAATTGCCGGATATGCCGGAATTTGAGAAATACAGAAATAAGAAGGAGCAGGAACATACTGAAATTGAGAAAGAAATCCCTATATGGAAGAGATGAATGTACCTTTAGATGCAAGAAGGCTTCTTTATCACGAAGCAAAGACTGTATTAGAACAAGTATTTATATCTCCGGACAGTAAAGATGTGTGGGATTTTTGAAAAAAATAGAAACAGGTATGGAAATGGAAACAGATAGAAACCGTCCCTCTACAATCAGAATAATATTTGGCATCATTGTATTGCTATGCGGAATTCCGGTATTTTTGGTTTGTTGTAATGGAATGTGGCGCTTTACCAATTGGCCTTATGAGGAGCTATGGATTTTTGAGTATGTATGGGGTAAGCTATTAATACTTTTCGTATCCGGAATGATATTTTTGATGTCAATAGGACTGATTTTGGTAGGTGTATTAATCGCAACAAAGATATGGATGGGGAAAAGCAGAATGATGGAGCATATTATATATCCCTTTCCAACTGTATTAACGGCTGAGCTTGCCGATAGCATGAATGTAGAAAGAGCTGATGATAAATTTTTCGTCTTCAATCCGAGTTCCTTAATCCGGAGTACTTTGATAGTCATCGGGGGGATTCTTTCATGCGTAGGAATAATCGTCATTTATCGAGAAATAAATGATCCATCTAGTGATCTTTATTCACCTCCCATAAGTGGAGGAATAGTAGCCTCTTTTTTTCTGCTTTTAAACGGATTACTTGCTCCTTCCCGTCGTTTTGTACTAGACAGAATGAAGGGTACTGTGACTTTTCCCCGCCATTTGTTTTTTCCACGTTGTACCATTCCCTTTTCAAAAGTAATTCCGGGGTATTCTAACGGAAACTTAGGTTTTGCACATCCTTACAGTGGAATTGTCATTCCTGTCCTTGGTGCGTATGATTCCGGCTGGTGGTCATTTTATGTCCTCTATATGGATAAAAATCGTCCGTTACCTCAAGGGGACACTTTCGATCCTTACAGGGAGAAAGACTTTTTACGCCGGAAGGCAGAAGGATTCCCTAAACCGATATATCCTAATACCATACTTGTTACAGATGCTTATATGGGTTATATATATGGTACGGATGAGTTTAAGCAGAGATTATCTAAAATAAAACACAGAATAGTATATTATTATGACAGAGTGTCATGGTATTGTCAGAAGCATGAAATAGAAATACCGAATGATAACGATTTGGTCTTAATCGGTATCTGGAAAAAACAATTTGTATTTAAGTTGTTCGCTCCTGAAAATGTGGAATATATCATACTTCCCGACGACACCGTACTGACCGACTGTTTTCTTTGTGATAGTAACACAGCGGAGGTAAAATATATCAAATAACCTGATATCTTTATGATAGCGTTAGATTATTATCAAGGATACAATAATTGGAGATGGAAATTTTAATTAAGTGCAAACATTATCAGGGAGATGAATATTAATACGGAATTTTAATTTGACATATCAGTTATGAGACTAAAGACAGTTATAATCACGGGAGTAACAAGTCTTTTCGGCTTGGTTGGTTGCACAAAGGCACAGGTAGGGAAACCGGTTTTCAACTTAGACAATCCGGACTACGGCCTAAACGTAGCCGCTATGATGTCTTCCCTCTTAGATACCACACAGCAGAAGATTGAAGCGCGGTACAAAGTAGATACCCTTAAATTTTACAACACGGAAACGGATGAACTGTTTCCGCCTTTGGTGGCTTACAGAAACAAGGGAGGCAGTAAAAGAACGGAAGCCACTTTCCGGGGATTTGACTTTACAGACCTCGGCATGGTAACAACAGAACAAGGCGAATTAGTGCAGGTAAAAGGCAAGAGGGAAACAGACGAAGAAGGTTTCGCCAAGTTGGTGAAAGCAGCCACAAAGAAATATGGAAAACCACATTTTGAGGAGGGAACCGATTTTGAAGGACGACCCGGGAAACTGTACCGCTGGGAAACAAAGAAAGAATATATCCAGTTATATGCCAAAAGTAACAGCAGTAAAGACACACTTGTCATTGCGGCGGCAGGCAATGAAAACGGGCTTGTCAACATGGAAAACGACAAGCCGCGTCTGGACGTAACACTATGGCGATGGAAAAAAGAATATCACGATTGGCTCGTCTTCGAACTGGACTATTGCGTGCTTGGAGAGGAAGCGCCAAAACTATCCAGCTTGTCTAATATTCAAAGTGCAGAGATGTATACACCGGAATGGGTGAAACCGTTCCTTATTACTGCACATAATCTGGATGCTTTGGAAAACTCGGGTGATGTATGGGGTAAAATCGAAGCCAGTTTCTATTATCGTATTCCGAACGGTAAAGTAATCGATGAAACCGGTATAACAGATTCTGTAGAAATCAACCGGGAGGCTTGCCTTCCTTGCTGGGACTTTGAAGAGTTTAAGAGCAATTTCAAAGACGGACTTAGCACCACAGCATATATGGCTCGCCAAATGGAAAAAGGCATGAAGTTTACGGAACTGATGGAAGACAAAGAGCTGTGCCCCAATATTACGTATTATGGTGAAGCGAGATGGAGGGAAAAAGTGACAAAATCCGTTATTGTGACGTTTCATTCGAATGGGAATATAGAATGGGAGGAGAGATACCTGACGGAAGATGAAGAACAGCTCCCCCTTGTTGCCGGTGAAACGAGATTGCGGAGAACAAAAAGACTATCCGGTATTGTGGAGTTTGAACGGAATGAAAAAGGAGATATGACACTGAGAAGTCCTGATGCAGATGAATATGACATATGCGATATGTGCCTTATTATTGATGACAATGTACAAGAACGACTGCATGGAAGGTGGTATATTATGGAGGATAAAATAGCATACATGATAGAAATACAAGAAGAATTGCGGAAAAGCGGTTTGGATTTGGAGCATACAACAGCACGTCTGGTGAGAATGCCGGCAATTCCTTTCGCTTTTTTCACTGACGGGAAAAAGGATATGTTTATGAATATCGACAAACAAGGCTCCAGTATCTATACTCCTAATGGCCGTGAATGGAAAGCAGGCAAAGTTTACCGGCTTTATGATTATCTGATAAGTTGGTGATTAATCATGGAATCGCATTATATGAAGTGAGGGATTAATGTCAAATGAAAAGATAAGCAAAGCAGTTTTTGTATTTGTGTTATCCCTGTTTGTTTGCGTGCAAATGGGATGTACACATCATCGTTGTGTTCCATTCAACCGGAAAGGTTGGGACGAATGGGGCGGTCATTATTATTCCAGAAAGTTTATGATTGACGATTTGATAAATAACCGTTTGAAGACAGGGATGACCTTCCGGGAAATACTGGACCTATTGGGAGAATCCTATTTTGTGAATGAAGAGGATTCAATGCCCGGCATCCGTTACGAAATAGACGTTGAGTATCAATTCCTCGACATCGACTTCTACAAAGGAAAAGACCTATTCATAAAATTTGATAAAGACTCCTTAGTGGTCAGCTATAAACTTATTGATAGTAAAAGAGTGTATTGGGATTATTATGGCGATGGATCGTATAGTATAAACGGAATAGATAATATATTTACTTCAGCACCTAATAATTACAAATATGTTTATTCTGAATAATATCATTTAATTAACCGATATGTATAACTGTAAAAATTGATAAGATGAATAGAAATTATTTCGCATTAATAACTTTCGTGTTATTATTAAGTTGTTCTGGAGCAGCAAACAGAAAATCCACTTTAACACCCACAAACGATACTATTGTTACAAACATAGCGTCTGATACACTGAATAGTATGAATAATGTCTCAATAGATAAGAAAACCGCTCTTGATAGTGTTAAGATGTTACTTCCGGGAGGAAGATATACGATAGGTAAAGAATCCCAAATTATAAATAACAGTTGGAAAGAATTTTATCGTGATACTATTACTGGGAATTATTGTATAGATAGAGCAAAATATACAGTAAGCACTTATACAGACGAATGCCTTGGGATGGAGTGTGAATACATTAAAAGCGGTAGAAACAGTCTGTTCTTTATTAATATGCCTACTTTAAAGAATGGTATTGTAGATAGTATCCCTATAGGAACGGGATATATTGCACCTAAAACGCCTATGGTTATAAACTTTAATTCTTCTAAGTATACTATCAGTGTTTTTGCAGAACTTTCGGATGAAAATAAAGAAGAATACGAACCTAATAAAGAGTATTCATATTGGTGTAATTATAAAATGACTCTCTGTAAAGACAATTCACAAGAAGTGGAGTTATTTAATATCGATAAGTTTTATGATTCAGTACTGCGTCTTTTATTTGCCGGTGACATAGATGGAGATGGGAAACTGGATTTAATATTTGACTCACATATAAACTACGAAGAAGAATCAATCACATTGTTTTTATCATCTTTAGCCGGTAATGGTATAATTACTCGTGTCGCAAAGGCTTCTATTTCCTATGATTGTTAATAAACGTCTATAGGAAAGTCCTGCGTGGAGTAACTCCCAGACCTATCTGCTCTACCCGATACAGAGATTATTTTGACAAAACCTTTAAATGGGAGATACAATGAATGATTTTCATTTTAACGATTATTTCCCGGAAGAAGGAGATGAAATATCCGGTTTCATAAAAGGTCTGTTCATGAGAAAAAAACAAGAATATAAACGATTAACGATGCGGGATTTGCAAGAGGGAATTATTAAAGAAAAAATCTATTGATTTGCCGACGCTATCCTGCCCTAAAATTAAGTATATGAAAATAAAATTATTGCTTTTGGTCGCCGTTTTGTATGCTTGTGGAACTAAAACTGTTTCGGAAGAGGAAACTTATGACCGCATAACCGTGACGACTTATGAAAACAAGTACGATGAAAAGAATCGTTTGTCAGAGGTGCAATGGACCAGAACATCTCGTATGTATGAAAAAGATGCTGAAACAATGGAGGTGACTGAAAATAAGAGTACGGATTATTATACGTATACGGACAATGAAAAATTTACCGTAGAAAGAAAATCGAAGACGTCGGGCAATATTGAGATGATGAGATACGCTCCCCAAAGTGAGGAATCGTTAACATTGAATGCCCAAGGGGATACCGTTGATTATTCGTTGCGGAAATATTACGACAAACGCAAGCGCAAA
The DNA here is from genome assembly GCF_024788145.1 of Bacteroides sp. BFG-606. NCBI lineage: Bacteria > Pseudomonadati > Bacteroidota > Bacteroidia > Bacteroidales > Bacteroidaceae > Bacteroides > Bacteroides sp. BFG-606. Next base: position 5,477,297 of record NZ_JANUIL010000001.1, on the reverse strand, counting down.
CCGGTATACGTCAGAAACATAAACAATGACTACGTATTGCTTGAAGACAACGACTATGAGGAAAAGAATGAATACGACGGAGGTGGTAATCTGAGAAAAAGTGTGCAATGCTATTTTGACACGGGGAAAAAGAGAACCACTTACTTCTTTCGGGGACTATCTTATGAAGAAGCCGAAAAAAGGATTCCCCGTACAGACGGGGACTATGACATCGTGTGCAATATAGAGAAAATATCAGGAGACACTCTTATCGGAGAAAGTATAAAGAATGGTATTGTCAGTCATATCGAAAAGACGATTGTCGAAAAAAACGGAAAGAAGGAATTTAGATTCGATGCTGACATGAAGCTCACAGGCAGTTTCACGGAACTTAAGTCGGATGGTTTTGATATTCACGTTGATTGTATCGGGAGCGATTTCATTGATAGCACTTATTATAAGAATGGGAAAGAGGTTAGATGTGTTTATCTTTCGGATACATCCAAAGATATTGTACTTTTTAAATATGACAAACAGGGAAATATTGTAGAAAGGGTGGAAAAGACAAAGTATTTTGATACACGCAATGAAGAGGATTTAATCAATGAAATGCTGCAGGTAGTGAAAGAGAATGAGAAGAAGAAAGAAAATAGAAAGCGATTGAAAATAAAATAGGTTATGGGAAGTAAATATTTAATCGGGATATGAAGGGATTTGACAAGTTCTTAGACAGAATGACCATTATTGTTACGATAATCTTCACGATATTCGTGATTATCAAAATCGGAAACTTGTGGATCGGGCTCCATAGCCTCATCATCTCACCCATGACTGGGCTTTTTGTGCTTGCCACCTATGAGAACTGTGCCGCCGGATACAGGAGATCGATGGAACAATACAGGAAGGTGCTGGAATCCGACAGGAAGATGCTGGAACGAGCGAGAAGACAGAAATTGAAAAAATCATATCATGATTTTAAAAAAAGAGTTGAGAAAATCCGTTCAAAAGAGTTAAGAGAAATCCGTTGGAAATATATATATTGTGTCATCATGGTAATAATGTGGAATATAACCGAATTCATAATAATGGCACTCCTTATGGACGAACCTCGGTATTCTTTTTTTTGAGGCATTCCGGGAATTTTAATAGAAAATATGGATTTGCCATTTAAATAAAATTATAATATGACAAGGAAACAGATGAAATGAAGGAACAAAAAAAAAAGAGTAACAAGCAATGGCGTCGTGAAATTATAGAAGCTGTCAAGCGTAGAGAAGCCGAAAGGAAAAGAGAAAAGTGGCATGTAAGGATATGTTGGATATCAATATTTGCAGTAGCTTCGATCACGGGTTGGGTTCCGGTTTTGATGGTAATACTAAATAAGGGTAATAATACAGTAACCTTCACCAATATTTCACTCGGCTTAATTACGATTACGGGTGGCGCTTGTCTTTCCGGAATGATTGTGTTATATATTATTTGGAAATTGTTTCCCAATATATCATTAAAGAATGACGGTAGTTTAAAAGACATACCTTTGCCGGAATATTTAATACCTTCTGTTGGAGAACATTCATTCAAGAGGATTGATGATAAACAGATTATTATCGTCAATGATGGTATTTATGAAAGAGTTCTTTGTTTTCTTGTGCCTTTTATCCTATTCATATATTTGGTGGGTTATGGTAAAATTACTCCTCAGAATGTTGTGCCAGAAGGCTACTCAAGAGCCTTACTTCTTCTTCAACTGGATGTTGCTATGTTATTAGGTATGATAGGTATTTGCCTCAAACCATGGCGTAAAGTAGTTTTTGACCGTACTACTAAAACGATAACTATTCCTGCCCGATTTCGCTTTCAGAGGAAAGAGACTATTCCTTATGAACAAGCGGTGGTTACCATGTCTTTTAATTCAGAAGCGAAGTCATTTAGTGGTAAGGGTGAAGAGCAGATTGTAATAGCCAATCCGTCCCGTTTTTTGGGTGGAATCACTTTAAATATATATGGGGGTATGGATGCTGCATTACGCTTTGCCCGCTTCATACAAGTATACATGGAGGAAGAGGAATTACCGGACATGCCGGAATTTGAGAAATACAGGAATAAGGAGGAGCAGGAACACGCTGAAATTGAGAAAGAAGTCCCTATATGGAAGAGATAAATGTACCTTTAGATGCAAGAAGGCTTCTTTATCACGAAGCAAAGACTGTATTAGAACAAGTATTTATATCTCCAGACAGTAAAGATGTGTGGAATTTTTAAAAATAGAAACAGTTATGGAAATGGAAACAGATAGAAATCGCCCCTCTACAATCAGAATTATAGCCGGAATCATGGCATTGCTATGTGGATTTCCGGTATTTGGGGGTTGTTGTTATGGAATGTGGCATTTTATAAATTGGCGTTATGAGGAGCTATGGTTTTTTGAGTATATATGGGGTAAGCTATTGATACTTTTTGTATCCGGAATGATATTTTTGATGTCGATAGGACTGATTTTGGTAGGTGTATTAATTGCAACAAAAATATGGATGGGGAAAAGCAGAATGATGGAGCATATTATACATCCCTTTCCAATTGTATTAACGACTGAGCTTGCCGATAGCATGAATGTAGAAAGAGCTGATGATGAATTTCTTATTTTCAATCCGAGTTCCTTAATCCGGAGTACTTTGATAGTCATCGGGGGTATTCTTTCATGCGTAGGAATAATCGTCATTTGTATAGAAATGAATGATCCGTTTAGTAAACTTTACTGGCCTCCCATGAGTGGAGGAATAGTAGCTTCTTTTTTTATGCTTTTAAATGGATTACTTACTCCTTCCCACCGTTTTGTACTAGACAGAATGAAGGGTACTGTAACTTTTCCCCACCATTTGTTTTTTTCCCGTTATACCATTCCTTTTTCAAAAGTAATTCCGGGGTATTCTAACGGCAACTTAGGTTTTGCCCATCCGTACAGTGGAATTGTCATTCCTGTCCTTGGGGCGTATGATTCCGGGTGGTGGTCATTTTATGTCCTCTATATGGATAAGAATCGTCCGTTACCTCAAGGGGATGCTTTCCATCCTTACAGGGAGAAAGACTTTCTGCGCCGAAAGGCAGAAGGATTCCCTAAACCAATATATCCCAGTACATCGCTTGTAACTGACGCTTATATGGGTTATATATATGGTACGGATGAATTTAAGCAGAGATTATCCAAGATGAAACTCGGAATAATACATTGTTATACAAGAGTTTCATGGTTTTGTCAGAAGAAAGAGATAAAATATGGCAACCCTAACGATTTGGTCTTAATCGGCATCTGGAAAAAACAATTTGTATTTAAGTTGTTCGCTCCTGAAAATGTGGAATATATCATACTTCACGACGACACCGTATTGACCGACTGTTTTCTTTGCGATGGCAACACTGCGGAGATAAAATATATCAAATAACCTGATATCTTTATAATAGCGTTAGATTATTATCAAGGATATAATAATTGGAGATGGGAATTTTAATTATTTATACAAACAGAAAAAGATGAAGTCTATAATAATATTGTTCGGCATTGGTTGTATATTCATGCTGTCTTCGTGCAACAGTTGTGCTTCTACCAATGATAAGTTATTGAATGGAATTGATAACCTGATAGGTAAAGTCGACCGGTTTTTAGAAGAAAACAAAGCCGTTGCTAAACCCCAACCGCCTATTGATTACGAGAAGGAAGGGGTAAACACCAAGCACTTGTTTATTTTTACGGATACCACCATGACCTACAATGGCAAATCGTTTATGCCGGGAATGACAATCGGTGAGCTGTGCGAGATATTTGGACAATACGAACGCCTTGCAGAGCCCGGAATTTATATTTGGGACTCTATAGGGCTTCGGATGACTTCATTGGATAAAAGTGGAAAAAACAGTGCTCCTATTAACGGGATACTTATCAATTGGAATATAGATTTGCGTGGAGTTATCAGTGAAGACAATATAAAATGGCTAAGAAACCGTGGTCCTCGTCACTATTTCACAGGTAAAATCATTGTAGGTGGTGCTGTTTTGGGTAGAGGGATGCATATTGATGAGTTCTTAAAAAAAACGAGTTTGGAGTTCGATAATGATCCGTTCCCGCTACTTTATTTTTGTCATCTTGATAAGTGGGACTATACGAAAGCTCCTATTCACCGCAAAGAAGAATACTATACTTATGAGATTGGAAAATCGGATGATGGTACTGATATTAAACATTTTTATATTGGAACCAACTCTCGTGTCATTGGCTCTCCCGTTCCTCCCTATGATGGTCCTGAATATGAAAAGTATGTGAATGTAGAATGATACAGCAAGAGATATGGGAATACAGAACTATAAATCAAAGTGATATGAAACCAGAAACAGCATACAAGTTGGTAAAGATGGTAAATTATATACATCTCCTAAAGCAAAAAAAGAAGAATTGGAAATTTATGAAATAAAGAAAGAAATACAATGAAAAGCCATAAACAATATAAAAATGAAAATCAACGTTGGACTGAGGAGATTCAAGCGTTAAATGAAGCAGTACAACGTGATACGAAGAAATGGAAAATTATTGGATGCTTCTTTGCCTTGTTTGCAAGTCTATCATTTTGTGGCTCATTTTTTGCGGCTTGCTTTATCTGTGAGATAGCAACAATAACTAACTTGACTTTATCAGTATGTATTGCAATATTGGGATTTTTTTTTTGGTTAGTTCTGATATTTTACAAAGTAACTCCTAAAGTTTTTCCTAAAATTCCCCTCACAAATAATGATAAACTTTGGAGGTATAGTTATTTTGATTTCCGAGACAAATGGGTGTATAAATACATTGATGTATTTATACAGTTCGACGAAAAGAGAATCGTAATAGATGCCACCGATTCTACAAGGAGAGGAGCACCAATATTTTTCCTTCTTATCGTGATTATATTGCCTTTATTAGGCATATATCCTTTTCAAGGAGGAAATAATAGTTTTGCTGAAAACTACACGATTATTTTGATTAATTGCGTTTTAATATTGTCGGGAATATTTAAATTCTTATCCCCCCGAAGAACAATTGTCTTTGACCGGGAAAAGAAGACAATCACTATTCCTCGCCGTTGGCTAATCCATAAAGAAGAAACGATACCATTTCAAAAAGCGGTGATTTCCTTTGGGCAGGATGCTCTCCGAGGAATTGATGGCGTAGTCATAGCCAATTACCAGCATCTTGTTGGTGAAGTTTCTTTGCAGTTTGCCGGCCGCACAAACGGGTATTGTTTTGCTCGTTTGATTCAAGCTTATATGACTGAAGACGATTTATCAAATCATCCTGAATTTGAAACTTTCAAGCAGATACAAAAGGAAATAAGAATAAACAAACTACGGAAAGAGACTGAAAAGTAATGAGAGAACAAACATTTCAAATTATAAAATCATGTCTACAGAATAGAATAAGTAGATTTATTTTTCATAATAACATGCCTAAAAGTGATGCTTGGATTGATAACTATTAATGGTGGATTTTTCTTGTGTGTATACATTGGGTTAAAAGCTGTTTGGAACATGTACCCCAAAATACCTCTGAAAAATGACGGAAAATTAAAATTGATAGCTTTGCCGGATCATTGGAAATCCTCGACTGGTGAAAAATATGAATTTAACCGGATTGATGACAAACAGATTGTCATTGATAATGATTACGTATTGGCGAGGATTTTTCTGTTTTTGCTCCTTTTTATTATCTTTTTAGCCCTGGTCTATTTTGCAGATGCCACTCCTTCAAAACTTTCGACCGAAGGTTTTGTAAATGCGTTATTATTCCTTGAAGCTGATGTAGCTATGTTATGGATGGCAATCTGTCAAATTCTTAACCCTTGGCGGCGGATCGTTTTTGATCGCGTTTCCAAAACTATAACTATACCTGCCCGATTTATATTTCAGAAAAAGGAGACAATACCTTATGACCAGGCAGTGATCACACTTTTTGGCAATTATCATGCGAAGACTCTCAGCGGCAAGGGTGAAGAGGAAATAGTAATCGCCAATCCACGCCGTTCACTGGGCGGAATCCCCTTGGGCATTGCTGGCGGTATAGATGCTGCTAAGCGCTTTGCCCGCTTCATACAAGTATACATGGAGGAAGAGGAATTGCCGGACATGCCGGAATTTGAGAAATACAGGAATAAGAAGGAGCAGGAACATGTTGAAATTGAGAAAGAAATCCCTATATGGAAGAGATGAATGTACCTTTAGATTCAAGAAGGCTTCTTTATAACGAAGCAAAGACTAAATTAGAACAAGTATTTATATCTCCGGATAGTAAAAGCGTTTGGAATTTCTAATTATAATAATGAATATGGAAATAGATAGAAACCGCCTGTCCACAATGAGGATAATTGCAGGAATAATTATGATTATAAGCGGCATAGCAATAGGAGCATTAGGATTTTATAGCATGGCGTATCTTAAGGAGTTATCCTATGGCAAATTATGGATCTTCAATTTTTTATGGGGCAAGTTATTGTTACTTCTTGCATCCGGAATGACATTCATCCTAATAATAGGATTAATAGTTATTTGCACATTGATAGCACTAGCCATTCTTCAAGGTAAGCAGCGTCTAATGGAGCATATCATATACCCATTTCCCACTGTATTAACCAACGAAATTGTCCGAGATATGAAAATAGAAAGGGTAGATGATGAATTTTTGATTTTCGACTTGGGATTTCTAATAAGGAAAACTTTAATAATTGTTGGAGGAGTTCCGGCCTTTGCCCTTGCATGGGCTATTTATGCAGACATGGATAACCTTTACGGTGATACATATTTCTCCCCTATACCCGGAATGACAATTGTAATGTTCGTCATGTTTCTATATGGGTTATTTCCTCCTTCTCGACGTTTTGTATTGGATAGGATGAACGGAACTATCACTTTCCCCCGACATTTGTTTTTCCACCGTTGTACCACTCCTTTTTCAAAAGTAGTGCCGGGTTATTCTGTAGGCATGTTGGGATTCGCACATCCCTATACTGGAATCGTTTTATCTGTCCTAGGACAATATGATTCCGGCTGGTGGTCGTTTTATGTTCTCTACATGGATAAAAATCGTCCGTTACCACAAGGGGATGCTTTCGACCCTTACAGAGAGAAAGACTTTTTACGCCGGAAGGCAGAAGGATTCCCTAAACCGATATATCCTAATACCATACTTGTTACAGATGCTTATATGGGTTATATATATGGTACGGATGAGTTTAAACAGAGATTATCCAAAATAAAACACAGAATAGTATATTATTACGACAGGGTGTCATGGTATTGTAAGAAGCATGAAATAGAAATACCGAATGATAACGATTTGGTCTTAATCGGCATCTGGAAAAAACAATTTGTATTTAAGTTGTTCGCTCCTGAAAATGTGGAATATATCATACTTCCCGACGACACCGTATTGACCGACTGTTTTCTTTGTGATAGTAACACAGCGGAGGTAAAATATATCAAATAACCTGATAGCATGAAAGTACAGAAACCTATGACTAATTTGAAAGCACTGTCTTTAATGATATTGCTTATAGCATTTGTGGGGCATAGCAATACCCAAGTGGAAACAAAAATAGGTATGAAACAGCAAATAGCAAAAATGGAAGAACTGATAAAACAAGAGTTCCAAATGGTAAAGACTTATCCCGAAAAGCCGGCTTACTATGTACAAGAGATTGGGTAAAATTACCAGTAAAACATGGAATCTGTAATTTAGGTATCTTTCTCTGTAATTTGTCTACATTCGATCTGCTTTTATTTCTCTACTTTTGCAAAGTGAATCGTTGATAGAAAGAATTCTGAAAATAAAAAGTAATAAAGTAAAGTTATGGCTAAAAAGGTTTTGATAATTTCATCCAGTCCACGTAAAGGTGGTAATTCTGATTTATTATGTGATGAATTTATGAAAGGTGCTCTCGAAGCAGGTAATGAAGTGGAGAAGATTTTCCTGAAAGACAAAACAGTTCATCCTTGTACGGGATGCAGTGTTTGCAGTATGTACGGCAAACCTTGTCCGCAGAAGGATGATGCAGCGGAAATTGTAGAGAAGATGATTGCTGCAGATGTGATTGTGATGGCAACCCCGGTCTATTTTTATACCATGTGCGGACAGATGAAGATTATGATCGACCGCTGCTGTGCACGCTATACGGAAATAACCAATAAGGAATTTTATTTCATTATTGCGGCTGCGGAAAACAATAAAGCAATGATGGAACGTACCATTGATGGTTTCCGTGGCTTCCTCGATTGCCTGGAAGGACCGCAGGAAAAGGGAACGGTTTATGGAATTGGTGCATGGAAGGTAGGGGAAATTAAGGATACTCCCTATATGCAGGAAGCTTACAAGATGGGAAAAATGGTATAACCTTTTGAAGGATAAAAATAAGGATTCAATCAGAAAGATTGAAAAGTCAAGAATTTTAATTGATTAGATTGCTTGTTCTGCCACAGAATTATTATAATTTTGTGGCAGAACTTTTTATTTTACATTATTTGTTTGATAACTAAATGTCATGAGCTATAAAATAACGACTCTTGTGGAGAATTGTGTCTATGGACGTAAATTGCAGGCCGAGCATGGTCTTTCTCTCTATATTGAGATCCAAGGGAATAGAATTCTTTTCGATACGGGAGCATCTGACTTGTTTATCCGTAATGCCCGTCTGTTGCACATTGATTTACAAAAAGTTGATTATTTAATATTATCCCACGGTCACAGTGACCATACGGGGGGACTGCGTTATTTTCTGGAATTGAATACACAGGCAACCGTTGTCTGTAAACGTGAAATCTTTTCTCCTAAATTCAAGGATGAACGCGAGAATGGAATGAAGCATACGCAAAATCTTGATCTTTCCCGTTTCCGCTTTATCACAGAGCAGACCGAACTGCTTCCCGGAGTTTTTCTTTTTCCATCTATTGATATTATCAATCAGGAGGATACCCATTTTGAACGCTTCTGGGTTCAGCAAGAAGATGGTTGCAAAATACCGGATACCTTTCAGGATGAATTGGCAATGGTGTTAGTGGAACCGGAAGGAGTTTCTGTGTTGAGCGCCTGTTCTCACCGGGGGATCACCAATATCTTGCGTACCGTTCGGGCTGCATTTCCTGAATCTTCCTGCAAGTTACTTCTCGGAGGTTTTCACATTCATAATGCGGAAAAACAAAAATATCAGATCATTGCAGATTATTTGCAGGAATACCTTCCCCGGCAAATTGGCGTTTGTCATTGTACGGGAGTGGATAAATACGCCTTCTTTTTCAAAGATTTTGGTGACAAAGCATTCTATAATTACACGGGAAAACTAATTCAAACTGATTTTTCAGAATAAATATATAATAAATTGATATGAAGAAACTAATAACTTCGTTAGCACTGGTATTATCAGCATTATCCAGCTATGCAATCACTCCTTTGTGGATGCGTGATGCACGTATTTCACCGGATGGAACCGAGATTGTCTTCTGTTATAAAGGAGATATTTATAAAGTTCCCGCACAAGGAGGAACTGCCGTTCAACTTACCACACAAGCCTCTTATGAATCCAATCCCGTCTGGTCTCCCGACGGAAAACAAATCGCATTTGCCAGTGACCGGAATGGAAATTTCGACCTGTTCATCATGCCTGCCGACGGAGGTGTCGCCCGGAGACTGACTTACCATTCCGCATCGGAAATTCCCTCGGCTTTTACACCGGATGGAAAGTATGTCCTTTTCTCCGCTTCCATACAAGATCCTGCAAACAGTGCTTTGTTTCCTACGGGAGCAATGACAGAATTATACAAAGTTTCTGTAGACGGAGGACGCACCGAACAAGTATTGGCAACTCCCGCCGAACTCGTTTGTTTTGATAAAGCAGGAAAGAACTTTCTTTATCAGGACCGCAAAGGTTTTGAGGATGAATGGAGAAAACATCACACTTCATCCATTACGAGAGATGTTTGGTTATACAATACCCAAACCGGAAAACATACGAACCTGACAAACCGGGGAGGGGAGGACCGTAATCCTGTATATGCACCTGATGGTAATACAGTCTATTTTTTGAGTGAACGTAATGGAGGTTCTTTTAATGTGTATACTTTCCCATTGAATACTCCACAAGAAGTAAAGGCTGTCACTACTTTTAAGACTCATCCGGTACGTTTCTTGTCTGTCAGCGATAAAGGAACTTTGTGTTATGCCTATGACGGTGAACTTTATACCCAGAAACCCGGTGCCCGTCCGGAAAAAGTAAAAGTAGAGCTTGTCCGTGACGATGAAGAGCAGGTTGCTGCACTTAAATTCTCACAGGGAGCCACTTCCGCTTCCGTATCTCCGGATGGCAAACAGGTTGCTTTTATTGTACGTGGTGACGTTTTTGTAACTTCAACTGACTATGCTACAACCAAGCAAATTACAAATACTCCCGCGAAAGAAGCTGCCGTCTTTTTTGCTCCGGACAACCGGACACTGGTTTATGCCAGTGAACGCACCGGTAATTGGCAACTTTACACTGCAAAAATAAGCCGTAAGGAAGATCCTAATTTCCCTAATGCCACTCTTATTGAGGAGGAAGTTTTATTACCGTCCAAAACGGTAGAACGCGCCTATCCGCAATATTCGCCGGATGGTAAAGAGCTGGCTTTTATCGAAGACCGCAACCGTTTGATGGTACTCGATTTGAAAACGAAGAAAGTACGTCAGGTGACGGACGGTTCTACATGGTATAACACCGGAGGTGGATTTGACTACGAATGGTCACCGGATGGCAAATGGTTTACTCTTGAATTTATCGGCAACCGTCACGATCCTTATTCGGATATAGGTATTGTCAGTGCACAGGGAGGAGCGATAACCAATCTGACTAATAGCGGATATATCAGCGGTTCTCCGCGTTGGGTACTCGATGGAAATGCCATTCTTTTCCAGACCGAACGTTATGGTATGCGTGCGCATGCTTCCTGGGGATCGCAACAGGATGTTATGTTGGTATTTCTCAATCAGGATGCTTATGATCGTTATCGTTTGAGTAAGGAAGATTTCGAATTGCTCAAGGAACTTGAAAAGGAACAAAAGAAAGCAAAGGAGAAAGATGATAACAAGAAGAAAGACGGTGATAAGGAGAAGGCGGATGAGGAAAAAGTAGACCAGAAAGATATAGTAGTCGAGCTTAACGGTATTGAAGACCGTATCGTACGTCTGACTCCCAACTCTTCTGACTTAGGCAGTGCCATACTATCCAAAGATGGGGAGGATCTCTACTATTTCTCTGCTTTCGAAGATGGATATGACCTTTGGAAAATGAATCTCCGTGAGAAAGAGACAAAACGTCTGCATAAACTCAATACCGGATGGGCATCGCTGATGCTGGATAAAAAAGGAGATATCTTCTTATTGGGAAGCCGCAATATGCAAAAGATGGATGCCAAGTCGGATGCTTTGAAATCAATCAGTTATCAGGCTGAAATGAAAATGGATTTGGCAGCTGAACGTGAAGCGATGTTTGACCATGTGTACAAACAACATCAGAAACGTTTTTATAATGTCAATATGCACGGGGTAAACTGGGATGCCATGACTAATGCTTATCGCAAGTTCCTGCCTCACATTGATAACAATTATGACTTTGCAGAACTGTTGAGTGAATGGTTGGGCGAGTTGAATGTTTCACATACCGGAGGACGCTATTCTCCCAAAGGTAAAGGTGATGTTACTTCCAATCTGGGACTTCTGTTCGACTGGGATTATCAGGGAAAAGGGATGCAGATTGCCGAAATTATCGAGAAAGGTCCGTTCGACCATTCGCGTACCAAAGTAAAAGCGGGATGTATCATTGAAAAGATTAACGGTGAGGAAATAACTCCCGATCATGACATCACTTGTCTGTTGAATAATAAAGCAGGGAAGAAGACCTTGATTTCAATCTACAATCCGCAAAATAAAGAACGTTGGGAAGAAGTTGTGATGCCGGTTACGAGCGGCCAACTGAATGGGTTGTTATACAAACGTTGGGTGAAACAGCGGGCGGCAGATGTTGAGAAATGGTCGAAAGGACGTTTGGGATATGTTCATATTCAATCCATGGGAGATGACAGTTTCCGTACCGTTTACTCGGATATTCTGGGAAAATATAACAACTGTGATGGAATTGTGATTGATACTCGGTTCAACGGTGGTGGTCGTTTGCATGAAGATATTGAAATACTGTTCAGTGGTCAGAAATACTTCACTCAAGTAGTCCGCGGACGTGAAGCGTGTGACATGCCAAGCCGTCGTTGGAACAAGCCGTCTATTATGCTGCAATGTGAAGCCAACTATTCGAATGCACATGGAACTCCATGGGTATATAAACATCAAAATATAGGAAAACTTGTCGGTATGCCTGTTCCGGGTACAATGACGAGCGTGTCTTGGGAAACTTTACAAGATCCTTCACTCGTCTTTGGTATTCCTATCATTGGCTATCGTTTGCCTGATGGCAGTTATTTGGAAAACACCCAGTTGGAACCGGATGTGAAGGTTGCTAATGATCCGGAGACGGTTGTTAAGGGAGAGGATACCCAATTAAAAGTGGCTGTCGATGAACTTCTGAAAGAAATAGATAAGCAGAAGAAGTAAATGCAAGTATAACTATAGATGAAATAAGAAGTCGCTTCTTTGAAAAGAATTTGAATCTTTCAAAGAAGCGACTTTTTTATAAGGTGTTTATCTAAAACTGACGCAGGATTTACTTCCAGACTGGTAATAATTTATGGAGGGTCTTTCTCGTCATTATCTTTTGATTCAGGAAACTTACAATATATCCGGTTATGCAGGCTGCAATGAGTGACCCCTCACGTACTCCTTGAATACCTTGTGTCAGTAAGAGGGAGAGAATTACGGCCATTGTAACCAAAGTAATATCAAAATAGACTTTGAACTTTCCGAACTCCTTGTTATAATGGCGGGACGCATATTTCACGAATGCTTCTGCACTCATCATGGCTACTCTCGGTTTAAGTTCGAGAACTACTCCGATAGATTGCACCATGCATCCTGTAAGTAATAAAGCGATTGACATGCCATAATTGGCGGGATGCAGTTCGCTTGTCAGCATCATATTAAAATCAATGAATGCCGAAAAGATAAAAGAGAACGGCATTTGAAGAAGAATTTCAATAATATCCTGCCGGGTTCTGTTCTTCCGGATTAACCAGAATTGTCCCAGGATAAGAACCATATTGATGATGAAGGTGCAAGTACCCAATGACAAAGGACTATTCAAGCTTAATACATAATTGATGCTCGATATGGGAGTAGTTCCTAGTGCCGAGCGTATAATCAATACAATGCCTGCCGCTAAAAAATAGAGTCCGATAACAAATACTAAATACCTCTTGAAAACATCTTTCATTTCCATACCTTTTTGACCTCCTTTATTTATTTTCCTTTCATGCATTGAAAAGGATATGCAAAGGTCTCGTTTTTTACTCTGAAACAGATTATCTAATTCCGTACACTTTTTGTCATATCCGAAACAAATCGTATTTTTACGTCATAAAAAGAAGATGTAAATGGTAAAATCTCGTATATTTGATAATACGCAGCTGTTGAAGGAGCATCCGGAACTTCCTCATTATAAAGAGGAGGTAGTCTGTTTTAGGAGTGAATATAAAGACAGAAGTTATCCGGCAAATGAATGTTATTTCAATCGGGAACTTTATATGATATTCGTTCTTGAAGGTCGTTCGGAGATTCTGCTGAATGGAGAGTTTATTGCGATAGAGCCGAATATGCTGCTTATTCATGGAGCAAATTATCTCACGGAGCATCTTTACTCAAGCCGTGATATTCAGTTTATTACTCTTGCCCTTTCCGAATCCATGCGGACAGACGACTCTTATTTGACACAAATAACGGCTATCTTATTGGCGACAATGAGGCAGAATAAACAATATACGATACAGTTGACAGAGTACGAAGCCCAAATCATCCGTAAGGAACTGGAAGTGTTGATGCGCCTGCTGAATATTGAACATCATTTTCTTTTCCGGCGCATACAGGCAGCGTGCAATGCTTTATTTCTTGATATAGCTGATTTTCTTTCCCGAAAGACAATTATTAAAAAAGAGGTCAGCCGTAAAGACCACGTTTTACAGGAGTTTCATGCATTGGTTACCCGGAATTTCAGGGAAGAACATTTTGTGAGCTTTTATGCGGATAAACTGGCTATCAGTGAGCAGTACCTGGCCCGTATTGTACGCGCCGGAACAGGTAAGACTATCAATAGTATTATAAACGAACTGTTGGTTATGGAAGCGCGTACCTTGTTGAGTTCTACAAAATCTACGGTTGGTGAGATTGCTTCCAAGTTAGGGTTTAGTGATGCGGCAGCTTTTTGTAAGTTCTTCAAAAGGAATGCAGGACAGACTCCATTGAATTATCGAAAAGGATTGTTACTTCATATCGAAATGAAATAGGTTGATGTAATTGTCTTAACCGACAATATACATCAACCTGTTGAATATATAGTGAATGGGTTTGATTTTAACCGATAAGTGCTGTGATATCTTCTACAATCTGCTCATCTGTCAAGTGATTGGCACGGAGAAACTCCTGTAAATCAAAACGATCTACAAATTCCTTTTTAGCTCCATAGTTCAGGACTTTCATGTCTGTAGCACCATAGTAGCGGGTAATTTTTTCGCCGAAACCGCCATCCAATACACCGTCTTCCAATGTTATCACTAACTCGTGATCTGCTTTCAGTTCATCCATCAGTCTGTTGTCTACACCGGTGATGTAACGCGGGTTGATGAGTGTTGCGTCGATATTGGCTTTTTCTTTCAGAAGTGATGCAACCGACTGTCCTAATCCATAGAATGAACCCAAAGCCACAATGGCCACTTTCGAACCGCGATGAGTAACTTTGTAACGATTGAGAATGCTGTAATCGGAATCTACCGGTTCTCCGCTACTGATTACATCTGTTGCCGGCACGCGGATAGCAACCGGGTGTTCATTCTGGCGGATACTCCATTCCAGCATGGCAATATATTCTTCCTTACAAGTCGGAGCCAGATAAACCATATTAGGAATATTGCTGATAAGCGGAATATCGAAGAAACAGAGATGAGTCACATCATTCATTCCGGATAACGTACCCCAGAAGACCAACAAAACAGCCGGATTGTTATTGATACAAAGGTCTTGTGAAAGTTGATCGTAGGAGCGTTGGATGAATGTACTATATACTCCGTAAACGGGTTTCCCACCATTGGCTGCGATACCCGAAGCAAGAGCTACTGCGTGTTCCTCGGCAATGCCTACATCTACGAATTGCTTGCCTGCTTCCTGACGACGGTCCGGAGTAAATCCCAGAACGGTGGGAGTACCAGAAGTGATTGTTACCACACGCGGGTCCTCCTTCATCTTTTTCAGCAGGTATTGGGCGGTTACCTCGCTGTAATCTTCTTCTTCATCACTCACTTTTGCTTCTCCGGTTTCTACATTGAATGGAGTACGCCAGTGGTAAGTCTCTTTATCTTGCTCGGCACGTGCATAACCCTTACCTTTTAATGTATTGATGTGTACTACTATCGGATGCTGAATATCTTTCACTTTAGAGAAAGCTTCAATCAATGCCTGTACGTTATTACCATCATTTACATACATATAATCCAGTCCCATTGCCTTGAAGAAGTTGCATTCGCACTGACCGTTACTGTCACGTAATTCTTTCAGATTCTTGTACAATCCTCCGTGGTTCTCGGCAATAGACATCTGGTTGTCATTAACGATAATAATCATGTTAGTACCAAGTTCTGCTACATAATCCAATCCTTCGAAAGCTTCACCTCCGCTTAAAGAACCATCCCCTATGACGGCTATGATATTTTCATTGCCGCCTGTAAGGTCGCGTCCCTTTGCCAATCCGCTGGCCAGGCTGACAGAAGTAGAAGTATGTCCGATGATGAAGAAATCATGTTCACTTTCTTGCGGTTCGGTATAACCTGATACGTTATCGTATTTTTCTGGATGAAGGAACGCATCTTTACGACCGGTCAGCATCTTGTGTACATAACTCTGGTGCGATACGTCAAATACAATTTTGTCTTTGGGTGAATTGAATACATAATGTAAAGCAATCGTTGCTTCCACCATTCCGAAATTAGGTCCGAAATGCCCGCCATGTTCACTTAATTTTTGCAGGAGTGCTGCACGGATTTCTCCACCTAACTCGTTTAGCTCTTTTTCCGACAGTTTCTTAACATCTGCAGGAGAATAAATATTTTCTAAATACATATCAAACAGTTTTTCTAAATAATGTTTTTACTTATTTCTTTATGACACCGCAAAGATACTGCAGGATTTGAAATCTGTTTGTATATGAATTACGGATTAATTTACCCATATTACAGTTCCCCATAATAGGATAACTCAACTTTTATAAGGAAAAGTATTGATGTGTTATTAAAAAAAGAAACGTTTTCATTTTTGTGGAAGCATTTCTAGATTATATATGCGGAAAATACCTTATTATTATGAGCGATAAATATTCATAAGGTTATTTATGCAGTAGCATAATACGGCTATCTTTCTTATTTACAACAATATTATTTTCTCTTGCCAACCAATAGCTAAAACTGCTTCTTCAAAAGTCATAGTTAGCTTTTGACACAACTCTTGTATGGAAAATTCGAATGTTCTTTTCTCAAGTTCATTCCATACACGTCCGGCATTACTGCCAATTTCTGTAATTCTTAAATTCATTTGTCCAATTACATTCTTTCTTAATATTCTACAATCTGTAATTGGGGTTATAATGTCAGTAATTCGTCTACAAATGGTCTCTTTCTTTCATCGTACTTTTGCAATGTCGAAAATAGGTAATCAATTTATTAATTATTAAAGCGCAAGAGATATGAAACGGATTTTATTATTAACGGCTGTATTTATGATGATGCTCGGAACCAGTTTTTCCTCAGCACAGACAAATGCTGATAATTTTTATAAAAGTGATTGGGTAAATGTAGAAAAAGTCTCTTTTTCTAACCAATATAAGATGAAAGTAGTGGGTAATCTTTTTCTGCCCAAGAGTATGAAAGAAGGGGAAAAATATCCTGCAATCATTGTAGGGCATCCGATGGGGGCTGTTAAGGAGCAGAGTGCGAATCTCTATGCAACGAAAATGGCGGAAAGGGGATTTGTTACACTGTCCATCGATTTGTCTTTCTGGGGTGAGAGTGAAGGCGAGCCGCGTAATGCTGTTTTGCCGGAGGTTTATTCGGAGGACTTTAGCGCCGCGGTTGATTTTTTAGGTACGCGTCCGTTCGTCGACCGGAATCTTATTGGGGTAATTGGAATTTGTGGGAGTGGAAGTTTTGCTATCAGTGCAGCGAAAATAGACCCTCGTCTCAAGGCCATTGCAACAATCAGTATGTATAATATGGGGGCGGCCAACCGTAATGGATTAAATCACTCATTAACGTTGGAACAGAGAAAGCAAATAATGGCTGAAGCGGCGGAACAGCGTTATACAGAATTTTTGGGTGGGGAAACTAAATATACCAGTGGCACTGTACATCAGTTGACAGAAACGTCCAATCCGATCGAACGGGAGTTTTATGAATTCTACCGTACGCAGAGAGGAGAATTTACTCCTGACGGAGCAACTCCTATGACCACTACACACCCTACGCTCTCAAGCAATGTGAAATTTATGAATTTCTATCCTTTCGAAGATATTGAAACTATTTCACCCCGCCCCATGCTTTTCATCACCGGAGAGAATGCCCATTCACGTGAGTTTAGTGAAGACGCCTATCGATTGGCTGCCGAACCTAAAGAACTGTATATAGTACCCGGTGCCGGACATGTAGATCTTTACGACCGTGTGGGTCTTATCCCGTTTAGTAAGCTGGAATCTTTCTTTAAGGAGTATCTGAAGAAATAAGTTTCAATACTATAAATATGAGATACTATATAATAACAATTCTTGCTATACTGACATTATCAGTCGGTTCCGCATCATGTAGTGAAGATGAACCTATACAGGGAACAGGGCAACAGGTAATTCCGGGTAATGGCTCTAGTGATAATGGCAGTAATAATAGTGGTAATAACACTGGTGATAATGACGATAACAATGATGATAATCCTGTGAGTAATAATCTTAAAGTAACAATCGGGACTGTTTCATTCAATGCTACATTGGAAAATAATGAGACAGCAAAAGCATTTGAGAGATTGCTTCCTATGACAGTGAATATGTCCGAATTGAACAATAATGAAAAGTATTATTATCTACAAAACGGTTTACCAACAACCCCATCCAGCCCAGGTACGATTCGGACAGGTGATTTGATGCTTTACGGATCCACTTGTGTGGTACTTTTTTATGAAACTTTTTCCACTTCATACAGCTATACCCGTTTAGGGCGTATAACTAATCCTTCAGGGCTGCTTTCTGCCCTTGGAGCGGGAAGTGTAAATGTGATTTTTGAAATAACAGATTGAAAAATAAAATGATGCAACAAATAAGAAATAAAGAATATGGAGGCGAACGCCCTCTATTTGCAACCCATGACATTCAGTTAGAAGATGTAACGATTCATGCCGGTGAATCGGCACTGAAAGAATGTAGTAATATCATAGCGATAAACTGCCGTTTTGAAGGGAAATATCCTTTCTGGCACACCAATGGATTCATTGTGAAGAATTGTCTTTTTACAGAAGGAGCTCGTGCTGCCCTATGGTATTCTCAAAGTCTGCAAATGGCGGATACCTTGGTGGAAGCACCGAAGATGTTCCGTGAAATGGATGGGGTAAAACTCGAAAATGTGCAGTTGCCCAATGCCTTGGAAACGTTTTGGTATTGTCGTAATATAGAACTGAAGAACGTACAGATTGATAAAGCAGATTATCTTTTTATACATAGCGAGAATATTCATATACAAAATTACGCTCAAAATGGAAACTATTCGTTTCAATATTGCAAGAATGTAGAAATCCATAATGCAGTCATCAACTCCAAAGATGCTTTTTGGAATACGGAAAATGTAACTGTCTATGATTCGGAACTGAACGGAGAATATCTGGGATGGCATTCTAAAAACCTGCGTTTGGTAAATTGTAAGATTTCGGGCACTCAACCTCTTTGTTACGCACATGATCTGGTGATGGAAAATTGTACGATGGCGGAGGATGCTGACCTTGCTTTTGAGCACAGTAGCGTGAAAGCAACGATTAAAAGTCCGGTTCATAGTGTGAAAAATCCTCGTACAGGGAGTATTGTTGCCGAAAGCTTCGGCACAATTATTCTGGATGAAAATCTGAAAGCACCGGGAAATTGTGAATTGAAACTCTGGGACGACCTAACCTGTTTTGATTGAAATATGAAGTATAATTTCGATGAAATTATTCCACGCAGAGGTACGAATTCTTATAAATGGGACTCGTCCGCAGATGCGGATGTCTTGCCGATGTGGGTGGCTGATATGGATTTCCGTACGGCTCCCCCCGTCGTGGAGGCATTGAAGAAGCGGGTGGAACATGGGATTTTCGGATATGTACGCGTGCCTGACGCATACTACGAGGCGATAACCAACTGGTTTGCACGACGACATGCCTGGCGGATAGAAAAAGAATGGATTATCTATACTACCGGAGTTGTGCCGGCAATATCTGCTGCAATTAAAGCACTGACAGTACCCGGGGATAAAGTGATGGTGCAGACGCCTGTATACAATTGTTTTTTCTCCTCTATCCGTAATAACGGGTGCGAGATGATTGCCAATCCTTTAGTATATAGAAACAAAGGGTATCAGATTGACTTTGATGATTTGGAGAGGAAAGCTTCCGATCCGAAGATAAAACTCATGTTGTTATGTAATCCGCATAATCCTGTCGGAAGAGTATGGAGTAAGCAGGAATTAAGGCAGATAGGTGAGATTTGTATTCGGAATAATGTGTTTGTGATCGCTGATGAAATTCATTGTGAATTGGTTTTTCTGGGGCATGAATATACTCCTTTCGCTTCTATATCAGAAGAGTTTCTTGTGAATTCGGTAACCTTTGTTTCGCCTAGCAAGGCTTTCAATCTGGCAGGGCTTCAGATAGCCAATATTATTTCTGCAGATGCAAATGTACGGGTGAGGATAGATAAAGCGATTAATATAAATGAAGTATGTGATGTAAATTCTTTCGGAGTGGAGGCGTTGATGGCTGCTTACAATGAGGGTGAAGAATGGCTGGAAGAACTTAAAATCTATTTGTTTGCGAATTACATCTATTTAAAAGGTTATTTTGATGAATATCTTCCGGAATTTCCCGTAATGATGTTGGAAGGTACGTATCTGGTTTGGGTAGATTGCTCGGTCTTGAATCAAACGTCAGCAGAAATAGTAAAAGACTTGTTGAAGAAAGAAAAGCTTTGGGTGAACGAAGGCAGTCTGTATGGAGAGACTGGTGAAGGGTTTATCCGTATCAATATTGCATGTCCGCGACAGCGGTTGATAGAAGGATTAAACAGATTGAAGCGGGTACTGAAATCATAAATACGAATGAAAAGCTAATTGTTCCATTTCTGCAGGTGAAGCATCACCCCCATGAAACAGACACAGGTAATCGCTTTTCCATATTTACCAAGCAGGATAGAAAACCTTCTTCATATTTTAGATTTTCTGAAAGCATAATAGATGTTAATAGGGCTCATAGCTTGCGAACTAATTTTTGGTATGATATGTTGTCTAAAGTGAATAACGAATTAAAAAATGAACTAGAAAGTTAGACATGAACATACAATACATTTCTAATGATTTAGCAGATAAAACATTACATTTAAAAACTTATGAATATGAGAAAATCTATTATTTTATTAGCTTTTATATTGGGTGGCTTTACAGCAGCAAATGCCCAATCAGTTGTAGAAGGTACCAAACTTACAGATAATTGGTCTGTCGGAGTAAATGCCGGTGGAGTCACTCCCCTTACTCACAGTGCTTTCTTTAAAGGTATGCGTCCCGCTTTTGGAGTGGGAGTCTCAAAGCAATTAACTCCTATCTTCGGTTTGGGATTCCAAGGAATGGGATATATCAATACCACATCCAGTAAAACGGCTTTCGATGCTTCGGATGTCAGCGTATTGGGTAAAGTCAATTTGATGAATCTATTTGCAAGTTACACGGGCGAACCTCGTTTGTTTGAAGTGGAAGCTGTGGCCGGAATGGGTTGGTTACATTATTATGTGAATGGTGATGGCGATCAGAATTCCTGGTCTACGCGTTTGGGATTGAATTTCAATTTCAACTTGGGTGAAAGTAAAGCATGGACATTGGGAATCAAACCTGCCATTGTGTATGATATGCAAGGTACTTACCCTGAAACAAAGAGCCGTTTCAATGCTAATAACGCAGGTTTTGAGTTGACAGCCGGATTGACATACCACTTTAAGACAAGTAACGGAACACATCATTTTGCCAAAGTGAGAGTATATAATCAAGCCGAAATTGACGGACTGAACTCTTCAATCAATGCACTTCGTGCAGATGTAAACAACAAAGATGGTGAGATCAGCAATGCAAACCGACGTATCAACGGATTGCAGGAAGAACTTGAAGCATGCCGCACAAAAGTGGTTCCGGTGGAGACTGTAGTAAAAACCGCCCGTGTACCCGAATCTATCATTACTTTCAGACAAGGTAAATCGTCAGTTGACGCTTCCACAACTTCCTAATGTGGAACGTGTAGCTGCCTACATGAAGAAGTATGCTGATTCAAAAGTGGTTATTAAGGGATACGCTTCTCCGGAAGGTAGTGTTGAAGTGAATGCCAGAATTGCTGCAGCACGTGCAGAAGCTGTAAAAACGATCTTGGTTAACAAGTATAAAATTAGTGCATCTCGTATCACTGCCGAAGGTCAGGGTGTAGGCGATATGTTTACTGAACCGGATTGGAACCGTGTAAGTATATGTACTATTGAAGATTAAACTGATGTATTACAGAAATAGAATAATGAAGGCTGCCCCCAAAGGCAGCCTTTGTTGTATATCTTGGGTTGTATTTTTGAATACTCTGAAAGTTTAGTAAACAGATTTCTTTGTACATTACATAAAATGGTTATTTTTGCAGGTATTGTTCATGCGCGTTCTGTGTTGAGTGTGCAAATATCAACCATTAAAAACTGTATTATGAAGAGAGTATTCGTTTTTCAAGATTTTAAATCGCAGAAATTCTGGAGTATAGATGTAGTCGGAACAGATGTTACTGTAAATTATGGTAAGTTGGGGACCGACGGACAAACACAAGTGAAAAACTACGCAACGACTGAAGAGGCTGAAAAAGCAGCCGGCAAACTGATTGCTGAAAAGACCAAAAAAGGGTATGTAGAAACTGCTGAAGAAACTGCACGTGAAATGAAAGTGGAAGCCAAGAAATATACTTTGAGTTACGATGAGTATGAAAATAATGTGAATCTTCTGGATAAGATATTGAAAGATAAACATCTCTCTGAATATAAACAAATAACAATCGGTTGTTGGGATTATGAGGGTGGCGACTGTTCTGCCTTATTACAGGGAATGATTGAAAATAAGGAGAAGTTCGCACAAATAGAAGGCTTGTTCTGGGGAGATATTGAGCAGGAAGAACAGGAGATTTCATGGATTGAACAAGCTGATATTAGTCTGCTACTCGATGCCATGCCTAAATTGAAGGATCTGAAAATCAAAGGAACCAATAATCTGCGTTTGGGAAAGACTTCACGGCCGGAGTTGCGGTCACTGGAAATTATCAGTGGTGGCCTGCCTACTGAAGTGGTAGAAGATATTCTTGGTTCTGATTTCCCCAATCTGGAAAAACTGATTCTATATGTTGGTGTGGAAGATTATGGATTTGAAGCTGATATTGAGATATTCCGTCCGTTGTTCTCCAAAGAACGTTTCCCGAAGCTGACTTATCTGGGGATCGTCAACTCTGAAGAACAGGACAAGATTGTAGAAATGTTCCTGGAGTCGGATATTCTTCCCCAACTTGAAACAATGGATGTTTCGGCCGGTACTCTCAAAGATGAAGGTGCCCAATTATTGCTGGATAATATGGATAAGATCGCTCATTTGAAGTTTATCAATATGCGCTACAATTATTTGAGCAAGGATATGAAGAAACAGCTGCAGAATCTTCCTATGAAAATAGATATTGCTGAAACTGAAGAAGCGGATGAATATGATGGTGAATTGTGGTATTACCCGATGATTACAGAATAGGAGATGCAGATAATCGTTGTCAGCAACTCTCTGTCCAAACGTATAGAATACTTTATTGAAGCAGGTAAATACTTGCAGACGGAAGTTCGTTTTATGACTTACGGGGAACTTTTTAATTGCTTGCCGCAATTACGGCAGGCAGTTATCAAGCTGGAACCTTGTGTAAGCAATGAAACGGATTTCCTGAAATATGCGCTGTTGAATCAGGCATATAAGGAAACACTGCAACGTTTAGGCGAGATGAGGCTATCTGATGACGTGCACTTTTTGAACACTCCCCATGCTTTGTTGCGTGCTCTTGACAAAAAGGAGACTAAACAAGTGCTGGTGGACAGAGGTTTGAGAGTGACTCCGATGTTATCTTCTCCCCATTCTTTTGATGAGTTGAGAGAGCTTCTTGCCGATTGCGGTAGAGGATGCTTTTTGAAACCCCGTTACGGTTCGGGGGCGGGAGGCATTATGGCTGTTCGCTATCAACCCAACCGGAATAAATGGGTAGTCTATACTACCTTGCAACAAGTGGATGGAGTCATTCATAACACCAAACGTATCCACCGTTTGAGTACGGAAAAAGAGATGATCCCGTTGGCGGAAGCGGTGATGCAAACAGAAGCTATTTTAGAAGAATGGATTCCTAAAGAGCAGTTGCAGGGAGAGAATTATGATCTCCGGGTAGTGTGCCGGGAATCTGAAATCGATTATATCGTTGTGAGATGCAGTAAAGGAAGCATAACCAATCTGCATCTGAACAATAAGGCACATTGGTGGAACGAGTTGGCTTTGCCGGACATAGTACGACAACAAATCTATTATCAGTCTCAGGAAGCGGTCCAATCCTTGGATTTGCAGTATGCCGGAGTGGATGTCCTGATGGAGAGAGGAACAGATATACCTTATATAATAGAAGTCAACGGACAGGGAGATCATGTGTATCAGGATATGTTTGCTCATAATTCTATTTATATTCAACAGATAAAAAACATAAAAAAGAGATATAACCATGCAAATAGATGAACTGCCGGCTGGCGAACAGACCCAAAATCCGGATCTGGATATGAATCAGGTGGTGGGTACTCATGATATATTGATGCTTTGCTTTGATACCTTGCGTTATGATGTCAGCAAGGAGGAAGAAGCGGCAGGAAGAACACCGGTACTGAATAGTCACGGAGGAGAATGGGAAAAAAGACATGCGCCGGGAAATTTTACTTACCCGTCTCATTTTGCCATCTTTGCAGGATTTCTGCCTTCTCCGGCGGAACCTCATTCGCTACGCAGCCGTAAGTGGTTGTTTTTCCCTGTGCAAGCTGGTACGGGACGTATTCCGCCTGCGGGAAGTTATCCGTTTACGGAAGCGACTTTTGTGCAAAGCCTTGCCAATGTAGGTTATGAAACGATTTGTATAGGAGGGGTGAACTTCTTCAGCAAGCGTAATGAACTGGGGCGTGTGTTTCCCGGTTACTTTACTAAAAGTTATTGGCTGCCGACCTTTGGATGCACGGCACCCGATAGTGCTGAAAAACAAATTGATTTTGCATTGAAGAAACTCGAAAACTACCCGGAGGACAAACGGATTTTTATGTATATCAATTTTTCTGCTATTCATTATCCGAACTGTCATTATGTGGAAGGCAAAATGAAGGATGATAAGGAATCACACGCTGCCGCGCTGCAATATGTCGACAGTCAGCTGCCCCGTTTGTTCCAGGCCTTTCAGAAGCGGGGAAATACGCTGGTGATTGCTCTTTCCGATCATGGCACTTGCTATGGAGAGGATGGATATGAATATCATTGCATATCCCACGAAACGGTTTATACAGTCCCTTACAAACACTTTATTTTAACGAAAAAATGAATCAACCGCTACCACGATATGTAGACTATATGAGTTATCCACATAAAACTGCTTATCGTTCTTTTCCGTCCCCGGTTTCGCTGGTTCCTTACCTGAAACAGGTGGAAGGACAGAAAGCATCGCTTTATTTCCATATTCCTTTTTGTAGTCATAAATGTGGATATTGCAACCTGTTTTCTCTGCAAACAAATCGTGCGGATTATATCGCAACTTACTTGGAAACTCTTCACAAGCAGGCGCAACAGTTGTCTCCACTCACCACCGGGCTGGCATTTGATAGTTTCACCATTGGAGGAGGCACACCGTTGCTCCTCACTGTTCCTCAACTGGAATACCTATTGGATACAGCTGCCTTATTCGGAGTGCATCCTTCACATACCTTTACTTCCGTAGAAACATCGCCGGAATATGCCGATCCTGCCCGTTTGGACTTGTTGAAGCAAGCAGGAGTGGCTCGTGTGAGTATTGGCGTACAGAGTTTCCTTGACGAAGAATTAACAGCTTTGAAAAGACGCCCCCGGCAAGACACGATTAATCAGGCGCTGGAGGCTATCCGGAAGAGGCAATTCCCGTTTTTTAATATCGACTTGATCTACGGAATCAAAGGACAAACTGTAGCCAGTTTTCTTTATTCATTGGAACAGGCTCTTCTGTTTCAGCCTAACGAACTCTTTATCTATCCGCTATATGTACGACCGGGAACGGCTATCACGGAGCGGGAATCCGATGATGTCTGTTTTCAGATGTATTGTACCGCTTGTGATTTGTTGAAAGACAGAGGTTTTCTACAAACTTCGATGCGACGTTTTATTCATCATCCGTCTACTGATGCGGAAATCTCATGTGGGGATGAGGTGATGCTGTCGTGTGGCTCCGGCGGACGCAGTTACCTGGGTAATTTGCATTATGCCACCCGGTATACTGTTTGCCAGCGTTGTATTGCCGGAGAGATAGATGATTATATGACCACTACTGATTTTACAGTGGCTCGTAATGGATTTGTTCTTTCGCAGGAAGAACAGCGAAAACGTTTCATCATTAAAAATCTGATGTATTACATGGGGCTTGATAAGGCTGAATATAAGCGTCGCTTTGGAGAATCACCGGATAATGTGCCGTTGTTCCGACAGTTAGCTGAACGGCAATGGATAGAAAATACGGATAACGGTCGTATTTGTCTGACTTCCGAAGGAATGGCATACTCCGATTATATTGGTCAGTTGTTCATTACTCCTGAAATAAGAGAACTGATGGAAACTTATTCTTATTGAACGAAATAGAAATGGAAAACGAAGGCTCTTTACTTTCCTTCAGGCGTATATATTATCGCGGCAAATTGAATAGCTGCAACTATACCTGTTCTTATTGCCCTTTCGGCAAGAAGTCGCATCTGGCAGATACGACCCGGGATGAACAGGCATGGAATCGTTTTATAGCAGCTATTGAACAATGGAAAGGGGAGCCGTTGCAGTTATTTATTATTCCTTACGGTGAAGCATTGATCCATCGTTATTATCGGAAAGGAATGATGCATTTGGCAGCATTGCCACAGGTGGCTGGAATTTCCTGTCAGACTAACCTTTCTTTTCCGGCCAAACACTGGCTTGATGAGATTCGTGTGACTCCCACTGTGATAAGTAAGATAAGGCTCTGGGCCAGTTTTCATCCTGAGATGACTTCGGTAGAGAAATTTGCGCATCAGATTCATATACTCCATCATGCGGGAATACAGGTATGTGCCGGAGCGGTAGGAAATCCCTCTGCAAAGGCCGTACTCAATGATTTACGGAATACTCTTTTGCCGGATATTTATTTATTCATTAATGCTATGCAGGGGTTAAGGGCACCATTAAGTCAGGAAGATATTCAGTTTTTCAGTCAACTGGATAATCTTTTTGAGTATGACTTGAAGAATGCTCCGGCACAATGGGAAGTTTGTGCAGGAGGAAGAAACAATTGTTTTATCGATTGGAAAGGGGATATGTATGCTTGTCCCCGAAGCCGGGTGAAGATTGGTAATTTTTATCAAGGTGATGGAGCTGTTCTGCCGCTATCTTGCGAGAGGAAAGTTTGTGATTGCTATCTTGCGTTCAGTAACCTGAACAATCACCCTTTACATCGAATCATGGGAGAAGGGGCGTTCTGGCGAATACCTGACAAGCCACTTATTACGACTGTTTTCTTCGATGTGGATGGAACACTGACTGATTCACAGGGAAAAGTTCCTGAAAGTTATGCTAACGCTTTGCGATATATGGCACAGTCCGTTTCCTTATATTTTGCCACTTCTCTGTCAATGGAGCAGGCGAAGAAAAAGCTGGGAAAGGCTCTTTTCGATTTATTCAGGGGAGGAGTGTTTGCAGATGGAGGTTTATTATCTTATTCGGGCCAGATCAGGTGTTTGCCGGTGAAAGTATATCCGGAGGTATATGGAGAACCGGCAAAAGTCACTATTCATAGTTATGAAGGAGTGGTTTACAAGTATAGTATATTGGTACGTGATAAAGAACAGAGAGAAGCTATTCTTACCCGGTTGAAAGAGAATCCCTGCCAGGTCTTTCATAAAGCTCCGCTGATAACAGTCATTCATCCTGAAGCAAGTAAAAAAGAGGGGGTGCTTCAGTTATGTAAGGCTTTGACTTTATCTTTTGAACATACTTTAGTTGTAGGAAATTCGTTAAAGGACTGGCCGATGATGTCCGTGGTTTCTCATTCTTGTGCCGTAATGAATGCGGAACCCTTATTAAAAGAACGCGCACGTTATACGCTGAATCCGGATCGGTTGGCAGCTTTCTTTCGTTTTTCTAACGGAGATTCTATAGATCAAACCTCGTCTGATAATAGTTGATATATAGCTAGTTACATCTCCGTGAGAAAATAAAAGCTGGTTAAAATTTGGTAATTATGAAAACAAAGCCCATATTTGCAGCCCTGAAATAGGGACAGGCATAAAAATCCTCATCGGAGGGTGCTATAATAATAATTATAGTGCTGGATAAGATGAATGGTGCAAATCATTCGCTTGTCCGGCACTTTTTTATGTTGTAACAAAATAAGATAAAGAGGAAAAGTATCGAAGAAACTATGAAAGAGTTAGATTTGACACAAGGAAGCGTACCGAAGGTATTGTTGCTGTTTGCAGTACCTTTTTTAATTGCCAACGTGCTTCAGGCGCTTTATGGCGGGGCTGACCTCTTCGTTGTCGGACAATATGATGATTCGGCAAGTGTGGCAGCCGTAGCTATTGGTAGTCAGGTGATGCAGACAATAACAGGTATTATTCTGGGTATTACTACCGGAACAACCGTACTGATTGCTATTGCTACCGGAGCCAAAGACAATCGGAAAGTAGCTTTTACAATCGGGTCTTCCGTATGGTTGTTTTCAATAACCGGCGTAGTGCTAACTTTGGTCATGGTACTTTTCCATGGTCAGATAGCAGAACTGATGCATACTCCCGTCGAAGCTATGGCAGATACGAAAAACTATATTTTGGTATGCTCTCTGGGTATTCTGTTTATAGTGGGATATAATGTTGTATGTGGTATTTTGCGTGGATTGGGTGATTCTAAAACACCGCTTTATTTTGTCGGACTGGCATGTGTGATAAATATAGTGCTCGATTTTATATTGGTCGGTTATTTCCATTGGGGAGCTACAGGAGCGGCTATTGCTACTATATCTGCACAAGGTGTCAGCTTTGGAATAGCACTCTGGTTCTTGTACCGGCACGGATTTTCTTTTGACTTTTCACGGAAAGATATTCGATTGAACCGGAATCTGTCTAAAAAGATCATGGTGTTAGGAGCGCCTATTGCTTTGCAGGATGCTTTAATCAATGTTTCTTTTCTGATTATCACGGTCATTGTCAATCAGATGGGAGTCATTGCATCTGCTTCCCTGGGTGTTGTTGAGAAAATCATCGTGTTTGCTATGCTGCCTCCGATGGCTATATCATCGGCTGTGGCAACCATGACTGCACAGAACTATGGAGCGGGGCTTATCAAGAGAATGAATAAATGTCTGGCTTCGGGGATTGGGATTGCTCTTGTTTTCGGTGTGTCGGTTTGCGTGTATTCGCAATTCCTGCCGGAGACTCTTACTGCTTTCTTTACGAAAGATGCTGCTGTGGTGGCAATGGCGGCAGATTATTTGCGAGGGTATAGTATCGACTGTATCGTGGTTAGTTTCGTGTTCTGCATTAATTCTTATTTCAGCGGACAAGGAAACTCGTTATTCCCGATGATTCACAGTCTGATAGCCACTTTCCTGTTCCGTATACCGTTGTCATACTGGTTCAGCCAGATAGATAGCTCGTCGCTGTTTATCATGGGATTTGCTCCACCCATTTCAACGGTCGTTTCATTATTGATTTGTATCTGGTATTTACGATATACCCAAAGGAAATTATATTTGAGAGGCACAATGATGCCTGCTATGTCGAATTAGGTGTTTTTAAGTGACATATATTAACTAAAATCTATTTTGTATGGAAGCTTATTTGAAGAAACTCTGTTTTGAGTATCAGGTGGATGAAAGAGAAGTGAAAGAGCTGTTGGCTCGAATGGAAATGGTGTATCTGGATAAAGGAGAAACGATTGCTTCTGCCACAATGCCGGAGCAGAGCTTGTACATTATTGTTTCCGGTATTCTGCATACATATACCACTCATGAAGGAGAGGAGAGAACCAGCCGGTTTTTCTCTGCGGGTGATGCTGTGTTATGCTATAATTCAAGTCTGTATTCTATCAAGACACTGACGAAATGTGCTGCTTATTACATCAGCGAAGAAGAGATTGAAGAGTTGTGTGCATCTTCAATTTCATTTGCGAATCTGGTCCGTCAACTGATGGAGTATCAGTTTTATTTTAAAGAGGAAGAGAATATGAGTGTCCGCAAACTGACAGTAAGGGAAAGGTATCTCTCTTTATTGGCGGAAATCCCGGATATTCTGTACAGGGTGCCATTGAAGCACATTAATCATTACTTGGGGGCAGATGTAACCAGTTTGGGGTATCTGGCCGGAGGTTCTAAATAGGAAATATAACCTAGACATATTTTTTCTATGTATTCCTTATCAGATGGCTCATGGCTTATTCAATCGAATCGATTTTGGAAAGTCTTTGGATTATTTGGTAAGGAATACTATTTTTGTATTCTGAATGAAAAACTCAATACCTCGATATACTTTTTATAAGCATAAGTATGGGAGTGAACTTTTGGTCGATGTAGTAGAACTGAAGTATGTGAAGAAGTTCCTGGCTAAAAGTACTGTCCACACTCTCAACTATTATGATATTACTTTCATAACAGAAGGTAAGGGAGCTTTTGCAGTCGATAACCAAACCTATGAAGCAATTCCATGTGACGTCCTTTTCTCTTTTATTGCATTACTTTTCTGGTATTTCTCTACTTTCGCATCAGATAATAAACCAATAATAAAAAGTAAAATGATGAGAGACGCGGAAAAAACAGTAGGCAACATGATTGATAAGCTGAAAACAGTTTTTATCGGTTCGGTAGACGGTGAAGGATTTCCTACCATCAAAGCAATGCTGCAATCTAGAAAAAGAGAGGGCATAAAAACGATTTATCTGACAACAAACACTTCGTCCATGCGTGTGGCGCAATACCGGGAGAATAACCATGCATGTATCTACTTCTGTGATACGAGATTTTTTAGAGGTGTTATGCTACGCGGCGCGATGGAGGTCTTGACGGACAGTGCCAGTAAAGAGATGATCTGGCAGGAGGGAGATACCATGTACTATCCGGAGGGAGTGACGGATCCCGATTACTGTGTATTGAAGTTTACTGCTATTTCAGGACGTTTCTATAGTAATTTTAAATCGGAAGATTTTGTGGTCGGGTAACTGATACCTGTGTCAGACGCAAATGTGTGTGAAAATATGGTAGATACGGCAAATCGTAATTGAAGTTTTGGGTTTAATTAACGAATTGGGAAAAAAGAAAGATGGAATGTGAAGAGGAAATCTGATTGTGTAAATAAGGATATAAATGAAATAGTGTGTATTTATATTACTTGTAAGACGTTGTAGATATTTTTATGGTGAATCCTGAAAAACTTGTTTGCTCTATTTTTGACAAAATAAAACTTGTTTTTTAATAAACCCGAATCCTGTTTATAATAAACTTTTTGATAGTTTTAGTAAAACGGTATTCGAGTTTATTATAAACTATTTTAGAACAGTTTGAGAATCAGACGAGAGATTTTAAGCTGAATTATAAACAAAATGGGGCAATAATCATTCGACTATTGCCCCATATCATATAGGAATCGGTATTGTAAAATACCGGGTTATTTATGATTTATGTATGATTATTTCTTTCTTCTTTCATGCTATTTATACTTTTTCTTTTCTCAAAGATACAACATAAGAAGTCATTTGTCAAGTGTCTGATGAGAAAAGTATCTTATCGGTTTTAAAAACAGAGTTCGTATGCCATTTAGCTTATGGGGTACCAATCTCTGCTGATAAACTTATAAATTCATCTTCAACGATTGAAGGGTTTATAAATTCTAATGTTGGTCTGGATAAAATGAACTTATAATCATCAGAAATGCTTTCAGACATAAGGTGTATGAATTCATAAGAAAGCATCTCGTCGTCAATTTCAAATATTGCTTTCTTTTCTGTATCCGCGAGAGGTTCGCTAATAAAATGATTCCAAATCATATTTTGCAGGTGATCTTCGAATTTAAGATATTCTGTAAGTTTGGCTTTTATCGGACGTGTCACATCTGACAGGTAAGCTTCACTGCTGTCATGCAACAAACACCCCAACTGTATACGGTTGGAAAGCCCTCGCGTTTTAGCCTCTTTGCAGCACGCGATAGAATGTTGGGCGACAGAATAAAAAAAACGGGTATGACCGTTTGCACGACAGATCAAAGACAAAGCATGAGCGATGTCTTTCACATCAATTTTTTCAGGAACAGGGTGGATGGGGTCGAAATGCTTCCCCGTAAAAGTTGTAATGTAACTCATAACTATAGTATTTTTTTAATTGACTGTTATAAGTAACTATTTACGGTAGTTTGTAGAAACGCTTGTCCAATTACAAGTATATATAACATGGGTGCAAAGATATAATAATTAATTGGTATAATTTTATTTTTTATATTTCTCTTCTGCCTGATGCAAATATCATTTTGCTTTGATTATACAAATGTATACTTTTGCAAAGTAAAAAAGCTAAAGAATATGGAGTAACGGAAAGTAACTGCTATATGGTCATTCATCCGTCCGATGGATAAGAAATTCGGAACAGAAAAAGAAATTGTATAACTTATAATGAATATAGAAGAGTTTAGAGAATTTTGTTTATCCTTACCCGGCGTTACAGAGAAAATGCCCTTTGGGGCATTTCGTTGGGCGAAAGATATACTTGTCTTTTATGTGAAAGGCAAAATGTTTTGCTTTTTTGATATAAGTAAATTTGATAGGTGCACCATTAAATGTGATCCAATGGTGATTGATGAACTAAAAGCGATGTATAATGCGGTAGGTGCACCTTTTAATTCAAGTCTCAAATATTGGATTAGCATCCGGTTCAATGATGATATGCCGGATGATGAGATAAAAAGACTCTGTGAAGAATCATATAATTTGATATGCGTAAAAAACAACTCTAAATTTAGTATTTAAAATTATTTCACTATTCTAAAAGAAAGATTAGATAGTTACCTATTTCTTCACCAATATTTCATTGTCTGTATTATTTTATGCAATGTATTCTGACTTGTTTGTTACAAGATACCATTCTTCGGATGAAAAATGTTGCAGGTATAAACATTTTGCAGAGCATGTCTGTTGCAAGCAGAACGCATGATGTGAAAACTAAAATTTAGAATTATGGATAAAAATGAAATGGATGTGGAAGTAGTCTGTCTGGCTTCCTATATGAAGGAAGTAATGAAGAAACTGGAGGAGGACAAGAAGCGCCCAGCGGTGCATATCTACAATGCTACACTGAACTCTTTTACAAAGTTTTCAGTGGAGAGTGAAGTGGAAAAGGCATCTGGCTGTGAAACTATAAAACTGCTACCTGAAGGTGAAAAGAAGAACATACCTGTAACGGGGGGTATTTATTCCTGGCAGGTTGAAAGAGTACGAAATCTGGTTGCGGGATAGAGGTGCAAGCTGGAATACGGTATCGACGTATATGCGTACGCTCAAAGCAGTATATAACCGGATGGTGAAGGCCAAGTTGCTGGAATATGACAAGAAGCTGTTTGATGATGTGTATACCAAGGTCGAAGCGCAGACAAAACGGGCACTGACAGAAGATCAGATGAATGTACTGTTTTGTGCTGATGTAGGGAAACTGCCTGAAGAATTGCAAAGCGTATTAGCCTATTTCCTGTTAATGTTTTTATTTCGGGGAATGCCGTTTATTGACCTTGCTTATCTGCGCCGACAAGATGTGAAGGGGAACTGTATCACCTATTGTCGTCACAAGACCGGAAGGAAAATAGTGGTACGCATCGCGAAGGAAGCTATGCCACTGTTTGAGGAATATCGTAGTCGTGGTGCAGGCTCCGGCTATCTGTTTCCCATACTGGATGATATGGTTAAAGAGGATAAAGAGGTATATGCACTTTATCGAAAAGCCTTGCGCGACTTCAACCATAAGTTAGCGAAGCTGGCTACACTGTTGCTCCCGGGCACCGGAATTAGTTCGTATACCGCCCGCCACACGTGGGCAACTCTGGCATTTTATGCAGGCATTCCTATCGGTATTATCAGTAAAGCACTGGGGCATTCATCCATTAAGGTAACGGAAACTTATCTGAAACCTTTTGAAAATGAAAAGGTTGACGAAGCCAATGACAAACTAATTCTGTCGATTGCTAAAAGCGATGCAAATAAAAAAGTTGCATAAGAAAACTGAATAACAACTTGTTTCTAAAGAGAAAATTACTTACCAAGTAATGGATGGTTTAGAGTGCAAAGTTTCAAATTTTCTTTCATAAATCCAAATAAAAGTTTAATTATCTATACTAATTTTGTTCTTTTATCTATTTAACTACATACCACACAAGAGAAATACATATTATTCTAGCGTGCGTTCTGAAAAACACACAAAATCTTCATTCCATTTCTGATATTTCAAAAACGGAACTCATTTTTTTACACTTTACTTGACAGTAAAACCTCCTTGCAACTTAATAGCCGATAAAAAACGCTTTTTTTTAGCCTGAATGAATAATCATGGACCCATTACTTGGTAAGTAACGGTGGCAAAGTAGATTATCATGTTGTCTATACATACACGTACACAAACAGCTATCGCCGTGCTGCATGACCTTTCTTCGAGTAATGTTTTGCAATCGGTCAATTACCTCCTTTCAGAAGGCGAATGGAAAAGCTTGTTTGATGAACTCGAAGAGGGACAGCTCATCCGCCTTCTGCCCAAAAAAGAACCAGGAACACTTTTCTCGTATGAATTATGCCGTTCACTATCGGAAATATCCTTATTAGATGTACTTCAAGCCATAGATAAATCTACCCGTATAAGTATGTCTACCTTTAAAAGAAATTCAACTTTTAATACGCAGATAACCAGTAAAATAAATATTCTGAAACAAATAGCACGCGCGTCATTGGAAGAAGTTAAAATATCAGAATATTCAATCAATAAAACATACCTATCATTATGAATATACCTAAATACATAAGGGATATCAAACGAGGAATTGTTTGCTGTGGATTGCTGTTCACCCTTCTTTTAAACTGCTATGCCGGACAAAAAGAGATGAAGGAAGTGTCTGGTAACATGATGATGCTCTATTTCCGTTTTGACAAATTTGTGGTAGATAGCGGATACATGAATAACAGTAGAACTCTTTGTCATTGGGATGAGTTGTTCACTGACTGTAATTTGTGTGCACGTATCGACTCTATCAATATTTACTCTTTTGCTTCACCTGAAGGGAACAGTGTTTACAATGAACAACTGGCACGTCAGCGTTCAACAGCTGTGAAAAGTTATCTGAAATGGAAATACCCTAACCTCGATCAATGCCACATCCATTTATATCCACAAGGGGAAAATTGGAAAGAATTCCGACAATTGATCATAGACGATAAGAATCTTCCGGATAGGAAAGAAGTGTTACAAATAATAGAACGAAATGAAGATCCTGAACGGTGTAAAGCATTACTGAATAAATTGGATAATGGTGTTCCTTACCGCTACATTCATGATCACTTATTACCTTATTTACGCAATGCCGCCATTTGTGTGGTATGGATAAAGCCGGATTGTTTGCCTGCACTTCCTGAAGTTGCCCATATAAATTCTGATAGCCTGAAAAAAGAATTATATCCGGTACCGCAATTTACAAATGAGACAACAGATAGAGCAAAAGAGAAAAAATTTACTTCTTCCGGATTACGCAAAAAAACGGGACGTCCGCTTTTTGCCCTGAAGACCAACTTACTATTTGATGCTGCCCTGATGCCAAATGTGGAAATCGAAGTACCGATAGGCAAGCGCTGGTCGATTAATGGGGAATATGTGTTTCCATGGTGGTTGTTGAAAGATAATCGATATTGTCTTGAAATCCTTTCAGGAGGATTGGAAGGACGTTACTGGTGCGGAAGTTCCCAAAAACGGGAACGCCGTGAAATACTGACAGGGCATTTTTTCGGACTTTATGTCGGAGGAGGAAAATATGATTTGCAATGGAAAGAAAACGGCTATCAGGGTGAGTTTTTTATTGCAGCGGGTATCAGCTACGGATGGGTGACAAGGATTGCCCGCAATCTACATCTGGAATTGAGTGCCGGGATAGGGTTACTGCGTACAGACTACCGTCACTACCACGCCCAAGATCATTACCAAACCTTATTATGGCAGGAAAACGGAAACTATACATGGCTCGGTCCTACGAAAGTAAAAGTATCATTAGTGTGGCTGTTGAACCACAAGACGAAGAGAGGAGGTGCAGAATGAGTTGTAAGGGGGGAGTAATAAATCATAAACTACTTATATTGACATTTACTCAACTATCAAAATGGATACTTCTTTGCTTGTTGTTTTTTGAGATGAGTTGCGAGCGGCGTGATCTTACTTATTATGAAACGGCGGAAATTACTCTGACCGTCGAT
Organism: Bacteroides sp. BFG-606; assembly: GCF_024788145.1. Lineage (NCBI taxonomy): Bacteria > Pseudomonadati > Bacteroidota > Bacteroidia > Bacteroidales > Bacteroidaceae > Bacteroides > Bacteroides sp. BFG-606. The sequence goes on along the minus strand of NZ_JANUIL010000001.1, from coordinate 5,441,051 downwards.
TGGAGTCAATCCGGTTTGGATAATATGGATGAGGCGGCGCATGGTGCCACTGCGATATTCTATCCGGTGGATGGTGGAGAGCCTAAAATCTTTTTAATGGGTGACTATTCACGGGAAACTGTGCGGTTGCAGCAAGGAATTTACAATGTAATCCTTTTTAACCGCTCTTTTACAGATTTCAGTAATATTGCTTTTCAGGGCAATGACAGATATGAAACTCTGGTGGCATATAACAAGAAAATAGAAACACGGGTAAACGGGAAGACGAATATACGTACTGTCACTGCTTCGCCCGAAAAACTGGCTGCTGCTGCGGTGACAGGATTTGCTGTTACGGAGGACATGCTTGGTAACTATACCCAAGTAACCACCGGCAAGTCGGAATACTTCACTACGACAGGAGGTGAAAGTTCTATTCTGCACTTCATACCGCAGAAACGATCGTATGAAGTGGTAGCAATGATTCGTGTGGAAGGGTTGAACAACATCCGTTCCGTTGTCTGTCGGCTGGACGGCATCTCCGAATCTGTATTTCTTGCTACGGGTAAGGGATCAGAACAAAATGTGGTACAGGAATTTCCACTTTCCCATCCGGTATTTGATGAAGGTTCGCCTTTTAATGGAACGCTGACAGGCACATTTAATGTGTTCGGCATTGATTTTTCCCAAAATCACCATTTGCATCTGGAGGCGCAGCTGGTAGATGGGAAAACTCTTTTTACAGGAGATTATGACAATGTGAAAGTGACGGAGAAAGACAATGGTGAGGGAATTGTAACCATCTATGTGGAAGCCACGATCGATAAGATTCCGGATGTGGAGCCCGAAACAGGCTCCGGTTCAGGATTTGATGTGGATGTGGACGGTTGGGGAGATGAGGTAGATACGGATATACCGATTGGATAATGTATCAACGATAGGAGATTAGAATAGGGACAGGAAATGAATTAAAAATAAAACGTAATTTAAAAGTTAGGAAAATGAAAACGATTAATGTTATGACAGTATTGCTTGCTGCTTTGCTAATGGCAGGTTGCTCGCAGAATGAAGTGATGGAGGTCAGTCCGGACGCGCATCCACAAATGACGTTTGGCGGATATACAAGAACCTCCACCCGCGGGGTAGACATGGATAATAACAGTATCCAGAAAGATCCCGATGCAGCCGATGAATATGGTGGTTTCGGTATCATGGGTTATTTTACGGGTAATAAACCATGGGACGAGGCAAAGACCTCAACTGCACCCGGCTTTATGCACAATCAAAAAGTGAAATGGGATAAAACACTGAATAATGGCAATGGGGGATGGACTTATAGCCCTGTCAAGTATTGGCCCAACAATCAGAAAGATATGATTTCCTTCTTTGCTTACGCTCCGTATGAAAGTGCATGGGAGACTGGAACAAAAACAGGTGTAACTGTTTGTAGTGCCACTACGACGGGTATCCCTTATATAAATTTTAAACTCAAGGAAGGGGCTGATCTTCCTAAAATGGTCGATCTCGTAGTTGCCGAAAAGACTGACCAGAAATATGATTCCAGTACCGGTGGGAAAATAAAATTCCAGTTCAATCATACCCTTTCCCGTGTCTCCTTCAAGGCAAAACTGGGAGATGGTGAATTTAGCGGTATGGACGGTACTGAAAGTTTCGTCTATATCACCGAGATGTGGATTGTGGGAAGCAATCATGGATCAACAGCAGAACAAGGTAATATGTCACTGCTCAACCCTTCGGCGTCCAGCAATGCCAACTCCAAATTCTATACTGCTGCTACATGGAAGGAATTACACTGGAATTATGAGGGGGCAGTTATTCCTGAAAAAGATTTCAGCTTGAAGTCTATGCTGGATGTAGACAGTGGTATCACGGAATCCAATCCGACTGAAGGACATAGCAAAACAATTTCAGGCGTAAAAGTAACAGAAGCATCACAAACCAAACCTGTTTCCTTATTTCCTGACAAACAATATCTTTACCTGATTCCGGTAGGTGATACGTATGTTGATGCAACCAAAGGGAGCGGCTGTGCTGATGGAGAAATCCAGATTGGTTTCCATTACGACATTGTGAGTAAGGACGAAACGAATGCTGACCAATACATTGCCAGCCATGCGGAATCTGTTATTAAACTTCCGGTAGGGCATATGAAACGTCAAAAAACATACCAATATACGCTCACTATCAATCTACATGCTATTGTTATTGATGAAGCTAAAGTGGATGACTGGGGAAAGGAAGTAACTGAATCTCCAGTGGAATAAACCTATCCGGTTTCCTGTGAAGATACGGATATAATTAAAAGGCCGGACGAGGTTGAATGTCCTTTTCCGGTCACCAGCATAAAGAAATCACGTGTAACAGAATAGAAAAAGAAACATGAATGGAGAAACTGGAAGTAGAAGTATGAGGATAAAGTATCTGTATGATATTCTTTTTACGTTGTCTTTGTTGTTGGGGGCTTGCAGTGGGGAAGAAAGTACATACGAATTTCCACAAGGGAATACTGCTGTAGGCTTTTCAGGAGATATTCCTCTGACAAGAGCTACAAAGGAGTATATTACAACAGACAACCTTGAAAATATAGGTGTGTTCGCCTATTTTACACATGGGGATTTTGACCAAAGTGTTGCAACGCCCAATTTCATGTATAACCAACTTGTTGCAAAGCAATCGGGTAGCGGATGGTCTTATAGTCCGGTCAAATTCTGGCCGGACAATTCAACAACAGACCGGATCAGCTTTTTTGCCTACGCCCCTTATGTGAATGATGTTGAAAGCACTACCCCTTCCTTTCAGGATAGAGGGACGGCAAAAGGATTTCCGGTGTTAACTTATATCGTTCCTGTCGGCGAAAACAATCAGATAGATCTTCTTGCTGCAACTCCGGTGATGAACCAAAACAAGGGTAATATAAGCTTCAAATTGTACCATACGCTGACTAAACTCAATATTTATGTGAAAAGTAATGATGATACAGAAGGAAAATCAGTAACCGCTTTCTCCGTTTCGGGTATGAAAAGCGGACGATTGACTTACCATGCTCCTACCACTGATACCGACAAAGGTTGGAAGTGGACCTATCCATCATCTGATGAGAAGGAAACTTTTATCACTGATATCACAAATTTTCCTGTGCCAAATACTAGTACGGAAGAAAAGAAATTGCTTGCCACTTTTTTTCTACTTCCCAATGGAGAAGGAAGTACATTTAGTATCACTTATCAATATACGGCAAAGGGTGCAAATGATGATTCCATTACTCAAATTATCAAGATGGAAAATCAATCTTTTCCTTCCACTGACAATTGGATTCCGGGAGCTTCTGTAGGTTATACCATTGGCATCGCAAGAAAATCAATATCAGTGATGCCGGAGGATGGTCCCGTGCCATGGGAAGAGAACACTGACTCTGAAACCGTCAACGGAACAGTAGACAAACAGGAGACTGACTAATCCGGCTGAAGAGTGTAAACATCGCGAAGAAATATCAGTTTGTTTAAAATGATAATATGATTAAAAGGTATATGAAATATCTCATCGGCATAATTTTTTGGAACATTCTTTGGGTTTGTTGTGCATGCACCGACGAAAACGAAATAGACAACGGAGGAAGAACGAATCACTGTAATGGCATACCACTTACTATTCGGACTATAACCACTGATTTTGAAAATTTCCCGAGTTCCGGACAACATTCAACACGTGCTTCTGTGAACGATAAGCATCTTAAAACAGAATTTGTTGACGGTGATTTGATTGGTGTCTTTGCTGTGAAAAATGGCACAATAGTGGATGATGTCGATAATATTCCATTGGTTTACAGTGCATCGACCGGTAGTTGGAATTCGGTAGAGAATGGTAGGATACTTTATTGGTATGACGGAGTGAACTATGTTGCATATTATCCATACAGAGAAAAGATCACGATAGATGCCTCACAAGATACTAAGGCAATCATTAATTCATTGATTGGTAATGATAAATTGCAACCGGCAAAAGACCAGTCTACATTAGAACAATATACGACCAGCGATCTGATGATTGCTACCGGTACGCCCGATGTCAGTAACCCTTCCCGGATCATCTTGAATTTGCTGTTTCAGCATCAGTTTACGTTGTTGCTACTACAGCCACAAGCATATATAGGCTGTTTTGCACCTAAAAATGCGGGTTTTGTTTACCATCAGGAATCGAGGGTTTTAGCTATAGACTCAATGACTGTGGGAGTGAATTTGAATGATGTTATTCCTTACCAGATAGATTCATTGAGATATTGTGCCATTGTTACACCAAAAGAAGAAGCAAAGATTTTCGGAAACTATCGGACCACTGACGGTAGAAATAATGAGGAAACAAAGATAAACTATTCGGGTAGTACCATCACTTTTTCCTCGGGAAAATGTTATACGCTGAAAGTTATCAGTCCTGTACCCGGCAAAGGAAGTACAGAAAGGAAACTGCGTCCGGGAGATTTTGTGTTTCAGAATATAACAGAGAAACGAATAGAGGTACATCCGGGAGATGACCTGCTGGAAGATGACGGGAAAATATATGATTATCAAAATGCTATCGGAATGGTAATTACTTGTGAACCTACTAAAATGACAGATCCGAAATGCAATGAAAAAGGATGGAATCATGCCTATGTGATGGGGCTGGATAATGTAAGATCTGTTTGTTGGGGGGAAGAGAATAAACTGGAAAAAGATATCACTCCGATGACAAAAGACGACAACATTGAGGATAATATGAATGGTTATTCTGAAACGGAACAATTGCTGGAAAATAATGTAGATGTTTCTGATGACAAGTATGTTTTCACAGCGATAAAGAAGTATAGAGATAAGACGGGGTTACCCGATGGTATCAACCGTAGTCCGTGGTTCATCCCGAGTATCGGTCAATGGGTTGATATGCTAGTGAATATCTGTGGAAAGTCTCCGAGAACGTTTCGGCATAATACAGGTAATGGCTTGAATGATACAGGATGGGGAAAAGAAACGTATGGTAAATTAACGAAACAGCTATCAAAAGTAGGTAGCTTATTGCCGGAATTCACTCCTGATCGCAGACTTGGTTTTAGTTGCAGTTCCCAGTATGATAAAGACAAAAACTGGATGTTACTCTGGCACTTTGATGACCCTGATTATCCTACTTGGGATAGAATCTGTTTGCAAGGATATAAAAAAAGTGCATCCTGGCATCTACGTCCGTTTTTTGCTTTTTAGGTGTGAAAAAATATCGGATAATTGTATTTAGAATGGTTCCGTTATAATTGAGATTAAAAAGGCTTTGAGGCATTGTCTCTGCAATTCATCACCACTAATAAAAGTTTTTAATTCCCTTCACCCGTGAATTTCCTATTTATCGGGTATTCGGAAGAAATGTGTAAGGGATAGATAAAATGATATATCTGTAGAAAGAACGATGTACCTCTTGTTAACTCTCAAAAGCATAGCTTTAAACTGGCTAAAGCTATGCTTTTTATTCCCTAAAGCTATGCTTTAGGAAGGTAAAACGAGCTATCCGTGCAATAATTCCGTTTAAATACTTGCTGGAAGACAGCTGGTTTACTTGTACCGGGCTATTTGTACCGGGCTTGTGAATTTTGTTTTCAATTCTCACAAGAAATTCCATCTTTTGGCTATGGCTAAGATGGAAAATACAAAATATGTTACTAAGAAATGGGGGAAGTCTCTGTTGAAGCAATCATTGGAAAGCTAAAGAGTTTAACCGATGTGAAACTATTGCAGAATCGGGAATTTTGGTACAAATATCCGTAAATCATATACAAATCTATTCATTTTATCGCAGTAAATTTGCAATTGAAAGTTTAACAATGAAAAGATTGAAAATGATGGATTACAAAATCTTTTTAAAAAAGGCATCGCGCCTTGTAAGTGTTCTGTCTTTGTTTGCCATGTTGTCATGCAGTACGGCAGTGAAAAAGAATACGGAGCAACAGCCCGGAATGTGTGCCAAATTGCCTATGGCAGCTGACGGTATTGTGCGGCTGTCGAAGATAGAGGTTTATCCGGAGTATCTTGAAGAATATATGAAATATGCGACCGAAGTGGGTGAAGTCTCCTTGCGTACTGAACCGGGAGTGCTGACTATGTATGCCGTCAGCGAAAAAGAGAATCCCGGCAGGATAACTATTCTTGAAACTTACGTGAGTCAGGAGGCTTATAAATCTCATATTGCATCGGAGCATTTTCAAAAGTACAAGCAAGGAACGCTGCACATGGTTAAGACTCTCGTACTCTCTGACCAAATGCCGCTTAACCCCGCAAATTGCATTAATAACTTCATTCAATAAACGAAATGATTATGAACAAACTCCTTTTATTTTCAGTATTTAGTATTTTAACACTCAATGTTATGGCACAAGAAAAGATAGTACAGACGGCAGGACGTGACCAGTTAGGAACGTTTGCCCCCAAGTTTGCGGAACTCAATGACGATGTTCTCTTTGGAGAAGTTTGGAGCCGCACTGACAAACTCGGTCTGCGTGACCGCAGTTTAGTAACCATTACCTCCCTTATCAGTATGGGAATCACGGACAATTCGCTCGTTTATCATCTTCAGTCGGCGAAGAAGAACGGCATCACCCGCACGGAGATCGCAGAGATTATCACTCATATAGGTTTCTATGCAGGTTGGCCGAAGGCGTGGGCAGCGTTCAATTTGGCAAAAGGAGTATGGTCTGAAGATATTGTTGGTGAGGATGCCAAAACAGCTTTCCAGCGTGAGATGATTTTCCCTATTGGCGAACCCAATACAGCCTATGCACAGTATTTTATCGGTAACAGTTATCTTGCTCCGGTTTCGCGCGAGCAGGTGAATATCTCTAACGTTACTTTTGAACCGCGTTGCCGCAATAACTGGCATATTCACCGTGCAACGAAAGGTGGCGGACAGATGCTTATCGGTGTAGCCGGTCGAGGATGGTATCAGGAAGAAGGTAAACCGGCGGTAGAGATTCTGCCTGGTACGGTTATCCATATTCCTGCCAATGTGAAACACTGGCACGGGGCTGCTGCCGACAGTTGGTTTGCTCATCTGGCTTTTGAAATTTCCGGTGAAAACACCTCCAATGAGTGGCTTGAACCGGTTACAGATGACGAGTATAACAAACTCGAACAGACGAAATGATGATTTCTGCTAATCCTGTTTTATCTTTTGAAAGGAAATACTATGACTACCGAGGAATTTAAGGAATATGTAAAGACGCGCAAGGCGCTTAATACAGAAGAAATACATCGTTTGATGGATGATATGAGTAATGAGGCAAGACGTATCACCTTCCAACTGAATACGGCATATCACACACCGGACGAAGTGCGCCGATTACTCTCCGGGTTGTTCGGTTATCAGGTGCCATCGTCGCTCCGGGTTTTTCCACCGTTTTATACGGATTTTGGTAAGAATATTACCGTTGGTGAGGGTGTGTTTATGAATGCCTGCTGTCATTTTCAGGATCATGGTGGTGTGACTATTGGTGACGGTTGTCAAATCGGGCATAATGTGGTTTTTGCTACACTTAATCACGGGTTGGCTCCGCAAGACCGTAAAACGACTTATCCTGCACCTATCGTACTCGGTAAGAATGTATGGATAGGTTCTAACGCGACGATTCTTCAGGGAGTGACTATCGGTGATAATGCTGTTGTTGGTGCCGGAGCTGTAGTGACAAAAGATGTGGAAGCGAATACGGTTGTGGGTGGTGTTCCTGCACATTTTATCAAAGTAATAGAAGAATGAGAAGCCTGTGGGGTTACTCCATCGTGATAATGTCTAAACTAATTAGTGATAAGAAATATTTAAAATCAAAATAAAATGAAACAGATTATATTCATATTTATGAGTCTCCTTTGCTTTAGCTGCTCATCAAAAGCGCAGAATCAGACAGCGAATACTAATGTACAGTCCGATAAGAAAATCCTGGTTGCCTATTTCTCTTGTACTGGAACTACAGAAAAAGTTGCCGATGCCATTGCAAAAACGATTGGCGGCAAACTTTACCGGATAACTCCCGTTACGGCCTATACCTCAGCAGATCTCGACTGGAACAACAAGAGTAGCCGTAGCTCAATTGAAATGACGACTGAAAATTCACGTCCGGAATTGGGTGGAGAAGCGCTTGAACTGAAAGATTACGACGTGGTATTCCTTGGTTATCCGATATGGTGGAATTTATGTCCGCGTCCGGTCAATACATTCCTTGAGAAATATGATTTCTCCGGTAAAACCGTTATTCCATTCGCGACTTCCGGAGGAAGCTCGATAACTAATAGTGTAAAACAACTCAAGAAACTTTATCCAAAAATTACATGGGGAGAAGGGCAGTTGTTGAACGGAAGCGTTAAACAAGCCGGAGAGTGGGCGAAAGGAGTAATATAAAAACGTAAATTTATGGAAGAGAACAATAAAATGAATATTAGCCGTCGCGGATTTCTCAAGGCGACGGCACTGGCGGGAGCAGCATTGGCTGTGCCAACTGGATTGGATAAGGTTTTTGCATCTGAAACGAAGCAACCCGAAACATCCCGTACTGACAATGAGTCTGCACGTATTAGAGAGCATCGGGTATTGGGTACAGGCAAGGCGGCTTTCGAAGTATCGGCACTCGGTTTCGGTGTGATGGGGATGACTTACAACCGCAGTCAACATCCGGACAAGAAACAGTGCATCCGCTTGTTGCATGAAGCGGTAAATCGTGGCATTACGCTTTTCGACACCGCTATTATCTATGGACCGCTAACAAATGAAGAACTGGCCGGGGAAGCATTATCCGAATTTAAAGGCCGGATTAACGTAACGACTAAATTCGGACATGAGGTAATTAACGGAAAAGCCACGGGGCGTCAGAACAGCCGCCCGGAAACCATCCGTCGTTATTGTGAAGAGTCACTCCGTCGTCTCCGACTCGATTCACTTCCCATGTTTTACCAGCACCGCGCTGATCCGGATACTCCGGTGGAAGAGGTAGCATCGACTATTGCCGACCTGATGAAAGAAGGGAAGGTGCAGCGTTGGGGAATGTGTGAAGTGAGTGCCGAGAGTATTCGCAAGGCTCATGCTGTATGTCCGCTCACAGCGATTCAAAGTGAATATCATTTGATGCATCGTTTGGTGGAAGAAAACGGAGTGCTCGACACCTGTCGGGAATTGGGTATCGGGTTTGTTCCATATAGTCCGTTAAATCGCGGTTTTCTAGGTGGTTGTATCAATGAATACACGGTTTTTGATCCGAACAATGATAACCGCCAGACCTTGCCACGTTTTCAGCCGGAAGCGATGCGGATGAATACCCGTATCGTGAATGTTCTACAAGCTTTCGGCCGCACGCGAGGCATGACCTCGGCGCAAGTAGCACTCGGCTGGCTGTTGCAGAAAGCACCTTGGATCGTACCCATTCCCGGAACGACGAAACTGTCACATCTCGAGGAAAACCTATATACATTGTCTTTTGCTCTTTCGCCCGAGGAGTGGAAAGAATTGGAGGATGCCGTTGCAGCTATTCCTGTTATAGGAGACCGATATAATGCAGAACAGCAACGGCAGGTAGGTCGTTGAGAATCTCTTTTCTTTGTTATATAGAACTTGGAACAGGATAAGCATTTATTATCAACAAAAAAGGAGAATGATTTTACTCATTCTCCTTTGCGGTGCGTACGGGACTCGAACCCGTGACCCCATGCGTGACAGGCATGTATTCTAACCAACTGAACTAACGCACCAAATTTTAATTGGATTAACTCATTTCTATTCTCTTTGCTTCTTAATGAAAAAAAGCGGTGCGTACGGGACTCGAACCCGTGACCCCATGCGTGACAGGCATGTATTCTAACCAACTGAACTAACGCACCAGAATTTCAATTTATTAATCTGCCTCTCTCTCGATTGCGGGTGCAAAGGTAGTTGTTTTTTGTAAACCTGCAAGCGTTTTGAGAAAAGTTTTTTTCAAGAAAAAACGAGAAAAATGCTTAGTGTCTCATTTTGAGTACTTTTGTAATGAAAAAAAATATTCGTTTTTCTTCAGATCGGATAGTGACGGTATCCGGTTATTATAGTGATGCTATCACGATGGAATACCGTCACTATCCGAAGGCAATGGCGTCACTATCCTAAAGTTTGTCATTCTTTTCATTGAAAATAACTCCCGATATCTTTCTATCTGTAAGAAATCACCGTTTTTATATCAACTTTCTGCTTGAATAATTCGTAATTTTGCAATAAATCGTTATTTTTGCGGACTAAAATTAGAAAGGTGGAAAATAATCCGCCTAGAATCGTTAATTAGTAAAAAGAATGATGACAACAGCCAAACTGTTATTGCACTGTCCCGACAAACCGGGAATCCTTGCGGAAGTGACAGACTTTATTACGGTAAACAAAGGAAATATTATCTATCTGGATCAGTATGTAGATCATGTAGAGAACATCTTCTTCATGCGTATTGAATGGGAACTGAAAGATTTTCTGGTTCCGCAGGAAAAAATTGAAGATTATTTCAGAACACTCTACGGGCAAAAATATGAAATGGATTTTCGTCTTTATTTCTCTGATGTTAAACCGCGTATGGCTATTTTTGTATCCAAACTGTCACATTGTCTTTTCGATATGCTAGCCCGGTATACGGCAGGAGAGTGGAATGTAGAGATACCTCTTATTATAAGTAACCATCCGGATTTGCAGCACGTAGCAGAGCGCTTTGGAATTCCTTTCTATCTGTTCCCTATCACTAAGGAGACGAAAGAAGAACAGGAACGCAAGGAGATGGAGCTGCTTGCTAAACATAAGATTACATTTATCGTATTGGCACGCTATATGCAGGTGATCTCCGAACAGATGATTAATGCTTATCCGAATAAGATTATCAATATTCATCACTCTTTCCTTCCTGCGTTTGTAGGGGCGAAGCCTTATCACGCAGCTTTCCAGAGAGGGGTGAAAATTATTGGTGCAACTAGTCATTATGTAACGACAGAACTGGATGCCGGACCGATTATTGAACAGGATGTAGTGCGCATTACTCATAAAGATGCTATTGAAGACCTTGTAAATAAAGGAAAGGATTTGGAAAAAATCGTTCTTTCGCGTGCAGTGCAGAAGCACATCGAGCGCAAAGTTTTGGCTTATAAAAATAAAACAGTAATATTTAGCTGATGAAAGTAGCAGTTGTAAAATACAATGCCGGCAATATTCGTTCTGTGGATTATGCTTTAAAGCGGTTGGGGGTAGAAGCGGTGATTACTGCTGATAAAGAAGAACTCCAATCGGCTGATAAAATTATTTTTCCCGGAGTGGGAGAGGCGGAAACTACCATGAACCACTTGAAAGTAACGGGACTGGACGAACTGATTAAGAATCTCCGTCAGCCTGTATTTGGAATTTGTCTTGGCATGCAGTTGATGTGCCGGCATTCCGAAGAAGGAGAAGTCGATTGTTTGAATATCTTTGATGTGGACGTGAAACGTTTTGTCCCGCAGAAACATGAAGATAAGGTGCCGCACATGGGATGGAACACCATTGGGAAAACGAATAGCAAATTGTTTGAAGGGTTCACCGAAGAAGAGTTTGTCTATTTTGTGCATAGCTTCTATGTGCCGACCTGCGAATTTACTGCTGCTACAACTGACTATATTCACCCGTTCAGTGCTGCACTGCATAAAGATAACTTTTATGCTACCCAGTTCCATCCGGAGAAAAGTGGCAAGACAGGAGAGAAGATTCTGACAAACTTTTTAAACCTCTAAGATGCATATCTTAGTTTCTAAAATAGATTAGAGATACCCGAAAGCGTATGCAGCTAAATAATTAAATAGTAAATTGTCAAATAGTAAATAAACAGATGATAGAAATTATTCCAGCCATTGATATTATTGACGGAAAGTGCGTACGCCTTTCCCAGGGAGATTACGATAGTAAAAAGGTGTATAATGAGAATCCGGTGGAAGTTGCTAAGGAGTTTGAAGCGAATGGTGTTCGCAGGCTTCATGTGGTAGACTTGGACGGTGCTGCTTCTCATCACGTTGTTAACTATCGGGTGTTGGAACAAATTGCTGCACGCACTTCTCTCGTTATTGATTTTGGTGGAGGAGTAAAGAGTGATGAAGATTTGAAAATAGCTTTTGAGAGCGGTGCGCAGATGGTAACCGGAGGAAGCATTGCGGTGAAAGATCCGGAATTATTCTGTCATTGGCTGGAAATATACGGCAGTGAGAAGATTATTTTGGGGGCAGATGTGAAAGATCATAAGATAGCCGTCAATGGTTGGAAAGATGAAAGTGCCTGTGAACTTTTTCCATTTCTCGAAAATTATATAGATAAAGGTATACGAAAAGTAATCTGTACGGATATTAGCTGTGACGGAATGTTGAGTGGCCCTTCTATTGATTTGTATAAAGAGATGCTGGCAAAATTCCCTGACCTTTATCTGATGGCTAGTGGCGGGGTGAGCAAGGTGGATGATATTGTTGCCTTGGATGAGGCCGGTGTTCCCGGAGTTATTTTCGGTAAGGCATTATATGAAGGACATGTCACTTTACAGGATTTGAGAATCTTTCTATAATGAGCGTATCGGAATAAATAAGATGCCTTTATTATAAGGGAGATAAGAATCAAGCTTCAGGAATATAGATTATAAATTGTTGAACAATAAATAAAATAGGATTGTGTTAGCAAAAAGAATAGTACCTTGTCTGGATATAAAAGACGGACAAACCGTGAAAGGAACGAATTTTGTCAACTTGCGCCAAGCTGGTGATCCGGTGGAGTTAGGCCGTGCTTACAGTGAACAGGGAGCAGATGAACTTGTTTTTCTGGACATTACTGCAAGCCATGAAGGACGTAAGACTTTTACGGAATTGGTAAAACGGATTGCTGCTAATATCAATATCCCATTTACCGTAGGTGGTGGAATCAATGAATTAAATGATGTAGACCGTCTGCTGAATGCAGGAGCGGATAAGATTTCTATCAATTCTTCCGCTATCCGCAATCCCCGGTTGGTTGACGAAATTGCAAAGAATTTCGGCTCACAGGTTTGTGTGTTGGCTGTGGATGCTAAACAGACCGAAAATGGTTGGAAATGTTACCTGAACGGAGGGCGCATCGAAACGGATAAAGACCTGTTCGAGTGGACTAAAGAGGCACAGGAACGCGGAGCAGGAGAAATACTCTTCACAAGCATGAATCACGATGGTGTAAAAGCCGGTTATGCAAATGAAGCACTTGCTGCTTTAGCGGATCAGCTCTCCATTCCCATCATAGCTTCGGGAGGTGCGGGCTGTAAGGAGCACTTCCGTGATGTCTTTTTACAGGGAAAGGCAGATGCTGCATTGGCTGCCAGTGTTTTTCACTTCGGAGAAATTAAAATTCCCGAATTAAAATCGTATCTTTGCGGCGAAGGAATTACCATCAGGTAATTGCTGTGCTGCAAAAATTAGCCTATAGGCTGCGGCGAAGGAATTACCATCAGGTAAAAAAAACATTCGTAGGCGATAGATAGTAATTGTAAATTGAAATAGTAATTAGAACTTATATAAAAATGGAATTGGATTTCGATAAAATGAACGGACTCGTTCCGGCTATCATACAGGACAACGAGACACGTAAGGTCTTGATGCTGGGTTTCATGAATAAAGAAGCTTATGATAAAACGGTAGAAACCGGAAAAGTAACATTCTTTAGCCGTACGAAGAATCGTTTATGGACAAAAGGTGAAGAAAGCGGTAACTTCCTTCATGTTGTATCTATAAAGGCCGATTGCGACAATGATACATTACTGATTCAAGTAGAACCGATAGGCCCTGTGTGTCATACAGGCACAGATACTTGTTGGGGGAGAAAAACGAAGAACCGGTCATGTTCCTGAAAGAATTGCAGAACTTCATAGACAAGCGTCACGAAGAAATGCCCGAAGGTTCTTATACGACCAGTCTGTTTGAGTCGGGAATCAATAAGATAGCTCAAAAAGTAGGTGAGGAAGCTGTGGAAACAGTGATCGAAGCAACGAACGGTACTGACGAACGTTTGATCTACGAAGGAGCCGACCTCATTTATCACATGATTGTATTGCTTGCTTCAAAAGGCTATCGCATTGAAGATCTTGCACGTGAACTGCAGGAAAGACATAGCAGTACATGGAAGAAGCATTAATAAGTAAAGATTAGAAATTAAAATTAAAACGGGAGTCGGCATGGATGACGGGGCGTTGATACAATATAAGAACGTAGAAATCCATCAACAGGAACTCTGTGTGCTAAGTGATGTAAATCTGGAATTGCACAAAGGAGAGTTTGTCTATTTGATCGGAAAAGTAGGCTCGGGAAAAACGAGTCTGCTCAAGACTCTTTATGGCGAACTGGACGTAATTGACGGTGAAGCGGAAGTGCTGGGCTATAATATGCGATCTATCAAACGTAAGCATATCCCGCAGCTGCGCCGCAAATTAGGCATTGTATTCCAGGATTTTCAGTTGCTTACAGACCGTACTGTATATAATAACCTGGAATTTGTGCTTCGTGCCACAGGTTGGAAAAACAAACAGGAGATACAGGATCGCATTGAAGAAGTGCTTCAACTGGTAGGAATGTCCAACAAAGGTTATAAACTTCCGAACGAACTTTCCGGTGGCGAACAGCAGCGCATTGTGATTGCACGTGCCGTACTCAATTCTCCGGCTATCATCCTGGCGGATGAACCTACCGGAAATCTGGATGTAGAGACAGGTAAAGCTATCGTTGAATTGTTGCACAATATCTGCGAATCCGGCTCATCGGTAGTGATGACGACGCACAATTTGCAACTGCTGAAAGATTATCCGGGCAGGGTATATCGTTGTGCCGACCATCAGATTGTAGATGTGACCGATGAATATATGCCCAGACAGAGAACAATAGAAATAGATTTAAATATAGATAACTAAAACAGTAACGAAAATGAAAGTTTTAAAGTTTGGAGGAACTTCCGTAGGTTCTGCTCAGCGCATGAAGGAAGTAGCCAAATTGATTACCGATGGTGAACAGAAGATTGTTGTTCTTTCTGCTATGTCAGGAACAACAAACACATTGGTGGAAATTTCGGACTATCTGTATAAGAAGAATCCGGAGGGTGCCAACGAGATTATTAATAAGCTGGAAGCAAAATATAAACAGCATATTGATGAGCTTTTTGCAACCCAGGAATATAAACAGAAAGGTCTTGAAGTTGTCAAATCCCACTTCGACTACATCCGCTCCTATACTAAAGACCTTTTCACTTTGTTCGAAGAGAAAGTGGTTTTGGCACAGGGAGAGCTTATTTCTACGGCGATGGTAAACTTCTACCTGCAGGAATGTGGTGTGAAGTCCGTGTTGCTTCCGGCTTTGGAATTCATGCGTACTGATAAGAATGCAGAACCGGACCCCGTATATATTAAGGATAAGTTACGTGCTCAACTCGATCTTTATCCGGATACGGAGATCTACATTACGCAAGGTTTCATCTGCCGCAATGCTTACGGTGAGATAGACAACCTGCAACGTGGTGGTAGCGACTACACCGCTTCTCTGATCGGAGCAGCAGTGAACGCTTCCGAAATCCAGATCTGGACAGATATCGACGGTATGCACAATAACGACCCGCGTATTGTTGACAAGACCGCTCCGGTGCGTCAGCTTCATTTTGAGGAAGCAGCCGAGTTGGCTTACTTCGGTGCAAAAATTCTGCACCCTACTTGTATCCAGCCGGCTAAATATGCCAATATCCCTGTCCGTTTGTTGAACACAATGGATCCGGAAGCTCCGGGTACACTAATCTCCAACGATACGGAAAAAGGTAAGATCAAGGCAGTAGCTGCAAAAGATAACATTACTGCTATCAAGATCAAATCCAGCCGCATGTTATTGGCTCACGGTTTCTTGCGTAAGGTGTTCGAAATCTTCGAAAGTTATCAGACATCCATCGATATGATCTGTACGTCAGAGGTCGGTGTATCTGTTACGATAGATAACACGAAACATCTTAATGAGATTCTGGATGACCTGAAGAAATACGGAACAGTAACCGTTGATAAAGGAATGTGTATCATCTGTGTTGTAGGTGACCTTGAATGGGAAAATGTCGGTTTTGAAGCAAAAGCACTCGATGCGATGCGCGATATACCGGTGCGAATGATTTCGTTTGGGGGAAGTAACTATAATATCTCCTTCCTCATTCGGGAGTGCGATAAGAAAGTAGCTTTACAATCGTTGAGCGATATGCTTTTCAACGGCAAGTAATTCCATAAATAACACGAGCGCTTTTACCGAACTGATAAAAGCGCTCTTTTTTAACCAACTAAACAAGTTTTTCGAATTATGAAGGGAATATTTCCAATCGATAAATTCCGCACTTTGCAGACACCTTTCTATTATTACGATACCAAAGTGCTGCGTGATACATTGTCGGCTATTAACCATGAGGTTGCTAAATATCCTAATTATTCAGTGCATTACGCTGTCAAAGCAAATGCCAACCCAAAAGTACTTACTATCATCCGTGAGAGCGGAATGGGAGTCGATTGTGTGAGCGGTGGAGAAATCCGCGCCGCTATCCGTGCAGGATTCCCGGCCAATAAAGTCGTTTTTGCAGGAGTAGGTAAAGCGGACTGGGAAATCAACCTCGGGCTGGAGTACGGAATCTTCTGTTTCAATGTAGAGTCTATTCCCGAACTGGAAGTAATCAATGAATTGGCTGCTGCTCAAAATAAGGTGGCTAATGTTGCTTTCCGTATCAATCCGGATGTAGGCGCACATACTCACGCAAATATCACTACCGGTTTGGCAGAAAATAAATTCGGTATCAGTATGCAGGATATGGACAAGGTGATAGATGTGGCACAGGAGATGAAAAACGTAAAGTTTATCGGCCTTCACTTCCACATTGGTTCGCAGATTCTGGATATGGGCGATTTTGTAGCTCTCTGTAATCGTGTTAATGAATTACAGGATAAATTGGAAGCTCGCAGAATTCTGGTAGAACATATTAACGTAGGAGGTGGTTTGGGTATTGACTATGGACATCCCAACCGTCAGGCTATCCCGAACTTCAAAGACTATTTTGCTACCTATGCCGGGCAACTGAAATTGCGTCCTTATCAGACGTTACATTTTGAATTGGGGCGTGCTGTTGTAGGACAGTGCGGTTCCTTAATTTCTAAAGTTCTGTATGTAAAACAAGGTGCTCGGAAGAAATTTGCCATCTTGGATGCTGGCATGACCGATCTTATCCGTCCGGCTCTGTATCAGGCATTCCATAAAATGGAAAATATTACTTCCGAAGAACCATTGGAAGCATACGACGTGGTAGGACCGATCTGTGAATCGTCGGATGTTTTCGGAAAAGCGATTGACCTGAACAAAGTGAAGCGTGGTGACTTGATAGCCCTTCGCTCTGCCGGTGCTTATGGTGAAATAATGGCTTCCGGATATAACTGCCGTGAACTGCCGAAAGGATATACCTCTGACGAACTGGTGTAAGTAAAAAGTGAACCGCTACAATCAAAGTGTGAATGTAGTTTAAAAATGTAGGGTGCGTGGAACAATTTTAACTGAAAGCTTGTTATTTTTGTAATGAGTTCAAAAAGAAACTACATTAACAACTTAATAAAAAATACGATTATGATTTCAGAAAAATTACAGAATGCAATTAACGAACAGATTACTGCTGAAATATGGTCTGCTAACCTGTATTTAGCAATGTCTTTCTATTTCGAGAGAGAAGGTTTCAGTGGATTTGCTCATTGGATGAAAAAGCAATCTCAAGAAGAAATGGGACATGCTTATGCCATGGCAGATTATATTATCAAGCGTGGAGGAGCTGCTAAAGTTGATAAAATAGATGTTGTTCCTAACGGATGGGGTACTCCTTTGGAAGTATTCGAACACGTTTACAAACATGAATGTCATGTTTCTCAATTGGTAGACAAGCTGGTAGACGTAGCTGCTGCTGAAAAGGATAAAGCGACACAGGATTTCTTGTGGGGATTTGTTCGTGAACAAGTAGAAGAAGAAGCTACAGCACAAGGCATTGTTGACAAGATCAAGAAAGCCGGTGATACCGGAATTTTCTTTGTAGACTCACAATTGGGACAGCGTTAATGATGCTACTCTGAAAATAGTTCTTTAATATATTATAGAAGCTGCCTGAATTCCAGTTCGGGCAGCTTCTTTTTTTCACTTATTTGGCTTATGTTCGAAAATAAACTACCTTTGTATTACGAGTCAGAGAGAAATTAATCCCGGTTATTATAAATGAATGGTTTGAACAGAGGAATTATAAGATTGCTCCTTTTATCTTTATTGCTCCTTTTAGGGGTGAGTAGTTGTTCTCAAAAAGAGGAACGACGTATTTTAGTTGTCCACTCTTATGAGGAAACTTATGCAGCTTATCCGGAATTTAACCGGATGATAGCGGAGCAATTTGAAAAAGAGAAAATTGATGCTGATATTCGTACCGTTTATTTAGACTGTGAATCTTATTGGGAGGAACCGGAACTGGAACGGATGCGCTTTCTGGTTGATTCCGTTTCGAGAGACTGGCGACCGGAAGTGATTCTGGTGAATGAAGACCAGGCCACTTATTCATTGATGAAATGTGGAATTCAGTTGGCGAAAGAAGTGCCTGTGGTTTTTGGTGGTGTCAAT
The DNA here is from genome assembly GCF_024788145.1 of Bacteroides sp. BFG-606. NCBI lineage: Bacteria > Pseudomonadati > Bacteroidota > Bacteroidia > Bacteroidales > Bacteroidaceae > Bacteroides > Bacteroides sp. BFG-606. Next base: position 5,422,374 of record NZ_JANUIL010000001.1, on the reverse strand, counting down.
TATCCGAATTGGGGATTGTTGAAACATCATCCCAACGTGACAGGTTTTCATGACAAGATAGCCTTTAATGAGAATATCAGTGTGGCAAAAGAGCTCTTCGGTGAGCACGTCCGCTTGTTTACCATGCTCGACACTACCTATATCGACAAACAAATCAGACGAGATGCAAAGGAGCAGTTTAAAGGATGTAAAGTGACCGGATTCATAGATAATCCTGAACTTTCTCCGGAAGAACAGATACGTTTGGTGCAGGAAGAAGGTTATACCCGCTTCATGGCTATTCCTTTGCGTAATGCCAGAAATCATTCGGATGCCACTTTTATGTGGGTTTTAAACAGGAGCTACCGCGACCAATGTTATATTCAGTTGAAACGTGATTACACCACTATTAATATTGGAAGCATCTGCGGTAGTCCCAGTCTGACAGCCATTAATGAAGCCTTTGGGTTTGGTGAGAAGTTGTTGGGTGGATACATCACTTCGCTACCTATTCAGGTAGAAGAAGAAGTGAAAACTGCCGTTCGCATATTACATGGTACAAGCCCCTCGGATATACCCATTGTTGAAAGTCGGAAAGAGTATGTCGTAGACTGGAATACAATGAAACAAATTGGCTTGGGCAAGGAAAGTATTCCTGCAAAATATAGCATTATTAATATTCCGTTCAGAGACAAGTATCCATTTCTTTGGGGAACTTTAGTCGCTTCACTAATTCTTTTCCTGACATTTCTTTTTGCTTCGCTTTGGTGGTTATACCTTCGGGAACAGACGAGAAAAAAACAGGCGCTTATAGCATTGGCTGATGAAAAAGAAACATTGTCATTAGCTATTGAGGGTGGAATGACGTATGCTTGGAGATTGGATAACGGTTGTTTTGTTTTTGAAGATGCATTCTGGTCGTCGCAAGGGCTGAATCCTAGACAACTTTCGTTTAAGGAATTCATGAGCTTTATTCATCCCGATCATTGGGAAGGAGTGAAGTTCAACTGGCAAAATCTGAAAACAGCCCAAAAGAAAGTAGTACGGGAGCTTTGTAACTTCGACGGTAAAGGATATCAGTGGTGGGAGTTCCGTTATACTACTAAACAGCTACCGGGTGGCGAATATAAAACAGCAGGTTTGCTGCTCAACATACAAGATATAAAGGATCGTGAAGAGGAACTGGAAGCTGCGCGCTTGCTCGCTGAAAAGGCAGAATTGAAACAATCCTTCTTGGCAAATATGAGCCATGAGATACGTACTCCGCTTAATTCGATTGTTGGTTTTGCCAATATTCTGGCATTGGAAGATGGGTTGAGTTCCGTAGAACGCGAAGAATACATCGGTACCATTAACAAGAACAGCGAGTTGCTGCTCAAACTGATTAACGATATTCTGGAGCTTTCCCGTATCGAATCAGGCTATATGTCTTTCTCATTCAAGAAATGTAGGGTGAGAGAGCTGATTGATGACATTTATATGACTCACCAGGTATTGATTGCTCCACGTCTGGAATTCCTGAAAGAAGTGGATAATATACCTTTGGAGATTAATGTGGATAGAGAGCGTTTGATACAAGTTCTAACAAACTTCTTGAATAACGCCAGTAAGTTTACGGAAACCGGGTATATCAAATTAGGGTATATTTATCTGCCGGATGAAGGTAACGTGCGGATTTATGTAGAAGATACCGGAAAGGGTATTCCACGTGAAGAACAACGGATGATTTTTAGCCGTTTTTACAAACAGAACGAATTCTCACAGGGAGCAGGATTGGGACTTTCTATTTGTCAGGTGATTATAGAAAAGTTGGGTGGAAGGATTGAACTCAAATCCGAAGTAGGCAAGGGAAGTCGCTTTACGGTCATCCTTCCTTGCCGGGTAGTGTCTTGATAAAAACTAATGGAAGGGAATGCCAACCGTATTATTTCTTGTTTTTCCCTTTCTCCATTGTTCCCAGGTAAATCTCCAGTGAACGGGTGGAAATCTGTATTTCGCGGAAAGATACGCCTAGAGAAGCTATCAACAGAATCAGTGCCAGTCCGAATACGTAAGCGGAAAATAATTGCAGTCCGATATAAATAAGAAACATACTGACTACGCAGAGAAAAAGGCTTGCAATACCCAGTCCTTGCATTGTACGGGTCAGATTCAACCGTTTCCGTAAATTCTCGATTTGAGCTTCAGTGATATCCGAAGGGTTTTCCACGTAGCGGTCACGTAGTTGGCGCACAAGTTGGGCATACGATAAGAAACGGTTGGTATAAGCTAGTAAAATCAATGAAACTGCCGAGAAAAGCAGGGTAGGAGTAGTGAGGGTTAATTCTTCCATAATCTTTTTATAGTTAAGCAGCGGTTCAAAATTCATTTAATAAAAGAGATTTTTTAGGCACGGATTACACGGATTTCACGGTTTTTAGAAATATGCTTGCATAAAGCAACAGCGTAATCCGTGTAATCCGTGCCTAAAAATGGATTCTGCAAGGAAACCTTGCTTCGGAGTTATTCCGTTTTCAATACGTTAAGCTCTTTACCTACCTTGATAAAGGCAGCGATACACTTGTCAAGATGTGCTTTTTCGTGTCCTGCAGAAATCTGTACACGGATGCGGGCCTGATCTTTCGGCACTACCGGATAGTAGAAACCTGTTACATAGATCCCTTCTTCCTGCATGCGTGCAGCATAAATTTGAGACAGTTTCGCATCATACAGCATTACCGCACAAATAGCACTTTGTGTCGGTTTAATATCAAATCCGGCAGCCGTCATCTTATCACGGAAATAGTTTACATTTTCAACCAACTTGTCATGCAGTGCATTGCTCTCTTTCAGCATCTTGAAAACTTCAAGACTTGCACCGATGATACCCGGAGCCAATGAATTGGAGAACAAATACGGGCGGCTGCGTTGACGGAGTAAATCAATGATTTCTTTGCGTCCGGTGGTAAATCCTCCCAGTGCACCGCCGAAAGCCTTACCCAACGTTCCTGTGTAAATATCTACACGTCCGTGAGTCTTATACAACTCGCTTACGCCATGACCAGTGGCACCTACCACACCGGCAGAGTGAGATTCGTCCACCATTACCAACGCATCGTATTTCTCGGCAAGATCACAAATCTGATCCATCGGAGCTACATTGCCGTCCATTGAGAACACACCGTCCGTAACAATAATACGGAAGCGTTGTGCCTGCGCTTCTTGCAGACATCTTTCCAAGTCTTTCATGTCAGCATTGGCATAACGGTAACGTTTCGCTTTGCAAAGACGTACCCCGTCAATGATAGAAGCGTGGTTTAGCGAATCCGAGATAATGGCATCCTCTTCGGAGAAAAGCGGTTCGAATACACCGCCGTTAGCATCGAAGCAGGCAGCATACAGAATCGTGTCTTCAGTCTGGAAATAGTCCGAGATAGCAGCTTCCAGTTCTTTGTGTATATCTTGTGTTCCACAAATGAAACGGACAGACGACATTCCGTATCCACGGTTATTCATCATTTCCTGTGAAGCCTTGATTAATCGGGGATGATTGGACAATCCTAGATAGTTGTTTGCGCAGAAGTTTAATACTTCCTTACCTTTTACAGTGATGGCAGCTTGCTGCGCACTTTCAATCAGTCGTTCTTCTTTATAAAGTCCGGCTTCCTTGATTTCAGCCAATGTTTGGCGGAGATATTCTTGCATTTTACCGTACATAGTGTTTGGGTGATTAAGTTATATTGCAAAGGACACAATTTTTCTTGGAATAACAATGTCTTTTTGATTAAAATCTGAAAAAAAAGTGCTTACTTTGCGCACTATTTAAGCTTGATATTCTAAGTCAGAAGAAAAAATGGAACACATTTTGATTATTGGAGCTACCGGACAGATAGGGTCGGAGCTAACGATGGAGCTACGGAAACGTTACGGAAATGCAAATGTAGTAGCAGGTTATATTCCGGGTGCAGAACCTAAAGGGGAATTAAAGGAGTCGGGACCGTCGGCAATTGCTGATGTAACAGATGGCGATGCAATTGCATCTGTAGTAAAAGAGTATCACATTGATACGATTTATAATTTGGCTGCTCTGTTGTCCGTAGTTGCCGAGTCGAAACCCAAGTTGGCTTGGAAAATAGGCATCGACGGATTGTGGAATGTGCTGGAAGTGGCACGTGAACAAGGGTGCGCAGTGTTTACTCCGAGTTCTATCGGTTCGTTTGGAGCTAGTACGCCTCACACGAAAACACCGCAGGACACCATTCAGCGTCCGCGTACCATGTATGGAGTCACCAAAGTAACGACAGAGTTATTGAGTGATTACTATTTTAATAAATACGGTGTCGATACCCGTGCTGTCCGTTTCCCGGGCATTATTTCGAATGTGACCCCTCCGGGAGGAGGTACGACTGATTATGCTGTCGATATTTACTACTCGGCAGTGAAAGGAGAAAAGTTTGTGTGCCCCATTAAGCAAGGCACTTTAATGGATATGATGTACATGCCGGATGCGCTGAACGCAGCAATTACGCTGATGGAAGCCGATCCGGCAAGATTGATACACCGCAATGCTTTCAATATCGCTTCCATGAGTTTCGACCCGGAAACGATATATCAGGCTATCAAGAAGCATGTGCCGCAGTTTGAGATGATCTATGATATAGATCCTCTGAAACAGCGTATAGCCGATAGCTGGCCCGATAGCCTGGACGATACCTGCGCTCGTGAAGAGTGGGGATGGAAGCCGGCCTACAATTTGGAAAGCATGACGGTAGATATGCTTGAAAAGTTAAGAGAGAAACTGAAATAATGAAAAAACTAATTGCAGGGGTCATACTGCTCGGTATATTGAGCTCTTGTGGAAACAAGAAAACAAATATTGACCCTTTCGCATCTATTACTAAAGAGGTGGATTCAATCCGGCAGATAGCCGATTCTAGCCACCATGATAAATCGCCGGAAGATCCGCAGCCTATACAGGCAGATGAATCTTTCGATGATTTTATTTACAATTTTGCTTCCGATGAAGTGTTACAGCGTCAGCGTGTGAAATTTCCATTGCCCTACTACAATGGAGATAAGAAATCAAACATCGAGGAACGCAACTGGAAGCATGATGACTTGTTTACCAAGCAGCATTATTATACTCTGCTGTTTGATAGAGAAGAAGACATGGATTTAGTAGGAGATACCTCCCTCACTTCTGTGCAGGTAGAGTGGATGTTTGTGAAAACGCGAATGGTGAAAAGATACTATTTTGAACGTATCAAAGGTGCATGGGTGCTGGAGGCAATCAACCTGCGGCCCATTGAGCAAAGTGATAATGAGAACTTTGTTGAGTTTTTCGGACATTTTGCAACGGATAGTCTTTTTCAGAGTCAGCGTGTGAGGGAGCCGTTAGCTTTTGTAACCAGCGATCCGGACGATGATTTCTCCATTTTGGAGACAACCCTCGATCTTAATCAGTGGTTTGCCTTCAAACCGGTACTTCCTGTCGACCGCCTTTCTAATATTAATTACGGACAGCGGAATGGCGATGATTCGCCCACGAAAATTCTGGCGTTGAAAGGTATCGGCAATGGTTTTTCCAATATCCTTTATTTCCGCCGGAAAGCTGGAGAATGGGAATTGTATAAGTTTGAAGATACAAGTATCTGATACGGGTTACGACGCACTATAACAGTATAACTTATAACTAGAAATATATGTATTCTCTTTTGCCCTACAATACATTCGGCATCGATGTCAGTGCCGCTCGTTTTTTAGAATATTCTTCGGTTGAAGAATTGAAGAAGCTGATTGTGCAAGGTGCCGTTGTGACACCTTTTTTGCATATTGGTGGCGGCAGTAACCTGCTGTTTACCAAAGATTACGACGGATTGATACTCCATTCCCGCATTGAAGGAATCGAAGTGACGGAAGAAGATGAACACTCTGTATCGGTACGAGTGGGAGCGGGGGTAGTATGGGACGACTTCGTTGCATATTGCGTAGAACATGGATGGTATGGAACGGAGAATCTGTCGCTCATTCCCGGTGAAGTGGGAGCGAGTGCGGTACAAAACATTGGAGCTTATGGCGTTGAAGTGAAAGATCTGATAACAGCAGTGGAAACAGTGAACATTCAAGCTGAAGAACGCGTTTATTCGGTGGAAGAGTGTGGGTATACCTACCGTAACAGTATTTTTAAACGTCCGGAAAACAAGTCGGCTTTTGTCACCTATGTCCGTTTCCGGCTTAGTAAAAAAGAATATTATACGTTAGATTATGGAACCATTCGTCAGGAGCTTGAAAAATATCCGGCATTGACGCTTTCTGTTGTACGGAAAGTGATAATTGAGATTCGTGAGAGCAAGTTGCCCGACCCGAAAGTAATGGGTAATGCCGGCAGCTTCTTTATGAATCCCATTGTGCCGAAAGAAAAACTGGAAGCCTTGCAGCAGGAATATCCCCGGATACCATACTATGAGCTGTCAGACGGTCGGGTGAAAATCCCGGCAGGATGGATGATCGATCAATGCGGCTGGAAAGGTAAGGCTTTAGGTCCGGCTGCCGTGCATGATAAACAAGCACTGGTATTAGTGAATCTTGGTGGAGCAAAAGGTAGCGATATCCTTGCGCTTTCAGATGCAGTTCGAACCTCTGTTCGTGAGAAGTTCGGTATTGATATCCACCCGGAAGTTAACTTAATAAATTGAGAAGTAGAAATTGAGAATGAAGAATAGCTATATGAATAATGAAAAGTGTTCAGGTGTAGAAATACTCTATAACCTTTCTTTTTTTTCGTTCTCAATTCCAAATTTCTCATTCTCAACTATTATTTTTTAATTCTCAATTTTCAATTCTCAATTAAACAAGTGAAAGTAAGAATCATTGGAAGTGGAACATCGACGGGAGTACCCCAAATCGGCTGTACATGTCCGGTTTGTACTTCTGCCGATCCGAAAGATAACCGATTGCGTGCATCTGCTATTGTCGAGACAGATGATGCGCGGATTTTGATAGATTGCGGTCCGGATTTCCGGACACAGGTATTGCATCTTCCTTTTGAGAAGATAGATGGTGTGCTCATTACGCATGAACATTATGACCATGTGGGCGGGTTGGACGATTTACGTCCGTTTTGCCGGTTTGGTTCAGTGCCTATTTATGCGGAAAATTATGTGGCGCAAGGCTTGCGTTTGCGTATGCCCTATTGCTTTGTCGACCATCGTTATCCGGGCGTTCCCGACATTCCTTTGCAGGAAATTTCTGTGGGGCAGGCCTTTTCTGTTAACCACACGGAGGTGCTTCCTTTACGTGTGATGCATGGGCGATTGCCTATTTTGGGATATCGTATCGGGCAATTAGGTTATATCACTGATATGTTGACCATGCCCGAAGAATCTTATGAACAATTGGCGGGAATAGATGTTTTGGTAGTGAATGCACTTCGGATTGCCTCGCATCCTACCCATCAGAATCTGGAAGAAGCATTGGCAGTGGCGCGGCGCATTCAAGCAAAGAAGACGTACTTTATACACATGAGTCATGATATGGGCTTACATGCGGAGGTTGAAAAGAGCCTTCCGGAAAATATTCACCTGGCATTCGACGGATTGGATATCTATCTTTGATTATTGGTGAAATTTTTAGCAAAAGTTTTGTTTTCTTTGTAGAAATTATTATTTTTGCACTTAGCCGATAAACAGCGAATATTATGAAACTTCGTACGATAGTGAAAATAGCGATCACGTCTTCTGTTGTACTTTTGTGCTCAGGTTTCGCATTGTACTCTTTTTTTAGACTGTCGGCGGCCGAAGGGCAGAAGGATTTTAATCTTTATGAACTGGTTCCGTCCACCACTTCAGCCGTGTTTGTTACTGATGATGTGCTCGAATTTGTAGCGGAGGTCGATGATCTGACTTGTAGTAAAAATCAGCAATATCTTTATGTGTCCAAACTTTTTTCTTATCTGAAACAAAGCCTTTATGCCCTCTCGGAAGATACTCCTCATGGTTTGAGCCGGCAAATGAATCAGATGCTGATTAGTTTCCATGAACCGGATAACGAACGGAACCAGATACTTTATTGCAGATTGGGAAATGGGGATAAGGAGTTGGTAAACAAGTTTGTGCGTAAATATATATCTTCGCTTTATCCGCCGAAAACATTTGCTTACAAAGGAGAGGAAATAATCATTTACCCGATGGCGGATGGTGATTTTCTTGCCTGCTATCTGACGTCTGACTTTATGGCATTAAGTTTTCAAAAAAAACTGATTGAAAACGTTATTGATGCATATAAGAGTGGCAAATCGCTGGCGGATGATCCTACCTTTACAGGGGTGCGTGCTCCGAAAAAAAGTGCAGCGGCCGCCACAATCTATACCCGTATGAAAGGGATGATGGGATGGACGGAATTTGATATGAAGATGAAAGATGATTTTATCTATTTCTCCGGCATTACTCACGATGCGGATACTTGCTTTGCATTTATAAACCAGCTTCGCCAACAGCAATCAGTCAAAGGCTTCCCGGGTGAGGCACTGCCTTCTACTGCTTTCTATTTTAGCAGACAGGGGATTGCGGACTGGACATCTTTGCTTTCTTATGGAAATGCGCAGGAGCAGAATGAAACGGTTCGCACGAGCGAAGTGCAGAATAGAAATAAAGAATTTTCCCGCTATCTGATGGAAAATGCCGGACAGGACTTGGTTGCCTGTCTCTTTCTGCGTGAAGATACGTTACAGGATCAGGATGCGGCGGCAGTCTTGAGCCTGTCTGTGGCAGATGTGACGGAGGCTGAAAGAATGCTTCGTACCCTTGTCAATACTGCTCCGGCAGATGAAGGAAGAAAAACTCCCCGAATTACTTTTTGTTATACTGTAAATAAGGCATACTTGGTCTATCGGTTGCCTCAAACAACCTTGTTTAAACAATTGACCAGTTTCGTAGAGCCGACTTTGGATATGTATGCGGCATTTTATGGTGGACGCTTGTTGCTTGCTCCGGATGAGAACAGTCTGTCGCATTATATTCGTCAATTGGATAAAGGTGAAGTGCTCAATGGGGCAATAGCTTATCAGACGGGTATGGATCACTTGTCTGATTCGTACCATTTTATGTTGATGGCAGATTTCGACCACGTATTCCGGCAATCGGAAAATTATGTCCGTTTCATACCGGATTTCTTTCTGCATAATGCCGGCTTCTTCCGTAATTTTACACTCTTTGTCCAGTTTGCCTGTACGGACGGAGTAGTATATCCCAATATTATTTTGAAATATAAATCAGAATAAAAATTACGGTTTATATACAATTGTTTATCTCTATGGTTTTGGAGCGGATTATCTGTATGAATAAAAATATCTTCAATTATAAAAAAACTCCCGATAGGATTATCCCGTCGAGAGTTTTTATGCTTATGCGTCGGATGAATGACTTTCAGTTTAGAATGGCAGATCGTCTTTTGCATCACCCGGAGTAAATTCGGGCATAGCCGATGGAGCCGGGGGAGGAACGGGAGAACCAGAAGCCATTGGAGCACCTGCACTGACGCGCTCTACTTTCCATGCGCGGATACTGTTGAACCAACGGTCATTCCATTGGCGGGCGTCAACGTCGAATGATACGGTCAGTTCTTCACCCATTTGAATGTTGAATTGCTCGATTTTGTCTGCACCAAATACGTCGAAACACATTTTGCGCGGATATTGATCATGGTTTTCAATAACGTACTCTTGTGATTTCCACTCGTTGCCGCTAGTTTTTGAAACTCCGCCTCTCGGGGGAGGATAGCGATGATTTTTCCTGTAAATTCCATTGCGATAATTTTAAATTCTGCGGCGAAGTTACAATTTTTTAGTAATATCCCTCACACAATGCCTGTTTTTTTCTTTTGTTTTATTGGGCAGCCCAAATCTTTTTTCGTAACTTTGTGCGATAGAACATTTAAAACTTAAATACACGAAAATATATGAAATTTATCGTTTCAAGTACTGCTCTTTCCAGCCATTTACAGGCCATCAGCCGTGTGATTAATTCAAAAAATGCGCTGCCAATTCTCGATTGTTTCCTCTTCGAATTGGAAGACGGAACATTGTCTGTGACTGTATCCGACAGTGAAACAACGATGGTGACTACCGTAGAAGTGAATGAAAGCGATACGAACGGGCGTTTTGCCGTAGTAGCGAAAACATTGCTTGATGCACTGAAAGAAATCCCGGAACAACCACTCACATTCGAAATCAATCCGGATAATTATGAAATAACAGTGCAGTACCAGAACGGAAAATACAGCCTGATGGGGCAGAATGCGGATGAATTTCCGCAATCGGCTACATTGGGTGATAATGCAGTCCGTGTAGAGATGGAAGCAAGTGTACTTCTGGGAGGTATCAACCGTTCGGTGTTTGCTACTGCCGATGACGAACTTCGTCCGGTGATGAACGGTATTTATTTCGATATTACTACAGAAGATATTACAATGGTTGCTTCAGACGGTCATAAACTGGTGCGCTGCAAGACATTGGCAGCCAAAGGTAACGAGCGTGCAGCTTTCATCCTTCCGAAGAAACCGGCTACGTTGCTTAAAAATCTTTTGCCGAAAGAACAAGGCACAGTGACGATCGAATTCGATGAACGCAACGCTGTATTCATGCTCGAAAGCTACCGGATGGTTTGTCGTCTGATTGAAGGACGTTACCCGAACTACAACTCGGTAATTCCGCAGAACAATCCGCACAAAGTCACCGTAGACCGCCAGCAGTTGGTAGGAGCTTTGCGTCGTGTGTCTATCTTCTCGTCGCAGGCAAGTAGCTTGATAAAACTTCGTATGCAGGAAAACCAGATTGTGATTTCCGCACAAGATATTGACTTCTCTACTTCTGCTGAAGAAACACAAGTTTGCCAGTATGCAGGTGCAGCAATGAGCATCGGTTTCAAATCGACATTCCTCATTGACATCCTGAACAACATTTCAGCAGACGAAGTAGTCATCGAACTGGCGGATCCTTCACGTGCCGGAGTAATCATCCCGGTAGAGCAGGAAGAAAACGAAGACCTGCTGATGCTGCTGATGCCGATGATGCTAAATGATTAATGTTAATTCACCACAGAGGACGCAGAGGACACAGAGGATAAATTTGAATATTTGTTAAATAACCCTCTGTGTCCTCTGCGTCCTCTGTGGTGACCCAATAAAAAAATAGAAATGAAATTAAACCTGAAAAATCCCATTGTTTTTTTTGATTTAGAAACAACCGGAACCAATATCAACACAGACCGAATTGTTGAAATCTGCTATCTGAAAGTATATCCGAATGGAAATGAAGAAGCAAAAACATTACGTATCAACCCTGAAATGCATATCCCGGAAGCATCTTCTGCTATACATGGCATTTATGATGCCGACGTAGTCGATTGCCCAACTTTCAAAGAAGTGGCGAAAAACATAGCCAGGGACATTGAAGGTTGCGATTTGGCAGGATTTAATTCCAATCGTTTTGATATTCCTGTCCTTGCCGAAGAGTTCCTTCGCGCCGGAGTGGACATTGATATGACGAAACGCAAATTTGTAGACGTACAGGTGATCTTCCACAAAATGGAACAACGCACCCTGTCTGCTGCCTATAAATTCTATTGCGACAAGAATCTGGAAGATGCACACACTGCCGAAGCAGATACACGGGCCACTTACGAAGTGCTGAAAGCACAGCTCGACCGTTACTCCGATCTTCAGAATGATATTGCGTTCCTGGCAGATTATTCAAGTTTCAGCAAGAATGTAGACTTTGCCGGACGCATGGTGTACGATGATAATGGAGTGGAAGTATTCAACTTCGGAAAATATAAAGGAATGTCTGTAGCCGAGGTTTTGAAGAAAGATCCCGGATATTACAGTTGGATTTTGAATAGTGATTTCACGCTGAACACTAAGGCGGCATTGACAAAAATCCGTTTGCGTGAAATGAGTAATTTGATTACAAAATAATGCTAAAAGGAAAAAAAAATAATTCTTGGAATTACCGGCAGTATTGCCGCGTATAAGGCGTGCTATATCATTCGCGGACTGATAAAACAAGGAGCGGAAGTGCAAGTTGTCATTACTCCGGCGGGAAAAGAATTTATTACTCCCATCACTCTTTCGGCTTTGACCAGCAAACCGGTCATTAGTGAGTTTTTTGCTCAGCGTGACGGAACGTGGAATAGCCACGTCGATCTCGGACTGTGGGCGGATGCTGTACTGATTGCACCTGCCACCGCCTCTACTATCGGCAAAATGGCTAATGGAATAGCCGACAATATGCTCATAACAACTTATCTTTCGGCAAAAGCTCCCGTGTTTGTTGCTCCGGCAATGGACCTCGATATGTTTGCCCATCCCGCCACCCAGAAAAATCTGGATATATTGCGTTCCTACGGTAATCACATTATCGAGCCGGGAACAGGAGAGTTAGCTAGCCACTTGGTGGGAAAGGGACGTATGGAAGAGCCGGAAAACATTATCCGGGTATTGGATGAATTCTTCGCTTCGAGTGACGAACTATCCGGAAAGAAAGTGATGATTACAGCCGGACCGACTTACGAAAAGATTGACCCGGTGCGTTTCATAGGCAATTATTCTTCCGGAAAGATGGGATTCGCATTAGCAGAAGAATGTGCCCGTCGCGGGGCGCAGGTGACATTGATAACAGGTCCTGTGCAGCTCAAAACGCAACATTCCCGTATCCGGCGTGTAGATGTGGAATCAGCAGAAGAAATGTATGCGGCTTCACAGATCTATTTTCCAGATGCTGATGCAGGTATTCTTTGCGCGGCAGTAGCCGACTATCGTCCGGAAACAGTGGCCGACAAGAAGATTAAGCGGGAGAAAGAAGAGGAACTAACCCTCCATCTTCAGGCAACACAAGACATCGCTGCCAATTTAGGAGCACTAAAAAGGAAAAATCAGTTATTGGTTGGCTTTGCCCTCGAAACCAATAATGAGCAGCAGAATGCCGAAGGAAAGCTCGAACGCAAAAATTTCGACTTTATCGTGCTCAACTCGTTGAATGACGCTGGCGCCGGTTTCCGCCATGATACCAATAAAATAAGTATCATCGACAGGAAAGGTCGTACAGACTATCCCCTGAAACCGAAAATAGAAGTAGCCCAGGACATCATCGACCGTCTGGTAGCCACCCTATCTTCGAATTTTTAATTTTCAATTCTCAATTTTTAATTAAATATAAGGTGTTACGTTCACTATACATTCAGAATTATGCATTGATAGAAAAACTGGATATCAGTTTTGAAACAGGCTTTTCCGTTATAACAGGTGAAACGGGAGCCGGAAAATCAATTATTCTGGGAGCTATCGGACTCCTGTTAGGACAGCGTGCCGATGTGAAAGCGATTCGCCACGGAGCTTCCAAATGTATCATAGAGGCACGTTTCGATCTATCTGCCTATGGTATGCGCCCGTTTTTCGAAGAAAACGAGTTGGAATATGATGAAGAGTGCATTTTGCGTCGTGAGGTACAAGCTTCCGGTAAGAGCAGGGCATTCATCAACGATACTCCTGCTTCGCTGTCACAAGTGAAAGAGCTGGGCGAACAGTTGATAGATGTACATTCGCAACATCAGAATTTATTGCTCAATAAAGAAGGATTCCAGTTGAATGTGCTTGATATTCTGGCACATAATGATGCAGCATTGGAGAAATACCATCTGTATTATGATGAATGGAAACGGACAGACCGCGAACTGGCTGAATTAGTGTCGCTGGCAGAGAAAAGCCGCTCCGATGAAGATTATATCCGCTTCCAACTCGAACAGCTCGAAGAAGCCTGTTTGGTGGAAGGTGAGCAGGAAGAACTGGAGCAGGAAGCTGAAACATTAAGTCATGCAGAAGAGATAAAAGCCGGACTTTACCGGGTGGAACAGTCGTTTGCTTCGGATGAAGGCGGATTGCTTTCTTACCTGAAAGATAGCCTGAATACGCTGAATAATCTGCAAAGAGTATATCAGCCGGCCAAGGAACTTACCGAACGTATGGAGAGTGCTTATATCGAACTGAAAGATATTTCGCACGAAGTCTCTTTACAAAGTGACTCCGTTGAATTCAATCCGGTCCGTCTGGACGAAGTGAATGAACGGTTGAATCTGATTTATTCCTTACAGCAGAAACATCGGGCACAAACCCTTGGCGAATTGATAGCGTTAACGGATGAATACCGCAGCAAATTGTCGGACATCACTTCCTATGATGAGCGTATTGCCGAACTGACTGCTCGTAAAGAGGAACAATATAAACAAGTGAAACAACAGGCGGAAGTGTTGACCAAGGCCCGTGCGAAAGCTGCGCGTGAAGTAGAAAAACAACTGGCCGCCCGGTTGATTCCATTAGGAATGCCGAATGTTCGTTTCCTGATCGAAATGGGACTGAAAAAAGAGCCGGGATTGCAAGGAGAAGATACAGTCAACTTCCTGTTTTCCGCCAATAAGAACGGCACTTTGCAGAATATCTCTTCCGTAGCTTCAGGAGGTGAAATTGCCCGTGTCATGCTTTCCATCAAGGCAATGATTGCCGGAGCCGTCAAGCTGCCGACCATCGTATTTGATGAAATAGATACCGGAGTCTCCGGTGAAATAGCCGACCGTATGGCGGACATGATGCAGGAAATGGGCGACCGCAACCGTCAGGTAATCAGTATTACCCACCTGCCACAGATTGCTGCCCGTGGGCGTGCTCATTATAAGGTATACAAAAAAGACAGCGATACGGAAACCAACAGCCATATCCGCCGTCTCACTGACGAAGAACGGGTAGAGGAAATAGCTCACATGCTTAGCGGCGCCACTCTCACCGAAGCTGCCCTTAGCAATGCCAAATCCCTGCTTGCCCGCAACTGATAAATAGTGAATAGTAAATAGTAAAATAGTAAATCAACCAGATGTTAGATAAAAGTGAAATGATTTTCGGCGTTCGTGCCGTGATAGAAGCCATTCAGGCTGGAAAAGAGATAGATAAGATCCTCGTGAAGAAAGATATTCAAAGTGATCTTTCCAAGGAGCTTTTTGCAGCTTTGAAAGGTACGCTGATACCTGTTCAGCGTGTTCCGGTAGAACGTATCAACCGTATTACCCGTAAAAATCATCAGGGAGTGATCGCTTTCATTTCTTCTGTGACTTATCAGAAAGCGGAGGATCTTGTTCCTTTCTTGTTTGAGCAAGGAAAAAATCCGTTTTTTGTTATGCTCGACGGAGTGACCGATGTACGCAATTTCGGGGCAATTGCACGTACCTGCGAATGTGCAGCTGTCGATGCTGTGATTATTCCTGTTCGAGGCAGTGCGTCAGTCAATGCTGATGCCGTGAAAACGTCGGCAGGAGCGCTACATACTCTTCCTGTATGCCGTGAACAGAACCTCCGTTCGACTCTGCAATATCTGAAAGACAGTGGTTTCCGCATTGTGGCTGCTACCGAAAAAGGGGATTATGACTATACCAAAGCTGATTATACAGGTCCTCTCTGCATCATAATGGGAGCGGAAGATACAGGAGTTTCTTATGAAAACCTTGCCCTCTGTGATGAATGGGTGAAAATTCCGATGCTGGGCACCATCGAATCCCTGAATGTCTCTGTAGCTGCCGGTATCCTGATTTACGAAGCTGTGAAACAAAGAAACAATGACTGATATGAAGAAGATTTTAATTCTACCTTTGCTGCTTTTCTTCCTGGTACAAGGAAGCATGGCACAAACCCCAAAATGGGTAGAGAAGGCAAAACGTGCAGTCTTCTCAATAGTGACTTATGACAAGAATGATAAAATGCTGAATACGGGAAACGGATTCTTTGTGTCCGAAGACGGATTGGCTTTATCAGATTATACTCTTTTTAAAGGAGCCGAACGTGCGGTGGTGATTACTTCCGAAGGCAAACAGATGCCGGTCAGCCTGATACTTGGAGCGAATGACATGTATGATGTTATTAAGTTCCGTGTGGCTATCACCGAGAAGAAAGTGCCTGCGCTGATCATTGCCAAAACAGCCCCGGTGGCAGGAGCCGAAGCGTGGATGCTTCCTTATTCTACGCAGAAAAGCATTGCTTGTGTCAATGGTAAGGTGAAAGATGTTTCCAAAGTAGCCGGCGAATACCATTATTATACATTGAGTATGCAGATGAAAGATAAGATGGTGAGCTGCCCGGTGATGAATGCGGAAGGTCAGGTATTTGGTATTGCGCAGAAATCATCCGGTATCGATACGGTGACTACTTGCTATGCGGCGGGAGCTGCTTTTGCCATGTCGCAGAAAATCAGTGCCCTTTCTTTGGGAGACGCTGCCTTGAAAAGCATTGGTATTCGGAAAGGTTTACCCGAAACGGAAGATCAGGCATTAGTATATCTGTTTATGGCCTCTTCGAGCCTCTCGGGCGAGGACTATGAAAAGCTGTTGGACGATTTCATCCGCCAGTTCCCTGCCAATGCAGATGGTTATCTCCGTCGTGCCAATTATTATGCATCTAAAGGTAAAGACGACCAGACCTGGTATGATAAAGCCGTTGCCGACTTTAATCAGGCACTGAAAGTAGCCCAGAAGAAAGATGATGTATATTATAATATAGGTAAGCTGATGTATGCTTATCAATTATCGAAGCCGGAGAAAACTTACAAAGACTGGACGTATGACACCGCTTTGAAGAATGTCCGTCAGGCAATCGCTATTGATCCGCTGCCAATTTACACTCAAATGGAAGGCGATATACTGTTTGCCCAACAAGACTATGCCGGTGCTTTGGCTGCTTATGAAAAGGTAAATGCCAGCAATATTGCTTCTCCGGCCACTTTCTTTAGTGCTGCCAAAACGAAGGAACTGTTGAAAGGGGATCCGAAAGAAGTGGTAGCCTTAATGGATAGCTGTATTGCCCGTTGCCCGCAACCGATTACGGCCGACTTTGCTCCATACTTGTTGGAGCGTGCGCAGATGAATATGAATGCCGGTCAGGCGCGAAATGCAATGCTCGATTATGATGCTTACCATACGGCAGTCAAAGGAGAAGTGAACGACGTGTTCTATTATTATCGGGAACAGGCTGCTTTGAAAGCCCGTCAGTTTCAACGCGCTTTAGACGATATTGCCAAGGCAATCGAGATGAATCCGACAGACCTCACCTATCAGGCAGAGCATGCGGTTGTAAACCTCCGTGTAGGACGGTATGAAGAAGCCATTCAGATTTTGAATAATATATTGAAGACTGATCCCAAATATGGTGAGGCTTACCGTTTATTGGGACTTTGCCAGATACAGCTGAAGAAGACAGATGAAGCTTGCGGCAACTTTAAGAAAGCGAAAGAATTGGGTGATCCGAATGTCGATGAGCTGATTACAAAATACTGCAAGTAAATTATGAAATCCCCCATGCTACAACGATCTGTGGTATGGGGGATTTTTAACTCCTTATTCTTGCTTTGTTTTATCGGGCTATCGCATTGTAATGTGAATCAGAATGTTTATATTTGCATTTACTTGAAAGATTACGGTGGTAATCATTACGGTTGTAATCTTTTGAGTATTGATAGATTTTTTTTGTATATATAATGTAAGAGGGAAGGTATGAAACGTACGAAAATCATAAAAGCAATACAGAAAGCCTTGCAAGGTATGACACCAATTGTAGAGGTGAAACTTTATGGCTCGGAAGCAAGAGGAGACGCGCGGCCTGATTCGGATATTGATTTGTTGATATTGGTGGATAAGGAAGAACTTTCGACAGAAGATGAGTTGAATATTACTGATCCTCTTTATAAAATAGAGCTGGAAACTGGTATTTTAATCAATCCATTCATTTTGCCTAAAAAGATATGGGGGAAAGTAGTGACTCCTTTTTATGAAAATGTAATGAAGGAGGGAATCGCGTTGTTATGACAGATGAAGAAAGAAATGCTATTGTGCGATATCGGATGGAAAATGCAAGGCGTACTTTGAACGAAATAGCAGATCATTGTGAGAGAGGATATTGGAATACTGCGATTAATAGAATGTATTATGCTTGTTTTTATGCTGCAAGTGCATTGTTAGTGGCAAATAAGATTGTTGTCAAATCACATGAAGGAGTACGTCAAATGTTGGGAAAGCATTTTGTTCTTACTGGACAATTATCTGTTGGAATGGGTAAATTCTATACCTTAATTTTTAATAAACGTTCTTCTGGAGATTATGAGGATTTCATCAATCATAATCAGAAAACAGTGGACGAACTTTATCCTTATGCATTGACGTTTATAAATTCAATTGATGAGTTATTGAAAAAGTAAACTAAATTGTTGATCTTTTATGAATGAGCAATAAATGCAGTAACTTCAAAACCTTTGAATCGTAAAAATAAATCCCTGCCAACTCGAAAATTGGCAGGGATTCCTCGTTTTTGGGGACGTTGTATAAAAAACTCTCTCTCTTTTTTATTTTCCCCACTTCACTTGTTAAGCTCAGGTTGTAGGTTTTAATGATATTATGGTTTGATTTCTCTTTTTTCCTCTGTTATAAGTTAAATGCACGGTTATTGAAAATACTGCATGTCTTCACTTATTTTTTTTAGAAATAAATTGAAAATCCATCTAAAATAGTGAGTAAATTAAAAATTGTGGTTCATTTTATCTATAATCTTACTATATTCCGCACGTTTTTAATAACACGTATGAGATAAGTTATAATTTATGGAAAAAAATCGATTTACTATTTGTGCAAACAATTACATTGATTGTTTGCGACAAGAGGGTCGTTATTCTACGGCCCATGTGTATAAACACGCTATTCGTTCTTTTTCGCAGTTTTGTGGAACTCAATCCATCACGTTTAGTAAGATAAACCGTGAAACTCTAAAGAGGTATAGCAACTACCTGATGGCTTCCCGTTTGAAGCCCAATACGATTTCTACGTATATGCGTATGCTGCGTAGTATCTACAATCGTGGTGTCGATATGCATCAAGCTCCTTATGTGCATGGTTTGTTCCGGGATGTTTTTACCGGGGTAGACACACGTCAGAAGAAAGCCATCCCGATCGGCGAACTTCACATGCTATTAAACAAAGATCCTCAATCGGAAAAGCTTCGCCGGACGCAAGCCATTGCCAATCTGTTATTTCAGTTTTGTGGAATGCCTTTTTCTGATTTAGCCCATTTGGAAAAGTCCAATTTGGAGCGGGGACTTTTAAAGTACAATCGCATCAAGACCGGTACTCCTATGAGCATAGAAGTGTTAGAGTCAGCGCAGAATGCAATTGGGGGACTGTATAATAAATCAGATGCCCGGAGTTCCGATTATCCTGATTATCTTTTCCGGATATTAAGCGGAGCGTACAAGCGGAATGAAGAAGGAGCCTATCGTGAGTATCAGTCAGCTTTGAGACGTTTTAATAATGAGTTGAAAAGCCTGTCCAGAAAATTAAGGCTACATTCGCCCGTCACGTCGTATACGCTTCGTCATTCTTGGGCTACGACTGCCAAGTACAGAGGTGTACCTATCGAAATGATTAGCGAATCACTAGGACACAAATCTATTAAAACAACACAGATATATTTAAAGGGTTTCGAATTGGAAGAAAGAACAAAAGTGAATAAATTGAATTATTCTTACGTTTGTAATTTTAAAATGTTCTGATTAGTATTATTAATGCATTATGGATTAGGGACTTAATGCTAGTGTTACTTCTTAGGTAACGGACAACACACATTTAGAATACACATCGTTGTGAAAAAAGATAAAAAATCGATTATGAGGGAATATAAAAGCAGGTACCTAACATTCAATATAAAGCATTCTTGAATTTAGGTAATAAAAAGTCTTTGAGCATGAAGATGTTATCCTTCATGTTCAGATAGATTCATGTTGCATATTTTAGAGAAAAAGGAAAAAAAGAAGTTTTTTGTTTGTTTGCTATTAATATTTTTACCTATCTTTGTAGCGAATATATTTCCGTTACCTAAGAAGTAACGGAATAACATGGGGTAAAAAAATATGATTTTAACGAAACCGAAATCAGTAAATGCCGGGCCTAGTAGTGGGACAGGGGAAGGCGTAGCACACTCAAAACGTTGGTATGTAGCACTTGTTCGAATGCATCATGAGAAGAAAGTTGCCGAACGTTTATCTAAGATGGGAATTGATTCTTTTGTTCCCGTTCAGCAGCAAATTCATCAATGGAGCGACCGTCGTAAGATGGTTAATACAGTCTTACTCCCAATGATGGTTTTTGTACATGTCAATCCAAAAGAACGTATGGAAGTTCTTTCATTTTCTACGGTCAGCCGTTATATGGTGATGCGTGGAGAGAGTACTCCTGCCGTTATTCCTGACGAGCAGATGGCACGTTTCCGTTTTATGCTCGATTATTCCGAAGAAGCAGTCTGTATGAATGATACTCCACTGGCACGTGGTGAGAAAGTTCGTGTCATAAAAGGTCCTTTGAGCGGGCTTGTCGGCGAACTTGTGACTGTAGCCGGAAAGAGTAAGATTGCCGTTCGTTTAAATATGCTTGGCTGTGCTTGTGTCGATATGCCAATCGGTTATGTAGAACCTACAAAGATTACCAATGACGATACTAAAAAACTTTAACGTATTTCTATTCATTCTGCTGTTGGGAGTTTGTTCTCCCTTAATGGCTCAAAACATGAGCGACTCTCAAGTTCTTGAATATGTCAAGGACGGCATCCGCCAGGGTAAAGAACAAAAGCAACTAGCCTCCGAACTGGCACGCAAAGGCGTGACCAAAGAGCAGGCAACGCGTGTGAAGCAACTATATGAGCAGCAAAACAATGTCAATGCTTCCAATGCAACAGGTACCGATGTCAATGAATCACGCCTGCGTGAGGAAATGAAAGAAAATACTTCCGATATGCTGGAAGACCACCCAAGCACTCAAGACCTCGCACGTGGCAACCAGGTTTTCGGACGAAACATCTTCAACACCCGTAATCTGACTTTTGAACCCAGCGTCAACATCGCCACTCCCTTAAGCTATCGTCTGGGTCCCGGTGATGAAGTGATTATCGACATCTGGGGAGCCAGCCAGAACACTATCCGTCAGCATATTTCTCCTGACGGCACGATCAACATTCAGAAAATAGGTCCTGTCAACCTGAACGGACTAACCATTGCTGAAGCCAACGACTATCTCAAAAAGACATTAAACAAGATATATAATGGTCTTAATAATACGAATGATCCCACCTCTGACATCCGTCTGACTTTGGGTAGCATACGTACTATCCAGATCAATGTAATGGGTGAGGTTGTCCAACCAGGCACTTACTCCCTCTCTTCTTTTGCCACAGTTTTCCATGCACTTTACCGTGCGGGTGGAGTCAGTGACATAGGAAGCCTTCGCAATGTCCAGCTGGTACGTAACGGCAAAAATATCGCCACGATCGACGTCTACCAATTTATCATGAAAGGAAACATTCAGGATGACATCCGCCTTCAGGAAGGCGATGTAGTGATTGTCCCCGCCTATGACGTATTGGTTAAGATCGACGGAAAAGTGAAACGCCCAATGCGTTTCGAAATGAAAAGGGATGAGAGTCTATCCACTCTTATCAGCTATGCCGGTGGCTTTGAAGCCGATGCCTACACCCGTTCCTTGCGTGTCGTACGCCAGAACGGACAGGAATATGAAGTAAACACAGTCAAAGACCTTGACTATAGTGTCTATAAAATGCGAAACGGTGATGTTGTGACCGCCGAAGCTATCCTTAACCGCTTCATCAACAAACTTGAAATCCGTGGAGCCGTTTATCGTCCCGGCATCTACCAGTTGAATGGAAAACTGAATACTGTTCGTGAACTGGTAAACGAAGCCCAAGGCCTGACCGGTGATGCCTTCTTGAACCGTGCTGTTCTCTATCGTCAGCGTGAAGATCTGACTACCGAAGTTGTTCCAGTAGACATAAAAGCCATCATGGACGGTACTTCCCAAAACATCATCCTGATGAAAAACGATATCCTTTATATTCCGAGTATTCATGACCTGGAAGACAGAGGCAACGTCGTAATCCATGGTGAAGTAGCCAAACCGGATTCTTATCCTTATGCAGATAACATGACCCTTGAAGACTTGATCATTCAGGCAGGTGGCTTGCGTGAAGCCGCTTCTGTAGTTCGTGTAGATGTATCCCGTAGAATTAAGAATCCTCGTAGTACAGTAGATAACGATACTATCGGTCAGATATATACATTCTCCCTGAAAGAAGGTTTTATTGTAGATGGAACTCCCGGCTTTGTCCTTCAACCTTACGATGAAGTTTATGTACGTCGTAGTCCGGGTTATCAGGCCCAACAGAATGTGGTTGTTGAAGGTGAAATACTGTTCGGAGGCTCTTATGCAATGACCAGTCGTGAAGAACGTCTTTCGGACTTGATCAATAAAGCTGGAGGTGCAACGAATTATGCCTACTTACGTGGTGCCAAATTGACTCGTGTGGCCAATGCAAGTGAAAAGAAACGTATGGGTGATGTGATCCGCTTGATGAGTCGACAGTTGGGTGAGGCTATGATGGACTCTTTGGGTGTTCGTGTGGAAGATACCTTTAGTGTTGGTATTGACTTGGAAAAGGCATTGGCTAATCCTGGAAGTACAGCAGATATTGTCTTGCGTGAAGGTGATGTGATTTCTATTCCGAAAAATAATAATACAGTAACGATCAATGGTGCCGTAATGGTTCCGAATACAGTTTCATATATAGAGGGTGAGAATATAGATTATTATCTGAATCAAGCCGGTGGTTATTCTGAAAATGCAAAGAAGAGTAAGAAATTTATAGTTTATATGAACGGCCAGGTAACTAAAGTGAAAGGTAGTGGTAAGAAACAGATCGAGCCGGGATGTGAGATAATTGTGCCTAGTAAAGCTAAGAAAAAAACTAATATGGGTAATATTCTAGGTTACGCTACTACATTCAGCACTTTGGGAATGATGGTTGCTTCTATTGCTAATTTAATCAAGAAATAACGAATACTTCTTATGGCTATTCTGATAGAACAAACATCTGAAAAGGAAATGAAACAGGATATTTATTCGGATGAAGAGAACGAATTTGATCTGATGGATCTTCTTCGTAAGATAATAGGTATTCGTAAGAAGATCTATAAAGCAGCCGGCATTGGATTGGTGATTGGATTTATCATTGCGGTAAGTATTCCTAAAAAGTATACGGTTGAAGTCACTCTTTCTCCTGAAATGGGTAATAGTAAAGAAGGCGGTTTATCTGGTTTAGCTGCTTCTTTTTTAGGAAGTGGAGTTACTATGGCTGATGGCAGTGATGCATT
Organism: Bacteroides sp. BFG-606; assembly: GCF_024788145.1. Classification (NCBI taxonomy): domain Bacteria; kingdom Pseudomonadati; phylum Bacteroidota; class Bacteroidia; order Bacteroidales; family Bacteroidaceae; genus Bacteroides; species Bacteroides sp. BFG-606. The sequence goes on along the minus strand of NZ_JANUIL010000001.1, from coordinate 5,399,132 downwards.
GAATGCTTCTTTGTCACCGGATATTGTTTCTTCTACTCCTTTTTTATTGGAACTTTCTACAATGGAAATATTGGTATCGAAAAATGAAGTTATGACATTGGATACTTATCTGGATGAAGAAACATCTCCTTGGTGGAGTTATGTAATCGGGTTTCCTAATATGATAATAGGTGGAATAAAGTCACTGTTTGCTGAAGAAGATGAACCCGTATCTTCTGATAAAACAGGTCTGGGTACAATTGAACTTTCAAAGAAGGAATTAAAGAAAATTGAGACTTTGAAGAAAATGATAACTGCCTATGTAGACAAGAAAACTTCCATGACTTCCGTCACTGCAACTTTTCAGAATCCTAAAGTTGCTGCAGTTGTTGCCGATTCCGTAGTGAAAAAATTACAGGAATATATTATAGACTACCGTACTTTCAAGGCAAAAGAGGATTGTCTTTATTTAGAAAAGCTTTTTAAAGAACGGCGGCAGGAATATTATGCCACCCAGCAGAAATATGCCGATTATCTGGATTCCCATGATAATATCATTTTGCAGAGTGTTCGTGCCGAACAGGAGCGTTTGCAGAATGATGTGAGCCTTGCTTACCAAGTCTATAGCCAGGTTGCCAGTCAGCTTCAAATTGCTAGGGCCAAAGTTCAGGAAGAGAAGCCTATATTCGCCATAGTAGAGCCCGCAGTTGTACCATTAGAGCCTTCGGGAACCAGTAGAAAAATATATGTTTTGGCATTTGTCTTTCTTTCTGTTTGTATTGTTATATTTTGGAATTTATTCGGAAAAGACTTTCTGAATAAGTTTGAAGAAATTCGTGCTTAATATATCCATAAGTGAAGTCTATGGCGTCAACTAATCAGATAAATAAAGTTGTAGAGTCTATTGCAGTATTGGGAGATCTGATCATTCTGAATTTGTGTTTGTTTATACTTCTTTTTTTCTGGAAGAAGGTGTTTATATATTTACCTTTTTCCTGTACTGTCTCTTTTATGATGACCTCGTTAAGCCTCTGTTATCTGGCTTGTTCTAGATCTCGCGGAAGGGTTTGGGATAGTCGGGGAATCCGACCTGATCAGCTTGTATTGCGTGTGTTGAAGAATATTATAGCTTTTTCTATCTTTTGGGCATGTATCATGACTTTTAGTGGAATCTCTATATCTTCTCCTCTTTTTTTTGTTGCTTATTTTTCTTTTCTCTTTGTCATTTTAAGTATTTATCGTATTACTATCCGTCATTTCCTGATAATCTATTGTGCAAAGGGTAAGCATAGACGCTATGCTATTTTTATAGGTGGAAGTAATAATATGCAGATGCTGTATGAGGAGATGGAGAGTTCTTTAGCATCTTCCATTTATGAGGTTGTAGGTTATTTTGATATAAAACCGAATGATGCCCTTTCCTCTCAATGTTCTTATCTGGGTAATCCTGACAGTTTCTCAAATTTTATGTCCACACACCCAGGAATTAAGCATGTTTTTTGTTCTTTGTCAATGGAGGAGGGGCGTTATAATTTTTCTATCATGAATTATTGTGAGAATCACCTTCTTTATTTTCATGGTGTTCCTAATGTTTGCAAAGGTTTTCCTCGTCGTATCTGGCACAGTATGGTTGGCAATATGCCTATTTTGAATTTACGTTATGAACCTTTGGGTAAGATGGAGAACCGTATATTAAAACGGATATTTGATATTGTTTTCTCTAGTATTTTTCTAGTTACAATTTTTCCTATTGTTTATCTGATAGTAGGAAGTATCATAAAGTTAACTTCTCCCGGTCCTATACTTTTTAAACAAATGCGTACAGGTTTGAATGGTGTGGATTTTATATGTTACAAATTCCGTTCTATGAAAGTGAACGATGAGGCTGATAGAAAACAGGCTACGGCTGATGATCCCCGTAAAACCCGTTTTGGAGATTTTCTTCGTCGTTCTAATATAGATGAACTTCCTCAGTTTATCAATGTTTTTAAGGGTGAGATGTCAATAGTAGGTCCCCGTCCTCACATGCTGGCTCATACGGAGACTTATGCCCGTTTGATTGATAAATATATGGTACGGCACTTTATAAAACCTGGGGTGACAGGTTGGGCTCAAATACATGGTTTTCGTGGTGAAACGAAAGAACTCTCACAGATGGAGGAGCGTGTGAAGGCTGATATTTGGTATATGGAGCATTGGACAATATTGCTTGATATATATATCATTTATAAAACTATAGCAAATGCAGTTATGGGAGAAAAGAATGCGTATTAGGTATTTTATATGAGAGCTTTAAATTAGAAATAGATTAAATGTGACGTATTAGTTATATTGTGTTAGTCTTGAATATAGAATCGAAGATAGTTAGCTACTTAAATATGAATAATGAATTTAAAATATTGAATTGGGATTCTGAATTTTTTCACAAAAAAATAGCTTCTGTTATTTTAAGAAAAAGTGATGACAATTTTTTGAAACGGACTCTATTTGAATGTGAGGAGATAGGAGTTGAGCTTATCTATCTGTTTATTGAGGAAGGGGTGTCCATATCCTTCAGTTTGTTGAATGGTTATAATCATATTCTTGTTGATAATAAAGTCATTTATAAAACAAAATCTATAACTGATAATGATTTAGATTATCATATATCAGAATATAATGGACCTTCTGAATTATTATATAATTTAGCTATGCAAGCAGGAGCAAAATCTCGTTATCGTATAGATAAAAATTTTACTAAGGGAGATTTTGAGCGTTTATATAGAACTTGGATTAATAATTCTGTGAACCATACTATTGCTGATAAGGTATTAGTTTATAGGAAGCAAAATAAAATAATAGGATTTATTACACTGAAGATTGATAAAGAGGAGTCTAAGATAGGACTTATAGCTTCTGATCCTGAATATCGTAAGAAAGGGATTGGAACAGCATTGGTAAGAGCATGCAAATATTATGCGTATAATGCAAAGTCACAAAGTTTGTCTGTTGCTACTCAAAAAGAAAATGACAGAGCATGTTCTTTTTATATGAAAAATCAATTTGAAAAATTTATGGAAACGACAGTTATCCATGTATGGATAAATCCTGATAATTGTAAATAGGATTTCATAGTTAAAAGTTCTGTAACTTTTAACTATGAAATATATAGATTATTTTATAGCAACAAGATATATAAATAAGTTTTACTTACGTAGATAGTATTGTTTTATATTAGTAAAGCTTGCTTTTGTGTGATATTATAGAGATGATAAGAATAACTATTGTATTATTAAAGTAATAAGTATTATGATTCCATTTAACAAACCATTTCTTACTGGCAAAGAAGCTCATTATATATATAAGGCAGTTTATGCAGGCAAACTTTCAGGTAATGGTTTCTTTACAAAAAAATGTCAATCTTATTTTGAATTAAGATATGGATTTAAGAAATGTTTATTGACTACTTCTTGCACAGATGCGCTTGAAATGTGTGCAATTTTGTGTGGTGTTGAACCTGGGGATGAAGTTATAGTTCCCTCCTATACATTTGTATCATCAGCTTTGGCTTTTGTAAGGCAAGGAGCAAAAATTGTTTTTGCCGATAGTTATTCTGATAATCCCAATATTGATCCAGAACAACTAGAGTCATTAATAACTGATAAGACAAAAGTTATTGTACCAGTACATTACGCTGGGATTGCTTGTGATATGGATAAAATAATGAAGATTGCTAATTCTCATAATATTATTGTTGTTGAGGATGCTGCACAGGCTATTGACTCATATTATAAAGAACGTCCACTTGGAAGTATTGGACATATGGCAGCGTTTTCTTTTCATGAAACAAAAAATATTATTTCTGGTGAAGGAGGATTGTTAGCTATTAATGATGAGAATTTCATCCATAGGGCTGAAATTATATGGGAGAAGGGAACAAATCGAGCTGAATTTTTTCGAGGTGAAGTTAATAAATATGGTTGGGTAGATACTGGTAGTTCTTTTTTACCTTCTGAAATAATAGCAGCTTTTCTGTGGGCACAAATTGAACATCTCGACATGATTCAAAATAAGAGAAAAGAACTATGGAATGAATACTATAAATTGTTACAACCTTTAGCGGAACAAGGTTGTTTCTCATTGCCAAATATTCCAGACTTTGCAACTAATAATGCTCATATGTTTTATTTGGTTTGCCAGAATCTTAACGAAAGGGGAAAATTGATTAATAAGTTAAAAGAACATGATATTTTATCAGTTTTTCATTATTTGAGTTTACATAAAAGTCATTATTATATAGACAAACATGATGGCCGTGAATTAGTTAATAGTGATAAATTCTCTGATTGCTTAGTTCGTCTTCCTATGTTTTATGAGTTGACAAAAGAGGATATTGAAAGTATAGTTAACATAATTGCTAGTATTTAAATATGCCTCAAAATGTATTGGTTTTAAATTATGACGATTCAAGAGGAGGAGGAGTTGTATGGACTTCTGCAAAAGAACTTCAGGATATAGGATTTAATATATTTGAATTATCATTAATAAGAACTAGAATATCTACAAAAAACTTTTTTGTTGATGTAATACGTAAAAATACAATAAGTTATATACTATTCAAGTTAAAAGTTTATTTTTTTAATAGGTTGTTCTTGTTTATAAATAAAAAAAAGAACTATTGTTTTATGAGCAAGGGAAAGGCTTATGTGTCAGCTGATGATATTCTTCAAAAATGTCCATTTATTCCTGATTATATTTTAATAGGTTGGTATGATTATTTCCTATCTCCAAAAACGATTTTTGATTTATATTGTAAAACTGGCACTTCCATTATAATATCAATGATTGATGAGTTTGTAATTGCTGGAGGTTGTCATTATCCTTTCGAGTGTACTAATTATATGATCGGATGTATGGACTGCCCCTCGTTATCTTTGAATAAAAAGATTGCAGTGAGGACCTATAAAAACAAAATGCGATATTGGAGTAATATGCCTATGCATATTGTTGCTACTTCTTATGATTTAAATCGTGCAAAGTTAGTTCCTTATCTTAAGAATAAATCAATGCATAGATTGGTGGGGACGCCAACAATACCTTTTGTTTTGGAAAAAGAGAGTGCACGAAAAACTTTTAATATTAATATAACTGATTTTGTTATAATGGCTGCTGTGACAAATATTAGTGATAAAAGAAAGGGAGTGCTTGAATTAGTTGGGGCATTAAATTTGTTAGCTTGTAAAATAGATGAAAATAAAAGAATAACCCTTCTATTATTAGGGAATGGCAGTGATCTACCTTTTATTGATGACAGGATTAATGTTATTTTAACTGGGTATTTAGATAAGAAGGGATTATATTCTGCTTATTATGCTTGTGATATTTTTGCATCTCCTTCTCTTGATGATTCAGGTCCTTATACTGTTAATTATTCAATTGCGTGTGGAAGACCCGTCGTTTCTTTTCCAATCGGTGTAGCACTAGATCTAGTCATTCCTCAAAAAACGGGGTACTTGGCAAAATATAAAAATATTCAAGATATGGCTGATGGATTTTATGAATTCTATCGAATGGATAAAAAACAACTGTTGTTATATCAGGACAATTGTTTGAGTCTTATTGATAAATTTAGAGGCGAACATTGGTATAGTTTTATGCTTAAATAGATAAGAAACTCTAATGAGGATAAATTTAAAAGATATTTTGAATAAGGGATCTGAAAGGTCTATAGTAGTTAAAAGGAATATAGCTGGTTCAGTCGTTATAAAAGGAGTAAATATTTTGATATCTTTATTGTTGATACCATTAACGATAGGTTATATAAATAATGAAATTTATGGAATATGGTTAACTCTTGCAACAATAATCAATTGGATTAGTTTTTTTGATATTGGATTAGGAAATGGATTGAGAAATAAAGTGACGGAATGTTTGGCACATGCCAATAGAAATAAAGCTAGACAATATGTCAGTACAACCTATCTGTATATGTTGGTGATTTTTTTCTTATTATCTTTGATATTATATTATGTTATTCCATTTGTACCTTGGGATTCTTTATTGAATATTAGTGGTGATATGAAATCTGAAATTGTCACAACTATGAGGATTGTTAGTATCGGTTTTTGTTTGACGATGGTATTAAAGGTTCAATCTAATGTATTGTTAGCACTCCAATTTAACGCAATTTCTTCATTAATAGATACATTGGGACAACTATTGGTATTGATATTAACTTTCTTTCTTACTATCACTACAGCTCCTTCATTAATAAATCTAGCGATTGTTGTGAGTTGTTCTCCAATAGTTATATATATACTTGCATATCTTTGGGTTTTTTATTTGAAATTTCCATATTTAAAACCGAGTTTTAAATGTTTTAGCAATAAATGTATAAAAGATATTCTTGGATTAGGATTAAAATTTTTTATTATACAGATTAATGCAATTATATATTATCAAACTATTAATATTATTATTTCTAATGTTTCAAGTCCGTCGTATGTGACAGAATATAATGTAATATATAAATATTTTAGTTGTGCATTAATGCTTTCTGGAATAGTGTTAGCTCCATTGTGGTCTGCTTATACTGATGCTTACTCAAGAAAAGACTTTTTGTGGATGAAGAATGTGTATGATAAACTGAAACTTATGTTTTATATATCTACATTATTAATAATTATTATGGTATTAGTGCATCCGATTATTTTTAGTTTTTGGTTAGGTGATAAAGTTGCAATACATTTATCAATGATTATTGTTATAGCAATTTATGTAGTAATAGGGTTATGGGGAAGTATCCATACTACTATTCAAAATGGAACAGGTAAAGTATATTTGCAATTGATTTTTTCTTCCGTTGGTGCTATTGTATATATTCCACTTGCTTTATTCTTTGGACGAAATTTTGGTGCAGAAGGAGTAATTATATATTTAACATTACCTTCTTTGCTATGGGCAATGGTACAATATATACAAGTAAATAAAATAATTAAAAATACTGCTTTGGGTGTATGGGATAAGTAGTACTGAAGGATTTACGTGTTTTCAATTTGAAGACTATTGTTATTGGGGAGACTATGTGATTTTATGTGATTTTTATTGATCGCTAATTAGGGATAATTTTTTTTATGCTACTGTTGAAATATTTATAGTTGAGTGTGCGTACTACTATTTATAGATGGTTTATAGGAAAATAATATGGGATATTATGAAATTAGACTCTATTGTTGTATATTATAAGAGTATTTGGTATTTGATGAAATACTTTAACTTCTCTACTGTTATAAGACTTCGAATTTGCCCTTTACTGAAAACTCTTTTTCGGAGGGGGGGTATACCAATTTATCACATGAGGCTGTTGTTCTGTATGTTAGAAAAATAATAGCTTCTGTTGTTGAAGAATATAGAACTAAGCCAAACAATTTAGATGTAATAAAGGCGAGTGATAACATTTGGGTTTGTTGGTGGCAAGGTAAGGATGATATGCCTCCTTTAGTGAGTCAATGTTATAAATTATTGTTGTCTAAAACAAATGGGCATCCTTTGATTTTGATTACAAAGTATAATTATAACGAGTTTGTTTCTTTACCAGATTTTATTATAGATTTAGTGAATGGTGGTAAAATGTCTATAACACATTTAAGTGATATATTAAGGATCGCTCTTTTAAAAACACATGGAGGGTTATGGCTTGATGCCACATATTGGGTTACTCAACCTATTAACATAAATGATCTTGTTTTTTATTCTCCTAAAAATATGATTTCTAACGAGGCTTATATTAGTAATAATAGGTGGGCGGTGAATTGTTTAGGAGGAGCTAAGAGTAATAAATTATTTTGTTTTGTTTATGATGCTTTTATGTGTTATTGGAAAGAAAATAATGCTTTGATAGATTATTTTTTAATTGATTATTTATTTTTTATTGCATATGAAAATTTTACTGATGTAAGGGAAATGATTGATGCAACTCCTTATACATGCCCGGATCTAATATCATTGGATTTGAATGCTGTGTATAATCCCCAAAAATTGTGTGATATCTTGGAAAGGAATCTGTTTTTAAAGTTAAATTGGAAACAAATATTTAGAGAGTATAATTCTTTAAATGAGCTAACAAATTATGGTTTCTTTATGAGCCAAAAGGGATAAGCATGGATAAATCAGGTTTGATCAGTGTAATAATTCCTGTTTATAATGCTGAAGGGTATCTGTATGATTGCATAGATTCGGTACTTAGGCAGACTTATAAAAATATTGAAATTATTTTGGTAGATGATGGTTCTACAGATAAAAGTCCAGTAATAGCTAAGCGGTTTGTGGAGATTGATAAACGAGTTCACTATGTGTATAAGGAGAATGGAGGGGTATCTTCATCTAGAAATTTTGGAATTTCTATTGCAAGAGGAGCTTATTTAGCTTTTGTTGATGCTGATGATACAATAAAGCCAGTGATGTTAGAACGTATGTATTCACTTTTGGTGAAGTATGATTGTGATATGTGTATTTGCAGTCGTCAAGTGGTTAGCGATTGGTATGAAGATAAGTGGATTGATAAGGCTATTTCTATTTTTGAAAATGGAATAATTGACTTTTCAAAACTATCAAATTTGTATGATGTTAATGTATCGTGGAATAAATTATATAAAAGGAATTTGTTTGATGATATTAAATTTCCGGAAGCTATTTGCTTTGGTGAAGATTTGTATATAATGCCGAGTTTATTTGACAGATGTAGTAAAATTGTTTACACATCAGAGAGGCTTTATAATTATAGCTTAAGAAATAATAATTCATCATTTAGATTAAATATAGATGATAATTACATTGTTGGGGATTTGGAAGCTCATCTTCATTTATATCAATATTGTATAGAAAAAAAAATTGATATATCCTTATTAATACCTGCTTTGTTAAATGTGTTTTTACAATGTTATTGTTATGGCTCAAAAAATGTGAAAAATAAATATTTGTTAGTTTTCAAGAGTATTTATAAAAAAGATTATCGTGTTTATAGAGATAAAAAATGTAAGTTTTTCTATATATCTCCGATGCTGTATAGGTTTGTGTCTATAATAAAAAACAGAATTTATGATATATGTAGTAAATTTTGCTAATGAAAAGTATAGGAAAGCGCAGTATTTGAATACGTGGTCCGCTTATAAATTTGGAAAAGTAGATAAGGTTCTTGAATATTCTCCGAGTGATATAGATTATACTTTTTATACAGATCATAAGAGAATTCTTTCTTTTGATCGTGGATGCGGTTTATGGTTATGGAAACCTTATTTTATATTGAAAGCATTGAAACAAATAGATGAAGGAGATTATTTGTTTTATTGTGATTCAGCTTCTATATTTATACGGGATATACGAAATATCCTTACTGTAATGAAAGGTGATATTTGGGTATCAGAAATTCCTTTATTAGAAAAACAGTTTACAAAGGAATCTACTTTTGTTGCTATGCAATGTGAAAATGATATATATAGGAATTCATATCAAATTCAAGCAACTTTTTTTGTGTACGTAAAAGTAGGAGATCAATGGAATTTGTTTCAAAATGGTTAGAGTATGCTTGTGATTTTGAATTAATATCTCCTAGCAATTGTAATGAAACTAAAAATTGTAGAGAATTTATTTCTCATAGAGAAGATCAGTCAATATTAAGTTTGCTTTCAAAGAAGGAGGGGATTCTTCCTCATTTGGATCCGTCTCAATTTGGAAGAGTGCCAGAGTTGTATTTTAGTGACAAAAGTTTTATTAAACCTATGGGCTTTAAGAATGTAACGGAGTATAAGGTTTGTTTTATTTTGCATAGACAATATGTATTTAGGATCAAGTCAATACTACTTTATACTATTCAAACTTTTTTCTCTAGATCTTTTATTATTGCTCTTTTTCGAATGTTTAGGAAAATAGTGTGAATGAATAAACTAATTGTATGAGAATGAAACGGAATTTTATTTTGTCTGCTATTATAGGATTGCTTACGATTGAGGCTTTTCCGGTGGATGATGTTAATACGCTTTCTTCTGTTCCTCTTTATATGTTTCTTTCTTTTATAACATTAGTTACTTTATTCTATTATTATAAATGTAAATATAGAAAAAATGTTAAGCATATATTTGGGAATGATTATATTTTAAAATTATATTTTTTTTGGGTAGCCATTTGTTGTATTAGGGGACTATGTATTGCGGATAATTATTGGGAATATAAAGCTCTTTTTATGTATTCAATGTCTTTGTTAATACCAACTTTTATGTTGGTATTCTATAATCCGCAAATAAATAGAGATATTTTAAATTTCTGGTTTAAGGTTATTTTTATTTGCTTTATTGTATACACGTTATTTATATATAACAATAATGTCTATAGCTTTATATTAGGTCCTGTTTTTTTTATTGGGTGTTTCCTTCCTTTGATTCCGACTAAGTGGAGATTGATAATATTAGTGTTGTTGGTGTTGATGGTTTTTATTGATTTTACTGCAAGAAGTCAGACTATAAAAGCTGTTGTTACACTATTATTTTGTACAGGGTGCTTCTTCAAGAAAATTTTGTCTAATAGAGTTTTATTGTTGCTGCATCATATGATGTATATTATTCCTTTTATTTTATTATTGTTAGGGATGTCGGGTGTTTTTAATGTTTTTCGGGTTGATGAATATTTGAATGATAAGGGGACTGTAGATGGAGAGTATATTAAGGATACAAGAACATTTTTATATATTGAGATAATAGATTCTGCATTAAAAAATGATTATGTTCTTTGGGGGAGAACTCCAGCTCGTGGAAATGACTCGAATTTTTTTGATTTTGAGATGGCTAGTAAACAGAAGAGAGAACGGTTTCAGAATGAATTTGTTCATCCTAATATTTTTACTTGGACTGGATTAATTGGTGTTTTTTTATATAGTTTGCTTTATTTCAGAGCGTCATATAGAGGTGTGACTAATTCAAATAATTGGTATGTAAGATTATTAGCTTTATATGTTTCCTTTAGATGGATGTTTGGGTGGATTGAGGATATTAATAACGTAGACATAAATAATGCATCATTATGGATGACGATTGCTATATGCTATTCTCCGTTTTTTCGAAGTATGACAGATAATGAATTTGAAATATGGATTAGGAGCATTTTTGTTAAAGAGAAAAAGCTCAAAACTATGAATTCAATATGAAATATAAAATATCAATAATAATTGCTACATATAATGCAGACAAATATATTCAAAGAGCAATTACAAGTGTTTTAAATCAATGTTTAGAGAATTATGAATGTATAGTTGTTGATGGTATGTCAACTGATAAAACATTAAGCATAATAGAATCATATATCCAGGAAAATAGTCATATAAGATTGATTTCAGAGAAAGATAATGGGATTTTTGACGCATATAATAAAGGATGGAAAGCGGCAAAGGGAGAATGGATTTATTATTTAGGTGCTGATGATGTTCTATTGAGTAATGGTTTGAATGAACTGTTGGAGGAAGCTAATGGTTATGACATTATATATGGTAATCATATAGATCAACTAGAAAAAAAACAGTACCATCCGAAATCAAAATCTTATAGAATAGTTAAGCATTTAATGTTTTGTTGTCACCAAGCTCTTATTATAAAGCGAGATGTTATTAAATCTTTAGGTGGTTTTAATATTAATTACTTATTATGTGCAGATTTTGATTTGATCCAAAGAGCGTATTTGTCAGGCTATAAGTTCAAACAAATATCTTGTGATGTTTGTGTGTTTTCATTAGCTGGTGTTAGTAATAAAAGTTTGTATGGGACAGATAAAGAAGTACGAAGAATATCAATAAATAATGGGTGTTATAAATATATTTCGTTGGTTCAGATGTATTATCTTATCCGAAAAACAGTGAAATATTTATTGTTGAAATTTCATATAATATGACTAAAACTGTTGTTATAGTTTGTGATGGTGCCAATATAAATGGTGGAGCCAATAGAGTTGCAATTGAAACTGCAATTGGTTTAAAGAAAGCTGATTGGAATGTGGTTTTGTTTGCAGGTTCTGGTCCAATTGAAAGAGAATTGATAAATATAGGAGTAAAAATAGTCTGTTTAGACCAGATAGATATATTGTCGGATAAATGTAGAACTAGAGCCATAATACAAGGACTTTGGAATTATAAAGCATATATTTCCCTTTATGAATTATTGATTGGATTAAGATCAGATGAGGTTTTTGTTCATATTCATACTTGGTGTAAAGTATTATCCCCTTCTATTTTCGCTGCAATTCGTAGATATAAAAGATGTAAACTATTTGTTACATTACATGACTATTTTATTATTTGTCCTAATGGTGGATTATTCAATTATAGGACTAGCAAACAGTGTGGATTGTTTCCAATGTCTTGTCAGTGTTTAACTTGTAATTGTGATTCTCGGAATTATTTTCATAAAATTTGGAGGTTTACAAGAAGTATTATTCAAAAAAAAATTATATCGGGGATAGAAGATATAGCATTTATTACTATCTCAAGCTACAGTAATAAGTTGTTGAATCCATATTTAAAAAAAAGAAATTTTTTTTTGCTGAAAAATCCGGTAAATCAGTTGAATAATGTAATCGCTAATATATCCAATAATGATTGTTACATATATATAGGAAGGCTTGATAAGGATAAGGGGGTGGAATTGTTTTGTGAAGCGATTTCTCTACTAGGTTTGAAAGGTATAGTTATAGGCGATGGAAGCATGATGGATGAGCTGAAAGAAAAATTTCCTTTAATTAAATTTACTGGATGGTTAGTTGGAAAAGAAAAAGAAGAATATATTCTTAGAGCTAAATGTTTGATTGTTACATCTCTTTGGCATGAGACTTTTGGACTTGTTGTTGCTGAAATGAAAATGTATGGAATTCCTTCTATAGTTCCTATACAACATGCAGCATCAGAACAAATTGCTAATAATAAAGATGGTTTGGTATATGAATCTGGAAATTTGAATGCACTTAAAGATACAATTTTATTATTTGAAAGCTTGGATTTAAATGAGATACAGAAATATATACTAACTCATTTTGACCCAATGAGTTATTCTTTATCATTGTACTGTGCCAAACTAATAGATATTTATATGAGATTATAGGGAATATCATCTTATATGTTTTAAGTCCATGTGAATGAATATCAGTTAGATAAGTGCTTAAATCCCAGCGAACTTTCTACTAAGGGGGAGAGGGTTTAAGTATCTCAAGGAGATGGCTATTATTCTGCTTTATGATAAAAAAGATGATAAAATGAGATAGTGATTTTTGATTGAGAGTTAGGTTTGGGAATATATTTATAAATAATATGAAAAAAAATAATGCATATAGGGCAATTAGTAGGTGGGTTGGACATATATATACGGAATTCGCTAACATATATGCCTCAAGGCTCCTTGAAGTTTATTATTGTACATGGAAAATGTGATAATAATGAACCGATAAGGAGAGGAGATGAATTGCTGAAGGAATATTCTGTTAATCTTTATCGTCCATTAAGTTTATGGAATGATTTAATATGTTTAATCAAGATCATTAAGATTATTCGTAATGACAAACCTGATGTAATTCATTGTCATAGTGCTAAAGGAGGTTTTATAGGTCGGTTAGCGGGATTTGTTACTAGAACTAAAACTGTATATACCCCTCATGCATTTTCTTTTTTATGCTCACCCTCACCTTTAAAAAAACAGTTTTATTTGATACTTGAACGGCTTTCTCGATTTAACTCATATTTATTGGCTTGTTCGGAAAGTGAACGCAAAATGGGTATAGAAATAGTCCATTACAAAGAAAGTAAAGCTTTGGTTTGGAGAAATGCGGTACCTGATGCTTCTAACTGGCATAGTGATGTGAAAATAAAAGACGAGCGTTTTATTTGTTATATAGGTCGTCCTTGTTATCAAAAGAATCCCTTTTTTTTATTAGATGTGATAAGAGAAGTGATAATGAGTGATGCTGACTTAAAATTTTATTGGCTTGGAGTAGGATACCACTCTCCAGATCTTGCAGAATTAAAACGGAAAATAGAAGAATGGAATTTAGATAAAAATATTGTATTGTTACCTTGGTTATCTCATAAGATGTGTTTGGAGTATGTTAGAAAATCTTTGTTTTATCTTTCTGTTTCATTATATGAGGGACTTCCGCTTTCTATTATTGAAGCGATGTCATTGGGAAAGGCTGTGATTGCATCAGATGTTGTAGGTAATAGGGATTGCGTTTGTCATAATGTTAATGGTTTTTTATTACCATTTGATAAAAATATTTTTGCAGAAAAGATAAAAGAATTGATCGTGAATGAAGAGCGTAGGAGTCTTTTTTGGGGAAAAATCAAGAGATTTGTATTTGTCTAAATTTCAAATAAAGAATCAAGTGTTGGAATTGCAAAAGATATATGAAGCAGATTAGATTTATGGGATAAATAGGATAGATAAGCTTTTGTTATTTGGGAGGTATTAGGGAAACTTTATATGAAATCTAAAATCTACGCATTGTTTAAAAGGTTTTGTTTTGTGGTTGGAAAAGATAGTGAAGACTATTATAGTGATTGATCATTTATATAATCTTCGATAATTATGTTGTGAATATTATAAGAAATGGTATAAAATAAAATGTTGAGATGTAATAAACACGTGAGTGTTTCGTATGTGAGATGAAAAAAATGTAGGTCCCTAGCTTCATGCTGTAAAGGCATGATTCTCCTACATTGTGGATTGGAAATCGTACGACGGTACATTTCTGATCTACGCCCTGACATCGGAGGTTAAAGCCGATGTGAATTTCCCACTATATCAACTGTCTGTGAAGATCGTTGATATTTTTTTACTCTCATTATACTGGATAATAATATCAGTTTTCTTTGTTTATATGTTGAAATTTTTGTAACTTTATAGCATATAAAACAGTAATAAAGAAACAATGGAACATTCAGACTTTGTAGTGAAATGTTATAATAAACAAGAGTTGGCCCAGATGTATTTTCCTGATTTGACGATTCGTGCTTCAGTCAATAAGCTCCGGAGGTGGATGCGGAGATGCAAGCCGCTGATGAATGAGATACTATCTACTGACTTTCATCCGAAGACAAAGGCATTTTCTGTGAGAGAAGTGCGGCTTATTACCTATTACTTGGGAAAGCCGGGGGAACTGTAAATGATATAAACATAAAAAGAATTACGGGAGACTGCACTTTCGCCAGCTCCCGTAGTTCTTTTTATATATCCATATACTCCTTTTGACTGTAAGCATCCGATAAAGTACACTATAAAAAAATGGCTGTATCTCCTTTCCTGGTAAGCAGCCATCTATCGTTGTATCTCCATCATTCTTTATTCTTTTCCTTCCATTTGTGTGGCAACATTTGTAACAGTTCCTCATAATTTGCCTTCTGCATATATGGTATTCTTGCTATAACGTCATTCAGATAAGTGCGCGGATTTACTTTATGCGCTTTGCACGTAGCCAGTAACGAACAGACGACACTCATGCTGACGGCCGCCTGATGGTCTCCACAGAACAAGTAGTTCTTTCTACCCAATGTGATTGGTCGGATGGCATTTTCCGCCAGATTGTTATCAATATGGATACGTCCATCCTGCAGATACCTCATCATATTCTCCCAGCGGGTATAGGCATAGGTTATCGCCTTTCCGGTCAGGCTGTTTGGGCTGTATTTTATCCCTTCTGTTTCCATCCATAGCTTCAAGGCATCCATAATAGGTCCGGCAAGTTCCTGACGTTTTCCCATTCGTTCATTTTCTGTAAGCTGCTTCTGGTCACAGTCATGTTCTATGCGATATAGAAGCTGTATTTCTTTTAAGGCATGTTCCGCCATCTGCCTGTTTTCAGCAAGTGCCTGCTCAAAATACCTGCGTATATGAGCCATGCAGTTAACAAGGCGCACATTCGGGTTGACCTTGAAAGCCGATTCGTAACCCTCAAAGCCGTCACATTGGAAATAACCCTTGAAGTCTTTAGCCAGTTGCCCTATCACCGTACCTGACCGTGATCCTTTGTCATAATGGAAAAGCACCAGTCGTTCGACTACCGCCCTGACCATCCACAAGTATTCCTTGTTGGTCTGATGTCCTGCCTTGTCCAGTACAGGTACGGTCGTTTCATCCCCCTGTATGTAGTCGGATTTCATGATTTCCTGCCTGAGTACCTCGTAAAGTGGCTTGAGAAGTTCAACCGCAGGCTTGAACCATCCGTCTATGGTACTTTCACTAGCTTTGAAGCCCAGGTGATGCAACTGTTTCACCTGGCGGTAGAAGGGAAGATGATACTCATATTTCTGCAGGAGTATCTCCGCCAAAAGTGTAGGTCCCGCTATTCCTTTGTATATAGGCAACAGCGGCATGGCGGCTATCTCCACTCCTTTTCTGCCGACCGGTGGAAGTGAAGTGTTGTCTTTAAGGGCATATTTGGGCCGTACAATCTCCTTTATATAAAGTTGTCCGGGCTTATGTTCCACCACACGGGTCACTTCCTCACCAATCTTCCTGTACAGTTCCAGGTCAATGTCTTCCGGCTCGATGATTACCCTTTCAAGTACGGGAAGACCTTCCATTATCCTGCGGTTATTCCGTTCCCGTTTCTTGCTCTCCACCGTTTCTTTTGTGATTGTCTGCACCGCTACTTCACGCGCTTTTTCCAGTTCAGCCGCGTTATCAGGAAGAAAGTCACCGAACAGGTCAGGCTGGTTGGAATCAAGAGACGGGAGTTTCTCTGACTTGTGACCGAAAAGCTGGCGGTTCAGCCATGCGACTTGAGCCGTCAGCTCATTGAGACGGTTCTGTAAGGATTCATTCTGCCGGGTAAGCCTGATAATGGTCTCAGCCTGGGATGCGTTCACCTGCTGCAGGGACTGCAGCATTGAGTTCATCTGTGAAAGCATCTCTTCCTGAGTCATAATCCGTTTCTTTTAATTACACTATAAATGTACAAAATATATCCCGGACAGACAAGGAATACGACATCTATTTTTATACAGTATATACATTTCGTTCCGCCCTCAGACGTCTCAAACGCTGCCCGGGAGATTCACGGATTCCTTCCACCATAATGACAAGATCGCGCCATTCCATCGGATAGCTGCACGATTTCTCGTCATATTCGGGAATCTTGAAATGACCGGCTTCAAGGCGCTTGACATACATCACCAGACCGCCATCCTCGGCATGGAGAAGCTTCATCAATTTACGGCTGCTGCCAATGAAGATGAATACATCACCGTTCCTGACACTGCAGCCCATACGCTCGTGTACCACACCGCAGAGAGAACTGATACCCTTGCGCATATCAGTCCTGCCGGGGCAGAGAAAATACCGCATCGTATCATTCAGGCAGAACATGGCAACAGGCGTATTGGTTAATCAAACGGGAAGCGGCCTCTTCCATACCGGCACCCAAATGGGCACGGACGCCATTAGGAAACAACAGGGTCATTCCGGAAACAGAAGAGGAGGAAGCAATACAGGGGGACGTCAGGCTGATGGGGGCTAAGACTGATTGGGGAGCAGATGTCTCGTGATCAGGAACACTGGAAGATTTACGTTTCCAATAATTGTACGTGGAGTAACTGACATGTTCACGTTGCAGAAATTTCAGAAGACTCAGACCGCTTAAACGATGCAGTTCCTGTAAAGAGGTAAATTGTTCTTTTGTCATAATGAAAATATGTTAGAAGTTCATGCAATATTGCACAGGCAAAGGTGCTATGAAAATATGACAGAGAAAACGGGTACTTTATCGGATGCTTACTTTTGACTGTCAAAACAAGGACAAGCCTTATGAATCGAAGCACTAAGCTGATAATGTCCCAGGATTTGCGCATCCGGATACTGATGTTTGAGAATCGTCAACAAGTCAAGTAGCGCGAAGCGCTGCGCCTGTGTTCTCGTATCCGCCGGACGACCTTCTTCATCCAAACCACCTTCATAGCAAATTCCAATACTATGCCGGTTGAAACCTCGCACATGCGCACCGGGCTCCGATACCGGGCGACAATGATGAAGTTCCCCGTTACGGGTGATGTAAAAATGATACCCTATATCTTTGAAACCTCGTTGCAGGTGACATTGTCGAAGCTGTTCTACGGTGAAGGAAACATTGCAGCGCGTTGCGCTGCAATGAATCACCAACAACTTAATCTCACGTGGGAGATAGCTTTCTTCTGAATATTCCATATCGGTCAGCAGGAGATTAATGCCCCACGCAGGACGTTACACCGATAGCTGAAATGATTGAAGTCGCGATAGTCACGATAAACTGGAGAATGTTTTTCCAAAGTTGCTTTTTCATATAAATTTGAATTAAAGAATAAATACTACTGATACATCATAAACTCAATAACCAACCCGTAACTGACGGATTAAGCTGCCGGATCCGGAGCTTCCCCGCTGCCGGAACCTCCCTGATTATCATCACCGCCATCATCAGGAAGCGGATCTTTATCCGAATCAGTGGAAGAATCACTCTTATATAATGTATAATCCAACGTCTTACACAACTTGCGGAGATCACTACCCGGATAGAAAAGCACTTTGCCCTTATTGATGCACGATGCCTTGAATTCCTTTGCCGTATCGGTAGGAGTACCGGTCTTGATACTCATACGGAAATTACCCAAATCCCCCATCTGGACGATATTTCCTTCCTCCAGTACATTGACGATTTCGAGCAAAAACTCACCGATACAACCTTCCAGTTCACCTTTGGAATAAGAAGAACGTTCAGTGATACGTTTACAAACTTCTTTGACCGTCACTTTACGACCGCTACGCGCCACTGCATAGTACTTCGGAGTTTCATTAGGTTTCAACAGGTTCTTACGAGCCATGAGAGTGTAATTCTGTGCCATAACTTTTAATTTTAAATCATTAATTTTTAATTGCCTTGTAATCGATTACATGACAAAAGTACTACATCGGGAAAGCGGCATGACGCATAGTGACGCACACAGGCGCACAGATAAAAAGAAAAAACACCGGGAGATTTGTATCGAAACTTCCCAATGTTTGATTTCAATCATTGCGATGTTTTTTTCAAATCTCCCGATGTTTTTCCGGACTCTTCAAAAAGACAAAAGGACAAAAAGGACAGATGTGACTATTGCTCATTCATCTTGGTGTAAGAACCATGGGATATCTTATTGATCTTTACTCCATTAAGCGATTTTAGCAGACGTGTTACCTTGCGATGGTTGAAATCATATTTTGCGCCAATCTGAATCGCTTCATCTGTCGTGAAACTGTCGGGCAACTCTTGAACGAAATTGCGAATAGTGTCCGGATTCTTCAGTGGACGGACCGAAGGAGACGGCATGGATGAGTGCAACAACCGGCTATGCTCGTAACAACATAGAACGATTTGAAGAGAACGCTCAAAATCAGCATCCGTGCAATAAATCTCGGAAGAAAGATCGGATGCCTCAAATTGCCGGATACGGGTCTGGATCATGCTGATGCGCATCACCAGAAAAGCATAGCGTTTCACTACGGCTTGGAGGTCATCGTTGCCTTCCAATGCCACCTCGGACAGCATACGTGAGAAAATCTCATTCAGACGGTTCCATTGCAGGCGGTTGAAATGAAAAAGAACCGGATGAGCCAGACAGAAGTTATATAATTCAGAAACACGATGCGCGATCGGTTTGAAAGAATCTTCCAGCGAGATGCAGTCATCGCCCATCTCTTTCCAGTGTGGAGCCTCTCGGAAAGTGTAAATCAGGGTGCGGCTGGGCAATCCGTTTTCGTAGCTGCTCAATAGGCCGTCTATTTGTCCGGGAGTACCCGTCAGCAGCAAAGCCAATTTGGGATGGCGTATATAGATCGGAATGAGGCCGTTGGCTTTGTAGGAAGACTCTATATTTTCGTGCTCAAAAGCCTTGCGGAGCATATCGTCGAAATTGCCACAATCCAGATGATTGGCTGTGGATAGCGTTTGTGCTTCCGTGTCGAAAATGATGCTTCCCTGTGGACCGTTGTCCTGCATCTGCATTTGCATGCGGGTATAACTGGTGGTGGCAGGAATGAATAACATCTTGAAAGGAGGTCTTTGCGGTTCTTCGGAGCATGCATCTCCTTTCTTTTTCTGTTTTTGACATTCTGATTGCCAGTTATTATGTACAGTCTGGTAGTTTTTCATCATGGATTCACTGGTGGCAAGAATTTCTGAATGTATTTCTTCCAACAGGTATCGACCGGTTTGGGCGATGCTTTTACCACTGGCGGCAGGCGAAAGTATGACACTGAATATATGCGTGGAGTATTTCTTATGATTATAAATTCCGAAAGTCTGCGGAAGTGCTGCGCTCAAGGCTGTGAGATCGGAAAGGAGAGCGACATCTTGTTCGCGTTCGCTTCCGTCTTCAATGATACAGTCATTCAGTAAATCGGGAAGATTATTGTACAAACTTCGGGGAAATAAAGGAGTTCCTTTCCGGAATTCCTCTCCCAACCAATAGGCTTCGTCGTCGGCATCGGAATTTTCTGTAGTACCATAAGGTCTTTTTGTCCTTATGTCCTTTTGAAAGGAAGGCCCGTTGGCTGGGGTGGAAGTGGGTGTATGTTCATTAACTTGTTTGTATCCAGACAATAAAACACTCGTTAGCTCTTCGGGACGAAAATCCGTGTGTTCGAAAAATGCGGTAAGTTCGCGTAATATGCTTTCTTGGGGATAGTGCCGGCGGCAGGCTTCACAGGCAAGTTTGAAGACGTTGGAATGGCGTTGACCGGCTGTTAGCGGATGAAAGAAAATATAGGACGAAATAAATTGGGAGATTTCTTCTTCAGATACATTTTCCGGTTCTTCTTTCACAGGCGGTTCCAGAACAAATGCCTGATAAAGACTGGCAATATAACCGTTGGGGGAATAGCTGAAATAACAGAGGCGGCTTTCATCTTTACACGCCGGATCGCTTTCCAATCCGAGCAACTGGTTGTAATAACGGCTCACCAGTTGTTGCCCCTCACGATGGCGGCCTTCGATACCTTCCACATAGGCGAAGACTTTCACACCGTCGGTCGGACTTTCTATTGCTGCCACCGTATGAGGATCTGCCGCGCATCGTTGAATAACTTCCAGACGATTGGCTACATGGTCGTAATCAAGCCCGACAATATGGCTGGGGAGCAGAAAATGTTTGATGGCATGCGCTCCGTCAAATGTGCCCGCCGGAGTGAAGCAGGGGAGTTGACTCTTCAATTTCTGTGCGGCGGCATGGTCTCCTTCCGCATGATATCGGCGGATAGAGTTGATGATCGTTGCATAAACAGGATGAATACACATGATGATGACCTCAAGGAAAGACATGACTTGGGGCTTTTTTGAATACACGTTTTTGTAAACTGAGACTTTGATTTCTTCTAAGACTTTCATATAAAATTGTTTTTGTAGGATTGCGCTACCTGATTATCAGATAACGGGAACAAAGGTCGGGATATTAAAAATAGGGTTGCTTCCCTATGTGGATAGTACTTGATAAAGCAAATAAAAAATGAAATATTATAATTTATTAATCATCGAGTGACATGGCAAAAGAAAAACAGGAACCTTATGAGTTCTTAAGCAATTTGGTATTGGCTTTAATGGATACGGATCGTATTTTTAGTAACAATTTTTTCATAAGCGAATTAGCTATCTCTCCTAAAACATTAGGGGAGATAAGGCGGGGAGAGGATATGTGCATTTATCAGTATGTACGGGTAATCGGGTGTATGACGAAATATCTTCATTTAATCATTCAAATGGATATGTTGCTGAAGGAGTTAAGAATCGTATTGTCTTCCCATTGTGACTTGGTGGTCGCTACGGTTCCGCACCGTTCTTGCGGAACTTGTCAGCCGACAGAGTGGGTGGTAGTGATGCATTGGGATGGAGTGAAATTGTGATGTGGAAGTTGACAAGCCGGAGTTTTTTGTCACTAACCTATTTGTTATTCAATATTTTGTATAAATTTGTAGAATAAATAATCAATCTATCGAATATGTATATGTTAAGCACAATAATCTCTCAAACTGGTGAATGCAATGCACAGCACGCGACAGACCCTTGTTTTTTAAATCAATGGGGGTATTCTACCCTTTTGTTAATCATTATCGGGATAGGTTTAGTATACCTGCTTTTTAAGAAACGGAAATTCTTGGTAGATAACCTGAAATGGATTGCAGGTACAGTATTTATTGCAGGTTTCCTGATATATTGGTACGCTTTCAATGAGGGAGGGAGTGACAGTAATTCGATAGCATTGGCATTTAGGTCTGCTCTGTCTTCTATGGAAATGTTCGCTTCGCATTCCGATCTTTTGGAGGTTCCTAAAGAACTGCATCATGATCCTTTCTACATGACGATATTTTCTGTGATACATTTCCTGGCCGTTATAGTGAGTGCGGTTTTTATCATCAAACTGTTAGGATTCAGATTCATCTCATGGGTGCGGTTATGTGTGGCGAATCTTCCAAGTAAGAAGAAATGCCGGCTGTTTATTTTCTGGGGTGTCAATGATAATGCGATATTGCTGGCTGACAGTATAAGAAAAAAAGCGGCAGAGCCAAAGGGGAAGAATGAAGAAGGATGGGAGAATTGCAAGTTCATTTTTGTGAGGTTGCTTTCTGCTAATGAAAGCAGTTCTCATGGCCGGTTCACATTCAGTCATTTCTTTAATTCGTCTCATGACGGAACTGAAAAATTCATAGAAAAGATAGAAGAGCTTGACGGCATACTGGTTAACTCTAAATTTGGAATTACAGGCCGGGTTATAGATAAAGTCAAATCGGAATTTGATTTATACAAATATCTCGGATTGAGGAGATTGGGAAACCTAATCAAAAAGTACCCGCAGGCAACTTTCTATTTTTTATCTCCCAATGAAGAGCTGAATCTGGAGGCGGTGTCTGTTTTTAAGGAAATAGCGAAATGTAAAGAAGACAGAGTCCATAATCAGGTTCAGATTTATTGCCATGCGCGTAAGAACAACCAGAACCAGAAGTTGGAAATATGTGATGGGTTGAAACATCAGATTCATATCATCGACTCGTCTAATCTTGCTGTATTGCAATTAAAAAAGAATGTAAGGAATCATCCCGTGAATTTTGCAGATGTCGATACTTCGAAGGCTTGTGTAAAGAAACCTTTTACGTCGATGATTATTGGTTTTGGAGAAACCGGGCGTGACGCATTTCGTTTTCTATATGAGTTTGGGGCATTGATCGATGCAAATGGCAATAGGAATCCTCGAAAAATATATGTGGTTGATGAACATATGGATGAATTGAAAGGTGATTTTTTAATGAAAGCACCTGCCTTGAAGGAGAGGAAAAATGAGTTGGAATGGTGTGAAGAAATGTCTATCCATTCCGAACGTTTCTGGGAAAAACTCTCTGAAATCATTCATGATCTAAACTATGTTGTAATTGCTATAGGAAATGATAATGAAGGGATGGCATTGGCGATTGATCTCTACGAATATGCCTATCGATATAGGAAGGATTGTTTCAATGACTTTAGGATTTATCTGCGCGTCAATGGAAGTTGCAACACCATTCAGCTGAAGCAAATAAAAGAGTATTTTAATATTTATGGCAATACCCGGGATGTAATCATAACTTTTGGAGCGCAGGAAGAAATATTCTCATACGATGTGGTATCGACAGATGTGCTTGAAGTATTGGCAAAGGAATTTTATTATGCATATCAGAAAATTATGATTGACGCAATGCTTGGAACGAATGAGAAGGAAATTGAAGAGAAGAAGAAAGCGAAGGAAAGCCTGAAGCAAACAGCGGAAGAAGAATGGAATGCGCGTAGAGAGGCATTGCGGGACAAGCATAGCTTGGATGCACAAATTAAATTGGCTTATCAGGAAGAGCAGGATAGGGCTAACGTATGGCATATCGATACCAAAAAGTTTTTAGCCGGGGCCATGGGAGAGGATGGCAAAGATAATAAGGAAAGGTTGAAAGAAATGGTTGAACTGACGCAGCGTGAAGCCCATACATTGAACTATTCTAAGGTTTGTGATGTTGTTTCCAGTACATTATTTGATAATTTGAGTAAGTGCGAACATTTGCGTTGGAATGCATGTATGGAACTGCAAGGATTTGTAACGTGTGAC
This sequence comes from Bacteroides sp. BFG-606, assembly GCF_024788145.1. NCBI lineage: Bacteria > Pseudomonadati > Bacteroidota > Bacteroidia > Bacteroidales > Bacteroidaceae > Bacteroides > Bacteroides sp. BFG-606. The sequence continues at coordinate 5,375,026 of NZ_JANUIL010000001.1, read as the reverse complement.
GGAGATAAAGATTTTCAGCAGAAGATGCATAAATGCATCGTCGATAATGATGTTTTAAGAAGTAAATATCCGGAAACCATCCCTTATGATCAGTGTGTGGTTGAGTTAAGTTTTAGATTGAAAAAGAACTGAAAATTGTTCTGCTAATATATAAATAATGAATCATAAAATGAAAGAGTATATTCCCAATCCGGTGGATACAGGACATATCCAACTCCCGAAGGAGTTGGAATACCTGGTAGAAAAGATGGCTAAGAATGTTCATGAAGTCTGGTCGAAAACCAGAATAGAACAAGGTTGGACGTATGGAAAAAAGCGGGATGATGTGTTGAAGCAGCATCCGTGCCTGGTTCCGTATGAAGAATTACCTGAAGAAGAAAAGGTGTACGACAGAAATTCTTCGGTGGAAACCTTGAAACTGATTATGAAACTAGGGTTCAAGATCTCGAAGGATGAGGAATAGGCGCTCTGCCTGCATCCAACAAGATAAATGGTGCCCAATATTTACTGTCTGCATATCCGTTCTCACGAAGGTACTGTTGTGCTTTGATAAGAGCCTGTCGTTCGGATAACCCTGAAATGATGTTCTCATAGAATTTAGTCATGAGAAGCATGGAGGCCTGGTCGTCAACAGCTGAAAGTGTCATGAGGATGGTTTGTACTCCTGCATTCTTGAAGCCTCGTTGAAGACCGAAAAGACCATCCGCACCAAGAGTACCTTGACCGGTGTTGCAGGCAGAAAGAACAACCATACGACAACCGCGGAGGTTTAGTGCACTGATTTCATCTGCACGGAGCAGTCCGTCGTTATTCTCTTCCGTGGCATTGGCGCCGGACATAATCAGGAAGCAATGCTTCATCGCATCATCGGCTTCACGTCGCTTCAATTCTTTATAGTCTCCGTGAGTAGCTATGTGAATTAACGAAACAGCTTTGCCGTCGAGTGCCCGGAACTGCTTTTCCGTTCCGTTTTCACCTACGAATAGATTGGTTTTAATCTTCTTTTTTTTCAACAGGGAATTTACGTTATTTACTTCATTGAGCGTATATGGTAACTCATGATACCCATTCTGTCCGTTACGGAATTTCCCGGAGTTATGATCTGTAGAAACAATATTGCGGACTTTGGTTGAAGCCATTTCGTAGTCCAATCCTCCGAAAAGTGTGGCTGATGAGTAGTTTAGCGAAGCTCTGTCGAGTGCGATTTCTTTTGTTGACGATAAACGATAGACGGCTTTCCGGAATGCTAACGGCAGGTTACCCGCTCCATACGGAAGATATTCTACAGGCAACTGGTGAAGTATCCCGTCAGGTGAAAAATAAATGGTATCCGCTTTGCTGATATATTCATCCAGCGCTTTCCAGAAATGTGCCCCGTTTTCGGTTGCGGTGAAAGCCGTAGGCGATTGCATCTCTTTCAATAGCAATTTCTGACTCATTAACTTGATTGCGGTGGGAGACGCGTCGCCCGGACGAAGTACGAAAGCGACCAGATGTTTGTCCGGAGCTAGTAATTCATCGTCTATGAGAGCAAATTCTATGGCGATGGAGTTTCCATGCAGATGCTTTTGTACGTCTTGCCATTTGACGGAAAGATAACGGGTATAGTCGCCGAAATCAGTAGACTTTCGCATCAGGTTCAGTTGCAACTGTTCATACTCCTCTTTCTGGCGGATGATATTTTTCTGTGCTTCCGTCTGATTGGTTGCATTCGGGAGTTCACTTTGCATGGATAAAATTTGTTCCGCCATAAGGGCAGCCTTGTTGTATTGGTCGAGCAGAGACTTATCTCCCGAAGCGCGGATCAGAGACTCCAGTTCAATAGACGAATTAAGCATAATACCTTTCGAAAACAATAATGCATCGTAACCTAACCGGGCAAAACGTTGTTTTTGTTCAGGCGTACCTGTTGCGGCGATATTGGCTGCACGGAGGGGAATACTGTCCAGTGAGGAACGGATATCCTTCCAGAATGCCAGGCGTTCATCGGCTTTCGAGAGACGGAAAAGATTACGCAGTGCGGTTGTTTCGCCGGAGAGGAAAGGTTCCATATAGGCTAATGCCTTGTCGGTCTGTCCTTGGGTATAATAGATATCGGCGATAGTCCCTAATGCGGAGACATACATCAACCCGTCTTCTCCCCATTGCAGGCGATAAGCATCCAGTTGTTCAAGACTCTCTTTTAATAGCCTGTTTAAAACCGCCATTCGCTGACGTTCCGCATCCTGTTCTGTCTGTCTGGCGGCTGTCTCATTGCCCATCATGGTGTGGCAACGATTCAGACTGCTAAGTGCATCCTGATATTTTACATCACTACCGGGAAGAACTTTGTAAATGTCTGCAGCCTGTTGGTAGTTTGCTGCCGATTCTGCATATTGTTTCTGTCGGTATAAGATACTTCCTCTGGAACGGAGAATTTCCCCCATCTTGTCTGACTTATCACCCGTCGGAAGCTGTTTTTCGGCTTTTGCAAGTATTTCGAGGGCTTTTCCATACTCCTTGGTAAATCCATAATTACGGCATAATGCAATGGAGGTGTCTACATATTTGTCCAGTCTGTCCGGCAACATCTGTGCATAAACCGACAGTGCCTGGTTGAGCATACGATTGGAGGCCTCATACTTGGCAGCAATGCTATAATTGAGTCCGCCCAGATAAGATTCCAATGCAAATTTAGCCTGTTCGGCAGGATTGTTGCGAAGGATGTCTGCTGCCAGTTCGTAGTATTCGCCGGCGGATGCGTGATCTTGTATTCCGGAGAGAAATTGCGCATAGTAGTGGCGTACCTTAAAAACGATCTCCTTATGGGTATTCACATCGCATTTCTTTAAAGCATCCAGAAAATGTGCCCTTGCCTTGTCGTTGTCACCTATACTGGCAAAATACTGGGCGCGCTCGGTCAGGCAACCGGGCTCGTCGCAAGGCTTTTCCAGTTCTTTTTTATTGTGAGCTTCTGCCAATTTCATATATTCCAATACTTTCGGCTGATTGTTCAATTCCAGATAGATGGACGATATCCAATTGAGAAGTTGCTCGTATTCTTTTGAATCGTCAGGAAAGATGTTGAAGGCCTGTTCATAATAAGTTACCCCTACGTCTTTACGTTCCGACAGGTAGTACAACGAACCTATCTGCTGGAGTTGACGGGCTACTGAAAGGGACTTTTCGCCATACCTCTTTTTACTGATGGCTATTTCTTCTTCTACGATGGCACTTGCTTTATCCATTTCTCCTAAAGCTATGTAGCAGCGGGCGAGATTGAGATGAAACATGGATGCCTGTTCGGGACGAGGCTGAATGCGACTGCACAGTTTCCATGTCTTGCTGTGAATTTCTGTTGCTTTATGATAGTCTTTTGCAACAGTCAGGTAGTAGAGTCCTGTGTTGTTCAGGGAGGAAATATATTTGATATCTGTTTCACCCAGTATGGTCTTGCGCATATCTGCTGCCATTTGTGTATAGGTTAGTCCTTCGGGACGCTCCAGATTCAGATAACAGCGGCCTAAAATGTGCAGGCAGGTAGCACGTTCCGCACTCTGTGTCTTTCCCGTTTTGACATATAATTCGTCCGCTTGTTTCAGTTGGGTAATGGCGGTTGTGTAATCTTGTTTACTTTCTAGTTTTTGAGCTTCTTCAACCAGTAGGTCGGCTTGGCTTGCAGTCTGTGAATAGGCTGTCAGACACAGACAGGCTAATAGAGATAGAATGAATTGTCGCATATAATAGAGATTTTAGTAGATTAAAATAAGATCAAGGCAAAGCTCCCGTCTCTCTTGCTTCTATTGGTGATCGAGACGATGATTTTATACCGCTCGTCCGAGCTAACCTTTTCTTTTCGGAAAGGAAGCCCTTTCCGGACGCTGTCATTACATTTGTATTCCCGTTCACTTTTCGATTGATAACCGATTGTCTTTATTTTCCAACTGAAAGAACGGTTCACCTCTGCCACACAGCCTATCTGCGAGGTTCCCGAACAGCTCGGAATCTCGAAAGTACAGGTCTGGCCGGCAGCCACCATTTTGGTATCTAATCTTACTTTGTTGGCGGAATCCTTATCACCTCTCATCCTCGCTTCTGCTGCATACTTGTCCGCGATTTCATAGATTGTTTCATTATCAACGCAGGCTTGAATAAATTCGTAATCAAAGACCAGATGTCCTTTCAGGCTCAAGACATCGCCCTGAGTTTGTTTGACGGTTAATGGGATAGGGGCTGCATCACGCAGCGTTTTGCTTACTGCCAGCAGTTGCTCACCACTGGCAAAGCCGCCGTCCAATGCTTCACATGCTTTCTTACAGGCGTCGAACACCATTTCAAAGGGTGTCGTTGTCTGTGCATTGACACTTATTTGCCCTCCGATGGAAAAAAACAGGAGGATGAATACTCTGAAAATAGTTTTCATGCTCATTTTTATTCTGCATTCATTGTGTTATTGAATAGGATTAAGTACCACACGAAATCCGATATGTGGTTCTGATGTATCGTAAGTCTGTACGCTGCGATGGCGAATGTCCATATCACGTTCGTTGGCCAGGTAGCTGCCTCCTCTCACAATCTTTTTATGGTGTCCGGGATTTTCTGCCGGACCTTGGGGATCTGTGACCCGTGTATTTTCGTACCGGTTCATCCAGTTCGTACACCATTCGGCGGCGTTGCCTGACATGTCGTATAAGTCGAACCCGTTTTCGTGTTTCTCACCAACGGGATGCAAGCGTTCATTGGCATTGGAGGCGTAGTAAGCTACATCACGAATGTTGTCTGAACCGGCATAAGGATAACTTTCGCCTCCGGTGGCTGCATATTCCCATTGCGCCTCCGTAGGGAGGGAAAAAGGTAAACCGGTGAGCTTGTTCAGCTCCTTGGTGAAGGCTTCGGCATCATTCCACGTTATATGTGTCATAGGCAGCATGCCTTTTTCCGTAACAATGGAGTCATTCATAACGGCATACCACAGCGAGCGTGTTACTTCGTATTTACACATATAATAATCGGAACTCAATACAACGGTGTGCTGTGGTGAGTCATACCCTTTTCCTGTAGCTTTTCCCATGATGAATTCTTTTTTTTTGGCCGGAATCAGCAGCATATTGTTCATCATGTCCACCAGGGAGCGGAGCTGGGGCAGTGTGATCGTAGGATTCCATTTTACGTCTACCCATTCTTTCTCTCTGTCTTTTATATCCCTGTTTCCGGTGTTGTTCACGGAGGTGCGTCCGTCATTCCGGAGCGCGTTGAATTCATGCAGGATAGAGTCGCACGTCGATTTCAAAGAACTGTCCGGGTGTTTCTTTATGAAACTACTGTAATCGTCATAAGTGCGACACTCCTTGAATTCCAGTTTTTGTTCTGCCGTTCTTTGGATGGAAGTATAAGTTTTGCTTCCTGCTACTATTAATAATAGGGCAATGAAAGTCATCATAAGCCATTTGGCAGATACATAAGAAGGCTTTGACAACATTTGCTTCAGGAGGTCACCTTTTATATCTTTGAATCGGGCTACCCGTGAGTTGCTGTAAAATACAGCTTGAAAGTCTTTCAATCCACTAATGTCCGGGGGGAGTTGCAGGGTAGCGAAATCATAGCTTTCACTTTCCTGCGGAGCAATCGGAATGATATTTATCTGTTTGGGGGTTCTACTTTGGCGACGTAACGCACGGCCTAATTCTATCCGGACAAAATCGATCTCTCCGGTACGGCTGATCTGTTTAATTTCTGTTTCAAACTCTTCATTGGTCAAGGACGCCATCCGTTCGTAGAAAGCCACTTCTTCCATGTCCCATGTTGCTTTTTCGCCTGCCTCAACCGCTTCTTCATTGAGCGGGCGGATCGTTGTAAACGTCTCCGGCACCATGAACATAATGAAGTCTTTACACTCATCAATGCGGCGAATCAACTCAACATCAAACCGACCGTTTAAATTGTCTTTGTCAAAGCTCACCCTTTTGCGGAATCCGGATTCTTCCAGCATCAGTTGTAGCATTTCAGGCTTGTCGCCCGAACATTTCTTACGGTAACTAATGAATATGTCGTAATTATGCTTGCTCATCAGCTGCTAAGATAATAAAAAGAAACAGATTTGTCAATCTTAATCGAAATTTATTTTTATCTTTGAAGTTCAGTAAACAGAAAAAAGAAATATATATGAAAAAAGTAATTTGCAGTGAGAAAGCTCCGGGGGCTATCGGCCCTTATAGTCAGGCGATAGAAGCCAATGGTATGGTATTTGTGTCCGGTCAGTTGCCTATCGATGCCGCTACGGGACAGATGGCGGAAGGCATAGAAGGACAAGCGCGCCAGTCGTTGGAGAATGTCAAACACATTCTTGAAGAAGCAGGATTGACAATGGGAAACATTGTCAAAACTACTGTATTTCTTCAGGATATGTCCCTGTTTGCAGGGATGAACGGTGTGTATGCCACGTATTTTGACGGAGCTTTTCCGGCACGTTCGGCGGTTGCCGTAAAAGCTCTGCCAAAGGATGCGTTAGTAGAGATTGAGTGTATCGCGGTTCGCTAACAAATCTGCGACAATGAAACTGCTGCCTCCTACAAAGATCAGATCTTTGGGGGGGCAGTTCTTTTTGCCGCCTGTACAGCTTCTACAACAGTGGGGTAGGTGGTACCTTTCAATCCGGCTTCTTCTGCCAATGCCAGTAGTTCATTTTCCGGAAGTGCGCGTTTGACGCTTGCTTTGGTAAAATAATAGGTGGCATATTTCGGCAATGCTCGCAGAACCCCCCGGATGTCTTTGTCATTGACCATGCCGAATACAAAATGGATCTCCTGATCGAAGGTTTTGTGAATGACATTGAGCTGTACATGGATATATTCGATTCCATCCACATTATGTCCCGTGTCACAGATAATATCCGGATAGCTGTGCACTTTCTGCCAACGCCCCATCAGACCGGTGAGCTGACATACGTTTGCAAGACCTTCGCGATAGTCCTGGGATCTGATGTTGTAGTTCAGACGGTTCAGTGTCGCAAGGGCTTTTAGGATGGTGAACATATTTTCGAATTGGTAAGCTCCGCTCAACTCGGTGAAAAGTCCTAAAGGAAACATCTCATTGTGGATTTTGATAGCATCTTTTCTTTTGTCGAGTATCTGGTCTAGCGCACGTAGACTGTCTGGCAGGTCTAACATGAGTAATGCTTGCCGCATCTGATTTGCCTCTTCTTCTGACTGTTCGTCCATTGCTTCGATCATTTCGCGCATGCTCTGAATTGCGTTGTCCATCACCGGTCTTATTTCTTGCAACTTCGAATAAGGAACTATTTCCATGTCCCAGTACCGGGTATTTTCACGGGCATATTCGATGGGCGCATTCTTTTCTTTGGCTTTCATGGTAAATACACGTTTCACCGCCCCTTGGGCTCTGCCGATAATGACCGGAACTCCTTCTTTGATAATTCCGGCTTTCTCTTTGGCAATCTTCGTCAGCGTGTCACCTAGATATTGGGTGTGGTCGAGGCCTATGTTGGTGATAACGCACAAATCCGGATGGATGATATTCGTACAGTCCAATCTTCCGCCCATGCCTACTTCGATAACTGCTACATCTACTTTCTGGTCAGCAAAATAACGGAATGCCATAGCGGTGGTCAGTTCGAAGAATGAAGGGTGCAGCGGCTCGAAGAAGGAGCGATGCTCTTCTACGAAATTGACTACATACTCTTCCGGTATCATCTCACCGTTGATACGGATACGTTCGCGGAAGTCGATTAAATGGGGGGAGGTGAATAGCCCTACCCGGTAACCGGCGCATTGTAATACGGCTGCGATAGTATGCGAGCAGGAACCTTTTCCATTGGTTCCGGCGATATGTATCGTTTTGAATTGTTGATGAGGATGCCCGAAATGTTCGTCCAATTGATGTGTGGTCTCTAAACCCGGCTTATATGCTTTGCTTCCTATTTGTTGAAACATTGGCGCACTCTCATATAAGTACTTTAAAGTGTTCTGATAGTCCATGTTTTATAATATTTAACGTCGGGCAATCTTTATTGCCCGCTAATTTGTTTATCTTTAGAACCGTCAATCTGACTATAAATGGGGGATTGGCGAATGAGATTGCAAATATCAACATTTAAATCTAAGAAATCATGGGAACTAAGAAAAATTTTGTGCTAGACACGAATGTTATTCTTCACGACTACAATTGCTTGAAGAATTTTCAGGAAAATGATATTTACCTCCCTCTTGTTGTACTCGAAGAACTGGATAAGTTCAAAAAAGGAAACGAGCAGATAAATTTCAATGCTCGTGAGTTCGTGCGCGAATTGGATGTGCTGACAAGCGACGAGCTTTTCTCCGACGGAGTGAAGCTTGGCGAAGGATTGGGACGTCTGTTTGTGGTGACGAGCAATGTACCGGCTACCAAAGTGTGGGAATCGTTTCCTATAAAGAAACCCGACCATTTGATTTTGGCGGCAACCGAATACCTGACCGAAGAGGATCCGGAAATGATGACTATTTTGGTGACCAAAGATGTGAATCTGCGTATGAAAGCTCGTTCCATCGGTTTGCTTTGCGAGGATTATATTACGGATAAGGTGTATAACGTAGATGTGTTCGAGAAGTCCAATGAGATCTTTGAAAATGTAGATCCGGCATTGATCGACCGTATTTATTCTTCAAAGGAGGGCATTGACTTGAGTGAATTCGACTTTAAGGATTTGATTCACCCCAATGAATGTTTTATATTGAAGAGTGACCGGAATAGTGTGCTTGCACGCTACAATCCTTTTACCCATTCTATTATCCGTGTGATGAAAGGCAAAAATTATGGAATCGAACCACGGAATGCGGAACAGAGTTTTGCTTTTGAGATTCTGAATGACCCGGAAATCAAACTGGTGGCTCTGACTGGAAAAGCAGGAACGGGGAAGACATTGCTGGCTTTGGCTGCTGCTTTGGGCAAACTGACGGATTACAAACAGATTTTGCTGGCACGTCCTGTTGTGGCGCTTTCCAATAAGGATATCGGTTTCCTTCCGGGAGACGCGCAGGAGAAAGTGGCTCCTTATATGCAGCCGTTATTTGATAACCTGAACGTGATAAAACGTCAGTTTGCTGCAAACTCTACCGAAGTGAAGCGCATAGAAGATATGCAGAAAAGCGAGCAGCTGGTGATTGAAGCTCTGGCATTTATCCGTGGTCGTAGTTTGAGCGAAATGTATTGCATCATCGACGAAGCGCAGAATCTGACTCCGAATGAAATAAAGACAATCATCACCCGTGCAGGTGAAGGTACGAAGATGGTATTTACGGGAGATATCCAACAGATTGACCAACCTTATCTGGATAGTCAGTCCAATGGTCTGGTATACATGATTGATCGTATGAAAGACCAGAATATCTTTGCACACGTCAATTTGCTGAAAGGTGAACGAAGTGAATTGAGTGAGTTGGCAAGTAACTTGCTGTAATGATGAAAAAATAAATTTGGCACGGATTACACGGATTTCACGGTTTCTCCAATTATCTTAAACCGCGTAATCCGTGTAATCCGTGCCTGATTTTTACTTCTTGCTTTTCTTTATTATTCTTTCTTTCCGAAATATTTCAGGAACTGTGTACGTTCGAATGTATTAACACCCTGAACATCCTTAATATTCAGTTTGCCTTTGAATTGAGCTATATTTTTGAATCCTTTGCGTTCCATCCATGCAGAGAGGAAGCGGTTGGCTTCTCCGATGAATGCATTTGTATTCAGATAGACTGCACTGCAAACTTCTACGGCTGAAGCACCGGCAAGGATAGCTTTCACTACTGATTCTGCGTTGGCAACACCACCGGAAGCTGCATAGTCGATTTTGTCTACTACTGCAGACGCAATTCCGATCCAACGGAGCGGAGTGGCAAGGTCGGAAGCATTGCTGAATACTTCTCCTGAAATATGCTCCATCTTTTCGATGTTGATGTCCGGTTGATAGAAACGGTTGAAGAGAACAACTGCTGCTGCACCGTTGGCATACAACTGATCGATTAATGCCACAGGATTCGTCAGGTTATCACCCAGTTTCATGATTACAGGTATCTTGACTGTTTGTTTGATGTGGCGGAGAATATCAATGTGGCGTTGTTCGAATGAACCGTATGTATATTGCACTTCCGATTGCAGGGCAAGGATATTGATTTCCAATGCATCGGCACCGGCCTCTTCAATCATCTTTGCAAAGTCAATCCATTCGGAATCAGTGTAGCAGTTGATGCTGGCAATGATAGGAATGGGGCATACCTTCTTGCTTTCTTTTATTAAAGTCAGGTATTCGGATAGCTTGTGTTCACGGATGTATTCTTCCAGATAGTCACTGGCTTCCGGATAGAAAGCCGGATCTTTCAGTTGGTCTGCTTCCAGCATGATTTGTTCCTCAAACAGTGATTTCAGAACAATTGCACCGGCACCATCTTCTGCCAATTTTTTGTTTTTGCCGGCACTGTTGGTCAGCCCCGAGCTACTAATGATGATAGGGTTTCTAAGGGAAAGCCCTGCGAAAGTAGTTTTTAAATCGGTCATAGCAATATGTTTTTTTTAACACTTAATCAGTAAATTCGTTCTCCGAAAATCTTGCTTCCTACTCGTACCAGCGTACTTCCTGCGGCAATGGCTTCGTGGTAGTCATGTGACATTCCCATTGATAGCTCACAGAAAGTATCGGAGTGGATGAACCAAGTTGTTTTTATCTCGTTAAAGAGCCCATTTAGTAAACAAAATTCTCGATTGATTTGTTCAATACAATCGGTGTTGCTGGCCATCCCCATTAATCCGCAGATGCGTACATGAGTCAGCTCTTTCCATTCTCCGGCATTCAACATCTCCTTGCATTCTTCGGGACTGAAACCAAATTTGGTTTCTTCCTGCGCAACGTGAATCTGCAACAGGCAGTTCACTGTACGTCCCGCTTTGACAGCTTGTTTGTTGACTTCGACCAGCAGTTTATAACTATCAATTCCATGAATCATCGCTACGTATGGTATCATGTATTTGATTTTGTTCGTCTGCAGGTGTCCGATGAAATGCCATTCAATGTCTTTTGGGCAAACTTTCGTATTTAGCTGTCATTTCCTGCACTTTGCTTTCTCCAAAAATACGCTGTCCCGCCTGATATGCTTCTTCTATCGCTTCATTGGGATGGAATTTTGAGACAGCAACCAGCCGGACTCCTTGCGGGAGTTCGGCCAGCACTTGCTTTAAATTGTCAGCAATACTCATTGTTACTTATGCTTTTGACGGATCAAACTCCGGTTTGTCATTCGGTTCGGCGCTGTAAGGATATACATCCATGAGCGGAGTTTCGGATACCATACCGATCTGATAATCAGCCATGGTTCCTTTCATCCCTTCATCCAGCTTCTTGACTGCGTCACGCAAGTCGGCAGCTTGTACCAATACTTGAGTGGAAGTCTTTTTTTCAGCACCGCTTTTTTCATCCAGAGTGATGAAAATAAGTTTGCATTTGAACCAGCGGTCGGCACTTTCTTCGTCGCTGGGGAAAAGTTCGCTATAGTTGGCACGTTTAATATCCGAAACGGTAAATTCTCCGGAGATAAACGGAGTCATTTCTTCAATAATCCGTGCTTCTGCTTCTGTAAAACTGAGTGCGTCAACAAGATAAGGTTCAGTTACTTTCTTCTGCATTCCGTTTTCCATTACTTTTTCATAACGGATCTTGCACTCAAACCATGTATGCATTGCCATAATTTTCTTCCTTTTTAATTAATTGATTGATGTAAATTGCCTACAAAGATAAACAAAATCCCAAAGTAAGTGCCGAAAGCTTTTTATTTTCTTTTATGTAGATTCTTTAGTTCAAATGAAAGCATGACACGGAAAAGTCCGATGATGAGGAAAGCAAAAGAAATCATATACACTGCGTAGAGCGCTCCTATGGCGGGTTGCCATAATATTAAAAGAGAGCACAGGATGGCAAGAATACCGAAAGCCATGTACCAGCCCCAGTCGCGGGTTCCGTAACGTTTCAGGTCGATGGAATAGCCGGTGGAGGAGAAGCCGCGGAACATAAGCCAGAAGGCGATAATGAAAGGAATAACTTCCATACTGACCATCGGATAGGCAATCAGGTAAATACCTAGAACGAGGTCGATCAGTCCTCCTACGATATACCATCCCCAGCTCGGGACGCCTTTCCGGTTGCTAAGGGCGAAGATGATTTCCAGAATACCGCTTATCAGCATCGATACACTGAAAATGATGCTTAGAGCTACATAGGTGCTTACGGGTGAGAACATGAGCCAAAGGGCTACAATGATATACACGATTCCCAAAAGAAGAGAAGTCCACCAATTTTTTACTGAATGTTGAATCTCATTGAATACAGTTTCCATACATTTTATATTTTAAATTGAACACTAAAGTGATTTCGTTGGTGAATAACAAATTGAATTTAGAAAAGGTTTTCCGTGAACATATTTGGGGGAATAGTTGTTTCCTATATAAAGTAAATTTTAAATATACATGCATTATGGCAACAACAAATTTCAAAGGACAACCGGTGAAACTGATCGGTGAATTTATACAAGTAGGTAAGGTAGCTCCTGACTTCGAGCTGGTAAAAACAGATTTATCTTCTTTCTCTCTGAAAGATTTAAATGGTAAAAATGTGATTTTAAATATTTTCCCCAGTCTGGATACCAGCGTATGTGCAACTTCTGTACGTAAGTTTAATAAGATGGCTGCCGGACTGAAAGATACGGTAGTATTGGCTATTTCTAAGGATCTTCCTTTTGCACACGGCCGTTTCTGTACGACAGAAGGTATTGAAAATGTAATTCCATTGTCTGATTTCCGTTTCTCTGATTTCGACGAAAGTTACGGAGTGCGTATGGCAGATGGACCGTTAGCAGGACTTTTGGCTCGTGCCGTAGTTGTGATTGGCAAAGATGGCAAGATTGCATATACGGAACTTGTTCCTGAAATCACTCAGGAGCCTGATTATGACAAAGCCTTAGCTGCGATACAATAATAAAGTATTAAGTATAAAGTATTAAGTATTAACCGCGGCAAATCAGCGGCTACGACTAATACTTAATACTTAACACCTAATACTTATTTAAACTTTTTGACCTAATGGGAACTGGTAAAAAGGCTTGGTAAACTGCCATAGCTCCGTTCTTGTTAGGTTGTGTTTTTTCTACACTAAACCTCAACTATCATGAACAAAATGAAAACTCTATTCATCGCCCTGTTATGTATGGGCGCTGGAACTTTATCGGCCCAAACTGCCGATAGTACACAAACTTCTCCCTGGACAAAAGAAGGATTTGCCGGACTGAAACTAACGCAAGTGAGCCTCACTAATTGGGCTGCCGGAGGTGATAACTCTGTTGCCTTTGACTTGCAGGGCACTTATCAGATTAACTATAAGAAAGGAAAACATCTGTGGAATAACCGTATTGAACTGGCTTATGGATTAAATAAGACTGGTGATGACGGAACCCGGAAAGCGAATGATAAAATCTATTTGAATACGAATTATGGCTATTCTATTGCCAAAAACTGGTATGCCAGTGCGTTCGCCACTTTCCAGACACAGTTTTCTCCGGGATATGACTACTCTGTTAATAAAGACATTGCTATCTCCGAATTTATGGCTCCTGCCTATTTGACTACCGGTTTGGGCTTTACGTATGATCCGGGTAAGATATTTACCGTTGTATTGTCTCCGGCTGCGTGGCGCGGAACATTTGTACTCAATGACCGTCTCTCTGACGAAGGAGCTTATGGAGTTGATCCGGGCAAACATCTATTATCCAGCTTCGGTGCTAACTTGAAAGGAGAAGCTAAATATGAATTCTTAAAGAATATGACAGTATATTCACGTTTGGATCTATATTCCGATTATCTGCATAAGCCGCTGAACATAGATGTGAACTGGGAAGTACAAATAAATATGATTATCAATAAATGGTTCTCAACCACACTTACTACTAACCTGATGTATGACGATGATGTGAAAATCGTGCAAAAGGATGGTACAAAAGGTGCTCGTGTGCAATTTAAAGAGATATTGGGAGTAGGAGTCCAGTTTAATTTCTGAGTACCAAGTATTAGGTATTAAGTATTACCATGGCTGTTTGATTAATTGTGTAAACAACAATTAGAGCAAAATACCAGCTACGGTTAATACCTAATACTTAATACTTAATACTTATTTTTTCTTTTTCAGCCCTTTATAAGCCAGAAAACCGATTACCATTACCACCACTGCTATAATGACATAGCCAATTTCGTGACTGTATTCGGTTGCCATTACATAGACATCATTAGTCGTTTTGAGGTCTGTAAAACGGTAAATCAGGTATCCGAGCAAAGCTAATATACTGTTCCATATAGCAGCGCCGAGAGTTGTATAAAGCAGGAAAGAACCTATTTTCATGCCGGCTAATCCTGCAGGAATACTGATAAGTTGGCGTACAGCCGGAATGAGGCGGCCAAAGAAAGTGGAAGCTGCACCGTGCTTTCTGAAATATTCTTCCGCATGATGTATTTTTTCTTCATCAATAAGGCACATGTGCCCTAAACGACTGTTAGCAAATTTATAAATGATAGGGCGACCCAGCCAACGGGCGAGGTAATAATTTACTAATGCACCGATATCGGCTCCTATGGTTGCAAATAGGATGACGAGAAAGATATTCATACTGTCGTCAGCCATTGCTTTCCATGCGGCAGGTGGCACTATGGCTTCCGAGGGGAAGGGAATAAAAGAGCTTTCGATAGCCATAAAAATGGTGACTACCCAATAGTTCAAGTTTTCTAATACCCATTTAAGAAGTTCTGCTACTGATTCCATGTTTTTTGAGGATAGAATTTATAAATTGATTTATTTTTTTCCTTTCGGTTTTTTCTTATTCTCTTTTTTCATGCGTTCCCATACTTCTTTGAGAGTTCTTTCGTCTTCTTCTCTATGTTCGGGACTGTTCAACAGATCCAGAATCATGTCTTCTTCCAATGGATGCTCGCATTCCTTATTATATTTAAAGAAGTTGTCGATTTCGCCGTGCATAAGGCAAAGAACACTCAATTTCTCCGTCACGTCTTCGTATTTCGGATTCATCTGGTATGCTTTCTCAAAGTATTCTTTCGCTTCGAACAGATAGTCACTTTCCGAATAAGCAGAGGCAATCATATACCACATTTCTATGTTAGGGTTCGTCTCTATCGCTTTTTCGAAAGAGATGGCAGCTTCGTCTTCCAGTTCCTCTGCGAGGTATAGTTTCCCCTCTGTCAGATAAATCAATCCCTCATTCGGGTTTATCTCTTTGGCTTTTTCGCATAACTCATGCGCTTCTTCATACCTTGCCAGATGTGACAGGGCGAAAGCTTTGCTGGTATAAGTGTCTATCAATAAAATAGACTGTTTGTCTCCGTTTTCTTCAAAACGTGCGATTACTTTGTCGTAATAGTCATCGGCTTTCTGCCATTCTTCTTTATTGCCATAGGATATTCCCATAAACATATAACCCAGTTCGGGGGAATGGATTTGAACTCAATCGCCTTTTGGTAATTCTCGATGGCTTCATCCGAATTGTTCAGATAGAAGAAACAATGTGCCTTGTAGGCGTAAGCTTCTCCGTATTGATCGTCGGCTGCCAATGCAAAATCACAGGCTTCGATGGCTTTGTCTATTTGTTCCTGAACAAAGTAACATTTCACCAGCCCCATCCAGTAGGACGGGTTGAACGGGGATTTGTCAATGAGTTTGTTGTAATAGGTGATGGCCGGTTCTACCTGATGGGTCGATGCCAGATAATCGGCTGTGAGAGCCATATATTCTTCATCTTCGGCATAGCGGGATTTCCCTTTGTCGAGCCATTCTTTGGCTGCTTCCGGATATCCCATGTCCAGATAGAGAAAGACAACATCAATGATTGTTTCCAGTTCGTCGGCATCCGCTATTGTGCTTAACAGCCATTGGGCTTCTTCCAGTTTTCCTCCATTCAGCAATAGTTCGGCTTTCAGCAGTTTCACTTCGGAGTCAAATTCTTCGGTAATTGAATCTGCCACTTTCTTTGCTTTTTGTAGCTTTTGGGTGTCCAGGTAAAGATAGGCTTGTTCTATAAGCAAATCTGTATTTCCCGGATGTATTTTAAGCCCGTAAGTGATTGCTTCTTGTGCTTCTTTGAATTTTCGTTCGGAGGCATACCAGTCAGCGATGTCAGCCAATTGGTCAGCATCCAGATAAAGTTGTCGGTTTTCTGCTTTTGCTTCTTCGTAGTTTGTGATTAGTGTGACTAGTTCCTTTTTTGCTGATGGTGAATTTTTCCTACCCATTTTATTTTAGATTTTTAATTGCTAAGATGGGGCTGTTGCAAAAGTTTTGATGATGATCCTTTTGACACAGCCCCATTGTAAAGTTAAGCTTGAAAGCTTAGTTATTTATTAATCTTCCCCCATGTGTCTTTCAACCCTACTGTGCGGTTGAAGATTAGTTTTTCCGGGGTTGATTCTTTATCGATATTAAAGTAACCGATCCGTTGGAACTGCAGGTAGGAGAGTGGAGGCAGGGTAGCTGCGAACTTCTCTATGTAGCAGTTGGGCAGAATTTTCAATGAGTCCGGATTAATGATTTCCTTCATGGCTTCCAGTGCTTCACAATTTTTTGCTTCGCGGATGGCAGCCAGTTCGTCGCGTGGATTTTCCACTTTCCACAGGCGGTCGTACAAACGTACTTCTGCTTGCAGGCAGTGGTTACAGCTTACCCAGTGGAGCGTACCTTTCACCTTGCGGTTAGCATCCGGCATACCACTGCGGGTATTTGCGTCATATTCGCAATATACTTCTGTGATTACACCGTTTTCGTCTTTCTTGCAACCGGTACATTTCACGATATAAGCATTTTTGAGACGTACTTCCTGTCCCGGTGTCATGCGGAAATATTTCTTGGGAGCATCTTCCATGAAGTCTTCGCGTTCCATCCACAACTCGCGGCTGAACTCGATCAGGTGACTTCCTGCTTCCGGATCTTCCGGATTGTTGATTGCTTCCAGTTCCTCAACCTGTCCTTCCGGATAGTTGGTGATAATCAGTTTTACCGGGTTGATAACGGCAGATATACGGGTAGCACGGCTGTTCAAATCATCCCGGACAGAGCTTTCCAACAGGGCGATGTCGTTCAGGGCATCGTAAGTGGTATAACCGATTTTATCGATAAACTTATGAATGGACTCCGGTGAATAACCGCGACGGCGGAAACCGCAGATAGTCGGCATACGGGGGTCGTCCCATCCGTTTACCAATCCTTCTTTCACCAGTGTGAGCAGGTTACGTTTGCTCATCAGGGTATAGCTTAGATTCAGTTTGTTGAATTCAGTCTGACGGGGACGGTTGTCGTTCAGGTCTTTTCCTTCTTTCAACCAATCGATGAAGAGGTCGTAAAGCGGACGGTGTACCACAAATTCAAGTGTACACAGAGAATGAGTCACTCCTTCGAAGAAGTCACTCTGTCCGTGGGCGAAGTCATACATCGGATAAGCTTTCCAGGTAGTACCCGTACGGTGGTGCGGGTGTTTCACTACACGGTAAATAATCGGATCGCGGAAGTGCATATTCGGATTAGCCATGTCAATCTTGGCACGAAGCACCATGGCGCCTTCTTCGATCTCGCCGCTATTCATTTTCTTAAAAAGTTCGAGGCTCTCTTCGATAGGACGGTTCCGGTAAGGGCTTTCCACACCCGGTTGGGTAGGAGTGCCTTTCTGCTGTGCGATCAGTTCGGAACTTTGTTCGTCGATATATGCTTTTCCCTCCTGTATCAGGCGGATCGCGAAATCCCATAATTGCTGGAAGTAGTCAGAAGCATAATATTCATTTCCCCACTGGTAGCCTAACCATTGGATATCTTCTTTGATAGCTTCTACATATTCCACATCTTCCTTGGTAGGGTTTGTGTCGTCGAAACGAAGGTTACATACACCGCCGTGTTTTTCTGCGATGCCGAAATCAAGGCAAATAGCTTTGGCATGGCCGATGTGAAGGTAGCCGTTGGGCTCGGGCGGGAAACGCGTCTGCACTTTTCCACCATTCTTACCTTCTTTCAAGTCTTTCTCTACTGCCTGTTCAATAAAGTTCAAGCTTTTCTTTTCGCCTGCTTCTTCGTTTTTAATATCTGTCATAACGGTTAATGTTATCTGTATTTAGGCTACAAAAGTAGGACATTTTTTTTATTTAACCGGAATATAACCGCTCTTTTTTATAATGTCTTGTCCGTCGGATGAAAGAATAAACTGAATCAGGGGACTAACTTGTTCCTTATTTTTTACATTATAATAGTAGTAAAGCGGGCGGACGATAGGGTAGGTCTTGTTGGTGGCATTCTCTACCGTAGGGGTGGCGTAGTGGCTTCCGTCATAAGATACGGAAAGCGTTTTGACACGAGGAGATACGTAGGCAAGTCCGACATATCCGATGGCTCCTTGGGTCTGGCTGACGGACTGGATAATGGCACCCGTTGCCGGCATGGAAAGGCTGCTTGCCATGTAGTTTTTATTTTTCAATACGCTCTCTTTGAAAAATTCGTAAGTGCCGGACGATGTTTCACGCGAGTAGACCACTATTTTGCGGTTGTCTCCGCCTACCTGTTTCCAGTTGGTTATCTTCCCCCGGAAAATATCCTCCAGTTGTTGGCGGGTCAGCTGTTTCACCGGATTGGAGGGATGCACCACCACGGCGAGGGCGTCGTAGGCAACAATCACTTCGTTTACTTCTTCTCCTGCCGCTTTAATTTTCATCTTCTCGCTGAACTTGATCGGGCGGGAGGCCATCGCAATGTCCGTTGTATGATCCATTAAGGCGGAGATACCCACACCGGTTCCGCCACCGGTTACTGTGACACGGGCATCCGGATGCTGGTTCATAAACCGCTCTGCTGTCTGTTGTGCGACAGGTAGTACCGTGTCGCTACCTTTTATACGTTGCGCGTTGGCACCGAGCGAGAGTAAGGAAAGGGCGATTAATAAGTTTCTTCTCACTTTCATATTTCTTCTTTTTATTGACTTTGCAAATTAAGCAATCGGATATTACATTTCCATTTCATCCGGAATGGAAATATTGCTTGTAACACAAATGTAATACGATTGAAACATTTCCTTCAAACATTAGTCACACCTCCTTAATAAAGAGACGCTTTCTTTGCATCAGAAATCATAGTAGGTATGAAAAAGGTATTTGAAAGGATTGTGGAAGGAATGTTGACTTGTAGCGGTTTCGTGACAAGTATTACTATTCTGCTGATTGTACTCTTCCTTTTCACGGAAGCTTTCGGGCTGTTCAAGAGCAAGGTGATTGAAGAGGGATATGTGTTGGCGCTGAATAAGAGCAACAAAGTTAGTGTGTTGAGCCCTGCACAGATAAAAAATGTTTTTGATGAGGAGATCACAAACTGGAAGGAGCTCGGTGGGGAAGATCTCCCTATCCGGGTTTTTCGTTTGGAGGATATAACGCAGTATTATACGGAAGAGGAGCTGGGACCTGCTTATGAATATGCAGGCGACAAGATTACGGAACTGGTAGAGAAAACACCGGGTATCGTAGCTTTTGTTCCGCAGAAGTTTATTGTTCATCCGGACGCGGTGCATTTCATAGAAGATAACACCATTTCTGTGAAAGATGTATTTGCGGGTGCCGAATGGTTTCCTACGGCCACTCCGGCAGCTCAATTCGGCTTTCTGCCGTTGATTACCGGTACGTTGTGGGTGAGTCTGTTCGCCATTCTTTTTGCTTTGCCGTTCGGGCTTTCGGTTTCTATCTATATGTCTGAAGTGGCAAACCCGAAAGTGCGGAACTGGCTGAAACCGATTATCGAACTGTTGAGCGGTATTCCTTCGGTGGTCTATGGCTTTTTCGGGTTGATTGTCATTGTTCCGTTGATTCAGAAGTTGTTTAATCTTCCGGTAGGAGAGAGCGGCCTGGCAGGGAGTATCGTACTGGCTATTATGGCATTGCCTACCATCATAACGGTGACGGAGGATGCGATGCGCAACTGTCCGCGTGCTATGCGGGAAGCGAGCCTGGCATTGGGGGCTTCTCAATGGCAGACTATATATAAGGTAGTGATTCCTTATTCTATTTCGGGTATTACATCCGGTGTGGTACTTGGCATCGGACGTGCTATCGGGGAGACGATGGCGGTATTGATGGTGACGGGTAATGCGGCCGTGATTCCGACAACTATTCTTGAGCCTTTGCGTACCATTCCGGCTACGATTGCCGCCGAACTGGGAGAGGCTCCTGCAGGTGGTCCGCACTATCAGGCATTGTTCCTGTTGGGTGTCGTACTGTTCTTCATTACATTGATTATCAACTTTAGTGTGGAATATATTTCTTCTAAAGGATTAAAACGTAGTAAATAAGATGGAAATACGGAGTAATAATAAAGCTAAACACCGTTCGCAGAAATTTGCTTTCGGAATTTTCCGGTTGTTGAGTCTTTGCATTGTATTGATATTGTTTGCGATTCTGGGATTTATCATCTATAAGGGAATCGGTACTATCAATTGGGATTTCATCACTTCGGCTCCTACGGACGGAATGACGGGTGGCGGTATCTGGCCGGCTATTGTAGGTACCTTCTATCTGATGGTGGGAAGTGCGCTGTTTGCATTTCCGATAGGGGTGATGAGTGGTATTTATATGAATGAGTATGCGCCGAAAGGCAGGTTGGTACGCTTTATCCGGGTGATGACCAATAACTTGAGCGGTATTCCTTCCATCGTATTCGGATTGTTCGGTATGGCGCTGTTTGTCAATTATATGGGGTTCGGTGATAGTATTCTGGCAGGCTCTTTGACATTAGGTTTGCTTTGCGTACCTTTGGTTATCCGGACAACGGAGGAAGCCTTGAAAGCCATTCCTGACAGTATGCGTGAAGGTAGCCGGGCATTGGGAGCGACGAAGTTGCAGACGATAGGACGCGTCATTCTGCCGATGGGTATGCCGAACATTATAACAGGGTTGATTCTCGCATTGGGACGTGTTTCGGGAGAGACGGCGCCGATTCTGTTTACTTGTGCCGCATACTTCCTGCCGCAACTGCCTACCGGCATTCTGGATCAGTGTATGGCCTTGCCTTACCATTTGTATGTGATTTCCACCAGTGGAACGGATATGGAGGCACAACTGCCGCTGGCTTATGGCACGGCATTGGTATTGATTATGATGATCCTGTTGGTGAATCTGCTGGCTAATGCCTTGAGAAAGTATTTTGAGAAAAGAGTAAAAACGAACTAAATTAGTATATGGATACAGTGAAAATTGATACGCGTGATGTGAACTTCTGGTATGGGGACTTTCATGCATTGAAGGGCATCAGCATGCAGATTGAGGAAAAATCGGTTGTTGCTTTTATCGGACCGTCCGGTTGCGGCAAGTCTACTTTCCTCCGGCTTTTCAACCGGATGAATGATTTGATTCCTGCTACCCGTCTGGAGGGAGAAATCTGTATCGACGGACATAATATCTATGCGAAAGGCGTGGAAGTGGACGAACTCCGCAAGAATGTGGGAATGGTGTTCCAACGTCCCAATCCTTTCCCGAAAAGCATATTCGAGAATGTGGCTTACGGACTTCGTGTGAACGGAATAAAAGATAATGCTTTCATCCGCCAGCGTGTAGAGGAAACGTTGAAAGGAGCGGCTCTTTGGGAGGAGGTGAAAGATAAGTTGAAGGAATCGGCTTATGCACTGTCCGGCGGACAGCAGCAGCGTCTTTGTATTGCCCGTGCGATGGCTGTCTCTCCTTCGGTATTGCTGATGGATGAACCTGCCTCTGCGCTCGATCCTATTTCTACGGCGAAAGTGGAGGAGTTGATTCATGAACTGAAGAAGGATTATACGATTGTAATCGTTACGCATAATATGCAGCAGGCAGCCCGTGTCAGTGATAAGACGGCGTTTTTCTATATGGGAGAAATGGTGGAATTCGATCAGACGAAAAAGATATTCACCAATCCGGAGAAGGAGGCTACCCAGAATTACATAACGGGACGTTTCGGGTAATGAATTAGGCACGGATTACACGGATTTCACGGTTTTTAGAAATATGCTTGTTTAAAGCAACAGCGTCATCCGTGTAATCCGTGCTTAAAATTTATCTCTGAAATCTAATTAGCAGAATATTAATCATTTATATATAATAGACTATGGTAAAGTTTATAGAATCGGAACTCATCCTATTGAAGAAGGAAATTGATGAAATGTGGACCTTGGTGTACAACCAGCTTGACCGTGCCGGAGAGGCTGTGTTGACCCTTGACAAGGAGTTGGCTCAACAGGTGATGGTTCGCGAACGCAGAGTGAATGCTTTCGAATTGAAGATAGATAGTGATGTGGAAGATATTATCGCATTGTATAATCCGGTGGCGATTGATCTTCGTTTTGTGTTGGCTATGTTGAAAATCAATACGAACTTGGAACGTTTAGGTGACTTTGCGGAAGGGATCGCCCGTTTTGTACTTCGTTGCAAAGAACCGGTATTAGATGCGGAACTGTTGTCTCGTCTTCGCCTGGCAGAAATGCAGGCAGAGGTGTTGTCGATGCTGGAACTGGCGAAACGTGCCTTGAATGAAGAGAGTAATGATTTGGCGGCAGGAGTGTTTGCCAAGGATAATTTGCTGGATGAAATCAATGCGGATGCAACAGGGATTCTTTCAGACTATATTATCGAACATCCGGAAGCTGTACATACTTGCGTAGATTTAGTCAGTGTGTTCCGTAAACTGGAACGCTCGGGAGATCATATTACCAACATTGCCGAGGAGATTGTTTTCTTCATTGATGCCAAAGTGTTAAAACATCGTGGAAAAACGGATGAAAATTACCCGGAAAAGTAATTTTCTGCCGATTTTTAAACAGAAATTAGGGCTCCTTAAAAAATTATCTTATATTTGTCTCCTGTAACGGACAAGTTACAGGAGTTTTTGCTTCAAATGATAATAAATCCAAAGAATTTTCAAAAAGATGTTATATGACATGTTTTATAATTTGGATAGTATCGGTAAAACCGCCTATATTTGCACCGTTATCCTGAAAACAATCTTTTTACCTTAAAAAAAAACTAATACCTATTGAAAACTGAAAAATGGGGCTTTGTGAAAAGCCCTATTTTTTTTGCTCTTATTTTTTAAGCTCCTTTCTAATTCGTATCTTTGACCCTTGCATTAAAAGAGTATTTTCAATCGTAAAATAGTAAATCAAAATAGTAAATAGTAAATCGTAAAATAGTAAATAAAATTATGTTTTCTGGAATCGTAGAAGAATATGCTACTTTGGTAGCACTGGTGAAAGACCAGGAGAATATACACTTTACATTTAAGTGTTCGTTTGTGAATGAGTTGAAAATTGACCAGAGTATTTCTCACAATGGTGTATGCCTGACGGTGGTGACTCTGACGGATGATACGTATACGGTGACTGCCATGAAAGAAACGTTGGAGCGTTCTAACCTCGGTTTGTTGAAAGTGGGGGATAAGGTGAACGTTGAACGTAGCATGATGATGAACGGTCGGCTGGATGGACATATCGTTCAGGGGCATGTGGACCAGACTGCCACTTGTATTGATATTAAGGATGCGGAAGGCAGTTGGTATTTTACATTCCGGTATGCGTTTGACAAGGAGATGGCGAAACGCGGATATATCACTGTGGATAAGGGTTCGGTGACTGTGAACGGCGTTAGCCTGACGGTATGTAATCCGACGGATGATACTTTCCAGGTGGCTATCATTCCTTATACTTACGAGCATACGAACTTCCATACATTTGAGATTGGCAGTGTGGTAAATATCGAATTTGATATTATCGGTAAGTATATCAGCCGGATGATTCAATATAAATAAGGAAATATAAATAAGTGACCGGAGGATTGGAAATGGCATATACTGATTTTCTTCAATTGGTGCAGGCTCGTCAAAGTGACCGTTCGTATGATAAGGAACGTCCGGTGGAGCCGGAAAAGTTGGAACGGGTGCTTGAAGCTGCACGTTTGGCGCCTTCGGCCTGCAACGCACAACCTTGGAGGTTTGTGGTCATCACAGACAAGGAACTGGCTCAAAAAGCCGGGAAAGCTGCTGCTGGCTTGGGAATGAATAAGTTTGCCAAAGATGCTCCCGTGCATATTTTGGTTGTAGAAGAATCTGCTAATATCACTTCCCTGCTTGGTGGAAAGGTTAAAGGCAAGCATTTCCCGTTGATCGACATTGGAATAGCGGCTGCTCATATTTCTCTGGCTGCTGAAGCCGAAGGATTGGGCTCTTGTATTCTGGGTTGGTTCGATGAAAAAGAGATGAAACAACTTGCCGGTATTCCTGCTTCGAAACGTTTATTGCTGGATATTGTCATTGGCTATCCGGCAAAGGAAAAACGTAAGAAGACGAGGAAGCCGAAAGAAAAGGTGATTTCATACAATCGTTATTGATTGAAAAATAATTATATTCTTAGGCTTTTAGGATAAGCATATAACAGAAAGCATCGTTGGTTTAAAAGGAACGTCCCTTTCCTTTAAAACCAACGATGCTTTCCTTTTAAAGGAACGACCTGTTTCTTTAAAACCAATAATGGCTTTTCTAAGGTGTTGATAATTAACTTATTATTGATGCCGCTTTTCCGGCGGCATCAATAATGCAGTATTTATTTCTTTTTTGACAAATCTTTTAATAGGTAGTCTACTGCTGCTTTCAGTTGCGCGTCTTCTCCTTTCAGGCTGGCTGCCGGTTCGTTATAGACTAGAATATCAGGTTGCAAGGTCTGATTTTCGAGATAGTTGCCTTGCATATCCATGCAACCTACCTGTGGGATACCGAATACAATAGACGGATCTATCTGGCGCTCCCACCACACGGCTGTCATCGTTCCTGCCACCGGGGCGCCTATCAGTTTACCAATGCCTAGAGTCTTATATACGTAAGGAGTGCCATGTGCATTGCTGTAATTGTCTTCACAAGTTAGCATGCATGAGGCTTTCAGCCATTTGTTGAATGGATCGCTGCCAATATATTGTCCGCGTGGCACGAAACGTTGATATTCCTTTCCGCTAAGTAAGGTGACCACATCATCGTGCAGCCATCCACCACCATTATGACGGGTATCTACCACTACGGCTTCTTTATTGCGATAACGACCGAGCAATTCGGAATAGATCTTGCGGAAGCTGGGGCTGTCCATACCTTTAATATGTACATAAGCAATGCGTCCGCCGGAAAGCTCTTCAACTTTCTTGGCGCAACGCTCTACCCAACGTTTGTAAAGCAGCTCGCTTTGAGTGCCATAGCTGATTGCTTTTACTGTTTCTTCAAAACGTTTTTTAGTGGAAGGATCGTATACGGTAAGTACTACTTTGCGTCCGACTTTGCCTTCAAATAACGGGAAGTAATCAGCACCGGCTTCCAATCGTTGTGCCGTCTACTTTTTCAATGATGCAACCTGCCTTCACTTCTGTCTTTTTCTGGGTGAAAGGACTTTGCTTCATGATTTCCTTGATCTTTAACCCGGCACCGTTGTATGACTCATCGTAAAAGACTCCCAGAGTAGCGGTAGGCATTGCGCTGCCTCCTGCTGCAAACCGGGCTCCGGTATGGGAGCCGTTCAGTTCGCCGAGCAATTCACTCAACATTTCTGTGAAGTCATAATTGTTACTGATGTGGGGCAAGAAGCGTTCGTATGCTTTTTTATATCCTTTCCAGTCTACTCCATGCAGGTCGGCAATATAGAATTTGTCATTTACTTGCTGGCAAACGTGGTCGAAGATGTATGCACGTTCATCATAAGGGCGGTAATCGAAGAATGCTTCAAATTCTATCGGTGTAATTTTGCTACCGGCAATCTCTATTTTCTTCAATCGGCCGCCTGTGCACATAAAGATATTCTTTCCTTCTTTATCCGGTATGAGTGAGCCGCCGCCAACTCCTTTTAATAATATTTTAGTTGTGTTTTCTTTCAGTTTATGCTCCCAAAGGTCGTAGTCTCCTTCAAAAGCTGCCAGGTAATAAAGAATATCACCCTTCGGACTCATGACAGCGTCACCCAGGCGGGAAGAATTTACAGTTAGACGAACGATACGGTCAAAACGATTTTCCAAATCGAATGTAAGAGGTTTTACCTCTGTACTGTCTTTTTCGCATTCTCATTTTGGGTAGTTTTCTTCTTACTGTCTTTAGTATCTTCTTTCTTCTCTGCCTTTTCTTTCTTGGCTTTTTCTTTTTCTGCTTTCTCTGCCTTTTCCGCTTCTTCAAGTAAGGCAATGTCTTCTTTGCTCATCAGGAAGCGGTTGTAGGCATCGACGTCGAAAAACATAATATAGGTGTCGTCTTCACTTCCCCAGCTACCATGGCTACGGTATCCGGCACGGTCACTGTTCCATATCATCGCTTTTCC
Organism: Bacteroides sp. BFG-606; assembly: GCF_024788145.1. NCBI lineage: Bacteria > Pseudomonadati > Bacteroidota > Bacteroidia > Bacteroidales > Bacteroidaceae > Bacteroides > Bacteroides sp. BFG-606. The sequence continues at coordinate 5,348,636 of NZ_JANUIL010000001.1, read as the reverse complement.
ACCCAACACCCATTTGGCGTTGCTGTCGCTGTATCCGCTTTCGGTAAGATTGACCATTTCGCCTTTTCCGTCGGCTTTCAGCAAAACGACGTCTTTATTGTTCCAGCCTCCTATGCCGATGAAGTCTGATAGAATCCATTTGCTGTCAGGGCTCCATTGGAACCATTGGTCACCGTCGGCATAAGAATATTGATATTTGGCATCCATCACTGTGCGTACAGCCTTGCTTTTCAGATTGATGACACGGATAGCGGTACGGTTTTCGAGGAAAGCAACCTCTTTACCGTCAGGGCTGAATTGTGGTTGGAAAGAAGCCACTTTGGAGTTTGTCAAACGTTCTTCTTTCAATTCTGTGGCATAGGTGAATTGTTTCTCCTCTTTGCGTACGATGGTGGAAGTGTAAAGCTGCCACAATCCATCGCGTTCTGAAGAATAGACGAGTGTGCGTCCGTCGGGTGCGAAACTGATGTTACGTTCCTGATCGGGTGTGTTGGTGATTTGTTTGGTTGTTTTGTAGTCAATGGAGGTTACGTAAACATCACCGCGCATAATGAATGCAACTTCTTTTCCTTTGGGAGACACAGCGATATCGGTAGCTCCGTTGGATTTGATTTGGCGGATAATATCTTTGTCATTCTTGTCTGCCAGGATACTAATGTTCACCTTTTGGGGTTGTTTGCCCGGAACAAGTGTATAAATCTCACCGTCATAACCATAACAAAGCGTGCCTGTAGTTGAAATGCTTAGAAAGCGTACGGGATGCTTTGTGTGGAAAGTGATTTGTCGGGAAGTAGTGGCTCCGGGAGTACGTTGGAATATATTGAAGGACCCTTTCTCTTCACTTAAATAATAGAATGATTGGCCATCAGGACTCCATACCGGTTCACGGTCTTCACCTCCGAAGGTTGTTTGTTTTTGATAAATAGGGGCTTTTCCGGGAGTGTATGTCCAGATGTCGCGGGCAATAGGGGATACCTGATGTTTACGCCAATAGTCTTCGTATCCTTTCTTGTCTTGATAGAGCATCACTCCCTCCTTATTGATAGAGATGCATTCCATTGGCATGGATGAGAACATAGTGGGGCGTCCTCCCGTCACGGGCACTTCGTATACTTGCTGGAACTGACCGGAAGGAAATCCGGCATCTTCGGCAGAGGGAGCAATGTTGGCTGTGAATAAAATGTGTTTGCTATCTTTGTAGGCAACGGGTTTCTCACTGCCCGAATGAGTGGTCAGTCGCTGGGGCGTTCCTCCTTCACTGGATACGACGAAAACGTCGAGACTTCCCATTCTGTCCGATGCAAAGGCAATCTGTTTGCTGTCGGGACTCCACACCGGTTCCGTATCAAAAGCCGGATTGGTAGTGATTTGTGTGGCACGTCCGCCGGTTGACGGTACCGTGTAGATGTCTCCTTTGTAGGTGAATGCAATGGTGGTTCCGTCTGGCGAAAGAGCGCAGTGGCGCATCCATAAAGGAGATTCTTGTGCAATGCTTGTCCCTGCTAGACAGATGACAAATGCACTTAGCAGTAGCTTTTTCATTTTTTCTAATCTAATTGTGTTAAGTTCTTTTTCGCGATTTAAGTTTTGGCCTTCCTACAAATCCTTCAGTAATACTTTACTTGCTTTTTTATAGTATTCTTCTCTGGATTCGGTCAGCACCTTCCATTCGTCGTTGAATTCTTCATCTTTGTCAATTTTGAAATTCTCGGAGCCGTATGTGTCCAAACGGTCTAGCAGGACAGCCACATTTAATTGATTGATATCCATTGAAGGCTGGTAACCGATTTCTTCACTTTTTTCGTCGGTAACCACCTCGTGAATCAATTCTATTTCCTGTAACTGATAAAGTACCTGGTTTGTCAGCCGGATAGGAATCTGGTGTTCTTCCGATATTTCTGCAGCCGTATAGGGCGGTTTGTTCTTTTCGAATCGTTTGGCTATGAGTGACATAATCAGGATGGATATAAAATCCCGGTATCGTCTGCTGATGTTACGGGTGTCCTGGTCAAAGCTGAAGCTGCGGATATTTTGTCCGGCATACGTCAGTTCAGCTCCAAACAAACAGATTGTCCAGGATATCTGCAACCAAAGCAGAAATAGGGGGAGTGCGGCAAAACTACCATAAATGGCATTGTACTTTGACACCCACAACTGGCTGTTGATGTACAGAAACTGAAAAGCCTGATAAGCGGACCCTGCCAGAATACCTGCAATGAGTGCATGCTTGAATTTCACTTTCGTATTCGGCATAAAGATATACAGTCCGGTGAACATCAGCCATGTCAGGACGAAAGGAATAAGCCGTATCATGAATTTCATGACAGGAGCGAGCAGAACAAAATCATCCATCTGTTTGAGAATGGTGCTCATAAACAGGGAAAGTCCTCCGGATACCACGATCAGAATCGGCATCAGCAGGAACATGGAGAAATAGTCCGTAATCTTGCGATACATGGATCGTGCTTTTTTCACTTCCCAGATACGGTTGAAGGTGATTTCAATATTACTGACCAGATTGATAACCGTCCATAACAACATCACCAAACCGACTCCAATGAAAATACCTCCTTTAGTCTGTGAAAGATAGGAATTGACAAATGAGAGAATGGCCTCCGTTGTTTCTATATTCCCTCCGAAGCCGTTGCGGAACTGATGTTCCATCAGGTTGTCAAATCCGAAACCGCGTGCTACGGCAAACAGAATGGCAAGTATCGGTACAATGGCAAGCAATGTGCTATATGTCAGTGCAGAAGCCTTATTGGCCATTTGGTCTTTGGTAAACCGGTTGATGCAAAGATAGACGGTCTTTATAATATTGTAGAGTGAGAACTTGGTCCGGGTCACTTCGTCTTCCGTAATGCGCCAGATGTCATACGTAAGAAACTTCCATATATCGGTGATTTTCTTCTTCATGGTTCTTCGCTGATTACTAATTGCAAGCAACTAATTACTGATTACAACAGCCTTGCTCGAACAGTCGATCCTCATCCATTAGTCATTTGTAATTAAATGGATAATTAAAAGAAAAAGCAGTCAGCCTATAAGCCGAGTTCTGTACCCCATATAATTTCCGATTATTAATCTTTAATTATATCAGGTGCCTGTCATTTATCTGAGTGGCGTGTCACCACGACACTTTAGCGGTCTACCCTCCGACATGGAGCGAGCAACTCTCATAACGCCGGTTTACATGACCTTACAACTCCTAAGACGTACAGCCCGCATGTCGCCATGCGACTGGTGGGCTCTTACCCCACCTTCTCACCCTTACCTCTCCCCGAAAGGAGCGGCGGTTATTTTCTTCTACGTTACTCTACCCTCGCGGACAGCTTTCTGTTAGGAAGTAGGATGCTCTATGTTGCCCGGACTTTCCTCCTGCACGAAACATGCACGCGACAGACCGGCCAACTGCTTTAGGCTGCAAAAATACGTCATTTATTTTGTTTTAGCCAAAGAAAGTGTCACAAATAGAAATAATTTCTAACTTTGCTATCATTAAAATGGATTTTAATGAAGAAGAATATCCTCCTTTTCTATTGTTTCCTGGCGATGACGGCAGCTAGCCTGAAAGCACAGGAAATACGCCCCATGCCTGCCGATTCGGCTTATGGGGTAGTACATATTTCAGTTTGCAATTTGCGCGAGGAAGGCAAATTTACTTCCGGCATGAGTACGCAGGCATTGTTGGGAATGCCGGTCAAGGTACTTCAGTATAACGGTTGGTACGAGATACAAACACCGGATGATTATACCGGATGGGTGCACCGGATGGTGATTACCCCCATGTCGAAAGAACGGTATGATGAATGGAACCGGGCGGAAAAGATAGTGGTTACCTCGCACTACGGATTTGCGTATGAAAAGCCGGATGAGAGTTCCCAACCCGTATCCGATGTTGTTGCGGGCAATCGTTTGAAGTGGGAGGGGAACAAAGGACATTTCTATCAAGTATCTTATCCCGACGGGCGGAAAGCATATCTTTCGAAATCCATTTCCCAACCGGAAACAAAATGGCGTGCTTCACTGAAACAAGATGTTGAAAGCATCATTGAAACCGCTTACTCAATGATAGGAATTCCTTATCTTTGGGCAGGAACCTCTTCCAAGGGAGTGGATTGTAGCGGACTGGTACGAACCGTACTTTTTATGCATGACATTATTATCCCTAGAGATGCCTCTCAGCAGGCCTATGTGGGCGAACATATCGATATTGCCCCTGACTTCTCTAATGTCAAACGGGGGGATCTGGTGTTTTTCGGCCGGAAAGCGACTGCGGAACGTAAAGAAAGTATTTCTCACGTCGGCATTTACCTCGGAAACAAGCAGTTTATCCACGCGTTGGGAGATGTGCACGTCAGCAGCATGAATCCTGCGGATCAAAACTATGATGAATTCAACACGAAGCGTTTACTTTTTGCTGTCCGTTTCTTACCTTATATAAATAAGGAGAAAGGAATGAATACCACAAATAAGAACCCCTTTTATAAATAAAAGAATGCAGAACAGGAGAGATTTTTTGAAAACGGCAGCTTTGGCTGCTTTTGGTTCGGGGTTAGTAGTCCGTCAGGCATTAGCCGGAGAATCGTCGCTTTCTACCATTCATATAAATAAGCTCGGTTTGGGAGGGAAGATGAAAATGACTTTTTTTCCTTATGAACTGAAGTTGAGGCACGTGTTTACAGTTGCCACTTATTCGCGTACAACAACTCCCGATGTGCAGGTAGAAATAGAATATGAAGGCGTGACGGGGTACGGAGAAGCCTCTATGCCTCCTTATTTGGGAGAAACAGTAGAGTCTGTGATGAATTTCCTGGGGAAAGTGAATCTGGAACAGTTTAGTGATCCTTTTCAGCTGGATGACATTTTGTCATACGTTGACAGCCTCTCACCAAAGGATACGGCAGCGAAAGCTGCGGTAGATATCGCCCTTCATGATCTGGTAGGGAAACTGTTGGGCGCTCCCTGGTATAAGATATGGGGATTGAACAAAGAAAAGACACCTTCCACTACCTTTACGATAGGTATCGATACGCCGGATGTGGTACGGGCGAAAACAAAAGAGTGTGCCGATCAGTTTAATATATTAAAGGTGAAACTGGGACGGGACAATGATAAGGAGATGATTGAAACCATTCGTTCGGTAACAGACCTTCCGATAGCAATAGATGCCAATCAAGGATGGACAGACCGCCAATATGCGCTCGATATGATTCATTGGTTGAAAGAAAAAGGCGTTGTGATGATAGAACAGCCCATGCCTAAGGAGAAGCTAGAGGATATTGCCTGGATAACGCAACAGAGCCCGCTACCGATATTTGCGGATGAATCCTTGCAGCGTTTGGGAGATGTAGCCGCTTTGAAAGGCGCTTTCACGGGAATCAATATAAAGCTGATGAAGTGTACCGGTATGCGTGAAGCATGGAAGATGGTGACATTGGCTCATGCACTCGGCATGCGTGTGATGGTGGGCTGTATGACAGAGACTTCCTGTGCTATTTCTGCAGCTTCACAGTTTTCGCCATTAGTTGATTTTGCCGATCTGGATGGCAACCTGCTTATCTCTAATGATCGTTTTAAAGGGGTGGAAGTGGTGAAAGGAAAGATCACCCTGAATGACTTACCCGGAATCGGTGTCATGAAAATCTGACTTTACTGAATGAATGTCAGAGTGTTAAAGCCATCTGACATACAACGAATGTAAATTTGTCAGGTGTTGTCGTTAACCGCTGTTAAGCTCCAAATATTCTCTGTTAAAAGTGGACAAAAAAGAGTGACAAGTAGAATAAGTGAACGATATTTGTTATTATTTTAACGTCGTAAAAGTTAAAACAATGTCGAATATTAACATTTTAAAGAATTATAAATCATGAAACAAACAACAAAGAACATTCTGGGAGTAGGAGCAATCGTTCTTCTTAGCTCAGGAGTTGCAGGATTGACAACTTACAAATTGTTGCAATCTAACGAAGCTGCCAAAGAGACGTCTTTCAATGAGATGTTCAAGCAGAATCCCAATGTAAAATTGGCTGCTTTTGATGCTGTGAACGCCCAACCTGTTGATTTGACCCAGGCTGCTGAGAATTCGCTTCATGCTGTCGTACATATAAGGTCTACTCAAGAAGCTAAAACAAGAACTGTTCAGCAAGCGCCGGACATTTTCGATTTCTTTTTGGTGATGGACGCGGACAGCAACGTCAGGTACAGTCTCAACCTCGTGTAGGTTTTGGTTCGGGAGTAATCATCTCGAAGGATGGATATATCGTAACGAACAATCACGTGATTGAAGGTGCGGATGAAATCAGTGTGAAACTGAATGATAACCGTGAATTTAAAGGACGCGTGATTGGTACTGACCCTAGCACCGACCTTGCGCTGGTGAAAATTGAGGGTGATGATTTCCCGACTATTCCGGTGGGAGACTCCGAAGCGTTGAAAGTAGGAGAGTGGGTATTGGCAGTAGGTAACCCGTTCAATTTGAACTCTACTGTAACTGCCGGTATCGTAAGTGCAAAAGCCCGTTCTCTGGGAGTATATAATGGTGGTATAGAATCATTCATCCAGACGGATGCTGCCATCAACCAGGGTAACAGTGGTGGTGCACTGGTAAATGCCAAAGGTGAATTGGTTGGTATCAATTCAGTGCTTTCTTCTCCGACAGGTGCTTATGCAGGATACGGTTTTGCTATCCCGACCAGCATTATGACGAAAGTAATTGCCGACCTGAAACAATACGGAACAGTACAACGTGCATTGCTCGGTATTCGTGGTGGCTCTATCGGTAGCAGTTTGATGGACGACCGTCAGCCGATTGACAAATCCGGTAAGACACTGGCAGATAAAGCTAAAGAACTGGGTGTTGTAGAAGGAGTATGGGTCTCTGAAATCGTAGAGAATGGTTCTGCTGCAGGAGCTGATATCAAAGTCGATGACGTAATTATCGGTGTGGATAATAAGAAAGTGTCCAATATGGCTGACTTGCAGGAAGCACTTGCTAAACATCGTCCGGGTGATAAGGTGAAAGTGAAACTGATGCGCGATAAGAAGGAAAAGACCGTTGAAGTAACGTTGAAGAACGAGCAAGGTACTACCAAGATTGTGAAGGATGCAGGTATGGAAATCCTGGGAGCTGCTTTCAAAGAGTTGCCGGATGACTTGAAGAAGCAATTGAATCTGGGTTACGGTCTGCAAGTGACAGGAGTTTCCTCCGGTAAGATGTCGGATGCGGGAGTTCGTAAAGGCTTCATTATCCTGAAAGCTAATGACCAGCCGATGCGCAAAGTCAGCGATCTGGAAGAAGTGATGAAAGCTGCTGTTAAGTCTCCGAATCAGGTATTGTTCCTGACTGGTGTGTTCCCATCTGGTAAACGCGGATATTTCGCTGTCGATCTGACTCAAGAGTAATATATAAAATAAGGTAAGAAGATCACAGGATAAGCTAATGAAATAGAAAAAGGATGCCGCCAATCAACTTGTCGGCATCTCTTTTTGTTTTATTAGATGAAAAATATAGTGTAAAAGTTACTTAATTTTGTATGTTAACAAATTATTTGTCGTAACTTTGCACTCCAAATCTGTTTTTAAAGAATGAGACAACTAAAGATTACCAAAAGTATCACTAACAGAGAGAGCGCTTCTCTTGATAAGTATTTGCAGGAAATCGGCCGTGAAGACCTGATTACTGTCGAGGAAGAAGTGGAACTCGCTCAACGCATTCGTAAGGGTGACCGTGTAGCATTGGAAAAATTGACACGTGCCAATCTTCGTTTCGTCGTATCTGTGGCTAAACAGTACCAAAACCAAGGTTTGAGTTTGCCTGACTTGATTAATGAAGGCAATTTAGGACTGATTAAGGCTGCCGAGAAATTTGATGAAACACGTGGATTTAAGTTCATTAGCTACGCTGTATGGTGGATTCGCCAGTCTATTCTGCAAGCATTGGCAGAGCAGTCGCGTATTGTTCGTCTCCCGTTGAATCAGGTAGGTTCGCTGAATAAGATCAGCAAAGCCTTCTCGAAGTTTGAACAGGAAAACGAGCGGCGTCCGTCTCCCGAGGAGTTGGCAGACGAACTGGAAATTCCGGTTGATAAAATCTCTGATACGCTGAAGGTATCCGGCCGTCATATTTCGGTGGATGCGCCTTTTGTGGAAGGGGAGGACAACAGCCTGTTGGATGTGTTGGTTAACGATGATTCGCCAATGGCGGACCGCTCTCTGGTTAATGAGTCTCTTGCGAGGGAAATTGATAGAGCTCTTTCTACGTTAACCGATAGAGAAAAAGAAATCATTCAGATGTTTTTCGGTATCGGACAGCAAGAAATGACATTGGAAGAAATCGGCGATAAATTTGGCCTCACACGTGAGCGCGTTCGTCAGATTAAAGAAAAAGCAATTAGAAGACTTAGACAAAGTAATCGTAGTAAATTGCTCAAATCTTACTTGGGATAAGTAAGGAATATCAGTTTCTGAAAGAAAAAAGAATTTGAGTCGCATAAGTCGCACTTTTCATATAGAAGAATGTACTTATGCGACTTTTTACATAAGCCCCATTCTATAATTCAATCTTATACTATGCGAGTTTAATGAAAAGGTCAGTTTTAATATCATTGGTTCTTATTGCTTTGGGAGCTGGGATGGTGGCATATGCAAAATGTGCGGCATCCTCTTCTGATTCGGTGCCTGCTAAAGTAGAGCAGCGTTTGCGGGAGAAAGCACAGGCGGGAAAGGCTTATTGTGATAAGAACGGATATAATACGAATTATTGCTTTCTGGTAGATTTCAGTATTCATTCTGGTAAGAGGCGTTTCTTTGTATGGGACTTCAAGGGAGATTCTGTGAAATATGCTAGTCTCTGTGCTCATGGATATGGGAAAAATAGCACTGTGTCCAAGCCTGTATTCAGCAATGTGGAAGGTAGCTATTGCTCTTCGTTGGGGAAATACAAGGTGGGTATCCGGTCGTATAGCAAGTGGGGAATCAATATTCATTATAAATTACATGGATTGGAAGCGACGAATAATAATGCCTTCAAGCGGTATATCGTGTTGCATTCTTATACTCCATTGCCGGAAACAGAGGTATATCCTTTGCATCTTCCGTTAGGAATCAGTCAGGGGTGTCCTGTAATATCTGATGAAGTGATGAGGAAAGTTGACGGGTTGCTCAAAGCGGAAAAGAAACCAGTCCTGTTATGGGTCTATGACTAAGAAATGCTATTTATTTGAGATAAATAGAGGTAATCTCCTCTTTTTTGTTACCTTTGCAAGGTTAAAAATTATATGATATGAAATACGTAAAAATACTATTTGCAATTGCACTTGTGTTTACCATGTGCTCCGCTTTTTCCTTGAAAAAAGACCACTCTAAACCAGTTTATGCTTTTGGAATTTCTGCTTCATTTACGGATACAGTAGTCTATTTCACGGACATTCAGATATTAGATAGTGCGAAGGTCAGCAAGGAAGGTTTCTTGTCTCACCGTGAGTTATATAGTTATCAGTTGAAGAATTATCTGGAGGATAATCAGTTGCAGCAGAATAGTACATGTATGATTTACTTCTCGGAAAACAAGAAGAAATTAGAGAAAGAAGCAACGAAGATTCTGAATAAATACAAGAAGAATAATAGAATGACGGTGTCGCGGATTGATTCCGATAAATTCCATTTTACGAAACCGGAAGAGTAATAAGCAATAGTTGAATTGTTAATATAATAAGAGATGCAGTTTTGCATCTCTTATTTTTTTATCTTTGCCTCGTCATTAATAAAAAATATTATGAGAAAGATTAAAATATTATCCCTTTTGTTCTGTGTTGCAATGTTGGTGGCAGCTTGTCACGATGATGAAGAAGGTCCTATTACACCTCAACCACGTGAACAGGTGGGGCGTACTGTGTTGATATATATTGTAGGTGATAATGGGAACAACGAACTGTCTACTCTCTTTAAAAATAATTTTAGAGACATGAAAAAGGGGATGGAAGAGGTTGACTATTCCAAATGCAACTTAGTGGTTTATAGCGAAATGGTTGATGATGTTCCCCATCTTATTTCATTAAAAAATCAGAATGGTGAAGTAGTGGCAGATACCCTTTTTACTTATGCTGAGCAAAATCCTTTAGATAAGAATGTGATGTCTGCTGTTATTTCTCAAACAGTTAGTTACTTCCCTGCAGATAGTTATGGCTTTGTTTTTCTATCTCATAGTTCTTCATGGGTGCCGGCTACTAAAGATGCAAACTCTCGCTCAATCGGATATTATCGTCTAACCCAAATGAATATCCCGGATTTTCATGAAGTGTTATTGTCTTCTTTTCCTAAACCTCTGAAATTTATCTTATTTGATTCGTGTTCTATGCAGGCTGTTGAAGTAGCTTATGAGTTACGCGATTGTGCAGAATATTTTATTGGTTCACCTACTGAAATACCAGGGCCTGGAGCACCTTATAGTGCGGTTGTTCCGGAAATGTTTACTGAAAATAATTTACCCATTAATATCGCAAATGCTTATTTTGATTATTATGAAAGATATTATACAGGTGAAATACCATGGAGTGATGCTAACTGGACAGGTGGAGTTGCTATTTCTGTGATTAATAGTACTGCTTTAGACAATTTCGCTATGGTTACTAAAACTATTATTCCTAAGTATATCAAAGATGAAAGCGTGGTAGATCGTAATGGTATATTGCTTTATGATTTTAATAATCATGCCAATTATGATTTTGATAATTTAATTCAGACTTTGACGGGAGGAAAAGATAATACAGATTATCAGTTATGGCGTCAATCCTTCGTTGAGACTGTTATATATTCTAAGACTACCTCAAAAAATTATTCGGGAATAACCAAGAATATGTTTTCTATGGAAAAAGCAGAAGGACTTTCTACATACATTCCTAATGGAACGCATAGTTCTGCAATGAATAATTTTTATCGAACATTACAATGGTATTCCGCTGCCGGATGGAATGAAACTGGTTGGTAAATGCGAGAGGGAGTTTTCCAAATACCAACGCACGCAGGAGCCACCCTTGCAAAAATAAAGTCATGAATAGTGGAGCAGGTACAAAGGGGACAGTGGGGACACCGCATAATATTCTCACACACACACACACACACATGCGCGCGTATAATAAGGTAGAAAATAATGAAACGATGGGGGAAGAAGGGGATGGCGGTGAAGAATGAGTGTTATCGGGTAGTGAACCGCAATATCTCATTGTTTTTTTCTCCGAAGCTGACTGGCTGAACTGGTGAGCGTCTTATGAACCACGGAAGTCCTGTAAATGTCCGCAAATAGAGTGATCTTTATTTTGAGGAATAATATCCATAGGTATTCTGCAAACATTGACGTTAACGGAATAGGGCTTATCTGTAAAGCCGGAGCGGACACTTCTACTGCCCATGTCACGCATATTCTGCCGTTCCTTCTTTCTGTAGACATTAGTTATCGTATGAATGTTGATGAGAATTTCTTCTTTGACAAGTAGAGAGCAGAATTGGTCTGTACATAGGTATGGTAGCTGGTGGCTGCCATGAGGTGAAGGAAGATATGTACCCCTCCTGACTTCTGACCCAATGCGGAATGTTTATCAATGTAGCTAGTCAGGGAGCATATATATGTACGCGTGTGTGTGATGGTGCCTCGAAAAAGTGTCCCTACTGTCCCCGCTTGTTATTAACAATGCGGTGATTTGACAATGCTAAAGCGGTGCTTTACGAGTGCTAAAGCTATGCTTTAGCACTCGTAAAACCATAGCTCTTCTAAGGCTTTCCTAATGCATCTGGTATTACTCTCATTTCCTCGTCTATTTCTACGCCCTTCTAATCCTATCAAAAAAATATGTTCTACAACATCGTTCTGCTTCAGCACTTTAGCAAATGTATTCAAAAATAATTAGAAAAAATAGTTTGATATATTTGGATTGTATACCAAAAGGGGCTACTTTTGCACCCGCTTTCCAAGAGAAGAAAGCCTTGAAAAATTGACTTAGTGAAAAAGCGGAATCCCACTTAAAGAAAAGAACAAAAAACTTCCGAAAAAGTTTGGATAGTACTAAATAAAGTTCTTATCTTTGCAGTCCGATTCGCAAAGAAAACCGGCGAGTTCTTCTTTCATACATTCTTTCCCTTTCGCATAGAGAGCCAGAGAAATTGAGTAAAAAGAAAAACTGAAAAAAAACTTCCGAAAAAGTTTGGTAGTTAAAAATAAAGCCCTTACCTTTGCACCCGCTTTTAAAACGAAAGCAACAAGTTCTTTGAAATATTGATAAACAATACAAGTAGTACAAGTAAAAATAGAACCGTCAATACTTGTCTTATGAAGTAGCGATACAATTAAGACTAACAGGTATTTGAATAAGGTCAATAAAATTACGGCGTCCTGAACAGAGCAAAAAGATCATCTTAATCGATGATAAAAATACTTTTACAATGAAGAGTTTGATCCTGGCTCAGGATGAACGCTAGCTACAGGCTTAACACATGCAAGTCGAGGGGCAGCATTTCATTTTGCTTGCAAAGTGAAGATGGCGACCGGCGCACGGGTGAGTAACACGTATCCAACCTGCCGATAACTCGGGGATAGCCTTTCGAAAGAAAGATTAATATCCGATAGCATATCAATCCCGCATGAGATTGATATTAAAGAATTTCGGTTATCGATGGGGATGCGTTCCATTAGTTTGTTGGCGGGGTAACGGCCCACCAAGACTACGATGGATAGGGGTTCTGAGAGGAAGGTCCCCCACATTGGAACTGAGACACGGTCCAAACTCCTACGGGAGGCAGCAGTGAGGAATATTGGTCAATGGACGTAAGTCTGAACCAGCCAAGTAGCGTGAAGGATGACTGCCCTATGGGTTGTAAACTTCTTTTATATGGGAATAAAGTTTTCCACGTGTGGAATTTTGTATGTACCATATGAATAAGGATCGGCTAACTCCGTGCCAGCAGCCGCGGTAATACGGAGGATCCGAGCGTTATCCGGATTTATTGGGTTTAAAGGGAGCGTAGGTGGATTGTTAAGTCAGTTGTGAAAGTTTGCGGCTCAACCGTAAAATTGCAGTTGAAACTGGTAGTCTTGAGTACAGTAGAGGTGGGCGGAATTCGTGGTGTAGCGGTGAAATGCTTAGATATCACGAAGAACTCCGATTGCGAAGGCAGCTCACTAGACTGTTACTGACACTGATGCTCGAAAGTGTGGGTATCAAACAGGATTAGATACCCTGGTAGTCCACACAGTAAACGATGAATACTCGCTGTTTGCGATATACAGTAAGCGGCCAAGCGAAAGCATTAAGTATTCCACCTGGGGAGTACGCCGGCAACGGTGAAACTCAAAGGAATTGACGGGGGCCCGCACAAGCGGAGGAACATGTGGTTTAATTCGATGATACGCGAGGAACCTTACCCGGGCTTAAATTGCATTTGAATATGTAGGAAACTATATAGCCGCAAGGCAAATGTGAAGGTGCTGCATGGTTGTCGTCAGCTCGTGCCGTGAGGTGTCGGCTTAAGTGCCATAACGAGCGCAACCCTTATCTTCAGTTACTAACAGGTCATGCTGAGGACTCTGGAGAGACTGCCGTCGTAAGATGTGAGGAAGGTGGGGATGACGTCAAATCAGCACGGCCCTTACGTCCGGGGCTACACACGTGTTACAATGGGGGGTACAGAAGGCAGCTACCTGGTGACAGGATGCTAATCCCAAAAACCTCTCTCAGTTCGGATCGAAGTCTGCAACCCGACTTCGTGAAGCTGGATTCGCTAGTAATCGCGCATCAGCCATGGCGCGGTGAATACGTTCCCGGGCCTTGTACACACCGCCCGTCAAGCCATGAAAGCCGGGGGTACCTGAAGTACGTAACCGCAAGGAGCGTCCTAGGGTAAAACTGGTAATTGGGGCTAAGTCGTAACAAGGTAGCCGTACCGGAAGGTGCGGCTGGAACACCTCCTTTCTGGAGTGATGCCGTAAACGATGTAATTCTGCATGAATAATGTAAAATACAACATCGTAAAAAAAAGTGACTTTAAAGGTTCTGTTTTTTGTACTACTGGTACTTGTTTATTTATAATATATAGATCAACCATCTATAGAAGTATAGATAGAGATAAACAAGAGAAAAAAGAAGCCGAGTCTAACATACAGGTAGACAAGGTTGAACTAGTCCTATAGCTCAGTTGGTTAGAGCGCTACACTGATAATGTAGAGGTCGGCAGTTCAACTCTGCCTGGGACTACCAAGCTCAAGAACGAGGAAATGCCGCGTAAGCGGAATGCAGTAATTCTTGATAACCTCTTGGGGGATTAGCTCAGCTGGCTAGAGCATCTGCCTTGCACGCAGAGGGTCAACGGTTCGAATCCGTTATTCTCCACGATCTCTGAAAAAGAGAAACGATCTTTGACATGATGTACAAAAAGTAAAATTTTAGTAAGAGCTAAAAGTATATATCAAACCGTACGTGTTCGAGTATGCAATATTGACATCGGGAAGCAATTCCAAAGTCAATACCAATACGAGAATAAGAAGTTTGAAAGAAAGTAAGCAAGGGCGCATGGCGGATGCCTTGGCTCTCGGAGGCGATGAAGGACGTGATAAGCTGCGATAAGCTTCGGGCAGGTGCAAATAACCTTTGATCCGAAGATTTCCGAATGGGACAACCCGGCATTCTGAAGGAATGTCATCCATCCTAGATGGAAGCTAACGCAGGGAACTGAAACATCTTAGTACCTGTAGGAAAAGAAAATAATAATGATTCCCCTAGTAGTGGCGAGCGAACGGGGATTAGCCCAAACCAATGTTGTTACGGCAATATTGGGGTTGTAGGACCACGACATCGCAAGACATTTCATGAGTAGAACCCTTTGGAAAATGGGACCATAGACGGTGATAGTCCGGTATACGAAGTGAAACGAAGCGTAGTGGTATCCTGAGTAGCGCGGGACACGAGAAATCTTGCGTGAATCTGCCGGGACCATCCGGTAAGGCTAAATACTCCCGAGAGACCGATAGCGAACCAGTACTGTGAAGGAAAGGTGAAAAGCACTTCGAATAGAAGAGTGAAATAGTCCCTGAAACCGTGCGCCTACAAGCGGTCGGAGCTGCGTAAGCAGTGACGGCGTGCCTTTTGCATAATGAACCTACGAGTTACTTTTTCCGGCAAGGTTAAGTGTCTCAAGACATGAAGCCGAAGCGAAAGCGAGTCTGAACAGGGCGATTAGTCGGAAGGAGTAGACGCGAAACCAAGTGATCTACCCTTGGTCAGGTTGAAGGTTAGGTAACACTAACTGGAGGACCGAACCGATAAGCGTTGAAAAGCTTCCGGATGAACTGAGGGTGGGGGTGAAAGGCTAATCAAACTTGGAGATAGCTCGTACTCCCCGAAATGCATTTAGGTGCAGCCTTGGGAATTACTACTGTGAGGTAGAGCGACTGATAAGATGCGAGGGCTTCACCGCCTATCAAGTCTTGATAAACTCCGAATGCGCAGTAGTTCGATCCCAGGAGTGAGGGCATGGGTGCTAAGGTCCATGTCCTAAAGGAGAAGAATCCAGACCATCAGCTAAGGTCCCGAAATAATTGCTAAGTTGAACTAACGAAGTCAGATTGCTAAGACAGCTAGGATGTTGGCTTGGAAGCAGCCATTCATTTAAAGAGTGCGTAACAGCTCACTAGTCGAGGAGTTTGGCGTGGATAATAATCGGGCATCAAGCAATTTACCGAAGCTATGGGATCCGTAAGGATCGGTAGGGGAGCATTCCACTCCGCGTCGAAGGTGAAGCGTGAGCTTTGCTGGAGCGTGTGGAAAAGCAAATGTAGGTATAAGTAACGATAAAGGGGGTGAGAAACCCCCTCGCCGAAAGACTAAGGTTTCCTGATCAACGCTAATCGGATCAGGGTTAGTCGGGTCCTAAGGCTCAGCCGAACGGTGAGGCCGATGGCAGAACAGGTTAATATTCCTGTACTACCTTAAAGAGTGACGTGGAGACGGAGGAGTGACAGCGCCGCGGACTGACGGAATAGTCCGTTGAAGGGTGTAGATGTTGATTGCGGCAGGCAAATCCACCGCAAGAGTCGAACCTGATAGTATACCGAATTCTTCGGAATGAGGTAATAGTGCGTGTAAACATACTCCCAAGAAAATCCGCTAAACTTAATCTTTAAGGTACCCGTACCGCAAACGGACACACGTAGTCGGGTTGAATATACTAAGGCGCTTGAGTGATTCACGGTTAAGGAACTAGGCAAATTGACCCTGTAACTTCGGGATAAAGGGTCCCAACGAGAGTTGGGCGCAGAGAATAGGTCCAGGCAACTGTTTAACAAAAACACAGGGCTGTGCTAAATTGAAAGATAACGTATACAGCCTGACACCTGCCCGGTGCTGGAAGGTTAAGAGGAGATGTCATCGCAAGAGAAGCATTGAATTGAAGCCCCAGTAAACGGCGGCCGTAACTATAACGGTCCTAAGGTAGCGAAATTCCTTGTCGGGTAAGTTCCGACCTGCACGAATGGTGTAATGATCTGGACACTGTCTCAACCGTGAGCTCAGTGAAATTGTAGTATCGGTGAAGATGCCGATTACCCGCGATGGGACGAAAAGACCCCGTGAACCTTTACTATAGCTTAACATTGAATTTGGGTAATTGATGTGTAGGATAGGCCGGAGACTTTGAAGCAGGTACGCCAGTATTTGTGGAGTCGCTGTTGAAATACGGCCCTTTGATTATTTGAGTTCTAACTCGCTGCTGCGAGGACACTGTTTGGTGGGTAGTTTGACTGGGGTGGTCGCCTCCAAAAGTGTAACGGAGGCTTCTAAAAGGTGCCCTCAGGACGATTGGTAACCGTCCGTAGAGTGTAATGGCATAAGGGCGCTTGACTGGGAGACAGACAAGTCGATCAGGTAGGAAACTAGAGCATAGTGATCCGGTGTTTCCGTATGGAAGGGACATCGCTCAAAGGATAAAAGGTACTCCGGGGATAACAGGCTGATCCCTCCCAAGAGCTCATATCGACGGAGGGGTTTGGCACCTCGATGTCGGCTCGTCACATCCTGGGGCTGGAGAAGGTCCCAAGGGTTGGGCTGTTCGCCCATTAAAGTGGCACGCGAGCTGGGTTCAGAACGTCGTGAGACAGTTCGGTCTCTATCTATCGTGGGCGTATGAAATTTGCGTGGCTCTGACACTAGTACGAGAGGACCGTGTTGGACTGACCGCTGGTTTACCAGTTGTGCCGCCAGGTGCATTGCTGGGTATCTAAGTCGGGATTGGATAAGTGCTGAAAGCATCTAAGTACGAAGCCAGCCACAAGATTAGATTTCTTAGGGTCGTCAAAGACGATGACGTTGATAGGATGCAGGTGTAAAGGTGGTAACATCAAAGCCGAGCATTACTAATTGCCCGTTCACTTTCTTTCGAACATGTACCGGTTGGGTATATACGTTTAGCTTGCTAGACACTGAAGTTTTACTTTTCATCATGTCATAACCTTATTCAGGTGGTTATAGCACGAGGGTTCCACCTCTTCCCATTCCGAACAGAGAAGTTAAGCCTCGTCACGCCGATGGTACTGCGTAACAGTGGGAGAGTAGGTAGCCGCCGTTTTTGAAGAAGCCCCTTGATTCATTTTGAGTCAAGGGGCTTTCTGTGTTTTATCACTTCTGTTTTTATTAATATTCAACTTCCGTGAGCTTGGTTTCCTGTTTTTTAAGAATTTGGTGAAATACCGATAGCTTTTGTTATTTAATCTTGTATTAATATCCCATTTGCCGTTTTAAGTATCTACATGTTTCCAAATGTCTTTTGGATTTCTTATATTTGTTTTCCGGCTTGAAAAATCCGGTAAATGTGTCATTTAGTAATAAGAAAAGGGCTAAATCGGAACAAAATAGGTGTAGGACTGTAATTTTTTCGCAAATGGTTCTTTTTCTTTTCTTCTTTCTCTTTTTTATCAAATTGATTTTTGTAAATTTGGCGAGAATCTGATAAAGGACACACAGTTAAGTTAATATAGTAATAATACTAAATTCTCCTGTTAATATGGAAAACAAAATTCAAGAGTTGACCGATAAGATTTATCGTGAAGGCGTGGAAAAAGGAAACGAAGAAGCGCAGAGACTTATCGCGAATGCTCAGGAAGAAGCTAAGAAAATCATTGAGGATGCCCGCAAGGAGGCAGAATCAATTGTAAACTCCTCTCGTAAATCTGCTGATGAGTTGGCAGAGAATACTAAATCAGAGTTAAAACTATTTGCCGGTCAGGCTGTGAATGCACTCAAATCTGAGGTGGCTACAATGGTAACTGACAAGTTGATAACCGCTTCCGTGAAAGATTTCGCCCAGGATAAAGATTATCTGAATGCGTTTATCGTAGCATTGGCATCCAAATGGAGTGTAGACGAACCTATCGTTATCTCAACAGCCGATGCGGAATCACTGAAAAAGTATTTTGCAGCTCATGCAAAAGCCTTATTAGACAAGGGAGTGACTATCCAGCAAGTAAATGGTATCAAAACTCTGTTCACAGTTTCTCCGGCGGACGGTTCGTATAAGGTGAACTTCGGAGAAGAAGAATTCATGAATTACTTCAAAGCGTTCTTGCGTCCTCAATTAGTAGAAATGCTATTTTAAAAGAAGCGACTATGAGTAGTAAGTACTATTACTTGGTAGCAGGTTTGCCGGAACTTTCGCTGGAAGACAGCAAACTGAGCTATACAGTAGCCGATTTTAAAACTGAAATCTACAATGGATTGTCTGTTTCAGACCAGAAGTTGATTGACTTGTTTTATCTGAAGTTTGATAATGCAAATGTGCTGAAACTTCTCAAAGATAAAGAAGCGGAAATCGACAAACGGGGAAACTACTCTGCTGAAGAACTCTCTGAATATATTTCTATTCTGAGAGAAGGCGGAGAAATCAGTCCAAAAGAATTCCCAGTCTATCTATCCACTTTTATAACTGATTATTTGAATACTCCGGCTGAAAGTACGGTTTTGCACGAGGATCATCTGGCTGCTCTATATTATGAGTATGCGATGAACTGTGGGAATAAGTTTGTTGCTGCCTGGTTTGAATTCAACCTGAACATCAATAATATTCTTGTCGCATTTACTAGCCGTAAATTCAAATGGGATATTGCTTCCAACGTGGTGGGAAATACGGAAGTATGCGAAGCATTGCGTACATCGAGTGCCCGCGATTTCGGACTGTCCGGTGAAGTGGATGTGTTTGAATCGTTAGTGAAAATCAGTGAGATTACAGAATTGGTGGAGCGTGAGAAGAAGTTGGATGCCCTGCGGTGGAATTGGATGGAGGATGCTATTTTCTTCGACTATTTCACTATCGAACGTATTTTCGCTTTCCTGCTGAAGCTGGAAATGATTGAACGGTGGATTTCACTGGATAAGGAAAGAGGTAATCAGTTGTTCAGAAGCATTATCGAATCGCTGAAGAATGAAGTGCAGATTCCTGCAGAATTCAGATAATAAAATAAAAAAAATATATGGCAACAAAAGGAACTGTTAGTGGCGTTATTGCCAACATGGTGACCCTCGTCGTTGACGGACCGGTAGCTCAGAATGAGATTTGTTATATCTCGACCGGTGGCGATAAGTTGATGGCGGAGGTGATTAAGGTTGTAGGTTCACACGTATATGTCCAGGTGTTTGAAAGCACACGTGGACTGAAAGTGGGTGCTGAAGCCGAATTTACAGGACACATGCTTGAGGTGACATTAGGCCCGGGTATGTTATCGAAAAACTATGATGGTCTGCAAAATGACCTCGACAAGATGGATGGTGTCTTCCTGAAAAGAGGACAATATACATATCCGTTGGATAAAGAACGTGTATGGCACTTCATACCCTTGGCGAATGTAGGTGACAAAGTGCAGGCTTCTGCATGGTTGGGACAGGTGGATGAAAACTTCCAGCCACTTAAAATTATGGCTCCGTTCACTATGAAAGGAACGGCTACCGTAAAAACAATCATGCCGGAAGGTGATTATAAGATAGAAGATACAATTGCTATCCTGACAGACGAAGAAGGAAATGATATTCCTGTGACTATGATTCAGAGATGGCCTGTGAAACGTGCGATGACGAATTATAAGGAGAAACCGCGTCCTTTCAAATTGTTGGAAACTGGTGTACGTGTGATTGATACGCTGAATCCGATTGTGGAAGGTGGTACGGGATTTATCCCCGGTCCGTTCGGTACTGGTAAAACGGTGCTTCAGCACGCTATCTCTAAACAGGCGGAAGCGGATATCGTTATCATTGCGGCTTGTGGTGAACGTGCCAATGAGGTGGTGGAAATTTTTACCGAGTTCCCCGAACTGGTAGACCCGCATACGGGACGTAAGTTGATGGAACGTACTATCATCATTGCGAATACTTCCAACATGCCGGTAGCTGCCCGTGAAGCATCTGTATATACAGCAATGACACTGGCGGAATATTACCGTTCCATGGGATTGAAAGTCTTGTTGATGGCGGATTCTACTTCCCGTTGGGCACAGGCTTTGCGTGAGATGTCCAACCGTATGGAAGAATTGCCTGGGCCGGATGCTTTCCCGATGGATATTTCGGCTATTATCTCCAACTTTTACGGTCGTGCGGGATATGTAAAACTTAGTAATGACGAAACGGGGTCTATTACGTTTATCGGTACGGTATCCCCTGCGGGTGGTAACTTGAAGGAGCCGGTGACTGAAAATACGAAGAAAGTAGCCCGTTGTTTCTATGCTTTGGAGCAGGATCGTGCCGATAAGAAACGTTATCCGGCAGTGAATCCGATTGATTCTTATTCAAAATATATCGAATACCCGGAATTTGAGGAATATATCAAAAATCATATCAACAGTGAGTGGATTGGAAAGGTAAATGAACTGAAAACCCGTTTGCAGCGCGGTAAGGAAATTGCCGAACAGATCAATATCCTCGGTGATGATGGTGTACCGGTAGAATATCATGTGATCTTCTGGAAATCAGAATTAATTGACTTTGTTATTCTGCAACAGGATGCTTTTGATGAAATTGATGCGGTAACTCCGATGGAACGTCAGGAAGACATTCTGAATATGGTAATCGACATCTGTCATACGGAATTTGATTTTGATAATTTCAACGAAGTAATGGATTACTTCAAGAAGATGATTAATATCTGTAAGCAGATGAACTACTCGAAGTTCAAATCGGAACAGTATGAAGGATTCCAGCAGCAACTGAAGGAATTGATTGAAGAGAGGAAACTTCAATCGTAATATAGTAAATTGTTAAATCGTAAATAAGTAAGATGGCAACAAAAGCTTTTCAAAAGATATATACCAAGATTACTCAGATTACCAAGGCTACTTGTTCGCTGAAAGCGACAGGAGTAGGGTATGACGAGCTTGCCACCGTGGACGGTAAACTGGCACAGGTGGTTAAGATTGCCGGTGACGATGTCACTTTGCAGGTATTTGAAGGTACGGAGGGTATTCCGACTAATGCCGAAGTAGTATTCCTCGGCAAATCGCCTACATTGAAAGTGAGTGAGCAGCTGGCCGGACGTTTCTTCAACGCTTTCGGTGATCCGATTGATGGAGGTCCGGACATTGAAGGACAGGAAGTGGAAATTGGCGGTCCGTCTGTGAACCCGGTTCGACGTAAACAGCCGTCGGAACTGATTGCAACGGGTATTGCCGGTATCGACTTGAACAATACACTGGTATCGGGTCAGAAGATTCCGTTCTTTGCCGACCCCGACCAGCCTTTTAATCAGGTAATGGCAAACGTAGCTTTACGTGCTGAAACGGATAAGATTATCCTTGGAGGTATGGGTATGACGAATGATGACTACCTGTATTTTAAGAATGTGTTCTCTAATGCAGGTGCACTGGACCGTATCGTGAGTTTCATGAATACGACCGAAAATCCTCCGGTAGAACGTTTGTTGATTCCGGACATGGCATTGACTGCTGCAGAGTATTTTGCAGTAAATAATAATGAGAAAGTGCTGGTACTATTGACGGATATGACGAGCTATGCGGATGCGCTGGCAATCGTATCTAACCGTATGGATCAGATTCCTTCGAAAGACTCTATGCCGGGATCGCTTTATTCGGATTTGGCAAAGATTTACGAAAAGGCGGTGCAGTTCCCTTCCGGCGGTTCAATCACTATTATTGCGGTGACTACTTTGTCTGGTGGAGATATTACGCACGCTGTGCCTGATAATACGGGTTACATCACTGAAGGTCAGTTGTTCCTGCGTCGTGATAGTGATATCGGTAAGGTTATTGTTGACCCGTTCCGTTCATTGTCTCGTTTGAAACAGCTGGTAACCGGTAAGAAGACACGTAAGGACCATCCGCAAGTGATGAATGCCGCTGTACGTCTGTATGCCGATGCCGCTAACGCTAAGACGAAGATGGAAAATGGTTTCGACCTGACCAACTACGACGAACGTACGTTGGCTTTTGCGAAGGACTATTCCAATCAGTTATTGGCTATTGATGTCAATCTTGATACTACTGAAATGCTGGACGTTGCCTGGGGCTTGTTCGGTAAATATTTCCGTCCGGAAGAAGTGAATATCAAGAAAGACTTGGTGGATCAATACTGGCCAAAACAAAATAATTAGACGATTAGACGATTTACCATTTACGATTGAAGTTTGTTAATTGTAAATGGTCATAAAAGTAATTTCAGTCGTAAATCGTAAATAGTTAAATAGTAAATAGAACATCGTGGCTATAAAGTTTCAATATAACAAAACTTCTCTTCAGCAGCTCGAAAAGCAACTGAAAGTGCGGGTGCGTACGCTTCCTATTATTAAGAATAAGGAAAGCGCCCTCCGCATGGAAGTGAAACGCTGTAAAACGGAAGCTGCCGATCTGGAGGATAGGCTCGAACAACAAATTCAAGCCTATGAAGCCATGTTCGCCCTTTGGAATGAGTTTGACGCTTCATTAATAAAGGTGAATGATGTTCATCTTGGCGTGAAAAAGATTGCGGGTGTGCGCGTACCGTTGCTCGAAAATGTGGAATTCGAGATACGTCCGTACAGTATGTTTAATGCTCCCAAGTGGTATGCCGACGGTATCCATCTATTGGAAGAGCTGGCTCATACGGCAATTGAACGTGAATTTATGCTCGCCAAGCTGAACTTGTTAGAACATGCAAGGAAAAAGACCACTCAAAAGGTGAACCTTTTTGAGAAGGTACAGATACCGGGCTATCAGGATGCATTGCGAAAGATCAAACGATTCATGGAAGATGAAGAAAACCTGTCGAAATCTTCGCAAAAGATCATGAAGTCCCATCAAGAAAAAAGGAAGGAGGTAGAGGCATGATTACAAAAATGAAGAAACTCACATTCCTGGTTTATCACAAAGAGTATGAAGAATTCCTGAACAGTCTGCGTGAACTTGGGGTAGTCCATATTGTGGAGAAACAACAGGGGGCTGCTGATAACACGGAGTTGCAGGAGAATATTCGTCTTTCCAATCGCTTGGCGGCTACCTTGAAGTTGTTTCAGAATCAGAAGCATGAAAAGAATGCTGTGATTGCTACGGAAGGCGGAACGGCCGCCCGTGGTATGCAAGTGCTGGACGAAGTGGATGCCCTGCAAACAGAGCATGGAAAGCTGTCGCAGCAATTGCAAAGCTATGCCAAAGAGAAAGAAGCGCTGGAAGCCTGGGGGCAACTTTGAACCGGATAATGTTCAGAAGCTAAAAAATGCCGGTTATGTAATCGGTTTTTATAGCTGTTCGGAAGGAAATTACAAGGAAGAGTGGGAAACGGAATACAATGCAATGATTGTGAACCGCATCTCTTCTAAAGTATTCTTCGTGACTCTGACGAAAGGCGGGCAGGAAGTGGATTTGGATGTAGAACAGGCGAAATTACCAGCATACTCTTTGGCACATCTTGAAACGCTTTACAATACGACCGAACAGGCCGTTGAAGAGAATGAAAAGAAGCTGGTTGCACTTTCCGAAACGGAAATTCCTTCCTTGAAGGCTGCCCTGAAAGAGTTGCAAAGTCAGATTGAATTCTCTAAAGTCGTGTTAAGTACCGAGCAGACTGCCGGCGACAAACTGATGTTGATTGAAGGATGGGCACCTGCATTCAGTCAAGTGGAGATAGAGGCTTATCTGAATGACGCACATGTATATTATGAGATTACCGATCCGATGCCGGGTGATAATGTTCCTATTCGATTGAATAATAAGGGATTCTTTGCCTGGTTCGAACCGATCTGTAAGTTGTATATGCTTCCGAAGTATAATGAATTGGACTTGACACCGTTCTTTGCCCCGTTCTTCATGATCTTTTTCGGACTTTGTCTGGGAGATTCCGGATATGGTTTGTTCCTGTTCCTGGGAGCTACTGCCTATCGGTTGATGGCGAAGAAAGTGACCCCGTCGATGAAATCAATCATTTCATTGATACAGGTATTGGCGGTTTCAACATTCTTCTGCGGTTTGCTGACAGGTACGTTCTTCGGAGCGAACATCTACGATTTGAACTGGCCGATTGTTCAACGTCTGAAACATGCTGTCCTGATGGATAACAATGATATGTTCCAATTATCGTTGATATTGGGAGCTGTCCAAATTCTATTCGGTATGGTATTGAAGGCGGTGAATCAGACCATTCAGTTTGGTTTCAAATATGCAGTGGCAACGATCGGATGGATCATCCTGCTGGTTTCCATGGCAGTTTCGGCTTTGTTGCCGGAGGTAATGCCGATGGGAAGCACTGTGCATTTGGTTATTCTGGGTGTTTCGGCTGCTATGATTTTCCTTTATAACAGTCCGGGAAAGAATGTTTTCCTGAATATCGGACTGGGATTGTGGGATTCATATAATATGGTTACCGGTTTGCTTGGCGATGTATTGTCTTACGTTCGTCTGTTTGCCCTCGGACTTTCCGGAGGTATTTTGGCGGGAGTATTCAACAGCCTGGCAGTAGGTATGAGTCCGGATAATGTAATAGCAGGTCCGATTGTTATGGTACTGATTTTCGTTATCGGTCATGCCATCAATATCTTTATGAATGTGCTGGGTGCAATGGTTCACCCGATGCGTCTGACGTTCGTTGAGTTCTTCAAGAACTCCGGATACGAAGGGGGCGGCAAAGAGTACAAACCGTTCAGAAATTGAAAATTTGAAGATTAAGAATTAGAAATTGAGAATTAATATTTTAAGAATTAAACAATAAAAAATAGAATAAGATTATGGAAATGAATTTGTTTATCGCCTACATTGGCATCGCGATTATGGTTGGTTTGTCAGGCATTGGTAGTGCTTACGGAGTAACTATTGCAGGTAATGCTGCTATCGGAGCATTGAAGAAGAATGATAGCGCATTCGGTAACTTCCTGGTATTGACAGCTCTTCCGGGTACACAAGGACTTTATGGTTTTGCCGGTTATTTCATGTTTCAAACGATCTTCGGTATTTTGACTCCTGAAATTACAGCTATCCAAGCATCAGCAGTGCTTGGTGCAGGTATTGCTTTGGGATTGGTTGCTTTATTCTCTGCTATCCGTCAGGGACAAGTTTGTGCAAATGGTATCGCAGCGATCGGACAGGGACACAATGTATTTAGCAATACGTTGATTCTTGCCGTATTCCCTGAACTTTATGCAATCGTTGCTTTGGCTGCAACCTTCTTGATCGGTAGCGCACTCGTTGCATAATTTTTAGCAAGAATATTTCCTATAAAAGACTTTCAATCCCCTTGTACATGCAGCTTCGCATGTGCAAGGGGATATTCTTTTTTCATTGTAAGGCAACGTTTCTTTCTTCTTCTTAACTCATATTTTTTGTATAAAGTATTATTTTTCAAAGAATAATGTGTACTTTTGCACTCGCATACTAAAAAGAGTTTTAATATATTATATGGTAAAAGATTTATTAACCCCCGATTATATCTTCGAGTCCAGCTGGGAAGTATGTAATAAAGTGGGAGGTATATATACCGTCTTGTCGACACGGGCAAATACATTACAGGAAAAATTCCGCGACAGAATTTTTTTCATAGGTCCTGATGTGTGGCAAGGAAAGGAGAACCCTCTATTCATCGAGTCGGATAACCTATGTGCTGCCTGGAAAAAGCATGCGCTTGAGAAAGACGAACTTTGTGTCCGTGTGGGACGATGGAATATCCCCGGTGAACCCATAGTCATTCTTGTTGATTTCCAACCTTTTTTTGAAAAGAGAGACGATATATACACAGAAATGTGGAATCGTTATCAAGTAGATTCGTTGCACGCCTATGGCGATTATGACGAGGCTTCTATGTTTTCCTATGCCGCAGGAAGAGTGGTGGAGAGTTTCTATCGCTACAACCTGACGGAAACGGATAAGGTGGTATATCAGGCACATGAATGGATGACTGGAATGGGAGCACTTTATGTACAGGAAGCTGTGCCGGAGGTTGCTACTATTTTTACGACCCATGCTACTTCTATCGGCCGTTCCATTGCCGGTAATCATAAGCCGTTATATGATTATCTGTTTGCTTACAATGGCGACCAGATGGCGCAGGAACTGAACATGCAATCGAAACACTCGATTGAGAAACAGACTGCACACTATGTAGATTGTTTTACTACGGTGAGTGAAATAACCAATAATGAATGCAAGGAATTACTGGATAAACCGGCAGATGTTGTTCTGATGAACGGTTTTGAAGATGATTTTGTGCCGAAAGGAAGCACATTTGCCGGCAAGCGTAAACGTGCACGTGCCTTGATGCTGAATGTAGCCAATAAGTTATTGGGAACAAATCTGGGTGATGATACGTTAATTGTCGGAACCAGTGGACGATACGAGTTCAAGAATAAAGGTATTGATGTTTTTCTGGAATCATTAAACCGTTTGAACAGGGATAAGAATTTGCATAAGAATGTTTTGGCATTCATTAATGTACCCGGTTGGGTGGGAGAGCCTCGCGAGGATTTGCAGGCACGTTTGAAGAGCAAAGAAAAGTTTGATACTCCGCTTGAAGTGCCGTTTATCACCCATTGGCTGCATAATATGACTCATGACCAGGTGCTGGATATGTTGAAATATCTGGGAATGGGCAATCGTCCTGAAGATAAGGTGAAGGTGATTTTTGTTCCTTGTTATCTGGATGGACGTGATGGTATCATGAATAAAGAATATTATGATATATTGCTGGGACAGGATTTGAGTGTCTATGCTTCTTATTATGAACCGTGGGGATATACTCCGCTGGAAAGTGTAGCATTCCATGTGCCGACAATCACTACGGATCTGGCTGGGTTCGGACTTTGGGTAAACAGCCTGAAGAACCAGCATGGCATTAATGATGGAGTGGAAGTGTTGCATCGTTCGGACTATAATGATTCGGAAGTGGCGGATGGTATCAAAGATACGATTACGTTATTTGCGGATAAGACAGAGAAAGAAGTGAAGGAAATCCGTAAGCGTGCTGCTGAAGTTGCAGAGCAGGCTTTATGGAAGCACTTTATACAATATTATTATGAAGCTTATGATATCGCTTTGCGTAAGGCAAGGATACGTCAGTTGAGTTAAGAAAGAAATTATTTATCAATAAGTAAACGAAAACATTATGAAAATCAAAGTTAGTAATGTGAATACTCCCAACTGGAAAGAGGTTACTGTGAAATCACGTATACCGGAAGAGTTGGAGAAGTTGTCTGAAATCGCACGCAACATTTGGTGGGCATGGAATTTTGAAGCGACTGAACTGTTTAGAGATCTAGATCCGGAACTTTGGAAAGAATGTGGACAGAATCCAGTACTGTTGTTGGAACGTATGAGCTATGAGAAGCTGGAAGCGCTGGCAAAAGACAAGGTGATTCTAAGAAGAATGAATGAAGTTTATACGAAATTCAGAGATTACATGGATGTGAAGCCGGATGAGCAACGCCCATCTATAGCTTATTTCAGCATGGAATATGGCTTGAGCAGCGTCCTGAAAATATATTCCGGTGGTCTGGGCGTATTGGCAGGTGACTATCTGAAAGAGGCTTCCGACAGCAATGTTGATTTGTGTGCGGTAGGTTTCTTGTATCGTTACGGCTACTTTACTCAAACGTTGTCTATGGATGGACAGCAGATTGCCAACTACGAGGCACAAAACTTCGGTCAACTTCCTATTGAACGCGTAATGGATGCCCACGGTCAGCCGTTGGTGGTAGATGTTCCTTATCTTGATTATTATGTTCATGCAAACGTGTGGCGTGTGAATGTTGGACGTATTTCTTTGTATCTGCTTGACACAGACAATGAAATGAACAGCGAATTCGACCGTCCTATCACTCACCAGCTTTATGGTGGCGACTGGGAAAACCGTTTGAAACAGGAAATCTTGTTGGGTATCGGTGGTATCCTGACTCTGAAAGCTCTGGGTATCAAGAAAGATGTTTATCACTGTAATGAAGGACATGCTGCATTGATTAATGTTCAGCGTATCTGCGACTATGTAGCTACTGGATTGACTTTCGATCAGGCTATTGAGTTGGTTCGCGCTTCTTCTCTTTATACTGTTCATACTCCGGTGCCTGCAGGTCACGATTATTTTGACGAAGGTTTGTTTGGCAAATATATGGGTGGTTATCCTTCCAAAATGGGTATCTCATGGGATGACTT